>NZ_BHVX01000003.1 GCF_003851545.1 Ralstonia sp. SET104 | reverse complement strand
GGTTTCACCGGTCACACCCTGGCCGCCAAGCACCTGTACGCAGCGGTCAACCACGCGCCAGAGCGCTTCGGAAACAACCACCTTGGCCCGGCTCGATTCCCGCAGCGCCAGTTCGCCCTGGTCCAGAACCCAGGCGCAATGCCAGGTCGTCAGACGGGCGATGTGCAGATCCATGTCGTTGTCGGCCAAGGCAAATCCAACGCCCTCGTGCTGTCCGATCGGCTTGCCAAAGGCTTGGCGATGGCGAGCGTAGTCGACAGCGATGTCATGCGCGCGTCGTGCTGCCCCAAGCCATCGCATGCAGTGGGTCAGCCGCGCGGGCGACAGACGCACTTGTGCATACCGGAAGCCCTGACCGACTTCGCCCAACACGTCTTCCGGTTCAACCTTCAGACCCTCAAATCGCACCACGCCGTGCCCGCCCGGAAAACAGCGATCCAATGTCTGCATGGAGCGCTCGACGACGATGCCCGGTGCATCCATCGGGGCCAGAAACATCGTAGCGCCTACCTCCGGGACCCGCGCCATGATGATGGCCATGCCCGCACCGTCGGCGCCTGTGATGAACCACTTGAGCCCATCGATGCGCCAACCGCGGCCGTCGGGGGTAGCGGTGGTTTGCAGCATGGACGGGTCGGATCCCGCGCCAGGCGATGGTTCGGTCATGCAGAAGCACGAGCGGATGTGTCCCTTGGCGAGCGGACGCAACCACCGTTCTTTCTGTGCTGGGGTTGCGACGGCTTCCAGCAGATGCATGTTGCCTTCGTCGGGCGCAAACACGTTCATTGCAACGGGCCCGAGCGGGGAGTAACCGGCCTCTTCAAACGCAATGGCCCGCCCGATGTGTGACAGGCCCATGCCGCCGTATTCGCTGCTGGCGTGGGGCGAGATCAATCCTGCGTGGCGGGCGCGTTCCAGCAGCGCTTCCCGAAGTTCGGGTTCCGGCCCATGTGGGCCCTGGCGCGGATCGCTCTCCAGGGGGATGACTTCCTGCGCGATGAAGTCACGCACCCGGGTTTGCAGTTCGGTCAGCTCGGTCGGCAGACTGAAGTCGATCATGCTTGTTCCCCACGGCGCCATTGCAGCTCGGCCTCGTCCCACGCGCCCAGGGCTTGCAGGTCGGGCACCCAGGCCAATCCGGATTTGGCATCTGAAGAGGCCGCTTCCGGCGTCACCAGCACGTCGAGCAGCGCGGGGCGGTTTGCCATGGCCCGCGCGATTGCGCCTGGAAGGTCTTCTGCGTTTTCCACGCGTTCCGCATGCAGCCCGAACGCCCGCGCCATGCCTGCGTGGTCTGCAAACTGCAGTCGCGTGCCGACCACCTTGCCGTGGGTTTCAGCCTGGTCGCGCACCTCGATTGCCCACGAGCCATTGTTGGCGACCACGATCAGCACGGGCGCCTGATGGCGGGCCGCAGTGTCGACCTCCATTGCATTGAAGCCAAATGCGCCATCGCCGGTTGCCACCACCACGGTGTGGTCCGGGCAGGCCAGGCTTGCCGCAATGCCGAACGGCGTGCCGATGCCGATGCAGCCAAGTGAGCCCGGATCGAGATACGTCGAGGCGGGCAGGCCGACGCGGGCGAAACTGAGAAAGTCGCCGCCATCGGCCACGACCACGGCATCCTGCGGTAACGCCTCGCGCAGAGCGGCCAGCAGTCGGTTGGGGTGCATGAGCCCATCGCTGCCGGGCGGTGCCATCGCCATCGACGTCGCCAACTTGTCGGCACGTGCGGCGTGCTTGCTTCGGACTCCGGCGGCCCAAGCCTGGTCGCACGCCGGGGTTCGGTCGCCAACGTACGAGAGAATGGCCTCCAGTGCCGCGTCCACCGACGCGAACACTTCGGCCGCGCCCCGGCGGTTGTCGCGCAACTCTGAAGCGCAATCGGCAACGCGCACGAATTGGGCGTCGCCGAAGATTGCCGGTGACCCGTACGCCAGCTGAAAGTCGAGCTTGCGCCCAAGCGTGAGCACCAGATCAGCTTCCGACATGACTGAGCCGCGCATGGCCGCTACCACTGAAGGATGCGATTCGGGCACCAGCCCGCGGCTTTCGCTGGTATCGAGATAGACGGCGCCCAGGCGGTCCAGCAACTGAATCAACTGACGCGATGCGCCGCGCGCGCCTCGACCGGAAATCACCAGCGGACGCTTGGCCGACCACAGCAGATCAGCCGCCTCGGAGACTGCCCGCGGATCCGGCAGTATCTGAGGCTTGCGTCGTGGCTGGAACAGCTCCGGCAGTTGCGTTGCGCGGCTGGGCTCGGCACGCAGCGTGTCGACCGGGAAATCCAGATAAGCCGGTCCCGGTTCACCGCCGTGTCCCTGGGCGCGGGCCACGGCCTCGTCCAGTTCCTGCAAGACAAGGTCGGGTTCGCGCACCGTTCGCGCGTAGCGGGTGAGAGGACGCACAAAATCAACGTGTGCCATGTCCTGAAGCGCACCGCGATTTTCCTGTGCGCGCGGCGGCGTGCCCGACAGAATGAGCACGGAAGCGCGGGCGACATGCGCGTTCGCGATGCCCGTCATGGCGTTGGTGACGCCTGGGCCCGCGGTGACAAGCGCTACGCCTAGGCCGCCAGTGACTTCGGCATACGCGTGCGCCATATAGACGGCTGCGCGCTCGTCACGTACATCCACGATGTGGATGCCCTGTGCGTCCAGTTGCATCCAGATGGGCATGATGTGACCGCCGCATAGTGCGAAGACGCGATCAACGCCACGGGCTTTGAGGAAGCGCGCGATCAGCGCTGCCGAACTCTGGGGCGAAGCATGGGGAGAACTCACGAAAGTCACCTCTTTGGTGAAGAGCTGCGCTCAGCGCGCAGGAATGAAAGCAGTGGAGAACCACGGTACGGCGGCCACGAGCGCCAGACCAACTAGTAAGGCGAGCACATAACCCACCATCGGCTTCATGCCGTTGCGCGGGTCAACCCTGGCGATCGCACAGGCGGCGTAGTAGCCAACACCGAAAGGCGGAGTGAACAGGCCGATGCCCATCGACAGCACGACCACCATGGCGTAATGGACGTCATTGACGCCCATCTGCCGAGCGATCGGGAACAGCAGCGGGCCAAACAGGACGATGGCGGGGATACCCTCCAGCACGCTCCCGAGCACGATGAACGTGACCACGGAGACGAACAGGAACATGGCGGCGCCGCCGGGCAAGCCGGCCAACGTGGCCGCAAGCTGCGCTGAAAAGCCCGATTGCGTCAGAGACCAGGCCATGCCCGTAGCCGTGCCAATGATGAGCAGAATGGCGCCCGACAGGGCCGCCGTATCCACCAGCATGGGCAGCAGGCGGCGCCACTCAAATTGCCGATAGAAGAACAACCCCGCAATGAACGCGTAGGCTATGCCCAGCGTCGACACTTCGGTGGCCGTGGCAACGCCCTCTACCACTGCTGCGCGGATCACGAATGGCAGAGCAATGGCGGGCAGGGCCGCGACGAAGGCGCGCCCAATTTGCCCGAGCCGCGCGCGTTGGACATGGGACAGATCTTCGCGCCGGAATTTGAAGCCGATCAGCGCGCACAGGCAGACGCCCATCACAAGCCCCGGCACCATGCCGCCGGAGAACAACGCCGCAATGGAGACGCCCGTCACCGATCCGATGGTGATCAGCACCAGGCTGGGTGGAATGGTTTCCGTCTGCGCGCCGCTGGCGGCCAGCAGTGCGACGAGCTCGCCTTCGCGCGCACCGCGCTTCATCATCTCGGGAAACAGCACGGGTGCCACCGCGGCCATGTCGGCCACCTTGGAGCCAGAAATGCCTGAGACCAGGTACATCGCACCGAGCAGCACATACGACAGCCCGCCGCGGACGTGTCCGATGAGGCTGGCCAGGAAGGCCACCATTGCCTGGGCCATGCCCGTCATTTCGATCAGCAGGCCCAGGAAGACAAATAGCGGGACCGACAGAAGAACCACATGGGACATGCCTTCGTCCATGCGCCCCACAATCACGCCGAGCGGCAGGTCTGTCGTTAGAGACAGGAAGCCAAAGGTTGCCAAGCCAAACGATACCGCGATCGGCACCCCGGCCAGCACACAGACGGCCGTGATGCCGACAAAGAAGATGAGCAGATTGATGTTGCCGAGATCGGCCAGCATCGGCGCAATTGCGGCCATTCCAGCGCACGCCAGTGCTACCGCCACCAATGCAGCCAGGAGAGGACGCCACCCCGGCGCAGTGCGCAGCAACCTTAGGGTCGCCGCGATGGCCATCAGCGCGAGGCCAACTGGCAGTGCCGAAGCACGCCAAGCCGAGGAAATCTCAAGGGCGGGGGTCGAAATCGACGCTTCTTCCTGGGCATAGGCGATTGCCGGGAGTATGTGTAGGGCGAGGAACGCTAAGGCGGCGGCCAGAGCGAGGCAGCTAGCAAACGCCTGTGCCGATGGGCTTAGCCGATGCACGATGGCGGTCATGCGCATGTGTTCGCCGCGGCTGAACGCAACGACGGCACCAAGCACTGCGAGCCAGAGAAACAGCAGCGATGCCACCTCGTCGCTCCACACCAGCGGCGTTCTCAAGAAGTAGCGGGCAATCACGCCTGCGAGCAGGACAGCGATTTCGGCGACGATGAGCAGTGCTGCCGCCGCCCCGACCAATGCGCCCGTGCTCGAGTCGATCCACCTGAGCGCGCGTGAGACTGTTGTCTCGGCATGCGTGCCACACTCGCCAGGTTGCTTCGTTGCGCACTGTAGGGGCCCCAGTTTTTGGGATCTGACGTTCATGGCAACCTCACACAATCGGACCTGTGAACGGTTGCAGGAGCGACCAGGCCTCGTTGCCGAACTTTTCTTTGACCTGCGCGTAGAACCCGGCAGTGTGCAGTGCTTGACGGAAGGGTGCATCGTTCACCGCATTGAATATCATGCCTGCCGCCTGCAACTTCTTTTGCAGATCCGCATTTGCCTGCGCGATGTCGTCGCGCTGCTTGCGGCCTGCAGAATTGATGTGCTTGCTGATGATCTGCTGCAGATCAGCCGGAACCCTTGCCCAAATGCTCTTGTTGGCCACAAACCAGAAGCCGTCCCAGCTATGGTTGGTGAGCGAACAGTACTTCTGGACTTCGTAGAATTTGGCTGATTCGATCAGGGCCAAGGGGTTTTCCTCGCCGTCGGCCACCTTAGTCTGCAGTGCCTGGTAGGCCTCTGACAGTGGCAGGCTGACCGGTGCGGCGCCGAGCGCCTTGAACATCGACACCCACAGGGGCACTACCGGTACACGGATCTTGAAATTCTTCAAGTCCTCCGGTGTGCGGATCGGCTTAGTGCTTGTGGTGATCTGGCGGAAACCGTTGTCCCACACAGTCGTGAACGGCACCAGGTTCGTCTTTGCGATGGCCGCGCGAATGTGATCTCCCACGGTACCGTCCATGGCCGCCCATACCTTGTCATAGCCAGAGAACAGGAATCCCGCTCCCGTGAGCGCCGTGATCGGGATCAGCGTTGACATCACCGTGCCAGGGAAGGTTGCCATCTCCAGGGCCCCGGACCGCATCTGCGACAGCATGTCTGAGTCGCTACCCAACTGGTTGTTGGGGAACAGTTCAATCGCCACGCGCCCCCTCGTGTCGGCGTGGATCGCAGTGATTGCCTCTTTCAGGCGAACGTTGACCGAGTGACCGACCGGCAGGTCATTGCCGAGCTTGAAACGGAATTGAGGCGCGTTGCCCTGGGCTGCCGAAATGGAGGGGACAAGGCTGGCCAAGGCGCCCAGTGCCCCGACTTGCATGAGTTGTCTGCGGTTGATCACGGTTATCTCTCCTTGCGAGGGCGCCGAGGCGCGTTGGCGGAAACGCTACGGTGTTGTGCTATGGGATAAAGTATTCTGAATTCAGAGTTCTATTTCATCGGGATTTTCCCTAATGAATTCTGAATTCAGAGTGCTAAGATTTGGGCGTGAGATCATCATGCACTCTGAGGTCATCTATGAATCACTTGCTCACCATTGCCGGCGCAGTCGCCACACACGCGCGGCTCACTCCTTTTAAGCTCGGCACACGGGACTCACATCGTTCGCTCACGTTTGCTCAGTGGCACGACCGTTCCCGCAAGCTTGCTGCAGGCTTGCGCGCCTTAGGTTTGCGCAAGGGAGACCGGGTCGCGCTACTTGCCTACAACTGCGTGGAGTGGATGGAAATCTACGTGGCGCTGGCCGAGGCCGGACTGGTTGCGGTTCCACTGAATTTCCGTCTGGTGGCGCCCGAAATTGGCTACATCGCCCAGCACTGCGAGGCACGCGCGTTCATCGTGCAAGATGAGCTGACGGAGCGTGTCGAGCCTCTACGAAAAGAATTGGACTTGGCGGACGGGGGCTACATTGCCTTTGGCAAGGCTGTGCCACACGATTGGACCTGTTATGAGGACCTGATCGCCAGTGCGCCGGCGGATCTCCCACCGGTTGACGTTCTACCCGGCGACATGAGCGCACTGATGTACACATCGGGCACGACTGGCCGTCCCAAGGGTGCAGTCCGCAGTCACGAGGGCAGCACGCTGATCGCCATGGCTACTGCACTGGAGATGGGCTTCACCCGCGAAGACACGGCCTTGATGGTCATGCCCATGTGCCACGCAAACTCGCTGTACTTCAGCCACACCTTTGCACACCTGGGTGCGTCATGCGTAATCGACGATCGAAAGAGCTTCGATCCCGAGGCGCTCTTGGCGACGCTTGCTTCTGAGCGCGTCACTTTCACATCTTTGGTTCCGACCCACTACATCATGATGCTGGGATTGCCGGCGGCAGTGAAAGCGAAGTACGACGTGTCCGCGGTGGAGAAACTCATGATTTCTTCAGCGCCTGCGCGGCGGGAGACCAAACTCGCGATCATGGAATACTTCCGCAATGGCAGGCTTTACGAGTTGTACGGTTCGACCGAAGCCGGTTGGGTAACGCTGCTCCGTCCGGAGCAGCAGTTCGAGCGCCTAGGTTCGGTCGGCCGGGAATGGATTGGATCCGGTCCGATCCGGCTGCTTGATGCTAAGGGGCGGGAGGTACGGGACGGCGAAGTCGGTGAGCTCTTTTCTCACACGCCTTACGTGTTCGATGGCTACTGGAAGAATCCCGAAAAAACCGCCCTGGCGTTCAATGGCGAGTGGTGTTCCGTGGGCGATATGGCGCGCCGCGATGAGCACGGTTTCATTCATCTCGTTGATCGAAAGAGCAACATGATCATCAGCGGTGGGGAGAACGTATATCCTTCCGAAGTCGAAAGCGTGATCGGCGCCCACCCTAAGGTCAAGGACGTGGCTGTTCTGGGCGTTCCGCACGACAAGTGGGGCGAAGCCGTGCATGCGGTGGTTGTGCTGCATGACGGAGTGCATGCGACAGAGGCTGAACTGATTGAATGGTGCCGTAGCCGCATGGCCGGATACAAGCGTCCGCAATCAATCCATTTCCGAGGAGACGCCGACATGCCGCGAACTGCGACCGGCAAGATACTTCACCGTGTCTTGCGCGAACAGATGTGCGGGGAGTTCGCTTCATCGACATGAGTCACTATTTGAAATTGCGTGCTACGGCACGCGCAAGACTGGCATTGCTATGAAGGCTCTAGCTGTACAACCGAATCTTGTGGAGCAGGTGCGCGATGCACTTCTGGACGAAATCGCGTCGGGTCACTTGTCGCCGGGCGAGCGCATTATTCAGGAGCAAATCGCGCAAGCCTTGGGCGTATCGCGTCAGCCCGTACAGCAAGCACTCCTGCTGCTGCGCAACCAGGGCATGCTTCGAGATGCACCAGGGCGCGGACTGATCGTCGCGCCCCTCGATCCAGACCATGTAAAGCATATCTACGAGATGCGCGCCGCAATTGAGGGGTTGGCATGTCGGCTTGCTGCCGCACAGGGTGCGGATCTGGCGCACAAGCACGGCGCGGCACTGATCGAGGCTGGGCGCAAGGCCGTTGCCAGCGGATCGGTGCCCAAGATGATCGCTGCCGATATTCGCTTTCATGAATTCCTGTACCAACTCTCAGGCAATCCGCTGATCGCGCCAGCCATGGCAGCGCATCTGACCTACACGCAGCGTGTCATGGGCGAAGTCCTGGTCCGCGACCAGAAGCCGCGCGATATCTGGGACCAGCATGCTGCGATATTGGAGGCCATCACGACAGGCAACACCGAAGCAGCTGAATACCTGGCTCGCCAGCATGTCACCCAAGCGTCAAACTTCATGGTTGCGCGATTGCACCAACGCACTCGCGATAGCCAATCCGAAATGGATTCACCGCGCAAGCAAAGCTCTGAGGCCAAAGGGTAGGCCGAGGGGCTGCACAAGATTTTTCTTGCCGCCAGGTTTGAGTGGCGTGAACCGGGCCGCTCGATGTGCCCGGGTATGAACGAAGATCGGCTCTCAGTCGGCGCGCGTTGCGCTTCCATATCCAACCGCAATTTTTGGTGGTAGGCAGGGACCGGGCGCCTTTGTGTTTCGTCAAACGTTAGGGGCGGTTTGGTGTTGGTAAAAGGTTGCGTCGCGCAACACGGAGAACAAGACGTCGCAGCGTCGCCCCGCCAGCGCGATGAGCGCCCGGTTTTGGCGTTCGCCCTGCTGGATCTTATGCGCGTCGAAGGCGCGCAAGATCGGATCTCGCAAGGCAGCGAACGCAGAGTGAAACAATGGGCGTTTGAGCACCTTGTCGACACCCCTTGAGGAGTATTTGCCGCGGATGGACGAGCCAGAGCGCAGTGTGACAGGCGCGATGCCGGCATAGTTATCCAGGTGCGCGGCCGACGCGAAGGGTTTGCGCCCGACTTCGGTCAGGAGTCTGGCGGCGGTCCTGACGCCGACTCCGGGCATGCTCGTCAGGACCGGGTAAAGCGGGTGCGCATGCTGTACAGGCGCTTGCCGACGTCAACGCTGACGAAGACGTCAATGGAATTGTGCTGAAGCGGTTCTTGCATGAAGGTCAGGCGCAATGAAACACATCGGCCCGCAACGTTGGTGGCAAGTCTCGGCATCCACGCTACGGACGGCCTCAGGAAATCCTTGCCAATCCCCTATCAGCGATCACCAGCCAGCCAACCAAAGTTGCAGCCAATTCTGGTCTGGCGAGAAAGAAAATCGTGTTCGTCGCACCGCGCGAGTCCGTCTTTATTCGGTAGGCCTGCATGATGAGAGGCGCAGCGAGTTCGCGTCGCTGCGAAAAACCAAGGGGTACTCGTGCGTCGGGGCGCTGTGCTGTGCGTGCCTGGCATGCAGCACGATCTCCTGCACACGGGCGTGATGGGGGGACTTCTCGCAGACCGGGTCGGCTTGTGTCGCATCGCCGGTCAGCGCAAGTGCCTGGCAGCGACAGCCACCGAAATCCTTATGCTTTTCCGGGCAGGAGCGACAGGGCTCCTGCATCCAAGTATCACCACGGAAGTGGTTGAACGCCTCGCTTTGATTCCAGATTTCAGCAATCGGCGTGTCTGCGACATTAGGAAAGCGCAAGCCAGGAATGGTCTGCGCCGCATGGCATGGCAAGGCGGTGCCATTTGGCGTAACAGCCAGGAACACCGCCCCCCAGCCGCTCATGCAAGCCTTGGGGCGGGACTCGAAGTAGTCCGGCACCACGAACAGGATGCGCAGCCGGTTGCCGAGCTTCTCACGGTAAGCATTCACCACCGCCTCGGCACGCTGCACTTGCTCTCGCGTGGGCATGAGTTGCTCCCGGTTGATCAGCCCCCAACCGTAGTACTGCGTGTTAGCAAGTTCGAGATACTCGACGCCCATTGCCACCGCCATCTCGATGATGCGCTCAACATGATCGAGGTTATGGCGGTGCAGGACTACGTTCAGCACCATCGGATAGTCGTATTGCTTGATCAAGAGGGCAATGCGTGATTTCAGATCAAACGTGCGCGTGTTCGACAGAAAGTCGTTCATCTCACGCGTGGAGTCCTGGAAGGAAAGCTGAATGTGGTCGAGTCCAGCCGCCTTGAGACGGGCGAGCCGGGCTTCGGTCAATCCGATACCCGAGGTGATCAGGTTGGTGTAGAAGCCCAGTTGCCGACCCTCGGCGACGAGTTCCTCAAGGTCGTCACGCAGCAGTGGCTCCCCCCCCGAAAAGCCCAGCTGAGCCGCGCCCAACTGGCGCGCCTGGCGCAGCACGTCGATCCATTGCGCGGTGCTGAGCTCGTCTCGCCGGCGAGCGAAATCAACGGGGTTGTAGCAAAACACGCAGTGAAGCGGGCAACGATGCGTCAGCTCCGCTAGCAGCCAAAGCGGAGGAGGCACAGCCGGGTCGCCAGCAGGCAAGGTTTGCACTTCGGTCATTGGATCCACCCCTGTTCGGCGGCTGCGCGCAGGAAATCCTCCACGTCCTGCTGGAGTCCCGTCGAGCCGAACGCCTGCTCGAGTTCACTCACGAGCGCGGGCAAGTCGCGCGAGCCATCGCAGCGTTTGAGGATTTCTGCGGCACTCTGGTTGAGCTTGACCATGCCTTCCGGATAAAGCAGTACGTAGGCTTGCTGGGCTGGCTCCCATTGCAGCCGAAACATTTTGGCAACGCTGGGCTTCTCGGGGATCGTCATCGTGGCGGCTCAGTGAGTGGGATACGCGTGCTCAATCGCGTCAAGCATCGACCAGAGGACATCGAGTTTGAATTGCAGGATATCCAGGGCGCGCTCTTGCTGCACACGTGTCGTGAAATGTGCCAGTGTCACCTTCAGGCCATGTTCGACATCGCGCTGGGCAAGCGTGATCCGGCTGCGGAAGTAGTGCAGCCCACCGGCTTCGATCCACGGATAATGTTGCGGCCAGTTGGCTAGCCGGTCGCGGTGAATTTTTGGCGCAAACATTTCGGTCAGCGATGAGCACACTGCCTCTTGCCACGGCACGCTCCGTGCAAAATTCACGTAAGCGTCAACGGCAAAGCGTACGCCCGGCACTACATACTTGAGCGACCAGAGGTCTTGCTCAGTTATGCCTGCAGCCTCACCCAGCCGCACCCAGGCCTCGATGCCGCCAGGGCTATCGGCACTCCCATCATGATCGAGAATTCTTTGCACCCAAAGCCGGCGTGTTTCGCGGTCCGGGCAATTGGCGATGATGGCGCCATCCTTGCGAGGGATATTGATCTGGTAATAAAAACGGTTGGCGATCCAGCCCCGAACCTGGTCGGGCGTCAGTTCACCATTGTTCATGCGCACGTTGAACGGATGATGGATGTGGTAGCCAGCGCCCTTTGCGCGCAACTGCACCTCGAATTCCTCGGGCGGCCATGCAGCGTCTGGGCTTGCGTTGGTTTGGCTCAAAGTTCAATCTCCATCCCGTCGTATGCGACCTCGACGCCGTATCGAGTCAGCTCTGCGCGTTCAGCGGAATCATCGTCGAGAATCGGGTTGCTGTTATTGATGTGGATGACGATCTTCCGGCGCGCATCCAGCGTGTTCAGAAATGCAAGCATGCCGGCGTCGCCGGAGAGCGGCAGGTGGCCCATTTCGTGGGCCAGCTTGCTCGACAAGCCCGAGCGCACCATTTCATCCTCGGTCCAGAAGGTTCCGTCCACCAGCACGCAGTCCGCACCAGCCATGGCAGTTGCGATGTGCGGCTCGATGACACCAAGGCCAGGAGCGTAGAAAGTCTTGCGCCCGGTACGCGTGTCCTCCAGCAAAATGCCGATGTTGTCGCCCGGATCGGGCTTGAGCCGGCGCGGCGAGTAAGGAGGCGCCTTACTGCTGAGTGGAAACGGCGTGATGCGCAGATGATGGATACCCGCCACCTCAAAAGGTCGTTGCAGTCCTGCCTCGGTGTCGAGCGTGATCGGCTGCCAATCCGTACCGCAGTAATGCGCCAGCACCTGCGTCAGGGGCAAACGTTCGGTCAGGTCCTCCCAGACCGAAGCTGTGCAATGCACACGCAGCCGCCCGCCTTCGCGCAGCATCATCAGACCGGTGACATGGTCGACCTGCGCATCCATGAGCAGCACTGCGGCGATGCCTGTGTCGCGCGTCGCCCGCCCGGGCTGCAGCGCTGGCGTGGCACGAATCTGGGTCAGGATGTCAGGCGACGCATTGATCAGAAGCCAGTCCAAACCGTTGGTCGAGACGGCAATGGACGATTGCGTGCGCGCCAGCGCACGGACCGTGCCCGCGCGATAACCCGCGCAATTGCGGCAGTTGCAATTCCACTGTGGGAAACCGCCTCCGGCCGAGGCGCCAAGCACGATGATTCTCATGAGCGTAAGACGAAACCGGGCAACGCGCCGCGCGCAATGCCCGCTTGAGAAACCTGGCCAGCGGACGCTGCACCGAAGCTTGGCGCCCGCCGGCAAGACTACGGTGCTTTCACGCTGATCGCGATTGCACTGAAGTATGCAGAGATCGCCTGAATGTCCTGGTCGGACAATCCCTTGGCCATCATTGACATTACCTCGTGCACCCGCCCGCCAGAGCGGAAATCCTGCAGTGCCTTAACAAGGTACTGCTCGTTTTGGCCCGCAAGATTAGGTGCATCGGGTGCCTTCGATAATCCATCCGCACCGTGACAAGCGAAGCATTGTGTGGCCTTGGCGGGTGCACCGGCGCCCGCCGCAACCGCCGGAGCTGTCGCCGCCAGCATCAGTGCTGTGCTAAGACCGAGCAGCCACTTACTCCGCCGCATACGACACCCTGTAGATGGCTCCGGCGAAGTCGTCAGAGATCAGCAGAGAGCCGTCGGGCAGCGTCGCCACGTCTACCGGTCGCCCAAGGTACTCGTTATTCGACGTCAACCAACCCTCAGCGAAGACTTCGGTCTTGCCAGCAGTTCCGTCGGCCTTGACAGGCGTGTACATGATGCGCGCGCCCACCGGCGTTGTGCGGTTCCATGAGCCGTGCTCGGCATTGAACACACCGCCTTGGTATTTGGCCGGGAACATCTTGCCGTGATAGAACGTCATGCCCAGATCCGCTGCGTGTGCCGCCATTTCGACCTGCGGGAAAACAATACCTGACGGCGGCGTTTCGCTCTTGTATTCGACGGTACGGGTATGACCACCGCCGTACCAGGGGAAGCCGAAATTCTCACCGGCCTTCGTCGCGCGGTTGAGCTCGCCCGGCGGGATATCGTCACCCATGCCGTCGACCTGGTTGTCGGTAAACCACAAGGTCTTGTCCTTGGGGTTGAAGTCCATCCCCACCGAGTTGCGCACGCCACGCGCGAATACCTCGCGGTGCTTGCCATCGCGGTCCATCCGGATAATGCCCATCATCCCGACCTTGTCGTACAGGGCGATTTTTTCCTTGGGGGGTACATTGAACGGGTTGCCCAGTGTGATGTAGAGCTTGTCGTCCGGGCCGATCCGACAGGTCCGGGCGGTGTGATTGAAGCTCTCTTCCTCAACTGGGATCAGTTCCCCCTGCGGCACGACAGGTGCCGTGGCAACATCCGGGCTCTCATAGAAAAAATCTGCTGCCGGGAATGCCAGAACGCGATTCTGTTCGGCGACATAAAGCACCCCATCCGGCGAGAAGCAGACGCCATTTGGAATCTTGAAGCTGACAGACGGCGCAAACACTTTCACTTCATCGGCGACGCGGCTCTTGGTGCGGTCAGACACGGCCCACACGCGAGTCTTGCGCGTACCGACGAAAACCACGCCAGTATTGGGGCCAACTGCCATGTGACGCGCGTCTGGCACGATCGCATACAAGTCGATCTTGAAGCCGGGCGGCAGCTTGACTTGCTTGAGATTGGCCTTTAACGCCTCAGCGCGTGCTCCACCTTGCGGCACAGTCTCGATGTTCAACGATGCCCCCGTGCTCTTGAATCCCTCCAGTTTCTTCATGTTGTCCTGCGCCTGTGCGGCAACGCTGCAGGTTACCGCAGCGCAGAGCAATGCCAGTCTGGCGGCAAATTTGCTTTTCATATTCTTGTCTCCTCATGGATTTTTGGAAAAAGACATCCCCACGCAGTCCGCCGAGCGGCTGCGCTTGTACTTCTGCGGTAATCGGGAAGGTCTAGAAGAAAAGCGGCGCCCGTTCACAGCCTGCGTCCGATCTGACACCAAGGTCGTATCGCGCAGTTGCGAACATGACGCCCAACGCTCGTGTAGTCGACCCGCAATCAGCGGTTGGCGATGTACATCGTGATTTCAAAGCCAAAACGCAGATTGGTCGCTTCGGGTTTCTGCCATGCCATGGTTGTCTCCTGTTTAGGTCTGTGAATTGTGACGTTCAGACGGCTTTTGTGATGCATCACGATAGCCACGCCACCATTTGCAAACACCATGCCATCGCCCGGGTCCAATCGCATCACCGTCCATGGCGCAAACGCTTACGTCCCGCAGCTCCTTTGCTGATGCCTGTTGGTCGCGAGCAACGACATCTCGTACCGCGTAGCAGCGCCACTGCAATGGGATGTTCGGCGCTGATCCGCAACGGAACAGGCTGATTCGTTTCGCTCCAGTTGTTCCGCAACGAAACAGCGATATATGGGTGCCAGATTTCGTGCGCAAGGTTTGGCACGCCCGTTTTCCGCCCTGTAATATACGAAGCAAACGCCCTACAAGAAGGGTGCGACTCGCCCATCCAAGCGGGAGCAACCCGGCCATCAGTGCGCACGATCAGACGCACCATAGGAGACATAGATGCCTGGCGCCCCCAGCGACCCTGCTCCGACCAATAATGCGCGCGTGAGCCAGGTCTCAAGCGCCTGGAACCTGCTCGATGCCCCCCTCAGCGGCACATCGTGGCAACGGCAGCATGCGGCCGTCATCGAGCAGTCTCATCGACGCTCCACCACCTACGGTCTTCAAGTCACGGACAACCCCGACTTCAGCGCACTGAGCAAGGCGGCGCTGTCGCTCGCAATCGAGCAGAACCGTACGCTATATGCGTACGCTTTGCCGGTCATGGAAACCCTTTACGAGCAGATCAGTCATCACCACAACATCGTGCTGCTCACCGATGCCCAAGGCGTGATCCTCCACGCGCAGGGCGACAAGGACTTCCTGGAGAAGGCCGACCGCGTGGCATTGTCGCTGGGGGTGACGTGGTCCGAGCGCCTGCGCGGTACCAATGGCATCGGTACGGCACTTGTAGAAGGGACGCCCATCCAGGTCAGCGCCAATGAGCATTATCTTGGCGTCAACCATATCCTCAACTGCTCTGCGGTCCCTCTTTTTGACGCATCCGGAAAGGTCACGGGTGTGCTCAACGTCAGCGGAGATCCGGGAAATTTTCCGGCGCACACCATGGCGCTGGTCCGGATGTCAGCGCTACAGATTGAAAATCAGCTGTTCGCTGCGGCCAATCCCGACTGCATCACGCTGCACTTGCACAGCCGACCCGAATTGATCGGCACGCTCATGGAGGGGATGCTGTCTTTTGGGCTGGATGGGCGATATCGCGCGGTCAATCGAAGCGCCCTGTTCCAACTCGGGCTGACCCCGTCGGCATTGGCCGGGCACACGCTGGAATCGCTCCTTGGGCTCAGCGTGCCCGCGCTGTTTGATCACTATCGTTCGGCAACGCCCGATCCGCTGCGAGTGCATCCTGCCAATGGTGTCAGCCTGTATGCCAAGGTCTCGATCCGTCAACGTACCGATTGCGGATCGCTACTACGCCCGCTGTCTGCAGACAAGGTGGGACAGGAGGCCGAGTCGCGTGCCGGCGCTGCGAGCCCGGTCAGTGCTCGGGCCACCTCAGGGCTGGGCCAGTTGGACACCGGAGACCCGGAAATCGCAAGAGTGATCAGCAAGCTCAGAAAATTCAACGGCCGCGATATCCCGACCCTGATCATCGGCGAGACTGGTACCGGCAAAGAGCTCCTCGCCCAGGCTATCCATGAGGATTCCCCCCGCTGCGCAGGCCCGTTTGTTGCCGTCAACTGTGCGTCGATTCCGGAGACCTTGATCGAGTCGGAGCTCTTCGGGTACGAGGAGGGCGCGTTCACCGGAGCCCGCCGGCGCGGCAGCCTTGGCAAGATCCTGCAGGCAAATGGCGGAACGCTGTTCCTCGACGAGATTGGCGATATGCCGCTGACGCTGCAGGCGCGATTGCTGCGTGTGCTGCAAGAGCGCATCGTCACCCCCCTGGGCAGCGCCAAGGCGATTCCAGTCAATGTCGCATTGGTTTGCGCAACCCATCGCAATCTGCGCGATATGATCGCCCGGGGTACATTCCGCGACGATCTGTACTACCGATTGAACGGACTATTGGTCAAGCTGCCGCCCTTGCGCCAGCGGCGTGACTTCGAGGCGGTGCTCAATCGCCTCCTGGTTGGTGAGCACAACGGTCAGCGCTTCCGGGTTGCCCCCGAAGTCCTGCGCCTGTTGAAGACATACGACTGGCCGGGGAACATACGCCAACTGGTCAATCTCGTGCGTTCGGCAATGGTCATGGCCGAGGGCGATGAGATCCAGCTGGATGATCTGCCAGACGATTTCCTGGAAGATGTACTTCATCGGGAGCAACCGGCGCAGGAGCCACCGGCACACGACATGCTGCCGGTATCGGCAGACCAGGCGACGCTGGATCTACTGGAGTCCTCGCTCATCCGGCAGGTGCTCAAGTCAAACGGCGGTAACGTTTCAGCAACTGCGCGCACGCTGGGCGTCTCACGCAATCGTATATACCGAAAGCTCCAAGCACTTGGCGCCGTGCCTTTAAGCAGTCCGCGCTAGTAGCTAGTCGGCCCTGAACAATTCGCCCCCTCTGTCGGCCTCCTACCATCGCCATGGCTGGACCGCAATGGTTCAACTGGGCAACAAGACCCAGGGCGTAAAACCTAACCGAGCTATTCGGCCCAGAGCGCATCTCTGTCTCGTAGCAGGTGGCCGGCGAGAATGTAGTCGCCAAGCGCCGTCGCCTTGGCTTCGATCTGCCCCAACTGCGCGGCTGGTGCGGCGTCCAGATTGAACTGGCAATACAGGTTCCGTTGCCGGAACGTCACCTTGGGGTGCGCCACGCCGGCAACCAACGCGGCCAGCGACTGGACGGCGATACTTTCGTGGCCGCGGAACTCTACCTGTATGCCGGCCTTCTGGCCGATCCGCCCCAGCTCGATCGCATCTTGCCAACCGGATTCGTAATCCAGTTCGACGACTGCGATACCACTCGTCATGAGCAGCCGCAGCGCTTCCTCCCGGGTACCAGCACGTGCTGTTGCCACCTCATTCCCCTTGCAGCACGTCCTGCAGCATGGCCTTGTCCAGGCTCAGGTCCGCCGCCAGCCGCTTAAGCTTCGCATTCTCTTCCTCAAGCTGCCGCATCCGGCGCAGCTCCGAAGGCCCGACGCCGGTGATTTCGATACTCCGACCCAGGACAAGGTGGCCACGGCCGCCGACGGCACGCAATAATTACCCGTGGAGGGAGCGCCACCGCGCCCTGTCCGCACTATCTAATGGAGGGGACGCGTTCAATAAGGGGATTGCCGTCATCACCATTTTCGCTAAGTTCGCTAATCATGATTTTTTGCCTTTGAGGATGTGCTTGGCCAGACTCCACCGGTGCACCTCTGAGGGGCCGTCATAGATCCGGAAGCCACGCAGGTCTGCAAAAATGCGCGCCACTAGGTTTCACCGGTCACACCCTGGCCGCCAAGCACCTGTACGCAGCGGTCAACCACGCGCCAGAGCGCTTCGGAAACAACCACCTTGGCCCGGCTCGATTCTCGCAGCGCCAGTTCGCCCTGGTCCAGGACCCAGGCGCAATGCCAGGTCGTCAGACGGGCGATGTGCAGATCCATGTCGTTGTCGGCCAAGGCAAATCCAACGCCCTCGTGCTGTCCGATCGGCTTGCCAAAGGCTTGGCGATGGCGAGCGTAGTCGACAGCAATGTCATGCGCGCGTCGTGCCGCCCCAAGCCATCGCATGCAGTGGGTCAGCCGCGCGGGCGACAGACGCACTTGCGCATACCGGAAGCCCTGACCGACTTCGCCCAACACGTCTTCCGGTTCAACCTTCAGACCCTCAAATCGCACCACGCCGTGCCCGCCCGGAAAACAGCGATCCAATGTCTGCATGGAGCGCTCGACGACGATGCCCGCTCGCGGTCCTCGCCACCCCGTCGTTGGCCATAGCCGACGTTCAACGAGGACCCTTTGGACGTCAGGTATATGGCGTGTTGGCGATACGACGCCCACTTCATGAAAGACGGGGCGCGGTACTATCTTCGTCGGCCCTGTATGCCCCTGTCCCATGGAACTGAAGCAGATCCAGTACTTCATCGCGCTTTTCGAAGAAGGCACCGTCACGCGCGCCGCCAAGCGGCTCAACATCGCGCAACCGGCGCTCAGCATGCAGATCGCCAAGCTCGAAACCGAGATTCGGCAGAAGCTCTTCGAGCGCGGGCCGCACGGCATGGCGCCGACCGAAGCCGCACGGTTGATGTACCGCCTTTACACGCCGATCATGCGCGACATCGATCACGCACGGGAGCACCTGAGTCGTCGCGATGTCATCGTGACGGGCCACGTGTCGCTGGGGATGGTGTCGTCAGAGGCGCAGAGCGTATTGCCCGAATCGCTCGCCCGATTCGATGCGCTTTTCCCGCAAGTCGAAGTGTCCGTCGCCGATGGCTTCAGCGCGCAACTGATCGACGCTGTCGAATCTGGCCGGCTCGATGCCGCCATCATCAACAAGCCGCGCGGACGGCTGACGCTCCACGTAGAGCCTTTGCTCGTCGAAGAAATGGTGCTGGTGACGAGCGTGGTGCACGGCCCAGAGCTGCCCGACGCAATCGATCTCACGCAACAGTCGGGCATCGAATTCGTGTTGCCCACGCGCCGCAACGGCCTGCGCGGCGCGCTCGATGCCGCGCTGATGGCGGCCGACGTCGTCATCCAGCCGAAGTTCGAGATCGATCTGCTAAGCACCATCGTGCAGTTCGTTGAGCAGAGCAGTGTCGCGACAATCCTGCCGCGCGTCGTCGTGCAGGCGAAAGTGGACGAAGGGCGCTTGCGCGCACGCACGATCGCGTCGCCGCCGATTGTGCGCCACATCATTCAGGTGACGCATCCGAAGCGGCCGATCGGGCCGGCCGCGCAGGCATTGATCGCGATCATCACCGAGGAAATCCGGCGCGTGACGGCGGGCGCGCCGGCGCTATCGCCATAACGATGCGAGCGTGGATCAGCCGCGTCGCTGGGTCGTGCGCTCGCGCGACGTGTGCGACGCATCGCTGCGCGTGCCGAAGAGCCTATCGCAGATCGGAAACGTGAGATTGAAATTCTGCGTCGCCATTTGCTCGGGATCGTGATGCGTCACGTGCAGGCGACGCACGGTGTTGATGAACGGAACACGGTCGAGAAAAGGACTGTCCGTGACATGCGAGAGCGTGTGCAGCCCTTCGTACATCAGGTAGTACGCTGCCATGGTCAATAGCGCGATATAGCCTGCATTGCGTGAGAACACGAAGCCGATCAACAAGGCGAGCGGCGTGGCGGCGAGCACGAAAGCGACCGGCGCAAAGGGCGGAAACAGCAGCGCGCGCCAGTGCCTGTGTCCCTTGTACTCGAGCGTCACATGCGTGAAAAAGCGGTGATGCACGGCGCAGTGACGCTTGTAGACCATGCTGAAGTATTTGGTCGGCCGATGCAGCACGTACCGGTGCGCGGCCCATTCCGCCCAGTTGCCGAACAGGAAGAGCGGCACGACCGCGAGCCATTCCGCGAACGTCGGCGCGTGAAGCTGCGCGGCGCAATACAGGATCACCGCCGTCGTGAACACGAGCGTGAAGCCCAGATGCATCTCTCCGCGATACCACCACGGCGTCGCCTCGACATATTCGTCGCGGAACTTGTAGGATCGCGTGCGAACGTCCTCGTCATATTTCATGATGAGCGTCTCCTGTTTTTACTACCGGAAGATGCGGGCGCGTTCTTCGCGCGCCCGGTTGTGACTGCGCGCTTCAGGATGGATTGCGCGCCGCGCTGTTCTCGAGCTTGCCGAGCGTCTCGGGCACGACGAACGCGCCCACGAGGAAGATCACGCTGATTGCGCCGACGAAGATGGCGAGCGTCGACGGCAACTGGCTGGCGTCCTTGGCAACCAGCGAAACGAAGGTCGGCATCATCCCGCCGATGGCAAAGCCGATGTTCCATGAAAGGCCGGTGCCGGTCGCGCGGATCGCAGTCGGGAATCGCTCGTTCAGGAAAATCAGGATCGGCGCGTAGCCCGCGCTGCCGAGCGCGGAGAGCAAAACCGCGTACACGCCGATCATCGTGATGCTCTGCGCGGTGGGCAGCAGCAGGAACAGCCCGGGCAGGGCGATCAACCGGATGATGCCGATCCACACGAAAGCGCTCTTGCGCCCGATGAACGTGCTCAAATGCCCGGCTGCAACCGATGCGGCCACCACCGCGATGCTGCAGATCATCAGGATCGCGGCGGCCGCGCCGTTCGGCGCATGGCTCACGACCTTGAGGAACGTCGGCAGATAGCCCGACGTGAGGTAGTAGCCGCTGCCGCCGCCGACGGTGAGAAGCAGGTTCACGAACAGCACGCCGCGATAGTCGCGCGAAAAGAGCGTGCGAATGGGCGAGCGCACGACTTCGACCGGCGCGGTTTTGATCTGCGCGGCGGCTCTGGCGGCTTTTTCCGCGGCGAGCTTTTTCCAGAGCGGCGATTCTTCGAGGCCGTTGAACACGAACAGACCGAGCACCGAACTCAAGATTCCGGTGAAAAACATGCAGCGCCAGCCCCATACGTCGAAGAGCTCGCCGGGAAAGAGCGACGACATCGCAAGATACGTGAGCGACGCGAGCAACGCGCCAAGGCCGGCGCCGCCGCCCCCGATCAGCCCGGACACCGCGCCGCGATACTTCGGTGCGACGGATTCGGTGCCGATCGTATGCGTCGATGCCACCACGCCCCCGACGAACACGCCCTGCACGAGACGCAGCAGCAAGAAGAGAATCGGCGCGACGAAACCTGCCTGCGCGACGGTCGGCAGCACGCCGAACGCCGCCGTCGAAAGCCCTACGCCGACGACTGCGACGATCATCGCACCCTTGCGGCCATGACGGTCGGCATAAGAGCCGAACAGCGCAGAACCGAGCGGGCGCATCAGCAGCGTCACCGCGAAGGACGCGTACACCGCCGCTAGCGAGAGCATCGCGTGTTCGGACGGAAAAAACAGACGCCCGACAACTGGCGCCACATACAACAATACGAACAGGTCGAACAGGTCGAGGGCCCAGCCGAGGCACGAAGCCATCACGGCGCCCATAATCTGGCGCTGATTAACCGGAAGCACGGCGGCCCCGTCTTGCGTTGCTACGGACATTTGCATCTCCTTGTGTGTCACCGGGCATCTCTCGATCGCCCTGTGTCGCAGGCGCGCTTTTTTTATGCGCGCTCTTGTCGAGGTTGAAAAATCGTCAGTGCGCGGCGCCGAACGGCGGTGCCGCGCTCGCCCGTCGCTGGGCAACCATCGCATCGGCGATTTTCTCGGCGATCATGATGGTGGGTATGTTCGTATTCGCCGATGGCAGTCGCGGCATCAGCGATGCATCCACGACGCGCAGCCCGCGCGTGCCTCGCACGCGGCCTTCGGTGTCGGTGACGGCGTCGCGGTCCTGCGCGCCACCCATGCGGCAGGTGCCGCTCGCATGCCACACACCGAATACGTTCGCACGAATGAAATCGGCGAGCGCGCGGTCGTCGTGGATCAGCGAAGCCATCTTCAGGCCGCGCGTGAAGAAGCGTTCGATCAGCAGACGCCGCAGCGGCGCGGGCGTGTCGAGCAGCGCGCCGAGGATCGAAGTCAGAAGCGCATTGCCTTCGCCGACCTTGCTCAGCGCCTTCACGCGCGGCGAGAAAGCCGCCGGAAAGAAGTCGCGCGCATCGCGTCCCAGACCCGATGCATCGACAATGCCCGCCAGCATCCGCACGCCCACGGCGAGCCGTTGCAGATCGCGTTCGTCATCGAGCAGATTCAGATCGACGCGCGGTGCGGCGGCCGCATCGGGCGAGCCCAACTGCACGCGGCCACGCGAGTACGGCCGGTTGCACCACAGGAAGAAGAGGCCGAGCCGGTTGCCAAGCGCATGCCACGCGGCGCGCGTCGCGCTCGACAGATACAGGTCCGACTCGTCGCAGCGCGCAACGCCTGAACTCATGCGCGCGGCCATCATGCTTGCGCGGCGTCGTGCTAGCGGCACGCGAAAGCGCAGCTCGAGAAAATGACAGAACGTGAGCGACGGATGATCCTGCAGATTGCGTCCGACGCCCGGCAAATCGACCGTACATGCGATACCCATCGCCATGAGTTCGCGCGCATCGCCGATGCCGGCGCGCATCAGCATCGCCGGCGACTGCAATGCGCCCGCGCTCAGCACGACTTCGCCCGCATCGAAACGCACGCGCTCGCCGTTCGCCGCAATCGCGACGACACCGCGCGCCGTCGTGCCTTCCATCAGGATGCGTTCGACGCGCAGATTCGAATGGATACTGAGATTCGGGCGTCGGCGCGTGGCTGCGTCGAGGTAGGCGATGGCGGTCGACACCCGCTTGTCGTCGATGTTGGAGAACGCGCCCGGGAAGAAGCCGTCGCCGAACTCGCCGTTCTGATCCTGCAATTCAGGCAAGCCATTGGCGCGCAAACCCTTGGCGAACGCATGACAGAACGCCGGCCAGTCTTTCGGCATGATGCGGCGGATCGGGATCGGACCATCGCTGCTGTGCAGTTCGTCGCGGGGGAAGTCGACGTCGCGTTCGAGCTTGCGGAAGTAGGGCAGCACATCGCGCCATGACCAGCCATCGGCGCCGCTCGCGGCCCATTCGTCGTAATCGCGCGGCAGGCCACGATTGGCCGACTGCACGTTGATGCTCGACCCGCCACCCATCACGCGGCCCTGTTCGTAGACGCGCGGCGCGGCGTCCCTGGTGGCCTTTGCCTTTAGATCGGGCCAGATGTAAGTGTCGCCGCAGAAGACTGGCATCGGATAGCTGTCGAGAATGGCCGCAGGCACTGCGCCAGGCGGCGTGTCGGCGCCGGCCTCGATCAGCGCGACGCGCACAGTCGGTATCGCCGACAGCCGATGCGCGAGCACGCATCCCGCCGAGCCGCCGCCCACGATCACGTAGTCGAAGCGATCCATCACCTGTCTCCCCTTATGTTCGCCGCGCGGCGTATCAGGAACCGCGAAACACTGGCTTGCGCTTTCCGTGGAACGCTTCCACGCCCTCGCGGAAGTCGTCCGACGCGCGCAGCCGGCTATAACAATGCCCTTCGAGTTCGATCGCAATGGAGAGCGGCGAGTCTTCCGTATCGTTCAGCAGCTTCTTCGCGGTGCGCTGCGCGAGCGGCGAGAACGCGCGCAGTTCGTCGACGAGCGCATCGGTTGCCGATTCGAGTTCCGCATCCGCGACGCAATCGACCGCGATGCCCCACTCGTACGCCTGCTTGCCCGGAATGCGGCGCGAGCGCATCACGATGTCCTTCGTGCGGCCGATGCCGACCATCGACTGCAGACGCGCCGAGCCGCCCGAGCCGGGAATCTGGCCGAGCTTCTGCTCAGGCAGCGCATAGAAGGTCGTATCGGTGACGATGCGGAAATCGCACGCCAGCGACAACTCGAAGCCCACGCCGAAGCAGAAGCCGCGATTCGCCGCGATCACCGGCTTCGAGCACCGCGCGGGCGCCGCGATGTTCCAGGCGAGCTTCGATACGTGCTCCGGCGAGGCTTCCAGAAAGCCCTTGATGTCGCCGCCGCTCGAAAAATGCTCGCCATTCGCGCGCACGACGATCACGCGTACGCGGTCGTCCTCGTCGAGGGCTTCGAACGCGGCGCGCAACTGCTCGCGTGCGTGCATCGAAATGATGTTGAACGGCGGCCGATGCAGGACGATGTCGGCGCGCTCGCGCTGCGCGTCGATTTCGACCGAGAAGCCGTCCAGGTCTTGCAGCAGCGTCTGGCCGCGATGGTTGAGATCCGTCATTGTGGGTTACTCCTTGGTGGTTTCTGTAGGTTGCGCGACCTGCGCTTTCGAATCGGGCGTGTACTCGCCTGCTTGCAGCTTGCGGCGCAGGATCTTGCCGACCGGCGACTTCGGGATGTCGTCGACGAAGACGTAATCGCGCGGGCGCTTGAAGTTGACGAGGTCGGACTGGCGGCACCATGCATCGAGCGAGTCGGAATCGACGTACTCGCGGCGCTTGATGAATGCAACCACGCGCTGGCCCCAGCGCTCGTCCTTGACGCCCGCGACCGCGACTTCATCGACTGCGGGATGCAGCGACAACACCGATTCGATATCCACTGGCGAGATGTTTTCTCCGCCGCTGATGATCATGTCGTCGACGCGGCCCGTCACGTACAGATCGCCGTCGCGGTCGAGATAGCCCGTGTCCCCGGTGAAGTACCAGCCCTCGCGCAAGCACTTCGCATTCGCGTCCGGGCGATTCCAGTAACCTTCGAAGGCTTCGTCGCCGAGCAGGTCCACGATGATCTGCCCTTCTTCGCAGACTTCGGCGATCTCATCGGGCGAGAGCGCATCGAGCTTCACGACGCGAAGCCGCGTATTGATGCCCGCGCGGCCCGCGCTGCCGGGTTTCTTTGTCGCGTCCTGGTCGATGCTGAACGTGTAGACCTCGGACGAGCCGTAGTGATTGACGAAGAGCTCCGGCTCGAACGCGGCCAAGAGGCGCTTGAGCAGGCCGTCGTTCATCGGTGCGCCCGCGAAGCCGAGCTTTCTCACCGACGACGTGTCCGTGCTTGCGAACGCGTTGTCGGCGAGCAGATCGTGATAGAGCGTCGGCACGAGATAGAGGCAGGTGAGCGCGTGCTTCGAGATGCAATCAAGCGCGAGCTTCGCGTTCCAGCGCCTCACGCAGACGAAAAGGCCATCGACGAGTGCCATCGCGAGCAGCGAGCGCACGCCCATCGTGTGATAGAGCGGCATCACGCCGAGCGTCCGTTCGCCGCGCCTGTACAGGTTCTGTGCGACATGCGCTAGCGCGGCCGCGCGTTCATGCCGATGCCGGCGCGGCACGCCCTTACCTCTGCCCGTCGTGCCGGACGTGTACAGGATCAGCGAGATGTCGTCGGCGGTGGCGTGCGTCGTGGCGGTCACGTCGCTGCTGCGCGTTCGCTCGACGATGAGCGCATTGAAGGTGGTGGTGCCACCGGGTGCATCGTCGAGTCCGACGCGCGGCACTTTTTGCGCAGCGGCGCTCTGCGCGACGGAATCGGCGCTGACGGGTTCGTAGACGATCGCCTTTGCCCCCGCGTCGGTCACGCAGTAGTCGACCTCTTCCGGCTTCGCGCGCCAGTTGAGCGGCACGATCACGATGCCCGCAAACTGTCCGGCCCAATGTAGCGTCGCCATTTCCCAGCGGTTTTGCAGCACGACGAGCAACCGGTCTCCGCGTTGCAGGCCGAGCTCGCGCAGGCCAACGGCGACATTCAAGATCATGCGATGCCACTGCGCGTACGTCAGTTGCACATCGCCATCGACGAGCGCGAGCGCGTTCGGACTGCGCTCGACGCTTTGCAGGAACGTGCGTCCGAGATCAAGCATGTTCGAGCTCCTTCGTGCTTGTCTCGGCCCGGCGGCGCGCCGCCACATCGAGCACCGCGGCCACGATGGGCGTGTAGCCCGTACAGCGGCAGATATGACCCGAGAGCATCTCGCGCACTTGCTCTTCGGACGGATCCGGCACGCGCTGCAGATAATTCGCGCACGACATCAGAATGCCCGCCGTGCAGAAGCCGCATTGCAGCGCGTGATGCCGCTGGAACGCCTGCTGCAGGTCGCCAAGCGTCTGATCGGGCGCAAGGCCTTCGACGGTATCGATATGCCGCCCATCGGCTTGCACCGCGAGCATCAGGCACGAGCGTGCCGCAACGCCATCGACCTGCACGGTACATGCGCCGCACACGCCATGTTCGCAGCCGACGTGCGTGCCCGTCGCGCCGAGCTCGTGCCGGATGAAGTCCGACAGCAGTTCGCGCGGCTCGCAATCGCCACTTCGTTCGCGGCCGTTCAGCGTCAGCGCGATGCGCTGCGCTTTGCCGTGCCGCATGATGGTGTCCGACATCTTGCTCACTTTGCCTCCTCGATCACGCGCCATCCGAGTTGCCGGACCAGATTCCGGCGATATTTCGCGCTGATGTGCGCGTCGTCCTGCGCGTTCAGTTTCCAGCTCAAATCGTTCAGTGCGCCGCGCAGGTCGTCGCCCTGCAGACGCGGCCATTGTTCCGTCACCGGCCGGTCCGCGACGCCACCGACTGCAATACGGATCGAATCGTCGGTGACCACGGCCGCGCACGCGACGATGGCGAAATCGCCGTGTCGCGCAGAAAATTCCGCGAACGCATAGCGCTCGCCCGGTTTGCACAGCGGGAAGCGCACTGCTTCGACGAGTTCATCGGGCTCGCGCGCGGTCATCAGCATTCCCTGAAAGAAGTCCTGCGCCGCGAGCGTGCGGAGCCTTTTTCGCGAGCGCAGCATCACGTCGCCGCCGAGCGCCGCAAGCACGAGCGGCAACTCCGCGCTCGGGTCCGCATGTGCGATCGATCCGCACACGGTTCCGCGATTGCGAATCTGAAAGTGCGAGATATGCGGGAAGGCCATCGCGAGCAGCGGCGCTTCGTCGGTGAGCGTGCTGCGCCATTCGACGCTGCCTTGCGTCGCCGCGGCGTTCACGACGAGATGCCGCGCCTGCTTGTCCACGCGCACGGCATCGAGTTCGGCCGTGCGCGAGATATCGACGAGCACCTTCGGCTGCGCGAGCCGCATATTGAGCACGGCCATCAGCGACTGGCCGCCCGCCAGCACGCGGGCGTCTTCGCCGTATTGCGCGAGCGCGTCGAGCGCGTCTTGCGCGGTCATCGCGCGCAGGTAATCGAAGGGTGCGGGCTTCATGCGTGTCTCCTGAAACGTGCGAGGAGTCTTGCGATCCACGATCCGTGCGCTTGCACGGGCTTGCCCGCCGCCTGCCGTCCGAGCGATTCGAACAACTGCTTGAGCACGACCTTGGCTGCGCCTTCGAGCATGCGGCCGCCGACCGCCGCGACCTTGCCTGACACCTGCGCCTCGTAGTCGTATGTGAGCCGCGTACCGGTGCCTTGCGGCGTCAGTTCGACGAGACCGCTGCCGCGCGCGCTGCCGAGCGGCGAGATTCCCGCGCCAGAGAGTCGAAGGCGGCGCGGCGCATCGATCTCCGACAAGCCGATACGCGCCTCGAAACGCGCCTTGATCATGCCGACGCCGACGGTCACGTCCGCGCGATACTGGTTCGGCGCCGTCTCTTCGAGTGCGTGACAGCCGGGAATGACGTTCGCGAGTGCCTTCGGATCGAGCAGCACGGCGAACACGGCTTCGGGTGTCGCGGGCAGGTCGACCGTGCCCTGCGCCGTCAGTGCGCGACCGCCGCCTGGCGTCGCGGGCTTCGTGGTGGGCGCTTCGCGATATTCCGGACGCGACGGTTCGGGATCGTCCATGCCGATCATCGTCATCACTCTGGGCGGCGTGAGCGGCAGGCGAATGTCTTCGACGCCGAGCGCATCCGCCACCGCATTCGCGATGCACGGCGGCGTGCTCATGTTGTTGCCTTCGCCGAGGCCCTTCGAGCCAAGCGGCGTGAAAGGCGAAGGCGTCTCCAGATGCACGATCAGTGGATCGGGCACTTCGCAGGTCGTCGGCATCAGATAGTCGGCGAGCGTGCCGGACTGGAAGCTGCCGTCCGCGCCGTAGCGGAACTCTTCCATCAGCGCCGCGCCGACGCCTTGCGCGAACGCGCCCCGAATCTGGCCATCGGCGAGTGCGGGATTGAGGATCGTGCCGGCGTCGTGCGCGGTCACATATCGATCAATGCGAACGCGCCCCGTCGCCCGATCCACTTCGACCCCGCACATGTCGAACGCGAAGCCATACGCCGCCGACGTATTGATGCGGTCCTGTTCGTCGGGCGCATCCATGTGCGGCGGCGACCAGAACACGGTCTCGCGCAGGCCCGGCTCTTCGCCCTCTGGCAGGAGCGCAGGCGCCCAGTGCGGCGCATTACTCGCGGCGCGCGCGAACGGCAGCGCGCGGTCTTCGGCGTGGTGCGGAAAGACGCGCGCGCCTTCGAAGCGCACGTCGCCGGGCGCGCAGTTGAACTGCTTCGCGAGCACGCGCGCGAGCTTGTCGCGCACGCGGGTCGCAGCGAGATGCACCGTGCCCGCCACCGCGCCCGCGAAGCGGCTCGAATAATTGCCCGCTGCGACGGACCAGGCGTCTTTGTGCGTATCGAATTCGACGTTGACGACGATGTCCTTCGGATCGAGCCCGAGCACATCTGCGACGACTTGCGCGCACACCGTCATGTGGCCTTGGCCCGCGGGTGTCGATGCGATCGTGACGACCACGCCACCGAGCAGATCGACGCTGACGGTCGCGCTCGCGATCGCGCCGTTCTTCGGCCCGGCTTTTTTGCGTGCGTCGGCGGGCATCACGGTCGTGATGTAGCCCATGTTCGATACCGACGGCTCGACGATCGCCGCGAAGCCGATGCCATACAGCCGCCCTTCGTTGCGCGCGGCGTCGCGGCGCGCAACGAGTTCCCGGTATCCGCCTTCGTCGAGTGAACGGCGCAGCGCTTCCTGATAATTGCCCGAATCGAGCAGCGCGCCTGCCGCCGCGCGATACGGAAATGCATCGGCGGGAACGAAGTTGCGGCGATACACGTCGAGCACATCGAGCTTCAGTTCGATCGCGATGCGCTGGATCAGCCGCTCCAGCGCGAAATACACTTGCGGCCCGCCAAAGCCGCGCACGAGCCCCGTCGGCGTCTTGTTCGTCAGCACGACGCGATTGCGCACGAGCAGATTCGGGATCGCGTAAGCGCCCGTCAGGCAGCCGTGCATCCGGTAGAACGTCGCGGGCTCGGGCGCGCGCACGTAGCCGCCCACGTCTTCCATCTGGTCGTAGGACAGCGCGACGATGCGGCCATCGGCTTCGACGGCCGCTTCTATCGTTGAAAAACGCGCCGTCGCCGATGTGGCCGCGCTCAGGTGTTCGAGTCGATCCTCGACCCACTTCACCGGCGCACCTGCCTTGCGCGACGCCAGGCACATCAGCACCACATACGGAAACACCGCCTGCTTCACGCCGAAGCTGCCGCCGGAATCGCGCGGCGCCTTGTGACGCAGGCGATTGGCAGGCACGTTCAACGCCATTGCCATGACGGCGTGCAGGGAGAACGGCCCCATGAAATTCGACGTGACATCGTAGCCTTCATCGCCCGACAGATACTCGGCGACGACCACACCGCACTCAATAGGCGCGCAGGTGTTGCGCGGATAATGCGTGACCAGCTTCACGCGACGCGGCGCACGCTCGAAGGCCGCTTCGGGCTCGCCGTAGCGGAAATGCCGGTCGCTGATGACGTTGCTGCCTACGCGCTCGTGCAGCACCGGCGCATCGTCCTTCGCCGCTTGTTCAATCGACGTCACGGGATCACGCATCGCGTAGTCCACCTTGATGAGATCGAGCGCGTCTTCCGCGAGTGCACGCGATTCGGCCATCACGACCGCGACCGGCTCGCCGACGTAGCGCACACGGTCCATCGCGAGCGCCCACTGTTCCATCGGCGATTTCACGCCGACGACAAACGGTCGCGACCACGGACGCAAATCGTCGCGCGTCAGCACGGCGCGCACGCCGGCGAGTTTCGATGCGGCTTGCGTATCGATCGACAGGATGTCAGCGTGCGCGTGCGGCGAACGCAGAATCGCGGCGTGCAGCGTGCCCGGTTTGACAGCGAGGTCGTCGCCATAGCGGCCACGACCCGTCAGGATCGCCGGGTCTTCGAGGCGCTGCATCGGGCGTCCGATGTGACGCTGCGGTGTGCTCGCTTCGCTCGCCTGGTTGTCAGCGACGCGCGCGTCCATGTCGGCGAATGCCGTTTCGCGCTGATTCATGACGTTACTCCTCACGTGCGGCGCGGCCGCCGAATTCATCGGCAAGACCGTTCCAGCGGCGCGCAATCTCCCCATGCTCGATGCCGAACAGATCGAGAATGCGCCCGACCGTGTGGTCGACCACGTCCTCGATTGTTTGCGGATGCGCGTAGAAAGCGGGCACCGGCGGCATTACGATCGCGCCCATTTCCGTGGCGAGTGTCATGTTGCGCAGATGCGCGAGATTGAGCGGCGTTTCGCGCGCGACCAGCACGAGGCGGCGGCGCTCCTTGAGCATCACATCGGCGGCACGCGTCAGCAGGTTGTCCGCGAAGCCGTTCGCGACGCCCGCGAGCGTTTTCATCGAACACGGCGCGATCACCATGCCTTCTGTCAGAAACGATCCGCTCGCCACGGCCGCGCCGATATCACGCACGTTGTGCACGACATCGGCAACGGCTTCGAGATCACCACGCGCGAAGCCGAGTTCCTGTGCGGCCGTCACCGCGCCAGACGACGACACGATGAGATGCGTCTCGTGCGTGCCGAGCCGGCGCAATGCGGCGAGCAAACGCACGCCGATCACCGCGCCGCTTGCGCCCGAAATGCCGACGACGATGCGCTTCTGTCGTTCAGCCATGATCGCGCGACAGATAGGCATCGAACGCGCTGTTGTCAGCGGCGACGAGTGCGTGAAGGTCGACCGTGTCTTGCCCCGGTATGTGCACGCGCGTGAACACATGCGCGGGATACACGACGGGGCGCGTCGCATCGAGGCCCATCTTCGCGCTGACGCCTTGCAGATGCGACGGCGCATCGTCGGGCTGACCGACCGTCGTCGACGGATCGAGCGGCGAACCTTGCGCGCCTGCGATCACGATGAGATCGCGGTCTGCCTGGAAGCGCGTCGCGATCGCCCATTCGATTTCGGCGGGATCGTGCACGTTCACATCGGTATCGACGACGACGACCTGCTTGATGTCGTAATGCGCGCCGAACGCGCACAGAACGACGTTCTTCGCTTCGCCTTCGCGCTTCTTGTCGAATTGCACCCACAGGTGATAGCGGCACACGCCGCCCACCGACAGATGCACGTCCTTCACGGCGGGATGACTGCGCTGAAGATGCGCGAGCAACGTGGCTTCACGCGGAATCGCGCCGAGCAGCAGATGCTCCATTTCAGCGGGCACGATCGTATGAAAGATCGGATTGCGCCGATGCGTGACGGCCGTCACTTCGATGACTTCGCGTGCTTCCTTCGCGCTGTAGTACTTGGGAAATTCGCCGAACGGGCCTTCTGGCTCGCGTACGTTGGGCAGAATGCGCCCTTCGATGACGATCTCCGCGAACGCCGGCGCGTGCACGCCGTTCGTCACGCATCGCGCGACAGGCAGCGGCGCACCGTGCAGCGCGCCCGCGATTTCGAGTTCGTCGTGATCGATTGGTGTGATCGCTTGCGACGCGAGCATCGTCAGGGGATCGACGCCAATCACGATGGCGACGTCGAGCGCATCGCCCGCGGCTTCCGCGTCGCGCTGGAACGCGTAGAGATGACGCGGCAGCAGCAGGATCGCCATGCGATCGTGACCGTGCACCTGAATGCGGTTGATCGAGACGTTCTGCACGCCGGTGCGCGGATTGCGCGCGATCACGAGACCGGCGGTGATGTACGGGCCGTTGTCGTGTTCACTGTGCGTGGGAATGGGCAGCAGCGCGTGGAGGTCGATGCCGCTCGTATGCACCACTTGCTGACAGGGCGCGTCTTCACGTTGAATCAGTTTCGATGCGATCGGCGCTGCGGCCGCAGCGGAAAAACGCGCGAGCAACGCTGGTTCATCGACGCCCATCGCTTCCGCGATCCACGCGCGCTTTGACATGAAGCCGCTCACGACGGGCATCGCATGTCCGTGCGGCTGCGTGAAAAAAGCGGCTTGCTCGCCGTCGAGGCGCTTTGCAATGGCGGCGAGTTCATGCTCGAGCGCGACGGGCTTGTCGATCGTCGCGATACGGCCGGTTTTCGCGAGATGCGCGAGCCAGTCGCGCAACGACAGCGAGCCGTTGTCGGCGTGATCCCGTGCCCAGGTGAATGCGGGAATGCCGTGCGTTGCGGCATCGCGTGTGTTCATCAGCGTCTCCATCGATGCGCGCTACCGTAGCGAGCGCATTGGATGGAGCGTAGCGAGGTCACCCCATAAGATCTAATACTGTTTTTTGATGCGCTGAATCATTCCCGCTTATATCGGTGTTCCCCCGGATGACAGCGTTCCTGTCGTTCCGTATCAATGTATCGCTCAACATGCCTAAGCAGCAGGAGCATGAAGAATCTGCGCCCTGCCTGCATGCGGGAAGCGGGGTGATAATTGCGACACGGACTATTAGTATCTCTGATGCCTCGGAAAAATGGACCTGAAGCAAATCCAGTACTTCATCGCGCTGTTCGAGGACGGCTCGGTCACCCGTGCCGCGAAGCGTTTGAACATCGTGCAACCGGCCTTGAGTATGCAGATCGCCAAGCTTGAGGGCGAACTGCATCAACAACTGTTTGAGCGCGGCGCACACGGCATGGCGCCGACCGCCGCGGGACGGCTGATGTACCGCTTGTTTTTACCGATCGTGCGTGACCTTGCCCACGCGCGGCAGCAACTCGTGCAGCGCGACGAAGTGGTTACGGGGCATGTCCGCATCGGGCTGATCGCATCGGTGACGGAAAGCGTGCTCGCGGATTCGCTGTCGCGCTTTCACGCGCGTTACCCCGATGTCGAAGTCACCGTCGCGGATGGCTACAGCGCGACCTTCATCGACTGGGTGGCGGGCGGGCAGCTCGATGCCGCCCTCATCAACAAGCCGCGCGCGCGCCTTTCGCTTGACTCGCGCCCGCTGCTCGACGAGGAGATGGTGCTTGCCACCAGCGCCGCGCATGGCCCCGACTTGCCGCATGCAATCGAACTCGCGCAATTGCCCGAACTGGAGCTCGTGCTGCCCACCAAACGTCACGGCCTGCGCGGCGTGCTCGACAGCGCCGCGCAACACGAGGACGTTCTGCTCGCGCCGCGCTTCGAGATCGATGTGCTTTCGACGATTCTCAAGCTCGTCGAGCACACGCGCTTCGCGACGATCCTGCCGCGCATCGTCGTCGAGCGCGCGGCGCGGCACGGCACGTTGCGCGCTTGCCCGATTCTGGCGCCTCGCATCGTGCGGCACATTGTCTGCGTGAGCCATCCGCGCCGCCCGTTGAGCGCGGCGGCGGAAGCACTGATCGAGATCATCGGCGACGAGTTGCACCGCGCGTCGAATATGGCGGGCGACGAGCCCTCACACACCACCAAGGAACGTTCAGCATGAACGCACGACACTGGATTGCCGGCGAATGGACCGGCACGCCCAACATCGACAGCATCGATCCCGCGACGGGCGAGGCCATCGGCCGGTTCGCCGACGGCGGATCGGGCGAAGCAGATGCCGCCATCGCCGCCGCGCGCCACGTGTTCGATCGCACAACATGGGCGCAGGACGCGCGTTTGCGCCAGGACGTCTTGCTCGGCTGGGCGTCGGCGCTCGAAGCCGAACACGACACGCTCGCAACGCTGCTCACGCGCGAGAATGGCAAGGCGATCGCGCAATCACGCGGCGAGATTGCGGGCGCCATATCAGAAGTGCGCTATTACGCAGGACTCGCGCGGCATATCGCGGGACACGTCCTTGAACCCGAACCGGGCAGGATATCGACGATGCTGCGCGAAGCGGCCGGCGTCGCCGCGATCATCGTGCCGTGGAATGCGCCGGCCGTGTTGCTCGTGCGCTCGCTCGCCCCCGCGCTTGCGGCGGGCTGCACCGCGATCGTGAAACCGGCAGCGCAAACCGCGTTGCTCACTGCCGCGATGTTGCGCTGCTTCGAACACACGGCGTTGCCCAGCGGCGCGGTGAATCTGGTCAACGAGCACGGACACGCCGCCGGCCAGCGGCTCGTGGATTCTCACGACGTTGATGTGGTCAGCTTCACGGGATCGACAGCGACCGGCAAAAAGATCATGGCCGCGGCCGCCGACAGCATGAAGAAGCTGTCGCTCGAACTCGGCGGCAAATCGTGCTGCGTGGTCTTCGACGATGCTGATATCGCCGCGGTTGCTCCACGCCTCGCGCGCGCCGCGACGATCATCTCGGGGCAGCAATGCACGGCTGCACGCCGGGTGCTGGTTCATGCATCGCGCGCTGCGCAAATGCGCGAGCACCTCGCGTCGGCGCTTGCGTCGCTGAGGGTCGGGCCGGGCATCGATCACGCAACGGATATCGGCGCGCTCATCGACGGCACGACGCGCGATGCGGTGGCACGGACGATCGAACGCGCGTGCGGGATGGCCGAGCGCGTGCTGCTGCGAGGCACTTGCTCGGGGCACGCGTTTCTGTCGCCGACGCTCGTCGAACATGGCGATCCGAAGGCGTTCTTTTGTCAGGACGAGATCTTTGGCCCGTTCGTCACGCTGGAAGTCTTTGAGAACGAAATGGAAGCGATCGAGAAAGCCAACGACACGGTCTTTGGTCTCTCGGCAAGCGTTTGGACGCACGACGGAGCGCGCGCGTTCCGCGTCGCGCGTGCGCTGCGCAATGGCACTGTGTGGATCAATGACCACAACAAGCTTTTCGCCGAAGCCGAAACGGGCGGGTATCGCCAAAGCGGACTGGGTCGGCTGCACGGCTACGATGCGCTTGCGGATTTCACCGAGTTGAAGCACATCTGCATGCCGTCGGGCGTTGCGGAAGGTATCGCGCCATTGCGGTGAATGGCAGGGAGGCGAGGCAATGGACAGCGTGGATCTCGATGTCCTGAAAAGCAGCGCGCGATGGCTGGCAGACGGGCATCGCGTGCTGCTGGTGACCGTGGTGAAGACCTGGGGATCGTTGCCGCGTCCCGTAGGCGCGATGCTCGCCGTGCGCGCCGATGGGCATGTGGTCGGGGCGGTGTCGGGCGGATGCATCGAAGACGATCTGATCGATCGCGTGCGGTAGCGAGGCATCGAACAGGAAAGGCCGCCCGCGTTGAAGTACGGCGTCAGCGTGCAAGAGGCGTATCGCTTTGGCCTGCCTTGTGGGGGCTCCATTCAGCTCGTGCTGGAGCCGTTGACGCTTGCGAGCGGTATCGCCGAGCTGTGTGCAGCGGTGTGAGTGCAGCGGTGGAGGCAGGCAGGCTCGTCGCACGCTCGCTCGACATGGCGACGGGGACTGCGCGGTTCGCCGTGCTTACCTGCTGCGACGGTTTCCTTGTTATTCCCTGTTCCAAGTCGGCAGGCGTGCCGGGCATCTCATTGGCATCTGCACGAAGCCGGGGCGCTGCCACAAATTCTGGGGCGGTTAACGTTCGAATTCCCTGCAAATTTCCCTGTTAGCAGGGCAGTGGGGTGAGACGAACCTGCCCCAGACTCACCGCTCCGCCATACCTGCCTAGCCAAGCTAGACTGCCAGAAACAATAAGTTTCGAGGGGGTCTATGTTGTACGGCTACGCACGGGTCTCAACGCAGGAACAAGAGACCCACCCTCAAACCGACGCACTGGAGAAATCCGGCGTCGGTTTTATTTTTTCCGAGAAGCGAAGCGGTGGGAGCACCGTAGGAAGGCCAGAGCTTGAGAAACTTCTGCGCATGCTCAAGCCCGGTGATCAGGTCATCGTCTACAAGCTTGACCGCATCGCGCGTTCGCTGAAAAACCTGTTGCGCATCATCGAACGAATAGAGGAGAAGGGCGCTCAATTCCGCTCTCTCACCGAGTCACTCGACACCACAACGCCAGCCGGACGTAGATGAACTCGGCCAGCCACGGAGCGCTGCGCGGATCATTACCTGCCCCGTTGAGAAGAGGCAGGTAATGCGGGTGAGTCGCACCACCTTGTCGCCCTTGGGCTTGCAGAGCGTGACTGTCATGACGCTGTGCGGGGGCAACTCTTGAATGAGCTGCGAGCCGCTCGACTGGGCTCCCACTAAGACGTAATGCCATCGGTATTGCGCTGCCAACTCAATTGCCGCGAGCCGCGGTTCCCGAATTCAAGTAAGCGCTCTCGCAACGGCCGAGTCAATGAATCTGCATCCCACGCATGGCGTGGATACGTTCGCGATGCAATTCGATGTTCTCGTATTGTCGCTGAACGACCGCGCGAATCTCCGCCGGCAGGTCTTTTTGTAGCGTCGTTTGATATGCGCGCCTGGCCATGTCCTCTTCGCGCTCGCACATCTTCAATACGACATCGTCATCGTTCGGCGTGATCAGGTGCCGGATCTCCATCCAGCCCCGATGCAGGGTGCCATTCATGCTGCCGCGGTCATGTGGCTGGCCTCCGAGCGAACTGACGAGCTTCTGCAACTCCTGAACCGACGAGCGGCAGGACTGTGCAGCGCCTGTCAGGATGTCCCGCAGTTGGGGGTCGTTTACCTCGCGGGCACCCGAGCTGCAGCTCAACTCGTCATCCTTGCTGACCTCGATCAGGTGATTCAGGACGGGAACGATACTGTCTTGAGTATGGGTCATGGAGGTCTCCTGGCAGAATGAAGGCAACGTGTGGATCCAAGAGCATCTGCACTCGCCAACTTGGGAGAGGCTGGCGTGGATCCAGAAGCGCTGTCTCCGGTTGATCTCACTTTTTTATTATGGAACGCTTGGCGCCTGCCCGATAGATGATGGTGCCCAGGCAGCGCCGCGGGCTAGCCGTGCCGGTTGAGCTGCTTGGCAGCCTGTCATCGATGTATCGTCGGAGCCCTATGCGAATGGCGACCTGACGCTCGCCAGCCGCGCTGTAATGCAACTCCGTCGACGGCCGCAGAACAACGCGGCCGTTCGCAATTCTTCATCTCGGATGGCAGCATCCGGTCTCGGAGCGCCGCTAACCGCTGTGGTGCCAACGTCGGCTACTGGCCGGCAAGCGCCCGCTCGCCAGTCGTGCCGTCAGACTCATTAGAACGTCTGCCATCCTTGCTCAGCACCGCCTTTCGCCAACGCGAGTGCCGGGGCATCCGTTACAGCATTGGTTGATTGCCGGGCCGCCTTCCGAACCAGCGATTTAACCGGCGTACTGCGAACGGAGACTTGCGGCCGGTTTTGCACAACGACCGTCCGATCTGAAGGGCGAGCATCCGCCAGCTTGAACACGGACACGGCAGTGGTCAGATTTCGTGCCTGCTCCTCAAGCGACTGTGCTGCCGCAGCGGCCTCCTCAACAAGCGCGGCATTCTGCTGCGTCACCTCGTCCATCTGCACCACGGCTTGATTGACCTGTTCGATGCCCTGGCGCTGTTCTTCGGAAGCCGCAGCGATCTCGCCGACGATATCGGAAACCCGCTTGATGGATTCCTTCACCTGACCGATGGTCGCGCTAACGCCCGCAGCTTGCGTCGCGCCATCCTGAATCGTTGCCACCGACGAGCCAATCAGCTCCTTGATCTCCTTCGCTGCGGCAGCGGACCGTTGCGCCAGGGTGCGAACCTCGCTGGCCACCACCGCAAATCCACGCCCTTGTTCGCCTGCACGCGCCGCTTCAACGGCAGCATTGAGCGCAAGAATGTTTGTCTGGAACGCGATACCTTCAATGACGCCCGTGATATCGGAGATTTGGGTTGAGCTGCCGCTGATCTTTTCGATGGTGCTGACCATGCTCTGCATGGCTTCGTTACCCGCGTCCGCCATCTCGGTCGCACGCGCAGCCAGCGCGTTTGCCTGCTGTGCGTTGTCCGCGTTCTGCCGCACGGTCTCGGTCAACTGCGTCATGCTGGAGGCGGTCTCCTCAAGCGATGCCGCCTGTTCTTCGGTGCGAGAAGACAGGTCGATATTGCCCTGCGCGATCTGGCTCGATGCGGTGGCGATCGTGTCGGTACCCGTGCGCACTTCGCCGACAATTTTTCTCAGCGCCTCGTTCATGCGCTCAAGCGCCAGCAGCAGCTGACTGGTTTCGTCACTGCCCTGTGCCTGGATGTGGCTCGTGAGATCGCCAGCGGCCACAGTCTGCGCAACGTGCACTGCCTCTTGTAACGGCCGCGTGATCGAACGCGTGATGAGATATGCGCAAACCATGCCCACGACAACGGCTGCAAGTCCCAGCATCAGCATCAGCCCGCGCGCCGATTCGATATCCACCTTTGCTTCGGCGCCGCGTTCGTCCACCAGCCGCTGCTGCAATTGGACGATGCCCGAGATTTCTTCCTGAAGACGGTCGAGTGCGGCAAGGGTTTCGCTGGTCATCAGCGCGCTCGCCTGATCGCGCTGGTCCTGCTCCACTAGGCTGATTACCTTGCTGAACGATGCCACATAGGCAGCGCGTGTGTCCTTGATCCGTGCCAGTCGAGCCTTGCCTTCGGCACTCTTAACAAGCTTATCGAGTGTCCCGATCGCCTTGTCGATGACCGCCTTGTTGTCGTCGATCTCACGGCGGATCGCTGTAATCTTGTTGCGATCACTCGTGATGAGCAACTGCATCGTGAGTCGCGCGTTGGCACGCGTTCCGGCATTGACGACATGCGCGCTGTCTGCCCTGACCCACACCTCATGGATGATCTCGTCGCTGATCGTGCCGATACTGGCCAGCCGTATCAGCCCGACGGCGATCAGCGCCCCCATCAGCGTCAACACGAAGCCGAAGCCCACGCCTATGCGCACGCCGATTCTCAGGTTAGCAATATTCATGTTTATTTTTTGATTGAGATCACTGGATAAAAAAAGCGGGTTGTTTCTGCAAATACGAACGACTCCGCTTGACTGCACAAGAGATTCCCGTTAGCCGAAATCACTAGGATCCGAGAGGGCAACCCGGGGCTCCAGTATTGATCTCCTTCGCAAGGTGAGGGAGCGAGGAACAGTATCGGCATGACCAAAACTGCTCTTGATAGTGCAGTAGGTGTAATGAGTTTGGCTAAGTAATGTTGGTAACCATTCCCTTTGGCCATGCAACTTTGGTGTTGCCTTGTCACGCGAGCGTCACAGTGGGGGTGGGGGATGTGTGGATCGTCGCATCGTGAGCGAGTAGGGTGTTCGGCTGGGCTGTGATCTGCACCGACTGCAAATCCACGATGACTTGCTTCACCACTTGCCGCCGTTCTGAGCATACTGTTTTCATGGCACCGTCTTCAAAAGATGGGCATGCCAAGGCGATTGAACTGGCCACCGGAAATTACGATTGCTCGGGAATATGAAATTGAGCCAGAAACGTCCGTTGCATTTCTGGCTCGTGTCGCATAAACCCATCCGCACTGACGCAATCTCGGTTCATCCGATTTACTACTCTGTACCACAATTCGGATAGCAGTCATTCGGCCGAGAGATGTCCATACCCTCTGTGTAGACATCGAACCGCCCGGCCTTGCTGCCGTCGGTATATGGGTCTCGCGTCCCCATCGTGCCAGCGCCGTCGGTATAAGGATCCCGCGCCCCCATCGTGCTAGCGCCGTCGGTGTACACATCTCGCGCCCCGGTGCTGGCATTGGCTACCCCGGCGCCAAGCGCCGCACCCACTGCAGCGAGCAATAAAATAGTTTTTACCATTTCTCACCTCCTATTCAGGTGGTTGCAAGAACCCGACGTGAATACTTTTCGCGCCAGTTTGTGTGCCACAACTTCGTGCCACCTCAATGTATGCCCTGACGGCAAGCGCTTGAATAAGGCAATTTTCCGAAAAGAGGCTAGGCGATTGCCCTATTCGGCGGCAAGGCGGGCTCCGCCCTCTTGGGCTGCGCCCCGATTCTGGCAGCGGCCCCGAAACCCGGAACGATGGCGCTCGCGCTCATACGGAATCTCGGTCGAACCCGGACGACATAATCCTTACCGCACAGGGGGGTTCTGACATAAATTCATACGTAGTCTTGCGGCATCACGGTTTCGCAGCACGTCGCCAAGCCCTGATTCGGTGCAAGCACGTGATTTGCCACAGGGACGTCGGGTACTCACTTTCGCAAGCGTATTGTCATTGCGGCTAACGAGAAAAAGCCTGACGTTCCGGTGGTTGTTCCAGGATTTGAAGCGAGCAATGGCAATCATTCCGCGCAGTTCGCGGCTCCGCCTCGTCGTTCACACTGGATTGGTTGCTTTGGCATATTTCGCGGGTGCAAAGCTGGGCCTCGCCTATGCAGTTGTGGGCGGTGCCGTGTCTCTGGTGTGGCCCTCCAGCGGCATCGCCCTCGTGGCGCTGCTCATGATGGGTTACGGAGTTGCCCCCGGGATTGCTATTGGCTCTATGCTGGCCAACATGTCGGCGGGCCTACCGCCGCAAGTGGCCGCGGTCATTGGCATGGGCGCAACGGCGGCAGCCTTGACGGCGACATGGTTGCTGAAGCGAATCGCCCGGATCCAGGTCACCCTCGATCGCATCAGAGACGTGCTGGCCTTCATTTTTCTGGCTGCGACGATCAGTACGGCAGTCAGCGCGTTGATTGGTGCGACCGCCCTCTTGGCAGGGGGGCAGGTGTCGGTCGACGAATACGGTGCCGCCTCTCTGAAATGGTGGCTCGGTGACATGATGGGGGTGCTTGTGGTGGCTCCGCCACTGCTCAACCTGCTCACGTGTCCGAGTCCTGTCCGCTCCGCCAGGCAGGGGATGGAAGCGGGCGGACTGGTCGTTGCGATCCTCTGGGGGAGTTACCTCATTTTCGGCGCCCCCCAGCTCGCCGGGCATGGCTACTATCCTGCAGCCCTGGCGATTCTTCCCTTCATTATCTGGGCGGCTTTGCGCTTTGATCACCTAGGCACCAGCCTCTCGACCTTGATGGTCTCGGTCATGGCCGTCTGGGGCACCACGCAAGGCACCGGCCCCTTTGCTGCCGAATCGCCGGTGGACAGCCTCGTAAGATGGTGCGTCTTCGCGAACGTCGTGGCAGTGACCGGACTGCTGCTGGTGGCAGCTCACGCGCAGGAAAAGCGCATCCATAGCCTCCTGCAGGCATCCCAAATCGAACTCGAGCAGCGCGTGCAAGAGCGCACCCAGGATTTGCAGCGGGCAAACACCGAACTGAAGCAAGAGATGGCAAGACGTCGCCAGCTGCAATCGGAACTGATCCGGATCGGCGACCGCCAGCAGAGACTCATTGGCCGGGAACTGCATGACGGCCTCGGGCAGCACCTCACCAGCTTGGGCCTCTACTGCGCCGCATTAAGCCAAAAGCTACAGAAGCAGGGCAACCCAGCCGCAGCGGACGCGGCTACCATGGTTGAACTGGTGACGCAGGCATCCATGATGGCTCGCAAGATTGCCCACGGTCTGGACCCAGTCGCCATGGAGTCCGGCGGCCTTTCGGCCGCCCTGCAAGAGTTGGCGCAGACGACCGGCGCGCTCAACGGCATTGATTGCACGCTCTGCATCACGTCAGATGTGGACTTACTGGATCCGCCAATGCAGATCAACCTTTATCGGGCGACACAGGAAGCCGTCAATAACGCGCTGAAATATAGCCATGGCCAGCGCATCAAGATCTACGTGGAGCTGGAAGGCGGAATGCAAAGGCTGTCTATCAGTGACGACGGGATAGGGATCGACCCGGAACAAATGGAGCGCGCCTCGGGACTGGGACTCCACAACCTGCGTCACCGGGCAAGACTCCTCGGCGGCTCGTGCACGGTCACTCGCAATGCCCTGGGCGGCACTACGGTTGCCATCAGCTATCCGATTCCGGAGAGTCCGGGCCATGCAAGAGAAGTCATGTAGCCAGGACAGCGCAACCCAGGTCCTGATCGTGGATGACCACCCGATCATCCGGGAGGGGCTAACCCATTTGCTGAATTTGCATGAGGACCTGCACGTCTGCTGTACGGCCGCCGGTGTTGACGACGCCCTGGCCGCGATGGCTTGCCAGCCTGACATGACCATTGTGGACCTCAGCCTGCATTCGAACTCCGGCCTGGACCTCGTCAAAACGCTGCGACAACACTACCCGGACCTGGTGATCCTCGTCCTCAGCATGCATGACGAAACCTTGTTTGCTGAACGCGCACTGCGCGCCGGAGCCAATGGGTATCTGATGAAGCTCGAGGCCACGGAACACATCATGGGTGCCATCCGCGAGGTGTTGGCAGGCAATATCTACCTGAGCGCTGCAATGCATGACCGGCTGGCGCGGGCCCTGACGGTTCCCAGGAAACTCCCGTCAGGCTCGATTGCGACCCTGACGGAACGGGAATTCGAGGTCTTGCACCTGATCGGCCTCGGCTTCAGCAGCCGCGAAATTGCCGGGAAACTGAGCCGGAGTATCAAGACCATCGAGGCACATCAGGCCAACATTAAGGAAAAGCTGAATATTACTAACAGCAAGGAACTGATGCGCTTCGCCATACAGTGGATCGAGAGCCAATAGGGCGAAATCCTCCTGACGTGGCCGATATTCCGGTCCAGTTCTTGTGAGAGTGCAGATATTAGCGGTGTCCTCAATGCAAACAAGAACAGCAACGGGGCGCGGCCTTGGACTCCCTCAGCACGGCAGGGAATATTGCAAGCCAGCGGCCCGATAGCGACTTTCTTCTGAACCTGCTGCACCGCGTAGATCGTCAGCGGTTGCCGGCATACCAATACCCCTCCTCCAGCACAGTGACCTGATGCGTCTCGCCCTGCCAGACCTGGATCAGGTGCGAGCCCGTCGCCAGCTTCGGGGCAGCGGACGAAGTGCCTCGCAGCAAGTGGTGCCGATCCACCGCCGATAGTCCGCCATGAATGTCTGCCTGCATCTGCCAGCCGAGAGCCTGCCGTAAGAACTCTGCACGACACTTGGCCGGCGCCGGGTGGCCGAATACCTGCCGCCAGCGTTCACCTAACACCGCCCGGTCCATCGCCATGAGTTCGGACTGATCTCGGTCTCGACGACAGCCTTGGTGTCCCGCGTTGCGCATTTCCTTCAACACGGATGCCCAGGACGTTCAATACCGCACGTGCGTTTGCTCCGACCATTGGGCCATCCCACATGACAACAGACGGAGACAAGCATGGGAATCTCACCCCAATCGGATTTTTTGAGGGCGCTGTATCAATCGTGGTCGGACCGCATGGCAGCCAACCCGGGTCTGACCATTGCCGACCTGCGCAGCCTGTTCGACGAGTGGCATCAGCCGACGCTCGAGCCGGAAGGCGTGACCTACAAGTCGGACCGGCTCGCTGGCATCGAGGCCATCTGGGCCCTGCCGCAAGGCGCCGATACGAAGCAGGTCATCCTCTATACCCACGGCGGCGGCTTTGCCGTAGGGTCCGCCGATAGCCACCGCAAGCTCGCCGGGCACCTGGCCAAGCATCTGGGCGTGACGGCCGTTGTGATTGATTACCGGCGCGCGCCCGAGCATCCCTTAGCTTATCCGGGCTCGCGTTCTATGATCACTCGCCCTCGTCCGGGCCCACCCACTCGGCGTCAAGCTGCTTCATGTTGTCCAGGATCTTGAGCAAGTAATGCAGGGCGTGCGTCACGTCGTCTGTCGAGAAATTTTCCAATAGCCGCTCGTAGTAGACGCGAATCTTGGGCTGCGCCAAGGCCAGCCAGACATGTCGGCCGGACTCGGTCATCGTGACAACGCGTGATCTGCGGTCCTGCGGGTCCGGTGCGACGCCAACATGGCCGTCGCGCTCCATCCGGCTGATGAGCCCCGACAGGTTCTGCCGGCTCACCATCAGGTACCTGGCCAGGTCGCCGATGCTCATCCCGCCTTCCGCTGTCTCCCGGGACAAGGCCCCCAGCACTGCCCACTGTTGCGTGGTGAGCCCCTCCTGCTCAACTGCGCGGCTTCCTGTTTTGTGCAACATGTTTGCGCATTGATACAGGCGGAAGAACAGCCTGTTGGCAAGGTCCAGCTTGACTTTGTCGAATTTACTAGGGTTAACCATAACAAAAAAGGAGAAGTTTTGGCTTGCGCGAAGCAGATGGTCTTCTTAATATGGAAACATATTTACGTATATTAGTCGATGTTGAGAGGTTCGATGGCTTAGGTTGTGGCCATCGCAAGCGCCAGGAGGAATGATGCAACGGTTTGAGGGTAAGGCGGTAGTCGTCACCGGTGGTGGTGGCGGAATTGGTGGGGCAACCTGCCGTCGGTTTGGTCGGGAAGGTGCGCGCGTTGCGGTATTTGACCTGAATCTCGAGGCGGCCGAGAAGGTTGCTGCCGCGATTCGGGCAGACGGCGGCACCGCGCAAGCGTTCCGCTGCGACATCACGGATCGCGCCAGCGTTGAGACGGCCATTGCGGCGGCCGAGTCGGCACTGGGCCCGATCGATGTGCTGGTCAACAACGCCGGCTGGGATGTCTTCCGGCCCTTCACGAAGACGGAGCCTGCCCAGTGGGACAAGCTCATCGCCATCAATCTGACCGGCGCGCTGCACATGCACCACGCGGTGCTGCCGGGCATGGCGGCGCGCAAGGCGGGCCGCATCGTCAACATCGCGTCGGATGCGGCGCGGGTGGGGTCCTCGGGCGAGGCGGTCTATGCCGCCTGCAAGGGCGGGCTGGTCTCGTTCTCCAAGACGATTGCGCGCGAGCATGCGCGGCACGGCATCACTGTCAACGTGGTGTGTCCGGGCCCGACCGATACCGCCCTGTTTGCCGACTACAAGGAAGGCGCGGGGAACCCGGAAAAGCTCATGGAAGCCTTCACGCGCGCGATTCCGCTGGGCCGCATCGGGCAGCCGGATGACTTGCCCGGCGCGGTGCTGTTTTTTGCGAGCGATGACGCTGCCTACGTGACCGGTCAGGTGTTGAGCGTGTCCGGCGGGCTGACGATGAACGGCTGAGGCCGCCAACCACCTGAGGATGAGGAGCAGGCAATGAACTTCGAAGACATTCTGTACGAGATCCGCAACGGCGTGGCGTGGATCACCATCAACCGGCCCGACAAGATGAATTCGTTCCGCGGCCAGACCTGCGACGAACTGATCAAGGCCCTGAACAAGGCCGGCTATGACCGGAGCGTGGGGGCCATCGTGCTGGCCGGCGCCGGCGACCGCGCCTTCTGCACCGGCGGCGATCAGTCCGCGCATGACGGCAACTACGACGGTCGCGGCACCATCGGATTGCCGATGGAAGAACTGCACGACACCATCCGCAATGTGCCCAAGCCCGTGATCGCGCGCGTGCAGGGCTACGCCATTGGCGGCGGCAACGTGCTGTGCACGATCTGTGATCTGACCATCTGCTCTGAGAAAGCAATCTTCGGTCAGGTCGGCCCCAAGATGGGTTCCGTCGACCCCGGCTATGGCACCGCTTACCTGGCCCGGGTGGTGGGCGAGAAGAAAGCGCGTGAGATCTGGTACATGTGCCGCCGCTACTCCGGCCAGGAAGCCGTAGCGATGGGTCTGGCCAACGCGTGCGTGCCGCATGAGCAGCTCGATGCGGAAGTGCAGAAGTGGGGCGAAGAACTCTGCGAGCGCAGCCCGACGGCGCTCGCCATCGCCAAGCGCAGCTTCAACATGGACACGGCCCACCAGAGTGGCATCGCCGGCATGGGCATGTATGCGCTGAAGCTGTACTACGACACCGAAGAGTCGCGCGAGGGCGTGAACGCGTTCAAGGAAAAGCGCAAGCCCGAGTTTCGCAAGTACGCCAAGTAGCCGCATGCATGCAGGAGTGCCGCGACATGAATCCCTATCTGAACGAAGACCTCATCACGCTGAGCGATCACGCAAGGCGTTTCGCCACGGATCGCATTGCCCCTGGCTTTCAGGAGCGTGACCGGACCCGGGTGCTGGACCGCGCGCTGATGCGGGAAATGGGCGAGATGGGCTTCATCGCGCCGGAGCTGCCTGAGCAATACGGCGGGCAGGGCATGGGCTGCCTGGCAGCGGGCGTCATCCACGAAGAGGTGGCGCGCGCTGACTTGAGCATCTCCTATATCAACCTGCTCGCCTCGCTCAACGGACAGATCCTTGCGGACCACGGTAAGCCCGAAGTGGTGGCGCCATGGCTGACGCGCCTGACCCGCGGCGAGGCGCTGCTGGCGATTGCGCTGACTGAGCCGCGTGGCGGTTCGGATGCCGCCAATCTGCGGCTGCGCGTCGAGCGCGATGGCGACACGTACGTCATCAATGGTGAGAAGACATCGATCTCAGCGGCCGATCAGGCCGATGCGGCAGTGGTCTTCGGCCGCACCGGCTCGACCGAATCTGCAGCTTACGGTGTGACGGCGTTGCTGGTGCCCATGGACCTGCCAGGCGTTACCACGAATCGATTCGACTGCCACGGGCAACGGGCCATCGGGCGGGGCTCGATCTTCTTCGAAAACGTGCGTGTGCCGGCAGACCATCGGCTCGGGGAGGAGAACAAGGGCTTCGTGCAGGTGATGCAGGGCTTTGATTTTTCGCGTGCGCTGATCGGGCTGCAGGTGCTGGCCGTTGCGCGGGTGGCGTTGGAAGAGACCTGGGCCTACGTCGCCGAGCGGGAGGCATTTGGCAAGCCACTGTCTGCGTTTCAGGGGGTGTCGCATCCGCTGGCCGATTTCGATACCCAGGTCGAGGCCGCGCGGCTGCTCTGCCTGCAGGCCCTCTGGCTCAAGGACAACGGCGCGCCGCACAGCGCGGAAGCGGCCATGTGCAAGTGGTGGGCGCCCAAGCTCGCCTACGACGTCGTGCACCAGTGCCTGCTGATGCACGGGCATGGCGGCTATGACCGCGGCCTGATGGAGCAGCGCCTGCGCGATGTGCTCGGCTTCCAGATTGGCGATGGCACTGCCCAGATCATGAAAACCATCATTGCCCGCGCACGCGCCGGGCGTGGCGCGGTGCCCGCCTGAACTGGCCTGTTTCCCAAACACCAACGACAAAGGAGACTCGCCATGCAATTCGACGCCATCCTGCTGCCACCACGCCGGGCTGAGAGTCGCGCTAACGGGGTTTGGTACGAGCGCACCATCAACGACGATCTGGATGCCTGTGTCGCCACCTGCCCGGACAAGCGCGCGTTGACCGCGGTGCGGGTGGAAACCGGGGAGGTGCGACGCTTCACTTACCGGGAGCTGGCGGCGCTGGCGGACCGCGTCGCAGTCGGTCTGGCCAGGCTGGGCGTGGGCCGTCAGGACGTGGTGGCCGTGCAACTGCCGAACTGGTGGCAGTTCACGTTGCTCTACCTGGCATGCTCGCGCATCGGCGCGGTGCTCAACCCGTTGATGCACATCTTCCGCGAGCGGGAACTGTCGTTCATGCTCGGGCACAGCGAGGCGAAAGTGCTGGTGGTGCCGAAGACGTTCCGGGGCTTCGACCACGAATCCATGGCCCGCGCGCTGCAAGCCGATCTGCCTGCTCTGCAGCGCATTGTCGTCGTGGACAGCGACGGCCCGGATGGCTTCGACACGTTGCTTACGGCGCCCCGGTGGGAAGCGGCACCTGACGCTGCGGCCATCCTGACGCACCATCGGCCGGGCCCGGACGACATCACCCAACTCATCTACACCTCGGGCACCACGGGCGAACCCAAGGGCGTCATGCATTCGGCCAATACGTTGATGGCCAACATCGTTCCGTACGCCGCGCGTCTGCAGTTGAATCAGGACGACACCATCCTGATGGCTTCGCCCATGGCGCACCAGACCGGATTCATGTACGGCCTGATGATGCCGGTCATGCTCAAAGCGGGCGTGGTCCTGCAGGACATCTGGGAGCCGAACAAGGCGGCGGAAGTTATTCGCGCCGAGCGTGTCACCTTCACGATGGCCTCGACGCCGTTCCTCACGGATCTCACCAAGGCGGTGAAAGACAGCAACGATGCGGTGCCCAGCCTGCGGACGTTCCTCTGTGCGGGCGCGCCCATTCCCGGCCCGCTGGTCGAGCAGGCGCGGCAGATTCTCGGCACGAAGATCGTCTCGGCCTGGGGCATGACCGAGACGGGGGCCGTCACCCTGATCCGCCTGGACGACGAAGACGAGCGCGCCTTTACCACCGACGGCTGCCCGCTGCCGGGGGTTGAGCTCAGGGTGGTCGAGTTTGACGGCAAGCCCGTACCGCTGGGGCAGGTTGGCCGGCTGCTGGTGCGCTCGTGCTCCAACTTTGGCGGTTACCTGAAGCGGCCCCACCTGAACGCGACAGACGCTGAAGGTTGGTTCGACACCGGTGACCTGGCGTGTATGGATGCGCAGGGCTATATCCGCATCAGCGGCCGCAGCAAGGACGTGATCATCCGGGGGGGCGAAAACGTTCCGGTGGTCGAGATCGAGGCGTTGCTCTACAGGCACCCCGCCGTGTCACAGGTGGCCATCGTTGCGTACGCCGACGCGCGCCTGGGCGAGCGCGCCTGCGCCGTGGTGGTGCCCAAGCCAGGGCATGCGCTCGACTTTTCCGGGATGGTCGCCTTCCTCAAGGCGCAGAAGGTTGCGCTGCAGTACATCCCTGAGCGCCTCATCGTACGAGACGCGATGCCCGCGACGCCCGCAGGCAAGATCCAGAAGTTCAAGCTGCGCGACATGTTGCGCGACGGCACGCTCTAAGGTCGACACCACCAGAAAGTACATGGAAACGGAAGCGCAAATCGTTCTTGTCGAACGCGTGGGCCGTGTCGGCATAATCACGCTGAACCGGCCCAAGCAACTCAATGCACTCAATGACGCCGTGATGGATGCGCTGGGCAAGGCGTTGCTGGCGTTCGATGCCGACGATGGCATTGGCGCGATCGTCCTGGGTGGCGGTGCGAAGGCGTTCGCCGCCGGCGCCGACATCGCGGCGATGGCGGACTGGACCTACATGGACGTCTACCGCAGCGACTTCATCACACGCAACTGGGAAACGATCCGCCGGGTGCGAAAGCCGGTGATCGCCGCCGTGGCAGGCGTCGCGATGGGCGGCGGCTGCGAGCTTGCGCTGGCGTGCGACATCGTCATCGCCGCAGAAAGCGCGCGCTTTGCGCTGCCGGAGATACGGCTGGCAATGCTGCCCGGCGCTGGCGGCACGCAGCGGCTGCCGCGCGCGGTCGGCAAGGCCAAGGCGATGGACATGTGCCTGTCCGCGCGCCAGCTCGATGCTGTTGAGGCCGACCGCTACGGGCTGGTGTCTCGCGTGGTGCCGGATGCGCGGCTGATGGAGGAGGCACTGGCGCTGGCCAGCAGCATCGCGGGCTACTCGCTGCCCGCGCTGATGGCGATCAAGGAGTCGGTCAACCGCGCGTACGAATCGTCATTGAGCGACGGTATCGCGTTCGAGCGGCGCCAACTGCATGCCCGTTTTGCCAGCGACGACGCGCATGAGGGCATGAAGGCCTTCCTTGAAAAGCGCAAACCGGTGTTCGGGCACCGTTGAGTGCCCTGTTTCAGGGCCGTGGTCGTTGCGATTTTTCCCAGTACGGATGGAGACCAAATGAAGCTCAAGATGAGGGCTTTCGCCACCCTGATCGGCGTGGCCGGACTTGTTAGCCCCGCTGCGTATGCTGAGGAAAAGCTGCGTATCGGTTTCCTGACGGACATGTCAGGCGCGTACGCCGATCTCGATGGAAAAAACGGTGCTACGGCAATTCAAATGGCCATTGACGACGTTGGCGGCAAAGTCAACGGCCTGCCGATTGAACTGATCAGCGCGGACCACCAGAACAAGGCAGACATCGCCGCCTCCAAGGCGCGCGAATGGATGGACGTCCAGCACATCAGCATGCTGATCGGTGGCACAAATTCCGCCGCCTCCCTGGCCATGTCCAAGATCGCACGGGAAAAGAAACGGGTCTTTATCGCCAACGGTGCGGGCTCTTCAGCGCTGACGAATGAACAGTGTTCGCCGTACACCATCCACTATGCCTGGGACACGGTGGCACTGGCGCGTGGCACCGCGGCAGCATTGGTGAAGCAGGGGTACAAGAACTGGGTTTTCCTGACCGCTGACTATGCCTTTGGCGAAGCGCTGCGGCGTGATGCGACCGATGTGGTCACCAAGTCCGGCGGACAGGTGGTCGGCACGATTAAACACCCATTGAATGCACCCGATTTTTCTTCCTTCCTGCTCCAGGCCCAAAGCTCCAGGGCACAGATCCTCGGCATCGCCAACGGCGGAACCGACATGATCAATTCGTTAAAGGCTGCCAAGGAGTTCGGGATCGATAAAAAGATGAAGGTGGCCAGCTTGATGCTGTTTATTACCGACGTGCACAGCATGGGGCTCAATAGTGCGGAGGGCTTGCTGTTCACCACCAGCTGGGATTGGAACATCAACGACGAGACCCGCGCGTTCGGCCGCCGGTTCTTTGCGAAGACCAAACGCATGCCTACCGAGATCCAGGCCGCCGACTACTCAGCGACGATGAACTATCTGAAAGCGGTTCAGGCCACCCGGTCGAGCGACGCAGACGAGATCATGGGCTACTTTGGCAAGAACAAGCTCAAGGACTTTTACGCTGAGGGTTATGTTCGCCCCGATGGCCGCTATGTCCACCAGATGTACCTGATGCAGGTGAAATCGCCGGCCGAGTCGAGAGCCCCTTGGGACTACGTGAAGGTGGTCTCTGCCATGCCGGGTGAAGAGGTATTCACCACCAAAGCCGAGACCCGTTGTGCTTTGTGGAAGTAATGCGTGGCGTTGACAAGGCGGTTTGGCCCCACGTGTGGACGGCGGCTGGACGGCGCAGTGAGGGACAGCGATGCTTGACACCCAGCGCACTGGAACTGATTTGACGCCGTTCAGCGTGGAGGTCGAGCGAGGCCGTCTTCGAGCGTTCGCGCAAGCCACCGGCCAGGACGATCCCGTGTATTCCGACGAAAATGCGGCGCGCGCGGCCGGGCACCCGTCCCTGCCCGTGCCGCCGACCTTCCTGTTTTGTCTGGAAATGGACGCCCCTGACCCGCTGGAGATCTACGAGCGGCTCGGCATCAACTACACACACGTTTTGCATGCGGAACAGCATTTCTCATACCACCGCGTGGTGCACGCTGGCGAGACGCTGCACTTCAAACCTTGCATCGTCGACGTTTATGAGAAGAGGGCGGGTGCCCTGCGTTTTATCGTTAGGGAGACCCGGGTCGAGGACAGCAACGGTTTGCCGGTTGCGGACCTTCGCGCGGTGATGGTGGTTCGAACTCCCCCGGCAGGGGCGGAGGCCATGTCATGAAGACTCCGCGCTTTGATGCCGTCCACGTCGGAGATCTCTTGCCGGGGTTGGTCGCAGGTCCGATCACGCGCCACACGTTGGGCGTGTATGCCGGAGCCTCGGGGGACTACAACCCCTTGCATATCGACGCCGACGTTGCCCGCCAGGCTGGCATGACTGACGTGATCGCGCACGGGATGCTATCCGCCGCCTATTTGGCGCGCGTGATCAACCGTTGGGTCGATCAAGCGGCCTTGCGCCATCTGGGTGTCCGCTTCGTCGCCATCACCCACCTTGGGGATACGGTGTGCTGCCAGGCCAAGGTCACGGGCAAGTTTGTTCAGGACGAAGAAAATCGCGTCGAGCTGGAATTGACGGCACGCAATCAGGCTGGGCAAATCAAGCTCACCGGCTCGGCCGTGGTGGCACTGCCCTGAGCACCTCGCATCCGGGCGCCATCAGCATGAAGCGTCGCCATGCTGGCCGGGCGTGCGCCAGACACGATGGAAACCCGGCAAGGCCGCGCAACGCTGCTGGAATCCTCTTGATGGCGCTTCTCAAGACAGCGATGCGCGGGTATCGGGTTGCCGTTCGCTACGGCTGAGTCGTGGCCGGCGCGGCCAGTCTCTGTGCTCGACTAGAGCGGGTCGTGGTTAAGCGTCTTGGCGTACTCAATAAAGAAGTCCAAACTGCGCGGATTCTGCATGGTGTCCGGGTTGGCGACCTTTGCGGGCGCTGCGCCCAGCAGCAGCTTGCGCACGGGGACTTCCATCTTCTTCCCGCTGAGGGTGCGTGGAATCTCTGCGACCTGGACCACCGCATCCGGCACGTGCCGGCCCGAGGCCGTGGTGCGAATTTTCTGCCGGATGCACTCGCTCAGGGCGTCGTCAAGGACGCCCCCGGGCTGCAATACGACGAAGAGGGGCATGAAGGAAGGCCGTCCAAGGTACTCCAGATCGATCACCAAGCTGTCGCGCACCTCAGGCAGTGCTTCGATGACGCGGTAGATTTCTGCCGTCCCAATGCGGATGCCGAAGCGATTGATCGTGCTGTCGGAGCGGCCGTAAATGATCGAGCTGCCATGGGGCGTGAAACGTATCCAATCACCTTGGCGCCACACGCCTGGATACATGTCGAAATAACTATCGCGGTAACGGCTTCCGTCAGGATCATTCCAGAAGTACAGCGGCATGGACGGCATTGGCTTGGTGATTACCAGTTCGCCCACTTCATCGACGACGGCTTGTCCGGCCTCATTGAATGCATAGGCCGCGACGCCCAGCTCGGGGCATTGGATTTCACCCGCGCGCACGGGCAGCGTCGGGGCACAGGCTACGAAACAGGAAGCGATGTCGGTGCCTCCGCTGACCGATGCGAGCCAGATGTCGGGTTTCACGTCCCGATAGACCCACTCGAATGCATCGATCGGCAGCGGCGACCCCGTCGACAGGATCGTTCGTAATGTCTTGAGCGACGCATAGTCGCGTGGCCGCACGCCGTTCTTTTTGTGCTCCAGGAGTACTGCCGCACCGGTGCCGAATACCGCCACCTGCTGCGCATCCAAGAAATGCCACAGCGCATTGCCATCAGGCCAGGAAGGGTGCCCGTCATACAGCACAATCGATGCACCCGTCACCAATGCGCCTACCAGCAGGTTCCAGACTGCCCAGCCGGTGCTGCCCAAGAAGAGCAAGCGGTCACCCGGCCGGAGATCGTTCTGCAGCGCCATTTCCTTGAGATGGGTCAGCAAAATGCCGCCGTGACCGTGCACCATGGCCTTGGGCAACCCTGTGGTTCCGGACGAGTACAGAATCCAGAGCGGGTGGCTGAAAGGAAGGCGTTCATAGCGAGGCGCGGCATCTTTCGCGACAGCGGCGTCCCAGTCGGTGTGATCGCGCCAGCCGACTTCCCGCTCGCGGGCAAGCGGGCCTGGCACCTGCACGACATGCCTGACACTGGGCAGTTCGGTCAACAAGGCGTTGACCATATCGAGTCTGTCGTAGTGCTTGCCGTTGTAGCCGTAACTGTCTACAGCGAAGAGGACCTTGGGCTCAATCTGGCGCAGGCGGTCCAGGACCACCGATGCGCCCATGTCAGGCGCGCAACTCGACCAGATGGCGCCGATGCTCGCGCATGCCAGGAACGCGATCAGCGTCTCGGGGCGGTTGGGCATGTAGCTGGCGACGCGATCACCAGGCTGGACCCCCCAGCTGCGCAGCGTGGCAGCCAGAGCGGAGGTCGACCGCTCCAGATCTGCCCATGAAATGTGCTTGAGCGGCCCGTCCTCTCTGCGGGCAATGACCGCCGGATGCTCCGATGTGGCGTTGCGGAATACATGCTCGGCAAAGTTCAGCCGCGCATTCGGAAACCATTGCGCCCCTGGCATGGCTTGACGGCCCAGTGCAGGTTCTCGCGCACCGTCTGCCTGTATGTCGAAGAAGTCCCAGATCGATTGCCAGAAACCTTCCAGGTCATCTACCGACCAGCGCCAAAGCTCGGCGTAGTCTCGAGTCACAATGCGCTTTTCTTGCGCCAGCCAGCGCTGGTAATGGGCCAGTCGGCTGCGCTGAAGTTGCTCGGTGCCAGGCGTCCACAGGACGCGCGCTGGCTGGGAGGTCGTGTCGTTTTGCATGGCAGGCTGAACGGTAGGTGTGAATTCAATCGTCGACGTCTTGGACATGGTGGCTGGATCAAGGCGATGGGGCAGCCCGGGTTAGCTTGACAGGATGTGTGCCTCTGCCTGAGCGTCATTCAAGTTGCATCGTTCATTCAAACCTCTGATGCGCAAGCGGGACGAATTTTTTGAAAACCACCGGCATTCGTCAGACCAGCCCCGTCACGTAATAGACGGCGATCGCGAATACCACCGCGAGCGTTTTGATCAGGGTCACAGCGAAGATGTCGCGGTATGACTGACGGTGCGTGAGGCCAGTCACCGCCAGCAACGTGATCACGGCGCCGTTGTGGGGCAGCGTGTCCATCCCGCCGCTGGCCATAGCGACCACACGATGAAGCACTTCCATCGGTATCTGCGCAGCCTGCACGTTCTTGACCAGGAGGTCGGACGTGGCAGCAAGCGCGATACTCATGCCGCCCGACGCGGAACCCGTAATGCCCGCCAGCGTGCTGACCGACACCGCAGCATTCACGAGCGGATCAGGAATGGCCTTGAGTGCATCGCCGATCATCACGAAACCGGGAAGCGCCGCAATGACCGCGCCAAAGCCATATTCCGATGCCGTATTCATCGCCGCGAGCAATGCGCCCGCCGCCGCTGCTCTTGTTCCCGCCGCGAACGCACAAACTACGCGTCGGAAAGCGGTCAGGATCACCAGGGCAATCCCAAGCATCAGAGCGGCCTCGACTGCCCAGATGCCAGTCACGGTCTTGATGGGCGTGGTGACAGGCGCATGCACCCCGGGGAGAACTTCCGGCGGCACGGTGTATGACGTGCCATACCAGTCCGGAATCCACTTGGTGAGCAGAAAGTTCGCAACGCCCACCAGAACGAGCGGCATGATCGCCAGCCAAGGATTGGGCAGCGCCTGGGCGGCAACATGTTCTGGCTCGTTCAGAAGTGCGTTGCCATAGCCTTCGCCTTTGGCCATGACACTGCGCCGGCGCCATTCAAGGTAGGCGAGACCAACGACAACCATGAAGATGGCACTGACCGTTCCAAGTGCGGGAGCCGCCCAGCCGGTGGTCTTGAAGAATGTGGTCGGAATGATGTTCTGGATCTGTGGCGTGCCAGGTAGCGAATCCATCGTGAATGAAAACGATCCGAGCGCGATCGTTCCGGGCATCAGCCATTTCGGAATGTTGCTCTGGCGATAGAGTTCAGCTGCAAACGGATAGACCGCGAAGACGACAACGAAGACCGAAACCCCGCCGTATGTCAGGAGGGCGCACACCGCAACGATCACCACATTCGCACGCGAGCGACCGATATACCGAATCGCAGCGGCCACGATGGCGCCGGCAAAGCCAGACAGCTCGATCACTTTGCCGAACACGGCGCCGAGCAGGAAGACCGGAAAATACAGTTTCACGAAGCCCACCATCTTTTCCATGAAGATGCTGGAGAACACAGGGGCAACGGCTGCGGGTTCGGTCAGCGACACCGCCGCCAGCGCAGCGATGGGCGCACACAGGATGACGCTGTAGCCCCGATAGGCCGCGAACATCAGAAAACCCAATGCAGCAAGCACAACAAACAACGTCATACGCAGGCTCCAATTCTCAACGCGGTGATCAACGCTGGTGCTGGGGTGCGCTGCCTGTCAGGCATTCCGCACGTACCGCATCACCATGTGCGCCGCGCTGTGACTAATCACTGGCAAGCTCGATTCCGCTTCGGTGCATTCGAAATGCAAAAGCGCCAAAAAAATGGGTGGAGGCGAAATGGAGACCGCTGGAAAGGCGCCGCCACCGTTTGAAGTATTGCTTGCCACCTGTCCAGCAAATGCATGCGCTGGACAGGTCGTCAACTTCGCTAGAACTTGTGGCGCAGGCCGACAGCAACGCCCAACATTGAGCTCCCGGCGTTTGGCAGGACATAGCTGGTGCCCAAGGGAAGGCTGGTGAGATAGCCGGTCGCCAAGGATTCAAGCGTCAGGCCGGCGTTCTTTGCGTATGCCGTGGTCAGATAGACATCCGTGCGCTTGGAGAAGGCATACGTCGAAATGAACGCGATCTGCCAGGGATTGGGCGCATTCGTATTCCCATACAGGTTCTTCACCTTGTCGTATGCATACTCAAGCGTGAGGCCCACAGCAGGCGTTGCTTGATAGTTGGCGCCGATCCAGTAGTAATCGTCACGCACCATCACGGTGTCGGTTGCATCTTTGCTCTGTCCCCAGCGATAGCCGCCCATGAGCTTCGCCTGGCCAACGGTATAGCTTGCCGCGACCGACGCTTTCTTGACAGCGCCGTTCGAAGCGCCAATCGTCGGGTTCCACTGGTCGTACCCGACAGCCGCGGCAAACGGCCCCACCGTGTACGCTGCGGCGGCGCCGTATGCGCTATCGCGCCGGAACTGTCCGGGAACCTCGCCGTTGCCACCAAACGCTGGCACACCGGCAGCCACTTGCGGCTGGGTCAGGCCAACCCCGAAAGACCAGTGAGCCCATGCCGACAACGGACCAAACTGCCCGGTGTATTTGATGGTGTTGTCTTCCCGGTAGCTGGCACCATGCTGCAGCACCACCGGCTCGTAAAGCGTCGAATAGGTAGCGGGAACGAAGTTGGCCAGGGCATCGAACATCGAGGTGTATTGCCGGCCAAAAGTCACCTGTCCCAGGCTGGCGCTCTGCAACCCGACAAACGCCTGGCGGCCAAACAGCCGGCCGCCTTGCTGGCTCTGGCCTGTCGTCGCCGCAAAGCCGCTCTCGAGTACGAAGATTGTCTTCAATCCGGCGCCAAGGTCGTCCGTGCCACGAATACCCCAGCGCGAGCCCGACAAACTGCCCGAACCCATGCGGAAGATGCGGTTGCTGGGCCCTGGATTGAAGCCGTTGCCTGCCGAAGGTATTGCGCCAACGTGATTCGTGTACTCAACGCTGACGTCAGCCACGCCATATAGCGTCACGCTGCCTTGTGCATACGCGCTCCCCGCGCATGCGAGCGCCGACGCAGCCGCAATGCTTTTGATCTTCATAAGCGTCTCCTCTTTCTTCTTTTGTTCATGTTGACGAGGATTCCCCCTCGTCTGGTTTGGTAAAAAATCCGTAGGTGGACGATTGGCTCCTGCCATGCGGCATGTCGGGATAACTTGTGATGCAACGCAGCGCTCCAAGAACGCATGCGCGCCCACCAGCGTTGAGGGAAAGTCATCGTGCTCCAGGCCTGAAGCGGCGGTGCAGCGGGCCGCCTCGGCTGTCAGAGTCGAGGATCGACTAGGACTCGTGGATCGTGATGGCAATCTCCCCGATCTAATTTCCTGCTTCCAGTGGATCGAGCTTGGCGGGCACGTCGCTTAACGCATAACGTGTTTCGATCGGGCAGTGCCGTGCTGGGTGCCGTCGCGGTGCTCTCCAACTAGGGGGCATCGACCCTTATGGATGCCGTGCGTGCAATCCATAAAGGTAAATATATAGACATAGATTACAGATGCTGGTTGACGTCGGCAAGGCGACGCACATCAGGTAAACCCCTTGATTTCGTACTTTTTCGCCAAATAAAAACTTTCCTGCATCACATTTCACTGTTTGTCGCTTTCCCCTATAGAGGAAACATGTTGCGTAAAAACATTGAATCAAGATGCGGGGTCTGATCACGGATCAGTGGCCTGTCCTGAGACTGCTATGGCAAGTGGAGGCGGCAGAGGAGGCTGGTCAGGAAGTCGCAGAAACGGATGCCTATCTGCAGGCTGAATGAGCCTGGGAAAGTGCTATGAAGCGCTTCAGTCGTCAGTTGCAGTTGCTCAGATCCGGGAGGCGATGATCTGCTATGCGGTGATGCTGCCGCTGATGCTGGCGAGCGTGGTGGCGTATGTGATCGCGCGCTCGATCGACCAGACTTCGATGTACGAAATCACCGCCAAGCGCCACCGCGAGGCTACGGCCCGGCTGCGTTTGCGCGCCACGCAGATGCGCGATCTCATCAAGCCTGCCGACACGGTGCTGCTGCTCACCGCGGGGTTTGCTGAGATCTCGATGATGTTCCTGGAATACCCGGTGAAGTACCTGTACGTGGTGGATGCGCACCACCGGTACCCACGCAGGTATTAACTGGCTCGTTGTCAACGCGCACCACGACATCCGGCCAACCAATTACTTGGTCCGCGGGCGCGAAGCCAGCTTGGACTGCAAGCAGGGAGAACTAGCAACCAATGCGCAACTGGTTGAACGGCTCGTTCGCCTGGTGCATCAGATGGCTCCAAGCCCACAACGCCGGCCGAGGCGCGCGAGATCATAGGGCTACGGCCGCTTTGGCAAGGAAGCAATGCACCCCGCCTCTTGGTAGAGATCCAGAGCGAAAGAGCCATGGAATGAAACTCTCTTGATGCAGGGTGGCATGGATTGCATTGCGGGATTCGCAATGCGTCGATCTGTTTGAGGCCGACCCTCACGTACTCGTTGCTATGAAGCATCAACGGGTTTTCATGAGGATGATGGCCAAGGGCGCAAGCCGCACAGACAGATACTGTTTACGCCGACAAAAAACAGATCATGGACATTTGTTTTGGGAAAGCGGTCGCGCCAACGCGTACATCAGGTTGCTGCCATCCGCCGCATCGCCATCGTTCGTCGTACGATTCCCAGCAAGAGCATCGTCGCACCGGCAACTAGTGCTGGAATACCAATCACCGCGAACAAAGTCGGCATGTCAAGGTTCATCGACAGCATTGCCAAGCCGAAGAACAGGACTGATGCCATCAGCACGCTCTTTCGCCCGAAGCGATCTGCGAGCGGACCGAAAATGAAGGCACCAGCCATCAGCCCCGCCAGGCCGGCGCCGAACAATGGTGCGAGCTGCGCCGCTGCGAGGTGCCATTCCGCGCGGATCGCGGGAGCAATGAAGCCGATGGCCGCAGTATCGAAGCCGTCGATAGCCACGACCAGAAAGCAGAGTATGACGATCGTCGCCTGGAAGGGCGAGAGCGGATGCTCGTCGATGAATTTTGTGATGTTGAGCGGTGGGCTGGCAGGCATGGTGGTCTCCTCCGGAGTGCCAGGATTGAGGCGAGTGTCAACACGCGGCAGGCAGCTACGTCGGCTACCGGCTTACACGGTCTGATGAAATCGGGGGATGCCGCGACCGGGTACGGGTCGCGGCATAGGCGGTCAGAGCCAGGGGGTTGGGCTCAGGCACTGCTCGGCGCGCCAGCCGTGCAACCATTGCAGCGCGTCGTAGAACTGAGTCTGGGAGCGGCCAGCCCATAGCGTATTGCGCACCATGCGGTCGACCCCTTTGGCGTGATAGATACGGCCCATGTCGCGCGCGGCGTACAGCACGCGCGCAGTGCGCGGAATGCGGGCCTGCTCGTACAACTTGAAGGCGGCTTCGAAGTCGCCGTCAGCGGCGTCGACAGCGGCGCCCAGCGTGACGGCATCTTCCAGCGCCTGACAGGCGCCTTGGGCCACGTATTGCGTCATCGGGTGGGCGGCATCACCCAGCAGCGTGGCACGGCCCTGGCTCCAATGCTCGACCGGGTCGCGGTCGGCGGTGGCCCAGCGCTTCCACGACGTTGGTCGGTCTAACATTTGATGTGGCAGCGGATGGATGCCGTCGAAGTACGACAGCACCTCTTCTTTGCTGCCGTCGCGCACGCCCCAGGTTTCCGTCTCGCGGCTGTGAAAGGTCACCACAAGGTTGTACTGCTGCCCGCCGCGTAGTGGGTAGTGCACCAGATGGCAGTGCGGGCCGGCCCACACCACCGGCGCGTTGACCTGCAGGTCCAAAGGCATGTTGGCGACGTCGACAACGGCGCGGTAGACCACATGCCCAGTCACGCGCGGCTCGTCGCCCACCAGAGCTTGGCGGATGGCCGATTTGACACCGTCGCACCCGATCACGGCGTCCGCGCGGTGATGTTCGCCGTGCTGGTCGATGACCGTCACACCATTGCCGTCCTGCACAAGCCGCTCCACGCGTGTTGCGGTGCGGAACTGGATCAGAGGGTGCTCCCGCACCGCCTCAAAGATGGACAGATGGATGTCGGCACGATGAATGACCGCATACGGGTTGCCGAAGCGCTGGCGATAGGGTTCGCCTACATCGACGCGGGCGATGGTATGCGCGTCGACAGCGTCGCGCAGTTCCAGGTAGTCGGTAAAGACCGCGCGGCTGCGTGCCGCTTGGCCGACGCCCAATGCATCGAGTGCGGCGAATGCGTTGGCGGCAAGCTGGATGCCGGCACCGATCTCACAAGGCGGGAGTGGTCTGGTGGTGGGCACATCGGGCGCGTCTGCCGCCGACACCGTGCCGCTGGCTGTCCTGCAACTGATGCAGCGGTTGCCAAAGGCGCAGGTCCGGCTGATCGAGACCACCATGGACCGGCTGATGGCGCAACTCGCCCGGAGCGAGCTCGACATCGTGGTCGGCCGGTCTGCACCGGAGTTGCAGGACGCCCAGGTGCGGACCGAATCGCTGTACATGGAGCCGATCCATTTTGTTGCGCGTCCTCGCCACCCATTGGCAGTCGGCGGCGACGTGACCTGGGAAGCGCTGCAACGCTACCGTTGGGTAATCTGGCCGCGTGGCACACCGATCCGGAACGCGCTGGAGGCGGCACTCGCCAGCGCCGAGCGGGCTCTGCCGGGCGACTGCATCGAGAGCAACTCGACCATCCTCAATCTCACCTTGCTCAACAACAGCGACATGATCGGGCTTGCATCACACCGCACGGCGCGCCGGCTGGAAGAACTGGGTGCCCTGCGCATCGTGCCGCTACGCTTGGCCGGCTTCGGCTCGGTATCGATGTACTGGCGCGAGGATGGAGTGAAGCGCGCTGCGGTGTTCGCTATGCTGGAATGCCTGCGGCGTGCTGCGGACCGGGTCGTGCCCGAGGGGATGGACTCTACTGCTGGATTCAAGCTGTAACCGGCATCTATCGGATGTTCTCGGTCCCGGAGCCAACTTAGAGCTCTCTATTCGATTGGCCCCCGCGCCGATGTGCAAACGCGTTATGTCTTTGCGGACAACCATCAGCCGTCGTGGGTCTTGGAGGTCTGGGTCATGGTCTGATCCGAAGCGTTACGCCTTTGGTGCTCCGGCCAGATGACCAAGACAGCCATCGCACGCATGTTTGGCGGGCACATGAGTAGTATCAAACGTGCAATTAAGCGCCACCAAGAGCGCCAGCAACCGAGCTTGCTGGATGCGGCTTAGTCGTGTCCGAAGGCGATGCCAACGGCAGCGGGGCGAATAGCCTTAACAGACTAAGTCGTGCGCGCTGAACGAACTGGGAGCGTCGATTCACGATGTTGCACTCCTGGAGTGAGTTTCCTGAGGCGTTGCCAAGCGTTTCTCAAAGCCTCGGGTAATACGCCAGAGGCTAACGAACCCATGAAGGCGGCTCCTGGCCAAGCGACCATCCCGGGTTGGGCACGTTTTTCCCTTCACGGTAGGTCCAGCTCGCGCCGCACGTGCGGCATGCGAACGTGCTCACCGTGACGGCTGCAGTCTTGGAAGCTTTGATGCGCTGTGTGTCAGTGATCCTTAGGAAGGCATGGCCTGACGCACCAAGTCTGTGGATTTCAATCGCAAGGCAAGCGCGGCAGAGTGTCATGCCAACTCCTCTCAAATAACGTGGACCTGATATGGCGCGGGCGCTGGGTAACGCACCGTGGCATTGGACTATGAAGCGTTCCTCCGCATCATCGTCGGACTAGACACCAAAGACGGGAGCGCCGTACTTCAACAGCAATTGCTCGATCTGGCTCATGTCATCGGTGCGCGGTGTTCGATCTTCTGTTACGCGCGACGGCCCGCCGTAGACCGCAGCCACATGCCTGCGCACGGTCAGCACATCATTGGCCGGTGGCGTGACGATGACCGCATCACCGGGTACGTGCCGATAGCTGCCATCTTTCCAGCCCTCGGGCGTCAGATGCAGTTCTTCCCATTCTTCGCTGACAGACATGGTGATTTCCTTCCCTTTGACTTTGGGGTTGCGCCTGCCATTGCTACAAGCGAAAAAGCCGCCCAAGGCGGCTTACGTGATTCAGTTCTTGTGACGGTGCGTCAGACGTGCGATGGCTGCTCTTCCGGCAAGCCGCGCCGCATTCCTCGCGAGCGCTTCGGTGCCGTGTACGTTGTGGCGCATCGAGACGTTGGCGAGGAGGCGTTCCGTGCCATCCCTGTACTCGTTGATGAGATAGGTGGCAAACCAGACGCCAGGTTCTTGTTCAATTGGGTACACGGATACCGTGTACGGGGAGTCGACTTTGTTCAATACAGTGCTAGGTTCGGGCGAGCGCTGATGCAGGCGTGGAGCACGTGGGCAATCCACTTCCGGTTGATGAGCTACGCCACGATGGGTAAGGCCAACGCTTTGGAGCATGCGTACAAATGCATGGCGAGAGCGATTGGCAACGAGGTGACCGTACTTGCGTAGGCCGGCACGCCAGTACATGCGCGCTGCATACGGAGCGGATAGACCGCCGGTCAGGTAGGTGATGGGCCGTATGGCCCAAGGTGATTCGGGTGTACGCCCGACGGGTGGCCAGCGCTTTGTATGTCTTCTTGCCAGGCACCCAGCCCGATCGGTTCGAACGACGGGCAAAGATGGCGCATAGTAACAGTTTCTTGCAACCCCTGCGCTACATGCCGCTTCAACGACTCCAAGGGCTTTGGCTCCATTGCGCCTGATGCAGGCAGCAACGATCTGTTTGCGCATTTCTCTGAGGTTCGGAGCAATGGGTTCAAATCGCTCCAAGAGGAACAGAAAATCGGCTTTGTCTCCGGCGTAGGCCCAAAGGCCCGGTGGCGACCAAGATTGAACTGATCTGATCGATCAAGCTGCAAGGAAGAACCCCGCGTCGTGGTTTTTTTTTCGTCGCTCACACCTCTCGTGCTCCCGCCCGCCCCCCCAGCCATGCATATATGGGAGTAGAGTGGGGCACCATCCTCTCGTTCCGCACACGGTCGCTTGCCCGTTGATGCTCCGACTCGCGATGTAAGTCATGGAGATCCGTGATGCTCGACCTTGTCGCGTTTACCAAACCGGTGCTGGACGAAATAACCGGGCAAGATGTGCAGACTTGGCGCTCGGGACCGAGTGTGCTCGGAGCAAACTGGCAAGTGCCTGAGTTCGACAGTCGTATCTGGCGTGAGAGAACGCTGACGATCGCATTTACGCACGAACTCATGAATCAATTGATGCACGCAGATCGGCAAGATCTCTGCCTGTTGCAGTGCATGCTTGACCGCTTTCTGCGGGCGCAGTTGGGCATGCATACCCAAGCAGACCGTGGGGATCGGATGCTCGAGATCACCGTCGATCATCTAGGGGCGGACTCATAACCGCCGCGGCTAGTCAGCGGATTGCCGTTAGCAGTCAATGTCGATGTCTAGCCGGGCATCGATCACGCACACCATCGGTTGGAGCCAGTCATGAATGCAAGCCCGTCAGCCACGTATAAGGGTTTCGACCTGTATCCATTGGTGTACAGGACTGAGACGGCCCAGTCATGGCCACGCAAGCGTCCCGATCGCACGTTCAACGCATCGGTAGTGATCTGCCGCACAGGACATCAACCTGGCGCCGAGCACTCGCGCGTTTTTCGAATGGCTCCGACTGCGTGGGAGAACGTCGGTACCGCCAGACGGGGCGTGCTGAAGTTCGGAGAGGACGTCATCAATGGTTTGGTAGCCGGCGAATCGGTAGCGTCGCTGTAACGCGCGCGACGTGTTTCTGTAGCGCCGGCCTTTTTGATATTGCGTTGGCGAGGCATGTTGCTCGCAGGACCAGCCAGGAAGCATGATGACTCATGCGTCAGACAAGACGAGCTTTCTTTGCACTCTCCCCGGAGCTGCAAAGAGCATGGCGTATTCCATCACGGTCGGCTTTATCCGCGATGGGCAGCCGAACTGCGTGCAGTTCACCAGTTTCGTGGGTGAAGGGAGACGGTCCTTCAGGGTGTTGGCAAGTGCGCCCGATCTGGCATCCGCAGCCATGGGCAGCGTCGAGACGTTGTGTCGCTTGGCCATTGGGCAGGTGATTCGCGACAGCCTTCACGCGAAAACTGCACAGGGCGACCATACCCTCGATATGCGCGTGCAGCCTTGGCAAGGAGATCTCAAACCGGCGGGATCACGTGGCGTATAAAGGCCGCTTTGTCCGCACTTTCTTGTTCGAGGATAGTGCGACGAAGCAAGCGTAAAGAGCGTACAGTGGGGCCACCCCTTTCAAAGGAGACTGCCGTGGACGCCTATCCGACTTGCCGCTACAAGGGGTTCGATGTTTACCCCCTGATCTACCTCTTTGACCCGCCTCGTGAATGGCATGAACGGCGTCCTGATCGGTCTTACAGCGCTTCTGTGTTGATCTGCGACGAGGGGACACCTCCTGGCACTGAACATTCTCGTATTTTCGCGTTGCAGACCGACCATTGGGAAAGCATTGGCATGGCCAGGCGGGGCGCTACAAGGATGGCTGAGGCCATCATTGACGGATTTTCCCCGGGACAGACAATGGCCTCCCAGTAGTTGTTTTGCCGATCTGCTGCACCGCGTAGATCGCCAGCGGTTGACCTGCAACCATAGTGCCGGCACGAGCAAATGAGGCACCACCCCACCGACAAGCAACATGCTGCGCCAGCCGATGTGCAAAATGAGGAATTGTCGCTGGGCCCGTGTGCTTTTTGGGGGGGGGTAAAAGGGTTGCTTGCCCATGGCCGCTTGGTCGTGGTCAGGCGTATGGAGGCGGGGCACGCAGACCGTCGGCGGTATAGGAGCAAGTTGCTCAATATGGCGCTTTCGCCAAGAGGCTGAGCATCTCCGCCGCGGCGCGCTGTAGCTCCGGCACGAATCGCCGCACTGCCTCAGCCTGGTTGATTGCCTGCTCCAGATAAACGACATTCAGGCTGGCGAGCACTCGGCCATCCAGTGTTATCGCTACAGCAACCGCGCCGATTTTTCGCTGGTCTGACCAATCGCCATGATTGGAGCCAAAGCCATCTCTACGCGTTTGGCGAACGAGGTTGCGGATATAGGTTTCGTCTAAAGCCAGCTTGCGTTGCTGTTCCCCGCCCGCTCCCGAGCGCAATAGCTCCAGAATGTCCTCGCGCTCAGCCTCGGGGCACATAGCAAAGTAGGCACGCCCAGAGGCAGTTAGCAGCATTGGTAGACGCCGGCCCACCATCGATCGATGAAACGACAGCGGGCTGAACCGATGCGTCGTCTCGCGAATGATCATGGCATCGCCGTCCGGCGTTGTCAGGTCGGAAGGCCACACCACGCGCTGCATCAACTGGCCCATGATCGGTGGCGCGACGGTCGCAATGCGCTCGTCATCGGTGAACCCCTCGCTGAGAGCGCGCACGTTGAGTGTGAGCCGGAAGGTGTCGTCGGAAACACTGCGACGCACGAAATTTTCCTCCACCAGTGTCTCCAGCAAACGCCGGACGGTGGTCCGATGCAGGCCCGTCGCCTCGCTCAATTGCTGGCTTGTTGCACGGCCGTTCTCCATGGCATTGAGTGCCCGCAACACCTGCAGGCCGCGCGCCAGGCCGCGCACGTTTGCGTATGTTCCCACGGAAAAATCCCCTAATAATCAACGATGTGCATTCTATGCACATTTCGGAGAAATTGTTGAGCGGGTGTGCGTCCGTGCCTAGACTCCTCTCAAAACCAGACATACAACGGAGACGCCCCCCATGATTTGTCGAGCCCACTATCAGCCTCTTCCCGGGCTGATCCGCGCCCAGACAACCAGCAGTGCAACCCTCGCTTTGCCGAGCACATCGTCAGACCACAACAGCGCCTGACCGACGAGCGGCCGCCTCGGGCCGTTCTTTAATCAATTGATTGCAGCACAGCGCCGACACGCGTCTGGCGTAGGGGCGCGTTCGCCTTGCGAATAGGAGACTCAATGAATAAGTTCGCCACGAAGACGGCACCGGATAGCCGTTCCACCGTCTTATCAACCGAGGTTGTCATCGTCGGTGCCGGCCCGGTGGGACTGATGATCGCCAACATCCTTGGTCTACAGGGTGTGCGCGTCACGCTGGTCGAAAAGCTCGACCACCTGATCGACTACCCGCGTGCCATTGGGCTGGATGACGAAGCCTTCCGGGTGTTCCAGGCCGTTGGGCTGGCCAGCGATCTGCTGCCGCACACGACGCCCGACCACTGGATGCGCTTCGTCACACGCGACGGCCATTGCTTCGCGTCCATTGAGCCGCGCACCGACGAGTTTGGCTGGTCGCGCCGTAATGCCTTTATCCAGCCGCTGGCCGATCGCGTGCTGTTCGAGGGGTTGAAGCGCTTCGAGCATGTGCAGGTCTTGTTCGGTCATGGGGTCGAAGGCCTACGGCAGGATGCCGATGGCGTGACCATCGAGACGCGTACAGCCGACGGGGAACTGCACACCATCCGTGCTGCATACGTGGTCGGCGCTGATGGCGGGAACAGTCTCGTGCGCCGTACGCTGGAGGTACCGTTTGAGGGGCGCACGAAACCGAACCAATGGATTGTCGTGGACGTACGCAACGATCCGCTCGGGTGCCCCCACGTCTACCTGCATTGCGATCACGAACGGCCTTATGTGTCGGCGGCGCTTCCGCATGGTATCCGCCGCTTCGAGTTCATGGTCATGCCTGGCGAAACCGAGGAGGAGCTGTCCAAGCCTGAGAACATGGCAGCCCTGATCCGCAAGGTCGTCGCCCATCCGGACAAGGTCGACTACATTCGCAAACGCGTCTACACCCACAACGCACGGCTGGCGTCGACGTTCCGGGTCAACCGCGTCCTGCTTGCGGGTGATGCGGCACACATCATGCCGGTCTGGCAGGGCCAGGGTTACAACAGCGGCATCCGAGATGCCAACAATCTCGGTTGGAAGCTCGCAATGGTCGTGAAGGCCCAGGCAGACCAGTGCCTGCTCGATACCTACACCTCCGAGCGCCGGGCCCACGCCCGCTCGATGATCCATCTTTCCGAAGTGGCGGGTGACATCTTTGCTCCCACCACACGGTTTGGCGTTCGGTTCCGAGACGCCTTTGTGCGCACGTTCAACATCCTGCCGTCGGTCAAGCGCTACTTTGTTGAAATGCGTTTCAAACCGATGCCCCGCTACGAAGAGGGTGTCGTTCTGCTGCCACCGCCCGCCCGGACCGGCGGCTGGCTCGCCCGCGTGTTGGATCGTGCCGGCAACTCTGCTCCGGGGCGGCTGCTCGGGTTGATGAGCGAGAAGCGCGATTCATTCCTCGGGCGCCTGGCTTATGGGCGTGACCCGCACGCTGGGTCACCTGTCGGCCGCCTGTTCATTCAGCCGCGGGTACGCACCGACGACGGGCGGCTCGCGCTGCTAGACGATGTGATCGGCAATGGCTTTGCCATCATCGGCTGGGGTACAGACCCGACCTTCGGGCTCACGCAGCAAGCGCGTGCCCTGTGCGCAAAAGCCGGCATGCGCTTTGTCATCGCGAAACCGGATGTGCAACTGGAGCACACCGACGACGTGCCGCAAGGCGTGATTGCCATCGGTGATGTGACCGGCCGGCTGAAGGACTGGTTCAGCCACCAGCCGGCATCGGTCGTCTTGCTGCGTCCGGACCGCTTTGTCGCTGGTGTGTGCGGTCCGCAGGAAGTCTCCAATGCCATCGTCGCACTGGCCGAAAAGCTTGGCATGACCGATGTGCTGGCCCAAACCTGCGCGACACCGCCATCGCGATCACCGCGCCCGCAGCCCGAACCCATCACCGCCACACAAGCAGTGGGAGCATGACGATGACGATGACCCTGGAATGTCTCTCGCATACGCCGTTGCACGGCTACTTCGACCCCGCTCCTGACATCGTCGCCGAGGTCGAGCGCGTGCAGGCTGCCGCGCGGGAGCGTGTGCGGGCGTTCGCCCCCGAATTGATCGTCATCTTCGCGCCGGATCACTTCAACGGCTTCTTTTATGACGTGATGCCGCCCTTTTGCATCGGGGCAGCGGCCACCGCGATTGGCGACTTCAAAAGCCTGGCCGGCACACTGCCGGTGCCAAGCGACCTGGCAAGAGCGCTGGCCGAGCACGTGCTCGCGGCAGACGTCGACGTCGCTTTTTCGTACCGCATGCAGGTCGACCACGGTTGCGCAGATGCTCTCGAGGCGCTGACCGGCGGCATCGATCGCTACCCCGTCATTCCCGTCTTCATCAACTCCGTCGCGCCCCCGATGGCGACGCTGCGCCGTGCCCGCCTGCTTGGCGATGCCGTCGGACGCTTTCTTTCCCGCACGGGCAAGCGTGTGCTGATCGTTGGGTCGGGCGGCATTTCGCACGAGCCGCCGGTGCCTGAACTGATGGGTGCAAGCGCCGAGGTCGCCGAACGGCTGATCGCCGGACGCAATCAGTCTGCGGAATCCCGCGCGGCGCGCCAGGCTCGCACGGTGGCGGCCGCGCAGGCGTTTGCGGCTGGTGACAGTCGTATGCATCCGCTCAACCCCGAGTGGGACCGCGCCTTCCTCGCGTGTCTCGCCTCGGGCGAGTTGGCCGCCGTGGACGGCATGACCAACGACGCCATTACGCGCGAGGGCGGCAAGTCGGCGCACGAGATCCGCACATGGGTTGCGGCGTTTGCGGCCCTTGCGGCTTCCGGCCCGTACAGCGCTTCGCTCGATTACTACCGCGCCATCCCTGAATGGATTGCGGGCTTCGCCACCATGCATGCGGACCCGGCCAGCACACTGGCTGCCGCAGCCTGACCTGATCAAGGAGAACCCGATGTCCGATCACAAGATCGTGAGCACACTCGCCGCGCGCCTGCGCGCAGCGCAAGCCTCGCGCACCACCATCGCGCCAGTGCGCGGCGACATTGCCATCGATGACATGGCAACCGCTTATGCCGTGCAACAGGCAAACATTGACGCACGCGTGGCGAACGGCGAGCGCATTGTTGGCCGCAAGATCGGCCTGACATCGCCGGTCGTGCAGAAGCAACTCGGCGTGGATCAGCCGGACTTCGGCGCACTGTTCGCGAGCATGGCTTATGGCGACCAACAGCCCATGCCGCTGGCGCGCCTGATTCAGCCGAAAGTGGAAGCTGAGATTGCGCTCGTGCTGCAGCATGACCTGACACGCGAGCAACACACGTTCGTCGACATCCTCGGCGCAACAGCGTACGCGCTGGCCGCTATCGAAGTGGTTGACAGTCGCATTCAAGACTGGGACATCCGCTTTGTCGACACAGTGGCAGACAACGCATCGAGCGCGCTGTTCGTACTCGGCAGCCGCCCTGTGCCGCTGTCCGATATCGACCTGAGCGCATGCGGCATGACGCTCTCGCGCGACGGCGAAGTGCTCTCGCGCGGCAACGGAAGTGCCTGCCTGGGTAACCCGCTGAACGCGGCAGTCTGGCTGGCAAACCGCCTGGTGCAGCTTGGCACACCGCTGCGCGCGGGCGATGTCGTATTGACCGGGGCGCTGGGCCCCATGGTCGCCGTCACCCAACCCGGTACGTTCACCGCCCACATTGAAGGGCTTGGCAGCGTACGCGCGACGTTCATCGACTGAGAAGAGCAATCCTATGGATTCCAAAAGACTAAAAGCCGCAATCATCGGTTCCGGCAACATCGGCACCGATCTCATGATCAAGATCCTGCGCAACAGCCGGCATCTGGAGATCGCCGCGATGGTCGGCATCGACCCGGCCTCTGACGGGCTGGCCCGGGCTGCTCGTCTGGGCGTTGCGACCACCCACGAGGGCGCCGAAGGTTTGACGCGCCTGCCCGTATTCAAGGACATCGACTTCGTCTTCGATGCCACCTCGGCTGGTGCGCACGTCCAGAACGACGCGCTGCTGCGCAAGCTGAAGCCGCGCCTGCGCATGATTGACCTGACGCCCGCCGCCATTGGCCCGTATTGCGTGCCGGTGGTCAATCTCAGTGCGCATCTGGATGCGCCGAACGTCAACATGGTGACCTGTGGCGGACAGGCGACGATCCCCATGGTCGCGGCCATCTCGCGCGTCGCCCCGGTGCACTACGCAGAGATCGTCGCATCGATCAGCAGCAAGTCGGCCGGTCCGGGCACGCGCGCAAACATCGATGAGTTCACTGAAACCACCTCCAGGGCAATCGAAGCCGTCGGCGGCGCCGCAAAGGGAAAGGCCATCATCATTCTGAATCCGGCCGAGCCCCCCGTGATGATGCGCGACACGGTCTACACGCTCTCGGCGCCTGCCGATCAAGACGCCATTGCAGCATCCATCGACGAGATGGTGCGCGCGGTCAACGCGTACGTGCCCGGCTACCGCCTCAAGCAGACGGTGCAGTTCGACGAGATACCGACGACTGCGCCGTTGAATGTACCCGGACTGGGCCGGCTTAGCGGCCTGAAGACGTCGGTCTTCATCGAGGTGGAAGGCGCTGCGCATTACCTGCCGGCCTACGCCGGCAATCTCGACATCATGACTTCGGCCGCGCTGGCCACCGCTGAGCAAATGGCGCAATCACTCTTGAACATCGAAGGAGCGCTTGCATGAGTACCCCGAACAAAAAGCTCTATATCTCCGACGTGACGCTGCGCGATGGCAGTCACGCAATCCGCCATCAGTACTCCATCCAGAACGTGCAGGACATTGCGCGCGCTCTGGATCTGGCAAAGGTGGACAGCATCGAAGTCGCGCATGGCGACGGCCTGCAGGGGTCGAGTTTCAATTACGGCTTCGGCGCGCACAGCGATCTCGAATGGATCGCCGCCGTATCCGAAGTGATCCGGCACGCGAAGATTGCGACACTGCTGCTGCCAGGCATCGGTACCACGCACGACCTGAAGGCAGCGTACGACGCCGGTGCTCGCGTGGTCCGCGTTGCCACGCACTGCACCGAGGCCGACATCTCGAGGCAGCACATCGAGTACGCGCGCAACCTTGGCATGGACACCGTCGGCTTTCTGATGATGAGCCACATGACCACGCCCGAGAATCTGGCCGCTGAAGCGAAGAAGATGGAGACCTATGGCGCGACCTGCATCTACGTGGTCGATTCCGGAGGCGCGTTGAGCATGAACGACGTGCGGGCACGCTTTCGTGCACTCAAGGACGTGTTGAGCGCCGACACGCAAACCGGCATCCACGCGCACCACAACCTCTCGCTCGGGGTGGCCAACTCGATTGTCGCCGTTGAAGAAGGCTGTGACCGTATCGATGCGTCGCTTGCGGGCATGGGTGCCGGCGCTGGCAATGCGCCGCTCGAGGTCTTTATCGCCGCAGCGGAGCGCCTTGGCTGGAATCACGGAACCGACCTTTACACCCTAATGGATGCCGCCGACGACATTGTGCGGCCACTGCAAGACCGTCCGGTGCGCGTCGATCGAGAAACGCTCGCGCTGGGCTACGCCGGCGTCTACTCCAGCTTTCTGCGGCATTCGGAAGTCGCGGCGAAGAAGTACGGCTTGAAGACCGTCGACATCCTGGTGGAACTCGGCAAGCGGCGCATGGTGGGCGGCCAGGAGGACATGATCGTTGACGTTGCACTCGATCTGATGAAACGCGCACACGAAGCGCAGTAATAACGCCGCCGGTCAGAGCGGCATCGTAAATAAACAGGAGACAAACCATGAACGTGCACCGATCAAGCAGCGCCAGCGGAACTGCCGCGGCAAGCGGCAGCATCACCATCGGCCTGTGCCTGGCTATCGCCTTGCTAGAGGGGCTGGATCTACAGTCCGCAGGGGTTGCCGCCCCGCGCATCGCCAAGGAATTCTCGCTTTCTGTGGCGCAAATGGGCTGGGCCTTCAGCGCTGGCGCCATTGGACTGCTGCCCGGGGCCGCACTGGGAGGCAGGATTGCCGATCGCTTGGGGCGCAAGCGGGTGCTGATGCTTTCGGTGGCCTTGTTTGGCGTGTTCTCGCTCGCAACGACGCTGATATGGGATTTTCAGAGCTTGCTTGTCACGCGTTTTCTCACTGGTCTGGGGCTTGGCGCCGCGATGCCGAACCTGATCGCCCTGTGCTCGGAAGCTGCCACGCCTCGGCAGCGCAATACGGCGGTCGGCGCGATGTATTGCGGCATGCCGTTCGGAGCCGCCCTGGCTGCCGCCATTGGCATTGGCAGCCCAGCCGATGACGGTTGGCGGCACATTTTCTATGTGGGCGGGTTGGGGCCGTTGCTGATGCTGCCATTGCTTGCGCTGTACCTGCGCGAATCGGCGCAGTTCGTTGAAACGCAATTGCTGGCTGCTACCAGCGCCGGCCACGCTCCTGGCATCGGTGAGGCCCTATATCGCAACGGCCGTGCACGCACGACGCTTGCGCTTTGGATCAGCTATCTGGGCACTTTGATCGTGCTCTATTTCCTCATGAACTGGTTGCCGTCGATGGTGCTATCAAATGGCCTAACGCGCGCCCAAGCCGGCATCGCAATGATGGTGTTCAACATCGGCGCAGGTGTGGGTGCAATTGGCATCGCGAACGTCATGGATCGCTTCGGCCGCCGCCTCACAGTGGTCGCCATGTATGCAGGCATTGCCGTGGCGCTTGGCGCTCTGGCAAGCGCCAGCGATAGCCTTTCGATGCTGTGGGGTGCGTTCTTCTGCGGCTTGTTCCTGGTGGGTGGCCAATCCGTGCTGTATTCGCTGGCCGGTCAAGTCTATCCAACCGAAGTCCGCGGGACCGGCGTCGGCGCAGCGGTTGCCGTCGGCCGACTGGGCTCCATCCTTGGCCCGCTCATTGCCGGGCAACTCTTCGCGCTCGGGCAGAGCCCGTCAATGCTGGTCGGGGCGAGCATCCCGCTGATCATCATCGCCGCCATTGCTGCCTTGACCGTGGTGAGTTCGTTTTCTGCGCAGTTGGAATCACCGGCGGCGCTGCCTAGAGGGCGAGGCGTCTGACCGGTGCCGGCACTGACGGCCGCGCCACACATTTCTGATTTCCCATTCACATTCGGCTCCAGAAGGAACGTCATCATGGATACAACCGAACAAGGCCTCACCGAAGCCTCAACAAGCAAATTCGTCACCATCAAGGATGGCGATACCGAGTTCCGAATCCATTACAACGATGCTGGCACCGGCGCGGAAACCGTGGTCATGCTGCACGGCTCCGGCCCTGGCGCGAGCGGATGGGCCAACTTCAACCGCAACGTAGCCCCGCTCGTCGGCGCTGGCTATCGCGTGCTGTTGGTCGATTGTCCGGGCTGGAGCAAAAGCGATCCTGTAGTCAACACCGGCTCGCGCTCTGAACTGAACGGCCGTGTCCTCAAGGCCGTGGTTGACGCGCTCGACATCGAGCGGGTACACCTCATCGGCAACTCGATGGGCGGGCACAGCGCTGTGGCGTTTGCATTGGCAAATCCGACGCGCGTGGGCAAGCTTGTGCTGATGGGTGGGGGTACAGGTGGGCCAAGCCAGTTCGTTCCGATGCCTACCGAAGGCATCAAGCTGCTCAACGGTTTGTATCGCGATCCCACCATCGAGAACCTGAAGCGAATGATGAACGTGTTCGTCTACGACGCCAGCTCGCTGACCGACGAACTGATGCAAGCGCGACTGGACAACATGCTGGCACGCCGCGACCATCTCGAGAATTTCGTCAAGAGCCTCGAAGCCAATCCGAAGCAGTTCACTGACTACGGTGCACGCCTGGGTGAGATCGCAGCACCCGCGCTCGTGATCTGGGGCCGTGATGACCGTTTCGTGCCAATGGATGTCGGCCTGCGGCTCATCGCCGGCCTGCCAAACGCACAGATGCACATCTTCAACCGCTGCGGTCATTGGGCGCAGTGGGAGCACGCCGATGCGTTCAACCGGATGGTGATCGACTTCTTGAAGAACTAACGTTGTTGGTGACACAGACGCACTTCATCGACGCCCACTGGGCGTCGACTGTTTGCGCGCAGCAAGCTGCGTATGTACAGCCCGTCGCTGCTCAGCCCAATTACTGCGTGGCGTCGTTGCGCGGGATCACCGGGAGGCTCCAGGAGTAGTGCAGCGCGAGGGTGCGGATAGCAAAGCAGATCAAGGCGCCAAACCATGGCGTGAGCGTGAGTGTCCAGCCCATGCGCTGTCCAAGCACCTGGATGGCCGCCCCGACCAGCGCTGCCACGGCGTAGATTTCCTTCTCGAGGATGATCGGCACGCGGTTGAGCACCACGTCCCGCGCCACGCCGCCGCCGACGGCCGTCACCATGCCGAGAAGGATGGCCACCTCGATGTTGTGGCCAAACACCAACGCCTTGTGCGCCCCGACGACGGCAAAGAAGCCCAGCCCGAGCGAATCGAAAAAGATGATCGGCTGTTTGAGGTGGTCAATCATTGGGCGCGCCCAGATCGCAATCGCTGACGCGAGCGCTGAGGTGGCGAGGTAGCGCCAGTCCGAAATGCCCGCCGGCGGCAGTGCACCGATACACAGGTCTCGAATCACGCCGCCGCCGCACGCCGTCAGATAGCTGATCGCAAGAACGCCAAACAGGTCGAGTCGCTTCTGTTCGGCCGCGAGGGCACCACTGACCGCGAAGGCGAGGGTGCCCAGCAAGTCGACCAGGACAAAGAGGTTGTGCTCCATCATGTTGCCGCAGAAGTGCAAAGCCACGCAGAGGCCGCCGTGAGCATCGCATGCAGGCCGGTTTCCAGCGTTGGATGAATGACCGGTGCGAACTTGGGCGAATGGTTACTCGGTATCTTGTTGACCTGCCTGGCCGCTTTGGCTTGTGCATAGACTTGAGGGTCGGTTCCGCCGATGAACCAGAAGACGTAAGGCACGCTCCAGGCGCGCCCGAAGATGCTGAAGTCTTCACTGGCCGACGCAGGCTTCGTTTCGTAAGCCATGTCGCCGAACTGGGCCTTGAAAGCATCTGCCAGCCGCTGCGTGGCGGCCGCGTCGTTTTCGGTGAGTGGATACGCGCTGAGGGTCGTGAACTCCGGCGGCCGCTCGGCGTTCGATGCATCGCACTCCGCACAGCAAATCCGTTTGATGGAAGCCAGCATGTACTCGCGCACATCTTCGTCGAAGGTGCGCATGTTGAGCTTGATGGTGGCTTCGTCCGGGATGATGTTCTCCTTGGTGCCCGCCTGCAGTGCTCCAATGGTCAGCACGGCATTGTCCATCGGCGAAATTTCACGTGAGACGATAGTTTGCAGGCGCAACGTGGTGGAGGCGGCCATGATGACCGGATCAATCGACGTCTGCGGCTGAGAGCCATGCGAGCCGCGACCGAACAGCCGGATTTTCAGGCTATCGCCCGCTGACAGAATGACTCCGGGCCGGTAACTGACCGTGCCGCTGGACCCCACCATGACATGCTGGCCCAGGATGATGTCCGGCTTGGGAAAGTGTTCGGTGCGCCAGTCGGCCACCATGCTGGCGGCGCCGCGCCCGACCTCTTCGCCCGGTTGGAACACCACCATGACCGTACCCCGCCACGCGTCGCGGTGCTCTGCGAGAACGCGTGCAACACCCATCAGCCAGGTCACATGCATGTCATGTCCGCATGAATGGGCGACGTCGACTTCAACGCCGTCCTCATCCTTGGCCTTGACGGTGCTCGCGTAAGGCAAGCCGGTATTTTCTGCCATGGGCAGCGCGTCCATGTCCGCGCGTAGCATCACCGTAGGGCCAGCTCCATTGCGCAGCACGCCGACGACGCCCGTGATACCGACATCGCGGGTGACTTCATAGCCCAGCGCCTCGATATGGTCGGCGGCGATCTTGGCGGTCCGGACTTCCTGCATGGAAAGCTCGGGGTGCTGATGGAGGTCTTTGTAAATGGCTTCGAGTTCAGCCAGCAGCGTATCGCTGCAGCCCTGCAGCGCGTTGACGAGTGCGTTCATAAAAACTCCCAGGATGCCTTGTGCTTCGCATGCACATTCAGTTGCCGCCCTGAAAACTTCACGGGGACGCCTATTCAGCGCCGGCCACACAGGGGCTATTGCGCAGCGCACCGGATCACGATGCCCCTGACCGCACCAGCAACATGAGGCTCAGTGCACCTACGAGACAATTAAAGAGCACGGAGTAAAAAGGTGCCACTTTGCCGTTCAGTGACACGCGCCGACTGCGCCCAGTTTTTCACCGGCGTCTCTATCTTGATGACCGCCTCTGCGCCCATGTCAGCAGGTAGCATGACGCAAGCTTGGCCTGCCAGCACTCGCGAGCGGTGGAGTACCGCCACGCCTCGGAGACATTTTTCGATCGTACACCCAGCGCAGGCGCACAGCAGAACTGCGTGGTTGACGTCCGCAATGCCCGCTGAACATTGGGCTTGCGCGACGCGGGCGTCCGGCACTTGGCGGCCTTTCGCCTGCCCTTGCAGTTGTTACGTGACCGCCACCATCTGCGTTGCACCCGTGTCGGACAATAACAGCACGACTTGCTTCAATCGTAAGCCGCTGGGCCCCTTCAGCTACGTGGCCTGGGGCCCTTTCTCAACCTTTGTCAGTAGCGGCCGGCGCATGCTTGCCGAGGATATGGTCCACGGTGCGTAGTGCCAGTGCCAGCCCGTTCTCGGTGGAATTGCATGTACCCGAAGTCGGGATAACGCCGGTGCTGCAGAGGAAGAGATTTTCGTGACCGTGTGCGCGCCCCCATTTGTCACACACCGACGAGGCGGGATCGTTGCCCATGCGCAGCGTGCCGCAAATGTGCTGGTTGTTGTCGAACTTGCCATCCTTGCTGAATCGTAGATTCGAGCCGCCCATCAGATTGGCGATGCGCTGAAAATCCTGCTTCGCGCGTTCGTGTCCCCTGCGCGTATAGTCATCAACCGAGTAGTGGGCTTGCGGCTTCGGGATGCCCATCGCATCTTTCTGGTCGCTCAGCGAGATGCGGTTTTCGGGGTTAGGCAACACCTCCAGCACGGTCTTGACGCTCATTTCGCGCGCTGCGCTGTGGCGAAGACGTTTGTCGAATTCCACGCCATAGACCCCGTCCTTGATCAAGGATTTGCTGGCGCCATCAACACGGGAAATATTGGTGAAGTCGAGGCGGTAGGGGGCATGTTCGCCACGGAAGGCGCCATCTCGCATGCTGCCAATCGAACTTGGGCTTTGAGGGCCACGACCCAGCCAGAGATCCTCGTCCGCATCAAACGTGAGCGACGTGCTCGGGTGATCCATCAGGTGGCGCCCGACCATGTCGTATTGGTTGGCCAGGCCTTTTGGAAACCGATCGCTGCTGGACAGGAGAAGCAGTCTCGGGCTTTCAATGCCATTGGCTGCAACAATAAACTTGTCACCTGTCACGCGATGCGACTGCTTGTTCGGATCCAGGTACAACGCTGCCGTGATACGCCCTTGCGCGTCATGCTCGAGCTTGTACACATTCGCGTCCGTCAGGATTTTCACGCCGGCGACTTCCGCTGATCGCGCGGCTACGCCACCGTTGTACTGTGCGTCGATTGGGCAGATCGGTTGGCAGCTATTGTTGCCGCAGCAGGCCGGGCGGCCGTCGTAACTACGGCTGTTGCGCGCGGTCGTATTGCCCACCACGTCATACGTACCCGCCAGGCGTTCGCGGATGCGTCGCATCGCATAGGGCTCTGCAACCGGTTCCATAGGGAAGGGTTTGTTGCGGGGCGATCCTGTGTTCGGCGCACCCGAGACGCCCATGATCTCTTCGGCCTCCTGGTAATACGGTTCGAGTTCCTCGTAGGTGACTGGCCAATCGACGCCCACCCCGTACAGAGACTGAATCCTGAAGTCGTTCGGGACATTACGCCAGGCATGTGCAGCCCAGTGCCAAGTCGTTCCACCAAATTGGCGAATGTACTCGGCCGGATACGGATACGGGCCCGCTTGGACCAGATGGCCATTGTCATGCGGTTGGTAAATCGGATGGGGTGCCCAAGGTGCCGGTGGGTAGGGCGACATCCAGTCGCTCCGACGAGGCGAATTGCGGAAGCGCGAAACAATTTCGCCGCGAGTCACGCGCGGCCCGGCTTCCAGAATTAGGACAGATGCGCCGGACTGTGCCAGCTTGCGCGCGGTCAGGGAACCGATAATGCCGGAGCCGATCACTACAAAATCTGCTGAGAGTTCTTTGGTCATGTTTGCTGTCTTAGATCGGCGCTTTTGTCCAACTTCCGTACCCGCCGTAGCTATACGACGGTGGCTTGAGCACGTCGGAAACGATCTCGGCGTTCAACGCTTTTTCATAGGCGAGGGCCTTGGCTTTATCGCCCGTGCCGACGATCCCCATGAACCATGCGGTAGCGATCTTTGGTGGCAGCCGCGCGTACTGAGAGTGCTCACCGTCCAGCGTCTGCTGAAGTGCACGGACGTCGATCTTGCGTTCTTCAATCAGGGCCAGAAGGCTGACGCACGCTTTTGCGAAGGAGGCGTCTTCCACAACAAATGCGTCATACAGACGCTTCGCCATTGCCGTATCTAGCGCCTGCCGTCCGGCGATGATCGCCGATAGGGCGACAAATGCGCCGTGCTCGGCGCCCGACACTGGCTCCGCTGCGGCCCATGGGATCAGGCTCGCGGCATAAGTCGCCAGCATGCCTGCAAGGATCATGCGTCTGCCTGGCTTGGAAACGCGCTCCTCCGCATTCACTTCGTTGCTGTGTTCCATTGCAAATTACACGTGGATCAGTTTTTCGGAGTCACGGCGCGGGTGTGGGCTATTGCCGCACGCTTCTTCGGAGGCGCTTCACGCACCGTGACGGGTATTGGCACTTACATCAGAAGTTGTGCGAGATACCCACCATGCCAACGAACTGGGTGGCGCCAGAAGATGGGTTGGCGTTCTGGGAATCACCAACAGTAGCGGTTGCGTTGACGACATCGCCCGCGCCTCTTACTCCCAACGTCTTGCCACTGGCATGCTGATAGGCCTCCAGCACATACAGTGTCGTGCGCTTCGAGAAATGGTAGGCCTGCTTCAAGGAGACCTGGTGGTAGCGTGCCGAGTCCGATATCCCATTCGACGAACTAGCACGCGTATAGCTGTAGCCGCCGGCAACGTCGAACTGTGGCGTCAGTTCGTACTTGCCGATGATGCCGTAGGTGTTGAATACCGCTGTGTTGGTGAACAAGGCGTTACCCCCCGCCTTGAACTGGACGTTGGAGTAGTTCAGGCCGACCGTTGCTTTTCCAATCTGGTACGTGCCGATTGCGGCGATATGCTGGACAGCACTTGCCGACAGGAAACCGTTGGTGACCGATGACGCGCCGTAACTGCCGCTCGCCGTCGGGTCTTGGTTGGTCGTCTTGCCGGTGTTGTACATGCGCAAGTAGCCCACACCCAGGGCAAGCGGACCGCGGATATAACGGGCAGCCGCACTGATCGAGCTGCCAGCTTGCGTCTTGCCGGCGATCTCGCCAAAGCCGTATTGTGCTGCGGCGGTGAAACCCCCGAAATCCGGTGTCGTGTACATCACCGAATTGCTGAAGCGGATTGTCGTGTCGAGCCCGTCTAGATCGCCCGGGTGCGCGCCAGTAGCGCCAGTCAGCATCGAAACGGGACCATAAGCACCGAGCATCTGGTAGTAGGCCGTATATTGACGACCCATTGTCAATGTGCCGTAGCGCTGATCTTGCAGGCCCACGAAGGCTTGGCGATTGAACATGACACCGGCGTTAGATTGCTTGCCGGAATTGATATCGAAACCTTCCTGCAAGTCGAAGATTGCCTTGGTGTGCGCACCCAGAGTCTCTGCTCCGCGCAGACCAAAGCGGGAAGCCGCCAGGTTGCCACTACGCGTGTAGTAGTTGGCGTGTCCGCCCTGGTTGCTCGAGATAGCAAGCGCGTCGTCGGCGACGCCATAAAGCGTCACGCTGGTTTGCGCCATGGAGGGCATTGTTGTGAGGGCGAGCAGGGCGATGCCACTGAATTTGGCAGGGAAGGAGCGCATGAACGTCTGTCTTTGTTTTGGGAGCAATAGTTGCGACCGGTTGATGAAGTCAGGGACTGACTCGCCCGGAGCGGGGCTTCGGGCACAGCGAGGCAACGGCGCGAAACCGCCGATCGAAAAATAGCTATTGCTTGCGCCTTGCTCGTGCAATCAACAGAACTAACCCAGAGAGAATCAGCAACGCTGCTGCGGCAATGCCAACGCGCGCGAGCGTGATTAACGAAGAGGGTTCGCCGCCGCGCCTGAGCAACTTGACTTGCTCGGGCGACGTGACGGCAGCAGCGTTTCCATACTGGCGGGTCAGGTAGTTGGCAAGCGTCGCGATTTGCTGGTCCGATAAGTCCCGTGCAAAGCCAGGCATGCGCAATTCATTCGATGACTGGCGACGCTCGATGCCCTGCAGGATCACCATGACGAGGTTGTTCGCGTTGCTGTGACCGAGGGCGGTGTTGTGAAACAGGGATGGGAGTTTGGCGTCAGGGCTGCCTTGTCCGTGTGCCTGGTGGCAACTTGCGCAGTTCGCATCGTAGAGTTGCGGGCCCGTCATGCGGTTGAGATCGGTGGGCAGGGATACGCCTCGGATGCTGTCGAGGTCATCGCCGGCCTTGCCGTAGTCGTGCGCAGGGCGGACTTGGGACTTATCGGGAACCGGTGCGACCTCCTTCAGATAGACAGCCATCGCTTTCAGGTCGGTGTCAGACAAGTGGCGCAAGCTGTTGTCGATGGCCTCGGCCATCGGCCCCGCTGCTTGCGCCTTGCCTTCCGCTCTCCCCGTGCGCAGATAGGCGCTGATTTCGGCCACGCTCCATGTGCCAATGCCACTCGCGGTGTCGGAGGTGATATTGGGCGCGTACCATGCACCAACCGTCCCACCGCCCAGAATGCGCTTGACGTCCTCCGCCATGAGAGGGGTGCGCGGTGTGTGGCAGGAACTGCAGTGTGCCAAACCGTTGACCAGATAGGCGCCGCGGTTCCATTCGGCGCTCCTCATGGGATTCGGCTGGAAGACTTTGTCTTTTGCGAACATCCAGTTCCAGGCGGCCATGGATGCGCGAACGTTGAATGGGAAAGGCAGCTTCGTTTGCGGCGGCGCGGTATCGACCACTGGAACGTTGGTCATGAAGTACGCGTAAAGCGCGGCCGCATCCTCGTCAGTTACCAACGCATACGACGTATACGGCATTGCGGGATACAGATGCTGTCCGTCCGCACGCATACCTTTGCGTAGCGCATCAGTAAATTGCGTCAGCGTGTAATTGCCGATGCCGTGCGTCTTCGATGGCGTGATGTTGGTCGACACAATGGTGCCAACAGGGGTTGGCAGATTCAGGCCGCCAGCGAAGGGTTTTCCACCAGGCGCGGAATGGCAAGCTATGCAGTCGCCAGCCTTCGCCAGGTACTCTCCGCGTTTGATTTGTTCGAGATCTCCCTGCGCTGCTAGTGCCACGGCACTTACGGCGATACCAGCAAAGATGATCGTAATGCAGCCTAAGGGTTGCCGGAAGCAGGCGAATCTTTTCATCAGTGATTGCGGGGGCGCGAAACTGTCAGTGTGGGGTTCCAGCGGCTCGATGCACTAAAGGCACGGCGGCTCGTGTGGAACTGGTCTATGCCCGCGCGGTTGCTTCTCACGGGCATAGCCCCGTCGTGCATTCGCGCTGCGCCTCGGATTATCCATTTTCCAGCCGGTTGGACAATCGCCCCGTCGAAGTCATTGCAACCGGGCAGGTACACCTTATGAGGTAGTGATATGGGTGTTGGATCGAAGATGCAAATGGCCGCAAAAACTGTAATCGATGCAGATTGTTGTTTTAAATCATGGATTTATGGTTGAATGGCGAGGGCATGTTTCACGATCTGACTGACCATCTGGCGTGTCGACTGATATGGTGCCGCGAGCGATTGTCTATATTGATGAACAATATGTTCCGGCGCGAGAACGGTTTTTGACGTCGAAATCCGGCAGGTCCACGCATGAGGGGCGCCGCTTCGTATCGCGTTTCGCGAACGTGAGACCGGTCTCCTTTGGGGTTGGCGGTAGCTTTGCGCGTGCACGGGAAATATTGGTGAAGTCGAGGCGGTAGGGGGCATGTTCGCCACGGAAGGCGCCATCTCGCATGGTGCCAATCGAACTCGGGCTTTCAATGCGATTCTTTATTGCGGCCAAAGCGCTGTCATCTACTTGGAAGAACCTCTCCATGAGCCATCTGTCTTCACTCATCACCGATCCCGCAAGCTCGCTGACATATCGCGTTTGCGAGCCCGCGCCAGCCCGGCCATCGGCGCTGCTCGTCCTGCTACACGGCGTTGGGGGCAATGAAACCAACCTCGCAGAGATCGCGGCAAATGTCTCTGCCGATACGCTGGTCGTGCTTGCACGAGGCCGGCTGACATTCGGGCCGGAACAGTACGCGTGGTTCCGCGTAGCCTTCACGGCCGCGGGGCCGCAGATCGTCGCCAGTGAAGCCGACGAGAGTCGGCGGGCACTGATTGGCTTGATCCGCCATTTGCAGACCGTCCATCGCATCGACGCCGCGCGTACAGTGATTGCAGGGTTCAGCCAGGGCGGCATCCTGAGTGCCAGTGTGGGTCTGTCGGCGCCCGAGTCGGTGAAAGGCTTTGCGGTGCTGGCGGGCCGCATCCTGCCCGAACTCGAGCCGGTACTGGCCTCGCGCGAGCGGTTGGCGGGCCTGCAGGCACTGATTGCGCATGGCCGCGCAGACGACAAGCTACCCGTCAGTTGGGCCGAGCGTGCTCATGCATGGCTGGAAGACTTGGGGGTGAAGCATGAACTGCGACTCTATCCCGGTGGGCATGGCATCAGCTCGGCGATGGCCCTGGACTTCCATGCCTGGCTGAATGAACACCTGCCGCCTGTGGCACCGAACGCGCTGACACTGAATCTGGGCCCCGACGAGGTCAGCATTGTCAGCGGGCACGCAGGTGACACGTGCTTGCGCATCGGGCCAGGCATCGACGCTCTCGTGCGGGAGCACCTCGCGCAGCCTGGGGCGCTTGCCTTCAAGATGGAAGCCGCTATCAGCGCGATTGAAGACGAACTGGCCCTGGTGCCAAAGGCCCTGCATCACGCCACTGTCGTCAGCAGCAGCCCCAGCCTGCGCGGCGTAGCGCGAGCCGCTGGACTCGACGAGACGGCAACCGTTCTCAGTCGCGAGGCTGTCGAGCGAGTATTTGTTCGCCAGTCCGCTGTGGCGCAGGGGCGTCCTGCGGCATATGAAGGCCTGCCCGATGACTTGGCATTCGTTGCCGGATTGTTGCTGGTACGCGAACTCATGCACCACCTCGACATCGAGGCGATTTCGCTGACGACCTGAGCACAACTGAGTCGGGCCAATGGAGCGAAGGGGCAGGCGCAAGCGGCGATAACCAACTTGACTGCCCTCGGCCCTCGGTCCTCACCCAAAGGGCCAATCATGTAGTGACCCAGGTGCGACTCTGTCATGCTCTCGCTCTCCGTTGAGCTTCGACGACCTGGATTTCCGGGTGTATTCGGGACAGCAGTGGCAAGACCTGCGCAAGTCGCACACCGAGGACGTTAGCGTGCACTGGCCAGCGGGGCTCGTTCGCGAGGCCCCCATCACGCATCAGCCGGCACGAAGACCTGAGCTTTGTCCTCGGCCGACTACAGGCTAGAGTCGGAGCACGAGACCCCATACATAGATGGGGGCTGGCCCCCGGGGTCGGTCTTCTCAACGTGCAGCAATGATGGAGACGTCAATGAGCGGTCGCATGCCAGTTCTTTTTGTCGGGCACGGTTCCCCGATGAACGCCATCACCGACAACGAATTCAGTCGGGCGTGGCGCGCGCTTGGGGCCACCCTGCGCAGGCCAAAAGCCATCCTGTGCATTTCGGCGCATTGGGAGACTCGCGGCGTCTACGTGACGGGCACTACAACGCCGGAAACCATCCACGATTTTTATGGCTTTCCGAAGGCGCTATTTGACGCCAGGTATCCGGCGCCCGGCAGTCCCGAGCTGGCTCGGCGGGCGGCCGATCTGCTCGCACCCCAGCGGGTGCGCCTTGACGCGGGCCGTGGGTTGGACCACGGCGCCTGGAGCATCCTGATGGCGCTATATCCGGATGCCGATATACCGGTCGTGCAGCTTAGTATTGACAGTGTCGAGCCGGGCGCCTGGCATTACCAACTTGCCCAGCGTCTAAAGCCCCTGCGCGACGAGGGCGTCTTGATTCTCGGCAGCGGCAACATTGTCCACAATCTGGGGCTCTACGATTTTCATGATCCGACGCCGTTTCAATGGGCGCAGCGGTTCACTGAAACGATCAAGGGTTTCCTGGCAACCCAAGACCACGGCAGGATATGCGATTGGGCTTCGCTCGGTCCAGACGCAGTTCTGTCAATCCCGTCGCCCGAGCATTTTCTGCCGTTGCTATATGTCATTGCTCTGCAAAGTGAAGGGGATCAGGTGCAGTTCCTGACCGACAAAGTCATCGGCTCAATGGGAATGACATCGGTGCTGATTGCGCCCAACAACTAGAGCAGGCGCGACGGGAGGGGCTGCGCAGCCTCTCCTGGATACGCTCGTCAGAACGCGTCGCGCGAGAAGGGCACCTCTTCGCGTACGGCCTTGGCCTCCTCCAGCGTGCAGCACAGCGTGAACGCCTCGCCCGCCAGGCGCTTGTGGCCCGACGTCAGGAAATCGCTGTAGTTGTGCCGAAGGCGGCCACGGCCCCGCCTCAACTGGCGCGTTACGGCGCCCCGTGGCAGGTGATGGCGGCGTCGGAGCCCGCCCCGGTTCCTTGAATATGGGCGGCCGTGATTGTCACGCAACGCGGCTGCGATGAAACACCCGCCCCGCTCACCACGATCGAGTAGTCACCCGGTTGCATGCCAGTCTTCAGTGTGAAGTCCACCGTTTCCGATGTGACACCCTTCGCCACGCCCGTATTGCTCCAGTTGGTTGTGCGGGCATAGAACACATTTCCCGTCGTGTCCTGGAGTCGAACGATCGGGTAGTTCTCATCTGACTCCACATCATCACCGTAGGCCGACCCCGCCGACGGCCCATTCATGCGCACCCCTTGTAGCGTGAAGACACCGGCGCCGCTGTACTTCACATTGGAGAATACCGGCCGCTGCGATGGCGATGCGGTGCCATCCGGTGTGTAGACCCACAATTGATTCGAGCTATCGGAGAACAGGATCTGCCCGGTAGGTAGAACGAGCATCCGCGTGATAAAGGACGGGATGCCGGACAGATTGGTATCGGGAAGAGCCGGCGAGGCAGGGGAGATTGTGTTCGCCACTGGATCGAAGTCGAACAGCTGCGTTGGGCCGTTGAATAGCCCACGTGTGGGGCTGGCATCGGCAGCAAACAGAACATGGCCGTTTGGCATGACTGCCGCTGGCGCATCCGCCGCGCCAAACAAGGCTGGTTGCCCTCCCAGTACCCCAATCACGTCGGGGCCTGGTGTCCAAGTGTTTGTGATCTGCGAATACAGCGCTGTGTGCCCTGTCGCACCGATCGCGAACACCTGGCTGTTCGCACCGTTCGCGCGCACGTTGAGTAGTGGCCCCAGTTCGTAGCCCAATGCAGCGCTGCTTAGCACGGGGATGATCCCATTAGCGGTGCTATCGCTCGGGCTCACGCTTTTCCAGGCATTCGCTACCGGGTTGTACACCTCCGCGTATTGCCCAGAGTGATCGACGCTCTGAAAAATGTCGTACGTCATGACCTGGCCGTTGGGCAACTTGACCCAGCTTTCCTCGTCACTCCGGTCCGGATAGACCTTTGACGCCGCGAACGACCACGTATTCGTCGCAATATCGTAGATATACGTCATGTTTGTGAAGATGGAGCCGGCAAGAATTTTTCCCTTCGGCAACAGCATGGTCGGGTCATCGCCGAAGTACGGTTCCGGGTGGTTTGCGATCGGCGACCATGTGTTCGAAACCGGATCGTAGATTTCACCGGTATTCGTGATGTTTGACTGCAAGGGCGTGCCACTGTACTCGCCGCCCAGTACCCACACCTTCCCGTTCGGCAGAACGTGGGAGGCGAAATAGAGGCGTTGCCTGCCCATCGGGGCCAGCGATGACCACGTTCCGTCGATGTAGCTACCGGTCGCGCTGGGTGTCAGGCGCATCCAGGTATTGAATGGAATCCCTTGGGTCATGACCGTACCGTCTGTGAGGAGCAGCATCGTGCCGGTATAACCTGGTGCGGCATGGGTGAGCTTGGTCCATGTCGCAGCATCGGATGGCAACGACCAACCGACCATCAACGCAAGGCTACAGTTCGCGATGACTGACCGAGCTAACGGCGAATTGATTTTGTTTTTCAGCATTTTTAAATCCTTGATTTTATGAATGTGATTTCTGTCATGCCTGTTTTCATCCGTGGATTTAATTGTCCACGGTTGAGTTTCATGACGAATATGTGAAGGGAAAGAGAAATGTTATCAACCGCCACTGGCAATAACTTGCAATCACTGGCAAGGCAGATAACATCAGGCCAGACAAAAAAATGAAGTCGCGATGTTCGCGAGGATTTGGCGGACGATGACAAGCGACGGTGCGACATGTCTCGCTCCTTGTCGTAAGGATTACGGTCTCACCCCGGTGATTAGATTGAAAGCTGCGTGTACTTACATCATTGAACAACGCAGACTAAGCCCTTTTTTTTCTGATGCGCTTGGGCTCTAAAAACGCCGGCGGACTGGCGTGACAGGGCTGCAACTGAGGCAACGCTAAAACGATAGGACACCGCTCTCTACGAGGCAACCTCGGATCGCAGGTGCTCGTGCAATGCGCGCAAAGATCGTTGGATCATCTCGGTTTGAACGGCATGCGTTGGCCGAGCACGGCCGCTGTTCTGGCGCTGCCGACCTCATGCGGTGCGCACGTTTGCGTCATCCCGGCTCAATTGCCTATCATTTGAACTCGTTGGCTCAAAAAGCGAGAACCGTTATGGCAACACCACGCGCGGCACCTGGGGATCTGATCGATGTGCGGCCGTTTGGTCCCGCCTTGAAAAGTGCCAAGTCTGTCACCCTCATGCGATCCGATCATATCGAAGTCATGCGGCTGGTCATTCCTGCCGGCAAACGGATCCCCGAACACCGTGTCCCAGGTGAGATGACCGTGCAGTGCCTGGAAGGAAGTTTGAAATTTGGCACCGACGTTGGTGTGCAAACGATGCACGCCGGCGATCTGCTCTTCACCCTGCCGGGCCAGGCGCACTGGCTTGAAGCGCTTGAGGACGCGTCGGTACTCGTCACGCTCTATTTGCCGCAGGGGCATTGAGCGGACCGCAGCGGCGTAAGACGCGCGCATCCAGCATTTCTTGTCTGGCGCGCGAATGAGCGAAGACAAACGCATCGCATCCCTCGTCGCGCGCGACGGGATGCCTCCTGCGCCGCTCCTGAAGTGCCGCGGCCCCGGTTGGCCGCTCAATAGAAAAAGCCCCTTGGCTGCAAGACCAAGGGGCTTCTTGTTTGAGCGGGCGTCACGCCGCCCGATTTGCCGCCTGCGCCAGCATGTTCTCGATCTGCTGATCCTTCTCTTCCCAGAGCTGTGCAAGCCAGCGGTGGAAATCGCTGCGGAAGGCGGAGTCGGCACTGTAATCGCTGGTGCAGAAATCCGGCGGGATCGGCAGCTCACGGATATGCACCATCACTCGGCCGGCTTGGCCGCTGGCAAGCTGCCAGAAGCTTGGCGTGCCATCCGGATAGGCAATGCTGATATCCAGCAGCGACTGGAACCGCCCGCCCATGGCATTGAGCGTCAGCGCCAGGGCACCGGCTTTCGGCTTAAGCAGATGGCGGTAGGGGGACGATTGCGCCCGGTGCTTGGCGGGCGTGTACCGCGTGCCTTCTGCAAAGTTCATGACGCTGGTCGGCGCGTGGGCGAACTTGGCGCAGGCGCGACGGGTGGTTTCGCGGTCTTGATTGCGCAGTTCAGGGTGCTTGCGCAGCGCCGCCTTGGAATGCCGCCGCATGAACGGAAAATCCAGCGCCCACCAGGCCAGGCCGATCACCGGCACGTAGATCAACTGCTGCTTGAGGAAGAACTTCAGCAGCGGGATGCGCCGGTTCAATACCCGCTGCAGGACAAAGATGTCCACCCACGATCGATGGTTGCAATTGACCAGGTACCAGCCTGCGTAACGCAGGTTGTCTGCGCCTTCCACGCTCCACGGCTCGCGCTGCAGCACGCCGATCCAGGCATTGTTGCAACCGATCCAGCGCGTGGCGACCCAGTTGAGCATGGGATCGATCCGGCGGCGCACCGCCACCGCTGGCACCAGCAGCTTGACGGCGGAGAGCGTGAACAGCGGCACGCTCCAGAACAACGTGTTCAACGCCAGCAGGATTGAGCTAAGCGTGCCCAGTACAAAGGCAGGCAGGACGCGTATCAAGGCATCTCCAGTGAGAGCCCGCCGGATGGCGGCGGCAGGCAGGAATCGTGATGTTGAGGATACCTGAGCGTAACGCGGGTCGCCTGCCGAGACCATGCGCTGCGTCAGGACTCATGTTTGCAGGCGCCGGGCCATGCCGGCTGACATCCACGGGTGCGCCCCAGCGCCGGTGATGAGGGCGTCCACCTCTGCCAGCGGTGCCAGCAGATGTTGCCCCGTTGCAGCGCCCGCCACCATGATGGCCGCGCCAAGTCCGTTCACCTCGTCGATGCTGCGCGCCACCAGCGTGACGCCATGGGGTCCATGGGTCGGCAGGCCGGTCTTCGGATCGAGGATGTGGTGGTAGCGCTGGCCGTTGCGGACGAAGCAGCGCTCGTAGTCTCCAGACGAAGCTACGACGCCGTCGCTAAGGGCCACCACCCCAAGCAAACGCTCCGGCGCCAACGGGTTGCGCAGCCCGACCCGCCAGTCGCGGCCCTGCAGTTGCCCGCTGACCAGCACATCGCCGCCGCCGTTGATCATCGCATCGCGTATGCCGTGTTGCCGCAGCATGCGCATGCCGGCCTGCAGGATCGGCAGTTTGGCAACGCCGCCCAGGTCGAGCTTCATGCCGGGGCGGCGCAGGTAGGCGCGGCCTTGGGCCTCGTCGAGCACGACGTCGCGGTAGTTCACCAGGCGCTGCTCGTGGGCAAGCTCGGCACGGCTCGGGATCTGTGCCTGTGCCGGATCGAAATTCCACCCCGAGAACGCGCCGACGGTGATATCGAACGCGCCCCGGCTTTGGGCAGAGACCCGCGCGGCCAGCTGGAGGGTCGCCATCACCTCCGGTGCCACCGGTACTGGGTTCTGCCCGGCCGCGCGTGCCAGTGCGCTGATCTGACTGTCGGGGCGGTAGCGGCTCATCAGCCGTTCAAGCCGGGCCATTTCGGCAAAGGCGGCATCGATGGCCGGCGCGGCCGCGCCAGGCATCGTGCCTTGCGCGACGATATCGACCTGTGTGCCCAGCAGCCGGCGCGATGCATGCTGAACAGCCGGATCTGCCAGGGCCGGCCGCACGAACAGGCCGACCGCCAGCAGAGGTACCCCGGCTAGGCAACGCCGCCGGGCAAGGTTGGAAGGGGCCTGAGCGTGCATGGCATCACTGAGACTGCGCCACCATGTAATCCACCGCGGCCTTCACTGCGTCGTCCGGCAGGGTCGAGCCGCCGCGTGCGGGCATTGATCCCTTCTCGCCGTTGAAGCCCTCCAGCGCGTGCTTGTACAGCGTGTCCTTGCCCTTGGCAATGCGCGGGCCCCAGTCGGCCTTGTCGCCGGGTTTGGGCGCGCCCGCCACACCGGCGGCATGGCACATCGAACAGACGTTGCCGAAGGTTTTCTTGCCCAAGACATTTTCCGGCGCTGCGGCAGCGACAGTCGTGGGTGGCGTGCTGCTCTGCGCGGGTGCCGCGGAGGTTTGGGCCGCAGGTGCGGGTGCGGCAGGTTCTTTCTGACCGCAGGCTGCCAGGGCAGCGGTACAGATCAGCATCAGGCAGAGCGTGGTTTTCTTGCGCATGGAATCTCCTTGAGTCGGCGCGGGTTTCTGGAAGAACGCATGCCCTGCATTCTGTACGCTCCTTCCCAAGAAAGATGCATAAAAAATACGTATTTGCGAAGTGTGTGACGAATGTCAATTGCTCCCGCAGGCGGTGACCCGAAGATGCGACATGCCGAGAAGGTCAGCGTGCAGATATGAGCCGACGTCTTTCAGTTCGGCTTTGTGAAAACCGAGAGAGCAATCGAATCAGGGAACGATGATGACCAAGCACCAACAATCGCCATCCACACCACAGGACGAGGCGCTGAGCGTACCGGGGCGGCGCCGCTTCATGAACAGCGCTGCGCTGGCCGGGCTGGCAACGGTCGTGGCCTGTACCGACAAGGGCACACCCGCGGCATCCACTGCCGCCGCCCCCGCCAGCGCACCCGCCGGTGCCGCAACGGCTGAGCACGCCATTGCGGGGCTGCATCCGAAACCGGGTGAGCTGGATACCTACTACGGCCTCTGGAGCGGTGGACACACGGGCGACATGCGCGTCATGGGCATGCCGTCGGGCCGCGAGATTCATCGCATCCCGATGTTCGTGCCCGATGCGCTGGTCGGGTGGGGCATCACCAACGAATCGAAGAAGGTGATGGGCACCAAGCCTGACGGCAGCCTGCGCTACACGGTGGGCGACACCCACCACGTGCATGCTTCGTACAAGGACGGCAACTACGACGGCCGTTATGCGTGGATTAACGACAAGATCAACTCGCGCCTGGGGCGTGTGCGGCTCGATTACTTCATCTGCGACAAGATCACCGAACTGCCCAACGTGCAGGGCTTCCACGGCATCTTCCCGGACAAGCGCGACCCGGTTGATCCGAACATCAACTACACGACGCGCGTGTTCTGCGGCGGCGAGTTCGCCATTCCGCTGCCCAACACCGCCGGCATCGATGACCCGACCAAGTACCGCTCGCTGTTCACCTGTGTGGATGCCGAGAGCATGGAAGTGCGCTGGCAGGTGCTGATCGACGGCAACTGCGACCTGGTGGCCTCGTCATACGATGGCAAGCTGGCCGCCACCAACCAGTACAACACCGAGATGGGTGTGCACTATGAAGACATGATGTCGGCCGAGCGCGACGCGTGTCTGTTCTTCAACGTTGCGCGCATTGAAGCGGCCGTGAAGGCTGGCAAGTTCAAGACCATTGGTGATTCGAAGGTGCCGGTGGTGGACGGCACGCACGCCGCCAATCAGGATCCGAAGACGGCGCTGACGGCGTATGTGTCGGTGCCGAAGAACCCGCACGGCGTGAACGCCAGCCCCGACCAGAAATACTTCATCTGCGCGGGCAAGCTGTCGCCCACCGTCACGGTGATCGAACTCTCGCGCGTGCTGGACTGGTTCGACGGCAAGCTGGCAAAGATTGATGACGCAATCGTGGCGGAAGTCGAGGTGGGCCTCGGGCCGTTGCACACCGCATTCGACGGACGCGGCAACGCGTACACAACGCTGTTCCTCGACAGCCAGATCGTGAAGTGGAATATCGATGCCGCCATCAAGTTCCACGGTGGCGACAAGAACGCCAAGTATGTGGTTGACCGCCTGGACGTGCACTACCAGCCAGGTCACCTGAACGCCTCGCAGTCCGAAACCGTGGCGGCTGACGGCAAATTCCTGGCAGTGGGTTGCAAGTTCTCCAAGGACCGCTTCCTGCCCGTAGGGCCGCTGCACCCCGAGAACGAGCAGTTCATCGACATCTCGGGCGAGAAGATGGTGCTGCTGCAGGATCACCCGATCCGCAGTGAGCCGCACGACTTCATTATCTTCAAGCGCGAGCTGCTGCACCCGAAGCAGATCTACACGATGGATGAATTCCCGCTGGCTACCAAAGACCCGAAGCAATCCGGCGTGGTCCGCAACGGCAAGAAGGTGACGGTGCGGCTGACTTCGCAGGCCCCGGCATTCAGCCTGCGTGAGTTCAAGCTCAAGAAGGGCGACGAGGTCACGCTGATCCTTACCAATCTCGACAAGGTGGAAGACCTGACGCACGGTTTCGCCATTCCCAAATACAACGTCAACTTCATCGTCAATCCGCAGGAGACCGCGTCGGTCACCTTCATTGCCGACAAGCCTGGCGTGTTCTGGTGCTACTGCACGCATTTCTGCCATGCACTGCACCTGGAAATGCGCAGCCGCATGATCGTTGAGGCCTGAGTCCGTCTGACAGGAAGCGCGCGTGTGCCGCCAGTCGGCACACGCGCCGATGAACCCCAAGATGCCATCCAGAAAACAAGGGCTCGCGGCGTGGGTGGCCGCGTTCCTTCTGCTGCTGTTGATGGGCGTGCAACCGGCGCTGGCCGGCCGCGGCGCCTATGAGGCCGAGTTGCCGGCCAACCTGGCTGAGGCCAAAGACCTGTGCGCGCTGGTGCCGTGTACCGAGGTGTTTCCCGGTGCGGCGCGCTTTTCTGAACGCAAGGGGCAACCGCCCTATGTGGAGGCGTACGGCCCGGAGCAGGGTGGCAAGGCGCCGCTGCTGGGCTACGTGATGCTCTCCACCGATATCACCGATATTCCGGCCTATTCCGGCAAGCCCGTGGTGACGCTGATCGGCATGGACCGGCAGGGCCACTACGTCGGCATCAAGGTGCTCAAGCATTCCGAGCCGATCCTGCTGCTCGGCATTCCGGAATCCGCACTGCTGAACTTCAACAAGCAGTACATCGGCAAATCGGTCAAAGACAAGATCGAGGTGGGACAGTCGCGTCCGGATGAGGGCGTGCTTGGTGTCGATGCTATCTCCGGCGCCACCGTTACCGTAATCGCCCAGAACCAGGTGCTGGCCACCGCCACGTCTGCCGTGGCGCGTCAGGTCGGCATTCTGGAGGCGACGCGGCGTGAGCCCGCACGTTATGTGCAGACGGGGCAGCGCGCCAGCTGGGCCGATCTCGTCAAGCAGGGCAGCGTGCAGCGTTTGCTGATCCGGCCCGAGCAGCTCGGCCTGGAGCGCGCGGCGGAACCCTTCATCGAACTGTGGTTTGGCGACCTGAACCATCCGGACGTGGGCGCAAGCCTGCTGGGCCAATCCGGCTGGAACGATCTGCAGGCGCAGCTCAAGCCGGGCGAACACGCGATCTTCGTGATCCGCACGGCGGGCGCGGCGTCGTTCAAGGGCTCGGGCTTTGTGCGCGGCGGCATTTACGACCGCGTGCAGGTCAAGCAGGGCGCGGACTCCTTTACCTTCCGCGATTCGGATTACCTGAACCTCTATGGGCTGGCTGCCACAGGTGCGCCGTCCTATACCGAATCTGCCGTCTTCGTCGTGCGCTCGCCGGCGTTCTCGGCGGCATATCCGTGGAAGCTGTCGTTCATGGGCAACCGTGTCGACCGCGCAACCGGCACGCGCAGTTTCGTGACGTTCGATGCGCCGTACTGGATGCCCGAAGCGCTGCTGCAGGGCGGGCACCCGCGCATCGACGAGCCGGAAGCGCCGTGGCGCCGGGTCTGGCGCACGCGCGCGCCGCAGATTGCGCTGTTCATTGCGCTGCTGGTGGCTGTGGGCGTGGTGTATGCATTGCGTGAACGCCTGACGCGCCGCGCGACCCACAAGAACAAGTGGCCGGTCAACGCGTTCAAGTACAGCGCGTGGGCGTTGAGCATCGGGTTTGTCGGCTTCGGGGCGATGGCGCAGCCGTCGATCACGCAGGTGCTGACGTGGTTCCACTCGCTGCTGTTCCAGTGGACGTGGTCGCTGTTCCTGACCGACCCGTTCATCTTCTGCTTCTGGATCTTCATCATCCTGACGGTGTTCCTCTTTGGGCGCGGGCTGTTCTGCGGTTGGCTGTGCCCGTTCGGTTCACTGTCGGAAGCGATCTACAAGATTGGCGGGCGCCTCGGCTTCAAGCGCTGGCAGCGCCAGTTGCCGCGCAACTGGCACAACCGGCTGAAGTGGCTGAAGTACGCCATCTTCTTCGGCCTGCTGACGGTGTCGGTGTTCTCGATGGGGTTGGCGGAGAAGCTGGCCGAGGTGGAGCCGTTCAAGACCACGTTCCTGGTCGGCATCCACAACCGGGCGTGGCCGTATGGGCTGTTCGTCTGCACGTTGCTGGGGGTGTCGCTGTTTGTCGAGCGGCCGTACTGCAAGTACATCTGCCCGCTGGGTGCCGCGCTTGCCATGCCGAGCACGTTCCGCTGGTTCGGGCTGCGCCGCAAGCAGGACTGCAACAGTTGCAAGGCCTGTGCCGTGGGTTGCGGCGCGCAGGCGATCGATGCCGATGGCCGCATCGACCACCGGGAGTGTCTGCACTGCCTTGACTGCATGGTGCTGTACACCGACGTCAAGGGTTGCCCGCCGTTGGCCAAGGAGCGCAAGCGCCGCGAGCGCGATGGCCTGGAAATGACGCCCATCGGCAAGGATGGTTACTTCATTCCCATCCACGCGGCGCCACCGGTGCCCATGCCGGCGCGCGTGGCACAGGGGCCGGACCCACGCATGCCGACCGACCGGGTGTTCTTGCCCAGACAGGTGCAAGAGCGCGATCTGCGCTGGTTCATGCTGGAGCTGCGCGACCACCTTTGGCCCTGGAGCCGCAAAGGCTGGGCTTCGGCGCGTGCCTTGCAGATCGCGGGCTTCTCGGTGGCGCTTGCAGCCAGCGTAGCCTGGGTGTTGGCGGCGATGGGCCAGCTCTCGTCCGGCGCCATCATTGCGTGGTGGTTCGGCTGGAGCGTTTATGAAGTGCTGATTCGCCTGGCGGGCCGCCGCTACGTCAAGGACGGCCCGTGGTGGCAGGCCAAGTACCGGCGGGCCACCGTCATGGATATGCTCAGCTACGTCGGCTTCAAGAACCTGCTGATCGGGGCCGCGCTGTTTCTGGCGCTCAAGGCGATGGGGTGGCTGCAGGTATGAGGTGGTTGCCGATGCTGCCCTTTCTGGCGCTGGCCGGATGGCTGACTGCCGCGCCGGCCGCCACGGTGCGCGTGGGCGCGGGCCAGCCGCTGCAGGCGGCCATCAATGCCGCGCATCCTGGCGATGTGCTGGAGATCGAGCGGGCAACGTACAACGGCAACTTCGTCATCAACAAGGCGCTGACGCTGCGTGGGCTGAACCGCCCGACGCTCAGCGGCGGCCAGCGCGGCGACACCCTGCGCGTGAGCGCACCGGACGTGGTGCTCGACGGGCTGATCGTGCGTGATTCCGGTGACAACCTGAAAGACCAGAACGCCGGCATCAACATCCTGCCGGGCGCGCACCGGGCCGTGGTGCGCCATTGCGATCTGACCTACAACCTGTTTGGCCTGTGGATCGAGAAGGCCAACGATGTGCGGGTGGAAGACAACACCATTACCGGCAAACGCGACTACAACTCCGCGCAGCGCGGCAACGGCGTGGAGCTGTACAACACGCAGGGCGCCCGCATCATCGGCAACAACATCAGCTTCGTGCGCGATGCGCTGTACGTGGATGTGTCGCACCACGCCATCTTCCGGGGCAACCGGCTGCACAACAGCCGGTATGGCACGCACTACATGAACTCCTACTACAACCTGTGGGAGAGCAACGACAGCTACAACAACCGCGGTGGCCTCGCACTCATGGAAGTGCGCGATCAGGTCGTGCGCAACAACCGCACCTGGGGCAATGCCGATCACGGCATCATGCTGCGCACCCTCCAGGACTCGCGGGTGGAGAACAACGTGGTGGCTGAGAACGATCGCGGTTTCTTTATCTACGACGTTGAATACACGCAACTGCGCGGCAACCTGGTGATCGACAACCAGGTGGGCGTGCACCTTTCAGCCGGGTCCACGCGCAACGTCGTGCAAGGCAACGACTTTATCGGCAACCGCGAGCAGGTGCGCTACGTCGGTGCGCGCGATGAGGGCTGGGGCGGCCGCTCTGCCGCAGAACGCACGCAGGGCAACTTCTGGAGCAACTACCTGGGCTGGGACCGCGATGGCGATGGCATTGGGGACTTGCCGTACGAAGCCAACACGATGGTGGACCGGCTGATCTGGCGCCACCCCGGTGTGCAACTGCTGCTGGCCAGCCCCGCAGTGCAGGTGCTGCGGTTTGTGAGCCGCCAGTTCCCCATTCTGCGCGTGCCCAGCGTCGTTGACGCCTACCCGCGCATGCAGCCCGTCAACACGCACTGGAGCACGTGGCGTGACAAGCAACCCTGAAAACAACGCCGCCATCGTGCTGCGCGGCGTCAGCAAACATTACGGCGCGGTTCGCGCGGTCGACAACGTCGACCTGCAGATTGGCCACGGCGAGCTGTTCGGCCTGATTGGCCACAACGGCGCCGGCAAAAGCACGCTCTTCAAGATGATGCTGGGGCTGATTCCGATGAGCGCGGGCGAGATCCACGTGGCTGGTGCTTCGCTGCGCACGGCTGCGTTTCGTGATGCGCGCCGTCATATCGGCTATCTGCCAGAGAACCTCGCCCTGTACGACAACCTGAGCGGCCTGGAAACGCTGCGATTCTTCGCACGGTTGAAGGGCGCATCAACGGGCAACTGCACAGACGACTGCCAGGCGCTGCTCGCGCGTGTGGGCTTGCAGGGCGCGGGCGCCAAGCCGGTGCGCGCCTATTCCAAGGGCATGCGGCAGCGGCTCGGTTTTGCGCAGACCTTGCTGGGCGCACCGCGTGTGCTGTTTCTTGATGAGCCCACCAATGGGCTGGACCCGGCGGCCATCCATGATTTTTACGTCGTGCTGCAACACCTGCGCGAACAAGGCGTCACGGTTCTGATCACGTCCCACATCCTGGCCGAACTGCAGCAGCGCGTTGACCGGCTCGCGATCATGGCGGACGGCCGCATCGTCGGGCTGGGCAGCGTGGCCAGTCTGCGCGAGCAGGCAAACCTGCCGGTCACGCTGGTGTTGCGTGTCGAAGCGGGTTCGCGCCCGGTGTTCTGGCAGCAATTGGCGTCGTTGCGCGTGCAGGGCGTTGAGATTGAAGACGGCCCCGCCGAGCACGATCTCGTACTCCGATGCAGGCATGCCGCCAAGATGCCTGTGCTGGCGACGCTGCAGTCGCTGGGCGGGCGGATGCTGGATTTGCAGATTCATGAGGCCACGCTGGAAGACTTGTTCTTCGGCCTGAAGGAGGCCGCATGAGTTTTGAGATCAGACAGGTCGGCATCGTCGCGGCCAAGGAATTGCGCGAGCGCATCCGCAACCGGTGGGTGCTGACCGTGGCAGCCGTGTTTGCGGTGTTCTCGCTGGTGATCTGCTATTTCGGCGGGGCGGAGCAGGGCGCGCTGGGCCCGCGCTCCATCGAGTTCGTCATCACCAGCCTGGTCAGCCTGGTCATCTATCTCATTCCGCTGATCGCGTTGCTGCTGGGCTTTGATGCCATCGTTGGCGAACGTGAGCGCGGCACGCTCGATCTGCTGCTGGCGCTGCCGATCACGCGGCTGGAGTTGCTGCTTGGCAAGTTTGCCGGGCTGGCCGTGGCGCTTACGCTGTCCACGCTGACGGGCTTTGCAACGATGGTTGCGTTGCTCTGGCGGCAGTTCGGCTGGGCGGGGCTGGTGCAGTCGGTTGGCTTTGTGCTCAGCGCGATCCTGCTGGGGCTGGTGTTTCTCAGCCTGGCGCTGTGCGTGTCGGTGCTCAGCCGCGAGCGCACACGCGCATCGGGCTCGGCCATCGCGCTGTGGTTTGGCTTTGTGCTGGTGTTCGATCTGGTGCTGCTTGGCGTACTGGTGGCCAGCGGTGGCGCGTTCGGTGGTCGTCTGCTGGCCTATCTGCTGCTGCTCAACCCGACCGATATCTTTCGCATCCTCAACGTGTTTTCGCTAGACCAGTTGCGCGGCTTTCAAGGTCTGGTCAGCATCGTGCCGCCGGCCCTGGGCAACCCCTGGGCGATGGGCGGGGCCATGCTGGCCTGGATTACCGCGCCGCTGGCACTGGCTGCCTGGAGATTCCGCCCATGAACGCTGATCGCCGCCGCTTGCTGCTGGCCGCCCTTGCAGGGTGCGCCGGTACGATGGCCCTGGTTGCATGCAGCAACCCGGACACCGCCGTGCTCACCCCCGCTGAGATCGACACGGCCACCACCTGCGATCTGGATGGCATGCTGCTGTCTGACTACCCCGGCCCCAAGGCGCAGCTCTACTACCAGGGCGATACGCGCCCGCATTGGTGCTGCGATACGGTGGAGATGTTCAACACACTGCTCAAGCCCGAACAGGCCAGACCGATTCGCGCGGCGTTCGTGCAAGACATGGCCAGGGCCGATTGGGAGCAGCCGCGCGGCCACTGGTTTGATGCGCGAACGGGCTGGTACGTGCTGGGCAGCAAGCGTCATGGCTCGATGGGCCCGACGCTCGCCAGCTTCCAGCAGGAGCCGGATGCGCGCGTGTTCATGACCCGCTATGGCGGCAAGATGCTGCGCTATGCCGAGGTGACGCCCGAGATGGTCGACCTCAGCGGCGGCGCCATGCATGACGGGCGGATGTAGCCATGCCGGCGCGCCGCCTGTGGTTGCTCGCCATGGTTGTGCCGGTGCTGCTCTGGTGGGGCGGCAGCCAGGCCACCCGCCACGCCGCGCGCAACAATGAGCCCGAGTTGCCCAATGACATCTGCTTTGTTGCCACGGCCACGCCTTACGATCCGCAGTCCGGCATCGCGCCGGAGGCACCCCGTGCCATTCCGCCCCGCGCGCGATGCCCAGTGTGCGGGGCACTGCCATCACGTGCGCCGGATTGGGCCGCGCAACTGATCTTTGCCAACGGCGATGCGTACTTCTTCGATTCGCCGCTGAGCCTCTTTGTCTACCTGCACAACTTGCCGCGCTATGCGCCTGGGCGGCATGCGGGCGATATTGTCGCCACCTATGTGCGCAACACCGGTGATGGCCGCTGGCTGGCGGCACAGCAGGCTGTATATGTGCGCGGGTCGTCAGTGCCCGGCCCGATGCGGCGCGGCAATCTTCCGGCGTTTCCGGACGGCGCTGGCGCGCAGCATTTCATCGCGCGCCATGGCGGAACGGTCGTGCGGCCGGCCGAGATCACGGCGCAACTGCTGCAAACGCTGGAACCGGGCCGCGCGCATGCGGCGGCCGATCACTCCTGAGCACTGGCGCAAGGGGTGCGTTTGCGTTGTTGTGTTGCTTGGCGGCTTTGCCATGGATCGCTGCCTGCGTGGCGAGTGGCAGTCGAACACCCGAACCTCACCGTGATCTACCCGGTTGAGTTTGTCTGGCGCACTTTGTGTCAGCGTTGCATGAGGGCTTGGCCCCGCAATAGTGATGCACAAAACCCCTTGGTGTCGGCCAAGGGGTTTTGTTCGGGCATGGCTCAGAACGAATGCTTCAACCCTACACCGGCCAGCACCGTCTTCGCGCCCGGCGCCGTACCGCCGGCAACGATGGAGGTCTTCAGACCTTCCAGCGGATCAGCCGTACCAACCGCGCCCGCATTCACGTACACAAGCTGCGCATACAGCGTGGTGCGCTTGGAGAACGCGTAGTCGTTGCTCAGCACGATCGATTTGGTGGAGCTGTCGTGTGCGCTGCTTTCATACTTGCTGTAGTAGCCGGCCAGCGTGGCCGTATTGGCGGGGCTCCACTTGTAGTCGAGCCCGGCGCCGATCGATTTGACCTCCGATACGCGTTGGCCCGTCGGCGCGTTGTTGGTAACGCCGATGTAGTTCACCTTGCCCGTGAAGGCGCCGAATGGCACCGCCACACCTGCGCTCCACAAGCGGCTGAGGGTCTCGCCGGTGCCGCTGTCCGCCGTTGATTGATAGCCGAGGCCGACGACCACGGGGCCCGTGTATGTGGCACCCAGAGAGAGTTCGTTACCGCGCTTGAAGCTGCCCGCCGTCTCTCCAAATGAATACGCGACGCCCAACCACACGGGGCCGAAGTTGTTGGCGTACTGCAGCGCGTTGCCCACGAACACGCCCACGTCGTTGCCAGGGTTGGTGCCGGCGCCCAGCGCGTTGCCCGGCGCAGGGAGCTGGTTGTAGGCCCAACCGTACAGGTTCGAGAACTGCTCCTTGAAGCCGCGCGCTTCCGTGCCGATCGTGCCGATCAGCGCCGCGCTGTACTGGCGGCCCAGCGTGATGGCGCCCCAGTTGCCACTGAGGCCAACATTCGCCTGCCGGCGGAACAGCTCCGAGCTGAAGCCGGGGCCGGTGGTGAGCGTTCCGGTGTCGCTGCTGAAGTGTCCCTCGAGGTTGAAGTTCGCCTTCAGGCCGTTGCCCAGGTCTTCCACGCCCTTGAAGCCCCAGATGCTGGGGCTGATGCCGCCCGAGTGCATCTCGGTAATGCTGCCGCCTGCTGCGCTCCGGTTCTGATACTGCAGCCCGGCATCGACAGTGCCGTAGATCGTGACGGACGATTGCGCGATGGCGCCACTTGCGGCGCAACCGAGGGTGACTGCAAAGGCTGCGAGGGCGCAGGGTCGAAGGCGTTGGTTCTGCATGTTGTCTCCGTATTGTCTTTGTGTGATGCGTCCCGTGGATTCGGCTCGGACGCATTTGAGGTTGGCGCCGGATGCGGGGGTGCACTCAACGCCGGGCGGGACTTTGCAATATGCGTACCACGGCGTTCACGTTGTATTGCACGGAGTTGCAGCCCGTTGATTAACGTTTGCGGACACCAGCGCCTGCGCGGGCGATGTGGCGTGGCGGGACAATCGATGCAACACATGTGCGCCGCCTGTTCAGCAATGGAGCAGCGGCGATCAGGTGGCGGGCGCGCTTTGCATCCAGCGATCTTCCAGCTCGCGCCATGCGCGCCCGACGTTCAGCGCATGGCGAGGGTGGAAGTTGCGCCAGTCGCCATAGGCGTCGCCCGGCACATAGTCGAGCGCGCGGGCGGCGTCGCCACCCGACGCAATGGCATGCGTGATCGTGCTGTCGAGCATGTCGAGATAGGACAGCGTGGGGCGCAGCATTTGCGCCGGAGTGCCGATGGCCGTGCCGACCACGATGTTGGCGGGCAATTGCGCAAGCGTATGCAGCGCTTGCCGCCATCCAGCCAGTGAGCCGTCTTGCAGGTCTGGAACGCGCTGCCGATATGCCAGCCCGCCCACGCACAGCACACGCCGCTGCGGGGCGTACAGCACCGTGTCCGACGCGCTGTGTGCCGCCGTGCAAATGTTGACCTGCCACGCGGTCTTGCCCGTGTGCAGCCAATCGCCGTCGCGCAATGCGGGCTCGGGATACACGATTGGCGTCTCGTGCATGACGCGCTCACCGAGCATGGCGGTCAGCCGGGCCAGACAGATTTCGCAACGCTTGCGCATCAGGTCGGCAGTGGCGGCTGACGCCAGGAAGGCCGGACGCGGCTGCAGTTGTGCGAACGCCGCATTGGCCAGCACATGCTCGGGATGTGCGTGTGTGTTGACCACCCAGCGGATAGGCTCGGCGGTGATGTGGCGGATGGTCGTGATCAGGCGGTTGCCCCATCGCGCATGCGGCCCGGGGTCGACCACCAGAACGCCATTGCCCGTGACATGCACCAGCGTCGGCACGACTTCTCCTGCGTTGGCGCGTGAGGCTTCGGCATTGGCAGCGCGTGCGGCGTACAGGCCGTCCTGCAGGCGCAACAGCGTGACGCGCGCGGGTGCCGCAGACACCGTCAGAGCCGGGTTGATCAGGGTTGCGAGCATCATGCGCATCCAGCGGCGCCGGGCAGGGTCTGGCGCCATGTCAGGGCGCCAGCGCGGCGGTCTCGTAGCCAGGATAGAAGCGGGTCACGTTGCGCACGTACTCTGCGGGCATGCCGCCCCACTGTGCATATGGCGCGTCGACCGGCATCGCGATCACCTCGGCGAGGTCGCGTCCTTCCCCTGCCGCGCGGCGCAGGCGTGCATCGAGCCACAACAAGTACTGGCGTGTCTGCGCGATGGCATCGGCCTTGCCGAGCGCGGGGCCGTGGCTGGGGATCAGCAACCGTGCGCCACTGTCGGCCACGATCTTCTGAAGCTGATCGAGACTGAGCAGCCAATGCGCAATATTGGCGTGCGGCGTGGTGGGAATCCGGTCCCGAAAGGCGATGCCGCCCGCGAAGACCACACCGCTGGTCCGGTCCACCAGCACGAGGTCGTCGTCTGTATGCCCTTCGAGCCGGATGAGGTCGATGTGATGGCGCCCCATGGTGCGAGCGCCCGGCGTCAACGGTTGGCTGGGTGGCGTCGATACCGTGTTCTGCATCCAGGCGCCGCAGATACGGTAGAGATTGTCGGCATAGGCGGTGCCCTCGCGTTGCGCACCGGCGATGGTGCCCGGCAGCGCTTGTGCCCCGACATCGGCATAAGCCTGGTTGCCAAAGAAATAGTCGGGGTGCAGGTTGAGGTTGAACACCCAGCGCACGGGTGCAGGCGTGACCTTGCGAATGGCCTGGCGCTGCTGCTCGCCGTACAGTGCCGACGGCCCGGTGTTGATCACGAGCACACCGTCGCCGGTGTCAATAAAGCCGGTGTTGATGATGTTGCAGCCGTTGCGCGAGGAGAAATCTGCGTTGTCGCCTTCCAGCACCCAGACGTCGGGCGCAACGGCGCGCGGCACGAGATGGTAGTCGGCGCCTTGCGCATGTGCGTTGGCCATCAGCGCCGCCAGACACGTCAGGATGCCCAACTGTCGATTCAGCCAGCTCATCGTGTCACCTGTGCGCGGATGCGGTTGCCGTTGTTGTCGACGCCGGCCACGCTGATGCCGCGTTCGACGGGGCCATCCAGGTCGAACGAGAAGATCGGGTTCTCGGCCACCGGCTCATACAGCGCCAGTCTGAGCATGGGCTGCCGCCGGGCATCGAGCAGGTTGATCTGCTCGATATGGAAGGACGGAATGCCTGCCACCAGGCCGGTGTCCATCGGGTGCATCACGCGCAGGCGGATACGGCTGCCCGCGCCATTGAAGCCGGGGAACACGCGTGACTCGACCTGGTTCAGCGTGGTGCTCCACGTGGCGTTCTTGCGGGTGTCGCCCGGCAGCGTGCAACCGCCGCCGGTGGCATCCACCATGAACGTGCCGACATGCCAGATGCCGTCCTGCGTGCGCGCTGCCACGCGCACCGCAGACGCCTCCTGCAGCTTGAAGCGAAACGACAGCGCGGGCCGCATGCGTATCGGCTCGAACTCCAGCACCTTGCGGATGGGGTTGCGATCCACCACGACGATGATGCGCTCGACCGTGCCGATGGCTGAAGCGTCAAACGCAATCGGCACCTGCATCGGGTCTTCCGCAAACGCTGGGCCGGTGATCCTGATGCGGTTGTCGAACATGGTTTGTGCCGCGCCAAAGACTTCCTGATGAATCGTCGGCCAGAGCGGCGAGTGCGCAGGGTCGATGTTGGTATCAGCGCGGGCTGGCCAGGACAGGCACGCAACGGCCAGCGCGGCAGTGGCGGCATGGAGTGGGGCCATTCTCATCGTGTGCCTTGAGGGGTCGGATAAAAGGCCGGCGTTGCGAAAGTCATGCCATGCGCGCTGTGTGGTTGTGTGCGCGCGCATCGGGCGTTCAGGCAATGGGGCGTTGAGCTTTGCAACACCCGTTGTTCCATTCTGGAGCAGTCTCGCAAGCCGATTGGGGTGAACAGCCGATTCCCAGGGGTTGCAGCATCCGCCGCAGGGCATGGCCCGGGTTTTGCAGATGACGAGCAGACACAGCGCAGACCACAACGCTGAGGTCATCACTCAAACATCAGGAGACAACCCATGCGTTACGCTCACCCCGGCACACCCGGCGCCATCGTTTCGTTCAAATCGCGCTACGGCAACTTTATCGGCGGCGAATTCGTATCGCCGGTCAAGGGCCAGTACTTCACCAACACCACGCCGGTGACGGGCGAGGTGATTGGCGAATTCCCGCGCTCGACCGCTGAAGATATCGACCGCGCGCTCGACGCCGCGCACGCTGCCGCGGACGCCTGGGGCCGCACCTCGGTGCAGGACCGCTCGCTGATCCTGCTGAAGATTGCCGACCGCATCGAGCAAAACCTTGAACTGCTGGCCGTGACCGAAACGTGGGACAACGGCAAGCCCGTGCGTGAAACGCTGAACGCCGACATTCCGCTGGCCGTGGACCACTTCCGCTACTTCGCCGGCTGCATCCGCGCGCAAGAAGGCTCGGCGGCGGAGATCAACGAGCACACCGTGGCGTATCACATCCACGAGCCGCTGGGCGTGGTCGGCCAGATCATTCCGTGGAACTTCCCGCTGCTGATGGCCGCATGGAAGCTGGCGCCTGCGCTGGCCGCCGGCAACTGCGTCGTGCTCAAGCCGGCCGAGCAAACGCCGCTGGGTATCTGCGTGCTGATGGAACTGATTGGCGACCTGCTGCCGGCAGGTGTGCTCAACGTGGTGCACGGCTACGGCAAGGAAGCCGGCGAGGCGCTGGCCACCAGCAAGCGCATCGCCAAGATCGCGTTCACGGGGTCGACCCCAGTGGGCTCGCACATCATGAAGTGCGCGGCCGAGAACATCATCCCGTCGACGGTGGAGCTGGGTGGGAAATCGCCCAACATCTACTTTGAAGACATCATGCAGGCCGAGCCGAGCTTCATCGAAAAGGCTGCCGAAGGTCTGGTGCTGGGCTTCTTCAACCAGGGTGAGGTGTGTACCTGCCCGTCGCGCGCGCTGGTGCAGGAATCGATCTACAGCCGCTTCATGGATGCGGTGATGACCAAGGTGGCCGCCATCAAGCGCGGTGATCCGCTGGACACCGACACGATGGTCGGCGCACAGGCCTCGGAGCAGCAGTTCTACAAGATCCGCAGCTATCTGGAGATCGCGCAGGAAGAAGGCGCCGAATGCCTGGTCGGCGGCGATGTGGAGGTCCTGCCCGGCAATCTGTCAAAGGGCTACTACATCAAGCCGACGCTGCTCAAGGGCGACAACAGCATGCGTGTGTTCCAGGAAGAGATCTTCGGCCCGGTGATTGCCGTGACGACCTTCAAGGACGAAGCGCAGGCTCTGCAGATTGCCAACGACACCGACTTCGGCCTGGGCGCTGGCCTGTGGACGCGCGACATCAACCGCGCGTACCGCGTGGGCCGCGCCATCAAGGCCGGGCGTGTGTGGACGAACTGCTATCACCTGTATCCGGCGCATGCGGCCTTCGGTGGCTACAAGAAGTCGGGCGTGGGCCGTGAGACCCACAAGATGATGCTCGACCACTACCAGCAGACCAAGAACCTGCTGGTGAGCTACGACACCAAGCCGCTGGGTTTCTTCTGATGCTGATGCTGATGGTGTAGGGCAAGGCAGCACGGCGGGCACACGGCGATCGACACCCGTGCGCCCGCCGCTGACCTGCGGGGCAAAGACCGCGCAGGCGAATAAAAGAGAAGAGGAGACATGGCCATGCGCCAACCACACGCACTGCCGCAACGCGGGCAGGTGTCTACCCGTCGCCGCTGATTCCTGACGAGAACAATCAGGGAGACACGCCGTGCATTCGAGCACCAGCGGCTTGTGCAAAGCCGCACCCCGCCTGAGCAGTGTGGTGTTGGCAGTCGCGTCTGCGGGGCTGCATGTGCCGGCTTTTGCCGACGACCAGATCGTTGCGGTGGCGTTGCCCGCCGCGCAGGTTGTGGGCTCCACCCCGATCGACAGCATCGGTGTTCCACTGTCGCAGTTTCCGGCCAACGCGCAACGCGTGAGCGCGAAGGATGCTCGCGAGCAACGCAGCTCGAATCTGGCAGACCTGTTGAACGACAACCTTGGTCAAGTCAGCGTCAGCAACGGGGCGGGCAATCCGTACCAGAACGACATCAACTACCGCGGGTTTCAGGTGTCTTCGCTGCTGGGCGTGCCCATCGGGGTGTCGGTCTACTTTGATGGCGTGCGGATGAACGAGCCCTTCGGCTCGATCGTGAACTGGGATCTCATTCCCATGAACGCGATGTCCAGCGTCAACATCCTGCCGGGCTCCAACCCGATGTTCGGTCTCAACACCCTAGGCGGCGCACTCGTCGTCAACACCAAAAACGGAAAAGACAATGCAGGCACGTCGATCGAGGCGCTGGGCGGGTCGTTCGGCCGCAAGGGCCTGAGTTTCGAGACCGGCATCGTCGACAAGGCGCACAGCACCGACTACTTTGTTGCCGGCAACGTGGATCGGCAGGACGGCTTTCGTGACCATTCCGGTTCCGAGGTCAAACAGTTGTACGGAAAGGCGCGGTGGCATGGCAATGAGGGGGCGACCCGGCTGGAGCTGTCCGCCGCGCTTGCAGATACATCGCTCAGCGGTACGCAGTCGCTGCCGGCGGACATGATGGCGAACCGCAGCGCCGCCTATACCTGGCCCGACACCATCTCGAACCGGATGGCGCTGCTGAATCTGAAGGGCAGCCATTGGCTGAACGATATCAACCAGCTTGCCGGCAGTGTCTACTACCGCAAGGCCAGTCTGCACAACGTCAACAGCAATGCACGGCTGGATGACGGCTGCTTGAACGATAGCGGCTCGCTGGCAACCACAACGACGGGTGGCATCACCGCCTACACATGTGCAAACAAGGCGCCCAATGGAACGGCCCTGAATGCCGTGACCGATGCCAATGCGCTGGCGCTGGGCTATGGCCGCTGGACCAACGCCATCAACACCAGCGTGGTCGATTCCGCCACGCATGAGGACACGGCAGGCACCGCCCTGCAATGGTCTAACTTCGGCCAGTTGGCGGGGCACAACAACACGTTCACGCTCGGCGGCGCGTTCGATCATTCGCGCATCACCTATGACCAGACCACCTACCTGGCCCGGTTAATCAACTACCAGGCGGTGGTGACCCCCAATCAGCAATATGGATTCACCGCCAATGGGCTGCCGCCGTCTGCATCGAACCCGGTGTCGTTTACGGGCAGCAACGTCATCGGCGCAGTCAACCTGTCGTCCAACGTCAACAATTTCAGTGCCTATTTCACCGATACGTTCAGCGTGACGGAAAAGCTGAGCGTGACCGCATCCGGAAGCTTCAACTACACCACGCTCAACCAGGGCGGGGCCAACAACAAGTACCTGAACGAAGATGGCGGCTACGCCTGGACGGACAACGTTTCGGGCACGTCGTACTACAACCCTGACTACGTGGGCGCCTACCGGTACGCAAACTCCGGCTCAGGCGCGGCGTCCAGCCCGAACGGCATCCCGGCGGGGGCCGTTGCAGGGCCGCAAACCAACGGTCTTGCAGGCTCGCACCACTACCACCGGTTCAACCCGGCCTTGGGGTTCAACTACGACCTTGGCAGGGGGCAGGGCATTTTTGGCAGCTACAGTGAATCGATGCGCGCACCAACGTCGATCGAGTTGTCGTGTGCAGACCCGAACAGCCCATGTTCATTGCCCACAGGCTTCAATGGTGATCCTGACCTGAAGGCCGTGGTGGCCACGACCATCGAATTCGGCAGCCGTGGAACGCTGGGCAAGTCGGCCTACTGGAGCGCGTCTGTCTATGACTCGCGGCTCAGCAATGACATCCAGTTCATCGCCACATCAAACACGTACGGCTATTTCGCCAACGTTGGCAAGACCGAACGGCGCGGCATTGAACTGGGCGCCAGCACGAAGATCGACAAGTGGTCGTTGTCGGCCAACTTTGGCTATGTCGATGCGATCTACAGGTCGGCATTCACCACGGCCAGTGGGCAGCACGTGGTCAGTGGCAACAAGATCCCCGGCATCCCTGCGAAAACGCTCAAGCTCGGCGCGTCGTACGCATTCAGCCCGAGCCTGTCGATGGGCGCGAACGTGATCCTGGTCAGCAGGCAGATCGCCCACGGCAATGAAAGCAATGCTGATCCCAACGGGGTGGTGGCCGGTTACGGTCTCGTCAATCTGAACGTGCACTACAAGCCGACGAAGCATCTCGAGATCTCGGCCTACGTCAGCAACCTGTTCAACAAGCGCTATTCCACATATGGCCTGTCTGGCACCAGGAGCATCTATTCGCTGACGACGCAGCAGTTCATGACGCCGGCGGCGCCGCGCGCAATCTGGATTGGCCTGACGTATTCGTTTGGAGGCAAGGCCTCCAACCCCGACACGAACTGAGCCCACAGCAAGGGACGATCATGCAAGCATTGAGTTACTACACCCGGGTTGCCACGTTGATCTGCGTGGGTTTGGTGTCCACCCTCCAGGCCGTTGCCGAGGTGCCGGACGCCGTTGCCTATGTCACGAATCAGGGCGGTGGCGTGACCGTGCTGAATGCCCGCACGCTCAAGCCCGTTGCCGAGATTGCCGTGGGCAAGGACCCGCGCGGTTTGGCCGTCACCCCCGATGGCCGCTGGTTGCTGACGGCCAACCAGGGCAGCGCGGATGTGTCGGTGGTTGACACCGCCACACGCCAGCAGAGCAAACGCATTGCAGTCGGCAGGAATGTCGAGTTCATGCGCATTTCGCCGGACGGCCACCGGGCATTTGTGACCTACGAGCCAGCGTCAGCGGGCGGGCCGCCGGGCAAGAACGCCGCGGCACAGAAAGACGAGGACGATGAGGCCCCCGCCGAAGTCGCCATCATCGATCTCACGCAATGGGCCGTTATCGGCCGCATCAAGGCCGCGCGCGAGACGGAAGCCATTGAGTTCTCAGCAGACGGCAAGTTGCTGCTGGTGGCCAATGAGGGTGACAACACGGTCGGCGTTTACGACTTGTCCACGCTCAAGCAGATCCGGTCGGTGGATGTTGCGCCGTTTGGCAATCGGCCGCGCGGCATCAAGATCGCGCCAGACGGCAAGACGTACGTTGTGACGCTGGAGAACTCGAACAACCTGCTGTTGCTGGATGCCGGCTTCAAGCCCGTCAAGACCGTGCCGACCGAGCGCGGCCCCTATGGCATCGCGTTTGACCGCGAAGGCCGGTACCTCTGGGTGGCCGCCAGCCGTGCGGATCAATTGCAGGTGTTCGATGCCCGCACCTTTGCACCGGTGGCTGCCATTCCGGTCGGCAAACGCTGCTGGCATTTCAGCTTCACGCCCGATGCACAGAAGCTGCTGCTGGCCTGTGGCCGCTCGAACAGCGTACAGGTGATCGACCCGCAGAAGCGCGAGGTCGTCGATACGCTCCAGGGCTACAAGCTGCCATGGGGCGTGGTGACCTATCCAACCTCGGTGGGCAGTCTCGATGCGCCGCGCTGACCGGCCCGCCCGTACCCCCGCGCCGACCTATGCGGGCCTGCTGATTGCATTGCATTGGGCAAGCGCTTTGTTGCTATGCGGTTTGTTTGCGCTGGGCTACTACATGAGCGGCCTGGCAAAGGGCGCGCCTGGAAAGGCCGCGTGGGTGAATCTGCATAAATCGCTCGGCCTGACAGCAGCATTGGTGATTGCGTGGCGCTTGGTCGTGCGCGCTCGCCGCGCTGTACCACCGGCGATTCCGGGGCTGCATTGCTGGGAGACAGCGCTGGCGCGCATCACGCATCGTCTGCTCTACATGTGCATGGTTGTTATGCCGCTGTCGGGCTACCTCGGGTCTTCATTCAACCAATACGGAACGCGCTTCTGGGGCGTGCCTCTGCCGCGCTGGGGGTGGGTTGATAACGCACTGCAGCACATGTTCTACACGGTGCACGGCACGACGGCCTATCTGCTGCTTTGTCTGGTCGTGCTGCACGTTGCCGGGGTAATCAAGCACCAATGGTTCGATGCACAGCAGTGCGTGCAGCGCATGTTGCCGCGCCGGCGCACGCGCGCGCTGTAACCCGGCGCGGTTTTCGTTCGGGCAGCGTTCATCGCGTTGCGCCTCGTGTTGCCCTTTGTGTTGCTCCTTGTGTTGCTCAATTTCGCAACAGAACAGGCGATGTGTTCCGGTATGGCACGCATCAAAACGCTGCAACCCGCCTGAAACCACGATTTCACGGCGTTTTCCGATGGCACGGGATTTGCCCTGAGTCCGACCGGTGTGACATCACACTGCCGGACCTGGACCATAAAGAGAGGTAGAGGAGATAAGAATGAGGACACTACGAGTGATTGCACTTGCGGCTGCCTTGGCGGCTGCAAGTGTTGCCGTGCACGCGGCAACGCCCCCCGTCACCGATGCCATGATCGAGAACGACGCGAAATCGTCGAACGACGTGCTGACCTGGGGCATGGGTACGCAGGGGCAGCGCTTTTCGACACTCACCAAGATCAACACGAAGAACGTCAGCCAGCTCGTGCCGGCATGGTCGTTCTCGTTTGGTGGTGAGAAGCAGCGCGGGCAGGAAGCCCAGCCGCTGATCTACAACGGCAAGATGTTCGTCACCGCGTCGTACTCGCGCATCTACGCGATCGACCTGAAGACCGGCAAGAAGCTGTGGAAATACGAGCAGCGCCTGCCCGAAGGCATCATGCCCTGTTGCGATGTCGTCAACCGCGGCGCGGCGCTTTACGACAACCTGGTCATCTTTTCCACGCTCGATGCGCAACTGATCGCGCTCAATCAGGACACCGGCAAGATCGTCTGGAAAGAGAAGATCGAAGACTATGCCGCAGGCTATTCGACCACCGCTGCACCGTTGATCGTGAAGGGCATGGTGCTGACCGGCGTGTCGGGTGGCGAGTTTGGCGTAGTTGGCCGCGTGGAAGCGCGCGACGCCAAGACGGGCCAGTTGATCTGGTCGCGCCCGACTGTCGAAGGCCACATGGGCTACAAGTACGACAAAGACGGCAACAAGACCGAGAACGGCATGACCGGCACGCTCAACGCCAGCTGGCCCGGCGAGACGTGGAAGACCGGTGGCGCATCGACGTGGCTGGGCGGCACGTATGACGCACAGACCGGCCTGGTCTACTTCGGCACCGGCAACCCAGGGCCGTGGAACAGCCATCTGCGCAAGGGCGACAACCTGTATTCATCGTCCACCCTGGCCATCAACCCGGACACCGGCAAGATCGTCTGGCACTACCAGAACACCCCGAACGACGGCTGGGATTTCGACGGCGTGAACGAGTTCGTGACGTTCGACATGGACGGCAAGCGCGTGGGCGGCAAAGCCGATCGCAACGGCTTCTTCTACGTGAACGACGCGAAGACCGGCAAGCTGCTCAACGCGTTCCCGTTTGTGAAGGTCAACTGGGCCACCAGCATTGACCTTAAGACCGGCCGCCCGAACTACGCACAGGATCACCGTCCGGGCGATCCGGCCCAGGCCACGGGTGAAGACAAGAAGGGCAAAGCGGTGTTTGCCGAGCCTGGCTTCCTGGGCGGCAAGAACCAGATGCCGATGGCGTACAGCCCGCAGACCGGCCTGTTCTATGTGCCCGCCAACGAGTGGGGCATGGACATCTGGAACGAGCCCGTCAGCTACAAGAAGGGTGCGGCCTACCTGGGTGCCGGTTTCACCATCAAGCCGCTCAATGAGGACTACATCGGCGCACTGCGCGCGATCAACCCGAAGACCGGCAAGATGGAATGGCAGATCAAGAACAACGCGCCGTTGTGGGGCGGTGTGATGACCACTGCCGGCGGCCTGGTGTTCTGGGGCACGCCCGAGGGCTACCTGAAGGCGGCAGACGCCAAGACCGGCAAGGAACTGTGGGAATTCCAGACCGGTAGCGGCATCGTCGCGCCCCCCGTCACATGGGAAGACAACGGCGAGCAGTTCGTGGCCGTGGTGTCGGGCTGGGGTGGTGCAGTGCCGCTGTGGGGCGGTGAAGTGGCCAAGCGTGTGAACTTCCTGGAGCAGGGCGGTTCGGTTTGGGTATTCAAGCTGCATAAGAGCTGACATGCGTTGTTGAGCGCTGCGCGCCCTTTGCGGCGCGCAGCCTCTCGCATTGCTTCAAGGAGTTTCAGAACGTGATCATGCGCAATGGAGTGTTCTCGCTGTTAGCCGTAGTGTGCGCAGCAACTGCGGCGGCATCTGCCCACGCAGCGCCCGATATGCAGGCCATGGCCGAGAAGAGCGGCTGCTTTTCGTGCCACAGCATGCATAGCAAGATCGTCGGGCCGGCCTTTGCCGACGTGGCCGCCAAGTACAACGGCGATGCCAACGCGTCAGCCAAACTGGCGCAGAAGGTGCGCGAAGGCGGCAAGGGCGTATGGGGCCGCATCCCGATGCCGCCGCATCCCAACCTGAAGGAAGACGAAGCGAAGCAACTGGTGGCCTGGGTACTGAGTTCAGGCTCCTGATTGGCTACGTCGTTTGCAAGGCAGGAGGGCCGGCACATTGTCCGGCCCCTTTTTTCTTCTATGACGGCGTCAACCGTCGAGAATTAGCGTCCGTTCGGAACACGATGGGCACCTCGCCGGTGCGCGTGTCACGGATCTGCCCGAACCCGTTCATCACGGCCATCCTGCCTTGCAGCACGACCTTCTGCAGTGCGGCATGGTCGGGGGACTTGCCACACACCGGATCGGTGCGTGCCGCATCGCCCGTAAGCAGATAGGCTTGGCAGCGGCAGCCACCGTAGTCTTCCTCACGCGAGTCGCACGACTGGCATGGCTGCGGCATCCAATGCGTGCCACGAAAGCGCTGAAAGGCGTCGCTGCTTCGCCAGATGTCGCGCAGTGGCTGGCTGAGCACGTTGGGCAGCTCCAGCCCCGGCAGCATGCGCGCGGAATGGCAGGGCAGCGCTACGCCGTCGGGTGCCACGCCCAGGAAGGTGGTGCCCCAGCCATTCATGCATTTTTTCGGGCGTTGCTCGAAGTAGTCGGGCACGACATAGAGCAATTGGCATCGGTTGCCGATGCGTGCGCGGTAGTCGTTCACCACGGCTTCAGCGTCGCGCAACTGCTCCAGGGTGGGCATCAGCGCCAGGCGGTTTTCCCATGCCCAGCCGTAGTACTGCGTGTTGGCCAGTTCCAGATACTCAGCGCCGATCTCCAGCGCCATGTCGATGATGGCCCCCACGTGCGGCAGGTTGTGCCGGTGCATTACGCAGTTCATCACCATCGGATAACCGTGCGCCTTGATCAGATCGGCCACGCGGCGTTTCAGGTCGAACGTGCGCGTGCTCGACAGAAAGTCGTTGAGTTCGCGTGTGGAATCCTGGAACGACAACTGGATATGGTCCAGCCCCGCAGCGCGCAGCGCGCCCAGCCGTGCATCGGTCAGGCCCACACCCGATGTCACCAGATTGACGTAGAACCCCAGCCCGTGCGCATGTGCGACCAGTGCTTCGAGATCCTTGCGCAGCAGCGGCTCGCCGCCGGACAGGCCGAGTTGCACTGCGCCCAACGCCCGCGCCTGCGTAAAGACATCGCACCACTGCTCGGTAGTGAGCTCCCGATCGTGCTGCGTGTAGTCGACCGGGTTCGAGCAGAACGGGCAATGTAGCGGACACCGATAGGTCAGCTCCGCCAGCAACCAGAGCGGCGGGCCTGGGGGCGGTGCGGCTTCAGATGAGCCAGCCGCGTTCGAGTGCATGTTTGACAAAGGCGTGGACCTCCGGAGCGATGCCCTGCACGCCAAAGGCGGACTGCAGGTCGTCGATCAGCATGTCGAGGGTATGGGCGCCGTCGCAGCGCTGCAGGATCGCGGCGGCGCTATCGTTGAGCGTGACCCTGCCTTCAGGGTAGAGCAGCACCCAGCTCTGTTGCATGTCTTCCCATTGCAGCCGGAAAGTCCTGTGCAGCGTGGGGTGGGCCGGATCAGACAAGGGCGGGGTCATGGGCGTGGGCCTGTTGAATGGCATCGAGCATCGACCAGAGGAGATCGAGCTTGAACTGCAGGATGTCCAGCGCGCGCTGTTGCTGCTCTGGCGTGCGGAAGGTGTCGAGTGTTACGCGCAAGCCGTGCTCGACATCGCGCGAAGCCAGTGGAATGCGCGAGCGGAAATACGCTAGCCCTTCCGGCTGCACCCACGGATAGTGCTCTGGCCAGCCGGCAAGCCGTTCCTTGTGGATGTCGGGCGCGAACATCTCCGTGAGCGAGGAGCACACTGCTTCCTGCCATGGCGCGCGGCGTGCAAAGTTCACATAGGCATCCACTGCAAAGCGCACGCCCGGCAGCAGATGCCGGTGAGACCACAGCGCATCGCGCGTGAGCCCCACGGCTTCGCCCAGGCGTGTCCAGCTCTCGATGCCACCGGGCTGCGTCTCATCGCCGTCGTGGTCGTGGATGCGGATGATCCACTCGCGGCGCGTTTCCCGATCGGGGCAGTTGGACAGGATGGCCGCATCCTTGAGCGGGATGTTGACCTGGTAGTAGAAGCGGTTGGCCACCCACGTGCGGATTTCTTCCGGCGTGCATTCGCCCGCGCGCATGCGCAGGTTGAACGGGTGGTGGATGTGATAGCCCGCCTGCTTCGCGCGCAGGCGGGCTTCAAATTCATCGGCATTCCAAGCAACAGCGTGTGTCATAGCAAGATTTCCATGCCGTCGTAAGCCACCTCGATGCCGTGAGCATCAAGCTCGCGGCGTTGCGGCGAGTCTTCATCGAGGATCGGGTTGGTGTTGTTGATGTGGATGAGTACCTTGCGCGTTGCCGGCAACTGGTCGAGCGTTTCGATCATGCCGCCGGGGCCGGACTGCGCAAGGTGCCCCATGTCGGCCGCGGTCTTGCGGGAAAAGCCGAGCGCGAGCATCTCGTCGTTGTGCCAGCAGGTACCGTCCACCAGCACCACATCGGCCGCGCCCAGTTCGTCGAACACGTGGGGTTCGATGCGGGCCAGACCGGGTGCATAGAACGCCCGCCGGCCGCTGTTGCGATCGACGATGCGCAAGCCGATGTTGTCGCCCACGCGGCGAGCGTAACGGCTGGGTGAATACGGTGGCGCCTTGCTCTCCAGCGGGATCGCCGTCAACGCCACATCGTCAAGCGGGGGCACCGAGAATGCCGTGCCGTTCAACGCCAGCGCGCGTGTGTCGAGCCCGCAGTAGTGCGACAGCATGCGTGTCAGCGGGAAGGCGGTGGACAGATCGCTGATGACCGCTGCGCTGGCATAGACGGGCAGCGCCTGCCGGTGCTCGCGCAGCATCAGCAGACCGGTCACGTGGTCGATCTGCGCATCCATCAGCACCACGCCGACGATGCCCGTGTCGCGCGGTGTGCGTGCCGGTTGCAGCGCCGGTGCACTGCGCAACTGCGCGAGGATGTCCGGCGATGCGTTCACCACGATCCAGTTGTGCTGCCCATCGCCGAGTGCGATAGAGGATTGCGTGCGCGGGGTGGCGCGCACGGTGCCGCGCCGCACACCATCGCAATTGCGGCAGTTGCAGTTCCATTGCGGGAAGCCGCCGCCGGCGGCCGAGCCAAGAACCCTGAGTATCGTCATAGTGCAAGCCCAACGTGTCGGGCAGATTGAGCAAGAAGTCGGCCAGGGGAATGCACGCGCCCAGAAGCATCCTGAGGCGAAAAAAAACCCGCCGTGAAGAACCAGCGGGCTTACCGAGCCTTGCGTGCTCAGTCGTGCAACATCAGCGGTTGGCGATGTACATGGTGATCTCGAACCCCAGTCGCAGTTCGGTGTAAGCGGGCGTCGTCCAGTTCATGTCTCCTCCTTGAGGGTTGGCATAGTTAGTGAGTGCACTGCGTTGTCCAGCGGCTGGCGCAGGGGTTTGCCGAACGCAGCCGCATCTTCATTAAGGCAACATCCATGCCCACACCCGACTGGCCAACCGCGTCCGCCCGCCTGAACTTGCGCACGCCAGACGGCCACTGCTTGCACGTGCGCCAATGCGGGCCCGAGAACGGCGAGCCATGGCTGGTGCTGCACGGTGGCCCCGGCAGCGGTTGTTCGCCATCCATGGCGGCATGGTTTGATCCGCTGCGGCATCGCGCGGTGCTGCCCGATCAGCGCGGCGCGGGGCGTTCGCGCCCGGCCGGCTCGGGGCGCCGCAATACGGTAACGGCGCTGCTGGCTGATCTTGAGCAACTGCGCACCACGCTCGGTATTGAACGCTGGGGCGTGGTCGGCGGGTCATGGGGCGCGGCGCTGGCACTGGCCTACGCCGATCGCTTTCCCCATGCCGTATCGACGCTGGTGCTGCGCGGGACCTTCCTGACCGGTTTCGACGATGTGCAGGCGCTGTTTAACGCGCGCGGTGCCGGCCGGGATCTCTTGCGAGGCACTGGCGGGCGGAGTGAGGGTTTTCCCGCAGCGCGCGGGCGTCTTCTCGCTGTAACAGACATGTTGCAGCTTGGTACAACTGTTCAGAAATTGAACATCGCCACAGCGTGGCAACGGGCAGAGCGGCGGTTGTTGGGGCTGCGTGCGCAGGCACATCGCCAATCGCGGCCGCAGCAGATGGCCCTGATGCGCAAGTACCGGCTTCAGGCCCATTACCTGTATCGCCGGGCCGGGCTGGGAAAGTCTGCGTTGCTGCGGGCGGCTGCGCGTATCGGCGCACGAGGGTTGCCCGTGACGCTGTTGCATGGGCGGGAAGACAAGGTTTGCCGGCCCGAGAACGCGCTGCGATTATCAACCGCGATGCCGCAAGCGCGGTTGGTGTGGGTGCCGGCCGGGCACCTGGCGCAGGGCGAGATGGCGAGGGCGCTGGGCGCTGCCATCCGTGATGCCGCGTGGTCAGTCGGTGTCAGCGGGCAGACCGCCGGCCTCGTCGATCCTGCGGTAGATCGTGTTGCGTGAAATGCCGAGCGCCTTCGCTGCGGCCGAGATATTGCCGTTGTGCGCTTTCACGGCCGCCATGATGGCCATGCTTTCTACATCTGCCAGCCGTTTTGACTGGGCGCCACCCACGTTTTGAATGGCGGGTTGTGCCGCCGCTGCCATCGTATTGCCGGAGGCGGGCTGGTCGCCATGCCGTGCCTGCCAGTCTTCAAGAAAGTCGTCGGGCAGATGGTCTTCGGTGATCTGCGCAGCGCCTTCGGCCATCAGCCGGGCGGTGCGCAACAGGTTGCCAAGCTGGCGGATATTGCCGGGCCAATGGTAACTGCGGAACATCTGCATCACGGGCTCGCTGATGTGGGGCGCGTCAGCCTGCTCGAGTTGCAGCAGCTTGTTGGCCACCACGTCGAGGTCGCTGCGCTCGCGCAAAGCAGGCAGCCGCACGACGAGGCCGTTGAGGCGGTAGTACAGGTCTTCGCGGAACTGGTTGGCGGCCACCATTTCGCGCATGTTGCGGTGCGTTGCGCACACCACCGCCACATCCACCTGGATCAGCTTGTTGCTGCCCAGCGGCGAAACCGCACGCTCCTGCAGCGCGCGCAGCAGGCGCGCCTGCAGGTGCAGCGGCATGTCACCGATCTCATCGAGGAAGAGCGTGCCGCCGTTGGCCAGCACCATCTTGCCGATGCCGCCTTTCTTGCGCGCACCGGTGAACGCGCCTTCTTCGTAGCCAAACAGTTCAGATTCAATCAGCGCTTCCGGAATCGACGCGCAATTCACGGCGATGAATGGCCCGGCGTGGCGCGGGCTGTCGGCGTGGATGGCGCGCGCGAGCAGCTCCTTGCCGGTGCCGGTTTCGCCCAGCACCATGACGGTAATGTCTTTGCCGATGACCTTGCGAAGCTTGCCGATGACGGTCTTGATCTGCGCGTCGCCGGTGTCCAGCGCCTCCAGGCTGGCCGGCTGCCTGGCGGGCTCAATATAGGGCCGGCGCGGTGCCATGTCGCGGTCGGCCGGCAACTCGCTGCCGAGTGCGCCGCCCACCATGCGGTTGGCTGGCCGCTTCCATTCAACGCGCGCAAACACCTTCACACCGCTTGGCAACTGCAGTTGCACGATGCCGGCAGGGGCGCCACGTTCCCGATCAACCAGTTGCGACATCGACAGCCCGAAGAGCGACGAGAAGGTATGCGCATGCAGCGCGCGGATCGACAGCCCGAGCTGGAATTCGCCGCTGCGGTTGGCCGACAGGAAGCGCCCCGCCGGCGTAAAGGCCGCAATGCCCTCGACCAGCGTGCCGATGAACTCCGGCCGCGAGTGGAAGTGGATGCACACCACGTCCTGGAACGTGTTGGCAAACAACTGGTTCTCAATCATCTGCGCTGACATCCGCACCAGCGCCATGGTGTGCTTGTGGAAGCCGCGGTGGTCACCTGTCACGTCGAGTGCACCCACGGTGGCGCCATACGGATCGAAGATCGGCGCACATGAACAGGTGAGGAACTGGTTGGCCTGCAGGTAGTGCTCGGAGCCGTGGACGAGCGTGGGTTTGCCGTCGGCCAAAGCTGTGCCGATGGCGTTGGTGCCCCGGCTCGCTTCCGACCAGAGCGCGCCCGGCTGCAGGGCCACCTTGCTGGCCTGGGCGAGAAAATCGTCGTCGCCCAGCGAATGCAGGATCAGGCCCGAGGTGTCCGTCAGGATCACCATGCTTTGCGTGTTGACGATCTGGCTGTAGAGCGTCTCCATCACGGGCAGCGCGTGCGTGAACAGCGACTGGCTGCGCTCGATCTCGGTCTTCAGCTCGTTGTGCAGTACCGGGCAGAAGTCGGGCGACTCATAGGGCCGCAAGCCGTAGGACTTGGAGCGCTCGTGTGATTGCGCGATCAGCTCGGGCTGATCGTTCGGGGCGTCACCGAGCGTGGCGGGGGCATTCTCGGAAGCGCGCGGGTCGGCTGCCGCGTGAGGGGTCATGGTGGTCTCCTTAAACCTCGCCCGCAATCTGTGTGCGGGTCGCCCGGATCGCGCAAGTCTATGCGCGGGCCGGAAGTGTTGCGCCATGAAGCAAGACGCTTGCCAGGGTGTTGCATTCCTGAGCACCTGCGCCAACCCGCCCGCCCGATCTGCGTGCTGCTTTTGGGGGTTTTCCTAAGTTTGTCGGCGGGTTTGCGTCTTGGTATGGCTTTTGCAGAAATGCCTCCAAAAATCGTTTCAACGACACTAAGGAGACACTCTTGAAAACGCCTCGCAACCTGTTCGCGCTGCTTTCTGTCTGCGCACTTCTGGCTGGGGGATTGCCCGCAGCCGCATTTGCTCACGGCGATGTCACACCGCAGGCCGTAGACACGCACACCTTACCGCAACTCGGGGCCGATTGGCGTCAGGACAATCCATACCGGACGGGCCCCGCGCACGATGAAGCGCTGCGTATCGGTTCATCGGCGTTCAATCAGAACTGCGCCCGCTGCCATGGGCTGGAGGCCATCTCCGGCGGGATCGCGCCCGACCTGCGCAAGCTCGATGTCGACTGCATGTCGCTGGCCGACGCCAAGAAGAAGGAAGCCTGCTACGGCGAGGTATCGCAGTACTTTACCGCCACCGTCCGCCACGGCCGCACCCGCGATGGCCGTGTCTACATGCCGCCGTTTGAAGGCGTGCTGACCCAGGAAGCGGTCTGGGCGATCAAGACCTATCTCGAATCGCGCCGGGTGCAGGACTAACGGGGTCGGCCCGCTGCTCTTCGCCGTTTGGCGGGCCGATGCCGTCCATGCCGCCATCTTGTTGCGTCGGCTCGCCTATTTCTTCCCCAGGAGATTTCTCATGAACGCCCGTCTTCGGTTGGTCGCGGCCCCCCTTGTTGGCTTTCTGCTTGCAACGGCAGCCATTCTGATGACCGCGGCGCCCGCGCACGCCGACATGGCGAAGATCCGCCAGAGCGGCGCCCTGAAGGTCGCGCTGTACAAGGGCTTGCCGCCGTTCTCCGACAACGCTGGCGGGCAATTCAGCGGCATTGATGTTGCGCTGGCCAACGCGCTCAGCAAGCAGATGGGGCTGTCGGCCTCGCTGCTGCCGTTTGATGCAGATGACGATGGCATGTCGGGCGATCTGCGCAACATGGTCTGGAAAGGCCATTACTTGGGCTATGGCCCGGCCGACGTGATGCTGCATGTGCCCGTTGACCCGAATTTCATTCGCCAGAATGGCCAGGTACTGATCTTCGCGCCGTATCTTCGCGAAGCCTATGTGCTGGTCTACGACAGCGAACGCGTCCACGGGGTGACCCGTTTCGAAGACCTCGCCGGTCAGGCCACCGGCGCCGAGCAGGGATCGGGCGGTGCAAGCGCGTTGCTGTCGAGCGCCGGCGGTGCACTGCGCGACAAGGTGAAGATCTACCCGGAAGCCAACGAGGCCTTGCGTGCGCTGTTCTCCGGCCAGATCGCTGCAGCAATGGTGACGCGCGCGCAGTATGAAAGTGCGCTGAAGATGCAAAGCCAATCCGCCACGCGCTTTGTGGCGACCGAGCTGCAGTCGCCGTTGCTGCCAGGGCGTGGCTGGGCTGTCGGGATGGCCGTCAAGGCGGATCAGCGCGAACTGGCGCAGGCACTGGAGAGCGCGCTCAATGCGCTGCGCGCCAGCGGCGAGTTGCAGCGCATCTTTGCGCAGTACGGCGTGTCGATGGTGGCGCCGTAAGCGGGCGCCACTATCGCGCGGCGCCGGACGTGTCGACGCACCTGATGCGCTGGCACTGTGGGTTGATACCCCCGGCCAGCTCACGCACTAGGCTTTCTCTGCCGCGGCATGCTTGGAGGGCAGTGCACTCACGTTGTCGTCGAACTGCGAATCCACGGGGATCTTCGAGAAGTGGTGGATCTTTGGCGCGTGCGACTCGTCGGTCTGCGCGTCGTGCGGGTCGATGAACGACATCGCCGTGCGGCGCTTGAGCATGTGCGAGTCGCGCGATTGTGATTCGCGCCACAGCTCGGCCGTGAACTTGAGACCGGCGCGCAGTGCGTGGGCGCTGTCCTGCTTGCCCTTGCGCTGGTCGGAGACGCGCTCGATGCCTTTCTTGACGACGTCTTCCAGGAATGTGATACGGGTGCGGTAATAGTCCGCGTGCATTTGTGCATCCATCACGCGCTGCTCTGCCTGGAACAGCTCCATGCGCAATTCGCCTAGCGCGCGTTCGGCCTGCTTTTCGGGAGAGGGTGCGTGGCTCAAGGCCCAGTTTGCAATCCACCGCAACATGGTCAAGCCCTCCTGTCTTGCGGTGTCCGCCACCGGTGGAAGACACCGTTCACTGCCCGCGCATTGATCGGAAGTGATCGCCGCTTGCCAAACAGACTAGCAAAAAAAGCAGGGGGATTGCGCTAGTCCACGTGCATGCCTGTTGTGAAAAGGAAGCATGCTCCGTTTGGCTGAGAGGCGCGAGCGCGAAGTTCTGGTTTCATTACCGGATTGCCTCGTGTGCACAGGTTTGCGAGGCAAATATCACGGCCTGCGCAAGCGATTGCGCCCATCGTGGCGGCACATTCTGGCGACAGTATCAGCGGAACCGGTAGGTGAGCGAGGCCATGGCCGTGGTCTGCTGGCGGCGCTGCGTGATCGGGCTGTCTGCGGCGTCGCCGCGCAAGCGCGCAACCGTCAACGAGCCGTTGGCCGTCCACCGGTCATCGAGCTTGCACGTGACGATGGCGTTGAAATGGACGTCGCGCAGGCCCGCATGCGTGGCAAATACTGGCAGGCCCGCGCGCGCGCTCTGCCCATCGTCCACGCCAAAGAACGTACGCATGTACTGACCATTCGTCCATGACACGCCGGTGCCGAGGCTGAATAGCCAACGGCCGATGGGCGCGCTCGCGTAGACGTCTGCATTGGCAATCAACCCCTGGCGGTTGCCGAGGATGTCCTGCTCCGCATCGGTGGACAGCGTGAGGAACGACACCGTGTACTGCGCGAACGCCTTGGCGCGCACCGTGGCATTGACATTGCCCAGACCATTGAGCCGGGCGTCGTCGTGTGCGTGGCGCCACGTCGGGTCAAACTGGAAGTTGCCGCCCACCTGCCATGTGTCGTCGTTGGCGAGGTACACGCCCGCGAAATCCATGCCCTTGGAGAAGAACCGGTGCTTGTATTCGATTTCCTGATCGATCCACGGAAACACGAAGCTCGATCTCGCGCCCGGGTATTTCGGCGACACATAAACCGCTGGGCCGACGGCGATGCTCCAGTCGCTGGCTTCGGTGGTGGTTTCCGTTTTGGCTGCAGGTGTGGTTTGTGCCTGGGCAGTGTTGCTCAAGAACCCGATGAGCAGGGCTGAGCAAAGCAGAAACGCAGAACGGGGCAGGACACGCGAAGACAGCGGCATGAGCAAACGGAAATCGAGAGAGTGTGGTCGAGGAAACAGCGGGCACGCCATTCTAGTGGAACCACCCGAACGGGTGATGACAGCGCAAACGTTGGCTCAATCAGACAGCGGAGGGCGCGTTACATTTGTCACGCGAGCGACATGAGCGGGTCGCCGTGCAGACATGCAGCAGGGCTAGCGTGACCGGGCCGCCTCATGACGGTAACTCAGAGGAGAAACCCCGTGTCCCCCAAGAAATACCTCGCTCTTGCAGTGCTTTCTACGCTGGCATGCGGTCTGTCTGTGCATGCGTACGCCGATGACGATGATGCACACCACGCGCACGCCAAGCACGTGCTGCTGATCTCGGTTGACGGTCTGCATCAGGCGGATCTCGACTGGTATGTCGGCAACCATCCGGGCTCCACGCTGGCGCGCCTCGTGCGTCAGGGCGTGAATTACCGCAACGCTCGCACGCCGTTCCCGTCCGACTCCTTCCCCGGCATGGTCGGCCAGGTGACCGGCGGCAACCCAAAGACCACCGGCATCTACTACGACGACGCATACAGCCGCAGCCTGCTCCCCGCCGGCACCACGGCCGCGAATTGCCACACCACCCAGCCCGGCGCGGAAGTGTTCTACGCCGAGGTCATCGCCAAAGACCTGAATCGCCTCGACAGCGGCCAGGGCATTCCAGGCCTCTATGCCGATCTGTCAAAGATCTCGCAGTTGACCGGCCGCGCGCAGGATCTGATCGACCCGACCTTCCTGCCGGTGTCGCCCGTGACGTGCGCGCCGGTGTATCCGCACCAGTACCTGAAGGTCAACACGGTGTTCGAGGTGGCGCGCAAGCATGGCTTGCACACCGCCTGGTCGGACAAGCATGCGGCCTACGAAATTCTCAATGGCCCGAGCGGCCAAGGCATCGACGATCTGTTCGCGCCCGAGATCAACAGCTCGGTGACCGATCCGTCGCTGCCCGCCGGCCCCGGCCCCGACTGGACCAAGGACAACACCAACACCCAGCGCTACGACAGCTTCAAAGTGCAGGCCGTGCTGAACTGGCTCAAGGGCCATGACCATGCCGGCAACGGTGCGCCGGGCGTGCCGGCCATCCTGGGCATGAACTTTCAGGCGGTGTCGACGGCGCAGAAGCTGAACAAGTCGGCGTACTACCCGGACCCCGCCAACACCGCCAACAAGGTGTCGGGCGGCCTGGGCGGCTACACCAACAACGGCACGGTGCCGGGCCCGGTACTGCAGAGTGCGCTCACCTTTGTCGACAACAAACTGGGCGAGATGGTCAAGGCGGCCGACCCGTCCAACACGGTGCTGATCGTATCGGCCAAGCATGGCCAGTCGCCGAACAGCCGCGCCGATCTCACGATCGTCAACGACGGCGACATGATCGATGCGCTCAACTGCGCGTGGGAAAAGTACGCCGCCACCTGCACGGATGCGACCAAGCCGCACCTCGTCGCGCACGCGATGGACGACGACGGCATCCTGCTGTGGCTGAACGACCGCTCGCCGGCCGCGCTGCAGTTCACGAAGCAGTTCCTGCTCGGTTACTCGGGCACGGGCGTGGGTTCGGATGCAGCGGGCAACGCCGTTGCCAAGCCGTTTACACAGGCCGGCGCGAGCCGCTTTGTGGTGGGCGAGGAGGTGGCCGACTTCTTTGGTGCGAAGCCCAATGACGACCGCGATCCGGATGTGGTCGGCATCGCGCAGCAGGGCACGGTGTGGGCTGGCAGCAAGCTGTCGAAGATCGCCGAGCACGGTGGCTTCCGTCCGGAGAACCGCCACGTGCCGATCGTGGTGTGGGGCGCGGGCGTCAACGCTGGCATCGTGGATGAGCGCGTTGACACCAACCAGATCGCGCCGACCATCCTGAGCGAGCTGGGCATCAAGCCGCACGAGCTGCAAGCCGTGCAGATTGAAGGCACGAAGCGTCTGCCGCATCTGCATTGATGTGGCATCGGGGCCGGCACGGCAGCGGAGTGCTGGTCCCGAGCGGGCATAAAAAAACGCCGGGAATGTCCCGGCGTTTTTCATCGCGCGATCGCCTTATTGCTTGGCGGGTTCAGCGGCCTTCAGGGCCGATGCGGCGCCAGCCTTGGCTTCCGGCTTGGCTGCAGCCTTGTGGGCCTTCTTGTGCGCGTGCTTCTTCTCGTGCTTGGCTTCAGCCTTCGGGGCCGAAGCGGCATCGGTGGTCGCCGCAGCAGCGGTCGCAGCCGGTGCGGGTGCGGCAGCCGGTGCGGAGGCGGTGCCAGCGGCGAACACGGGGGCTGCGAAGGCACCAGCAACGATCAGAGCGGCCAGAGATTGAGCGACTTTCATGTGAGACTCCTTAAGCGGAAACAAGCGGGATATTGGCGGGACTCCAGATACATGGATCTCGTCCCATTTGCGATCCATGCCTCCAAAAACGCGCCACATCGTGAGCACGCTGACCGCCGTTTGTAAGCGTTCTGCTGACGATGTAAGCGCGCGTAACAAGGTAGGCTGCAAGCTGCCCGGCAACTGTTGCGTTTGGTTGAGGCGTATCAAGACGCCGCCCTGCATGCGGGCGTAATGTTGGCTTCGGGTGGACAACCGCAGGCGCGTACACCACACTGCGTGCTGATGCGCACACCGCTTCGATCCCGGGGTGCGCATTGCACAGCAGTGGCGCCGGGGCGCACTGGGTCACGCCCCATCCGATACCGGGCGCGCCGCAAATCAGTCTCTTCATAAGGACAACACGATGAACAAGCTCCTGGCTGCCCTCGTGGCTGCACTCTTCAGCGCCGGTGCATTTGCGCAGGCTTCCGCGCCGGCCGCGCCCGCCACACCAGCCGCGCCCGCCGCTATGCCGGCTCCCGCCGCATCGGCACCGGCCACTGGCGAGACGAAGACACAACACCACAAGAAGAAAAAGAAGCGCGACCATCGTCCGAAGCAGCAGGACAAGAGCGCGTACGGCGTGGGCGGCTGATCCACGGCAGCCCGCCAGTTTTTCTGCACACCAAGGCGCCGGCCCCTTTATAGGGGGCCGGCGTTTTGTTTTATATGGGCCAGAACGATTCGCGTTAAAGTCGCTTGACTTAGAGTGCGCTCTAACTTCTAAGCTCCGTTCATGACCACTTTTCTGACCATTGCCCAAGTGGCAGAAGCCACCGGCCTGTCGACGCACACGCTGCGCTACTACGAGCGCATCGGGCTGCTCGACAGCGTGCAGCGGCGGGACAACGGCCACCGCGTCTTCCGCGCTGAAGACATGACGTGGCTCGCCTTCCTGCTGCGCCTGCGCGACACCGGCATGCCGATCGCGCAGATGCAGCAGTACGCCGCGCTGCGGCGCCAGGGCGACAGTCTGGAGAGTGTGTCGGCGCGCCAACGCCTGCTGGAGTTGCATGCCGAGGCGCTGGAAGCGGAGCTGCGCGCGCGGGCCGAAACGCTGGCTGTGCTGCGCGTCAAACTCGTCGTCTACGACGGTATCCGGGCACGGATTGAAGCCGTAGAGAACGTTCAGGGCCCCGCTTCCTCATCTTCCAAATCGAAGCACCGGCCAAAACGTCAATTGAACGAGGACGCACCACATGACTCTGATCGCCCAAAACGCACCGCAAGCGGCAAACCACGCCAACCTGCAGGACGAGCGCTACGCCCGGGGCTGGCAAAAGCTGAAGGAAGTTGATGATGTGGCCGGCGAGCGCGTGGTCGAGGCCTTGGCCGACATCTCGCCCGACCTCGGCCGCTACATCGTTGAGTTCGGGTTTGGGGATGTTTACTCCCGCCCAGGCCTGACGCTGCGCGAGCGCGAGATCGCCACCATTGCCGCGCTCACGGCGCTGGGCAACGCCGCACCGCAGTTGAAGGTGCACATCGCGGCGGGGCTCAACGTGGGGCTCACGCGCGAGGAGATTACCGAGACGATCCTGCAGATGGCGCTATACGCGGGCTTTCCGGCGGCGCTCAACGGCATGTTTGCCGCCAAGGAAGTGTTTGCCGCCAATGACGTGTAAGGCAAATCAGGGCGCGGTCGCCGCAGGCGGATCAATGCGCCGCGACACCAGCAGTTGATCGATGCGATGGTTGTCGATATCGAGCACTTCAATATGCAGCGGTCCGATATCGACGCTTTCGCTCTTTTTGGGAATGCGCTTGAGCGCGTAGATGACCAGCCCCGCGAGGGTTTCAACGTGGTGCTCGCCGGGCAGGTTGTCCAGATCGAAGGCGCGCTTGACGTCGCCCAGCGGTGTGACGCCGTCGATCAGGCAGGAGCCGTCATCGCGGCGCACGATCTGCTCATCTTCGCCCAGGTACAGGATGTCGCCCATCACCGCGCCGACGATGTCATCCAGCGTGACCACGCCCACCACGAGCCCGTATTCGTTGACCACGGCACCAAAGCGCTCGTGCATTTCCCGAAAGCGCGTGAGCGCCTGTGACAGGTTGAGCGTGTCGGGCAGCACCAGCAGGTTCTTGTCGTAATACTTGCTGATGTCGCGGATCACAGCAGACGACTCTTCCGACAGGATCTGCTGCAAGATGTCTTTTGACGCAATAAAGCCCAGCACCGAGTCGATGTCTTCACGGCAGACGAGGTATTCCGCGTGCGGCTGCGCAATGATCTTCATCTTGATCGACTCCAGCGGCTCGTCCACCGTGAAGTAAATCACCTCGTCGCGCACGGTCATCACCGAGGTGATGGTGCGCGATTCCAGCTCGAACACGTTCTCGATCATCGCCAACTCGTGCTTGCGCAGCACGCCGGCTTGCGCTCCGGCGCCCACCATCGCGGCAATGTCTTCGGTGGTGATCTGGTCGACCCGGTGCGTCGGCACGCCGAAGAGCTTCAGGAACATGTCCGCCGCGCCATTGAACAGCCACACCACCGGCCGCAGCCCGCGCAGGCACGATTGCATTGGGCCGATGATCGACATCGCGCAGCGCTCAGGGTAGAGCACGGCCAGGCGCTTGGGCAGCAGGTCGGCAAAGAGAATGAACAGCCCCGTCACGATGATGAACCCGGCGATGCTGCCGAACCGTTCGGCGCGGGCGGCCGGCAGCCAGTCACTCAGCCACGCGGCCAGCGGCCCTGAGATCTGGCTGTCGCCAATGACACCGGCCAGGATGGCCACCGCATTCACCCCGATTTGCACCACCGTGAAGAAGTTGCCGGGCATGTCCTTGAGCTGCAGCACGCGCAGGGCGCGGGTGTCGCCGTCGTCGGCCAGGGTCTGCAGGCGCGTGCGCCGCGATGCCGTGAGGGCGATCTCGGAAGCAGAAAAAAAGGCGCTGATCATGATCAGCAAGACGAGGGTGAGGGCGGACATGGTGTGGATGCGGCTGTCGCCGGTGCGCTGCGATCAAGATTCCTGCGCTTATCGCGCCGCGCAGCCGCCTGAAATGTGGCTTCGGCCGATCATGGTGCAGCGCGGATCGCTTTGTCAAACCGGCTTCTGGGCGCATACCGCAAACAATTACCTATGTCCACCGGTGGCGCTGAGGCATCCGAATTGTGGTTTGCTGCGTACCTATGGCTTGGGCGATACTTGCGCGGTCGGACCATATTGCCCCGGTCAGCCTTGCGGGGCCTGCGTTTGCAGGCGGTGATCGGTAGAGAGGGCAGATGTTCGGCACGGCGCAAGCACAACCGCCGGACGTTTTGGGGCGCCGACGCAGATCGGCCTGAATTATATGCACGGCGTGGCATAGGAGTGGGCTATGTGGGTTCTCAGCCGTTCAATGCGGCACCCCGAGGGGAAGCGGGGGAATACAAAACAAGCAGGGGCGATCGGACGCGTGGCGGCACTTTTGGCTGCGGCGCTCCTGTCAACGCCCTGGATGGCGCTCGCCCAGCAAACCGCTGGTGCATCGGGCAGCACACCCTCCGCTTCGATCAGCGCACCGAACATCGCGTGGTACTACGGCGACAAACCGCCGGTCGGGCAGTTGCGCGCCTTCGATGCGGTTGTCGTCGAGCCGGACCACGGCTTCGACCCCTCACAACTCAAGACCCCCAGCACACAGTGGTTTGCTTACGTGAGCCTGGGCGAGGTCACGCCCGAGCGCGGCTGGTTCAAGGCGTTGCCCAAGGCGTGGTTGCTCGGCGACAACGCCGCGTGGGCCTCACGCGTGGTCGACCAGGCCCAGCCCGATTGGCCTGCGTTTTATGTCGAGCACGTTATCAAGCCGTTATGGGACAAGGGCTATCGCGGCTTTTTTCTCGATACGCTGGACTCTTATCAGCTCGTTGCCAAGGACGATGCCTCGCGTGCGGCGCAGGAAGCCGGCATGGTGCGCGTGATTCGTGCGGTCAAGGCGCGCTACCCGGAAGCCAGGCTGATCTTCAACCGTGGGTTCGAGATCCTGCCGCAGGTGCATGACCAGGCCTATGCGGTGGCGTTTGAATCGCTGTATCGCGGCTGGGATCAGGGCGCCAAGCAATATAAAGAGGTGAACGACGCTGACCGTGCATGGCTGATGGGTCAGGCGCGCAAGATTCGTGACGAATACCACTTGCCGGTGATTTCCATCGACTACTGCCCGCCGGCCGATCGTGCCTGCGCGCGCGAGACGGCCAAGCGCATCAAGGCGCAGGGGCTGATTCCGTATGTGACCGATCCGGCGTTGTCGACCATTGGCGTGGGCCGCATCGAGGTGCTGCCGCGCAAGGTGCTGATCCTGCAGGAGCGCGACCTGCGCTACGCCATCGACACCAGCGACGGCGTCCGCTTTGTGGCCATGCCGCTGAACTTTCTCGGCTACGACGTGGAGTACGCCGATATCAACAAGCCGCTGCCCGCCGAGGTGCCGCCCGATCGTTACGCCGGCGTTGTGGTGTGGGTGAACTCGGGGGCGGTCAATCACGTGGCAGCGCTCACGTCGTGGGTGCGGCAGCGCATGCGTGACGGTGTGCGCATCGCCTTCATGAATCAGTTCGGCCTGCCGGCGGATGCCAGCATGGCCAATCTGCTCAAGCTCAAGCTTGTGCAGGGGCGCGCCACCGCGCCGCTCGAAGTGGTGTCGCAAGACAAGATCATGGGGTTCGAAATGGCCCCCCGGCCCGATCGCCGCGAAGCGCAGCCGATCCAGGTAGGGGCGAACGGGCAATCGCTGCTGCGCCTGAAGTCGGGCAATTTCGAGTTTGATGCCGCGGCCATTACGGATTGGGGCGGTTACGTGCTGAACCCGTATGCGGTGTTCTCGATGGACAAGATCGAGCAGGCGCGCTGGGTGGTGCAGCCGATGGAGTTCCTGCGCCGTGCGCTGGCGCTGCCCAACATGCCCATCCCCGACCTGACCAGCGAGAACGGCCGCCGCCTGATGCTCGTGCACGTGGACGGCGACGGCTTTGCGTCGCGCGCGGAATTTCCAGGCCCGGGGGAATACTCGGGCGAGGTGCTGCTGCAAGAGATCTGGGACAAGTACCGCATCCCGACCACGCTCTCCGTCATCGAAGGGGAAGTGGGGGCTACCGGCCTGTATCCGAAGCTGACGCCGCGGCTTGAGGCCATTGCCCGCAAGATGTTTGCGCTGCCGTACGTCGAGCTGGGCTCGCATACGTATTCGCACCCGTTTGATTGGAGCCGCACGGTGCAAAGCCCGACGACGGGTGGCCCAGGCAAAGACGCAGGCGGCGGGGACACCGCTTTCACGCTGACCATTCCTGGCTACAAGTTCAGCCTCGACCGCGAGATTGCCGGGTCCATCCATTACATCGACGAACGTCTGGCGCCGCCGGGCAAGCGCGTGAAGATCCTGCAATGGTCGGGTGACTGTCAGCCGCCGGAGCGGGCCGTGCGCATGGCGTGGGACGCTGGCGTGGTCAATATCAACGGCGGCGATACCACCATCAGGCGCAACTCGCCGTCGTGGACGAGCATTGCCTCCATCGGTATCGACAAGGGCCCCGGCGCCTACCAGGTGTTCGCGCCCAATCAGAACGAGAACGTCTATACCAACGACTGGGCAGGGCCGTACTACGGCTTCGAGCGTCTGATTGAAACGCTGCAGATGACGGACACGCCGTACCGTTTCAAGCCGATCAACCTCTACTACCACATGTATTCGGGCACCAAGCTTGCGTCGCTCAAGGCCTTGAAGAAGGACTACGACTACGCGCTCTCGCAGCCGGTGTTTCCCATCTACGCGACGCAATACGTTGCCAAGGTGATGGATTTCCGGGACATGGCCGTCGCCCGCGATGGTGATGACTGGATCGTGCGCGGCAACGGCGACTTGCGCGAACTGCGCTGGATGGCACCCGGTACGCCGCGCCTGGCCGATGCGCAAGGCGTGGTCGGTTACGACAAGGCCGCAGGCGGCATCTACATCCACATGGACGACGGTGCGGCACGCTTTGCCATGCCGCCGGCAGCAGAACCTGCCAAAGTGCCTTACATTGCCGAAGCCGCCGCCTTTGTGCGCGATTTCACGCGAAACAGCAATGGCCTGTCGTTTGAAGCGGGTGGCTATTACAAGCCGTTCGTCCGCCTCGCCAACGTTGGCGCATGCCGTGTGATGGTCAACGGGGCACAGGGCCGTGCCGCCCGCGCGCAGGGCGATACCGTGCGTGTGGACCTGAATGGCGTTGCCGCCCAAACCGTGACCTACCAACGTATTGATGTGGTCTGCTGACCTGACACCGCGCGAACGGCTGCTCCCGCCCTGGTTGATCGGCACGCTTGGCGCGCTGATCGGGCTGGCGCTCGCCCTGATGTTTCCGCGCGAGCGCCTGGAGGCGCGCCTGCTGGAAGGCGGCAAGGTCGATGCGCTGTCGGTGGCGTACCTGGAAGCATGGTTGCGCGTGCGCCCCAACGACGGTGAGTTCCTCAGCGTGCTGGCTGCGCAGTACGTGCGCACCGGCCGTCTGGATGACGCCCAGGTCATGCTCAATCGCATGCGCGGGTTGCACGACAAATCGCTCGACCGTGAAGCGCTGCTGCTCGATATCGCCATCTGTGAGCAGCGTGCTTATGCGCTGCAACCGAATGATCCGCAGCGCGCGTCCCTGCTGAACGACCTGCGTGGCCTGCTCAAACAAGCGCTCGCCCACCGCTGGACCGCAGCCGAACTGGAGATCCTGGCCGGCAAGGCGCGCGCGCTCGATCAGGGTGCGATTGCCGCGCAGCTCTACCAGCGGCTGGCCAGGCAGGACGTGGCACGCGCGGCGCAATGGCAGGCACGTACGGCCGAGATCGCGCTGGGTGTGGGTGAATACCGCGCTGCCGCCGCCGCCAACTTTGCCGCACAGGCCGATGCCAAATCGCGCGACGAACAGCGCCAGTACTTCATTGCCGGGCTCAAGGCGCTGCAAAGCGGCAACCTGTTTGACGATGCCATGGCCGAAGCGCAACGCCGCGTCGGCCCGCTGATTGACGACACTGAAACGCTGCGCTTTCTCACCCGCCTGGCCCTTGCGTGCAACCGGCCCGATCTTGCCGATCAGTACGCGCGCCGCCTGCTGCATCTGTCGTGGTGGCAGACGGAGCAGGGCATTGCCCTGGCGGTGGGCGCGGCTCGGCACGACTGGACCTTTGCGGGGCCGCCGCAGCCGCTGCCAGCCCCGGCGGACGCTGTGTTCATGGACGGGCCGCAAGGGCTCGTCCGGCGCCAACGCTATGCGGCACGCATCCGCCACGTGGCGGACAAAGCGGGCGGTGCCAGCACACCCGCGGCCCAACCCACCGGTGCCGACGCCATCGCACACGGCATCGCGCCGTTCAATGCCGACGATTACGACCTCGCGTATCGCGTCTTCATGAGCAGCGGCAACCTGAACGACGCCATGCGCGTGGCCGAAGCCGCCGTACGCCAGCGCCCGGACCTGAAGATCTGGACCGAGCGCGCAGCCCAGGTGGCGGAGTGGAACCGCCAGCCGATGTCTGCGTTGAAGTACTGGCTTTCGTACGCAGAAGCGACCGGCGACGATGCTGCCTGGCAGAACGTGCTGCGCCTGGCGCCCGCGCTCAACGAAGACCACGCCTATCTGGCCGGCCTGCGTTACAAGGCCAGCCGCCAGCCCGGCGACATGAAACTGCTCGACCAGATCATTGCGGCCTATGAGCGCTTGGGCGAGCCGGTTGAAGGGCTGGCCTATCTGAACAGCATCGCGCGCGGCCCGCACCGTCAGGTGATTCTGGAGCGCTACGCCATGCTGGCCGAGCGCGCCGGCAAGGACGATCAGGCCTACGACACCTACGTACGCCTGCAAAAGGCGTTCGGGCCGAATGTGAGGTATGCGCTCAAGCTTGCCAACGTGCTGTACGTGCGCGGGCAGTTCGAGCAAGCACTGGCCGCCATGCAGGCCGCCAGCAAGGCCGCATCGCCCACCGATGACCTTTACTGGCGCACGCTCGCCCAGCTCGCAACGCTGAATCAGCGGGATGACCTTACGCGCGAGGCGTATCGCCAATTGCTGGTGGGCGGCAATGCGCGGGCGGACGACCTGACGTCGATGATCGCCTTCTACGATGGCAGCCCCATCGACGCTGGCCGCCTGGCCGAACTCGCCTGGCGCAAGGACGGCGCGATGGCCCATCTGCAACAGGCCATTTATTACTACACGCGCGCCCGTGCGTTCCGCCGGGTTGACGCGCTGCTGGCTTCGCTCACGCCGGAACAGCGCCGCGCCGCCGAGCACTCCCCCGGCGTGCTGGCCGTCAGCGCTGAATACCACCGCCAGAGCGGCCGCTGGGATCTCGCCATGCGTGACCTGCGCCGCGCTGTCGCATTGCCTGATGCCAGCAGCGAGGTGAAGGCGGCGTTCCTGTGGGGCCTGCTCGATTCCGGCCAGAACGGCGAACTCAAGCGCGCACTGACCCGATGGCGTGGCGAGGCCGAGAATGACTCCGCCTACTGGGGCGCCTATGCCGCCGCCGGTCTGCAACTGTTCGATGCCAACCTCGCGCTGCGCTTCCTGGGCCGCCAGGCCGAGTCGATGCGCAACGATCCGCTGTGGCTGTTGGCGTATGCAGATGCGCGCGAGATGGCCGGTCAGGCTGATGCCGCCTGGGCGCTGCGCCGCGAGGCGTGGTGGCTGCTGTGGCGCGCGGATGGCGCCGACGGTGCAAACACCCAAGGCAAGACCCCCGCCAACCGCCGCGTCGGCACGCGCGTCACCGTGGGCAGCAACAACGCAGTGAGCGACGCCGTGCCGCTCGAAGATGGCGCCCGCACCGAACTGCGCGCCCGCCGCGTTGCGTTGGCGCAGACATTCGGCTCGGGCGATCTTGCACAGCGCCTGCTGATCGAGCTGCTGCGCGATGACCGCCGCGCCATGCAGCAGGCCCGCGAAGGCGGCAACGCTGCCGCACAGAAATCCGAGCTGGGCGACATCGATACGTTGCCGCCGGAGCCGCCCGAGACCCCGGCCGAGAAGCGCAGGAACGCCCGCGCGAGCGACCGGCTCGTCTCTGCCGTGGCCAAGGAAGCGGCGCTCGGCTGGGCGCTGTCGCAGGAGGCGAATGATCTGGCGCGTGCGTGGCTGCTGCAGCAATACGCCCGCCGCATGACACGCCCGGCCTATGCCGAAATTTCCATCGCCCTGGCCGAGCGCGATCTGCAGACGCTCAACCGCCTGCTGGACGACACGCCAGACCGCATTCCGCTCTACAACCGCATCGACGCCAATGTGTTGACCGATCGTTTGGGCGAGGCCCAGCGCCTGTCATTCGAAGGCCTGACGACCGCGCCCGACGATGAGCAGCTTCACGAGCGTGTGCAAGAGACGTTGCTGACAAACGCACAAGCGCTGGAGCCGCGCGAAACGTGGTTCAAGCAAGCGCCGCTCACGTACTTTGAAAGCAGCGCAGCGGCCGGCATTCGCCTGACGGATCACTACAGCATGCTCGTGCGTGCCACCCAGCGTAACCAGCGCTCGACTGACGCTACGCAGCTCACCGGCGTGCCCGCGCAGGACCGCCGCGTTGACTGGATTTCGCAATACCAGACGCAGAGCAGCCAGTGGAAGGGCACGGTTGGCTGGCGCCAGGGGCTGGCGTCGGTCTACGCATTCCGGCTGGATGGCTTGTTGGGGCTGGGGGGGCCACTATCGGGCCCGTTCGGCACCGAGCTGTCGGTCGGGCGCAACCAGCCCGCCGACGAAACCACGCAACTGCGTGTGGGCGGCGTGAAGGACTTGTTCTCGATTGGCGGCAACTGGCGCCTGACGCAGCGCGAATACATCCGCGCGCGCGTCGAGGGCAACCGCTTTTACGGCCAGGATCGCACGTTCCTTGGCAGCGGCGTGGTGCTTGATGCAGAGGCTGGTTATCGTTTGCGCGTGGAATACCCCGATTACACGATCCGCGTGGTTGGAACGCGTGCGAGCTACAGCGCGTCCGGCACGCCCAGCGCGCTGTTAGGGCGGCTCTTGCCGACGGGGGCGGTGCCCGATGCCAACGCCTTCATGCCGCAGTCGTTCACGCAGTTCGGGCTGCTGTTTGGCTTTGGCACGGACTATCTTGACCGCTATACGCGCGCGTGGCGTCCGTTCATGGATGCCGGCCTGCTGCACGACAATCGCGAAGGGTGGGGCACGCAAGTCCAGCTCGGGGTGGCGGGCAGCGTGTTCGGCAACGACCATCTGGCGTTGGTGTTCAGCCATGCCTCCATTACGCGCGCCGGTGCCGCGCCGATGACGGAAATCGGCCTGCGCTACCGCTGGCTCTACTGACAGGCGAGAACAATGCAACGGGGAAAGAACGAGATGAAACACATAACGGAAGACACCAGGGAGAAAGCAATGGCACCCTTGCTCAACCAGATGAAGGCCGGCCGCCGCCGCTGGCTGGCCGTGGCAGCGGGCGTTGGTGCGGCGCTTGCGTTGTCCGCCTGCGCGGTGGTCGACAGCGCGCGTGCGCCGGCAACCAGCGCCTCTGATGCGTGGGTCGTGCTGCCCATCGTCAACTACACCGAAACGCCGCAGGCTGGCCTGCGTGCGGAGACGATTGCGGCGAGCATCCTCAAGGCGCGCGGCTTCTCCAGCCTGAAGCAGTACCCGGCCAATCTGAATAGCGAATCGCTGTTCGAACCCGCCGAGCGCGAGGCCGTGGCGCGTGCGCTGGATTGGGCGCGTGGCGAGAAGGCGCGCTACGCCCTGACCGGCGCGGTGGATGAATGGCGCTACAAGGTCGGCGTGGATGGCGAGCCCGCTGTCGGCATCACGCTGCAGGTGATTGACGTGCAGACCGGTAACGTGATCTGGAGCGCGGCCGGCAGCCGTACCGGCTGGAGCCGCGATGCCGTATCGGCCGTGGCGCAGAAGCTGCTGCGCGAGTTGCTCTCGCCGCTGGGCCGGAGCTGATGAAGACCGGTCAGGCAGCCTCCACGCAATCGGGCGCGCGCGCGGCTGCGCCGCCGCGCGGCCAAGGTGGGCGAAATGAGCGTCGGCGCAACGCGCAGGGCATTGGCGCGTCGACATGGTATGGGCGCCTGATTGCCCCGGCCGTATTCAGCCCGAGCGCCGTGCTCGAAACGCTGGGCGCGGTGGTGGTGGCCATCAGCATCCTCTGGCTGTTCGTGCCGGACAACCCGCTGCTGCTCGGCTATGGTTTTCCGTGGGTCTGGCTGGTGCCGCTCATCCTGGCGCTGCGCTACGGCACGCTGCTCGGCGCGCTGGCAGCGCTGGTGGTGCTGGGCGCGTGGGGGGTGTTCTACGGGCAGGCGGCGGCCAGCACTTTCCCGCGCATGTATTTCCTGGGCGGGCTCATGCTGGTGCTGATCGGCGGGCAGTTCGGCGATATCTGGGGCGCGCGGTTGTCACGCGCCCGCACGGTCAACGGCTACCTGAACGACCGGCTGGCGGCGCTCACCAAGAACCACTTCCTGCTGCGCCTGTCGCACGAGCGTCTGGAAAACGATCTGCTGGCCAAGCCGACCACGCTGCGCGACACGCTCACGCAACTGCGCAATATCGCGCTGGCCGCGCGCGAGCATGGCGGCGGTACCGATCAACCGGATGTGGCGCAACTGCCCGGCGCCGAGCCGTTCCTGCAATGGACGGCGCAGGCCTGCCAGCTGGAAGTGGCGGCCATGGTGCGCGTGACGGCCAAGCGCATCGATACCGAACCGGTGGCTCGCGTGGGCACGCCGTTTGACATCGTTGCTGATGATCCGTTGATCCGCCATTGCATTGATACCCACACGCTGGGCCACCCGCAGGCGCCTGAGCTGCGCACCGAAGACAGTTCGCGCTATGTGGCGTGCGCGCCGGTGCTGTCGGGCGCAGATGAGCTGATCGGCCTGGTGGTCGTGAACCAGATGCCGTTCCTCTCGCTGTCGTACGAGAATCTGCAGTTCCTGCTGGTGCTGCTCGGCTACTACGCCGACGGCGTGCGGCACCTCACCGTCAGCTCCGAGATTCTGGATCTCGTGCCGGATGCACCGTACGAGTTCGCGCTCGACCTGGGCCGCCTCGCGCGTCTGCATCGCGATACCGGTATCGACTCGTCGGTGGTGGCACTTATCTTCGATCGGGACGAAACCAGCGATGCGCCGTTCGAGAGCGTGGTCCGCAGCCGCCGTGCGCTGGATGTTGTCTGGCAGGCAAGCGGCAAGGGCCGCCGCGCCATCATCACGCTGATGCCGCTGTCGGGCGCGGGCGCGGTGTCGGCGTATCTGGTGCGCATTGAAGACAGCCTGCGCGCGCAGTTTGGTGTCGATTTCGAGGGCGCGCGCATCAGCGTGCAGACGCTGCATGTGACGGGCGAGCATCCGGGCGAAGCGCTGGAGCGCTTCCTCACGCGGTGCCATCTGGACGCGTAAGGCACATAGGACGAACAGGCGATGTTCAAACTCACGCTCGGCGGCATATTGGCCCAGATCGCGGCAGTGGCGATGGCATTGCATGCGGGCAACAGCCTTGCGCTGCTGCTGTCGTGCCTGATGCTGCAGGGCACGGCCGCCGCGCTGATCGGTCTTGCCGCCTGGCGCCTGCTGCCGCGCCGCTATCGCGTGCCGTTTGTGTGGACGTACGGCTATCTTGCTGCGCTGTGCTTTTTCGTGCCGGTGGCGGGCGGGCTGCTCGTGCTTGGCAGCCTGCTGCTCGGCAAGCTGTTTCCCAAGCCGGAAGACGACAAGGACATCGCTGACGTGGGCCTGCCGGTGTTCGTGGCGCATTTGATCTCGCGCGTGACGCACGGTGGCGGGGCACGGCTGCGTGCGCAGCTCAGCAATGAACGCGCGCCGGTGCAGAGCCGCATGACCGCGCTGGTGGCCATGCAGTCAATGCCCACGCGCACTGCGAGCCCCGTGCTGCGTGATCTGCTGGCCGATCCGGTGGACGACATCCGCCTGCTCGCATACGGCATGCTCGACAACGCCGAGAAGGTCCTCACCCAGAAGATCCTGACCGAACTGCCGCGCCTGGAAGAGGCCACCACGCCTGAAGTGCGCTACGACATCAACAAGCGCCTGGCCGACCTGTACTGGGAGTTGATCTACCAGAACCTCGTGCAGGGTGATGTGTATCGCTATACCGCCGAGCAGGTCGAACGCTACGCCAGCGCTGCGCTCGACATTCAGCCTGGCAACGCCGCGCTGTGGTACATGCGCGGCCGGCTGGCCCTCTCGCGCCGCGAGCCGGATGTGGCTGAATCCCACCTGCGCCGCGCCGAATCTCTCGGCTTCCCGCGTGACCGCCTGCTGCCGCCGCTGGCCGAAGCGTGCTACCTGCGCCGCGATTACGCCGGTGCGCGCGCGGCGCTGGCGCAGTTCTCCAGCCGTTCGCCGCTGCCGCTCCTGCGCCCGCTGTTGCGCTACTGGACATCATGAGCAACGACAACTTCCCCCGCGCCCGGTCTGCCGACGTCGCGCTGCTGCTCGAAGGGACGTTTCCCTACGTGAGCGGTGGGGTGTCAAGCTGGGTCAACCAGATGATCCGGGCGTTTCCGGACATCAGGTTCGCCATCGTCTTCATCGGCAGCCGTCGCGAAGACTACGGCAAGCCCGTCTACGCCATTCCCGATAACGTGGTGCACCTGGAGTGCCACTACCTGTACGACTTCCCGCCGCCCCCGCTTGTGCAGGCCAGTGGCGGCGATGCTGCGGCCTTCGAGCGCTCGCGCAAGCTGCACGACGCGCTGCGCAACCCGGCCAACAAGGGAGAAACCGCTGACCTGATCCGCGCGTCCATTGCAGACCTGCGCGACGATGGCCCGCTGGCCGAAGAGCAGTTCCTCTACAGCCACCGCGCATGGGAAATGATGACGGACTACTACCGGCATTACTGCACCGATCCGTCGTTCACAGACTACTTTTGGACTGTGCGCATCATGCACAAGCCGCTGTGGCAGCTCGTGCGCATTGCTGAAAACCTTATCCCGGTGAAGGTGTTTCACACCATCTCGACGGGCTATGCGGGCTTCCTGGGTGCGCTGCTGCGCTACAAGCGCGGGCGGCCGCTGCTGGTGTCGGAGCACGGCATCTACACCAAGGAACGCAAGATCGACTTGTTCCAGAGCCAGTGGATTCGCGACAACCGCAGCATCTTTGAGAAGGACATCGCACAGATCAGCTACTTTCGAGACCTGTGGGTGCGCTTCTTTGAAACGATGGGCCGAGTCTGCTATGACGCCGCCGAAGACATCGTTGCGCTGTACGAGGGCAACCGGCAGCGGCAGGTGATCGACGGCGCGCCGGAAGCAAAGACGCGCAGCATCCCCAACGGCATCAATCTGCCGCGCCTGGCCGCGCTGCGCGAGAAACGCCCGGCCAACGTGCCGCGCGTGATGTGTCTGATCGGCCGCGTGGTACCAATCAAGGACGTCAAGACCTTCATTCGCGCCATGCTGACCATCACGCGCGAGATGCCCGACGCCGAAGGCTGGATCGCCGGCCCTGAAGACGAAGATCCGGAATACGCGCAGGAATGCCACAGCCTGGCCGAGAGCCTGGGCCTGGGCGATCGCATCAAGTTTCTGGGCTTCCAGAAGATTGACGACATCCTGCCCAAGGTAGGCGTGCTGGTGCTGAGTTCCATCAGCGAAGCGCTGCCGCTGGTGGTGCTCGAAGGGTTTGCCGCCGGCGTGCCGTCGGTCACCACCGATGTCGGCTCGTGCCGCCAGCTCCTGTTCGGTCTTGAGGGGGACGACGCCGCATTGGGCGCCGCCGGCGCCGTTGTGCGCATTGCCGACCCCGCCGCGCTGGCCGCCGAAGTGCTCACGCTGCTGCGCGACGAAACGCGCTGGCATGAAGCACAAGCCGCCGGCATCGCCCGCGTCGAGCGCTACTACACGCAAGAGATGATGGTTGGCAGCTACCGCGAGCTGTACACGCGCTTGCAGACCTTGCCCGACCTGAGCACCGAGCACGGCGCCAAGACCGCCGCCGCGGCGGCTTGCCCGCACCACGCTCAGCAGAACCAGCAGAATCCGCAAAAGGGAGCCCGCTGATGGCCGGTATCGGTTTTGAGCTGCGCAAGATGCTCAAGCGGGACAGCTTGCTCGGGCTGCTGCACGCCTATACCTACGCCGGCATCATCAGCTCGGGGCCATGGATTCTCTCCATCGTCGGGATTCTGCTGATCGGTATCCTGAGCTTGCCGTTTGTGGTTCCGGGCTCGCTCATCACGCAGTTTCAGGTGTCAGTTACCTACCTGATTGCGGTGAGCCTGATATTGACGGGGCCACTGCAGCTTGCTTTCACGCGCTTTACTTCCGATCGGCTATTCGAGAAGCGCGACGATCTCATCCTGCCCAACTACCACGCCGTGTCGCTCGTGATGACCCTGATTGCGGGCGGGCTGGGGCTGCTCGTCATCCTGTTTGCGTTTGCGCAGCAATCGGCCATTTATCGGTTGCTGATGCTGGCCGGCTTCGTGGTCATGGCCAACATCTGGATCGCGGTGATCTTTCTGTCGGGCATGAAGCAGTACAGGGCCGTCGTGTGGATCTTCCTGGTCGGCTACACGCTTACCGTGCTGCTGGCGCTGTTGTTCAACCGGCTGGGGCTGGAAGGGCTGCTGCTGGGGTTCGTGACGGGGCAGTTGTGCCTGCTGATCGGCATGGCCGCGCTGATCTACCGCAACTTCAGCGGGCGGCGATTCCTGTCGTTCGAGGTGTTCGACAAGCGGTTTGCGTATCCGTCGCTCATGCTGATCGGGCTGCTCTATAACCTTGGCATCTGGCTCGACAAGTTCATGTTCTGGTATGCGCCGGGCACGGGGCAGCAGGTGATCGGGCCGCTACATGCATCGGTCATCTATGACATTCCGGTGTTCCTCGCCTACCTCGGCATCATCCCCGGCATGGCGGTGTTCCTGGTGCGCATCGAGACGGACTTTGTCGAGTACTACGACGCGTTCTATGACGCCGTGCGGGGCGGGGCGTCGCTCGAGCATATCGAAGACATGCGCAACACGATGGTGCAGACCATCCGCGCGGGCCTGTACGAGATCGTGAAGATCCAGGCCATGGCCGCGCTGGTGCTGTTTGCCGTGGGCGCTTCGGTGCTGCGGGCGTTGCAGATTTCCGAGCTGTATCTGCCGCTGCTGTATGTCGACACCATTGCCGCGAGCTTGCAGGTAGTGTTTCTGGGGGTGGTGAATATCTTCTTTTACCTGGACCGGCGGCGTGTGGTGCTGGGGCTGACTGCCGCTTTTGTGGTGCTCAACGGCGCGCTGACATGGATCACGCTGCAGCTTGGGCCGGCTTGGTACGGGTATGGGTTTGCTGTTTCGCTGCTGCTGGTGGTGATGGCGAGTCTCGTGATTCTGGATCGGAAGCTGGATCGGTTGGAGTACGAGACTTTCATGTTGCAGTGAAGGGGGGGGGGTGCTGTTGGCCCCCTGATCACCGACCTGCTGCACCTTAATCTGGTAGTAGAACGTGCTACGCGACAGCCCCGCGACCTTCAGCAGTATTGCCAAATCGTGGCCTTGCCTCAGTTCAAGCACTACCCGCGCTTTTTCTGCGCGGCTTGCTCTTTGGCCTGAAGCAAGGCCCTCAATTTTTTTAGATACGCCACCTCCGCGCGCAGATATTCGTTTTCTTTGCGCAACTGCTCCACCGTGTGGGGATCTTCGTTTTGCGGTGCTACGGGCTCAGGAGGCTCTGGCGTTGTCATCTTCTTCGGGCGGCCGCGAGGTTTGGGTCTTAGGGCTTCCAGCCCACCCTCATCAACTGCCGCCGCCAGCCTCTGATGGCGCTAACACCGCCTCGGATATCGAACCGCGCGATCGCTTGATTGGCCGAGGAATCTTCCTTCCACATCCATTGCAACACGGACAACTTGAACTCTGCGCTGTAATGAGCAAATTTTTTGCGCGACCCACTCCGGCCGTGTTGTTCGTACACCTTGACCCAGCGTCTAACCGTTCCATGGTCAAGTCCGTATCGATTGGCCAGCTCTTTGAAACCCTGCCTCCCCTCAGCGTAGCTTTGCACTACCTGCAGCTTGAACTTCTCATCGTATTTCGCCATGAAAAACACCCCAAAGGTCGGATCGGTGTCCAACTTTTGGGGTGCAGTTCAAGAGCAGGATGGCAGCTTTTGCCGCCGATGCTAACTCAGGAGCAAGCAGCGGAAATCTGCTCAATTTTTAGTGGATTATTGCTGCACTCTCAGTCCATGACTCGGTCCGCACGTCCAGCCGGCCTAGGAACGGCCACGGTCTCGGCGTTCATGGCTATGAGCAACCCGCTGAAAGCATTTGACGCTAAAACTCCACCCCAACCTGAGCCATCACCGCTGGCCGCTCAGTCTGGAAACCCACCGGCTTGTACAGCGGCCAGCCAAACGAGATGTCATAGTTGAAGGCCATATACGCACCAGACGGCACGCGCCCACGCACGCCCACCACCGCACCGACGAGCTTGTCACCCAGCAGAAACTCCGCGCTCGGGCCACGCACCTGGCCCATGTCGATACCGGCGTAGACGGCTTGATTCGCTACGCGCCAAGCAAGCTCGTTGCGCCAGTACCAGCCATCCTCTGCCGCCAGCGTCAATTGGCCATCGAAGCCGCGCACCGTGTAGCGGTTGCCGATGATGAAGTAGTCGCTCGGCAGCACGCGCGTGCGACTGTGCTGTATGGCCCAGTTGCTGGTGTACTCGAACACCTGGTTGGCTAGCTTGAACGGCCAATACAGGCTCGCATTAGCCGTCTCGATTTGTGAACGGCCACCGTAGCCGGCGTCACCCACCGCCACACCCGGCACGTTGGAATGGTCGGGCAGCGTCTCTCGCCAAGCGAAGCCGCCATCGAACACCACCGGCCCAAGATAGTGCCGGTGCGACATCGACGCTTCATACCCGATAACATCCCGACGCTGGACCGCAATCTCGGTATCGTTCAGGTAGTTGCGATTGATTTTGCGGAAGAGCTTGAACTGCGCGCCCGTGCGCGACGTGGCATCCCGGTGCAACACGCCGCTGATGCCCGCATTCACCTCCGAGCTTTGCCCGCTGTAGACGATGGGCTCTTCAAAGCCGGCCACCGTTTGGTTGTAGCGTGACTTGTTGGCACCCAGAAACAACGTGGCGTAGCCCACCGGCACGCTCCAGTTGATGCCGTAAGAGCGGGTGCCCTGCGTGCTGGTGCCTCGGTCCGTGTTGGACGACGCGGAAATCGACAGCTGGTCATACAGATGCAGCGGCGAATCAATGACCAGCGAGCCGCTCATCTGATACTTGCCGGTCGACTTCAAGCCGGTGTTGTCTGCCGACAGCGAGGCATGCCAGCGCTTGTCGGTGCCGGGCTTGAGCACGATATCGGACTCACCCACCCGCTCGCCGGGCACGATGTCGAAACTCGTCTGCGATTGGCCGGGCAGGCGGCGGATGGTTTCCAGCGCCTGGTCCAAGTCACGCTGGTTCAGCAGGTCCGCCGGGCCAGCGAGCAAGGCCATGCGCGCCCAGCCGATGTTGTCATCCGACGCGTTGCGGATGGCGCCGATGCGTCCGGCCAGCACCTTGAGCGTGAGCGTGCCGCTCGCCAGGTTTTGCTTGGGGATGAGCACGCGCGAGGTGACGTAACCGCGCTCGATGAGGGCGCTGTTGGCTTGCAGCTCAATGGCCTCCAGCCCTTGCTTGCCAACGCATTGCCCGTTGACAGGTGCCAACAGCGGCGCCAGCCACGGGAACGCGTTGTCTTCCAGCACGATGCCGCGCACGGTAAAGCAGGGTTCCTCTTTGGGTAGCGATGCCAACGAAATCGCTTGCATCGGCGCGGGCGGCGTAAAGACGTCCGGCCGCGCATTGGCACGCTCAAGCGCCTGCTCGGCTTGTTGCTCCTGCAGGCGCTGGACTTCGAGCCCAGGGCCGGTGATGGGAGCTGGAGCAACTTGCGCAAACGCGAAGGAACTCAGCGTGCCAACGCAAAGGATGGCGGCGCGGGAAACGGCTGACAGCATGATGTGAAGACGTTATAGAGCGCGCGTGTTATTGCGCGGGCGTGATGATGGTAGAAATCGAGCCCGCGTTGCTAATCACCGGCACGGAGGCTTTTACGAGGCCGACGCCCGGCGCAAATCAGGCGGAACCGTTGACAGGTTTGCCAATGCTGAACGGTGTTCCATCCCCAAAGCTGTAATCCGTGCGACGCAGGCTGACGTCCATCTTGCAGGCCTTGGTGTAAACCGTGCTGCCCACCGTCACGTCTTCGCGGCCAGCGTAGGTGACGGTCAGTTCGTTGACGTAGGGGGCCATGAATGTCGACGGCAGAGAGTCCGTGCCCTGCGCGCGCTTCTCCAGCATCAATAGTGTGACTGGCGTGTTGAGCTGGAAGTCAGCCAGGGCGGGAACGACAGGCTTCACATTGGAATACGCAAGTTCATTAAACGAGACGCTCGCCTGATGGGATAGCACAGCATCGCGCAATTGCTCCAGCGTCATGCGCGTGTAGGTGTAAGCGTAGCGATGCTCGGGGTCGGTATCGGCGTACGTCTTGGCGCCCGCCGGCAGGAACGGTGCCCCCGCCAGCATATAGAGCATGTGGTGTTGGTCGCTCCCAGTGATTTGGTCGATGCGGTTGCGCACATCCAGTGCGGGGTATGCTTGGCCCTCCAACGTTTGCGCGCCTGCGCCGCTGAGCGAGACGATGTCGACTTCGACGGGCACCGTGGACGTCGCTGTTACGTTTGCAGTTTTGCCCGTGGCCGGGAGTGCGAAGCACGCTGCGTCTGCTGTCGTGCCGACTTGCGCGGCTGCTTCGTCGCTGCTGCCACTACCGCCTGTGTTGGCAGCGCTGCTGTTGTCACCACCACCGCCACCACAGGCGACGGTCATGGCTGCTGCGGCGATAGCCAGCAGATAGGTGCGAAGTTTGTTTTGCATGTTCAATCCTTTTAAGTAACAGGTGCTCGCTCGGCGCCAGCCCGGTACGTCGAGCAAAACGCCGATGCGTTGGAATACAACGTTGCTGGTGTGCGCCAATCGAGCTGGCGCACAGGCTCCAGGCGCCTCAGTTGCTGCGGCTGGACATAGGCTGCGGCACGGGGTGGCAGGCCCGATGCTCGTACCGCTCCACTTTTTGCGCGAGCGGCTCGCCGGATGCGTCGGTCACTTCCACCTTGCAGCCGCGCGGCACACGCGTGAAGCGCAGCGTGACCTCCGCGCGGTCGAAGGTGTAGACGCTGGGCACGAAGCAGTGCCACCACGCCGCACCGTTTTCCGCCTGGTCGTAGATGTCGATGTGGACGGGCTCGCCGCGTGGCACTTCGAACGTGGCAGCTTCCCGGTACGGCATCATCCCGTTCGGCTGCCAACCGATGCGCTTGTTGGCGGGTTCGCAGTTGCCGGGCTTCTCTGCAATCAGCAAATGGGCGGTCGAGCCGTAGTCATTCTGGAACGTGACGCGCGTGACCTGCTCGGTCGGCAGGGCTGGGGCTTCGTACTTGCCGAAGATGAACCAGCCGCAGCCGGAGAGGGCGATGATGGCTAGACCGGGAATGGCCATGCTCGCCAAGGAGCGCTGTGAAAATTTCATCCTGATGTCTTACGCCGACACAAGACCAGCACGAACTGCGGCATAACCCTGCGCAATCAAATAGCCGCCCATCGCAAGCGGGGCGGACGACAGATATGAGCCCATCCAGAACGCAAGTGGTTGTCCATTTGCGAGGGTTATCGGAAAGGCGATAAACCACAGAAGCAAAGCGGAGAAGCAAACATGCTCGATGCGGAACTCCTTTAGCCTGGCGGCTAGGAAGGCAAATGTCAGCGGCGTCAGGAACATGTTAGCCAGCATCAGGAAGACGGGGCCGGCCGGGTTGCGGGAGAGGAGAGCACCGATAACGAAGCTTGCAAAAAATGGGACAAAAGCACACATCAGGAATGGCAATATCCAACGCCGAAAATCAAGACGCCATTTTCCAACGGTCATGACAGGCGCCAGAATTTTGCCGTAGATGAAATTCGCAAGCGCCCCGAACATGGCACCAAATAGCATTGAGGAAAGCAACTCAATGAAATTGAATCCAAACTCCCTACTGAAAAATGGTGCGAAGAAAGATTGAAATATCGCAACACCCCAGAAAACAAAGAACAAGCAGAATGTGAGCTTTGATTTTTTCATTTTTACAAAAACATAAATCGCCTACAGCAACTTTCCAGGCGTCAAATCTGACGCTTTTATCAGTAATGTCTTGCAAACGCTTATTGGTAATGGCCGCTACCTCTTATTTCGGTTGGCAATCTTCAAAACAAGGAAAATTAGCACCAGTAGGCAAGACCAAAATACACAGGCGTACAACACCATCATCAGATGCCGGTCATCAATCCCGATACCGATAGTCCTCAGAAAGAGCGCCGCCAACAACAGCAGCCACGGTGAAAAAACCGCTTTCGTGAACTCGAGAATCTTTTTCATCTTGATGGCGACTGAGGGGGAGTAGAGGGTACAAAGGAGCCTCCACCTTGCACAAAGGCACCGGTTCCGACGCCAATGAGAGGGGCTGTAGCGTTCGGTCGCTGAAGTAGTGCTGGCAAGCCCGACGTATACCTTGGGAAGAAACCTGCAGCATAGCTCTGTCCCACTGCACCCGCTTTCGCGCCACCAGCACCGAATGCTTGGCCCACCAAAGCCGCACCTCCGACACTGTTATTGTCCCCATACGCCCAGTTTTGGAAAGCCGCGTTTGCTGCCGAGCCTAGTCCACCAAGTACGGCATTACCAAGCAGCCCTGTGTTCATACCCAACGGCGTTGTCAGAGCTCCATTCAATACCGCAAATGCGACTTCCCCCGGTCGAATCGTCTTGTTCAAGTATTGCTGACCAGCAGCATCAGCGGCACCAGAGAGTGCCCCTCCTGTGCCACTTGCGATAACACATGCCGACGGGTTAAGCATGCGAAGTTGCGCGGTCGCCGTCCCAACCCCAGCGAGGGCGGGTGCCATCGCTATGAGGCCCGCTCCAGCCGCAGCATTAATCGTTTGGTTTTGGGCCTGTTGGCGAGCAGCAGCGTCCCCATTATTTCCTGCAGCCAGTTCTTGAGCTGTCGGCTGCGACAGACCATTCTTCGCGTAGAACCAGTTCTGCCGGTCTTGTGGCAAATAGTTGGCATACATGTCGGCATTAGCTTTCTGGTCTTCCGTAGGGTGGAACATGTAGCTAAGACCGCAGGATGCGCATGACGGGTCTGGCGCCAACATTGCGTGCGCCTCGCCCAAGAAAGCGCGAGCCGCCGAATCTTCCGCTCCTCCGACCCCGTTCTGCACCTGCCGGAAACCTTGCTGGGCCAACCGCCGTTCAGCCTCTTGCTCGCTGATGCCCTGTTGCTTCGCAAAGCGACCGGCGTTGTCCTTAATCCATTTCTGCTCATCCGGGTGCAACTGCCGATTGAACCGGTCCACGTTGTAGCCTGCAACCGCTCCAGCATTCCCACCAACCGCACCTCCGATTGTCGTCGCCAACGCGTTGGAAACAATGTTGCCCAGCGCCTCGTCGACGTTCTTGTTGCCGGTCGGGCTCGAGTCTTGGATGCTACTGGCCAAGTCATTGAGCTTACCCGCCGCCAGCGACGTCGCACCGGCACCCGCAGCCGAGGCCAACGCGCTGCCGCCACCCAGACCGCCCACAATCGCTGCACCTGCCGCTTGCATGGCGGCACGGTTGGCGCCGCCTTCCCTCCATGCTTCCACGCCTGCGTCGTCACCGGCCGCCGCTGCTTCGCGCATCTTGGCATCGGCGTACGTGCCAATGTTGCGGGCAACCGCCGCGCTCGCCGCCTGAGCCGCCGACATCATGTCAGCCTGGTTGTTCAGCAGGTTCTGCAGGTCCGGCGTCTTGCTGACGGTGCCGTTTGTGTTGCCAGTATCGCGGCTCAGGTCAGCCAGGTCTTGCTTCTGGTTGGCCTTGTCCGTCAGCGTGATGGTGCCTTCGGAGACGGCGCTGCGTGTGGTGGCGCTGTCACTGCCGCTGTCGTGCTGGCTCAGCATCGGCGCACCGCCTCCGGTGTTCGAGACGGGGCCTTCGCCAGCCTTCTTGTAGTTGTTGCCGCCGTTGCCGATGGACGCGCCCGCACTGAAGCCGCTGGACTTGGCGTCGTAGTCGGAGTGGTTTTGCAAGTCCGAGAATGTGAGCGTGCCGGTAGTCAGTTGATTCTTGTCGGGTGTGGCGGTGCTAGCGATGTACGCGCCCTTGAGGTCCGTATTGCCCTTGACGGTGATGTCGAAGCCACCGTCGCCGGCCTGGATGCCGGATTGCTCGTTCACGCCCGCGTAGCTGCCGCTGGCGCTACCGCTGCTGTGGCTGAAGCTGGCACTGCCGCCTCCTTGGCTGATGCTGAAGCCGCCGCCCGTGCTTTCCTGGTGCGCGGTGCTCTTGCTGGTGTCTTGCGTGCTGGCGATGTTCAGGTTGCCGCCGATGTCGGCCAGCACCCGGTTGGCGTTGACATTGGCGCCGACGATGTTGGTGTCGCCACCGCTCACGATGGTGACGGTGTCGCTGGCGTTGATGTGCGTGTTGTTCTGCGTTTGCGCGTCCGAGTTCGCATCGCCGTGCGCCTTGGACATCGACGCCGACACACCGAAGCCGCCCGTGCCATATGACACGCCCACGCTCGCGCTCTTGGATTCGTTGGTGCTGCGCGTGCTGTCGGTGTCGGTGCTGCCCGTCAGGTTGACCTGGTTGTTGGCTTGCAGCAGCACGTTCTTGGCGTTGACATCAGAACCCACGATGTTGAGATTGCCGCTGCCCGGTGTGCCATCACCCGTGGCTACAAACGCGGCGGTGCCACCGGCCTTGATGGTGCTGCCGTTGTGCTGCGTGCCGTCTTCGGTAAAGGTGCTCTTGCTCGACTGCGAGCCCCAGCTCAGTTCAATCTTGGCTTCGGGCTTTTGGCCGCTAGCCAGCGCATCGGCTGCGCCACCTGCGGCACCCAGCACGCCGCCAATTCCATCCACGGCGGCCATGGCGTGCAAGGCAGCGGCGCGGCCGTTCTGGCTGTTGCCTGCGGCCTCGGCCTGCTGCTGCACGTTCTGGATGGCGTCGATGACGGGCGACTTCACCGCCAGCGTGAAGCCCGAGCTCTTGGTCTCGTGCGTCTCGTCGTGGTGGCGGTCGGTGGTCGAGGCCTCAATGGTCACGTTTTGGGCGATGCCCGTGACGTTCTGCGCGGCCACGACGTCGGAGCCGGTGATGCGCAAGTCCTTGCCAGCTTGCATGTGCACGCTGCCATCCGTGCTGCCGATGAGGCTGCCTTGCGAGCCCCGCACGGCGTCGTTGGACGTGTCCGTCGTTTGGTTGGTGCCGTACGAGATGCCCGCGCCTGCGCTGCCCAGGCCGCTCTTCTTGACGTCCTTGAAGTGCGACTCATTGGTGGCCGTGTCCGCCGTCGTGACGGTCAGATTGTTGCCGGCAGCCAGATTCACATCGCCGGTGCCGACAATCGTGGCGGCCTTGGCTGTCAGGTCTCGGCCCGCTGCGACGGTGACGGTGTCACCAGACAGCGTGGTGCCGACTGCATTCGTCTGGCCTGCCGAGTCGATGGTGTGCGTGGTCTTGGACGAGAGAAGGCCCTTTCCGGCTTGGTAGTGCTCGTCGCGCACGTCCTGGTGGCTTTGGCCGGCGTTGAGGTTCACGTCGCGGCCTGCGGCTACCTGGATGCCGCCATTGGTGTTGGCGTAGGCGGCCGTTGCGTTCACGTCCTGCCCGGCGCCGATGGCAAGGTTGCCACCGGTCTGGATTTGAGTGCCGGCGTCAGCGTAGGCGGAGCGGTCCGAGCGGTTCTTGTCACCCCAAGCTACGTATTCTTCATTCGACTGGCGCACGGCGTTCAGATTGACATCGCGGTCCGCCACGATAACGGCGTCGCCTGCGGTGTTGATGGCGGCGGCTGTCAGGTTGGCGTCGCGGCCGGCCTGAATCGACAGCGCGCCCGCATCGACGCTCGCCACTTGGTTGATGTTGGTGCCCGAGGTGGTGGCGTTGTTGGTGTTAACGGTGGTGCTGGTCAGGTTGACGTCGCGGCCGGCGGCCAGCAACACCTGGTCGCCCTGGATGTGGCCGCCGAGGTTGTTGAGGTCTTGCGTGGCCTGCGCGAGCAACGTACTGCCCGCCAGCGTGCCGGTGTTGGTGATGTTGTCAGCCGTGACGACCGTCACCTTGCGGCTGGCGATGGTGCCGCTGTTGGTGGCGTCGCCCTTGGCGTTGAAGCTGACATTGTTGCCCGCCATGAGCGTGCCGCCGCCCGTGATGGCGGTGTCCTTGGCGCGCAGGTAGACCTGCGGCACGAGCACGTCTTGCCTGGTGCCATCGGCTAGCGTGACGGTCTGCTTGACCATCCAAACGATGTCGCTGGTGAGTTGCGCCATCTGGGCTTCGGTCAGCGCGGTGCCGACGTTTAGGCCGAAGGCCTTGCCTGCATCGACACCATTGGCCAGCAGCGCCTTGTACTCGTCTTCGTTGCTGGTGTAGTCGCCGATGAAACGCTGACCGGTGGCACGCAGAATCTGCTGCTGAATCAGTTGCTGCTCGTAGAAGCCATCGCCCATGCGCTTGAGTGTGGCGTTCGGGTCATTGCGGAACTGCTCGAGCATGAAGTCGCTCGACAGCCAGCTACGGTAGTTCGCGAAGCGCGGGTCGGTTTCCACCAGCACGTGGCTGCCCGGGTCGCCAATCACGCGGTAAAGCGCGTTGTTGGGCAACGTGAGGTTGGGCACCACGGTGCGGATGACCGTGCCGCCTGGCAGGGTGATGGTGGTGGGCGTACCGGGTGCCGACACGGCCGCACCGGTGCCATTGCCTTGGCCTGCCTGAGCGGATACGGGGACCGACTTGATGGGGTTCAAGCTGCCGGGGCCCGTGCCGTTGGTGGGGCTGACATCCAGTTGGTAATTGGTCTGGATGGTCTGGCCTTGCCAGGCGCTGGAGTCGTAATCCCGGCGGTCGGGCGTGGTCCAGCCCCCCTCATTGATGTAGGTGTAGAGGGCCGTTCCCGAGGTGGTCACGGTTTCGGTGCCCGTCATGCCCACATTATTGGGGCGCGTGCCGATGATGTTGCTGCCCGTGAGGTCGCCGCCGGCCACGATTTGGCTGGCAACGTTGTTCACCACGCCGGCATTGAGCGTCATGTTGCCGCCGGACGTGATGAGGCCTGGGTCGCTCTTCGTGACCACGGTGCGGGTGATTTCCTGTGTGCCGTCGTAGATGGTGAAGGTGTCTACCTGACGGCTGCGCAGGTTGACGTTGAACGCGTTGATGGCGGTATTCAATGCTTGATACTGCGTGACAGCATCATCGTGGCGTTGCTGCCAAGCCTTCAGGTCGGCTTGGTATTGGGCATTGCCAGCCGCTGTCCACGGATAGCTCGCGCGGTCGGGCTGCTTGCCAATTTCTTGCGGCGCTGTGATGCCGAACACGCCCCAGATGGCGTCCGTGGTTTTGTAGAGGAACTGCTCCGGGTTGGTCGGCTCGGTGCAACTGTCCTGCCAGCATGGGGTTTCCGGCACATAAGCGCTGGTGGGCTGGACACCGCCGATGGCGTAATCGAACGGCGGGCCATAACGCTCGAACGGATACTGCGTGGACGGCAGCACCATGACACCCAAACGTGAATCGCCCAGCCACTGCCAATCCGTGCCGTCCGCGTTGCCACCCCGACCTTTCTGCATGAACCTGACCGTGGTCGGGTCAATATCCTGCGTGGAACCGTTCAGGCGATACGAGACAACGTGCTCGCCAGGCGTGGTCTGGTCGACGGTCTCGAAGTGGTTGTTCTGGTTGTTGATTTGCGCGGCGTCAATCGTCAGGTTGCCATCGGCGTTGATGGTGGCCGAGCCGTTGACGATGTTCTGCGCGGAGCCGGTCGCGCGATTGCTTGCATCCAGCGCGCCGCCGATGCGCATGTCGCCCGCCGAGTAGATGAGTGCGTGCTCCTGGTTGTTCAGCGTCTGCACGCCCAAGTCCATGTCGCCACGGCTGGCGATGACGCCGGCCACGCCATCGGCATTGACGGTGTTGGTGAGCGTGTTCGCGCCAATGGCCACGGTGTCGCCATAGAGGCGGCCGATGTTGACGACATCCTCTGCATTGACGACAGTGGCGCCGCCGTCGATGAGGCCATCGTTTGACAGCGTACCCTTTGCAGTCAGCGTGTTCGATGCCACACCCACCAGTTCGCCGCTTTGCGTGTTGGTGATGTTGTTGGCCGACACCGCCAGATTGCGGCCGGCGGACATCGTGCCCGAGTTGGTGACGTCGCCGGTGGTCGTGACGGATACGTCTTGCCCGGCGGCCAGCGTGCCGGTGCTGGTGTAGTCCGATTGCAGGTTCAGCGCGACGCTGCCTTGCGATTGCACCGTGCCATCGCCGCTCATCTGGCCCGCTGCAACGCCCACGCTCTTGGTGCCGTTGAGGTTGCCCTGAGTATTAGTGAGCGCCGTCGCCGCATTGATGCCGACCGTGCCTGCCGATTGGATAGAGCCCTGCGTGTTATTGAGGGTGGACGCCGTGATTTGCGTGCTGTTGTCCGAGCGGACGGCGCCTGCGGCGTTGTCGAACCCCTTCGTGGCGGTCAGCACCACGTTGGCGCCTTCCATGCCGGTGGTGTCGGTCTTGGTGTTCTGGTTGAGCACGTTGGTGCCGGAGACAGCAAGCGTGCCGCCGGCGTGCATCAGGCCGCCGGAGTTGTCGACTGTCGTGCCGGTCACCGTCACATCGCTGTTGGAGGCGATTTGGCCGCCAGCGTTGGTCAGCGTATCTGCGGTGACGGTCAATGCACCGTCGGCTACGAGCTGACCGTTGTCGTTGATGAGCGATTTGGCATGGGCGTCCAGCGTCGTCGCTGAGGAGACGATGCCGTGGTCGTTCGTCAGTGTGCCGGCATCGATGCTGACGGCTTGGCCCGCCACCTTGCCGCGCGTGTTGGTCAACGTGCCCGCCGTCAGCCCCAGTGTGCCGCTGGCCGATACGGTGCCATCAGTGTTGTCGAGCGCGCCGGTGCTGGTGTTCAAGGCAACGTTCTTGCCGGACACCGTGCCACCTTGGTTGCCCAAGCTCGCGGCAGCAATGGACACATCCTGTGCGGCGAGCAGCTTGCCGCCTGCATTGGCGACGTCGCCGGCACTGTTGATGTTCAACGCGCCCGCGCTGGAACCCAGCACACCAGCGGTGTTGTCCAGGCTCGCCACGTTGGCGGTGACATTGCCTGCACCGGCCAGTGTGCCTTGTCGGTTGACCAGAGTGCAGGCCGTAACGTTGGCTGTGCCGGTGGCGGAAATCGTGCCGCTGGTGTTGTTCAGCGCCCCGGTGCCCGTGTTGAGCGACAGGTTGCTTGCGGATACGGTGCCCGCCTGGTTGCCCAAGCTCGCGCCAGAAACGTTCGCATCCTGCGCAGCTATCAGCTTGCCATTCGCGTTAGCGATGTCGCCTGCGCTGTTGACGGTGAGGTTGCCGCCACTGGAGCCCAGTTCGCCCGAGGTGTTGTCCAGCGAACCGGTAGTGATGGTGGTGTCGCCATTGGAGGCGAGCAAGCCGCCTTGATTGACGACGCGCTGCGCATTGACGTGCGTACTACCGCTCGACGACAACTTGCCGGCCGAGTTGTCCAGCGTGCCGCCCGCTTGAACTGCCAAGCCGTTGCCCGAGAGCGTTGCACCGCGCGTCGAAACATCGCCTGTGGCGGACAACGTCACCCCGCCTTGGGCGGACATGTTGCCGCTGCTCGTATCGATGCGACCTGCTGCAACACCGATGGACTGACTCGCCAGCACGTTACCGCTGTTGCGCACCGCATCCAAAGCATTCAGGACAACGCTGCCGGCTTGCGTCAGATTGCCGTTGCCATCAACGCCTGCGCCGATGGTGCCGGTGTTGGCAATCTGCGCGCCCGTTACGGTAGCGTTTGCGCCAGCGACCAAGGTGCCGCTGTTGTTCGTGTTCCCAGCGACGGCGACGTTGCCGCCGCCCGTGATGGCGCCTTGGTTGTTGACGCTCGGCGCGCTAATGCTGGCATCCGCAGCGCTCTGCACGCGACCGGTTGGCGTGATGTTGACGTCGCCATTGGCGGCCAGGCTCAGGCTGCCCGTCAGCGCGGCCAGGTTGCCGCCGATATTGACGCCCAGACCGGCTTCGGTACCAATCAAGCGCGTTGCACCGCCGCCGTACATGCTGCCGAGTTGGCCGACGTCGATGGCGACTTGCGGTGCGGCGCCGATGCCCGCAATGGCGGTCGGCGTGACGCTGCCGTAGTCGATACTGTTGGCGCCCGCCACCGCGTTGATGTGCTCCGCCCACACCTGGCCATTGACGGCCATCGCACGAGAGAGCAAGTCGAGCTGCGCACCATGCGCATCCAGGCCCGCGCCGTTGACGGTGATTTGCCCCTGCTGCACCGACAGGGTGGAGATATTGCCCAGTGCATCGAAATTCGGCGTGCCGGTGGTCAGCGTTACGCGAGGCGCTTGAATGAACGAACAGCCCGCGCAGGTAATTCCCGCCGGGTTGGCGACGATGAGGTTGGCCTGGCGTCCGGCGATTTCCGTTGGGCCAGCCAGCACAGACGGGTTGCCGCTGGTGACCTGGTTCAGGATGACGCGCGCCGAGTTGTTGCCGAGAAACGGGTTGCCCTGCACCCAGCCGGCAATCTGCGTTTGCGAGTTCTGACCGGAGTTATTGAGGACAACGCCACCCGGACCGACGTTGTAGTTCGTGAACGAATTTGAGCTGACACCGGCGGCTGAAGGTGCGTTGATGTTAACGACCGGGGTGCCGTTGGCAGCGACGCCGACGACCGGATGCGGGCCGGGGGCGCCACGGTCTGGCGTCAGTGATTGGGCACCCAAGCCCGACGCAGTCAGTGCCACCGTGGCGGTCAGCGCGAAGGCAGATGCTCTGCGGCCTGCTCGGCTTCCGGTGCGGCGGCCCTTGCCTGTGCTCCGCGCCGATTCCTCCACGGCAACCAGCATGCCGCGTGCGGCATTGAAAACGGTTCGGTAGCACTTCGTGTTCATGAAAAATCCGGGCTTGATATTTTACGAAGCCCGGATTTTCGGCGCGATTAGCACTGCGATTGTGGCTTCACCACAACCGCAACAAACATTAATAATCGTGAATCTAAAGTCTGATTTTCAATTATTTTAATTGTTAACGCTTGTGACTCACCTACCAGGCATCCTCCGGAAATTCCCCTTCGACTTGCAACCATTCAAGACTTCACCCAGCATTACCCGAACGATTGAAGGGTTCGCCTGAACCAAGTGCTTTAGCTCCGCGTGATAGCCATAGAGCCGATGCAGCGCGAGAGCAACGGCACATGACCGGGAGTAGCCACTCTCGCAATGCACAACCAGGGATTTCACTTCCCCCGGCAGCACAGCGACGAAGGACCGAATAGCGTGGCTATGTTCCTGGGTGAATGCGTAGGGGAGCAGAAACCGATGTGGCAGTTTGACTATCAGCGCAGGACGGATTTCACCTGGGACGCTTTTGGCGAGAAGACTGACGGGAGAACGAACGTCGGCCCGCCAAATGGTGGGGCACTTGGCGCTAGAAAAGTTACGGCTTACGGCTAAGGGATACCGCTCAAGATGGCGACAATCACCGACCCGAGTTACCCAGCAACTGGCAGTGCGACTGTGAACCCGCTCCCGAACTCAGCAAATGAAATCCGGTCGCATCTACGCGATGGACACGCTGGGCAGCCCCGGAGCGTAGGGTGCGACTAGAAGGCCTTCGGGCATGGGGAGGCGGTTTCCTACCAGCACAAAAATCCATAGCCCCACAACATTTCCCCCAACAACTCCGCATTTGTGCAACTGCGCGGCTTCTCCGTAAGCTGCCGACAACGAAGCTTCAAGTCTTACCTTCTTCATGCAAATTGCAGTAGTCGGCGCCGGCATCATCGGTATCAGCACGGCGTACGCGCTGGCTCAGGACGGCCATCAGGTCACCTTGGTCGAGCGTCATCCTGGCCCGGGTGAGGGCACCAGCTACGCCAACGGCGGGCAGTTGAGCTACAGCTATGTGGCGCCGCTGGCCGGCCCCGGTGTGCTCTCGCATGTGCCGGGCTGGTTGTTGCGCCGCGATTCACCGCTGCGCCTGAAGCCTTCGCTGGATCCGGCGTTGCTGCGCTGGGGGCTGCGCTTTATCGCGGCCTGCAATCGGGACCGCGCTGATCGCACCACGCGTGAACTGCTCGCCCTGTCGTTCTACAGCCGCACCCGCATGGAGGCGCTGCGCGAGGCGTCGCCGGACCTGGCCTTCAGCTTTGCCCGGCGCGGCAAGCTGGTCGTACACCGCGACGCCGGTGCATTCGAGTCTGCCCGCGCACAGGTCGGCTATCAGGCCACGCTCGGTTGCGAGCAGCATGCCTTGTCGCCCGACGAGGCCATCGCCCACGAACCCGCGCTTGCCGGTGTGCGTGGCGAGATCGTCGGTGCCATCTACACGCCTGATGAAGACGTGGCCGATTGCCATCAGCTCTGCGTCGGCTTGTTCAACTGCCTGCGCGAGATGCCGAACGTGACGCTGCGCTTCAATACCGGCGTGGGCGCGCTGTGGGTCGAAGGCCGTCGCGTGCGAGGTCTCAAACTTGCCGATGGCGAACAGATTGCTGCCGATGGGGTGGTGATGGCAGCAGGCGTGACGAGCGCCAAGCTGCTCAGCCCATTGCGCATCGACCCCGGCCTGTATCCGCTCAAGGGTTACAGCATCAGCCTGCCGTTGGGCGAGGGCGATGTTGCCCCGGTGATCAGCGTGACGGATGCGGCGCGCAAGATTGTCTATGCGCGCATCGGACAAGCGCTGCGTGTGGCGGGCATGGCCGATCTGGTGGGCTGGTCAACGGCGCTCGACACGCGCCGCGTGCAGACGCTGTATGACGAAACCCGCGCGCTGTTTCCGGGCGCCATGCGCGCCAGCGACGCGGGCGCGGATGCGGCACCGTGGGCAGGCATGCGGCCTGCAACGCCCACGGGCGTGCCGGTGGTGGGCGCGTCGCCGGTGGACGGGTTGTGGTTGAACGTCGGCCACGGCGCACTGGGCTTTACGCTGGCGCTTGGCAGTGCAGGCTTGTTGACCGATCTGATTGCCGGGCGCAAGCCCGCGATTTCCGCCGTGCCGTATGCGCTGGCCGCGTGACACAAGAATGAGCGTCAAAAGACCGAGCGTGCAGGCCCGATGACGTATATCTGGCCAGCGCCCACCGGTAATCAAAGTAGTCTGGAGCGAACACACCCATAGGAGGGGAAGCATGAAGACCTTGCATTCGACCAAACGTATTCTGGGCGGCCTGACGTTGGCCGCTGCTGGTGCGCTGACGCTGGCTATGCTGTCAACCAGTGCACAGGCGCAGTCGAACGACACGCTGGCCAAGATCAAGCAATCGGGCGTGATCTCGGTGGGCTATCGTGAATCGTCGATTCCGTTTTCGTACCAGGCCGACGCGAACACCATTACCGGCTATTCGCAAGAAATCTCCAACATGATCGTTGCCGGCGTGGAAAAGAAGCTGGGCGTGCCGAAGCTGCAGGTCAAGCTCACGCCGATCACATCGCAGAACCGCATCTCGCTGCTGCAGAACGGCACGATCGATTTCGAGTGCGGCTCGACCACCAACAACCTCGAGCGCCAGAAGCAGGTCGCGTTCTCAAACAACATCTTCATCTACGGCATGCTGATGCTGGTGAACAAGAAGTCGGGCATCAAGGATTTCTCGGACCTGAAGGGCAAGACTGTGGTGACCACCGCTGGCACGACCGAAGACCGCATCCTGCAAAAGATGAACGGTGAGGCCAAGGACGCCGACAAGATGAACCTGATCCTCGCCAAGGACCATGGCCAGGCATTCCTGACGCTGGAATCGGGCCGCGCCGTGGCGTTCGTGATGGACGAGCCGCTGTTGTACGGCGAGCGCACCAAGGCCAAGAATCAGGCCGACTGGGTCGTGACCGGCACGCCGCTGCAGACCGAAACCTACGCGTGCATGATGCGCAAGGATGATCCGGCGTTCAAAAAGGTGGCCGACGATGTGATTGCTGACCTGATGAAGTCGGGCCGCGCCAACAAACTGTATGAGAAGTGGTTCATGCAGCCGATCCCGCCGAAGAACCTGAACCTGAACTACCCGATGACGGCAGGCATGAAGGACTTGTACGCGCACCCGAACGACAAGGCTATCCAGTAAGCCGCGTCATGGCGCATCAAAGAGAACGGGGGACATCGTGTCCCCCGTTTTTTTATTGCGCGATACCTGCGATCAGGCCGGCACGCTCCACGGCGAGCGGATATCGGCCAGAAAGCGCTGGGCACGCGGATGCTGCGGATGCAGGAAGAAGTCTTCCGGCGTGGCGCGCTCCAGCACCTGGCCCTGGTCCATGAAAAGCACGCGGTCGGCCACTTCGCGCGCGAAGCCCATTTCATGCGTTACGCAGACCATGGTCATGCCGTCGCGCGCGAGGTTCTTCATCACCTGCAGGACTTCATTCACCATCTCGGGGTCAAGCGCGGAGGTGGGTTCGTCAAACAGCATGACTGGCGGCTTCATCGCCAGCGCGCGGGCAATCGCCACGCGCTGTTGCTGGCCGCCCGACAGTTCACTCGGATAGGTATTGGCCTTGTGCGGCAGGCCCACGCGTTCGAGCAGGCTCATCGCAAAGTCTTTGGCTTCCTGCGCCTGCATGCGCTTGAGCTGCACCGGCGCGAGGACGCAGTTCTGCATCACCGTCAGGTGCGGAAACAGGTTGAACTGCTGGAACACGAAACCGATGCCGCTGCGCAGCACGTTGACGTCCACGCCGCGCGCATGCACATCGTGCCCGTTGACGGTGATGCGGCCTTTCTGGATGGCCTCCAGCCGGTTGAGCGTGCGGATAAGCGTCGACTTGCCCGAGCCCGATGGCCCGCACACCACCACCACTTCGCCCTTGGCGACGGTTTCGTTGACGTCGACCAGGGCGTGGTAATCGCCGTACCACTTGTCGACGTGCTCGATCGTGATCATGTTCATGGTTTGGATGGGGCTCGTGCTGCCAGCCTGCGCTCAAGGAAAAACGCCACGCGAGTCAGGCCAAAGCACATGACGAAATAACTGATGCCCAGCAGGCCATACACCTCGGCCGATTTGACCATCACGGCCGTGCTGATCTGCCCGGCCACGAACGACACCTCGGGCAGGCTGATGATGTAGCCCAGCGAGGTCTCCTTGATGGTCGACACAAGCTGGTTGACCAACGACGGCAGCATGTTGCGCAGCGCCTGCGGCAGAATCACCCGGCGCATCGCCTGCATGTATGACAGGCCGAGCGAGCGGGCGGACTCCATCTGCCCGCGCGGCAGCGCCTGGATGCCGGCACGCACGATCTCTGCCAGATATGCACCGTCAAAGATGACGAGCGCCGTCAGCATGGTGCTGAACTGATCGGTGCGATGGCCGGTGACAGATGGCAGCAGGAAGTACGCCCAGAAGATCACCATCAGCAGCGGCGTGCCACGAACCACGTAGACGAGTGCGGTGGCCGGCCAGCGCAGCGCCGCAATCGGGCTCACGCGGCACAGGCCGAGCACGATGCCCACCGGCAGCGCAAGCACCAGGCCGGCCGATGCCAGCAGGAAGGTCAGCGCCAAGCCGCCCAGCGGCCCATTCGGATACTGCCCGATCAGGTAATAGACGCCATAGGTTTGAATGAGATCGAGCATGGCTACAGTGTCCGCACGGGGTAGCGATGCTGATACCAGGCCGAGAACACCGTGATCGCAATCGAAATGCTCAGATAGGCTGCGGTGGCAAACGCAAAGGCCTCAAAGCCGCGGAAGGTCGCGGACTCCACCTGCTGCGCCTGGTACATCAACTCGGCCACGCCGATGACCATCGCGATGCTCGAGTTCTTCCAGAGGTTCAACGTTTGATTGACCAGCGGCGGAACCGTCACGCGCAGCGATTGTGGCAGGATCACCAGCCGCATCGCCTGCAAAAAGGAGAGCCCCAGCGCGCGGCTGGCCTCAATCTGCTCTTTCGGGATCGAGCGGATGCCGCTGCGGATGTCTTCCGCCATGTAGGCAGTGGTATATAGCACGAGTGCGATGACGGCGCTCGCGGCCTCGTAGTTCATGCTGTAGAGCCAGTCCCGGATGACTTCCGGCAGCATCTGCGGCGCGCCGAAGTACCAGAACAGCATGTGGGCGAGCAGCGGCACGTTGCGGATGGCCTCGACAAAGGTCTGGCCGATGCCGCGCAGCGGCGCGGCCGGCGCCAGCCGAAGCAGCGCGACGACGATGGCCAGCGGCAGTGCCAGCACGAACGCCAGCACCGAGAGCTTGATCGACAGGAAGAAACCGCTGACGAGCCACTGGTGATACTGCCCAGAGAGCAGCATCGACAAATCAAATTGGGGCATGGAGATTCACCGCCCGGCCGAAGGTCAACGCCGTGGCCGGGCGGCCCGACTTGCTAGGAATTAATCGATCTTGTCGGTAGAAATCTTGAACGTGCGCTGCGGGAAGGCCATCTTCGTGGTCGGGCCGAACCACTTGTCGAACAGCTTCTGCGCTTCGCCGCTCTTTTCCATGCCCAGCAGCACGTCGTCGACCTGTTTCTTGAAGGCCGGCTCACCCTTGCGGATGCCCAGCGCGAGGTGCTCGGTCGACAGATTCTGCGGCAGCAGCGCATAGTCCTTTGCCGCCGGGCCCATCTTGGCCATGTTGCCGATCAGCGTGGTCTCGTCGTTCACGTAGGCGGCGCCCTTGCCTTGCTGCAGGGCCAGCAGCGCTTGCGGGCTGTTGTCGAACGAGACGACATCGGCGTTCTTAATGGCCTTGGCGATGTTGGCTTCCATGGTCGAGCCCTTCACCGTCAGCAGCTTCTTGCCATCAAGCTGGGCGAGTGACGTGATGCCGCTGCTCTTCTTCACCATGGCCTTCTGGCCGGTGATGAAGGTCGACACCGAGAAGTCGATCTGCGCCTCGCGTTCCTTGTTGTGCGTGAGCGAGGCGGCCAGCAGGTCGACGCGGCCTTGCTGCAGTTCGGGCAGGCGCGCGGCCACGGCCAGTTGCTTGAGGACCGGCTTGACGCCCAGGCTCTTAGCCACCGCGTCGCACATATCGACGTCGTAGCCGACGATCTCGCGGCTCATCGGGTCCTTCAGGAAGCTGAACGGCTCGTCGGTGCCGAGCACGCCGCAGACGAGTTCGCCTTTCTTCTTGATGTCGGAAACCTGGTCGGCATGCGCAGTGGTGGCGATCAGGGTTGCCGCGGCCAGGATGGTGGCACCAGCAAATTGCGTCAGACGTCGGCTTATTTTCATCGGGATTCCTCCTTGGCGACTTGGGTAGTGGACAGCATGCGGATCAGGACAAATCAGGACCGCCCGCGAGCATACCGGTGTATGCGCGGTTTGGACGCACGGATTTCGGATAACCATATTACGGCGAGCGAGCCGTTGGGCCACGCCCGCATAGAACGCCCCACTATAGTCCATGCCGAAGCGGCGCAGAGGCAGGTTGGCGAGCAGAGCGGGGTGCAGTGCACAGGCGGGATGTCGGGTTGCCGGGGTTGCGCGCCTGCCGGCCGTTGAGGCTGGTGCAGCAAGGCAGGGGCCCGGCAGACGTTGGGTGAAATGAGACGTTGTCTGCCATTAATGACATGGCAGCCGACTGCACTCCATCAGGGGATTCCCGGGGCCCAGCGCGGGCTTACGGGCCTACGGGCCTACGGGCCTACGGGCCTACGGGCCTACGGGCTTACAGCGTGCCGCAGATCGATTCATTGATGGGCACGTCCCCCACTGTCTCGTGATCGTTGCCGCGATAGCGGTAGACCAGACTCAGGCCCAGGCGCGTAAGGATGCGCACATCGCCGTTGTTGCAGATGTTCTTCTGCAGGATCGGCACGAAATTCAGCCGAAAGCCCTGCGATGCAGCCGAGTGCGCCGCGTAATTGGTCAGCGTGATGACGAAGACGAGGTTCTTCTTCTGCACCAGCGAGCATTGCGCCAGCGCGGTCTCGCGGTCGAGCGGAACGGGGGTGAAGCGGTTGATTTCGGCGCAGGCCTGGGTGAGGGCGCGGTCCGCATTGCGGGCGGGACCAGTCAGGGCCGGCACGCCTGCGGCTGCCGTGCTGCGGCCGGTGGCGGCGCCTACCAGCATGCGGGCCAGCGGCGTCAGTTCTTGCATGGCCGTAGCCAGCGGCGTCGATTGTGCCCACACCGGGCTGGACAGCAACGGCAGGGCAAGCGCCAGGATGCGCCAAGCGTGCGCCCGGCGTTGGCGACCTCTCACATCCAGACCGGTTCGAATGGCGGTGTGTTGAGTCACAGACATCCTTTTTGCCCACGGAGCCACGATTTTATTGAAAAAACAGTCTGGATGCGAGGCTCACAGCGCACCGCGCGCTGCCGCTTGCAGTTCAGGTCCGTACCCGCACCATGGCCGAAATGCGCTCGGCCGCTTGTCGCAGCGGACCGAGAAACTGCTTCGTCATCTGCTTGCCGGACGTCCGGTTGGCTTGTCCGCTGATATTCATGGCAGCGATGATATCGCCGGCGCGATTGCGGATTGGGGCCGACAGCGAAATCAACCCTTCCTCAAGCTCTTGGTCGACCAGCGCCCAACCCTGTTGACGCACGCCGGTAATGATCTCTTTCAATGCGTCGACTTCTGTAACGGTGCGCTGCGTGCGCGCGCGCCGGTCTGACTCGCGCAGTGCAATGTCAAGCTGGGCCTCGGGCAGACCCGACAGCAGCACGCGGCCCATCGACGTACAGAACGCCGGCAGGCGGCTGCCGACCGACAGGTTCAGCGCGATGATTTTCTGCGTGGGCACGCGCAACACATAAACGATCTCCGTTCCATCCAATACGGAGGCTGAGCAACTTTCATGCACCGTTTGCACAAGCTCTTCCATCACGGGCTCGGCGAGGTTCCAGAACGGCATCGAGGTGAGGTAGGCGAAACCGAGATCGAGGATCTTGGGCGTCAGGCGGAAAAGGCGGCCTTCAAAGCTGACGTAGCCCAGGCTCACCAGTGTGAGCAGGATGCGGCGGGCGCCGGCGCGAGTCAGGCCAGTTGTCTCGGCGACTTCGGAGAGCGTCTGCTCGGGGCGTTCGGCATTGAACGCGCGGATGACGGACAGCCCCCGAGCAAAGGACTGGACGTAGGAATCGCTGGGTTTTTCAACAGGGAGTTCGGCGGCAGACATGCAAAAAAAAGCGAAAGCGATGCAGTGGCCTCAAGACTACTGACATTGCCCTGGTTTCGCTACTCGAACAGCTGATCGGTATGCGCACGCCCTTGACACCCTCGGCAAGGGAGGCGTAAATTAGTTCTCGGATCGAACTTGAGTTCGTATATCGAACAAACGAGGGAGAGATAGCGTAGGCCGGACAGCAAAGGCCTGTGTCGATCCAATCGTCAAACAGGAGACTCGCAGGCCGCACGGTTGCGGCTCGGCCATGTCCGAGCCGCCGCGATGCTCCGAACGGCGCCAGGCCATCGAAAATGCGCGGCGCCCTTGCCGGAGAATGCACGTGATCAACAAGCTTTGTCCGTCCGTCGAGGCCGCGTTGGCCGATATCCCGGACGGTGCCACCATCATGATCGGCGGGTTCGGTACCGCCGGCATGCCCTCGGAGCTCATCGACGGGCTCATCGCCCACGGCGCGCGCGAGCTGACCATCATCAACAACAACGCCGGCAACGGCGAGACGGGCCTGGCCGCGCTGCTCAAGGCGCGCCGCGTGCGCAAGATCATCTGCTCGTTTCCGCGTCAGGCCGATTCCTACGTGTTTGACGCGCTGTACCGCGCGGGCGAACTTGAACTGGAACTCGTGCCGCAAGGCAATCTGGCCGAGCGTATCCGCGCAGCGGGTGCCGGCATTGGCGGCTTTTTTTGCCCCACCGCATACGGCACGCAATTGGCTGAAGGAAAAGAAACGCGCATCATCAACGGCAAGCCGTACGTGTTTGAACTGCCGCTGACGGCCGACTACGCACTCATCAAGGCCCTGCGTGCAGACCGCTGGGGCAACCTGGTCTACCGCAAGACGGCGCGCAACTTCGGCCCGGTGATGGCGATGGCGGCCAAGTGCACCATCGCGCAAGTCAGCGAGACGGTGGAGTTGGGCGAGCTGGACCCCGAGCACATCGTTACGCCGGGGATCTTCGTCAAGCGCGTCGTGCAGCTCGGCAACGCTGCGCAAGCCAAGGAGGCCGCATGAGCGACGTCAATCCTACTGCCGTGCGCCGCTGGACGCGCGACCAGATTGCCACGCGTGTGGCGCGTGATATTCCTGATGGCTCGGTCGTCAACCTGGGTATTGGCCTGCCGACACTGGTGGCCAACCAGTTGCCCGCGGATCGAGAAATCATCCTGCACACCGAGAACGGCCTGCTCGGCATGGGCCCCGCACCTGCGCCCGGCCAAGAAGACGAAGACCTCATCAACGCCGGCAAGCAGCCCGTCACCATCAAGCCCGGCGCGTCGTTCTTCCATCACGCCGATTCGTTTGCCATGATGCGGGGCGGCCATCTCGACTATTGCGTGCTCGGCGGCTTCCAGGTGTCGGCCACGGGCGATCTCGCCAACTGGCATACCGGCGCGCCGGACGCCATTCCCGCGGTGGGCGGGGCGATGGACCTGGCCATTGGCGCCAAACGCGTCTTTGTCATGATGGAGCACCAGACCAAGCAGGGCGCGAGCAAGATCGTGCCGTCGTGCACGTATCCGCTGACGGGCATCGGCTGCGTCGATACCATCTACACCGACCTTGCCGTGATCGACATCACGCCCGAGGGGTTGGTGGTGCGCGAGATGGCCGACGGCCTGGATTTCGATACGCTGCAGACGCTGACGGCCGCGCCGCTGCGTCGTACATAACGACTATTGGAGACAGAACACATCATGACGGAAGCCTTTATCTGCGACGCCATCCGCACTCCCATCGGCCGCTACGGTGGCAGCCTGTCTGCCGTGCGTGCGGATGACCTGGGCGCCGTGCCGCTCAAGGCGCTGATGGCGCGCAACCCGCAGGTCGACTGGTCGGCTATCGACGACGTGATCTTTGGCTGCGCCAACCAAGCCGGTGAAGACAACCGCAACGTGGCGCGCATGTCGTCGCTGCTCGCGGGGTTGCCTGACAGCGTGCCGGGCTCGACCATCAACCGCCTGTGCGGCTCCGGCATGGACGCAACCGGCACCGCTGCGCGCGCCATCCGCTCGGGTGAAACCGCGCTGATGATCGCTGGCGGCGTAGAGAGCATGAGCCGTGCGCCGTTCGTGATGGGCAAGGCCGCGAGCGCCTTCTCGCGCGATGCCGCCATCTACGACACCACCATCGGCTGGCGCTTCGTCAACCCGCTGATGAAGGCCCAGTATGGCGTTGACTCGATGCCCGAAACCGCCGAGAACGTCGCCACCGACTACAAGATCAACCGCGAAGATCAGGACCGCTTTGCGCTGCGCAGCCAGGCCAGCGCCGCCCGTGCGCAGGAAGACGGCACGCTCGCGCAGGAAATCACCCCGGTGACGATCCCGCAGAAGAAGGGCGACGCCATCGTCGTGAGCCGCGACGAGCATCCGCGCGCAACCACCCTGGAAACGCTCGCCAAGCTCAAGGGCGTGGTGCGTCCGGATGGCACCGTTACCGCCGGCAATGCGTCGGGCGTGAACGATGGCGCCTGCGCGCTGCTGCTCGCCAATGAGGAATCGGCCAAGCGCTTTGGCCTGACGCCGCGTGCGCGCATCGTCGGCATGGCCACCGCCGGTGTGCCGCCGCGCGTGATGGGCATTGGCCCGGCACCCGCCTCGCAAAAGCTGCTCAAGCAACTCGGTTTGACGATTGATCAGATGGACGTGATCGAGCTGAACGAAGCGTTTGCCGCGCAAGGTTTGGCCGTCATGCGCCAGTTGGGCCTGCGGGACGACGACCCGCGCGTCAACCCGAACGGCGGTGCAATCGCACTGGGTCACCCGCTCGGCATGAGCGGCGCGCGCCTGGTGACGACGGCGATGTACCAACTGCAACGTACTGGCGGGCGCTACGCGCTGTGCACGATGTGCATCGGCGTGGGCCAGGGCATTGCGCTGGTGATCGAACGCGTTTGATGTTGCGATAAGCGCGGCCATGACCAGCGGACTGCTCGATCGTGCCTTTTCCACGCCAGCCATGCTGGCGGTGTGGTCTGATGCGGCCACCGTGCGCGCGATGCTCGATGTGGAGGCCGCACTTGCGCAGGCCGAGGGCGCGGTTGGCGTGATTCCGGCGCAAGCCGTTGCACCGATTCGTGCGGTCTGCGCCAAGGTGACGTTGGACCTGGACGCGCTCGGCAACGCGGCTGCCAGCGCGGGCAATCTGGCGATTCCGCTGGTCAAGCAACTGACTGCTGCTGTCGCGCAGCACGATGAAAATGCCGCGCGCTACGTGCATTGGGGCGCGACCAGCCAGGACATCATCGACACCGGTTTGATGCTGCAGTGGAGGCAATCGGCCGAGTTGATGGAGGCCGACTTGCAGAAGCTGGCTGACGCGCTGGCCGCGCTTGCGCAACGTCATCGGAATACGCCGATGGTGGCCCGAACGTGGTTGCAGCAGGCCTTGCCGACCACTTTCGGACGCAAAGTTGCTGGCTGGCTGGAGGCGGTGCATCGTGCGCAGGATCGCTTGGCTGCGTTGCGTGCGCATGTGCCGGCACTGCAGTTTGGTGGTGCCGCTGGCACGCTCGCCAGCCTGGGCGAACATGCGCGTGCGGTTGCGCAGGCGCTGGCGCACGAACTTGATTTGCCGTTGCCGACGCTGTCCTGGCACGGCGAGCAGGATCGGGTTGCCGATATCGGCGCTACGCTCGCGCTGCTGACTGGCACGCTGGGCCGCTTCGCGCGCGATCTCTCGTTGATGATGCAGACCGAAATCGGTGAAGTTGCCGAGCCTTCGGGTGCGGGCAAGGGCGGCTCTTCCACCATGCCGCACAAGCGCAATCCTGTTGGCTGCGCGACGGTGCTGGCCGCGGCCACGCGCATGCCGGGTTTGGCGAGCACGCTGCTCTCTGCGCTGCCGCAGGAGCACGAACGTGCGCTCGGTGGCTGGCAGGCGCAATGGGCGACGCTGCGCGAGATGGCCTGCCTTGCAGCCGGTGCGCTTGATCGCATGCGCGAAATCATTGAAGGCTTGCACGTGGATGCGGCCCGCATGCATGCCAACCTTGGCCTTACGCACGGCCTGATCCTTGGTGAGGCCGTCATGCTGGCGCTGGGCGCAGACCTTGGCCGCTTGCAGGCGCACCACGTGGTTGAAGCCGCCAGCCGCAAAGCCGTACAAGAAAACAAAACGCTGCATGACGTACTGGCCCAGGATGCTGACGTCCTGCGCATCTGGGGCAGCGCCACACCGCAACGGTTGACGGCACTGCTCGACCCCACCCATTACCTTGGCGATGCGGGCGCTGCTGTCGACCGCGTGCTTGCGGAACACGCCCGCCGCCACGCCTGAACACACCATTCCACGGAGACACCATGCCTTGGCTCGAACACGACAACGTCCGCCTGTATCACGAGCTCGACGACGGGCCTGCCTCGAGCAAGCCGGTGCTGGTGCTCTCGAACTCGCTCGGCACCAACCTGGGTATGTGGCAGCCGCAGCTCGAAGCGTTGCGCCAGCATTTTCGCCTGCTGCGCTATGACCAGCGCGGTCACGGCCAGTCTAGCGTGCCCGATGCGCCGTTTGGCATCGCACAACTCGGCGGCGACGTGCTCGCGCTGCTCGATCACTACAACATTGAGGTTGCGCTGTTCTGTGGCCTGTCGATGGGCGGCCTGACGGGCCTGTGGCTGGCGGCGTATCACGGCGAGCGCTTCCCGCGCATGGTGGTGACAAACACCGCACCGCTCATCGGTACACAGCAGGGCTGGAACGACCGCATCGCGCTGGTGGAGCGCGGTGGCATGCCGGCCATCACCGATAAGCTGCTGAGCTGGTTTTCGCCGCGCTATCCCGAGGCCAATCCGGCCCAGATCGAGCGCTTCATGGAGGTGTTTCTTGCCACGCCCACCGCTGGCTACAACGGCTGCTGTGCCGCCATCCGCGATGCGGACCTGCGCGCGCAACTGCCAAACATCCGTGTGCCGATGCTGGTGATTGGTGGCACGCACGATATCTCCACGCCTGCCGCGCAGACCAAGGGCATTGCCGATGACGTGCCGGGCGCGCAGTACGTGGAACTCCCGGCCGGCCATCTCGCCAACTGGGAAGACAGCGACGGCTATACCGAAGCGCTGGTCAGTTTCTTGACGACAGGTGTTGCGGGTGTCGCACGCGAGGCTGCTCATGGATGACCGCGAACGCTACGCCGCCGGCATGGAGGTGCGCCGTGCCGTGTTGGGCGACGCCCACGTCGACCGTGCCAATGCTGCGCAGACTGAACTGACCGCGCCGTTCCAGGACCTCATCACCCGCTATGCCTGGGGTGAAATCTGGACGCGCCCTGGCTTGCCGCGCCACACGCGCAGCCTGCTGACGATCGCCATGATGGTTGCCCTCGGCCGCGATGGCGAACTGCGCCTGCACTTGCGCGCCGCCGCCAACAATGGCGTCACACGCGACGAAATTCAGGAGACGTTGCTGCAGACCGCCATCTACTGCGGTGTGCCGGCAGCCAACCATGCCTTCCACCTCGCGCAGACCGTGTTTGCCGAGATAGATGCGGAGGCGGCTTCCAAGAAGTAGCACCGATCAGTCGCACCCATCGTCTCTGGGGAGACGCCACGCAACACACCGGGCAAACTGACCGACGAGTTAGCGGCCCAAGGAGGAGACCCATGCTCAGCGCATTGGGTGTGTTGTTCGACGGGCTGGCCTACGGCAGCCTGCTGTTCCTGATCAGCATCGGCCTGTCGGTCACGATGGGTCTGATGAATTTCATCAACCTCGCGCACGGGGCGTTCGCCATGGCAGGCGGCTACGTGTGTGTGGTGCTGATGAACCGCCTCGGCGTGCCATTTCTGGCAACGCTGCCCATTGCCTTCCTTATTACCGCAGCCCTCGGGTTTGTGCTCGAGCGCACGCTGTACCGACGGCTTTATCGCGCGAGCCCGCTGGATCAGGTGCTGTTTTCCATCGCACTCGTTTTCATGGCGATGGCGGGTGCGACGTACGTTTGGGGGCCGTCGCAGCAACCGGTTGAGTTGCCGGAGATGCTGCGCGGGCAATTGCGGGTATTGGACGGACTGGAAATCGGGCGCTATCGGCTGTTCCTGATCGGTGTGGTGGTTGTGCTGACGGCGCTGTTGGCGTGGCTGATCGAGCGCACGCGCTTTGGTGCGCAGGTGCGCGCGTCGGTGGACAACCAGCAGGCGTCGGCTGGGCTGGGCATCAACGTGAGTTTGGTGTTCTCCGTCACGTTTGCGCTGGGCTCCGGGTTGGCCGGATTGGGCGGCGGCCTGGGCCTTGATGTGCTCGGCCTCGATCCGGCGTTCCCGATCAAGTACATGGTGTACTTCCTGCTCGTGGTGGCGGTCGGCGGTGCGGGCTCCATCAAAGGCACATTGCTGGCCGCGCTCGTGCTGGGCGTGTTTGACGTGGCGGGCAAGTACTACGTGCCCGGCGTGGGTGCGTTTGTCATCTACGGGTTGATGGTGGTGCTGCTCGTGCTCTTCCCGGGTGGACTGCTGGGGAGGCGTGCATGACGGTGCTGCAGCAACTGAGGCGGTCTGGGCAGCCTTCAGAACCCATGGAGGCGCATGGCTTGCCCGGAGGGCGCTGGTCACCGTTCGAGATCGCGTTCTGGTGCTTGCCGATTGCGGTTTTCTTCCTTTTTCCCGATTACCTCGTCTTCGGCAGCCAGGTGCTGATCGTTGGGCTGTTTGCGTTGTCGCTCGACCTGGTGCTGGGCTATGCGGGCATCGTTTCGCTCGGGCACGCGGGCTTCTTCGGGCTCGGTGCCTACACGGCAGGGTTGCTCGCGGCGCATGGTTGGGGGGAGCCGCTCACGGGGCTGGCGGCCGGCGCCATCGTTGCTGCGCTCGGCGGGTTCTGCGTGAGCTTTCTCGTCGTACGCGGGCAGGATCTGACGCGGTTGATGGTCACGCTTGGCATCGGCCTGATGCTGTATGAGGCGGCCAATAAGATGGCGTTTCTCACGGGCGGCGTTGACGGTCTGTCGGGTGTGATGATGAGCAACCTGCTCGGCACCTTTGCGTTCGATCTGGAGGGGCGCACGGCGTACGTCTATACCCTTGTCGTGCTGTTCCTGATGTTCTTGGTGCTGCGTCGCCTGGTACGTTCGCCGTTTGGATTGTCGCTGCGCGGCATTCAGCAAGGCCCAAAACGTATGCCCGCCATCGGCGCCGATGTGCGTATGCGGCTGGTGGCGGCATTTACCGTGAGCGCAGCGGTTGCAGGTGTGGCAGGCGGGTTACTCGCGCAGACCACGCAGTTTGTTGGGCTCGATTCGCTCGGTTTCTCGCGCTCCGCTGAGTTGCTGATCATGCTGGTGCTGGGCGGTGCTGGCCGGTTATACGGCGCGCTGATCGGCGCGGCAGTGTTCATGGTGGCGCAGGATGTGTTGGCCGGAATCAATCCGGTCTACTGGCAGTTCTGGATCGGCCTGCTGCTGATGGTGATCGTGCTGTTTGCGCGTGGTGGCATTCTTGGTGGGCTGGAAGCACTCCGATCCGTAGTGCGAGGCTGGCGCGCTCGCAAGGGAGGTGCCGCATGAGCGCGCCGACGATGCATCCCGCGCCCACATTGAGCACGCGTGGTCTGTCCAAACGCTGGGGCGGCTTTCACGCCAATTCCGATATCTCGCTGTCTTTTACGCCCGGCGCACGTCATGCGCTGATCGGTCCAAATGGCGCGGGCAAGACCACCTTCATTAATCTGCTGACCGGCACGCTCGCGCCCACTGCGGGCCAGGTACTGCTGGATCAGGAAGACATCACGCGCCTGCCGGCACACCAGCGCGTCAAGCGCGGCATCACGCGCACGTTTCAGATCAACACGCTGTTTCCGGGGCTGACGGTGTTGGAGTCAGTGATGCTCGCCATCTTCGAGCGCTCAGGCGCGTCATGGCACTGGCATCGCACCGTTGCATCGCACAAAGACGCGCGTGACGAGGCCATGGCGTTGCTCGGCCGCCTGCAGCTCGGCGCCGATGCACTGTCGCCCACGCACGCGTTGCCGTACGGCAAGCAGCGGTTGGTGGAGATTGCGCTGGCGTTGGCAACGCACCCGCGCATCCTGCTGCTCGACGAGCCCGCTGCAGGCATTCCCAGCGGCGAGAGCCGCCAGCTGTTCGAGGTGATCGCCAGCCTGCCGCGCGACATCACCATCCTCTTCATCGAGCACGACATGAACCTCGTCTTCCGCTTTGCCGAACGGATCAGCGTGCTGGTGGCCGGCCGCGTGTTGACGGAAGGCACGCCGCAAGAGATCGCCGCAGACCCACGCGTGCGCGAGGTTTACCTCGGGGAGGCCGAGCATGTCTGAGTTGCTTTCGTTCGAGCGCGTGACCGCGGGCTATGGCAATGCCGTCGTGCTCGACGATGTGTCGTTCGCGTTGGAAGCGGGCGGCAGCCTGGCACTGCTGGGCCGCAACGGCGTCGGCAAGACCACGCTGCTAAGTACGCTGATGGGCTTCACGCGCCTGCATGGCGGACGTATCCGCTGGCAGGGCGCGGACATCGCGAAGGTGTCGCCGCATCGCCGTGCGCGGGCAGGGCTCGGCTGGGTGCCGCAGGAGCGGTGGATGTTTCCGTCGCTCACGGTAGAAGAGCATCTGAGCGCCGTGGCACGGCCCGGCGCATGGGATGTGGCGCGTGTCTACAAGACATTTCCGCGTCTTCAAGAGCGGCGGCGCAATCTCGGCAACCAGCTATCGGGCGGCGAGCAGCAGATGGTCGCCATCGCGCGTGCGCTTGTGACAAATCCCGCGTTGCTGTTACTGGATGAGCCGATGGAAGGCCTTGCGCCGATCATCGTGCAGGAACTGGGCCGCGCCATCCGCGCGCTCGTCGATGAAGGCGGCATGGCGGTGATCGTGGTGGAGCAGCATGCGCGTCTGGCACTGCAACTGACGCAGCGCGCACTGGTGCTGGATCGCGGGCGTATCGTGCATGCATCGGCCAGTGCAGATCTGCTGGCCGATGCGCCGTTGCTGCAACGGCTCGTTGCCGTTGCATAAGGCTTACTTGCCCGGGTCCTTCATGTCGGGAAACTTGTCGAACTCGACGTTGTACAGCTCGTTGCCGACCTTCTCTACCTTGCGGATGTAGACCGTCTGCACCACGTCGCGCGTGGCCGGGTCGATGGTGATCGGCCCGCGCGGGCTGTCGATCTTCATGCCCTTGAAGGCGGCGATCGCTTTCTCCCCATCGATCTTGCCGCCCAACTTGTTGATGACGTTGTAGATCGCGCCGATGCCGTCATACGCGGCCACCGCCATAAAATTTGGGCGGCCCGCGCCGGGATTGGCGTCGGCAAAGGCTTTCAGAAAAATCTTGTTCTGCGACGAGTCGTGCGCGGCCGAGTAATGGAACGAGGTGATGACGCCCAGCGTCGAGTCCCCCATGGCTGGCAGCACGTGGTCGTCGGTCAGGTCGCCGGTCGCAATGACTTTGATGCCGGCTTGCGCCAGCCCGCGCTCGCGAAAGCCCTTCATGAACGCCACGCCCTGTTCGCCAGCGGGCAGAAAGACGAATACGGCTTGCGGCTTGGTGTCTTTCACGCGCTGGATGAACGGCGCGAATTCCGGATTGCGCAGCGGCACGCGCACGGCTTCCACCACTTGGCCGCCGCCTGCGGTGAAGGTCTGCTTGAAGGCGTTTTCAGCATCGACGCCGGGCGCGTAATCAGCCACCACGGTAGCCACCTGCTTGATGCCGTTCTTCAACGCCCAAGAAGCGATCGGCGCAGAGATTTGCGGCAGGGTCATCGACACACGCGTCACGTAGTCCGACTTGGTGGTGATGGACGACGAGGCGGCGTTGAAGATCACCATCGGTTTCTTGGCTTGCTGCGCGATGGGCGCCACCGCCAGTGCCTCTGGCGTAAGGCCGAAGCCCGCCAGGAAATCCACCTTGTCGCGCACCACCAGCTCCTGTGCCAATCGCTTGGCGACGTCCGGTACGGGGCCCGTCGTGTCCTTCATGATGATCTGCACCTGACGTCCGCCAGCGGTGGTGCCGTGCAGCTTCTGATACGCCTTAATGCCGTCTTCCATCTGCTTGCCGTAATCAGCAAACGGGCCGGAGAAGGGCGCGATCAGGCCGATCTTGATCGGCTCGTCCGCAAAGGCGGGCAGGCCGGCCATCAGCGCACCAGCAACAGCAGTCAGTAGCAGCACACGACGTTTCATGAAGGTCTCCAAAGGTTGATCGGCAAGCGTGAGCCGTGCGAACTCACCGCGGCGTCGCTTGCGCGTGCAACGATCCTAAAGGCTCTGTGTTCGCATTGCAATCGAGTGTTCGAATGGTGAACATTCGACGTGGGTCGATTTATTTCGTGTTCTTGCGTTTGGCGGGCCGATGGCCAGGCTCGCGCCACTCGTCTGCCTCATCATTGAACAGCGACGACACCAGCGCGCGGAACCACCGGCTGCGTGTGTCGTTGTGGAACTTGCGGTGCCAGTGCTGTTTGAGATCGAAGCTCGGCAGCTCCAGCGGCGGCTCCATCACGCAGATGTTGGCGTGCGATTGCATGAACGATAGCCCTACCGCATGCGGCACCGTCGCAATCAGATCCGTGCGCGCGAGGATGAATGGAATGCTCATGAAATGCGGCGTAAGCAGCGCAGGCGTGCGGCGGATGCGTTTGCGTTCCAGAAAGCGTTCGTACAGCTCTTGGCTGCGCCCCTCTGCGCGCACCACGGCGTGGCCGTACTCCAGAAACTGCGCCATCGACAGCTTTGTGTTGCCGCCCCGCGTGACGGGATGATCGGCCCGCACGATGCACGTGAAATGGTGTGTGAACAGCCGTTGCTGAAAGAAGTTGTTCTTCTTCAGGTCAGGGAAGTAGCCGACCGCCAAATCGAGCGAGCCAATCTCCAGCGCCCGCTCGATCTGCGCCGGCGGCAGCGACACAGATTGCACCGATGCCCGCGGTGCCTGCCGCGCTATCGCCTCGACAATGCGCGGCAAGAACACCATCTCGCCCACATCCGACAGCGAGATCGAGAACGTATGCGTGGTCGTGGCCGGATCGAACGCGCCAGTCTCCAGAATGCCTTGTTGCACGCGCACCAGCACATCGCGCGCCGCTGGAATGAGCGCCAGCGCACGCGGCGTCGGCTCCATGCCGCGCGAGGTGCGCACAAATAGCGGGTCGTCAAATGCCGCGCGCAGCTTGCCTAGCGCAGTGCTCACACCCGGCTGGCTCATGCCGAGTTGCTGCGCCGCCATGCTCACGCTGTGTGCGTCGTGCAGCGCCAGCAGGATTGGCAACAGGTTCAGATCAAAGTTGGGCAGGGTGGACATGGCAATACCACTATCGGAATTAGCGATAAAGTTTATCGGCAATATTGCATTGTCCGATATCAAGACACACGCCAACAATGGTTGCCAGAACGATTCCAAATCCATCCGGAGACAACCACCATGCGCACCCAGGTCGCCATCATCGGCGCGGGCCCGGCGGGCCTTCTGCTCGGGCAGCTTCTGCACCGCAACGGCATTGACGCGGTCATTCTTGAAGCCAAGAGCCGCGTGTACGTTGAAGAGCGTATCCGCGCCGGCGTGCTGGAGCAGGGCACGGTCGATGTGCTCAACGAGGCGGGCGTGGGCGAGCGCATGCGCCGCGAAGGGCTCGTGCACCACGGCATCGAGCTGCTGTTTGGCGGCAAGCGCCATCGCATTGATCTGACGGCGATGTCGGGCGGCCGCTCAATCACCGTGTATGGGCAGCACGAGGTGGTGAAGGATCTGATTGCCGCACGCGTTGAGCAAGGTGCGCCGCTGCTGTTCAACGTGTCTGATGTCTCGGTGCACGACATCGAATCGGCCACGCCTTCCGTGCGGTTCGTGCACGACGGCGTGCCGCAGACGCTGCAATGCGATTACATCGCAGGGTGCGATGGTTTTCACGGCATCTGCCGCCCGGCGGTTCCGGTGCAGCGGCAGGCCATATTCGAGCGCGTGTATCCGTTTGCTTGGCTTGGCATCCTGGCCGAAGCCGAGCCCGCAGCAGACGAGCTGATCTACGCGAGCCACGATCGTGGCTTTGCCTTGTTCAGCATGCGTTCACCCCAGATCACGCGGCTCTATCTGCAATGCAAACCCGATGAAAATCTGGCCGAATGGCCGGACGCCCGCATCTGGGATGAACTCCACACTCGCCTGGAAAACAATGACGGCTGGCGCTTGAAGGAGGGCGCCATCCTGCAGAAGAGCATCACGCCGATGCGCAGCTTCGTCTGCGAGACGATGCAGCACGGGCGGCTGTTCCTCGCAGGTGATGCCGCGCACATCGTGCCGCCCACCGGCGCAAAGGGAATGAACCTCGCCGTCGCCGACGTGCGCGTGCTCGCTCAGGCGCTTACAGCGCGCTACAAACAGAACGACACCGCGCAGCTTGCGAGCTACTCCGAACGCTGTCTGCAACGCGTCTGGCGCGCCGAGCATTTCTCGTGGTGGATGACGTCGATGCTGCATCGCTTCGACGATCACACGCCTTTCATGCAGAAGCTGCAGCGCGCCGAGCTGGATTACGTGACCAGCTCGCCGGCAGGCGCCCGCGTGCTGGCGGAGAACTACGTCGGCCTGCCTTTTGCGGATGCGCTGGCCAGTGCGTCGTTGAATGTGCTCAGTAATTCCAGGGCGGCGTAGTCGTCGGCTTGGACAGCGCAATGCGCGAGACCAGCGGGTGGAAGCCTTGCGCGCGTGAAGCGGTGTAGACCGTCTGCGCGTTGGCAGTCTGCAACGCGTAGTCGATCGTGAAGACGGGTACGTTGCCGGCGCAGTACTTTTGCAACTGATTGATCGTCCATTGCGTGCTATCGGCGCTCGCGGCTGTGTCGCCGCCGGAAGCGCTGTCCCATGCTGCGCCAGCGGTGCCGCCGAACCACGTGTCCTCCTGCGAGATGCCATCGATCGTTGCCAGCAGCGTTGACCCGCCGCCGTCATCGATCAGCGTCGACGCATTCTGCTGGATCACCGCGAACTGCGGATTGATGGCGCGCCCCGCCGCCCGGATCTTGGCGATGAAGTCGACCATGGCCTGCGCCGGATCAATGCCGGCTGCCCGGGCCGCGTCCGCCACGGACGGCTCGGCATACGCCTGGACCCAATCCAGATAGACCCCATCGAACCCCTCGCGTGCTAGTTGCTCCACAGCGCCGTTTGGCCCGAGCCAAAGCGCTTGCCAGCGCGGGTCCCAGAACGCGACGGGGTAGTCGCCGGCCCAGCCATCGGGGTCGGCCTTGATGATGAAGTCGGGCGTGCCGGGGCCCGTGGATGTGGGCGCTTGCCAGCTCGACGTCCAATAGGTGCGAAAGTCTTCGGCCTCGCCAATGTCGATGTAGGCGAGTACCTTGCGCGCAGAGCCATCGGGCTTGGTACGCAGTCGCGACACCATATCGGTAGTGTTGAAGTTTTCCAGCCCCTTGATGGTGTTGTTGGCCTCAATGACCAGCATGTCGTATGGCTGTGCGTCGAGCGCGTCGATCTGCGCACTGGTGGTCATGCCCTGCAACTGGTACATCCAGGTCTGCACCCCGGCGAGCGCAGAGGTGCCGTTGGCGCCGCAGGCGGGGATGGCAGTTGCGGCCGCTGGGGCAACCGTATTCGACCCCGTACTCGCAGCGGTCGACGCGGCGCCGGTTTGCGGGCTCAATGACGAGCCACCATCACCGCCACCGCAGGCGGACAGCATCAGCCCGGCACACGCCAGGGCAATCGAGGAGGTCAGGCGCATTGTCTTTCTTGAGAGAGCGTTGAGGGTTGGTGTCTTGCGCAGCGCGCACATCCGTTTGGATGTCGTGGCAAGCATCCATCCACGCTAGCACAACCGGATTGCACCACACCCCGCTTGCGAGGGGTGACGTCCAGAAACGTCTTTAGACCAGCGTTCGATCGCTCTGGAAAGCTTTGCCATGGCCGATGCGCCTGCGCGCGTTATGTCGTTCAGAAGATCAAACGTTGCCGTCGCTTTCATCGCCATGCAAAACACACGGGTGTATAGTCGGACAGCACTCGACGTTCAAGAAGGGGGCATTTCAGATGGACACTTCGCCGGCGGGCCAGTACAAAGGCTTCGACATTTATCCGTTGGCTTTCCAGCATGAACGCACGGCACGCTGGCCCGAGGCCAGGGAGGACCGCAGCTACAACGCAGCCGTGATGATCTGTCGGGCGGGGGAGTCGCCCGAGCCGGGGCAGACCCAGGTCTTCCGTCTATCGGGGGACCGGCAATTCAGCAATGTGGGTGCTGCGCGCATTGCAGCACTGCGCTTTGCTGAGAGCATCATCGATGGCGGCGTGCCCGAACTGTCGTTTCCTGCCGACGGCGCCTGAAACCGCGGAACCCGTCCGTGGTAGAATAGCGGGCGAATCCGGCTCGCCGCCGGGCCAATCATGGCCGGTGGCGGCTGAGTCCAGCACCGGGGAATACCCCGCGCCGAGTCGGGCGGCGCGCATCTGCGACCGCCACCCATCCTCGCTCTCGCTTGCACGAAACGGCGCTCGCCAATGGCGGGCGCGATTTGTGTTTCGCGCAACTCGGTACCCCCCCAAGCCCGCTGTCCGGGCAGATGATCGCGGCGTACCGCTGCATGCCCATTGAGGCGTGTGGCGTGGTTCGGGTGGGTCATCACATCATTGCAACCATCGGCGCAGCCGCGTGCTGCATAAAAAGGAACGAGTTTGGCCAAGGAAGAACTGATTGAATTTGAAGGGGTGGTGTCTGAAGCACTGCCCGACAATCGTTTTCGCGTGCAACTGGAAAACGGCGTCGAAATCTGGGCTTACGCATCGGGCAAGATGCAAAAGCACCGCATCCGCATCCTCGCGGGCGACCGCGTGAAGCTGGAGATGTCGCCGTACGACCTCACCAAGGGTCGCATCAACTACCGGCACAAGTAAAAACGGCTGTGCCGCCAAGACGCCCATCAGGTGGGCGTTTCGAAGAAACCGCGTGTCTGCCAGACCCGCGGTTTTTTTATTATTGCTGCGTAAGCAGTGTTAAATTTCGTTGATCTTCTGGCAACCTTCGGTATCATGCCGCTTGGTCGCTGACGGGGGGAACGTAGTCAGCGACCAACTGAAGTGCAGAGCTTGTCATATCGTCAAGCTGCGGGTCGCCCTCGGGTGAGCACGCGCCATCTGTACCAGTCCATTCCATAAGCGCACGGCCGGCTGATCGATTCAATCGACGGCGAGGCTTCCAATCGCGCATTCATCCGCCGACCGGGGCGTCATGTGACGCTCACCCCCGTTCGGTGCTCAGTGTGTCAACGGAGTCACACCACATCGGGATACCGGATAGGTAGGGCGGCGCTTGTCCATCGAAGTACTGGGCGTAAGGTTTTGCGTCCGAGGGAATCGAAAAAACAATGTTGGAAACCAAGAAAGCAGCACAGAGGGCGGCGCGCACGAGCCTGCGCGCCTTGGTAGGTCTGGCGGCGGCAACAACACTGACAGGCCTGGGAATACAACCCGCCTCGGCGCAGGCCACGCGCCCGAAGGCACCCATTTATGGCGTCACGCTTGACGACGTCAGCAACATCAACGCGATCGTGGCCTCGCTCACGCATCTGCCGTACAAGCCGACCGTGCGCGTGGTCTTTGACCCGGGTACATCGGCGGCCGACTACTACGCACCGCTGGTCAAGCTTCATCAAGTCGCCTATGTCATGGGCGAAGTGATGGACTCGTACTATTTCCCGGTCGACCCGACCACCTACAGTGCACGCACCAAAGAGTTGGTGAGCACGCTGAAGAATGTCGTGGACGTATGGGAAATCGCCAATGAAATCAACGGCGAGTGGCTGCGTGCCAACCCGAACGGTCCGACCTCGACGGCAACGTCGCAGGAACAGCAGATCGGTCAGATGGTCGGTAACGCCTATGACATCGTAAAGGGCGCGGGTGGCCTGGTATCGGTGACGATGTACTACAACGACGATGGCAAGGGCACCAACTGCTACCAACTGCCGATGGACTCATGGCGTACCTGGGCGACCAACTTCCTGCCCTCTCGTGTGCGTCAGGGTGCGGACTACGCACTGTTCAGCTACTACCCGTACCAGGACTGCCCAGGTTTGGATCCGTCGTGGGCAACGGATTTCAACTTGCTTGAAACCGTCTTCCCGGCTGCAAAGGTAGGGTTTGGTGAGGTCGGTACGTCCAGCACGGCGGCTCCTGCCTCGGTGCAGCAGAATCTGATCACGTCGTATTACCCGATGGGCGACAACGAGATGGCGTCCGACCCGCGCTTCATTGGCGGCTACTTCTGGTGGAACTATGTTGCACAGATGCTCCCGTACAGCACCAGCTCGTACTGGAGCCTGCTGAACAACACGATCAAGCCGCTGGCAGCACCGCAATAAGAAGAGGCTGCAGCCTCTCCTCGCAGAAGGGTGGGACATCCGCGCCGGACGGGTTGGGACGAATCCGGCAACAAAAAACCCGCGTCAGCTTGTGCTGCGCGGGTTTTTTCTCGGGTGGTGTGCCAAATCAGGCTTGGCCGCGCGCTGCCAAGTAAGCGCGGAAGTCGTCAGCGACTTCCTTGTGCTTGAGCGCCAGCTCCACCGTGGCCTTCAGGTAGCCTAGCTTGCTACCGCAGTCATAGCGCACACCTTTGTAGCGATAGGCCAGCACTTGCTCGGCCGACAGCAGCGATTGGATCGCGTCCGTCAGTTGCAGCTCGCCGCCGGCGCCCGGCTTGAGGTTGCGGATGTGGTCAAAAATGCGCGGCGTCAGGATGTAGCGGCCAACCACACCCAGGTTGGACGGCGCGTTCTCCGGCGCCGGCTTTTCGACGATGCCCGACATCTTGATCACGCTGCCGTCTTCTTCCCACGGGCGGCCGTCGACCACGCCGTACGAACGGCTTTGCTCGCGGTCGATCTCTTCCACGCCGATCACCGAGCAATTGTAGTGGTCGTACAGATCGACCATCTGCTTCATGACGGGCGGCGTGCCGTCCAGCAAGTCATCGGCCAGGATGACGGCGAAGGGCGCATCGCCGACGAGCTTCTCCGCGCATTGCACGGCGTGGCCCAGGCCCAGCGCTTCGGGCTGGCGCACGTAGAAACAATCGACATGCGACGGCTTGATCGAGCGCACGACCTCAAGCAAGGCAGTCTTGTGCTTGGCTTCCAGTTCGGCTTCGAGTTCGTAGGCCTTGTCGAAGTGATCTTCAATCGCGCGCTTGCTACGGCCAGTCACGAAGATCATTTCGGTGATGCCGGCGGCCATGGCTTCTTCCACGGCGTACTGGATCAGCGGCTTGTCCACGACCGGCAGCATTTCCTTCGGGCTGGCCTTGGTGGCCGGCAGAAAGCGGGTTCCGAGCCCCGCGACGGGGAAAACGGCTTTGGTGACGCGTTGCATCGTGGTTTCCTTGGTATTGATTGTTCGGGCGCTTAGGTTTGGGCGCTCAGGCCTGCACCGGCAGCCGTGCAATCTGGGCTTCCAGTTTGGTCAACGTGGCTTTGAAATCCGCCACACGCTTTTGTTCCTGTTCCACCACGGCGGCAGGGGCGCGGGCGACGAATGATTCGTTACCGAGCTTTGCTTCGCACTTGGTGATCTCGCCGCGCAGGCGGTCGATTTCCTTCGACAGGCGCGCGTGTTCGGCGGCCACGTCGATCTCGATCTTCAGCAGCAGCTTGTTCTCGCCGACGATGGCGACCGGCGCGCCAGCGCCGTCCTGCTCCATGGCCGCGGCATCGGTGTAGACCTTCACTTCAGACAGCTTGCCCAGCGCTTGCACGTACGGCGCCGCGATCTGCAGGAACGCGGCTTCGCCATTGGCGTACAGCGGTACGCGCTGCGCGGGGGAGATGTTCATCTCGCCACGCAGGTTGCGGCAGGCATCCACCAGAGCCTTCAGTTGCTGCACCCATTGCTCGGCCTGCTCGTCGATCTTGGTCAGCGCGGCACGCGGGTATTCCTGCAGCGCGAGGCTCTCGGTGCCGTCGCCCTTGGCGCGGCCCGCCATCGGCGCGACCTTTTGCCAGAGTTCTTCGGTAATGAACGGGATAATCGGATGCGCCAGGCGCAGCACGGTTTCCAGTACACGCAGCAGCGTACGGCGCGTGGCGCGTTGCTGGGCGGGCGTGCCGGTCTGGATCTGCACCTTGGCCAGCTCCAGGTACCAGTCGCAGTATTCGTCCCAGACGAACTTGTAGATGGCGTTGGCGATGTTGTCGAAGCGGTAGTCGTCAAAGCCTTTTTCCACTTCGGTTTCTACACGCTGCAGCAGCGAGACGATCCAGCGGTCAGCCTGCGAGAAATCCAGATAGCCGTCGGGGCCGCAATCGCCGACGCATTCCTGCATGCCGCAGTCCTGGCCTTCGGTGTTCATCAGCACGAAGCGCGTGGCGTTCCAGAGCTTGTTGCAGAAATTGCGGTAGCCCTCGCAACGGCTCGGGTCAAAGTTGATGCTGCGGCCCAGCGTGGCGAGCGAGGCGAAGGTGAAGCGCAGCGCGTCCGCACCAAACGCCGGAATGCCTTCGGGAAACTCCTTGCGCGTGCGCTTCTCCACCTTGGGCGCATCTTTCGGGCGGCGCAGGCCAGTGGTGCGCTTGGCCAGCAGCGGCTCCAGCGCGATCCCGTCGATCAGGTCAACCGGGTCCAGCGTGTTGCCCTCGGACTTGCTCATCTTCTTGCCTTCCGAATCGCGCACGAGGCCGTGCACGTAGACGGTGTGGAAGGGCACTTCGCCGGTGAAGTGCAGGGTCATCATGACCATGCGCGCCACCCAGAAAAAGATGATGTCGTAGCCCGTCACCAGCACGGTGGAGGGCAGGAAGTGCTTGAGCTCGGGCGTATCGGCCGGCCAGCCCAGCGACGAGAACGGCACCAGCGCCGACGAGAACCACGTGTCGAGCACATCGTCGTCACGCGTGAGCGCGCCGGTATAGCCCTTGGCCGCGGCCTGCGCTTTGGCCTCGTCTTCCGTGCGGCCAACGTAGACGTTGCCAGCTTCGTCGTACCACGCCGGAATCTGGTGGCCCCACCACAGTTGGCGCGAGATGCACCAGTCCTGGATGTTGTTCAGCCACTGGTTGTACGTGTTGACCCACTGCTCGGGCACCAGCTTGATCTTGCCGCTTTGCACGGCGTCCAGCGCCACTTCGGCAATCGAACGGCCGGGGAAGCGCGTGCCTTCGGGCGCAGGCTTGCTCATGGCGACGAACCACTGGTCGGTCAGCATCGGCTCGATCACCACGCCGGTGCGGTCACCGCGCGGCACCATCAGCGTGTGCTTCTTTACCTCGGCCAGCAGGCCTTGCGCTTCGAGGTCCTCGACCATCTTCTTGCGCGCTTCAAAGCGGTCCATGCCCGCATAGGCGGCCGGGGCATCAGCGACGATCTTCGCGTCGAGCGTCAGGATCGACAACTGCGGCAGCTTGTGACGCTGGCCCACTGCGTAGTCGTTGAAATCGTGGCCTGGGGTCACCTTGACCACGCCGGTGCCGAATTCGCGGTCGACGTACTCGTCGGCAATCACCGGGATCTTGCGATCGGTCAGTGGCAGGTGAACGAACTTGCCGATCAGGTGGGCGTAGCGCTCATCTTCCGGGTGCACCATCACGGCTGTATCGCCGAGCATCGTCTCCGGGCGCGTCGTGGCAACCGTCAGATGTGTCAGGCCGCGCGCGGCGTCCGGTTCGGCCAGCGGATAGCGGATGTGCCACAGCGAGCCTTCTTCCTCTTCGCTTACCACTTCCAGGTCAGACACCGCGGTGCCGAGCACCGGGTCCCAGTTGACCAGGCGCTTACCGCGGTAGATCAAGCCTTGCTCATACAGACGCACGAACACGTCGCTGACGGCGCGCGACATCTTCGGGTCCATCGTGAAGTATTCGCGCTCCCAGTCGATCGAGGCGCCCATGCGGCGCACCTGGCGCGTGATGGTCGAGCCCGATTGTTCCTTCCATTCCCAGACCTTCTCAGTGAACTTCTCGCGGCCGAGGTCGTGGCGGGAAACGCCCTGTGCATCCAGTTGGCGCTCGACGACGATCTGCGTGGCGATACCGGCGTGGTCGGTGCCCGGCACCCACAGCGTATTGGCGCCGGCCATGCGCGCGTGGCGCGTCAGGCCGTCCATGATGGTCTGGTTGAACGCGTGGCCCATGTGCAGCGTGCCCGTCACGTTCGGCGGGGGAAGCTGGATACAGAAGTCTGGACGGCCGGCTTCAAGCGTCGCGCGGGAGACGCCCATCGCTTCCCACGCTGCGCTCCACTTCTGCTCGATGGTGGCGGGTTCGAAACTCTTGGCGAGGGACTGGTTTTGATCGGTCATGCTGACAGGGGCAAGAGGGAGCGCACGCAGGGGCGCAAAAGACGTTTGGCCCAGGAAAATGGCGGGCGAAAGCCTTGAATTATACGACCTGTCTGTGTCCGGCACGGGCAAGGCGCGGGAAGGGGCCGAGGAGGGGCCGGTATAATTTGGCGATTCTGCCGAGGCTCCTCCCGCATGTCTGATCTGCTCGCCAATCTGAACCCCGAACAACGCGCTGCCATTACGCTTCCCGATGCGTCGGCGCTGATCCTGGCAGGGGCGGGCAGCGGCAAGACGCGCGTGCTGACCACCCGGATCGCCTGGTTGATCCAAAGCGCACGGGTGTCGCCTGCGGGTGTGCTGGCCGTTACGTTTACCAACAAGGCTGCCAAGGAAATGACGGCGCGCTTGCAAGCCATGCTGCCGATCAACACGCGCGCCATGTGGATCGGCACATTTCACGGCCTGTGCAACCGGCTGCTGCGTGCGCACTACCGCGATGCCGGCCTGCCGCAGACGTTCCAGATCCTGGATACGCAAGACCAGCTTTCCGCCGTCAAGCGTCTGCTCAAGTCGCTCAATATCGACGACGAGAAATTCCCGCCCAAAAACGTCCAGTACTTCATCAACGGCGCCAAGGAGCAAGGCTTGCGCGCGGGCGACCTGGAAATCGCGAACGAATACGACCGCCGCATGGCCGATCTGTACGCCGCCTATGACGCGCAATGCCAGCGTGAGGGTGTGGTCGACTTTGCCGAACTGCTGCTGCGCTGCTACGAACTGTTGCGCTACAACGATGCGATTCGTGCGCATTACCAGCGTCGCTTCAAGCACATCCTGGTCGACGAGTTTCAGGATACGAACAAGCTGCAATACGCCTGGCTGAAGATTCTCGCTGGCCTGGGCGAGCCCGGTGTCACGCCCAATGCCATCTTCGCCGTGGGCGATGATGACCAAAGTATCTACGCGTTTCGTGGCGCCAACGTGGGCAATATGGTCGACTTCGAGCGCGAGTTCCGCGTCGAGCACCGCATCAAGCTGGAGCAGAATTATCGGTCGCACGGCCACATCCTCGATACGGCCAACCACCTGATTTCGCACAACACGCGTCGCCTGGGCAAGAACCTGCGTACGGATGCCGGCCATGGCGAGCCGGTGCGCGTCTACCAGGCCGCAACCGATGGGCAGGAGGCTGGCTGGATCGTCGAAGAGATCCGCGACCGCATTGCCACCGGCATGTCGCGCTCTGAAATCGCCATCCTGTATCGCAGCAACGCGCAATCACGGGTGATTGAGCATGCGTTGTTCTCGGCCGGCATCGCTTACAAGGTGTACGGCGGCCTGCGCTTCTTCGAGCGTGCGGAAATCAAGCACGCGCTGGCGTACATTCAGTTGCTGGAAAACTCGGATAACGATGCCGCGTTCGGCCGCGTGGTGAACTTCCCGGCGCGCGGCGTCGGGGCGCGCTCGCTGGAGCAATTGCAGGATGCGGCGCGGCTGTACGGCATTTCGCTCGCGGCGTCGGTGCCCTATCTGACGGGCGCGGCCGGCACCAAGCTCTCGGCGTTTGTGCGCCTGATCGAGCAGATGCGTGCCGACACGCGCCAGATGACGCTGCCCGAAATCGTCCAGCACGTCATTCACGCCAGCGGCCTCATTACGCATTACCAGGGTGAGAAGGAGGGCCAGGATCGCATCGAGAACTTGCAGGAACTGGTGACCGCCGCTCAGGCCTTCGTGGCCGAGGAGGGCTATGGCGTGGATGCCATCGCCACCGCATTGCCTGTGCGCCACGACGCCATGCTGCGCATTGAAGGGGGGGAGATCGATACCGTCTCCGAACTCGTCACCGATGAAACGCCCGCCGAGATGACACCGCTGGTCGCGTTTCTGACGCACGCCTCGCTGGAAGCGGGTGACAACCAGGCCCAGGCTGGCCAGGATGCCGTGCAGATGATGACCGTGCACGCAGCCAAGGGGTTGGAGTTCCACGTGGTCTTCATCACCGGACTGGAAGAGGGTTTGTTCCCGCACGAAAACAGCCAGATGGAGAAGGACGGCTTGGAAGAAGAGCGCCGCCTGATGTACGTGGCAATCACGCGGGCGCGCGAGCGGCTGTATCTCTCGTTCGCGCAAAGCCGCGTGCTGCATGGCCAGATTCGCTACCACATTCGCTCACGTTTCTTTGATGAACTGCCCGAAGACACGCTGAAGTGGCTTACGCCCCAGCACTCCGGCTATCAGTCCACGCGTAATGTGCAGGGTGACAGCGCGTGGGGTAAAGACTGGTTCAAGCGCCCCCAGCGCGGCGACGAAGAGTCCTACACCGGCACGCGCCCGACCGGCGGCATGGACACCGGCAAGAACTACGCCGATGCCAAGCGAGCGGAGGCGACAGGCTTTCGCGTCGGCCAATCGGTGTTCCATAACAAGTTTGGGGAAGGCGTCATCACGACGCTGGAAGGCGAGGGCGCCGAGGCGCGCGCGCACATCAAGTTCAACCGCCACGGCGTGAAGGTGCTGGCGCTTGGGATCGCCAAGCTGGACCCGATCAACTGAGCGTCGATCGACCCAGCGTGCAGGTCAGGCCGTCGTATCAGGGGTCTGGCCGGCGGCTTGCGTCACGTTGAAGCAGCCGCGGTAGGTGGCGTAGAACGAGCAATACAGGACCGCCATCACCAGAATCCGGTACGGCGTGGCGATGATCGGGGCGATGTTGTTGGCGCCGCTCGAGGCGAACAGCGCGTCAATGAACAGCGGCACCGCAATCAGCAGGATCGCGACCAGCACCCCATACAGAATGAACGCTGCGCGGTTGCGCCATACGGCCATCCAGCTGAAGAACAGCGCCTTGCCCATCGGAATGCCGTGCCATGCCACCAGCAGCGGCGCAAACCAGAACAGCACTGCCACCGGGATGTACAGCACCGAGCCCATCACCATGGCCAGGTAGAACTCGCGGATGGCTTCAGCGGTGAGCGGCTTGTCGCTGACCACGGTCATGAGCGTGTCAACGTCCACCATCGTCATCAGCACGCCGCTGACCACCAACACCAGCGCACCGTAGATGCCGCCGAGCTTGAGCAGGCCGCGCATCGCATCCTTGCCGTACGCACGGAAGCCCGCGATGAGCGATGTGGGCCCAACACGCTTGCCCGCCACCGTATCGCGGCACGCCGACATGAAGCCGACGAAGATGGCCGGATTGAGCAGCAGGACGGCGAAGACGCCAATCGGCGGCATCAGCAGCATCAGCAGGTTGACCGCAAACAGGTAGATGAACAGCAGCAGCAAAAAACCGATGGGGTTCTTGCGAAACAGCCACGCACCCTGGCGCAGCCAGACGTAGCCGTGCTTGGCCGGTACTTCGATCAGTTGCATGGTTGGGGGAGATCCAGAGTCGGGCCGCCTGCGCCCACCCGTTCACGCAGCACGCGCTCAAAGTGGGTGGGGTCATGCGGCTTGAGTAGTTCGGCATCGCGCGGCAGATAGAAATCCCAAAGGCGCGAGACCCAGAAGCGATACGCCGCGGCGCGCAGCATGTCTTGCCAGTGCCGCGTTTCGGCATCGGTGAACGGGCGCACGGCGTGATACGCCTGCAGCATCGCACGTGCCCGCCCGGCATCCAGCACGCCGGTGGCCAGGTCGATACACCAGTCATTGACGGTCACGGCCACGTCGAAGAGCCATTTGTCGACGCCGGCGAAGTAGAAATCGAAGAAACCGCCCAGCCGCTCAGGCTGGCCATTGGCTGCCGGCTCGAACAGCACGTTGTCGCGGAACAGGTCGCAATGGCAGGGGCCTTCGGGCAGCGCGGCGTAGTCGGCGCTGGCGAAGAAGCGTTGCTGATGCGCGAGTTCGGTTTCCAGCAGGGCGCGTGTATCGCCGTGCACGAAGGGCACCACGTCGGGCACCACCTCGTTCCACCACGGCAGGCTGCGCAGGTTGGGCTGATGGCGCGGATAGTCTTGGCCGGCCAGATGCATGCGCGCGAGCATGTCGCCGACGATGGCGCATTCCGACACCGTAGGCGCCAGGTTCGAGCGGCCTGCCAGACGCGTCACGATGGTCGCCGGCTTGCCGTTGAGGGTGCGCAGGATTTCGCCGTCGCGGCCTGGAATCGGTGCGGGCACGCTGATGCCGTGCTCGGCCAGATGCTGCATCAGATACAGATAGAACGGCAGCTGCTCGAACGTCAGCCGCTCGAACAGGGTGACGACGTATTCGTGCGCCTGCCCGTCCTTTTCCGTGGTCAGGAAGAAATTGGAGTTTTCGATCCCGGAGGGGATGCCGCGAAATGCGCGCACGGCGCCCACATCGTATTGATCCAGCCAGAGAGCGATCTCGGCGTCGGAGACCGGGGTGAAAACAGCCATGCTTCAGGAACGGGAAACGGGTGGAGGGAAGGGCGCGGCAAGCCGATGTTGCCGCGCCGGGACACCCCGGAGGGTGCTATCGCTGGAATTCAGAACTTCAGGACGTTGACCGAGGGCACGCGGTCGATGTCACCGCGCTCACGGATGCGCGGCGAGCTGTCTTCCGGCTTGCTCAGGTTGTAGGACGTACCCATGCCCGATTTGACATGGATGTCTGGCGCCTGACCCTTCTGGAATCGGTATTCCTCGACCTGCGTGCCGTCGTTGTCGCGGTAGTCGAAACTCGGCTTGACGCGCTCGTTATGGATGGCGCCCCGGGTCGGCTTGGAGATCGGCTGATTGTTGATTGCCTTGACGTCGGGCAGGTCCAGCCCGGCGCTGTCGGACGTTACCTCGGCGTGCGCGGGCAGGGCGAGGCACAAAGCGGCGCCAGCCAACAGCCCCCCGTGACAGATGCGGCGCATGAAGCGTGCAGCATTGGCAAAGCCGGAGTGGACGGTGGCGGACGGGTGAAGCAGCGAATCCATCATGGACTCCGGCGAGTGATCTGAGACCCCACATTCTAGCAGTCCAGCCCCCTCGCCATCGTCCGTTCGCGTGGTGCTGAATGTCAGCCCCGAGGTTACAGATAGAACATCTCTTCCTTGGGCGGAATCGGCGAGGTGCCTTCGCGCTTTTCGTAGAACTCATAGACGGCGTCGAGCGCGTCCTTGGGTTCGTCGACGATGCGCATGATGTCGAGGTCGTGCTCCGCAATCAGGCCCATCGGCAGCAGCGTGAAGCGGAACCAATCCAACAGGCCCTTCCAGAAGTGACTGCCGAACATGACGACCGGCACGCTGCGCGATTTGCCTGTCTGAACGAGTGTGAGCACTTCAGCCAGTTCGTCGAGCGTGCCGAAGCCGCCGGGCATGACGATGAACGCATCGGAGTTCTTCACGAAGGTGACCTTGCGCGTGAAGAAATGGCGGAAGCGCATCGAAATGTCCTGGTATCGATTGCCCTGCTGTTCATGCGGCAACTCGATGTTCAGGCCCACGCTGGCCGACTTGCCGGCGTGCGCGCCCTTGTTGGCCGCTTCCATGATGCCGGGGCCACCGCCGGAGATAACGGCGAAGCCGGCATCCGAGAACAGACGGGCGATTTCGATGGTGCGTTCGTAGTACGGAGAATCCTCGCGCAGGCGCGCGCTGCCGTAGATCGAGACGGCCGGCCGGATCTCCGATAGGTACTCGGTCGCCTCGATGAACTCTGCCATAATCGTGAACATCTGCCAGGAGGCACGCGCTTTCTTTGCGGTGGCGCGTTCTTCATCAGCGAGTGCCCGCAGGCTGGGGATCATCTTGCGGTCGGTGCGACCGTGTGCGACGTCGGCCTTGTCGGCTTTCAGTTCGTGCTCGACGCCCACCGTCACGTTGACGTCCATGTCGGCTGTGGTGGCCTGGCGCGCGGGGCTCACCCCCGTCAGTTCCGCCGCCGAAACCTCGGTCGAGGAGGCACCAGCCGCCTGCTTTGCCAAGCCGCCTTCAGCGGTGCCGCCATTATCGGAAACGCTGTTTGGCGTTCCAGTCACTTTAGAGTCCATGGGAATGTCGGAAAGTCAAGAAACGCTGTTGCTCGTCGATGGCTCGAGTTATCTGTACCGCGCCTATCACGCACTGCCCGACTTGCGAAACGGAGAAGGGTTTCCTACGGGGGCCATCTACGGCATCGTGAACATGCTGCGCAAGCTGCGCAACGATTACCCGGCCAAGTATAGCGCTTGCATTTTCGACGCCAAAGGCAAGACGTTTCGCGACGACCTGTATCCCGCCTACAAAGAGCACCGCGCGCCCATGCCCGACGACCTGCGCGCGCAGATCGAACCCATTCACGAAGCCGTGCGCGCGCTTGGCTGGCCGATCCTGGTGGTGGACGGCGTTGAAGCTGATGACGTGATTGGCACCCTGGCCGAGCGGGCGACGCGCGAAGGCGTTCAGACCATCGTCTCAACGGGGGACAAGGACCTCGCCCAACTGGTGAATGACCACGTAACGCTGGTCAACACCATGACCAACGAAACGCTCGATCCGGCTGGTGTGCAAGCAAAGTTTGGTGTGCCGCCCGAGCGCATCGTCGACTATCTCTCGCTGATCGGCGACACGGTGGACAACGTGCCCGGCGTGCCCAAGGTGGGGCCGAAAACCGCAGTGAAGTGGCTGACTGAATTCGGCTCGCTCGACAACGTCATCGCCCGTGCGGGCGAGATCAAGGGCGTGGTGGGCGAGAACCTGCGCAACACGCTCGAGTGGCTGCCCAAGGGCCGCGAACTGCTGACCGTCAAGCTCGATTGCGATCTGTCCAGGGAAGTGCCGACGTTCGATGCGCTCGTCGATGGTGGTGAAGACAAGTCAGAACTGATCGACTTCTTCTCGCGCTACGGCTTCAAGACGTGGCTGCGCGAAGCGTCCGGTGATGCGCTGCCTGACACGCGCAGCGTGGGTGCCGCACGCAAGGCAGCAACGCCCGTGAAGAACTACGCCGGCGAAGCCGCGCAACTGCAGGCGCAAGCCAACCTGTTCGACGTGGAGGCGCCGCCCGACGAGGTCAAGTACGAGACGGTGACCACCGAAGCGCAGCTCGAATCGTGGATGCAACGTCTGGACGAGGTGGATCTCGTCTGCATCGACACTGAGACAACGTCGATTGATCCGATGCTCGCGCAGCTTGTGGGTATCTCGTTGTCGGTCCAGCCGGGCGAGGCGTGCTACATCCCGGTGGCGCATCGCGGGCCGGACTTGGCCGGGCTTGACGCGCTTGGTGACTCCAGGCAGCTCTCGCGCGACACGGTGCTCGCGCGCATGAAACTGTGGCTGGAAGACGAATCGCGCAAGAAAGTCGGCCAGCATCTGAAGTACGACGCCCATGTGTTTGCCAACCACGGCATCGCGCTGCGCGGCATCGAGCACGATACGATGCTGCAGTCGTATGTGCTCGAATCGCACCGCAATCACGGCATGGACGCGCTGGCAGAGCGCGTGCTGCATCTGAAGACCATCACGTACGAAGCCGTGTGCGGCAAGGGCGCATCGCAGATCGGCTTTGACGAAGTACCGCTCGACCGCGCGACCGAATACGCCGCCGAAGATGCCGACATCACGCTGCGCCTGCATCGCACGCTGTTTCCCAAGGTGGCCGAAGACGACAAGCTGCGCTACGTCTACGAGCAGATCGAGATGCCGACGTCCATCGTGCTGCAAAAAATGGAGCGCAACGGCGTGCTGGTCGATGGTGAGCGCCTGGCCCGGCAGAGCAACGAACTGGGCCTGCGCCTGATCGAGCTGGAAGCCGAGGCGCACAAGCTGGCCGGTCAGCCGTTCAACCTGAGTTCACCCAAGCAGATCGGCGACATTTTCTTCAACCAGATGAAGCTGCCGGTCATCAAGAAGACTGCCAGCGGCGCCCCGTCGACCGACGAAGAGGTCTTGCAGAAGCTGGCGGAGGATTACCCGTTGCCGAAGCTGCTGCTGGACTACCGGGGCATGGCCAAGCTCAAATCCACCTACACCGACAAGCTGCCGAAGATGGTCAACCCGCGCACCGGCCGGGTTCATACCACCTACGGCCAGGCGACGGCGGTGACGGGGCGTCTGGCCTCGACGGATCCGAACCTGCAGAACATTCCGGTGCGCACGGAAGAAGGGCGACGCATCCGTGAGGCGTTCATCGCGCCCGAGGGCAGCGTGATCGTCTCGGCCGACTACTCGCAGATCGAGCTGCGCATCATGGCGCATCTGTCGCAGGATGAGGGCCTCATGCGGGCGTTCCGCGAAGGCCAGGATGTGCACCGCGCTACGGCTGCCGAGGTGTTCAACGTGACGCCGCTGGAGGTTTCGCCCGACCAGCGTCGCGTGGCGAAGGTCATTAATTTCGGCCTCATCTACGGCATGAGCGCGTTCGGGCTGGCCAGCAACCTGGGAATTGGCCGCGATGCCGCCAAGCTCTATATCGACCGCTATTTCGCCCGCTACCCCGGCGCCGCGAGCTACATGGACGAAACCCGCCAGCGCGCGCGTGAGCAAGGCTACGTGGAAACGGTGTTCGGCCGCCGCCTGTGGTTGCCCGATATCAACGGCGGCAATGGCCCGCGCCGTCAGGCCGCCGAGCGTGCCGCCATTAACGCGCCCATGCAAGGCACGGCGGCTGACCTGATCAAACTGTCGATGCTGGCCGTGCAAGGCTGGCTGGAAGCCGAGGCGATGCGCTCGCGCCTCATCATGCAGGTGCACGATGAACTGGTGCTGGAAGTCCCGCAGGACGAACTGCCCCTGGTGCGTGAGCGCCTGCCGGAACTGATGTGCGGTGTAGCGACGCTGCGCGTGCCGCTGGTGGCCGAGGTTGGCGTGGGCGCCAACTGGGAAGAGGCGCACTGACGCGATCGCTTGCCGCCTGAGCGTCACAGCGTAAAACAAGGCGTGGCGCAGGTTTGCCTGCCAAGGCAGTCTGCGAATGGCCTTGGCATGCGGGGGTCATGATTCGGCATATCCACGCGCCCGGGGTTGCGGTGAATTTTGCGTTGCAGCAGACTGCACCTGACAGATCACGTGATCGAAAAGATTCAACGGCTCCAGGAGAGGCACATGGCAGGGCAGGCAGATGGTGCAGGCGGAACGAATGGGCCGCGCATTGTGGTGGTGGGCGGCGGCGCTGGTGGGTTGGAGTTGGCGACGCGGCTGGGTGACAAGCTCGGCAAGCGTGGTGCGGCGCAGGTTGTTCTGGTGGACCGTAACCCCACACACATCTGGAAACCGCTGCTGCACGAGGTTGCCGCGGGCAGCATGGACCCGAACACCCATCAGCTCGAATACGCCGCGCAGGCGCGCTGGCATGGCTTCGAGTTCCAGCAGGGCGAGCTGAAGGGCCTCGATCGCGTGGCCAAATCCATTGTCGTCTCCGGATGCGTTGACGCGGATGGCACCGAGGTACTGCCCGAGCGTGCCATTGCATACGACACGCTGGTGCTGTCCATCGGCAGCGTGACGCATTTCTTTGGCGTGCCGGGCACCGCCGAGCACGCGATTGCCCTGGATACCGCATGGCAGGCCGAGCGCTTTCGCCGCAAGCTCATCGCGGTGTGCATGCGCGCCCAGAACGGCGTGGGCGATGCGCGCCCGCAGGTTGATATCGCCATCGTGGGTGCAGGCGCAACGGGCGTGGAGCTGTCGGCCGAACTGCGCAACACCGCGCATGTGCTGGCGGCCTACGGCCTGCACAAGCTGGATCCGCGCCACGACATCCGCATCCACCTGATCGAGGGCGGGCCACGCATTTTGCCGGTGCTCAAGGAGCGCATCTCGGCTGCGACCACCGAGCTGCTGCACAAGCTCGATGTGGACGTCGTCACCAGCGAGCGCGTGACGGAAGTCACCGCCAGCGCCGTCAATACGGCCAGCGGTAAATCCATTCCGGCAGATCTGACCGTGTGGGCAGCGGGCATTCGTGCGCCGTCTGTGCTTGGCGAACTGGGGCTGCCGGTCAACAAGCTGGGCCAGGTGATCGTCTCGCGCACGCTGCAGGTGGAAGGCGACGATTCGATCTATGCCTTTGGCGACTGCGCCAGCTGCCCATGGCCCGAGGCTTCGACCAGCGTGCCGCCACGTGCGCAGGCCGCGCATCAGCAGGCGACCTATCTGTTCGACGCATTGCGCAAGCGCATGGACGGCAAGCCGGTCCAGCCGTTCGCGTTCAAGGATCTGGGCTCGCTGGTGTCGCTGGGTCATTTCAGCGCGGTCGGCAGCCTGATGGGCGGCCTGATCGGCGGCTCAATGTTCATCGAGGGGCTGATGGCGCGCCTGATGTACACGTCGCTGTATCGCATGCACGTGCTGGCGCTGCATGGCTGGGTGCGCATGTCGGTGGATACCGTCATGCACTGGCTGCGCAGCAAGACGAATCCGCGGGTCAAGCTGCACTAAGTGTTTCGGGCCCAGTGCATGGCGGGACAACGAACCTTCGGTACACTCGTTGCTCCCCTTCACCGTAACCGCCCCCGTGGGCGGGAGGAGAGTGCGATGCAGCTTGAAGCAGAAGTGGAGAGCCTGGTGCCCGGCCGTGGCTTTGACCGGCGCGGCTTTGTGAAGACGGCGCTGGGTTCGGCGTTTGCGTTGGCTGTGTTGCCGGTTGCGGCGCAGGCCATCAAAACCGATTTCAGCGGATTGACGGCGGGCGAGGTTACTGTGCCCGTGGGTGACTTCAAGATGCCCGCCTACCGTGCCCAGCCCGAGGGCAAGACCCGCCTGCCGGTGGTCATCGTTGTCAGCGAGATTTTTGGTGTGCACGAGTATATCGCCGATGTGTGCCGGCGTTTTGCCAAGCTCGGCTATCTGGCTATCGCACCGGACTTGTTTGAGCGCCAAGGCGATCCGCAGTCGTATCCGACGATCCAGGCATTGCAGGCCAACGTCATCTCCAAGGTGCCGGACGCGCAGGTGACGGGCGATCTGGAAGCTACAGTGGCATGGGCCAAGCAGAATGGCGGCGACGCCTCGCGCATTGGCATCACCGGCTTCTGCTGGGGTGGCCGCCAGACCTGGTTGTTTGCCGAGCACAGCCCCGATATCAAGGCCGCAGTCGTGTGGTACGGCCATGTAAAAGGTGCGCCAACCCCGCTGCAGCCAGCTTTTCCGATCGACAAGGTGGCGGACTTGCGGGCCCCCGTGCTTGGCCTTTATGGCGCCAAGGACACCGGTATCTCGCAAGATGCAGTCAACGCCATGAAGACGGCGTTGGAAGCATCGAACGACCCCAAGGCGCGGGCTTCGCGCATCGTGGTCTATCCTGATGCCGGCCATGCCTTCCATGCCGATTACCGCCCGAGCTACGTAAAAGCCGACGCGGAAGACGGCTGGAAGAAATGCCTCGCCTGGTTCAAGGATCACGGCGTTGCCTAGCGCCTCAACGCATCGAACATGAAAAGCCCCGGAAGTTGGTCTGGGGCTTTTTCTTTGCCTGCACTGGCAAAGGTTGATAAAGCGGCATACAATTCGCCCTTCTTGCAACTCGGTTGCGTTTATTGGCTCCCGCTGCGTCGCCTTCGCATGACCTTCGATACCACCTTGTTCGGCATTCTCCTGGCCACCACGCTGTCGGGCGTCGGCAGCATGGCGGGTGCTGCCGTGCTGTCCCTGACGGTGCTGTCACGCATGGTCGATCGGATGGTCAGTTTCTCAGTGGGCGTGCTGCTGGCCACTTCGTTGCTGCACTCGCTGCCGGAGGCGTTTGAGGCGCATCACGGGATCGAGCCCAATACGCATGCGCTGTTCGCCACGTTGCTGGCCGGGCTGCTGGGTTTCTTCCTGCTGGAGAAGATCTCGCTGATTCGTCACTCGCACCATCACGAGGGCGATGGGCACGGCCATCACCACGGCCATGATCGCCAGGAAGCTGGCCGCAGCGGCTTGATGATCCTGGTGGGCGATGGGCTGCATAATTTTTCTGACGGCATCGTCATTGCCGCCGCGTTTTTGGCCGATACCAAGGTCGGTGTTGTCACCGCGCTGGCGATTGCCGCGCACGAAATCCCACAGGAAATCGGCGATTTCATGGTGTTGCTCAACGCCGGCTTCTCCAAGACGCGCGCGTTCGTATACAACCTGATCTGCAGCGTTTGCGCGCTGGTGGGCGCGGGGCTCGGCTATTACTTGCTGGACCGCCTGACCTCGTGGATTCCGTATGTGCTGGTGGTGGCTTCCAGCAGCTTCATCTACATCGCCGTGTGTGATCTGATGCCGCAGATGAAGCGCCGGCCGCGCTGGCAGGAATCGGCGGTGCAGGTCGCGCTGATTACAGCGGGCGTCGCGATGATCTTTCTGCTGACCGAAGGCTTACACGGTCACGCACACTGAGGCGCCGCCCGCGCTCCAAGAGAATAAGCCCGGCCGATGCCGGGCTTTTCGCCGTGCGCGAGATGCGTGAATTACGGGTTGGGCCCCGTCGCCACCGGGCGCGATGGGTCGCTGCACCACTCGCTCCACGAGCCGGCGTAAAGTGCGGCGCCCGTCAGGCCCGCGATCTCCATGGCCAGCGCGTTGTGGCAGGCGGTTACGCCCGAACCACATTGCAGCATCGCGTCCTGTGGTTTGGCGCCGGACAGTACGGCGGTAAAGTCGGCGCGCAATTGCTCCGCGGGCTTGAAAGTGCCATCGGCCTGCAGGTTGTCGCGGAAGAAACGGTTGCGAGCGCCCGGGATATGGCCGCCGACGGGGTCGAGCGTTTCGTTCTCGCCGCGGTAGCGGTCGGGCGCGCGGGCATCGACCACACGTTTATCAGCGTGGCCCAGGTATTTCTGCACGAGATCTGCGGTCACCATTTGCACGAGCGAGGGCTTGCGGGTGATGTTTCCCGGCGTGGCGTTCAGCTGCGGCTCTTCGGGTATGACCTTGTCGACGGGGAAGTGCGAGGCTTCCCAGGCTTGCAGGCCGCCATCGAGCACAGCGACGTCAGCATGGCCAACCCAGCGCAACAACCACCATAGGCGCGCGGCGTACATGCTGCCCTGTCGGTCATAGGCGACGACTTGCGTGTCGTCGTTCACGCCCAGCGCCTGCAGACGGGCGACCAGGGCTTCGGCATCAGGCAGCGGGTGGCGGCCGTTAGTGCCGGTCTTCGGGCCAGACAATTCGTTGTCGAGGTGCATGTAGAACGCACCGGGCACATGGCTGGCGTGATACGCATCGCGCCCCGCGGCGGGGTTGGCGAGGTCAAAGCTGCAATCGATGACCACCACCGCTGCGGGCGTGCTGTGCTGCAGCGCGGCGAGTTGCGGGGCGGTGATGAGGGTGGCGTAGTGAGCGCGTTCGCTCATGGCGGCAGTCTCCAGAGGGCGATCAAACTTCCGGGTGAATCTCAGCTTCGGGGCCGGACACAGCAGTCTGCGGCGTCGGATGCTCCGTGCCCGACTGGCGGGCGCGCATGACCGTGGTCACGATGCCGCTGCCGATGATGAGCGCCATACCCGCCCACGACAGCGCGTTGAGGTGATCGTGCCACAACAGCATGCCCCAACCGCTCGCAAACACGATGCCGGCGTATTGCAGGTTAGCAGTCAGCAGGGTGTTGCCGCGCTTGTACGCGCGTGTCATGGACGTCTGGCCGAGCGTGGCCAACAGGCCCACGGCCAGCAGCAGGCCGGCACCTGACCAAGTGTGCGGTTGTGCACCACCGATCAGCATCCATACGCCGCCGGCAATCGCACTCAACAACGAAAAATAGAACACGATGCGCGCTTCGTTTTCACCCAGGTCACCGAGTTGGCGTACCTCCACATAGGCGAGTGCCGTAAATACGCCTGAAACGAGCCCGATCATGCCGCCCGCGAGCGCAAGTTGCGATCCGCCCATGCTCGGTTGCAGCAGGCAGATCACCCCGAGGAATGACATGACGATGGCGGCTACGATGCGCCGGTCAGCCCCGCCGGGCTTGCCCGCCAGTGCTGCGCCCGCACCAATGATGAGTGCAATCCACACCGGCGACATGTAGTTCAACGTCATCGCAGTCGCCAGCGGCAGCAGGCTGATGGAGGTAAACCACAGCAGCAGTGAAGTCACCCCAAACACGCTGCGTTTGATGTGCGACAGGAAGTAGGGTGTTCGCACACCTTGTCCCGAGCGCTGCAGGATCGCGCCCATCAGCACCACGCCGATGATGCTGCGGTAGAAGACGATCTCACCCGTGCTGTAGTGAGCCGAGGCGAGTTTCACGCACACGCCCATTGCCGAGAAAGCGAAGGCGGCAAGAATCATCCACAGCGATTGACGGGAGGAGCTTTCAGGCGTCTGGACGGCCGTGTTGGTGACTGCGGTGCTGGTATCGGCAGGCATGGCGAGGGAGGGGCGAAAAAAAAACGGCGCAGCTCGCGTGGGGCCGCACCGTTCCTATTGTGACGCGGAAGGCGGCAGATGCCTACCTGCTGTCGCCGCTTAGTAGTTCATCGCGCGTCGATACCACTCGTGGAAGTGCTGCATGCCGTCCTCCATGGGCGACTGGTACGGGCCGACTTCGCTTGTGCCGCGCTTGAGCAGGGCCAGGCGGCCTGCGTCCATGCGTTCGGCGATCTCGTCGTCCTCGATGCACGTCTCCATGTAGGCTGCGCGCTCGGCTTCAACGAATTCGCGCTCGAACAGCACGATCTCTTCCGGGTAGTAGAACTCGACTACGTTGCGCGTCTTGGTCGGGCTTAGTGGATGCAGCGTCGAGACCACCAGCACGTTCGGATACCACTCGACCATCACGTTCGGGTAGTACGTCAGCCACACCGCGCCGTACTTGGGCATTTCGCCGTTGTTGAAGCGCAGGACAGCGTCGTGCCACTTCTGGTAGGCCGGCGTGCCGGGTTTGCGCAAATTGGCATGGATGCCGACCGTCTGCACGCTGTGCCATTCACCGAATTCCCATTCCAGGTCGTCACACGAGACGAACTGGCCGAGCCCGGGGTGGAAGGGCACGACGTGGTAGTCCTCGAGGTACACCTCGATGAAGGTCTTCCAGTTGTAGTTGCAGTCGTGCACCTCGACGTGGTCGAGCATGTAGCCGGAGAAATCAAGATCGCGCGCCACGCCCAGGCGGGCAAGGTCTTCGCGCACGTCGCGCTTGCCCTCGAACAGCAGCCCGTTCCAGTTCTGCAGCGGCGAGCGCGACAGATGCACACACGGTTGCTTCTCGAAGTGCGGCGCGCCGAGCAGGTCGCCCTGGAGGTCGTACGTCCAGCGATGCAGCGGGCAGACGATGTTCTGGGCATTGCCGCGCCCATTGAGCATGATTGCCTGCCGATGCCGGCACACGTTGGAGAGCAGTTCGACGCCGTTCGGATTGCGCACCAGCACACGGCCCTCGGCCTCGGCGGCAAGCGTGTGATAGTCGCCGACTTCCGGGACCATCAGCTCATGGCCGACGTAACCGGGGCCATGCCTGAACAGACGTTCGATTTCAGTTTGATACAGCGCCTCGTCGAAGTAAGCAGAGACGGGCAACTGGGTTTCAGACGGCACCAGATTCAGTGCGGCGCTGAGATTGGACATTATCCCCACTCCCAATAACGGTGAAAGTAGTGAACAACCCAACCATCGAAAAATTCGATTTGGGAAAGGACGCCATCGGCAGATGGCCTAGGGTCTGTTGATAGAGGAAACGAGCGCCTGCTGGCCCCCGCTTGGGCCAACGACCATACGTTCAATGGGCCAACAGCCCCAAGCCATCGTGCGGAGCGGCATGTGCCGGCCCGGCCTTTGGAGGAAAGGGGGCGATTGTACCCCAGGGGAATTGATAAGTCCCTGATTTTCGGCATCTTTCCGCCGCCAGCCCGCCGACCATCAGGTGGACGATGCCCCGCCTTACGGCCGCAGACCGCCTCCCGACGCCGTGCGTCATGTGCGCAGAACGCATGCGGAATTGCCGTAAAATGCCGGATTGTCCTTTTCTGATTCGCAATCGGCATGCCCCGTGCCCCACACGACGCCTCAAGCAGCGCGTCCGCCACACCTTCCGCCACGCCAGCTTCTTACGAAGCCGCCATGGCCGAACTCGAAACCCTAGTCGCCAGCATGGAATCCGGTGAGTTGCCGCTGGAGGCTTCGCTCGCGGCGTATCGACGCGGGGCGGAGTTGGTCAAGTATTGCCAGCAGGTACTGGAGCGCGTCGAGCAGCAGGTACGCGTGCTCGATGGCGACACCTTGAAACCGCTGGGCGACGATAGCAGCGCGAACGAACAAGGCGACGCATGAGTGATTTCGCCCAATGGATGGCGTCCGTGGTCGCTCGGACGGAAAGCGCGCTCGAACGTGCGCTGCCGGCCGAAGCCGTCTCGCCGCAGCGTCTGCATGCCGCGATGCGCTATGCCACGCTGGGTGCCGGCAAGCGTGTACGCCCGTTGCTGGCGCATGCCACCGGTGCGCTGGGTGACGCCTCGCCCGAGGCGCTCGACGGCGTGAGTTGCGCGGTGGAGATGATCCACGCCTATTCGCTCGTCCACGACGACATGCCTTGCATGGACGACGATGACCTGCGCCGCGGCCGCCCGACGGTGCATCGCGCCTATGATGAAGCGACGGCACTGCTGGTGGGGGATGCCTTGCAGACGCAGGCGTTTATCGTGCTGGCTGAGTCGGGCGCGGTGAGCCCGGCGACGCGGGCAGTGCTGGTAGGTGAATTGGCGCGCGCTTCCGGTTCGCTCGGCATGGCGGGCGGTCAGGCGATCGATCTGCAAAGTGTTGGCATTGCGCTGTCGCAGGATGAATTGGAAGCAATGCATCGCATGAAGACCGGTGCACTGCTGCGGGCAAGCCTGCGGATGGGCGCGCTCTGTGCTGGGGTGAATGCCGCTGCCCTGGAGCAGGTTGATGCCTATGCGGGTGCTGTCGGCTTGGCGTTTCAGGTGGTGGACGACATCCTCGACGTGACGGCAGATACCGCCACGCTGGGCAAAACCGCCGGCAAGGACGAAGCCAACGACAAGCCGACCTATGTGTCCCTCCTGGGGTTGGACAAGGCCCGTACGCTGGCGGATGAGTTGCACGCCGCAGCCGGCGCGGCCGTGGCACAACTGGCCCGTGAGCTTGGCGAAGCCCGTACCGTGCGGTTGGCAGAAATGGCCGATCTGATCGTGCGGCGTGGCCACTGAACAACATTGCATAGACGGTAGAAGTCTTTGCCCAAAAACGTTTGAGCGCCTGAGCGGCGGTCCCACATGACGTACGAACTCCTGAACACCATCGACGATCCGGCCGACCTGCGCCGCCTGGACCGTCGCCAGCTTGGCCCTCTGGCCAACGAGCTGCGCGCCTTCGTGCTCGATTCCGTCTCGCAGACGGGCGGCCATCTTTCGTCGAACCTCGGCACGATCGAACTGACCATTGCGCTGCACTACGTCTTCAACACGCCGGAAGACCGAATCGTGTGGGACGTCGGCCACCAGAGCTATCCGCACAAGATCCTGACTGGCCGCCGCGACCAGATGGGCTCGCTGCGCCAGTTGGAAGGTATCTCCGGCTTCCCGCGCCGCAGCGAGAGCCCGTATGACACCTTTGGCACGGCGCACTCGTCCACGTCGATTTCGGCCGCGCTGGGCATGGCTCTGGGCGCCAAGACCAAAGGTGAAGACCGCGTCGCCATTGCCGTGATCGGCGACGGTGCGATGAGCGCCGGCATGGCCTTCGAGGCGATGAACAACGCGGGCGTCTATAAAGACCTGCCGCTGGTCGTCGTGCTGAATGACAACGACATGTCGATCTCGCCGCCGGTGGGCGCTCTGAATCGCTACCTTGCGCGGCTCATGAGCGGCCAGTTTTATGCGGCCACCAAGAAGGGCGTGGAGAAACTGTTGTCAGTGGCGCCGCCTGTGCTCGAGTTCGCCAAGCGTTTCGAGGAACACACCAAGGGCATGTTCGTGCCCGCCACGATGTTCGAGGAGTTTGGCTTTAACTACATCGGTCCGATCGACGGACACGATCTCGAATCGCTCGTGCCGACGCTGCTGAACATCCGTCAGCGTGCGCGGGAAGGCGGCGGCCCGCAATTCCTGCACGTAGTGACCAAGAAGGGCCAGGGGTACAAGCTGGCCGAGGCCGACCCGATCCTCTATCACGGCCCGGGCAAGTTCAATCCGCAGGAAGGTATCAAGCCTTCCGGGCGCCCGGCCAAGGTAACGTACACGCAGGTGTTCGGCCAATGGCTGTGCGATATGGCGGCGGCCGACAAGCGTCTGGTTGGCATTACGCCGGCCATGCGAGAGGGCTCCGGCATGGTCGAGTTCGAGCAGCGCTTTCCGGATCGCTATTACGACGTCGGTATTGCCGAGCAGCACGCAGTGACATTTGCCGGTGGCTTGGCCTGCGAGGGCCTGAAGCCCGTCGTCGCGATTTATTCGACCTTCCTGCAGCGCGGTTATGACCAGTTGATCCACGACGTGGCACTGCAGAATCTGCCGGTGGTGTTCGCCCTGGATCGCGCTGGCCTGGTCGGCGCAGACGGTGCAACGCATGCCGGCGCGTATGACATTGCGTACCTGCGCTGCATCCCCAACATGATGGTGATGACGCCGGCTGACGAGAACGAATGCCGCCAGCTCCTGAACACGGCTTTTGCGCAGGATTGCCCGACGGCAGTGCGTTATCCGCGTGGCGCCGGTACGGGCGTGACGGTGCAGCCGACGTTGGAGCCGCTGCCTTTGGGCAAGGCCGAAGTACGCCGCGCTTCCACCGCCCCGGTGGGCCAGCGCGTTGCGATTCTGGCGTTCGGTTCGATGGTTGCGCCCGCGTCGGCGGCGGCCGAGCGTTTGGACGCGACCGTTGTCAACATGCGCTTCGTCAAGCCGCTCGACGTGGCCTGCGTGCAGGAAATGGCGCGCACACACGATTACGTCGTCACGGTGGAAGAGGGCTGCGTGATGGGCGGCGCCGGCAGCGCCTGCCTGGAGGCACTGGCTGCTGCTGGTGTGGCAACGCCCGTGCTGCAACTGGGGCTGCCCGATCGCTTTGTCGATCATGGCGATCACGCCGCGCTACTGGCGCAGTGCGGGCTCGATGCCAATGGCATCCTCGCCTCCATCCGGGAGCGCTTTGCCGTGCAGCCGCGCGCCGCGGCGCCGCGTGTCGCCTGAAGCACTTGCAGCGCCGAATCATAGGCAGAATCAATCACCCGCATTGCATCCGCGGGTTTGAGTAGTTGACTGCAGAGGTGGGAAATTTCTTTTACACTCCGCCAGTCTTATTTGTGAATTGTGTGCGCAGTCGCGGGATGGGTTGATTTGATCACTTGAGGGGTGGTCACCGTCAGCCAGGTTCCGCGGTTTCACACTCGTTGCGTTTCGGCCGACTGCGATGGCCGGGCGACCGTAAAGGAAACCGATCATGAACGATATGAACCCGGCTTTCGCGATGCCGGACGTGCAGTCCAGCCACGATACCCGCCAGATCCCCATTCAACGCGTGGGCGTGCGCGGCGTGCGTTATCCGATGTCGCTGCAAACGCCGTCGGGCGTGCAGAACACCGTGGGTACATACAACCTCGATGTGCACCTTCCGGCAGACCAGAAGGGCACGCATATGTCGCGCTTCGTTGCGCTGCTCGAAGAAGAGCGCGAACCGCTGAATCTGGCCCAGTTCCAGCTCCTGCTGGAAAAAATGCTGGAAAAGCTGGAAGCAGATGCCGGCCGCATCGAAGTCCATTTCCCGTATTTCGTCAGCAAGACGGCCCCGGTGTCGGGCGTGCAGTCGCTGATGGACTATGAAGTGACGATGATCGGCGAAGTGCGTGACGGCCATACCAAGGTTCGTGTCAAGGCGCTGGTGCCCGTGACGAGCTTGTGCCCGTGTTCGAAGAAGATCTCGCAGTACGGCGCGCACAACCAGCGCTCGCACATCACGATCGATGCCGAGCTGGCGGCCGACACGCCGGTCGAATCGCTGATCCGCATGGCCGAAGAAGAAGCTTCGTGCGAACTGTGGGGCCTGCTCAAGCGCCCGGACGAGAAGTTTGTGACCGAGCGCGCGTACGAGAACCCGAAGTTCGTGGAAGACCTGGTGCGCGATATCGCGATGCGCCTGAACCAGGACGACCGCATCGTCGCTTATACGCTGGAGGCCGAGAACTTCGAGTCGATCCACAACCATAGCGCCTATGCGCTGATCGAGCACGACAAGCGCACCGATAAGTAATCGACGTCGCGCCCAACAAAAAGCCGCTCAAATCGAGCGGCTTTTTTCATGCTTGCCGGATGCGGATGTCTTCCAGATCCCAGCGCGGCGTGACGCCGTAGCCGTAGCCGTCCTGCACTTGCGTTGGGTCGGCCTGGAGCCGCATGGCGCCGGCAAAGGCGATCATTGCGCCGTTATCGGTACAGAACTGCAGGTCGGGGTAGTACACGCGCAGGCCACGCTTCTTGCCTTCGGCGTTCAGGCCTTCGCGCAATTGGCGGTTGGCACCCACGCCGCCAGCCACGACGATGCGCTTGAGGCCATGCTCGCGCGCGGCACGTAGTGTCTTCTTGACGAGAACTTCGACAATGGCATCGACAAACGCACGGGCCAGGTCGGCGCGCGGCTGGTAGCAGGTTTCGCTGTCAGTCAGGTTGAGCTTGCGCACCTGCGTGAGCACCGCCGTTTTCAGGCCCGCGAACGAGAAATCGAAGTTGCCCGAATGCAGCATCGGCCGGGGCAGGTCGAACACACCCGGGTTGCCGAATTCAGCCAGGCGTGAGACGGCGGGGCCGCCGGGGTAGCCCAGGCCGAGCAGCTTGGCGGTCTTGTCGAAAGCCTCGCCAGCGGCATCGTCGAGCGTCTCGCCGAGCAGCGTGTACTGGCCAACCGCATCGACGCGCATCAGTTGCGTGTGCCCGCCCGAGACGAGCAGCGCCAGAAACGGAAACTCAGGCCGCTCCGCTTCCAGCAGAGGCGAGAGCAGATGCCCCTCCAAGTGGTGCACGCCGACGAGCGGCCGGCCCAGCGCAAAGGCCAGCGCATTGGCCACCGAGGCGCCCACCAGCAGCGCGCCGGCCAGCCCGGGGCCTTTCGTATAAGCGATAGCGTCGATGTCCGCGCGTGTAGCGACGGCCTTGCCGAGCACTTCTTCCAGCAGCGGAATTACGCGTCGGATGTGATCGCGCGAGGCCAATTCGGGCACCACGCCGCCGTATTCGCGGTGCATGGCGATCTGCGAGTACAGCGCGTGCGCGCGCAGACCGGCATCCGTGTCATACAGCGCGACACCGGTTTCGTCACAGGAGGATTCGATGCCGAGGACCAGCATGGCAAATAAGAACGCCGGGGCGTGAGGAATTGCAATGGAAAGGCCGACGAAGATAGCACAAGTTAAAATGCGCGGTTTTCAAGCATAGAGGCGAGCGCAGCGATCATGATGCGGTGCGATGTAGCGGTGATCGGCGCGGGCGCGGCCGGGATGATGTGCGCGGCCGTGGCCGGGCAGCGCGGCGCACGCGTGGTGCTGATCGACCATGCGACCAGGCTCGCAGAGAAAATCCGCATCTCCGGCGGCGGCCGCTGCAACTTCACCAACGTCAACGCGGCGCCGGCCAATTATCTGTCGAACAACCCGCATTTCTGCCGTTCGGCGCTGGCACGGTACACGGCGCAGGATTTCATCAGCCTCATTTCCAGCTACCGCATTGCGTATCACGAAAAGCACAAGGGCCAGCTCTTTTGCGACGACAGCGCGGAAGACATCATCCGCATGCTTGAAGTCGAGTGCGAGAGGGGCAACGTTGTCTGGCGTACCGGTTGTTCGGTCGCGGAGGTAGGCAAGGACGGCGATGCCTACCGTCTGTTGACCAGCGCGGGCGAGATCGTCGCGAGCAAGCTGGTGATCGCCACGGGTGGCTTGTCCATTCCCAAGATCGGCGCGACGGATTTCGGGTATCGCATTGCGCGGCAGTTCGGGCTAAAGATTGTTGAGACGCACCCCGCCTTGGTGCCGCTCACCTTTAACGCCGAGCATTGGGCGCCGTTCTCGGTACTGTCGGGGGTGTCGATGGAAGTGGACGTGGCCGTTGCACAGCCTGCGGGCAAGGGGGGCCGCAAGGGCGGTGCTATGACGTTCCGCGAAGACTTGCTGCTCACGCACCGCGGCTTGTCTGGCCCGGCTGTGCTGCAAATCTCCAGCTTCTGGAACGCGGGCCAACCGCTCGTCATCAACCTGCTGCCGGACACGGATGCGCCGCAGTGGCTATGCGACGAGAAATCCGGCTCGCGCAAGCAGCTCGGGACGGTGCTGGCGCAGCGCCTGCCGGAGCGTGTCGCACAGGCATGGTGTGCCACGCATGGCGCCAACCCCCAGGCGCCGATTGCTGAGTTGCCGGACAAGGTACTGCGCACGCTGGGCGGCGCACTTAACCGGTGGGAACTCACGCCATCCGGCAGCGAGGGCTACCGCAAGGCCGAAGTGACGCGTGGCGGTGTCGATACCCGCGCGCTGTCGTCCGCCACCATGGAGGCGCAATCTGCGCCCGGTCTGTACTTCATCGGCGAGGTGGTCGACGTGACGGGCTGGCTGGGCGGCTATAACTTCCAGTGGGCGTGGGCTTCGGCCGTGGCGGCGGGGGAGGCCGCGTCCGCACGCTGACCCCCCACTGATCAGCCCTGGAACTGTTTTGGTTCTGTGCTACGATCAGTGACCCATTTTTCCAAGTTTGCAACCCGCTGGGGTCAGCCGCCCGAGCGGGTTTTGCCGTTTATCGGAGTTCGGAATGTCGCAGTTGTCCCTCAAGGCACAGATCACGGAAGACATGAAGGCCGCCATGCGCGCCAAGGAAACGGACCGTCTGGGCACGATCCGTTTGTTGCAGGCCGCAATCAAACAGCGCGAGGTGGATGAGCGTATCGAGTTGGATGACGCTGCCGTGTTGGCCGTGATCGACAAGATGGTCAAGCAGCGCAAGGATTCCATCGCCGCATTCGAGCAAGCCGGCCGTGACGATCTCGTCGCCAAGGAGGCCGCAGAGGTGACCGTGCTGCAGGTCTATATGCCCGCGCAACTGTCAGAAGCTGAGGTCGACGCCGCTGTGCGCGACGCTGTGGCCAAGGCCGGTGCCGCCGGCCCGCAAGATATGGGCAAGGTGATGGGTATCCTCAAGCCCTCCCTGGCCGGCCGTGCCGACATGACGCAAGTCTCGGCACGCGTCAAGGCCGTCCTGGCCGGCGCCTGATTTCCTTTCAAACTCCCAACCCCGAAGGGACGCACTCCGCGTGATCCCGCAGCCGTTCATTGACGACCTGCTCAACCGCGTCGATATCGTCGACGTGGTGGGCCGTTACGTGCAATTGAAGAAGGGCGGCGCCAACTTCATGGGGCTGTGCCCGTTCCATAACGAGAAGTCGCCGTCGTTCTCGGTGTCGCCCACCAAGCAGTTCTATCACTGCTTCGGCTGTGGCGCCCACGGCTCGGCCATCGGCTTTCTGATGGAATTTTCGGGGCAGTCGTATGTGGAGGCCATCAAGGACCTCGCGCAGTCCGTCGGCATGGTGGTGCCCGAAGAGCGTGGCGGCTTGCCGCCTGCCGCTCGCGCCGAGCAGCAGGCCAAAACGGTCGCGCTCGGTGACATCATGTCCCGCGCGTGCGATCACTATCGCAAGCAACTGCGCAGCGCCCCCAACGCCATCCAGTACCTCAAGGGCCGTGGCCTGACCGGCGAGATTGCCGCACACTTTGGCCTCGGCTATGCGCCTGACGACTGGCAGTCGCTCGAAGGCGTGTTCGGCCCGTATCGCGAAGATGCCACTGCCGGGCCGCTCATCGAAGCGGGCCTCGTCATCGAAAGCGAGAAGACGTCCGCCGACGGCTCGCACCGCCGCTATGACCGCTTTCGCGATCGCATCATGTTCCCGATCCGCAATACCAAGGGCGTGGTGATCGGCTTTGGCGGCCGGGTGCTGGGGCAAGGCGAGCCGAAATACCTCAACTCGCCCGAGACGCCGCTGTTCAGCAAGGGCACCGAGCTGTACGGCCTGTTCGAGGCGCGCAATGCCATCCGCGAGTTCGACTATGTGCTGGTCGTGGAAGGCTATATGGACGTGGTCGCGCTGGCGCAGCTCGGCTTTGCCAATGCCGTGGCGACGCTCGGTACGGCCTGTACGCCGATCCACGTGCAGAAGCTGTTGCGGCAGGTCGATACCGTTATCTTCTCGTTCGACGGGGATTCGGCCGGGCGCCGTGCCGCGCGCCGCGCGCTGGAAGCGTGCCTGCCGCACGCCACCGACAACAAGACCATCAAGTTCCTCTTTCTGCCCTCTGAGCACGATCCGGACAGCTTTGTCCGCGAAGAGGGCACTGAAGCTTTCGCGCGCGAAGTCCATAACGCGATGCCGCTGTCGCGCTTCCTGCTGCAGGCCGTGACCGAAGACCTCGACCTGCGCCAGCCCGAGGGGCGTGCCCGCGCGCAATACGAAGCCAAGCCGCTGCTGACCGCCATGCCCGCCGGTGGCCTGCGCTTGCAGATCGTGCGCGGCCTGGCTGACATGACCGGCACGACGCCCGCCGACATCGAAGCGCTGTGCGGCCTGCGCAGCGACCCCGCGCAAGCGGGCCGCATGACGCAGAAGCGCCCCCGCGTGGCGCGCACCGCACCCACGGCATTGGAGCAGAAGGTGCTCCGTTTGCTGATGCGCTATCCCGCACTGGCGGCGCGGCTCGATGCCGATGCTCGCGGCCAGTTGACTGCGCCCCAATTGCCCCAAGGTGAGGTATTGGCGGGGCTACTGGCCGAATGCGATGCTGCAGGCCCCGAGGTGCACTTCGGGGCCTTTGTCGAGCGTTTGGGTCAGACGCCTTACGCAGAAGCTTTCGCCGGGCTGCGTACCGCCGTGCTCCAAGACGATATTGAGCTGGAGCCGGCCACTTCTGAATTCGATACCGCCGTACAAAAGATGCTTGCCGAGCCACTCAAGCGTGAGCTGGAAATGCTGCAACGCAAGATGGAAGCCGGCCATGCCGGCGACGATGACAAGGAGCGCATGCGCTGGCTGGTGGGCGAAATCAGCCGCCGCCGGCAGCTCGTGTAGCGCATACGCCGCAGAGCGAAGCTCCAAGCGGGGCGGGCAATTGCGGGTAGCCCCTTGATTTTTCAGGCGAAAACCCGATTTTCGTTTAGACCGGCTTGGTCTGGCGTGCTAGAATAGCCGGTTTGGATTGCAAGACCTTTTTCCCATTTTTGGGGGAGTGAGCGTGCCCATGGTGAAGGTGAAGACCTCCGCGAAGGCCAGTTCCAAGGCCAGTCCTGCTTCTGTTTCTGCCACGCGATCCTCATCGGCGCGCGGCGCCGGAGGCGGGAAAACCGCAGCGGGAACGACGAAAGTCGCAAATGGTCGGACTCATATAGGGCAGGCAGCACAGACAGGGGTCAAGGCCACTGCGCCGGCAAAGACGGGGAAAGCCCAGCCGCGCCAGACCGCCGAGATCACCGTCGCTGCCAAGCCGGCTAAGCCGGCACCGCGCACAAAGGGCGCGATCCAATCTTCAACCTCAGGCAAGGTCTCGACGTCGATGAGCACGAGCGCCAGACCTGGCGGCACAGCCGCTTCCGTCGCACTCAAGGGCAAGACAACCACCGTGGCGAAATCGAAAGCAACCGAAGTCGAGAGCAAGCAGACCCCTGCCAGCGCAAGCGCAACCAAGACGGGTACCGCTCGTACCAGCACCGCAGCCAAGCCAGCCAAGGCAGCCGCGGAAGACACCAAGCGCACCGCCCAGGCAGAGGCCACTCCCACAACTCCTCCTGCGCCCCGCGCCGAGGCAGCGGCCGAGCCCAAGAAGCGCGGCCGCAAGCCCAAGGCAGAGACGCAGGCAGACGACAGCAGCACGGACGTGACTGAAGAATTTGACACCCCCGCCGCTCCGGCACCGAAAACTGAAAAGCTGAAGGCCCGTGACCGCAAGGCCAAGGAAAAGGCCCTGCTCAAGGAGTTCGCTGCCTCGCAGCAAGGCGGTTCGGAAGAAGAGCTCGAGGCGCGCCGCCAGAAGCTCAAGGCGCTGATCAAGCTGGGCAAATCGCGCGGCTACCTGACCTACGCCGAAATCAACGATCACCTCCCCGACGACATGGTCGACGTGGAGTCGATGGAAACGTTGGTCGCCACGCTCAACGACATCGGCGTTGCCGTGTACGAGCAGGCCCCGGACGCCGAAACGCTGCTCCTGAACGACAACGCGCCTTCCGTGACCACGGAAGAAGAAGCTGAGGAAGAAGCCGAAGCCGCGCTGTCGACGGTTGACTCCGAATTTGGCCGCACGACCGACCCGGTGCGCATGTACATGCGCGAAATGGGCACCGTCGAGCTGCTCACGCGCGAAGGCGAAATTGAAATCGCCAAGCGCATTGAAGCCGGCCTGAAAGACATGGTCATGGCCATCTCGGCCTGCCCGGTCACCATTTCCGAAATCCTCGCCATGGGCGAGCGCGTGGCCAACGATGAATCCAAGATCGACGAATTCATCGACGGCCTGATCGACCCGAACGCTGAAGCCGAAGCCGCTGCGGCCGAGGAAGAAGAGGAGTTCGAGGACGAGGAAGCCGCAGAGGAAGGCGACGAAGAGGAAGACGAGGACGATGAAGGTGCCGGCGCTGCGGCAGCTTCGGCCCGTCAACTCGAAGAGCTTAAGCAGGCGGCGCTGATCAAGTTTGGCGTGATCGGCGAGCAGTTCGACAAGATGCGTCGTGCGTTTGAGAAGGAAGGCTACAAATCCAAGCCTTACGTGAAGGCGCAGGAAGCCATCCAGGCCGAGCTGATGACGATTCGCTTCACGGCCCGCAACGTCGAGCGCCTGTGCGACACGCTGCGTGGCCAGGTGGACGAAGTGCGCAAGCTGGAACGCGCCATCCTGAACATCGTGGTCGACAAGTGCGGCATGCCGCGTGGCGACTTCGTTTCGCGCTTCCCGGGCAACGAAACCAATCTCAAGTGGATCGAGACCGTGGTGGCCGATGGCAAGCCGTACAGCGTCATCGTCGAGCGTAACGTGCCGGCCGTGCATGAACTGCAGCAGAAGCTGATCGACCTGCAGGCCCGCGTGGTACTGCCGCTGACGGAACTCAAGGACGTCAACCGCAAGATGTCGGAAGGCGAGCGCCGCGCCCGCGAGGCCAAGCGCGAGATGACCGAGGCCAACCTGCGTCTGGTGATCTCGATCGCCAAGAAGTACACGAACCGTGGTCTGCAGTTCCTCGATCTGATCCAGGAAGGCAACATCGGCCTGATGAAGGCGGTGGACAAGTTCGAATACCGCCGCGGTTACAAGTTCTCGACGTATGCCACGTGGTGGATCCGTCAGGCCATCACGCGCTCGATTGCCGATCAGGCGCGCACCATCCGCATTCCGGTGCACATGATCGAGACGATCAACAAGATGAACCGCATCTCGCGTCAGATTCTGCAGGAAACCGGCAACGAGCCGGATCCGGCAACGCTGGCCGAGAAGATGGAAATGCCGGAAGACAAGATCCGCAAGATCATGAAGATCGCCAAGGAGCCGATCTCCATGGAAACGCCGATCGGTGACGACGACGACTCCCATCTGGGCGACTTCATCGAGGATACGAATACGCTGGCTCCGGCCGAAGCGGCGCTGCATGGCTCCATGCGCGGCGTGGTGAAGGACGTGCTCGACTCGCTGACGCCGCGCGAAGCCAAGGTGCTGCGCATGCGCTTCGGCATCGAGATGAGCACCGACCACACGCTGGAAGAGGTCGGCAAGCAGTTCGACGTGACCCGCGAGCGTATCCGTCAGATCGAAGCGAAGGCACTGCGCAAGCTGCGTCATCCGAGCCGTTCCGACAAGCTGAAGAGCTTCTTGGAAGGTAGTTAAGCAGGTGATTTCTGAGTGGGCTTGCGCCCACTTTCGGGTAAAATCCCGTACGAGGCCCGGCCTAAGCGCCGGGTCTCTTTTTTTCTCGGTGTACAGGGCCGGACGCCGTGCTGGTTGCAGGCAGCGGACTCATAATCCGCCTCCGAAAGGACACCGTGGGTTCGAATCCCACCCGGCCCACCATTTTTCGCCTCTTCCCCGCCGATGGGCTAGCCCCTCTCCGGCCGCTTCATCTTGCAAGCGGTCGGCAGGTCCAGTTCCTTGGCTGCGGTCGTGCTCTCGGTCTTGTGGCCCCACTGGGTGCCGTCGTAGCCGACCTTGACGGTCTTGCCGTCCACCGGCGCGATCGTTGATACAACCTGCGGTAGCAGCAACTGGTGGTCGACCTTGCGCATGGTGACTTCGCCCAGAAAGCTCTGTTTCTGCATGCCTTCCAGCGCCAGTGCAATCTTCAGCGGGTCGGTGGAGTTGGCCTTGCGGATGGCATCGGTCACGAGTTCGACGGACAGCACGGTGCGCGGCGCAAAGTGTTCGCCGGCGGGCGTCTGGCGCACGCGTGCATCCATCTGCGTCAGTTGGGCATTGCCGTTTCCGGGTGTCCATTCAGAGACCCACGTCACCTTGCCGATCTTGGCCTGTGACACTGCCAGCACCGTGCCGGGTGCACCTGCGCCGCTGTGGTTGAGATAACGCACGTCGTAGCTCATATCGCCCGCGGCTTTGATGAGCAGGTTCAGATCCTGCCCCCAGTTGCCGGTGAGCAGCGTGTCCGCGCCTGTCGCCTTGGCCTTTGACACATAGGGCGCAAAGTCCTTCACCTTGCCGATCGGGTGCAACGTCTCGCCTGTGAACTGCACGTCAGGCCGCGCGGCCGAGATCATCTGCTTGCCCAAGGACGCCCACAGCCGCCCGTGCGCATAGTCCTGATTGAGCGAATAGACCTTGCGGATGTCGGGCTGCGTCTTCACGAAGTTGGCCAGCGCGCGCATCTTCATGGCCGTGTTGGCCTCGGTGGCGAAATGCCAGAAGCTGCAGTGCGCGCCGGTCAGGTCAGGGTCGATCGACGCGTAGTTGATGATCAGCACGCGCTTGTCCGGATTGCGCTCGTTGTGCTTGGTGGCCGCATCCACCATGGCCGCCACCACGGACGAACCCGAGCCACCGGTGAACACGATCTTTGCGCCGGCATCGATGGCGCTTTGCAACGCCGACAAACTGTCCTGCGCTGACAGCTTGTTGTCGTAGGTCGACAGCTCGTAGCGCGCGCCGTTCAACACGCCTTGAGGTTGTGCGTTGGCATCGTCGATGCCGAGTTTCAGGTTGGCCAGAAATTGCTCGCCCACATTCGATAGCGGCCCGCTCAACTGGTCGATAAACGCCACCTTGATCGGTGCAGGGTCTGCAGCATGCGCCATCGGCGCGCAGAGCGTGGTGATCGCGCAGGCAGATGCATAGGCCAACGCGGACAACGGACAGGCAAAGCGGGTCGATGCGGGCATGTCTCCTCCTTGTTGTGTGGGGCGTTCTGTTATTTCGTCTACCAGGTATCGATGAAGCGGCGCGCGGCCGGATCGCGTGTGTGGCGCGGCAGTGCGGGCGGCGCCGATTGCAGCCCGCGCAGCAGCCAGCGGCGCGTGTCGGCGGGGTCGATCACGGCGTCGATTTCGAGATAACTGGCGATGTTGAGCGCGCGCCCTTCCTCGTAGGCGGCGTCGACCATTTTGCGGAACAGCGCTTCGCGCCCGGCATGGTCTTGCACGGCCTCCAGCTCTTTGCGGTAACCGAGGCGGATGGCGCCTTCAATGCCCATGCCGCCGAACTCGCCGCTCGGCCACGATGCTGTGAAGAACGGCGCATGGAAGCCGCCTGCCGCCATCGCCATCGCCCCAAGCCCGTAGCCTTTGCGCAGCACGACGGTAAAGAAGGGCACGCGCAGATTACCGGCCGTTACGAACATGCGGCTCACGTGGCGCACGGTGGCCGTCTTTTCCGCTTCGGGGCCGACCATGAAGCCCGGTGTATCGCACAGCGAGACGATAGGCAGGTCGAACGCGTTGCACAGCTGCATAAAGCGCGACGCCTTGTCGGCTGCGGCTGAATCGATGGCGCCGCCCAGATGGCGCGGGTTGTTGGCGATGCAGCCGAATGCGCGGCCCTCGATGCGGATCAGCGCGGTGATGATGCCAACGCCGAAGGCTTGCCGCAGTTCCAGCACCGAGCCGGTGTCGGCCAGCGCTTCGATCACGGCGCGCATGTCGTAGCTGCGCATGCGGTTCTCTGGAATCACATGGCGCAGGTGGCGTGCGTCGCCGGCGCTCCAGTTGGCAAGCGGCCCCTGGAAGTAGCTCAGGTAGCGGCGCGCGGCGTCTACGGCTTGGGCTTCGTCCTCGACCAGCACGTCGATTACGCCATTGGGCGCCTGCATGCTGACGGGGCCAACTTCTTCAGGCGCATACACGCCAAGGCCACCGCCTTCGATCATGGCCGGGCCGCCCATGCCGATGGTCGCGTCGCGGGTGGCGATGATCACGTCAGCGCAACCCAGCAGCGCAGCGTTGCCGGCAAAGCAGCGGCCCGACACGATGCCCACGGTCGGCACCAGCCCCGACAGACGCGCGAAGTGAATAAAGGTCGGGCAGTCCAAACCGCTGACGCCACGCTTTTCGGTGTCGCCCGGCCGGCCGCCACCGCCTTCTGCGAACAGCACAACGGGCAGCTTCCATTGCTGCGCCAATTCCAGCGCGCGGTCAGTCTTCTTGTGGTTGAAGGTGCCCTGCGTGCCGGCCAGCACGGTGTAGTCGTAGGCGAGCACCATGCAGCGCGCGTCCTGGTCGGGGAAGTGCGTGCCATTGACGGTGCCGATGCCGGTGATGATGCCGTCGGCCGGCGTTGAGCGGATCAGGTCGTCGAGCGCGCGCCGTTGGCGTTGCGCGGCGATGGCCAGCGCGCCGTATTCGATAAACGAGTCTGCGTCACACAGGTGCGCGATGTTTTCGCGTGCGGTGCGCTGGCCGGTCTTGCGGCGGCGTGCGACGGCATCTGGCCGGTTGGTGTCGAGTCCAAAGGCATGGCGGTCGATGACGGCCTGCAGGTCTGGGCGGATGTGGTCGAGGTCGATCTCGGCGTCGGTGGACTCGGTGTGGTGTTCTGCGTCGCTCAGGAGCAGCGCCACCAGCGGCTGGCCTTCTCGCACCGTGGCACCGGTTTGGGCGCATACCTGCAGCACCTTTCCGGATGCGGGTGCGAGCACCACATGCTCCATCTTCATCGCTTCGATCACAGCCAGCACTTGCCCGCGCACCACGGTTTCTTCGGGCTGGGCGTTGACCTGGATCAGCGCACCGTCCATCGGCGCGGTCAGCAGTTCGGCATCGTCTGGCAGCGCGTCAAGCAGTGATTCGCCCGGCTCGGTCTCGTGATCGGCAACCACGTCCGCTGATGCATGGAGCGCGGGATGCGCACCGTCGCTGGCGCTCACCAGTTCGGCCAAACGTTCGTCGAGAAACTGCGTGTGCACGGCGTTGGCTTGCACACGTGCATCGCTCAGCAAGTCCTGTAGCAGCCGCTTGTTGGTGGCCAGCCCTTCGATGCGGAACTCGCACAGCGCGCGGTACGTTTGCGCCAGGGTCTGCGCATAGGTGCCGCGTGGCGCGTGCACGATCAGCTTGGCCAGCAGCGAGTCGAAGCGCGGGTTGGGCCGGTAGCCCGCGTAGCCGCAGGTGTCGACGCGCACGCCGGGGCCGTTGGGCGGCTCGAACGCGGTGAGCGTGCCGGTGGAAGGATGCGGCTGCCCCGACGCATCGAGCGTCTCTGCATTGATGCGAACCTGTACGGCGTAGCCGCGCGGCGCGATCGGCTGTGCAAGCCCGAGTTCCGCAAGCGACACGCCTTGCGCCAGCGCCAGTTGCGTCACCACCAGATCGACGCCCGTCACCATCTCCGTAACGGTGTGTTCGACCTGTACGCGTGGGTTGGCCTCCATGAAGTAGAACGTGGCATGTGGTGTGCCCGTGCTTTCCACCAGAAACTCGAATGTGCCGATGCCGCAGTAGCCCGAGGCTTTGGCGAGGGTGACGGCTGCATCTGCGATGCGCGCACGTAGCACATCGTCCAGCGACGGGCTGGGCGCCATCTCGATCAGCTTCTGATGACGGCGCTGCAGGCTGCACTCACGCTCGCCCAAGTGCGCGACATTGCCGTGCGCGTCGGCAACGATCTGAATTTCGATATGGCGTGGCGCCGGCACCAGCGCTTCGACATACACGTCGCCGCTGCCGAACGCGGCGGTGGCTTCGGAGACGCAGCGCGCATACGCCTCGGCAATCGCCTCAGCATCGTGCACCGTGCGCATGCCGCGCCCGCCGCCACCGGCCACGGCCTTGATCATCATGCCGTGCGAGGGCGGCAGCGCTGCGAAGAAGGCGTGCGCATCCGCAAGCGTTGTCGCGCCTTGCGTGCCGTTGACGATGGGGATGCTGGCCTCATGCGCGAGCGCGCGTGCGCGTGCCTTGTCGCCAAAGAGATTGAGCACGTGCGGTGCCGGCCCGATGAATTGCACGCCAGCCTCTGCGCACCGGCGCGCAAAGGCCGCGTTCTCGCTGAGGAAGCCGTAGCCGGGGTGAATGGCGTCGGCGCCCACGGCGCGTGCGGCAGCAAGGATGGCCGCGCCATCGAGATAGGCGCGCGGGCCGGTGCCGGGCAAGGGCGCAGCTTCATCGGCGCGCAGCGCGTGCAACGCATCGCGGTCGTCCTCGGAATACACCGCGACAGAGGGCAGCCCAACCGTGGCGGCGGCGCGGGCAATGCGAATGGCGATCTCGCCGCGATTGGCGATCAGCAGTTTGCGAAACGTCATGGAGCAAGCGTGGGTTAGAGCTGTTCTGCGAGCGGCGCGAGATCCTGCTTGCGCACCTTGCCTGTCGCGGTGAGCGGCAGGGCATCGACAATGCGCACGATGGGTACCTTGTAGACGGCCATGTTCTCGCGGCACCAGCCGGTGAGCGTGGCGTCGTCCAGCGTGCCGACGGCCTCGGGGCGCAGCATCACGAAAGCGACGGGAAGTTGGCCGCGATGCTCATCGGCGCGGCCCACCACGGCCGAACCGAGAATGGCCGGGTGCTTGCCGAGCATGGCTTCGATCTCGGCGGGGAACACGCTCATACCGTTGACCTTGAGCATCTCTTTGCGGCGGCCGAGGTAGTGGACGTAGCCGTGCTCGTCGATGCAGCCGATGTCGCCGGTGTGGAACCAGCCGTCGCGCAGTGTCTGTGCGGTGGCCTCGGGCTTGTTCCAGTAGCCCTTGAGCAGCGTGGGTGTGCGCACGCACAGTTCGCCCTCGGCGCCGATCGGCAGCAGTTCGTGCGTGTCGAAATCGCAGATCTTGAAGTCGGTGCCCGGCACGGGCAGGCCCACAAAGATCGGCTGCGAGCGCAGATCGAAATCGTCGTCCTGCATGCCGACGGTGAAGCTGTTGCAGGTCTGGGTTTCCGTCATGCCCCAGGCGCTCTCGGCCATCATCGAGCCGGTGAGTTCGCGCCACGCACGGCGGTATTCGGGGTTTAGCTTTTTTACGAATGACGACACGCCCGTATGCCGCAGCGAGCGCAGGTTGTATTCATGCACGCGCGGATGTGCCATTACCTCGGCCGCGCTGTCGACCAGCATCGAACCGTTGGTCACGCGGTAGCGCTGCACGCCGGCCATGAAAGCCTCAGCATCCCAACGTGCGAGCAGCACCAGCGGCACGCCCAGGAAGGCGGGGAAGATCAGCCCCGTGTTCTCGCCCGCAATCCAGAACTGCGGGTAGAAGCTGAGCATGACGGTGCCCGCATCCGCACGTAGCGACACCGCTGAGAATGCGGCGGCCATATCCACCATGTCGCCCTGCGTGTGGATGCAGCCTTTAGGCAGGCCGGTCGTGCCGCCGGTGTAGTTGAGCGCGGCAACGGCATCGAGTGACGCGGGCGGCAGGGCGACCGGTGCCGTCCTGGCGAGCGCCGGCAACAGGTCGATCGCGTCATCGCAGGCCAGCGGCGGCTCGGTGAGCATTGCCGGGAGCGGCAGCGTCGGCTGGGCAGGGAGCACATCTGCGTAACGTGTGACGAAGATGTGTTCAAGCGATGTCTCGGCCCGCACGTCGCGCACCAGCGGCATCAGGCGGTCCAGCGTGACGATGGCGCGGGGCGTTGCATCGCCAAGCGCATGCATCAGTTCGGCACGCTGCGATAGCGGGCTGATTGGCACATACACGGCACCCAGCTTGAGGATGCCGAAGAACACCGCGTTGAACTGCGGACAGTTCGACAGGAACACCGCCACCCGGTCGCCCGCACCAATGCCGTGCTGAGCGAGCAGGGCGGCAAAGCGGTCGGAAAGATCGTCAAGCTGCGCGAACGTTGTGTCGTGCCCGTAGAAGTGGATGGCCGGTTTGTCTGGCGTGGTGCGGGCCCAATGACGCAGGTATTCGGTGAGGGGCGCGCGCCCGATCGGGTAGTGGGGCTCTCGGGGGGTATCGACCGGCCATGCGCGCGCCCAAAGCGCGCGAACGCGGCCGAGGTACTCGGACTCGTCCATCGCCAAAGCTTGTCTCCGTTGGGTTGTGCAGTGCGTGCGCAAAGTGGCGTCGCACTATCTATACTGAGAAGTAATTTTTTATACCAACGGGTATGAATATAGAAAGCGTCACTTGATGCGTCAAGCATTTCCCGCGCGTGATGCTGCCCAGATGCGCAGACACGACGGCGCGTCCAAAGGCGGCATGCGAGAATGCACACCATGTCCATCGCCCGCAAATCTGCCGTTCCTGACGTGCAACCGTCTGCTGAAACCGAGGCGCCCGAAGCCCCCAGCGTCACGCCGTCGGTCACGCGCCCGCACATTGCCGAGCGGCAGGAGGCACGCCGCCGGCAGATTCTCGACACAGCCGCGCAGCTTTTCTTTACTAAGGGCTACGCCGGCATGACGATGAGCGATCTGTGCAACGCGCTCGGGGTGACGAAACCGGCGGTGTACTACTACTTCACCGACAAGTACGAGATTTTCGACATCCTGTGCCGCGAGGCCGCGCAGATCTGCCTGTCGGCCATCCGCGAGACGGCCGACCCGGCGTTGCCCGTGCGTGAGCGCTTGCAGGCCTGCCTGCTGGAAATGGCGCGCCGCTGCATTGACTGTCACTACGCCGCCGCGCTCACGTATCGTGACAGGCAATACCTGCGCCCCGAAACGGTGGAGTGGCTGCACGGCATGTCGCGCGGCTACTACCGCGATCTCTATGCGTTGCTTGATGAGGGCAAACGCGCCGGCGTGTTCGATTTTGGTGATGCGCGCGTTGCGGCGCATTCGATGGGCGGCGTGATGGGCTTCATGTACACGTGGCACGATCCGTCGCGCATCGATGCCGATGTGCTGGCGGTCGAGCTGTCGGGCGCCATGATGAAGATCATCCTGCCGGCGGCTCAGAGTCCGGCTGCTAAACCCGCGTCCTGAGCGTCGCGCCCGCCGATGCATTGGGCAATGCGGGCAGCCGGAAGATCTCCGGCGTCATCAGGTCGATGCCGCAGTCGAGCGTTTCCACCCAGTCGATAAACCGGTTGACCATGGCCGGCCCGCGAAACGGCTGGCCATGCTGCGGCACGATCCACTCAATCTCCAGCCCGCGCGCCATCTGCGCCCACAGCCGGCACACGCGATTGCCGCTCATATAGCGGCGGTGGAACGGCGCCATTAACAGCAAGTGCGCATCGAAATCTTCGACGGGCTTAGCCGCCACGTTGGCATGCACCATCGACGCTCCCAGGTCGCCCGAAAACAGGATGCGCGATACCGGATCGTAGAACTGGAAGTTGCCCTCCGAGTGCAGAAAGTGCGCCGGCACCGCCAGCAGGTGCGATTGCCCCAGCGGAATCGCCATGCCCGTATCCGGGATCGGCACGATGCGTCCTTCGGTTTTGCCGACCGAGCAGAAGTGCGGCAGAAAACGTTCCCATACGCGCGAGATCAGGATGTCGCAGCTTGAACTCGTCAGCCATCTGCCGGCCGAGGCCACGATATCCGGGTCTGCGTGCGACGCCAGCACGTAGTCGAGCTGCTTGGGCGGAAAGTATCGGCTCATCGCCAGGAAGAGCGCGTTGTACGTCATCTGGCCACCCGGATCAATCAGCGCGCCATGGCCGTGATCGACGATGAGGAACTGGTTGGTCTGCACCGGCAGGTCGTCGTGATCGTCGGCCAGATCGGAAAACATCAGGCAGACGTGCTCGGGTGTTTCATACAGCGTGGTGACCATGAGGGAGGGGCGGGCGCACATTGGAATGCCCTGATGGTGGCGCAGCGAGCGCCCGCCACATTTGATCCGTGTCAAGGCAGGTGTGGCGCCGACATTGCCCTGGGTAGGCCGGTCATCCGGCCCCGGCCGGGTCTCACGTGATAAACTTTTGATTTTTAACGCTTTGCGCGAGCCGCATGCGGGCTCTTCCGCTTGGGTCTGGCGCGCCGCCATGCCAACCGGCATGCCGCACTCCCCTATGAATACTGCAACGATGTCTGAAGCGTCTGAAGCGCCGGCCAATGAATCGGTGACATTCGACAGCTTCGGCCTGCATCCGGACGTCCTCCGCGCGCTGACCGAAAGCGGTTACACCAAGCCAACGCCCATCCAGGCTGCCGCCATTCCGGTGGTCACCGCTGGCCGCGACGTCATGGGCGCCGCGCAAACCGGCACCGGCAAAACGGCTGGCTTTTCGCTGCCGATCATCCACAACCTGCTGCCCGACGCCAACACCAGCGCGTCGCCGGCACGCCATCCGGTGCGGGCGCTGATTCTCACGCCCACGCGTGAACTGGCCGACCAGGTGTACGACAACGTTGCCAAGTACGCGAAGTACACGGCGCTGCGCAGTGCGGTCGTCTTCGGCGGTGTCGACATGAACCCGCAGACTGAGCAACTGCGCCGCGGTGTGGAAATCCTCGTTGCCACGCCGGGTCGCTTGCTGGACCACGTGCAGCAGCGCAGCGTGAACCTGTCGCAGGTGCGCATGCTGGTGCTGGACGAAGCCGACCGCATGCTCGACATGGGCTTCCTGCCCGACCTGCAGCGCATCATCAACCTGCTGCCGGCGCATCGTCAGACGTTGCTGTTCTCGGCCACGTTTTCGCCCGAGATCAAGAAGCTGGCCTCCAGCTACCTGCGCCATCCGCAAACCATTGAAGTCGCACGCAGCAATGCCACGGCAGAGAACGTCCGCCAGGTCATCTACACCGTGCCGGACAACCACAAGCAGGCTGCACTCGTGCACCTGTTGCGTCAGCGTGCAGAGCAAGGCCTGCCGCGCCAGTGCATCGTGTTCTCCAACAGCAAGATCGGCTGCTCGCGCCTGTCGCGCGCGCTGGAGCGCGAAGGCATCAACGCCAACGCCATCCACGGCGACAAGACACAGACCGAGCGCATGCAAACGCTCGAGGCCTTCAAGCAGGGCACCGTCGATGTGCTGGTCGCGACCGATGTGGCCGCGCGCGGTCTCGACATCTCGCAGATGCCGTGCGTGATCAACTTCGACCTGCCGTTCAACGCAGAAGACTACGTGCACCGGATTGGTCGCACGGGCCGTGCTGGTGCCTCTGGTGACGCGCTGTCGCTATTCGCCCCAGGTGATGAACGCCTGCTGGCCGACATTGAAAAGCTGATCAAGCGTAACCTGCCGCGCGAGCAACTGGCTGAGTTCGATCCGACCGGCGAACAGGCCCGTGACCGAGAGCGCCGTGAGCGTGATGAAAAGCGTGCCCGCAGCGAGGTTCGTCGCTCCCGCGAACGCGATGAGCGCAACGGCGCCCGCGTGCTGGATCACACGATCGTGCGCCCGGCATTCCGTCCGTCGGACGATCCGTTCTTCAATCGCCCATACGAATCGGCCGTGCCGGCTGACTCGGCAGAGGCTGCCAAGCCGGCGCAACCGGCCGGCCATCCGCGCAGCGCAAAGCGCCCGATTGCTGCGTTGCTCGGCGGCGCGCCGCGCAAGCGTTAAGTCGTTACGTTGAAAACGGCGACGGCTATGTCGCCGGGGTCAATTGCGCAAGGCCGGTTGCGCAAGACGATTCGCCCATGCCGGGATGGCGTCCCGGTAGAACCCCTCCACATCCTTCGCGCGAATCTCGAGGCCCAGGTGCTGGGCCGCTTCAGTTAGCGCGACCAGCGGCTGGTTGCGATTGATGGCGCGCGCGCCGGTCTGTTTGCTGAGTTTTTCACCGTCGGCGTTGACCACCACGGGCACATGCAGGTAGCGCAGGGTAGGCAGCCCCAGCAATTGCTGCAGATAGATCTGGCGCGGCGTCGAGTCGAGCAGATCCGCCCCGCGCACGACGTCCGTGATGCCTTGCGTGGCATCGTCCACCACCACCGCAATCTGATACGCCCACATGCCGTCGGCGCGCTTGAGCACGAAGTCGCCCACGGCTTCGGCCAGATTCTGGCATTGCGTGCCTTGCCAGCGGTCATGGAAGCAAACCGTGGCGGCATCGGCGTCCGGCACACGCACGCGCCATGCGCGCGGCGGGCGGCCGTGCAGACCGTTGCGGCACGTACCGGGGTAGATCAAGGTCTGGTGGCGCAGGTTGCCGTTGGCATCGAGGCTGGTGATGGAGTCGGCGACCTCGCGGCGCGTGCAGCCACAAGGGTAGAGGCTGCCGATGGCCTGCAATTGCTCCAGTGCCTGCTCAAAGCGCGGCAGGTGCGTGCTTTGCCACTGCGGCGCTTCGTCGGGCACCAGCCCGAGCGTCTCCAGCGTGGCGAGGATGTCGCGATCCGCACCTGGCACGTTGCGCTGGAAATCAATGTCTTCGATGCGCACCAGCCACGTGCCGCCGTGCACACGTGCATCCAGCCAACTCGCCAGCGCGGTGACCAGTGAGCCGATGTGCAGCGGCCCCGTGGGCGAGGGGGCGAAGCGCCCACGGTACGGGCCATGCACGGGCGTGTCAGAAGTATTGGGAAAATCGAGACTGGCTTGGGACAACGTAACGCTCCAGGCGCGGGGATCGGGATCGATGCCGCTATTCTGAAGGATCGACGCAGCTACTGCATCATCAGCGCCTGCGCGAGGCGCGGGTCTTCCAGCTTGTCGACCCACCACTGCAGCGCCTTGCCGCGCATGTTGTTGCGCCAGGCCACCTGGAACGTGCCGGCGCGCTTGTCTTCGGTGGTTTCCTTGGCGATCAGCACGCCGGAATCCAGATAGGGCCGTGCCAGTGGCACCGGCAGCCAGCCGCAGCCGAGGCCGCGAATCTGTGCCTGCACCTTGTCGGCCATCGACGGCACCACCAGCGTGTCTTGGCCGGCCATGATGCCGATAGTGCGCGCCGGCAGATTGCGCGATGTATCCCCCACCGCAACGATGCGGTGGCGCGTGATGGCAGCGGCCGGCAACGGCTCTTCCATTTGCGCGAGCGGGTGATGTGCCGCGATCGCAAACACAAAAGGAATGCTCCCCACCGTACGCGTCTGGATGCCCTGCACCTGCATCGCCTGCGCTGGCCCGATCAGCAGATCAGCGCGGCCAGAGAGCAGCGCGTCCCACGTTCCGGCCAGCACTTCGCGGCAGAAGCGCAGACGTGTGGCGGTGTTTTCAGCATAGAAATCCTGGATGACCGGCATGAGTGCGCGAAAGTGCACGAGATCGTCCACCACGATGGTCAACGTGGCTTCCCAGCCAGTGGCGAGGCGTTTGACACGGCGGGCCAGTTCGTCGGCGGCCTGCAGCAGGTGCCGGCCTTCGTCCAGTAGCGCGCGGCCGGCGGGCGTAAGCTCCGCACGGTGGCGGCGGCGGTCAAACAGCAGCACATCGAGATCGTCTTCCAGCTTGCGCACCACATACGTGAGCGCCGACGGCACTTTGCCCAACTCGTGGGCGGCAGCGGCAAAGCTGCCCTTGCGTTCGATCGCGTCCAGCACTTCCAGAGATTCCAGTGATAGCGCCATGTTCAGAATTTTTGATGTATTGAATCAAAGCCGTACCGCGCAACTATAGCAAATCTGCGTAACATTCACACATTAATGCAGTGATTTGGATGGGAGATTCATCAAAATGATTGAAATTCGCCTCTCTCAAGACCGCGGTTACGCAGACCACGGCTGGCTCAAGTCGTATCACAGCTTCTCGTTCGCCGATTACATGGATTCGGAACATGTTCAATTCGGGCCGTTGCGTGTCATCAATGAAGACCGCGTCGCCGCTGGTATGGGTTTTGGCACCCACGGCCACCGCGACATGGAAATCATCAGCTATGTGCTAGACGGCGAACTGGCGCATAAAGACAGCATGGGCAACGGCAGTGTGCTGCGCCCCGGCGACGTGCAACGCATGACGGCTGGGACAGGCGTGCGTCACTCCGAGTTCAACCACGCGCAGGACCAGACCACGCACTTTCTGCAGATTTGGGTGCTGCCAGCGCAGTTGAATCTCACGCCCGGCTACGAAGAGCGTCACTTTGACGAGGCTGCCAAGCGAGGCAAGCTCGCCCTGATTGCCAGCAACGATGGCCGTAACGATTCGGTCCAAGTGCATCAGGACATGGCCTTGTACGCCGGCAAGTTCGATGGCGCGGAAACTGCGACGCATTCCATCGCCGAAGGCCGCCGCGCTTATGTACACGTGGTGCGCGGCAAGGTGAGCGTCAACGGTCGCACGCTGGCTGGCGGCGATGCTGCCAAGCTCACCCACGAAGCGGCGCTCACGCTTTCGGGCGGCGAAGACAGCGAAGTGCTGGTATTCGATCTGCCGTAATGTTCGCGGCGCACGCTGGGTGCGCCGTTTTTCTTGTCCGTTTTTTCCCCATCGTTACCCCAACCCCAAGAGGATTCCCATGGCACGAGTTGCAGTTGTCTATCACAGCGGTTATGGCCACACCAAGAAGCAGGCCGAGGCCGTGTTTGCGGGCGTGCAGAACGCTGGCGCTGAGGCGCACTTGATCTCGGTCACTGACGTCAACGATGCCACGTGGGAGCTGCTGGCCAGCGTCGACACGATCGTCTTCGGCGCGCCGACCTACATGGGCGGCGTTTCGGGCGACTTCAAGAAATTTGCCGATGCCTCGTCCAAAGCGTGGTTCACCGGCGCGTGGAAGGACAAGATTGCTGCTGGTTTCACGAATTCGGCATCGATGAACGGCGACAAGTACGCGTCGATCCAGTATCTGTGGACGCTGTCGCAGCAGCACGGAATGATCTGGGTCGGCACGGGCATGATGCCGGCCAACAGCAAAGCGGCCACGCGCAATGACGTGAACTACCTGGCTGGTTTTGGTGGCGCGCTGGCGCAATCGCCCTCGGATGCCAGCGCTGAAGAAGGCCCGCTGCCTGGTGATTTGGAAACGGCCAAACTGTTCGGCGAACGCATTGTTGCAATCACCAACCAGTTCGTGCGCGGCCGTCAGTAAAACAGATCGCTGAAAGAAAAACGCCGGAATGTCCGGCGTTTTTTTGTTGGCGTGCTACGGCAGGTCAAAACCGCGTGCCGGCCCCGCAGAACACGCCCCGGTTCGATCCGCCCGCGCAACTCGTTGAGCAGCCGCCCAATACCGCAAGGCCGAGCAGGCCGACAAGGATGGCGGCGGCAAGACGCTTCATGCGGCTGCGCGGGTCTGGTTGCTCGCGCAGTGCGGGCAGCGCTGGCCTGGGATGTAATCCGCCGATTGCTGCTCTTGCGGCGTGACGACGGCCCGGCAAGCAAAACATTGCTTCGGGCCGGCCGGTAACAGTTCGGGATTGAGCGCGGTGCGGTGGTCGAAGACGAAGCAATCGCCGTCGTAGTGGTCGCCGCCGACTTCTTCGAAGTATTTGAGGATGCCGCCTTCGAGCTGATATACCCGCTCAACGCCGATCTCCTGCATGTGGATCGCCGCTTTCTCGCAGCGGATGCCGCCAGTGCAAAACGACACGACGGTCTTGCCGGCAAAGTCGTCCTTGTGCGCGGCAATGGCGGGCGGGAATTCGGTGAACTTCTTGAGGTTGTATTCGACGACGTTCTTGAATGTGCCGACCGCTACTTCGTAGTCATTGCGCGTATCGAGCATCACCACCGGGCGGCCCTCGTCGTCGTGGCCCTGATCTAGCCAGCGCTTGAGATCCGGCGGAGCGACCGACGGCGCGCGGCCGTCTTCGGGGCGGATCAGCGGATGGCGCATGGTGATGATTTCTTTCTTCAGGCGCACCAGCAGGCGACGGAACGGCTGCTTGTCGGAGATGCTCTCCTTGGGGGCCAGATCAGCAAAGCGCGTATCGCTGCGCAGCCACGCGACGATGCCGTCAATGGCCTCGCGCGAGCCGGCCAGGAAGATGTTGATGCCCTCAGGCGCCAGCAGCACGGTACCCTTTAGCTCGCGCGCCTGGCACTCGGCCAGCAGGGCGGGGCGCAAGGTCTCGCGGTCATCGAGGGTGACGAATTTGTAAGCTGAAATATTGACGATTTGCATGTGCTGCGGCGCCGTGTGCGGGTGCGTTTTCTGGCGCTTTGGGTAACCTGTTGATTCGTAAGCCGAAATTATAGCCGCCCACGCTGCCGTGCGGGGTTGCTGATGGTCAATCGGGCAAGCCCGGAATGCTTTGCGCAAGGTGTCACCCGGTACAATGCGCGGATGAATTCGCCGCGCTTCGTCCACCTTCGTCTCCACTCCGAATATTCCGTCGTCGATGGCAACGTCCGTCTGGACGATGCCGTCAAGGCCGCCGCCAAAGATGGCATGGGCGCTCTGGCGCTCACCGACCTCGCCAATGCCTTCGGGCTGGTGCGTTTCTACAAGGAAGCGCGCGGCAAGGGCGTCAAGCCTATCGTCGGCGCCGACGTGTGGATCACCAATCACGACGAGCGCGACAAACCGTCACGCCTGCTGTTGCTGGTGCGTGACAAGCAGGGTTACCTGAATCTGTGCCAGTTGCTCGCGCGTGCCTGGCTCTCCAACCAGCATCGTGGCCGCGCAGAGATTGCCCCCGAATGGTTCGATGAGCCCGGCGTGGAAAACGCGCCGTTGGCCACGGGCCTGCTGGCGCTGTCCGGCGCCATGGGCGGCGATATCGGCATGGCGCTGGCCAACGGCAACGATGCGCTGGCGCGCAAGTTGGCGACAAATTGGTCGCGCGTGTTCCCGAATGCGTTCTACATCGAGCTGCAGCGCGCTGGTCATGCAGGCACGGAAGCCTACGTTCAGCAAGCCGTGAAGCTGGCCGCGGCGATGCACCTGCCGGTGGTCGCCACGCACCCGGTGCAGTTCATGACGCCGGACGACTTCACCGCGCACGAAGCGCGCACGTGCATCTCAGAGGGTGAGTTGCTCGCCAATCCGCGTCGCACGAAGCGTTTCACGACGGACCAGTACTTCAAGACGCAGGACGAGATGTGCGCGCTGTTTGCCGACATCCCGTCGGCGCTGGCCAACGCGGTGCAGATCGCGCAACGCTGCAACCTCAAGCTGGAACTGGGCAAGCCCAAGCTGCCGCTGTTCCCGACGCCCGACGGCATGTCGCTGGACGATTACCTCGTTCAGCTCGCCAAGGAAGGGTTGGAAAAGCGCATGGAGGTGCTGTTCCCCGATGAGGCCGTGCGTGAATCCAAGCGCGCTGAGTACTACGCCCGCCTGGAGTTCGAGACAGGCACCATCATCAAGATGGGCTTTCCGGGTTACTTCCTGATCGTGGCGGACTTCATCAACTGGGCCAAGAACAACGGTGTGCCAGTGGGACCAGGCCGGGGTTCGGGCGCGGGTTCGCTGGTGGCGTATGCGCTGGGGATTACCGATCTGGACCCGCTCAAATACAACCTGCTGTTCGAGCGCTTCCTGAACCCGGAACGCGTGTCGATGCCTGACTTCGACATCGACTTCTGCCAGCACGGCCGCGACCGCGTCATCCAGTACGTGAAAGAGAAGTACGGCAAGGATGCCGTCTCGCAGATCGCCACCTTCGGCACCATGGCCGCCAAGGCCGCGGTGCGCGATGTGGGCCGTGTGCTGGACCTCGGCTACAACTTCGTTGATGGCGTGGCCAAACTGATTCCGTTCAAGCCGGGCAAGCTCGTCACGCTGGAAGAGGCCAAGAAGGAAGAACCGCTGCTGGCCGAGCGCGAAGCCAACGAGGAAGAGGTCAAGCAGCTTCTGGAACTCGCGCAGCGCGTGGAAGGCATGACGCGGAACGTCGGCATGCACGCCGGCGGCGTGCTGATCGCGCCGGGCAAGCTGACCGATTTCTGCCCGCTCTACACACAGGGTGGAGAAGACGCCGGCGTCGTCAGCCAGTACGACAAGGACGACGTGGAGGCCGTCGGCTTGGTCAAGTTCGACTTCTTGGGCCTGACCACGCTCACGATCCTCGACTGGGCCGAGCGCTACATCCGCATGCTCGATCCGTCCAAGGCGGACTGGAACTGCAGCCACATCCCGCTGACGGACAAGAAGGCGTTCGACATCCTCAAGACGGCCAACACGGTGGCTGTGTTCCAGCTGGAAAGCCGCGGCATGCAGGGCATGCTGAAAGACGCCAAGCCTGACCGCTTCGAGGACATCATCGCTCTGGTGGCACTCTACCGCCCGGGCCCGATGGACCTGATTCCCAGCTTCTGCGCGCGTAAGCACGGCCGCGAGAAGGTGGAGTATCCCGACCCGCGCGTCGAGCCGGTGCTCAAGGAGACCTACGGCATCATGGTCTACCAGGAGCAGGTGATGCAGATGGCGCAGATCGTGGGCGGGTACTCGCTCGGCGGCGCCGACTTGCTGCGCCGCGCGATGGGCAAAAAGAAGGCCGAAGAGATGGCCGAGCACCGCGAGCTGTTCCGCAGCGGTGCGGCCAAGGACGGGCTCTCCACCGAAAAGGCCGACGAGATTTTCGACCTGATGGAGAAGTTCGCAGGCTACGGCTTCAACAAGTCGCATGCGGCCGCATATGCACTGCTGGCGTACTACACCGCGTGGCTCAAGGCGCATCACCCGGCCGAATTCATGGCAGCCAACATGTCGCTCGCCATGGACGACACCGACAAGGTGAAGATCCTCTACGACGATGCCCGGGGAAAGAATGGCCTCGTCGTGTTGCCGCCCGACATCAACGCGAGCCAGTACCGCTTTGCTCCGACCGACGCCAAGACCATCCGCTACGGCCTGGGTGGCGTGAAGGGCAGCGGGCAGGGCGCCATCGAAGACATCCTGCGCGCGCGCGAAGACGGCCCGTTCAAGGATCTGTTCGACTTCTGCGAACGCGTTGACCGGCGCCAGGTCAACCGCCGCACGATTGAAGCGCTGGTGCGAGCCGGAGCCTTCGACAGCCTCCATGACAACCGTGCACAGTTGCTCGCCTCGATCGGCCTGGCGATGGAAGCCGCCGAGCAGAAGGCCGCGGCTGCCAATCAGGTCTCGCTGTTCGACCTGATGAGCGGCGACGATGCCGAGCAGCACGGCCCCGAGCTCGTCGACGAGCCGGCCTGGACCACCAAGCGCAAGCTGCAGGAAGAAAAGCAGGCGCTGGGCTTCTACCTGTCGGGCCATCTTTTCGATGAATGCCGAGACGAGGTGCGCCGCTTTGCGCGCACGACGTTGGCCGACCTGGCCCGCGAGGTGACGGACAAAGGCAATGGTGGCGGTGGTTATGGCAACCGTGATGCGCGCAACAAGACCGTGGCCGGCGTGATCGTCGGCCAGCGTACACAGATGACTCAGCGCGGCAAGATGCTGATCGTCATGCTCGACGATGGCTCCGCCAGTGAAGCTACCGAAGTGACGGTCTTCAACGAAGTGTTTGAAGCCAACCGCGCGCTGTTCAAAGAAGACGAGGTACTGATCGTGCAGGGCAGCGCCCGCCACGACATGTTTACCGGTGGCGTGCGCGTGACGGCTGAGTCTGTCATGGACATGACACAGGCGCGCGGCAAGTTCGCGCGGGCGATCCGTCTATCGATGAACGGCGACTCAACGGCAGCCAAGCTGCGCGATCTGCTGACGCCGCATGTGGCGGCGGATGGCAACGGCGTTTCGGTTCGCATCAGCTATGTTTGCGAGCAGGCCCGCTGTGAAGCCGTGCTCGGCGACGCCTGGCGCATCGTTCCGAGCGAAGCGGCAATCACCGCGCTGCGTCAGGCGCTGGACGCCGAGAACGTGGCGACGGTCTACGAGTAGTTCGAAGATGGCGCAGGGCGCGCCATCGCCGGGCGCGGGCCCGGCACGACTGCAGTCTCAATACGACTATTACTAGAGCATCCATGAACGTCGGAATCTCGTGCAACGCGCTGGGCTACAGCGGCGGCAGCGAGCGCTATGCGATGGACCTGGTGCGCGGCCTGCATGAGCGCGCCATCCGTCCTGTGTTCTTCGCCAAGATGGTGGACAAAGCGCTTCCCGAATACCGCCAGGTCAAGGCCATTGCATTGCCCACGCGCAAACTGATGGGCAAGCTGAACGATCACGTTTTCGGCTGGCTGGTACGCCACCTGGCCAAGCACGAGCAGATCGACCTGATGATTGGCTGCAACCGCACGGGAGCGTCGGACATTGCCATCTGCGGTGGCACACATGTCGGTTACCTCAAGAGCTTCCCAAAGCCGGCCGGTTTCTGGGACCGCCAGCAGATCGCACTGGAGCGCCGTGACTACGTGCGCTCGCACGTGATCGTCGCGCATTCGAAATTGATGGCGCAGGAGGTGCTCGACTATTACGACATCCCCGAAGCCAAGGTGAAGACGGTCTACCCGCCGGTGAGCGAGGCGAAGTTTTCGCTGGTGGATGAGGCGCAGCGCCAGCGTCTGCGCGATGAGCTGGGCTTTGCCACGGATCGCGTCACGTTCGTGTTTCCGTCGTCGAGCCACAAGCGCAAGGGCTATCCGCTGCTGGAGGCGTTTTTTTCCAAGACGGATTTGCCGGTGCAACTGGTGGTGATCGGGCGGCCGGTATCGTCGTCCTCGCCCAACATCCGCTACCTGGGCTATCGCAAGGATGTCGAGAATGTCTATCGTGCAGCGGATTACACGATTCTCGCGTCGCACTATGAGCCCTTTGGCTTGATCGGGGTGGAGTCCGTGCTGTGCGGTACGCCCGCCGTGCTGGCCGGCAATATCGCCTGCACCGAGGTGATCTCGGATGCGGGCGCACCCACCTTCGACCTGAATGATCCGGCCACGCTGGCACGCACGATCGAGATGGCAGTGGCCCGTGCGCAGGCTGGTCAGGCGCGCCTGGCGAACCCGCACGAACACCTGCGCTACGACCCGAGTATCGCCGCGCACATCGACGCCTTGTTGGCGCTTGCACCCAGCGCGGGGACATTGCGATGAGTGGTTTGATGCAACGTGGCCGGGCGTTGGTGTCCAGCGCGCCGGCAGGGCTTGCCGTGCTCGGGATTGGGATTCTTCCGGCGTTCATGTTGTCGGTGAGCGGCGCAGCATTTCTGTCGTACTCACTGTTGCTGGTAGCGGGGCTTTGGGCGATGCTGGCCTCGCCCGGGGCGCTTGCGAGCAGGCTGCGCGCCATGTGGCGCGACCATCGCTGGCTGATCCTGACCATGGCCGCCCTGCCGACAGCGATGCTGATCAGCTCGCTTCTGAATCCGGCTGCGCCGCGTAACGTTCCGTTTGCCTATGGCCGTCTGTGGCTGCTTGGGTTTGTCTTGTTCGGGCTGCTGCAATTGCGGCCTGAACAGTTGCAGCGTGTTCAGTGGGGTTGCGTAGCGGGTGCGCTTGCCTCAATGGTATGGGCGTATCTGGAGCTGCGTTCCGGGCGTTCGGGAGAAGTAGGTGGGTTTGCCAACGCCATCCCGTTCGGCAATCTGTCGCTGCTGTTGGGATTGTTCTCGTTGATCTCCATTGGATGGGCGCACAACGATAGCCGGGTGCGCGTCGCGTTACGCATATTGGGTGGCGCGGCGGGACTTTACGCGTCTTATATGTCTCAGTCGCGGGGCGGCTGGGTGGCGATTCCCGTTCTGTTGTTGATTGCCGTGGCGACGCTGCGCCATGTGAGCTGGAAAAAGCGACTCACTGCATTGCTGGTGTTTTTTGCGCTGCTTGCGGCCGTCTGCGTGTCATCGAGTATTGTCCGCGCCCGCTTCGATCAGGCTGTGAGCGATATTCACGCTTACGAGGCCGGGCAACTCAATACTTCCGTTGGTATTCGCTTCCAGCTCTGGAAGGCTGCCACGCTGATGTTGACGCGCCATCCGTTGGCTGGCGTCGGCCGGGGCAAGTTCCACGATACGTTGCAGGTCATGCATGCCGAGGGCGTGATTACGCAAGAAGCCACCGCCTTCGAGCATGCCCATAACGAGTTTCTATACAATGGCGCCTCGCTTGGTGTGCTGGGCATCGCGGCGCTGCTTGCGCTGTATCTGGTGCCTGCCGCGTACTTCCTGCGCGCTGCACTGTGTGATGACCGGATCCTGCGCACTACCGGCGCGATGGGTCTCACGCTGTGTGTCGGTTTCATGCTGTTCGGGCTGACGGAGGTGATGCTCATCATCGCGCAGACGGTCGTGTTCTACAGCGTGATGGTGGCCGTGTTCACCGCGCATATTCATCGGCGCCGGCAGCAGCTTGGCGCCGTTCCTGTTCTCTGAGATCGTTTTCGCATGTCCGCATCCAACCGAGCCACGCTCGCCGTCATCATCGTCGCCAAGAATGAAGCCGCTGATATTGGCGACTGCATCCGCTCGGTGCGCGACTGGGCGAACGACGTCATCGTCTTCGATTCCGGCAGCACGGATGGCACACAGGATATCTGCCGGCAATTGGGCGCACGCGTGTTCGAGACCGATTGGCCCGGCTACGGCGAGCAATCCAACCGCGCCTTGCGCGAAGCCCGTACTGACTGGGTGCTTTCCCTGGATGCCGATGAGCGCGTCAGCCCCGAACTGCGCGCCGAGATGATTGCGGTGCTCGAATCGGGCAGCTCGCACACTGTGTATTCGATGCCGCGCAGCTCGAGCTTCTGCGGCCGTTTCATGAAGCACTCCGGTTGGTGGCCTGACCGTATCCGCCGCTTTTTCAAGCGCGAACAGGTGACGTTCTTCGATGCGCCGGTGCACTCGCATCTGGTTTTCGAGGGCACCGTGGGCGACTTCCACGCCCCGATCATCCATTACTCGATCCCAGACCTGAAGGCCGCACTCGACAAAGCGAACGATTACTCGACCGCCGGCGCGGCCGCAGCCTATGCAAAGGGCAAGCGCGCATCACTGGGCAGCGCGATCGGTCACGGGCTGTGGGCGTTCATCCGCACTTACGTCATCCAGCGCGGCTTCCTCGATGGCGCGGAGGGCTTCATGCTGGCCGTGTCGAATGCCGAGGGTACGTACTACCGCTACATCAAGCTGATGATGCTGCATCGTCATGGCAAGCGCTGAGCCGCCGCGTCGCATCGCCCTGATCGTTACGACGTATAACCGCCCCGACGCGCTCGCCCGCGTACTGGCCGGTTGTGGTGCTCAGACCGACGGTGCATTCGACGTCATCGTCGCCGACGATGGTTCGCGCGACGATACGCGCGTGGCGGTCGAAGCCGCTGCCAAGGCTGCGCCGTATCCATTGCGCCATGTCTGGCATCCTGACGACGGTTTCCGCGCGGGTGAAATCCGCAACCGCGGCGTGCTGGCCACCGACGCCGATTACCTCGTTTTTCTCGATGGCGATTGCGTACCGCGCCCGGATTTCGTCGCCCGGCACCGCGCGTTGGCTGAGCCGGGGCGCTTGCTGTCTGGTAGCCGCATCCTCCTGGATGAAGCGATGACGCGTGAAGTGGTTGCGCGGCAACTCGATATCCACCTGAAAGACCGCGCGTATTGGTTCAGTGCCTGGCGCGCCGGTCGCATCAACAAATTCCTGCCGCTATTGGTGCCGGGCTTGCCTGTGCCGCGTACGTTCAAGGACACCAGCCTGCGTGGCATCAAGAGCTGCAACCTTGGCGTGTGGCGCAGCGATTTCGAACACGTGAACGGCTTCGACCAGAGTTTCGTTGGCTGGGGCCATGAAGATGCTGATCTGGTCGTGCGACTGTACAACGCCGGCGTGCGGCGCAAACGCGGCTTTTGCGCGACTGAAGTTTTCCATCTGTGGCACCGCGAACAGTCACGCGAGCAGGAAAGCCCCAACTACCAACGCATGATGGTGCGCCGTAATACCGACTTCATCCGTGCGGAATCCGGGTTGGCGGAGTTACGCGGGCAGGGCGCCTGAGCTGGCGTCGCCGCGCTCACCAAGTCTTCTTCTGCTTGGCGATGCCGAGGAACGGCCGCACGAAAATCTGGTAAAGAAATTTGCGCACGAAGATCTGGCGCAAATGATGGCCGACCCCAAGCCGCTCATCGGCTTCACGGCTTTTGATGGCGCGATCAGCCTCCAGGTTGGAGCCGCTGTCGAAGTTCTGTACGCCAATCACATAAGGTACGACCGCGCGCATTTGTACGATGCCTTCGCGCTCAAACTTGTGCCAGTAGTCCGCGGCCAGCCACACTGGGTAAAGTTGCTTCACCATGCGCTGCGCTGCCGCGCGGGTGACGAAATAGCCGTGCGCAAGCCACTGGTAGTTGGCGAGCCTGACCGTGCTGTGGTCAGCCGTCAGTGGTTTTGCGCTGCGCTTGTAGTAGCGGTCGATGTGCGTGAGCAACGTGACCACGGGCTCGTCGGGTGACACCTGCTGTGTCAGCGCATCGAGCACCGCGGGCACGTGCGGCCCGAGTTTCGCGTCGTCTTCGAGGATGAGCGCATAGGGCAGATTCTGCTCGATCATCGCGCGGTAGACGCCCAGGTGGCTCAGCGCGCAGCCCACTTCGCCGACAGTCAGTTCGCGGCTTTGGCCGATAGCGCGGGCGTGGTCGTAGTGACGTGCAAGCGCCTCGGCTGAAAGTGCCTTGCCGTACACGCCCGGAAAGCGACTGTGCTGCAGGCCAAGCGCATCGAGCTGGCGTTCCAGCGCTGCGCGGCGCCCGGCGTCATGGTCGAGATTGATGAAAAACGTGGGAACGCGCGAACTCATTGGGAAGCGTCAGGTGATGCGCCGGCCGCGTTGGCCGGGGATTGCGCAGCAGGATGGGCCCGAGTGGTCGATTGCCGCTAAAATGCCGGGTCGCCCGTCTGTCGGATGACAGCCGCTGCAACACACTTTCTGTCGGCAGTGCCCGTCGTCATGCGATGCAGGCTGCCCACTCTTATTTGAAAACGCCGTGAGTATACAAGCAAAGTCCGACCATCCCGCGCCCGCCAAGCCGATGCTCAAGCGGTTGTGGAGCTACCTGCGCCCCGAGTTGACCGCCTTCATCCTGGCAATGGTCGCCATGGGCGTGGTGGCGGCCACGGAGGGGATCATCCCCAAGGTCGTGAAGGATCTGCTGGATCAGGGTTTCGGCGGTGAATACGCTGGCAAGCTATGGCAAGTGCCCGCCATGCTGGTGGGCATTGCCGTGGTGCGCGGCATCGCGCAGTTTGCATCGACGTACCTGCTGAGCCTCGTGTCGAACAAGGTGCTGCTGAATCTGCGGATGAAGATGTTCGAGCGTTTGCTGCAGGCACCCGCTTCGTACTATCAGCGCAATACGGCAGCGTCGATCATCAACGCGGTGATCTTTGAGGTGAACCAGGTGCTGCAGGTGCTGACCGGCGTGTTTATTACGCTGGTGCGCGACTCGATGACGGTGCTGGCGCTGCTGGTGTTCCTCTTCTATACCAACTGGCGGCTGACGCTGGTGGTGGCAGTGATCCTGCCGATCATTGGTCTGCTGATGTCGCGCATCAACCGCCGTCTGCGCTCGCTCAACCGCGAGAGCCAGAACCTGACCAACCAGGCCGCCTATGTGGTGGAAGAGGCCGTGGGCGGTTACAAGGTCGTCAAGCTGCACGGCGGCGAGGCGTATGAATCGCTGCGCTTCAACGCCATGACCAACCGCCTGCGCGGCTACGCCATGCGCGTGGCTGTGGCCGGCGGCTTGAACCAGCCCGTAACGCAGTTCCTGGCGGCGCTGGCGCTGTCGATCATCCTGGCGATCGCCATGATGCAGGCTCAGGCCAACCAGACCACGGTTGGTGGTTTTACCGGTTTTGTGATGGCGATGCTGCTGCTGATCTCGCCGCTCAAGCACCTGACTGACGTGAACCAGCCCTTGCAGCGTGGCCTGACCGCCGCCGAGTTCATCTTCGGGCTGATTGACACGCCAATCGAGCCGCAAGAGGGCGGCAAGCCGATGGACCGCGCCCGCGGCGATGTCCGTTTCGACAACGTCACCTTCCGCTATGGCGAAGATGGCCGTGCTGCGCTCGACAACGTCAACCTGCACGTCAAACCGGGTGAGGTCGTCGCGCTGGTTGGCCCATCGGGCAGCGGCAAGACCACGCTGGTGAACCTGCTGCCGCGCTTCTTTGATCCGACCTCAGGCACGATCTCGCTCGACGGCGATGCGCTGGGCGATCTATCGCTGCACGATCTGCGGCGCCAGATTGCCTTCGTGAGCCAGGACGTGGTGCTGTTCAACGACACCATCGCCGCCAACGTAGCGTATGGCGCCCGTGACGCCTCCGAGATCGACATGGCGCGCGTGCGTCGCGCGCTGGAAGCAGCCTACCTGACGGATGTGGTGGACAACCTGCCGGGGGGCATCGATACCAATGTCGGTGACAACGGTTCGAAGCTCTCGGGCGGCCAGCGCCAGCGCTTGGCAATTGCCCGCGCCATCTATAAGGATGCGCCGATCCTGATTCTCGACGAAGCCACCTCCGCGCTGGATTCGGAATCCGAGCGCCAAGTGCAAGCCGCGCTTGAACGGCTGATGGAGGGGCGCACGACGCTGGTGATCGCGCACCGCCTTTCGACCATCGAAAACGCCGACCGCATTGTCGTGCTGGAGCACGGCAAGATTGCCGAAGTCGGCACGCACCGCGAACTCATTGACCGCGATGGGTTGTATGCTGGACTGCATCGCATCCAGTTCGCCACTCAATAAGCCATTCCTCTCGGGCGGCGTGCTCAGATGCTCAACACAAGGAGACATCGTGACGATCACCACGCCGCCCATCAGCCGGTTTCCCGTTCCTGAACTGGCCGACATTCCCGAAGACATCCGCGCGCGCATTCTCGAGGTGCAGGAGAAGACCGGTTTTGTGCCGAACGTTTTCCTCGCGTTATCGCACCGGCCTGCCGAGTGCCGCGCGTTCTTCGCCTACCATGATGCGCTGATGCTGCGCGAAGGCAGCAGTCTGACCAAGGGCGAGCGCGAGATGATCGTGGTGGCGACTTCCGGCGCCAACCAATGCCTGTATTGCGTGGTCGCGCACGGTGCCATCCTGCGCATCTACGAGAAGAATCCGCTGGTGGCCGATCAGGTGGCGGTCAACTATCGCAAGGCCGACATCACCCCGCGCCAGCGCGCCATGCTCGACTTTGCGATGAAGGTCTGCACCGCCTCGCACACCGTCAATGAAGTCGATTACGACGCCCTGCGCGTGCACGGTTTCGACCATGAAGACATCTGGGATATCGCTGGCATCACGGCGTTCTTCGGCTTGTCGAACCGCATGGCGAACGTGATCTCGATGCGGCCGAACGATGAGTTCTTTCTGCTCGGCCGCTTGCCGCGCGAGAGGAAGTAACCGCTTGCTGGAGCAGGCCGGGTGCGACTACATCAGGATGATGTCGTACTGCTCCTGGCTGGCCGCAGAAGACTCCACCTGCAGCGAAATCGGCTTGCCGATGAAATCGCCCAGCATCGCCAGGTGCTGGCTTTCCTCTTCCAGGAACAAGTCGATCACCGATTGCGACGCCAGAATACGGAACTCGCGCGGATTGAACTGGCGTGATTCGCGCATGATCTCGCGCAGGATGTCGTAGCACACCGTGCGTGGCGTCTTCACCTGACCCTTGCCCTGGCACACCGGGCACTGCTCGCACAGCACGTGCGCGAGCGATTCCCGCGTACGTTTGCGCGTCATCTCCACCAGCCCCAACTGCGAGAAGCTGTTGACCGTGATGCGCGTGCGGTCGCGCGCCAGCGCCTTGCGCAGTTCGGCCAGCACCGCGTCGCGATGCTCGGCCGACTCCATGTCGATGAAGTCGATGATGATGATGCCGCCCAGGTTGCGCAGCCGCAGTTGCCGCGCGATGGTGTGTGCGGCTTCCAGGTTGGTCTTGAAGATCGTGTCGTCGAAGTTGCGCGCGCCCACGTAACCGCCGGTGTTGACGTCAATTGTCGTCATCGCCTCGGTCTGATCGATCATCAGATAGCCGCCCGATTTCAAGTCGACCCGGCGCGACAGCGCGCGCTCGACTTCCGCTTCGATGTTGTAGAGGTCGAAGATCGGGCGCTCGCCGGTGTAGTGCGTCAGGCGCTCGACCACGGCCGGCGTGTACTCCTGCGCAAATTCGACCAGCTTTTGATGGTTCTCACGCGAATCGACCTGGATGCTGCGCGTCTCGTCTGTCACGAAATCGCGCAGCACGCGCTGGGCGAGGTTCAAGTCTTGATACAGGATCGACGGCGCGGGCAACGTTGTGGCGTTGTGGCGGATGGTTGCCCAGATCTTGCGCAGATAAGCGACATCGTTGGCAAGCTCTTCGTCGGTCGATTCCTCGGCGATGGTGCGTACGATAAAGCCGCCGCGCTCGTCCGCCGGCACCATGCCCGTCACGCGTGCACGCAGTGCTTCACGCTCGGCCTCGTTACCGATCTTCTGCGAAATGCCGATGTGCGGGTCCTGCGGCAGATACACCAGCGTACGGCCGGCAATGCTGACCTGCGTGGACAGCCGCGCGCCCTTGGTGCCGATCGGGTCTTTGATGACCTGCACCATCAGCGCCTGGCCTTCGAAGAGCGTCTTCTCGATAGCGACCTGCGGCGTGGGCGGCGCGTCTTTGGCGTCGCGCGGGTGCCAGATGTCTGCCACATGCAGAAACGCTGCACGCTCCAGCCCGATATCGATAAAGGCCGATTGCATGCCCGGCAGCACGCGCACTACTTTGCCAAGGTAGATGTTGCCGACCAGTCCGCGCGTGAGCGTGCGCTCGATGTGGAGCTCCTGGACGGCGGCTTGCTGGACGATGGCCACGCGCGTTTCTTGCGGCGTGATATTGACGAGGATGTCTTCGGACATGGGGGATACCTGGAGAGCGGGTTTCAGCACCCGCCTCTGGGCTTGATCGTGCGCGCCCGAAGCGTGTCTTGAAACCGGCCCTCGCACGCTGTCCGGTGCGTGCGTCAGCGGCCGGTCAGGGGGCGCGAGTTACAGCGTGATTCACAGCATGATGCTCGCCTGTGCGAGCAGTGCGGCGGTCTCGAACAAGGGTAGGCCCATGATACCCGAATAGCTTCCCGAAATATGGGCAACAAAGGCGGCTGCGCGGCCCTGAATGCCGTACGCGCCGGCTTTGCCGAATGGCTCGCCGCTGGCGATGTAGCGGGCGATATCGTTGTCCGTCAGTACGGCAAAGCGCACGTCGGAAATGGACAACGCATGCATCGGTGTGCCGTCGGCTTTGACGACAGTAACGGCCGTCAGCACGCGATGTTCGCGGCCCGACATGCCGCGCAGCATGCGGTAGGCGTCGGCGGCGTCGGTGGGTTTGCCGAGAATCTCGCCGCCCAGACACACGGTGGTGTCAGACGTCAGGATCGGCAGGGCGGGAAGATTGCGTGCGATGCGGCGGCGCACGGCAGCCTGTGCCTTCAATGCGCAGACGCGCTGAACGTAGTCGTCGGGCGTCTCGCCGGGAAGCACGGCTTCCAGCGCTTCCGCATCTTCATCACCATCAGCCAGCAGCAACTCGAAGCGCGCGCCGATCTGGCGCAGCAACTCCTGCCGGCGCGGGCTTTGCGAGGCGAGATAAAGGTGTGGTGCGCCGGGTGCATCCATGGTCATACGCGGTGATACGGGTGGTTTTGCGTGATGCTCCACGCGCGATAGAGCTGCTCGGCCAGCAGCACGCGCACCATGCCGTGCGGCAGCGTCAGGCTTGACAGGCGGATCAGCGTGCGGGCGCGGGCCTTGAGCGCCGGATCCAGTCCATCCGCGCCGCCAATCACGAAAGCGATATCACCGCCTTCCTGTTGCCAACCCGTGAGGGATTCCGCCAGCGCGACGGTGGTGAGATCCTTGCCGCGCTCATCCAGCGCGATCATGCGGCAGCCCTTGGGCAGCGCGGCTTCAATGCGCGCGGCTTCGAGCTGCATGACGGTGGCGGCGGTGCGGCTGCCCGAGCGCTGCTCGGGCTTGATCTCGCGCAGTTCGATGCGCAGCTCCGGCGGCATGCGCTTGGCATATTCAGAGAAGCCGTCCTCAATCCAGGACGGCATCTTGTGCCCGACGGCAACGATCAACAACTGCATGGCGAAGCTGCCTGCGCGAGGTTACGCCGCGCGCTTTTTGGCCGGAGCGCGCTTGGCTGCCGTCTTGGTCGCCGTCTTGGTCGCCGTTTTCGCGGCGGTCTTCGTGGTGGGCTTGCCAGTGCCGGTGGCGCGCTTGGTGGCGGGCTTGTTGGCCGACTTCTTGGCAGCGGTCTTGGCGGGAGCCTTCCTGGCCGGTGCCGCCGCTTTGGTCGGGCGCTCACCCGCAAGCTTCGGCTTGGTCGTACGGCGCTTGGCCGGCGTCACTTCTTCGGCCTCGTCTTCCTCGTCGTCGTAACCTTCGCTGGCCTTGGGCAGGCCGCGACCGCCCGTACCGCCGAGCTGCACGCGCACCGGTTTGTCGCCCCAGATTTCTTCGAGGTTGTAGTACTGGCGCAGTTGCGGCTGCATGATGTGGACTACGGCGTCGCCGCAGTCGACCAGCACCCATTCACCCACGTCTTCGCCTTCCACGGCGATGACGTGGCCGCCGGCTTCCTTGACGGCATCACGCACGGAGGCGGCGAGCGCCTTGGTCTGGCGGTTGGACGTGCCGCTGGCGATGACCGTGCGGTCGAACAGTTCGGTCAGGTGGGTCGTGTTGAAGACCTTGATGTCTTGCGCCTTGACGTCTTCGAGCGCGTCGACGATCACGCGTTGTAGTTTGCGAATATCCATACTGAGTGAGAAGAACGTTTAAAGGGCGAGAAAAAAGGTCAGAAAAGCGCGCGAACGTGGCTGAACACCGAACACGCGGTCAAGCACTGACCGTGCCATTGGCACGGCGGTACAGCGAATGCGATTGGATCAGGTCGGCCACGCCGGCAGGCAGGTCTACGTCGCAGCGCGCGCCGGTGGCAAGCTGCTGGCGCAGGCGGGTGGAAGACAGGTCGACGGCCAGGGTCTGGTCGATCCACATATGGCCGGCGGGTGCGCATTGTACCAATGCCGTGTCGCCCCGGCGCACATCCAGCTCGCGTTGTACGGGCGCATGCAGCGCCTGCAGGTCGAAGCCGGGGCGTGTGGCCACGCACAGGTGGACGTATTCGAACAGGTCTTGCCAGCCGTGCCAGGTGTCCAGGCCGACGAGCTGGTCGGCGCCCATGAGCCACGCCATGGAGGTGTCCGGGCCATAGACGCCGCGCAATTCACGCACGGTGTCGATGGTGTAGCTGGGCCCGTGGCGGTCGACTTCCATTGAAGTCACCCGCACGCGGGCGCGGCCGCCTTGCACGGTTTTTGCCGCCAGTTCGGTCATCGCGAAACGCAGCGGCGCGGGCGTGATATCGGCGGCTTTCTGCCATGACACGCCGGTTGGAATCCACAGCAACTCATCCAGGTCGAGCCGGGCGATGCACAGTTCGGCCAGGGCGATGTGGCCGACGTGCGGCGGATCAAACGTACCGCCCAGCAGGCCGAGGCGGTAAGGGCGGTCAAGATCGGGGCGCAGGAAAGCGGGAAGCGTCATACCCAGTCGCGCGCCGGCAGGAAGTCGGTATAGAGCGCGGCTTCCGGTGATCCCGGTTCGGGCTGCCAGTCATAGCGCCAGTTGGCCACGGGCGGCATCGACATCAGGATCGATTCCGCGCGGCCGCCGCTTTGCAGGCCGAACAGCGTGCCACGGTCGAACACCAGGTTGAATTCGACATAACGGCCGCGGCGGTAGGCCTGGAAGTCGCGTTCGCTGTCACCGTAGGGCGTGGCGTGGCGTCGCTCGGCGATGGGCAGCCAGGCGGGCAGGAACGCGTCGCCAACGCCGCGCATCATCTCAAAGCTGCGCTCGAAGCCGAGTTCGGCAAAGTCATCGAAGAAGATGCCGCCGATGCCGCGCGCTTCCTTGCGGTGCTTCAGATAGAAGTAGTCGTCGCACCACTGCTTGAAGCGCGGGTACAGCTCATCGCCGTAGGGGGCGAGGGCGCTTTGGCAGGTGCGGTGGAAGTGCGTGGCGTCTTCGGTGAAGCCGTAATAGGGCGTGAGGTCCATGCCGCCCCCGAACCACCAGACGGGCTCGGCATCGGCGCGTACGGCGACGAAGCAGCGCACGTTCATGTGCACTGTCGGTACGTAAGGATTGCGCGGGTGGAAGACCAGCGACACGCCCATCGCCTCGAAGCCGCGCCCGGCCAGTTCGGGCCGGTTGGCGGTGGCGGACGGTGGCAAGGTGTCGCCCATGACGTGCGAGAAACCGACGCCGCCGCGCTCCAGTAGCGCGCCGCCTTCCAGAATGCGGGTGCGGCCGCTGCCGCGCAGGCGTTCGGTGGGCGGCTTGTCCCACGCGTCGGTGGCGAAGGTGCCGCCGTCGAGTGCGCCGACGGCGGTGGTGATGCGGTCCTGCAAAGCCAGCAGGTAGGCGCGGACGGCTTGGGTATCCATCAGATCGGGCGAGGCCGCGCGGGCGGCCGAGTCATGCGGTTGTCACCATTGTAGCGGGCGGGCCGCCGGGGCAAGTTGGGGATCACCCGGGTGACGAATACCGCGCTTGCCCCCTTTGGGGGCATGAGCGCGGCGGGGGATTCGCTTAATGGCGGATGGCGCGGTGGCCAATGTCCTTGCGGTACTGGGCGCCGTCAAACTGGATCTGTTCGATGGCGTTGTACGCGGCGCGCTGGGCGGCCTTGACGGTATCCGCCAGACCGACCACGCACAGCACGCGGCCGCCAGTGGTGGTCAGCACGCCGTCCTTGAGTGTGGTGCCGGCGTGGAAGGTGACGCTATCTTCGGTCTCCTTCGGGATGCCGGTGATGATGTCACCCTTGCGCGGCGTGTCCGGGTAGTTGTGCGCGGCCATCACAACGCCCAGCGCGGTGCGGCGGTCCCAGTCGAGCTCCATGCCGTCGAGCTTGCCGTCGATGGCGCGGTCGAGTACGTCATACAGGTCGGTCTTCATGCGTGCCATGATGGGCTGCGTTTCGGGGTCACCCATGCGGCAGTTGAATTCGAGCGTTTTCGGATTGCCTTCGGCGTCGATCATCAGGCCGGCGTACAGGAAACCGGTGTACGGGATGCCGTCGCGCTCCATGCCGCGGATGGTCGGCATGATGATCTCGCGCAGCGCGCGGGCGTGCAGCGTGGGTGTGACCACCGGCGCGGGCGAGTAGGCGCCCATGCCGCCGGTGTTGGGGCCGGCGTCGCCGTCGAGCAGGCGCTTGTGGTCCTGGCTGGTGGCCAGCGCCACGACGTGCTTGCCGTCGCACACGACGATGAAGCTGGCTTCTTCGCCAGCCAGGAATTCTTCGATGACCACGCGCGCACCGGCATCGCCCAGGCGGTTGTCGGCCAGCATCATGTCGATGGCGCCGTGTGCTTCTTCGGGCGTCATGGCCACGACCACGCCCTTGCCGGCGGCCAAGCCGTCGGCCTTGATGACGATGGGCGCGCCTTCCTGATCGATATAGGCATGCGCTTGCGCCGCGTCGCTGAAGGTCTGGTACTTGGCGGTCGGAATGCCGTGGCGATGCATGAACGCCTTGGCGAAGTCCTTCGACGATTCGAGCTGCGCAGCCGCCTTCGTCGGCCCGAAGATGCGCAGGCCCTTGGCGCGGAACAGGTCGACGATACCGGCGGCCAGCGGCGCTTCGGGCCCCACCACGGTGAAATGGATGCCTTCGCGCTCGGCAAACGCGGCCAGCACTTCCGGGTCCGTGATCGGCAGGTTCTGCAGGCGCTTGTCGAGCGCCGTGCCGCCGTTGCCCGGCGCCACGTACACCACCTGCACCTTGGGCGAACGAGCCAGCTTCCATGCCAGGGCGTGTTCCCGTCCGCCCGAACCGACCACCATCACTTTCATGCTGTACCTACCTGAAATTACAAAATCCGATTCGAAATCTGGAAAACAAAAACGGCGATCGTGAGGTCGATCGCCGTTGTGCGCGCGTCCGGAGCTTATTCTCCGATGACCGCGTTGGTGAAGACTTCCTGCACGTCGTCCAGGTTTTCCAGGACGTCGAGCAGTTTCTGCATCTTGGCCGCATCGTCGCCGGTGAACTCGACTTCGGTTTGCGGTTTCATGATGACTTCGGCCAATTCCGCCTTGAAGCCGGCGGCTTCCAGCGCAGTCTTGACCTTGGAGAAATCGTTGGGCGGGCAGATGACTTCGAGCGCGCCGTCTTCATGGGTGACAACATCGTCGGCGCCGGCTTCGAGCGCGGCGTCCATCAGCTTGTCCTCCGGCGTGCCTGGGGCAAAGATGAACTGGCCGACATGGTCGAACATGAAGGCCACCGAGCCCTGCGTGCCCATATTGCCACCGTACTTGTCGAACCCGTGGCGGACTTCGGCCACCGTGCGCGTACGGTTGTCGGTCAGGCAGTCGACGATGATGGCGGCGCCGTTGATGCCGTAGCCTTCGTAGCGGATTTCTTCGTAGTTTGCGCCTTCCAGGCCACCCACACCGCGCTGGATGGCGCGGTTGATGTTGTCTTTGGGCATGTTGGCGTCGGTGGCCTTATCCATGGCCAGGCGCAGGCGCGGGTTGGAATCGGCATCGCCGCCGCCCAGGCGGGCCGCTACGGTGATTTCCTTGATCAGTCGCGTCCAAATTTTGCCGCGCTTGGCGTCGGCAGCGGCTTTCTTATGCTTGATGTTGGCCCATTTGGAATGACCGGCCATGAAACTCTCCGAGCGAAATGCGGTGGAATCTGGCGCCCAGATGGCGGTCTGACGCCACCTGCACGCTCTATAATCGGTCGCAGATTTTAGCATGCTGGGCACGTCCGCCGCCCCGTCCATCCGGTCGAGCCGCGGGTGTGCCATCCCCCCGATTGATCCTCGTCAGAACCTCATGACCGATCCCATCCTGATTGCCAAGAACGCCAAAGCCGAACTGGTGCTGCTGCCCCAGCTCGCCAACCGGCATGGCCTGATCACCGGTGCCACCGGCACCGGCAAGACCGTCACCCTGCAGACGATTGCGCAAGGCCTGTCGAAGATCGGCGTGCCGGTCTTCCTGGCTGACGTCAAAGGTGACCTGACCGGCATCTCGCAACCCGGTCAGTCGAACGACAAACTCAAGACCCGCCTGCAGGAACGTGGTCTGGAAGAGCCGCAATGGGCCGGCTGCCCCGTCACCCTGTGGGATGTGTACGGCGAGCGCGGCCACCCCGTGCGTGCCACCGTGTCCGACATGGGCCCGCTGATGCTGTCTCGCATGCTGGAGCTGAACGATATCCAGACCGGCGTGCTGAACCTGGTCTTCAAGATTGCGGATGACGCCGGCCTCGCGCTGCTCGACATGAAGGACCTGCGCGCGATGCTGCAGCATGTGGGTGAGCACGCGTCGGACTACACGAACAAGTACGGCAATATCTCGTCGGCCAGCATTGGGGCCATCCAGCGCAACCTGATTGCGCTGGAAGAGCAGGGCGCCGACCAGTTCTTCGGCGAGCCGATGCTCGACGTCAACGACCTGATGCAGACCGTGCGTGGCCAGGGCGTGATCAACATCCTGGCGGCTGACAAGCTGCTCAATGCGCCCAAGCTGTACGCGACGTTCCTGCTGTGGATGCTCTCCGAGCTGTTCGAGCACCTGCCGGAAGTGGGCGACCTCGACAAGCCCAAGCTGGCGTTCTTCTTTGACGAGGCGCACCTGCTGTTCAACGACGCGCCGCCGTCGCTGCTTCAGAAGGTGGAGCAGGTGGTGCGACTGATCCGTTCGAAGGGCGTGGGCGTGTACTTCGTGACGCAGAACCCGTCCGACGTGCCCGACACCGTGCTCGGTCAGCTTGGCAATCGTGTGCAGCACGCGCTGCGGGCCTTTACGCCGCGTGACCAGAAGGCTGTGAAGGCCGCTGCCACCACGATGCGCGCGAACCCGGAATTCAGCATCGAAGCGGCCATCGGCGAGTTGGCCGTGGGCGAGGCGTTGATCTCTATGCTGGATGAGAGTGGCCGCCCGGAAATTACGCAGCGTGCGTTTGTCGTGCCGCCGGCGTCGCGCATCGGGCCGATCTCGGACGATGAGCGTCGTGCGCTTATTTCGAATTCGCTGGTGGCTGGTCGCTACGACACGGCAATTGACCGTGAATCGGCCTACGAAATTTTGACCGGACGTGTCGCGGGTGGTGGTGCGGCGGCCGCGCCGGCACCGGGTTCCATCGGCACGGATTTTGGCGCGTCACCGGGGGCAGCGCCTGCACCGGCACCTGCTCAGGTGCCTGCACAAGAGGGCGGCTGGCTCGGCGAGGTTGGCTCGATCCTGACCAAGGGCACTGGCCGCACTGGCCGCGGCGATTCGATTGTTGAAACGCTGGCCAAGTCGACTATGCGCACCATCGGCTCGACGGTTGGGCGCGAGATTGTGCGTGGCGTGCTGGGCAGTATCCTGGGTGGTGGCAAAAGGCGCTGAGCGTTTCCAGCGCACCAAAGACAACAGCCGGCAATGCCGGCTGTTTTTGTTTGCGCACAGAGGCGCGCGATCAGTTTTTCGTGCCAAACAGGCGGTCGCCGGCATCGCCCAGGCCGGGGATGATGTAGGCGTTCTCATCCAAGTGTGAATCGAGCGACGCCACGAACAGCTTCACGCCCGGATGCGCCTGCTGGAACACCTCCACGCCTTCCGGCGCGGCCACGAGGGCCAGGAAGAGGATGTTCTCATCCGGCACGCCACGCTTCTTCATCACGTCGACCGCGTGCACGGCTGAGTAACCCGTGGCGACCATCGGATCGCACAGGATGAAGGTACGGTCTTCCAGATCAGGCAGACGCACGAGGTATTCGACCGGGCGATGGTGCTCGTCGCGGTACACGCCGATGTGGCCGATGCGCGCTGACGGGATCAGCTCCACCAGCCCATCGCTCATGCCCACGCCCGCACGCAGCACCGGCACCACGGCCAGCTTGCGGCCGGCAATGACGGGCGCGTCCATCGGGCCCATCGGCGTGTCGATGTGGCGGGTGGTGAGCGGCAGGTTGCGCGTGATCTCGTAGCCCATGAGCAGCGTGATCTCGCGCAGCAGCTCGCGGAACGTGCGCGTGGACGTGTCTTTGTCGCGCATGTGCGTGAGCTTGTGCTGGATCAGCGGGTGATTGAGGATGAACAGGTTCGGAAAGCGCGGATCTTGTTTCATGGCGAGGAGGAACGCGGTAATGGAGCGCATTGTACGGCGCCCCCGGAGGGGGTTCCGGAATGCGTGCTCAGGAAGGTGCTGAAAACCGTAGCGAGCAGTTCGAGGCTGGTCCGAGAAGCACAGCCGTATACGTCTACGGCGAGCATCGCAGGGCCAGACTCGGGCTGCGCAGCAGCTTTGCGGCGCCTTTCTAGCGGCGGCCGCGCATCAGGATGATGTAGACGATGGCCGAAATCGCCAGCCCCACGAACCACGCATACGTGTACAGCGCCTCGAACACGCCCGGCACGCTGGCCACGAAACCGGCCTGCTTAAAGAAGCCCGGCAGGTTCGGCAGCACACCGATGATGAGCGCGACGATGGCGCGGCCGTTCCAGCCATTGCCGTAGCCGTAGGGGCCGTCCACACGGAACAGCTCGCCGGTCTTGAGCACCGTGCGGCGCACCAGGAAGTAGTCGACCATCATGATGCCGGCCACCGGGCCCAACAGCGCACCGTAGCCGACCAGCCACGTGAAGATGTAGCCCTTGGTGGTCTCCAGGATCTTCCACGGCATCATCGCCAGACCGATGCCTGCGGTGATGTAGCCACCGATGCGAAACGAGATGCGGTGCGGTGCGAGGTTTGAGAAGTCATACGCCGGCGACACCACGTTGGCGGCGATGTTCGTCATCAGCGTGGCGGTAATCAGGGCCAGCAGCGCGACGATGACCGAGGGCCCCGTCATCTTGCCGGCCAGCGTAACCGGGTCCCAGATGGCCTGGCCGTAAATGACCACCGTGGACGAGGTGACGAGCACGGCCACCAGCGCCAGCAGCCCCATCGGCAGCGGCAAGCCGATGGCCTGACCGACGAGCTGATCGCGCTGGCTGCGCGCGAAGCGGGTGAAGTCGGGAATGTTCAGCGCCAGCGTGGCCCAGTAGCCGACCATGGCCGTGAGCGACGGCCAGAAGAAGCCCCAGAACTCGCCGGCGCGCTTGCCGCCCGCGGCAAATGCCGACGGTGCCGACAGCATCGGGCCGAACCCGCCCGCATTCACATATGCCCACCAGACCAGGCCAAGCGCGGCCAGGACCAGCAGCGGCGTAGCCAGCGCTTGAAAGCGCTTGATCGATTCCAGCCCCTTGGTAATCAGCCAGATGTGCAGCGCCCAGAACAGCAGGAAACAGAACGCTTGCCCCGGGTTGATGCCCAGCCCCGGAATGTTGCTGCCCACCAGCATGTTGTCGGTGACGACATTCAGGATCGTGTAGATGGCCTGGCTGCCCAGCCACGTCTGGATACCAAACCAGCCGCATGCCACGATGGCCCGCAGGATGGCCGGCAACTGCGCGCCGCGCACACCAAACGATGCCCGCACCAACACCGGGAAAGGGATGCCGTATTTGGTGCCCGCGTGGCCTACCAACACCATCGGCACAAGCACGATGAGGTTGCCCAGGAACACCGTCAGCACGGCCTGCCACCAGTTCATGCCTTCGCTCATCAAGCCCGACGCCAGCATGTATGCCGGCACCGACACGACCATCGATACCCACAGCGCGGCGTAGTTGGCTGCTGTCCAGGTGCGGGCAGCGGGCGGGGTGGGGTTGAGGTCTTCGTTCCAGAGGGTCGGGTCGGGCACGTTGCCGACGCCGTCGGAGTAGGCGGGGGAGGTGGTTTGGCTCATGTCGATGTGGAATCCGTTGTCGTTCTAGATATTCGGAATGCAGGCGCGATTGTACGGCGGCCATGCTTGCGCCCAAGCGAAACCCATGCCACGTGCAGCGCACCCGTCGTCGGAACGTTTTGTTGAATTCCAATACAATCGACGGCGCTTTCTCATATGCCCTCCGCCTGCTCGCGTTCTGCTGTGACCACCGCATCTTCTGCGTCCTCCACCTCCATGCGCCACCCCGACACTGGTGGCTTGCTGCTCGCCTCCGTGGGCGCGGTGCTGTTTTCGGCCAAGGCCATCGTCGCCAAGCTGATGTACCGCTACCAGATTGATGCCGTGATGGTGATCACGTTGCGGATGCTGCTGGCCGCGCCGCTGTTCATGGCGATGGGCTGGTGGCAATCGCGCCGTGCGGTGCCGCTGACGCCATCAGACCGCTGGCGCATCGTCGGGCTCGGCATCATCGGTTATTACCTCTCCAGCTTCCTGGATTTTCTCGGCCTGCAATACATCACGGCGGGGTTGGAGCGGCTTATTTTGTTTCTCACGCCATCGTTCGTACTGTTGATCACGTCGACGGTGTTCAAGCGGCGCATCACCGGCTTGCAGTGGGTGTCGCTGGCATTGGCGTATGCCGGCATCGTGCTTGTGTTTGCGCATGACCTGAGCCTGAGCGGCAACAACGTGTGGTTGGGCGGCGGGTTGGTACTTGCCAGCGCCATCAGCTACGGTATCTATCTGCTGGCCAGCGGCGAGCTGGTGAAGCGTGTGGGTTCGATGCGGCTCGTGGCCTATGCCATGTGCGTGTCAACGGTGGCCTGCATCATTCAATTTCTGGTGCTGCGGCCGTTGTCTGCACTGATGTTGCCGTGGCAGGTGTATGGGCTGTCGGCCATCAACTCGGTGTTCTGCACGGTGGCGCCCGTCACGATGACGATGATGGCGGTCGCCCGGGTGGGCGCGCCGGTTGCGTCGCAGGCGGGGATGATCGGGCCGGTGTCGACGCTGCTGCTTGGCTGGTGGCTGCTCGGCGAGCCGATCACGCTGTGGCAGGTTGCCGGCAGTGCACTGGTGCTGGCCGGCATGGCGCTGCTGTCGCGGCGTCATGGTCAATCCAAATAAAACAAGGAGCCAGGATGGATCTGGGCTTGAAGGGCAAGCGCGCGCTGGTGTGCGGTGCGAGCAAAGGGCTGGGTTTCGCATGCGCCAACGCGCTGGCGGCCGAAGGCGTGGATGTGGTGATCGTTGCGCGCGGTGCTGAAGCACTGTCGGCCGCAGCCGAGCGCATCCGCGCGGCGTACGGTGTGCGCGTCGAGGCTGTCGCCACCGACATCACCACGCCGGAAGGCCGTGCCGAAGCACTGCTCGCCTGCGAACGCCTGGGCGGCTCGCCCGACATCCTCGTCAACAACGCCGGTGGCCCGCCGCCGGGCAACTTCCGCGACTGGGACCGCGACGCGTGGAATGCCGCGCTCAACGCCAACATGCTCACGCCCATCGACCTCATCAAGGCGACCGTCGACAAGATGATCGAGCGCCGCTGGGGCCGCATTGTCAACATCACCAGCAGTGCAGTAAAGGCGCCGATCGATGTGCTGGGTTTGTCCAACGGCGCACGCTCGGGCCTGACCGGCTTCGTGGCAGGCCTTGCACGCGAAGTCGCCAAGCACGGTGTGACCATCAACAACCTGCTGCCCGGCCAGTTTGAGACCGACCGCCTGACCAAGACGCTGGAAGCGGGCGCCAAAGCGTCTGGCATCAGCGTAGAAGAGAATCTCGACCGCAAGCGGCAGGGCCATCCGGCTCGACGCTTCGGTCAACCAGCCGAGTTTGGCGCCGTGTGTGCCTTCCTGTGCAGCCAGCACGCCGGTTACCTCAACGCGCAGAACATCCTGTTGGATGGCGGCGCTTTCCCTGGCACTTTCTAAGCCAACCACCATGACCACCATCACGCCCGAGAGCGCGGCAACGAAGCGCCGCCGCGTCGCCCTGATCGCGCACGATCACAAGAAAGACGACATGGTCGCTTTTGCACAAACGCACCAGGCATTCCTGTCGCAGTGCGATTTACTGGCCACCGGCACCACCGGCGGCCGGCTGGAGAAGGAGGTCGGCCTGACCGTGCAACGCATGCTCTCCGGCCCGTGGGGCGGCGACCTGCAGATTGGCGCGCAGCTTGCCGAAGGCCGCGTCGACGCTGTCATTTTTTTGCGCGACCCGATGACGCCGCAGCCGCACGAACCTGATATCAACGCGCTGGTTCGCGCCTGCGATGTCCACAACATTCCATGCGCTACCAACCTGGCAACCGCCGATCTGGTGATGTCCGCCCTGCAACGGGTGGCGCCCGACCCGAAGGAGATTCACGCATGACCCAAACGAAAGCCATCCGCATCTTTGAAACCGGCGGCCCGGAAGTGATGCAGTACGTCGATGTTGACGTGCCCGCGCCCGGCCCTGGCGAAGTCACGGTCAAGCAGCACGCCATCGGCCTGAACTACATTGACGTGTACTTCCGCACCGGGCTGTATCCGCAGCCGTTGCCGGCCGGCATCGGCATGGAAGCCTCCGGCGTGGTGGAAGCCGTAGGCCAGGGCGTAACGCACGTCAAACCTGGCGATCGCGTGGCCTACGCCGGCCGCCCGACCGGCGCCTACGCAGCAACGCGCACCATGCCCGCCGACATCCTGGTGCGTCTGCCGGACACCATCGACTTTGAAACCGGCGCCGCCATGATGCTGCAGGGTATGACCGCGCAGTACCTCATCCGCGACAGTTACCGCGTGCAGCCGGGCGATACGGTGCTGTTTCACGCAGCGGCTGGCGGCGTGGGCCTGATTGCCTGCCAGTGGCTCAAGGCGCTCGGCGCGACGGTGATCGGCACGGTGGGCAGCGATGCCAAGGCGGAACTCGCCCGCGCGCACGGCTGCGATCACACCATCGTCTACACGCGCGAGAACTTTACCGAGCGCGTGCGTGATATCACCGGCGGCAAGGGTGTGCCGGTGGTCTACGACGGTATCGGCAAGGATACGTTTACCGGTTCGCTGGACTGCCTGTCGCCGCGCGGCATGATGGTCAGCTACGGCAATGCGTCAGGCCCTGTGCCGCCGTTCGATATCAGCGTGCTGGGTGGCAAGGGCTCGCTCAAGCTCACACGCCCGACACTCATGACCTACACAGCGCGGCGCGACCTGCTGGAGCCGATGGCGGCGGACTTGTTCGACGTGGTGGCCAGCGGCAAGGTGAAGATCGAGATTCACCAGCGTTATGCGCTGGCGGATGCGGCGCAAGCGCACCGCGATCTGGAAGGGCGCAAGACGACCGGTTCGACGATCCTCTTGCCGTAAGAAGGGACGTTATCGCCCGCTCGACCCGGTTGGCGACACCCGCCGCCGGGCGGCGGCAAAGCGCGCGTCTTCACGCACGCGGTCGGGCAGGGCGCGCAGCAGCATGTGCAGCGCAAACGGTACCAGCACGATGTCGTCTACCCAACCGATCACCGGAATGACATCCGGAATCAGATCGATTGGCGAGACCACGTAGCCCACCAGCAACAGCGCGGCCGGGGCGAGCCACCACGGCGCGCCGGGATGGCGCAGCGCAAACCACAGCAGGCGCACGTCGTTGCGCACCACGCTCCACAGGCGCAAGAGTCGTCCGAACATTGCGGGCTCCTTGATGAAAAGCCGGCATCACATGATGTGGGTCAACCGGCGGACCATCGTATCAGCTTGGGGAAACGGCCCGGGTTTCAAGATTCGAGCGCCCATCGCCCATGAAAAAAGCCGGCCCTCTTGCGAGGTGCCGGCTTTTTGCTGCAGTGGATAGGACTTAGCCCGGAATCTTGCCTTCCACGCCTTCCACGTAGAACTTGATGCCGTGCAGGAAGCCGTCGTCGGCGACCTTGTCGGCGCTCAGGACTTCCTTGCCAGTGTTGTCCTTGAGCGGGCCCTTCCAGATCGGGGCCGAGCCGTCGATGATGCCCTTCTTGCGGGTCTCGACCAGTGCCTTCACGTCTTCCGGCACCACGGCGTTGTACGCGCCCAGATCGATCGCGCCTTCCTTCAGGCCCCACCACACGGTCTCAGGCTTCCACTTGTTTTCAAGCACGTCACCGATGACTTTGGTGTAGTACACGCCCCACTTGTTGATCGAGGCGGCCAGATGGGCTTTCTCGCCAAACTTGGTCATGTCGCTATCCCAGCCCAGTGCGTAGACGCCTTTCTCTTGCGCGGTCTGCACCACGGCGGCGGAGTCGGTGTTCTGCATCAGCACGTCAACGCCTTGGCCGATGAGCGTGGTAGCGGCTTCACGCTCCTTGCCCGGATCGAACCACTTGTTGACCCACACCACGCGGGTGGTGGCCTTGGGGTTGACGCTGCGCGCGCCCAGCGTGAACGAGTCGATATTGCGGATCACCTCGGGAATGGGCACCGAACCCACCACGCCCAGCTTGCCCGACTTGCTCATCTTGCCGGCCACCACGCCTGCCAGATACGCGCCTTCATAGGTGCGCACGTCGTACTGGCCGAGGTTGTCTGCGGTTTTGAAGCCCGTGGCGTGCTCGAACTTCACGTCCGGGAATTCCTTGGCGACCTTGAGCATCGATTCCATAAAACCGAAGCTGGTGCCGAAGATGACCTTGTTGCCTTGCGTGGCGAGGTCGCGGAACACGCGTTCGGCATCCGCGGCGCTTTCAGGCACGCTCTCAACGAAGCTGGTCTTTACCTTGTCGCCGAACTTGGCTTCGACTTCCTTGCGGCCGTCGTCGTGGGCGTGGGTCCAGCCCGCGTCGCCCACGGGGCCGACGTAGACGAAGGCGACCTTCAGCGGCTCGTTGGCCGGCGCCGGTGCGGTCGCAGCGGGGGCCGACGATGCTGCCGGTGCGGCATTGCCTGGCGCGTTGTCGTTGGACTTGCCGCAACCCCAGAGGGTGAGGGCAGCGCCGGCGGCCAGCGCTGCCAGCGTGATCCTGCGGGTAACGTTCATCGATTTCTCCTGTTGTGTGGCTCGTGACTGTGTTGAGGCGAAAAAAGGAATGCAGACAGCTTAGGCCGCAGTTTAGGCAGCCCCCGGGCGGAATGGCTTGCCGAGCGATGCGGGCATGTTCAGGCGGATCCAGTCCGGATTGCGCGAGATGATGACCAAGACGATGATCGTTGCGGCAAACGGCAGCATCGACAGAATCTGTGACGGCACCGACACGCCGATCCCCTGCAGGTGGAATTGCAGGATCGTCACGCCGCCGAACAGCAGCGCGCCGAGCAGGATGCGCAGCGGGCGCCAAGTGGCAAAGGTGGTCAGCGCCAGCGCGATCCAGCCGCGGCCGGCGACCATGTTTTCGACCCACATCGGCGTGTATACCAGCGACAGATATGCACCCGCCAGCCCGCAGCAGGCGCCCCCGAACAGCAGTGCGCCAAAGCGGATAGTGCGCACCGGATAGCCCAGCGCGTGTGCTGATTCCGGCGATTCACCAATTGCGCGCAGCGTCAGCCCCGCGCGTGTTTTGAACAGGAACCACGCAATCGCGCCGCACAGCAGCAGGCTGAAATAGACCATCCAGTGGTGCGCAAACAGCGCCGGGCCGATAAACGGGATCGACTGCAGCCCCGGAATGCCGTGCGCCTGCGCCGGCAGCGACATGCCAACAAAGCGCTGGCCCATGAAGGCCGACAGCCCGGTGCCGAAGATCGACAGCGCAAGGCCTGTAGCAACCTGATTCGTCACCAGTACCAGCGCCAGCCACGCAAACAGCGCGGCCATTACCATGCCGGCAATCGCGCCGGCGGCAAAACCCAGCAGCGGAATCTGCGTTTGGTAACCGACCATGAAGCCGGCCACGGCAGCTACCAGCATCATCCCTTCGGCGCCCAGGTTGAGCACGCCGGAGCGTTCATTCATCAGCAGGCCCAGGGCGGCCAGCAGCAGCGGGGTGCCGGCGTTGATCGACGCAGCGATCAGGGGAGCAAGACTTTCCATGTTTCTATTTTTCTCTCGGCCCGATCAGTGATGCGCGCGCCAGCGCAGGCGGTAGTCGATGAGCGTGTCGCAGGCCAGCAGGAAGAACAGCAGCATGCCCTGGAACACCCCGGTAATGGCCGATGGCAGGCCCAGGCGCGATTGTGCGAGTTCACCACCGATATAGAACAGCGACATCACGATCGCGCCCAGCACGGTGCCCACCGGATTCAGGCGCCCGACAAAGGCCACCACGATGGCGGCAAAGCCGTAGCCGGGGGAGATGGACGGCAGCAACTGCCCGATCGGGCCCGTCACCTCAAACGCACCGGCAATGCCTGCCAACCCGCCAGACACCAGCAGCGCCGTCCACAGCGCCGCCCGTGACGAGAAGCCCGCATAGCGCGCCGCCTGCGGCGCCAGCCCACCCACTTGCAGCCGATAGCCTGCAAAGCTGCGAAACACGAACAGCGTCATCGCTGCCGTCATCACCAGCATGAACAGGAAACCCACGTGCAGGCGCGTGCCAGCCACCAGCGTGGGCAATACGAACGCGCTATCGAACACGATCGATTGCGGGAAGTTCATGCCGTTCGGGTCCTTGAGCGGCCCGTTGACCATGTACAGCAGCAGCAACTGTGCAATGTACGTGAGCATCAGCGAGACGAGGATCTCGTTGGCGTGAAAGCGATCGCGCAGCAGGGCGGTGATCGCCGCCCACAACGCCCCGCCGACCAGCCCCGCGATGACGGCGAGCACCAGTGCAAAGCCGCCCGAAATGGCGGGCGTTGGCGTATCAAAGTAGATGACCGTGGCCGCCGCAAAGATGCCCCCAACGATGAGCTGCCCTTCGGCGCCGATGTTCCACACGTTGGCGCGGTAACACACCGACAAGCCCAGCGCGCACAACACAAGCGGCACGGTCTTGAGCAGCACCTCGCCAATCGCCCGCTTGGATGCAAGCGGCTCGACCAGGAACACGCGCAGGCCGGCCATGGGATCTTTGCCCAGCAGCGCGAACAGCAGCAAGCCGAACACCATCGTCAGCACGAGTGCGATCAGCGGCGAGGCATAGGCCATGGTGCGCGACGGAATCGCGCGCAGCTCCAAAGACACGGGCAGCGCCACGCGGCTGCCATGCATGACGTCAGCCATGGGTCACCTCCACGTTCGACTGATCCCACATGCCGCTCATCCAGAGGCCGATCTGTTCGCGGTCGGTGGCGTGCGTGGGGGTGGAGGGCGAGAGGCGCCCGTTGGCGATCACGTGCAGGCGATCGCACAGCGCAAAGAGTTCGTCGAGTTCTTCCGACACGATGAGGATGGCGCAGCCCGCGGCTTTGAGCGCGAGGATTTCGTTGTGGATCTGCGCCGCCGCACCCACGTCGACGCCCCAAGTGGGTTGTGCAACGATGAGCACGCGCGGCGCGCATTCGATTTCACGGCCGACGATGAATTTCTGCAGGTTGCCGCCCGACAGGCTCTTGGCCAGCGCATCCGGCCCACCGGCCTTTACCCCAAAGCGCTGGATGATCAAAGACGCCAGCTTGGCGGCAGCCTTCTTGTCGATGAGCCCGCCGCGCACTTGTGGTGCTCGCTGGTGCGTAAGCAGCGTATTGGCCGCCAGCGACAGCGACGGTACCGCACCGCGCCCCAGGCGTTCTTCCGGCACGAACGACAGCCCGCGCTTGCGGCGCGCACGCGGGTCCAGCCTGGCCACCGGCTCGCCGTCGATCTTCACCATGTGTGCAGACGCGCGCGTGTCTTCGCCGGAGAGCGCAGCCAGCAGCTCCTGCTGCCCGTTGCCCGAGACGCCCGCCATGCCGACGATCTCGCCGCTGCGCAACTGCAGGGCGATGTCGCGCAGTTCCGTCGCAAAGGCGTGCGACTTGGGCAGCGACAGGCCGGCCACTTCCATGCGCACCTCGCCGGGCGTGGTCTGCGGGCGCAGTTCGCGTGGGGGTTCACCGCCGATCATCATGCGCGACAGCGACGATGCCGTTTCCTGGCGCGGGTCGCACACGCCCGTGACCTTGCCCATGCGCATCACCGTGGCGGTGTGGCACAGCGCCTGGATCTCGTCGAGCTTGTGGCTGATGTAGAGGATGCTGGTGCCTTCGGCCGCGAGCTGGCGCAGCGTCACGAAGAGCTTCTCGACGGCCTGCGGCGTCAGCACCGAGGTTGGCTCGTCGAGAATCAGCAGGCGCGGCTTGGTGAGCAGCGCGCGCACAATCTCAACGCGCTGGCGCTCACCCACCGATAGCGTATGCACATGGCGATGCGGCTCCAGCGGCAGGCCGTACTTGTCGCCGGTGGTGCGCACCTGTTCGGCAACGTCGCGCAGATCGGTGCCGAAGGGCAGGCCGAGCAGGATGTTCTCTGCCACCGTGAGCGTGTCGAACAGCGAAAAGTGCTGGAACACCATGGCGATGCCTAGCGCGCGTGCCTGGTGCGGGTTGGCGATCTCGACGTGCTGGCCGTCGAGCAGCATCTCGCCGGCGTCGGGCTGCACCGCCCCGAAGATGATCTTCATCAGCGTCGATTTGCCGGCGCCGTTTTCGCCCAGCACGGCGTGGATCTCGCCCGGCGCGACGGTAAGGCTCACGCCGTCGTTGGCGACCACGCTCGGGTAGCGTTTGGTCATGCCTGTCAGAGACAGGCGCGGTGGGAGTGGTGTCACAACAGTTGGCTCGTGGTTTCCGTGCCGCTCACCGCGAGCGCAGGGCTGTGGCGGAGGCGGTCTCTTATGGGCGTTGACAACACTTCACAACAGGCGATGCCGACGCAGGTTCGCGCCGACGCATCGCAGCAATCATCACGGCGCGTTGATGGTGAACATTAACGTTGAATTATATCGTCCAGCACCGCCGCGGACGCCGATTTCGCCGGGTGTGCACTTGCCTTGCACGAGGGGTGGCCGAGTGCAAATCCCGTGCCGGGCCAAGCACGCCGATTTGCCGATGGCAACTTGTCATGCCGAGGTATGCAGGTGGCACGCACGGCCCCCGCATGGGGCGCGTGGGCAAGGCCAGACGCAACATGCACTTGACCTGTGCGTAGGCGAGGCGTTTCGCTTTGCGCTACAGTTCGCGGTTTGCCTCGGCACGGATGCTGCGTCCGCTGCTGCGTCTGGTTTTCTCACTCATGACTGCTCCCGCTCCTGCACGATCCCGCATGCCGGGCCTGATTCCCGGCTGGCTCCTGCTGCTTGGCGCGCTCACGGCCATCGGCCCGCTGTCGGTCGATATGTACCTGCCGAGCTTGCCCACCATCGCGCGCGATCTGAATACGTCGTCGGCCGCGGCGGGGCTTACGCTCACCGTGTTCCTGATCAGCCTGGCGGTCGGCCAGTTGATCTACGGCCCGGCCAGTGACCGCTTTGGCCGCAAGCCGCCGCTCTATATCGGCCTGGCGATGTACGTGGCGGCTTCCATTGGCTGTGCTTTCGCCAAGGACGCCACCATGCTGGCCGTATTGCGTGGCGTGCAGGGGTTTGGCGGCTGTGCGGGCATGGTCATCGCGCGCGCGGCCGTGCGCGATCGCATGGACGCGGCCGGCGCCGCGCAGGCGTATTCGACGCTGATGCTGGTGATGGGCGTAGCCCCCATCCTCGCGCCGATGATTGGCGGCGCGGTGCTGCAGTTTGCAACGTGGCGCGTCATCTTCGTCTTGCTGACGGCGTTCGGTGTGCTGTCGCTCGTGGCGGTGCACTACCTGATGCGTGAGTCGCTGGTACCCGAGCAGGCGCGCAAATTGGCGGCCAGTCACGTGCTGCGCGACTACTGGGAACTGCTGCGCGATCACCATTACGCCGCTTATATGTGGTGTGGCGCAGTGTTCCTGTCGGGCATGTTTGCGTACATCACCGTGTCGTCGTTCGTGCTGATCGAGGGGTATGGGCTGACGCCATCGCACTATGCCTGGGTGTTCGGCAGCAATGCGGCGGGGATGATCGCGGCCTCACGCGTGAATGTGCGGCTGGTGCGCAAGTATTCGCCCGCGCGTGTGTTGCGGCGGGCGCTGTGGGTGCCGGCCATCACCAGCGTGCTGGCGGCGGTGGCGGCCGCTGCTGGCTTTACGCCGCTGCCGCTCGTGCTCGCCGCGCTGTTCTGCTATATCGCGTCGATCGGCTGCATCTCGCCCAACACCGGGGCGCTGGCGATGGCGGGGCAGGGCGCCCGCGCGGGCACAGGTTCGGCGCTGATGGGCGCCATGCAATTCGGCCTCGGCATGGTGACCGGCACGGTGGTTGCCGCCATTGGCCAGACCGCGTTGCCGCTGCTGGGCATGATGGCCGTGTGCGCCGTCGCCGCGCTGGTTCTGGGCTTGCGCATCACGCGCGAAGAGCCCAGCACCTGATTCCCCACGATTCCCGCTATTTGTCTACGCCTCTTGTTCTAGAGGCGCCTTCATCCTTTCATATGACTTTGGCATAACATGCCTGTCACGTAGATCGTGTCCGGCGCCTATGATGAGGACAGCCAGAGTGCGTTCGGATGTGACCAGACCTAGTGCGACTAAGGGTTACTTCTTATACAGAATTTATCGACGTTTTATTAACGTATCGCTTTCGTTTTCATCCGCACGTCGCAATGCGCGTGCTTTTCGAGACCGGGGGTTAAGTTGCAGTGCACGATTCACCGGCTGGGCGAACTGGCGCTGTTGTGCGAAGTGCCGCCGCCGGCCACCCTGAACTGCCAGCAGCGCATCTGGGCCATGGCCTCGCGCGCGTCCAACTGGGCGGGCGTGATTGACGTGGTGCCCGGTATGAACAACCTCACGCTCGTGTTCGGCCCGCTGGCCGATGCGCAGCGATTGACCACGCAACTGCGCGAAGCCTGGGAAGAAAGCCAGGCCCTGGTGGCCGACGGCAAACTCGTCGACATCGAAGTTGCCTACGGCGGTGACGAAGGCCCTGACCTGCGCGATGTCGCCAAGCACACCGGCCTGAGCACGGCCGAAGTCGTACGCCGCCACACCGCGCCCGAATACATCGTCTATTTCCTCGGCTTTCAGCCGGGCTTTGCCTATATGGGCGGGCTCGATAAATCGCTCGCCACGCCGCGCCGCTCGGAGCCGCGCATGGCGGTGCCGGCAGGTTCAGTCGGCATTGGCGGGGAGCAGACCGGCATCTACCCCGCTGCATCCCCAGGCGGCTGGCAACTGCTGGGCCGCACAGACGCGCCGCTCTTCATGCCGCAGCGCAATCCCCCCACGCTGCTGGCCCCCGGAGACCGCATCCGCTTTGTCGCCTCGAAGGTGCGCGCATGAGTACCAAACTCCAACCCATGATCGAGATCGTGCGGGCCGGCGTGCTGGCGTCGGTGCAAGACCTGGGCCGCACCGGCTATCGCCGCTTTGGTGTGTGCACGTCTGGCGCGCTCGACCCGCTGTCGCTGTACGTGGGCAATCGCCTGGTCGGCAATCGCAGCGATGCGGCGGGCATTGAGTTCACGCTGGGCAACGCCACCCTGCGCTTCACGGCCAACGGCTTGATCGCGCTGACGGGCGCTGATTGTCGCGCCACGCTCGACGGCGCGCCGGTGCATGCCTGGCGCGCCACCCCTGTGCAGCGCGGCCAGACACTGACCTTGCGTGTAGCGCAGGGCGGCGTGCGAGCGTACTTGTGCGTGGCCGGCGGCATTGATGTGCCAGAGATGATGGGCTCGCGCAGCACGGATCTGAAAGCCGGCTTTGGCGGCTTCGAAGGGCGCCCGCTGAAGGACGGCGACAAGCTGCCCGTGCTGCCTGCCGATACAACGTACGCCCCCGACATCAGCGGCGATGCCGTCGCCGTGAAAGCCGCGTGCTGGACGTTCGATCGCGCGCAGGCAGACACCCCCGTCATGCGCGTGCTGCCCGGCCCCGAATACGACGATTTCGTCGCCGATGCGCAAGCCGCGTTCTGGGCATCCGACTGGACGCTCACGCCCAACAGCAACCGCATGGGCTTTCGTTTGCAAGGGCCGGAACTCAAGCGCAAGAAGCAGCGCAGCGGCGATCTGCTCTCGCACGGCGTGGTGCCGGGCGTGATCCAGGTGCCGCCGTCGGGGCAGCCGATTGTGTTGATGGCTGATGCGCAAACCACCGGCGGCTACCCGAAGATCGGCTCCGTCATTCTGGCCGACCAATGGCGCCTGGCGCAGATTCCTCTGGGCACGCGGGTGCGCTTCGAGCGCGTATCGCTGGAAGAGGCCGAGGCCGCCCGTGCCGACGTGGCACGCTATCTGCAGCAAATTGAAACCGCGCTGGATTGGCAGCGCCAGGGCATTCTGTCGACCGCGCGGCGCATGGCAAAGACGCGGCCGAACGTGCAACTGAATGCCTGAGCACCCGAAGAGAACACCATGACTGCAATTGATCTGAACGCCGACCTCGGCGAAGGCTGCGATACCGATGAAGCCCTGCTCGCGTTGGTGAGTTCGGCCAATATCGCTTGCGGCTGGCACGCCGGCGACGTCAGCACGATGCGCCAGACCACCGCGTGGGCGCTGCGCCAGGGCGTGTCGATCGGCGCGCATCCGAGCTTTCCCGACCGCGAAAACTTCGGCCGCACCGAGATGCACCTGCCGCCGGAAGACGTCTACGCCGGCGTGCTGTTCCAGATTGGCGGGCTGTCGGCCATCGTGCGTGCCCAGGGCGGCAAGCTGGCGCACGTGAAGGCGCACGGCGCGCTGTACAACCAGGCCTCGCGGGACCGCCCACTGGCCACGGCCATCGTGCGCGCCATCCGCGATTTCGATCCGTCGCTGGTGGTGTTTGGCCTGGCTGGTGGTGAGCTGGTCAAGGCCGCACGCGAGTTGGGCCTGCAGGCCAAGGAAGAGGTATTTGCCGATCGCGGGTATAACGCGGACGGTTCACTCGTCAAACGCGGCACCCCCGGTGCCCTGATCGACAGCGAGGAAGCCGCCTTGGACCAAACGCTGACGATGGTGCGCGAGCAGCGCGTGAAGGCCACCGATGGCACGTGGGTTCCGATCCGCGCGGAAACGGTTTGTCTGCACGGCGACGGCGCGCATGCGCTGGCGTTCGCGCGACGTATTCGGGAACGGCTTGGCAGCGAAGGCATCGCTGTCCGCGCCGGCGCCTGAGCCACGATGGCCCCGTCCTTCCAACGGGGCCTTTTTTGAACCTGTTCGGGCTCCGTAGCGAGTGGTCCGGGGTTGGCCTGAGAAGTGCAGCCGTAGAGGCATACGGCGCGCATCGCAGGGCGACGACCGGGCCGCGCAGCACGAGCACGGGCGGGTTCGTAACTTGGGGGGAAGCACCACATGGGTACGGCAGTGAATCTATGGCCGCTGATCGGGGTGGTCGTCATCATCGCGGGGTTCATCCTGCGATTCAATCCGATGCTGGTGGTGGCTGTGGCCGCCATCGCCACCGGCTTTGCGGCATCGATGTCCATCGACCAAATCCTGACGGCGATCGGGACGGGCATCATCAAAACGCGGACGTTGCCGCTGATCATCCTGCTGCCGCTGGCGGTGGTGGGCTTGCTCGAGCGCCATGGCCTGCGTGAACACGCGCAGAACTGGATCTCGCGCATTCAATCGGCCACGGTTGGCCGTCTGCTGATCGTCTACCTCGGCGTGCGCGAGCTGACGGCGGCCGCCGGTCTGACGAGCCTCGGCGGTCATCCGCAGATGGTGCGTCCGCTGCTGGCCCCGATGGCCGAAGGCGCCGCCGAGAACCGCTTCGGCAAGCTGCCCGAGCCGGTGCGCGAGCGCCTGCTGGCCTTTTGCGCTGCCACCGACAACGTCGGCCTGTTCTTTGGCGAAGACATCTTCGTGGCGTTCGGCGCCATCGCGCTGATGCACACGTTCCTGCTCGGCTCGGGCATCGACGTGGAGCCGCTGCACATTGCCGTATGGGGTATCCCGACCGCGGTCTGCGCGTTCCTGATCCACTCTGTGCGCCTCAAGCGCCTGGACGGCTGGCTCGCCCGAGAGATGGGCGCAGCAAGCAACAACAACGCCGTCACGGCCAAGCAGGGGTAAGCCATGATTCTGTCGATCAACTATCTGTACTGGCTGGCCGGGATCATCCTGACGATCACCGCGCTGATGACCTTTGCCGACAAGGATCACCCGCGTCGCTGGACCACGGGCCTGTTCTGGGCGATCTTCGCCGCCATCTTCCTCATTGGCGACAAGATCCCGCCGATCGTGGTGGGCGCCGGTGCCGTGCTGATGGCATTGCTGGCCGGCACGGGCGGCGTGACGCTGGGCAAGCATGGTGAACTGCCGGCAGAAGAGCGCCGCGCTTCGGCCAAGCGCCTGAGCAATCGGCTGTTTATCCCGGCGCTGACCATTCCGCTGGTCACCGTCATCGGCAGCGTGTTCCTGAAGGACATCAAGATCGGGGGTGACCTGCTGCTCGATCCGAAGAACCAGACCTTCGTCTCACTGGGCCTGGGCTGCATCATCTCGCTCGCGCTGGCGTGCTGGCTGATGCGCGACACGCCGGTGCAAGCCATGCGTGAATCGCGTCGCCTGACGGAATCGCTCGGCTGGGCACTGGTACTGCCGCAGATGCTGGCCATGCTGGGCCTGGTCTTCGCCGATGCGGGCGTAGGCAAGGCCGTGGCGCACCTGACCACTGCTTACATCAACATGGACTATCGCCTCGTCGCGGTGATCGTCTATTGCGTGGGCATGGCGCTGTTCACCGTCATCATGGGCAACGGCTTTGCGGCCTTCCCGGTCATGACAGGCGGGGTGGGGGTGCCGATCCTGGTGGGCGTATTCCACGGCAACCCGGCGGTCATGGCGGCCATCGGCATGTTCTCGGGCTACTGCGGCACGCTGCTGACCCCGATGGCGGCCAACTTCAACATCGTGCCGGCTGCGCTGCTGGAGTTGTCCGATAAGAACGCTGTGATCAAAGCGCAAGTCCCGACCGCGCTACTGTTGCTTGCAGCCAATATCGCGCTGCTGTACTTCCTGATGCTGCACTAATCATGTCTAATGCGTGACGTGCGGTGTGAGTCACGCTGGCGGGTCGCTTGCCAGCGTATGTCACCGCACGGGGATGCACTGGAAAGCGTAGCGAGCGGGGTCGAGGTCGGTTCGAGAAGCGCAGCCATACACGGGTGCGGCTAGCATCGCAGAGCCGAGATCAAGCTGCGCGGTCGCTTGACGGTGCATCCTTTCTCGCATCGTGCTCTTCTCCGGGGGGATTCATGAGCAGCCAGATGACGAGCGGCCGTTCCATGTCGGGACGCCGCTTTTTTTGTGTTCTCGCAGCCAGCGCCCTGTCGCTGATCTCGGTCGCGCAAGCCAGCGCCGAAACGCTCCGGGTGGCCACGCCGTACCCGGCCCTCAATTTCCATACGCAAAACCTGCAGGCCTTCGCCAGCGCGGTCAGCTCCGCCACCAACGGTGGGCTCAAGCTCGAGGTCTACCCGAACGGCACGCTCCTCAAGCCGGCCGCCATTTTTGATGGCGTCAAGGACGGCAAGGCCGAAGCGGGTGAAGTGATGCTTTCGACGCTGGCCCAGCGCGATCCGCTTTTTGGTGTGGATTCGATTCCCTTCGTGGTGTCGGGCTATAACGACGCGCGCCTGCTGTGGGACGCCTCGCGCAGCCACATCGAGGCGCTGATGAAGGCCAACGGCCTGCGCTTGCTGTATGCCGTGCCCTGGCCGCCGCAGAACCTGTATTCCGAAACGCCGATCGCCCGTTTGTCCGACCTGAAAGGACATCGTTTGCGCACGTACAACGCCGCGCAAAAGCGCATCGCCGAGATGTACGGCGCGCAGGCCGTGCAGGTGGAAGCCGCTGACCTGAGCGCCGCCATTGCCGGCGGGAAGATCGACACCATGGTTACCTCGCCGTCCACCGGCCTGGAAACCAAGGCCGGTCAGCGCATGGCCTACTACTACAAGGTCAACGCATGGATCCCGAAGAACGCCGTGTTCATCAACGAGGCGCGCTTTGCCAAGCTGCCGCCGGCAACTCAGCAGACTGTGCTCAAGCTTGCCAAGGATTATGAAACGCGCGGGTGGGATTCAAGCCGCCAGACCTATGAGCGCGACGAAGCCGAACTCGCCAAGACCGGCGTGCGCGTACTCAACCCCGACGTGACCCTGCAAGGTGACATGCGCCGCCTGGGCGAGCGCCTGACGCGCGAATGGCTGCACACGGCGGGCACAGAGGAAGTCGACATCCTGTTGAATTTCGAGAACAAGCGCAGCAAGGCCAACTAAGGCTGCAACGCGCTTGGGCATGATGTTCGACGGACGTTTATCATCGTTTTAGTCTTACGCAAGTCGCAGGAGAACATCATGCCTACCGTCCTCGTCACCGGTTTCGATCCGTTCGAGAACGAGCCCCTCAATCCGTCTTGGGAGGCCGTGCGCACGCTCGATGGCCAGGGAATCGCCGGCGCCGAGATCGTCGCGCGCCAGTTGCCGACTCTCTTTGGTGAATCCAACAAGGTGCTCGGCAAGTTGCTGCAGACGCTGCAGCCCGATGTGGTGATCGCCGTGGGGCAGGCCGGTGGCCGTGCCGAGATGGCCATCGAGCGCATCGCCATCAATGTGGACGACGCGCGCATTGCCGACAACGCCGGCAAGCAGCCCATCGACATTGCGATTGCGAGCGACGGGCCGGCGGCGTATTTCTCAACGCTGCCGATCAAGGCCATCGTGCGTGAATTGCGCACCGCCGGGGTGCCTGCTTCCGTATCGCAGACGGCGGGCACGTTCGTCTGCAATCACGTCTTCTATGGGCTGATGCACGCCATCGCTCGCCACAAGCTGCCTACGCGTGGCGGTTTCATCCATATTCCGTATCTGCCGTCGCAGGCGGCCCGGCATCCGGGGCAGCCGAGCATGGCGCACGACACCATCGTCAGCGGCCTGCGCATCGCTATCGAGACGACCTTGCGTACGCTGCACGATGTACGCGAAACGGGCGGCCAATTGCACTAGGCAACGGCCGCCCGCTTGGTTGGTGCGGTGAAATGCGCGCCGATCAGTCCGTCGGTTCTTCGGTCAGGCGAGTGTGGCGTAGCGGCTCGATATGCACCGAGGTGCCAGGCGCGACGTAGCTGGAGGCAACTGGCGCCGTGTCAGTCATTGCGCGATAGGCGTCGAGAGGCACCGGTTTATCGTAAATCGTCGTGGCCGGTTGAGCAGGCACAGCAGGCATCGCTGTGCGGCCGCTTGTGCGCGCAAGCGTACGCGGCTTCATGGGTTTGTCCGGCGATTTCATGAGAGCAGGCGCGATCCGGATTTTTTGCTCGTCATCGGCTGTCGCGATGATGTCGGACCGTGCCTCAGGCGCTTTTTCGATCTCGATCTTGGCCGGATCGGCCCCAGCCGGAGCAGGGTTGGTGCTGGCCGCATGCTGCATCGGGGCAATGTCGAGCGCGGGTTGCACGCGCTTGCCGGTATACGCGCCGATCAGCGCGGCAGCCGCTGTGCACGCCATTCCGACAGCGACGATCGTCAGGCATTGGCGCCATTGCGCACGCGCTGCCCGGCGTTCGGTTTCGGCCATGGCCGGCAGCTCATCGCCCTGTACGCGGGCGAGCGCGGCGCGGAGCGTCCATACGGCTGGACGCGGCGTGCCAAACGGCGGCGGCACGCGCACGAAGCCCGGTATGCCCAGCTGGCCGTCGATGGTGAAGTTGAGGGAATCCAAGACCGTCTCCGCAGGTGGCCGCGGAAGGCGCTCTGGCCGCCCGCGGTAACAGCTCCAATGCTAAGAGCCGGTTGGGAGGCGGTCGATCAGACAAACTCAAAAATTTGTGGAGAAGCCTGTCGCGCCGGGCCACCGGCAGCACGCCGCAGAGGCGCCCAGCCGCGAGGGCCAATACCGAGTCGAAAAAGACGGATTACGGCGCGGGCGACCAGTGCGGGTCGTTGAGCTGCTTTTCGAGCAGGCGAATCTGCTGCTGCAGGGTGTCGACCTGCGCCTGATAGGCGCGGCGTTCGATGTCCAGCGCCTTGGTTTCCTGGCGCATGGTCTGTTGCTCCGCCAGCATTTTCTGGCGCTGGGTCTGCATGATGCGCACTTCCTGACCGAGCGATGCGGCTCGCTGCTCGGCGGCCTGGGCCTCACGCTCAAGCTGGGCTTTCTGGCCGGCGACCACGGCACGGCGCAAGTCGTCTTCGGCCCAGGTGCGCGTCTGGCGGGCCAGCGTATCGTATGCGCCCTCGGCCGGCGCTACCGAAGCGAACTTGTACACGCGCCACAATTCTTTGCGATACGACAGCGCGACGTAGGCAGTGGTGTCTTCGTTGACGAGCAGGAGGCTGGTGCCGTAGTCGCCGTTGTAGGTTGTGCGCAACTCGGTCAGGCGTTTCTGCGCCAGCAACTGCTGCAGCTCGGCAACGGTGCCGCCCGACGCTGCCGTGGACACTGCCGGCGCTTGTGGCGCGCTGGCTTGCGCGTGGACGAAGCCGGCGCCTGCAACCGAGGCTGCGGCAACGAATGAGAGAGCGGTTCGGCGAAATACGAGAGACATCGCAAGGTTCAGAAATCGGAGCCGACGCGACTATATCAGCTTTGCGCTCCAGGCCCCGCAGCGAGCGGTCCGATGTGACGTTCCGCAGCTTTTGAATCGTGGCGGCGTCGCGCCTTGGCGACGATGCACTGCCATTCGTTGCGGGAAACGCGCTCGCGGAACATCTCGATCAGGAAGTCGCCCACGTTCTGACGTGGCCTGGCCATGCCGAGCGTGGCTTTCAAGCGTCTCAATTCGTTCTGCAGGCGCGTGACCCGTGCCCGCGCTTTGGCCTGTTGCAATGCGCCGACGGGGGAATGTTCTTACTGACGCTTCGGCCGCTGCCAGCGCTCGCACGAGATCGGTACGTTGCTGTTGAAGTGGCTCAGTCCCGTCGTTGTGATTACCGAGGGGAGATTGCGTGTCCTCTAGGCGAGCAAGGGTGTGGCGCATTTCGATGCTCCTGTATCGGGTCCAAGTACCCGAACCCCGACGCCAATCGGGGTGGCCGGGCGCAAGGCAAGGTTGGCGTACCGGCGATACAGGAAACCGGCGAGCGCGAGCGCTCCCTCACCAAGGCACGGCGACGGGGAGGGCGGTAGTGTCAGCGATTCTGCATCTCTTTGAGCCACAGGCTCATCAGGCCAGCGCGGCCGCGCACGCCGAATTTGCGATAAACGTTCGTGATGTAGGAGTGCGTGGTTGAAATGGCAAGGCCGAGTTGTTCCGCAATCTGCTTTTCTGCGGCCTCAGTCAGCAACAGGTGCAATACCCGGGATTCGTGAGGCGCCAGACGCTCTTGTAGTTGCGCCAGGGGGCTGCGCTCCGCCAGCATCCTCGCTTCGGTGACGTTACGCGCCACGCCGATGCGCAATCGATGTTCCGCATTCCACTGTGCCGACCATGACAAGTGGACATCGGTGCCAAGCTGGTGCCGATAGCGATTTTCGAATCCAGTGCGCTTTGCACCGGTCTGAACGCGACCGGCTTCCCTTTGCGTTCTGTCACGGTCGTCCGGCGCTACGAGCTCGAGCATGGATTGCCCGACCAGTTCCGATGGCCGATAACCAAGGATGTCTTCCCACGCTGCATTGGCGTGACGGATTCGACCACGCTCGTCGACCAGAAAGACGCCATCTGGAAGACTATTGGCCAAAGCGATCGCATTCACATCTTTGAGGACTTCCATGGTCTGCCGCTTTTGGTTGCAATACAAAAAACCGATTGCCAGGCGCCGATGCGCATTATCAACCTTGGACGAATCGCAGGCAGCGTCAAACGGTTGCACAAGGCTGTGATCATGACAGCGCTGCCAGTTACTTCCCGCGCTCTGGAATATGTCGATCCAAGCCTGCTGGACGAGAAAGCAGCCGGCATGAACGGCATTTGCTGGCAGGTTTTTACCCTCTAATTAGCAGGGTGCCAGTCAGAATAGCGTCTGCTATCGTTCTCGACAATATGTGGTGTCGGCATCGTGCCGAATAAAAAATTCAGCGCCCGTGCGGTTCCATGGAATCGACGCAGGGCGGGTAACGGGGAAAAACAGCAAGTCGCTTGGCCGTCACAGGCCAAATCTGACTCGTAGACATGGGGGAGCGGATTCTCCCAGGTCTTTTCGGGTTGGCGGCCCGGCGATATTGCTTCAGCGTTGAGGCACAGGCCATCATCAATACGATGATTGGTCGAAACAACATAAAAGATGGGCGGGGAGGAGTCTCACGCGCTTGATCACCCCAAGCCCCTATGGGCTTGGGGCGGCGCTTGCGTTCTTGGCTTCGGTAGCGAGGCGCAGCAGGGACTGTCAGGCTAATCCGAGAAAATATAATCAATCAGCCTGTCGTGGTTGGGTGCCCGAATAATATGGATTTGATTTGCAAGGTCCGGCTGTACGAGGAACGCGGGCGCTATTTTGCAGTGTTGGTTGCGCCAGACACAATGTGCTCCAGCACGGGGCGAAACGTAGCCGAAGCTCTGGAAAATTTAGGTCGGTCAATGGCTGAGGATCTTCCGCCTCAAACGGTGGATTTCTCGATAGAGCCGATAGAGCTGATAGAGCTGGAAGAGCCCAAGAGAAGAGGCCTCGCAACGGGGCCAATCCCCGATCCTCGTGGACTTCCCCGCGCCGCTCCTCTTGTAAAGCGCCTGCTGAATGAGCGTTTCGGCAAGGCAACCTTGCGCGAACTCTCGGAAAAGCTGGGCTTGGACGGCGTTACTCCGCAATTGCTGTCTTCTTCCCTCGCGGGCAACGGAGCGAGGCGCGTTCGTCTCGCAATTGCCAAGGCGCTTGAGGAAGATCCCGATGCGCTTTGGCCAATGGCGCGGCACTAACGGGAATGCGCTGTTGAGGATATCAATGGCTTGCTGATCGGCGACTATGCGGTGCCGGTCGATTGGAGTGGCTGCTGTTGATTGGCAACCGTTGCCGCGCGGCCATTTCTTGCCCTTGGCCCGGAGGCAGAAAAAAGAAATGCCCCAGAACGGCGTCGTTATTGGGGATGGCGGGGGAGTGCTGGAGAAATCCGGCGTGCCTTGGAACAAGGACTGGCGGAAGCGGTGAGATTCGAACTCACGGATGGGTCACCCCATCGGCAGTTTTCAAGACTGCTGCCTTAAACCACTCGGCCACGCTTCCTTTTTGTTGCTGGGCTGCTGGGCTGCTCGTTGCGAGCAAGGGCGCCATTGTAACGGCACCCGGCGCAACTTGGCACGGGGTAACTTCAGTTTTCGTCGTCGGCCAAGAACAATTCCTGCAGATCGTTGAGGAATCGCTGTCCCAGCTCGGTCGGGCGGATCGCCACATGGTCACGCGTGAGCAGCCCGCGCTGCTCGGCGGCATCGAGCTCCCGCTCAATCGTGCGTAAGGGCAGGCCTGTGCGTTCCTGGAACAGCGTGACGGGGAAGCCGTCTGTCAGGCGCAGGGCATTGAGCATGAATTCGAACGGCAGATCGGCTGCGTCGACCTCGCGCTGCTCTTGCACGAGCGCCGCGCCGCCGGCCACGTCCGCCTGGCGCAGATATGTATCCGGATGCTTGTGCCGCATCTCGCGGATGACCCGGTGCGGAAAGCTCAGCTTGCCGTGCGCGCCCGGCCCGATGCCGAGGTAATCGCCGAATTGCCAGTAGTTCAGGTTGTGCTTGCAGCGCTTGCCTGCCTTGGCATAGGCGGACACCTCGTAATGCTCGTAACCCGCCGCCGCCAGCCGGGCGTGAATCCAATCCTGCATCGCAAACGCTGCGTCGTCATCCGGCAGCGCGGGCGGGTACTTGGCGAAGTACGTGTTCGGTTCCAGCGTCAGGTGGTACAGCGACACGTGGTTGGTATCGAACGACAAAGCGGCCTCCACATCGGCCTCGCATTCGGCGAGTGTCTGGCCGGGCAGGGCGAACATCAGGTCGAGGTTGATGTTGTCGAAATGCGCGCGGGCGATATCGATGGCGGCGCGCGCTTCAGCGGCGCTGTGGATGCGGCCCAGCGCCTGCAGATGTGCATCGTTGAAGCTCTGGATCCCGATCGACAGGCGGTTCACGCCGCTGGCGCGATAGCTGCGGAAACGCTCCGCCTCGAATGTGCCGGGGTTCGCTTCCATGGTGATTTCGGCATCTGCATCCACGGGCAGCAGCATGCGGATGTCCGACAGCAGGAGGTCCAGCCCCCGCGCCGACAACAGGCTCGGCGTGCCGCCACCGATGAAGATCGTGTGCACGTGCCGCCCCCACACCATCGGCAGCGCGGCCTCCAGATCCTGCCGCACGGCGGCGAGAAAACGTTCTTCCTGGATGCCCTGTTCTGGCTCGGCATGCGAGTTGAAATCGCAGTACGGGCACTTGCGCACGCACCAAGGCACGTGCACGTATAACGACAACGGGGGCGAGGCCGGTAGGCTGATCTTGCCCGGTTGCAGGAAGACGGAGGTGACCTTGTCACCGGTCTCAGCGGCGGTCGCGGAAGGCATCTTGCTGGCGCCAGCCGGGTGAATCGGAATCATCGAAATTCAGGTGTTTTCAAAGGCGCGCAGCCGCTCGACCAGTTGCGCGAGGGCCTGTGCGCGATGGCTCACGCTGTTCTTTTCGGCCTTGGACAGCTCAGCGGCAGTCTTGCCGAGATCGGGCAGCAGGAAATGTGGGTCGTAGCCAAAGCCGCCGTCGCCGCGCGGCGTGTCGATTACCTCGCCAAACCAGTTGCCCTCGGCAATGATCGGCTGCGGATCGTCTGCGTGGCGCACGTAGACGAGCACGCAAACATAGTGCGCGCCGCGATCAGCCTTGCCGGCCAGTTCGCGCACCAGCCGGGCGTTGTTGGCGGCATCCGATTTCGGCCCGCCCGCCAGCTGCGCATAGCGCGCGGAATAAACACCCGGTGCGCCGCCCAGCGCATGCACGCAGATGCCGGAGTCGTCCGCCAGCGCGGGCAGGCCGGAAGCACGGCTCGCATGGCGGGCCTTGGTGAGCGCGTTTTCAACGAACGTCGCGTATGGCTCCTCCGCCTCGGGAATGCCGAGCGCGCCTTGCGGTGTAACGTCGAACCCGAGGGTGCCCAGCATCGCGTTGAATTCCGTCAGCTTGCCGGCGTTGTTGGAGGCCAGGACGATCTTGCGCATTTACAGCCCCAGTGCTTGCTTCTGCAGGCTGATCAGCTCACGGATGCCCTGGTCGGCCAGGCCGAGCAGCGCGTCCATTTCAGCGCGCGAGAAAGGCGTGCCTTCGGCGGTACCTTGCACTTCCACAAAGCCGCCGCTGCCGGTCATGACGACGTTCATGTCGGTATCGCAGGCGGAATCTTCGGGGTAGTCCAGATCGAGCACCGGCACGCCATCGACCACGCCCACCGACACGGCAGCAACGAAATCGCGGATCGGATTGCCCACCAATTGACCCTTCTCGCGCATCACCGAGATGGCGTCATATGCCGCGACGAACGCACCGGTAATGCTGGCCGTGCGCGTGCCGCCATCGGCTTGCAGCACGTCGCAGTCGAGATGCAGCGTGTGTTCGCCCAGCGCGCGCAGATCAAACACCGAGCGCATCGCGCGACCGATCAGGCGCTGGATTTCCTGCGTGCGGCCGGTTTGCTTGCCGCGCGCGGCTTCACGGTCGGAGCGCGTATGGGTGGAGCGCGGCAGCATGCCGTATTCGGCCGTCACCCAGCCTTCGCCGCTGCCTTTCTTGTGCGGTGGCACCTTGGGCAGCACGCTGGCCGTGCAGAGCACTTGGGTATCGCCAAAGCACACCAGTACCGAGCCTTCGGCGTGGCGCGTGAAGTGGCGGGTGAGGGTGACAGGGCGGAGTTGGTCGGGCTGACGGCCGCTAGGACGCATGTGGGGCTCGCTTGAGAAAACGGATAACCCGACATGATACCGGCCCGCGCTACGCTCGGCAGGGCGGGCCGTTGGATGCTGCTGAGCAACGCTCAGCGTGTCAGATTGCTGGTCTTGTCGATAGCGGCGCGGATCTCGGCGATGGAGCGCTCGATTTCCTCTTCCGACATCAGCCCCGATTCGCTTTGCGGTGCGTCCAGGATGGAAGTGGTGAAGGCATTCAGCGGCAGGGTGTCGGTCTGTACCGAGTCCTGTGTGGCGGTGACTGCATCCAGCTCCCACATCATGGAGATGGCGGTGGTGTTGTCGGCGCTGTCGCCGGCATTGCGCAGCGCGCGGGCAATCAGCTCTGGAATCGCCTGCGTGACCGAGAAGCTCGTGCAGGTATCGACCAGTTCGTCTTCCTGCACGCTGCCCCACAGGCCGTCGGAGCACAGCATGGCGACGTCACCCGGCTCCAGGTTGACCGGCCCGCCGATGTCGATCAGCGGCAGGTTGGGCGAGCCCAGACAGTTGTAGATCTTGTTGCGCTCGGGGTGGTTGGCCACCTGCATCGGCAGCACGCGGTCCTGTTGCAGCAAGTTCTCGATCTTGGAGTGATCGCGCGTGCGCGTCACCAGTTCGCCCTTGCGCATCAGGTACATGCGCGAATCGCCCGCGTGCGCCCAGTGCAGCGAACCCCGCTGGGCCAGCGCGCAGACGATCGTGGTGCGCGGCGCATCCGGCAGGCCGTTGGTCTCGGCATAGCGGTGGATGTCGCGGTGCGCGAGCATGATGCTTTCGTGCAGGAAATCGCGCGGATTGCGGATCGACGGACGTGCGTGACGCTGGAACTGGCGCGCCATGGTCTGCAGCGCTTGCTGGGCCGCAACTTCACCCAGCGAGTGCCCGCCTAGGCCGTCGCACAGCACCATCAGCATGGCATCGCGCGTGAAGCAGTAGCCCATGCGGTCCTGGTTGACGCGTCGCGCGCCTTTCTTGCTTTCTTGATAAACCGAGAATCGCATTGGGGCTAATGAGTATTTGGTAAGGGAATGCGGTGCAGCGGCAAGTCCTGCCTCGTTTTGCACCGTTTTGAAATCATACTCCGCCTGCCAGGGGAGACTTGGCAGTCAACTGTCCCGGCGGCGCAACAGGCGGCTCATGAAACGCGTCGTCAACGCCTCTTTTTCTTCTGGCACAGGGCCACCCTGGGTGACGGCGGTCAGGGCTTGCAGCTCGGTCAGCGCATTGCTTTCCTCGCGCAGCACCTTCTGCAGGCGGAATACGCTCTGCGGGCGCTCTTCCGGCTTCATCTTCAGGCACCAGCCAACCAGATCGATCAGGCTGGCCGTGTACACCTTGCGCAGGCGTTCCAGGCCTTCTTCCAGCTTGTCTTCCTTCTCGCGCTGCGTGGCTTCTTGCGGCGGCGTGCCGGCCATGCACGCGTAGACGGTCGCGCCAATGCTGTAGATGTCCGTCCACGGGCCCAGCTCGTTGTGCTTGCGGTACAGCTCGGGCGCGGCAAAGCCCGGCGTGTACATCGGCTGGAAGCGCGAGGCTTCCGCCGTGAGCGTCTGCCGTGCGGCGCCAAAATCGAGCAGGATCGGCGAATAGTCTTCGCGCAGGTAGATGTTGCCCGGCTTGATATCGAGGTGCAGCAGCTTGTGGATGTGGACTTCGCGCAGCCCGCTCATCAGGTCATGGAAGACCTGGCGGATGAAGCGCTCGCGCAGCATCTTCAGTTTGCCTTGCTGGCGCGCAGCGAGGATGTGTTCCTGCAGCGTTTTGCCCTGCTCGTACGTCATCACCATGTAGACGGTGCCGTTTTCCCGGAAGAAATTGAGCACGCGCACGATGGCAGGGTGCGAAATCTTGGCCAGCGACCGGCCTTCTTCAAAGAAGTATTTGAGCCCGAGGCGGAATGCGCTCGCGCTTTCCTCCGGTACGACAGGAATCAATTCGCCGGGCGCGCGACGGGCCAGCGAAGACGGCAGATATTCCTTCACGGCCACCGGCGTCCCATGTTCGTCGGTAGCTAGATAGACGAAGCTGAACCCCCCGCTGGCCAACTTCTTTACAATACGATAGTTGGACAGCAAGGTACCGACCGGCAACGGGGCACTGCGCGGCTGTCCTGAGCCTTTTGACTCTGTCATGGGTTTGTGTGGCGAAATGGCTGTCGGATTCTCCCTGACCAGTCCACACGTTGTAAAGCGACAAAAGGTGGGGGATTCCCTGCCAATTCCTGGCGCTAAATAACCGCCGCCGGATTTCCCGATTCCACCAAGAACAACACACCACGATTCCATGATCCACAGCATGACCGGCTACGGCGTTGCCACACGCCAGGCAGCCTTTACCGATGCCCATGGCGCACCCAGCGGGAGCGTCGCCACCGTCTCGGTCGAATTCCGCACCGTCAACTCGCGCTTCCTGGATCTGCTGTTCCGCGCCCCGGAAGAGTGCCGCGCCTTCGAGCCGGCACTGCGCGAAATGCTGATGAGCGCACTGTCGCGCGGCAAGCTGGAATGCCGGATCAACCTGCAGCGCCAGGAGGCCGCCAGCGATGTTGCGGCGCTCAATGTGGACCTGCTGCAACAACTGGCCAAGCTGGAGCAGGCGGTCACGCGCCACCTGCCGGCATCGGGTTCGCTGCGCATGGGCGAAATCCTGCGCTGGCCAGGCGTGCTGGCCGAGCCTCAGTTAACGCAGGATGCGCTGCGCGACGCTGTGATCGATGCTGCCAAAGAGGCGCTCAAGCAACTTCTGGAATCGCGCCGCCGCGAAGGCGACGCGCTCAAGACCGTGCTGCTCGACCGTGCTGACGCGATGCTCGCCATCGTCGACAAACTCACGCCGATGGTGCCCGTTCTGATCCAGCAGCATCAGGACAAGCTCACGGAGCGCCTGCGTGAAGCATTTGGCCTGGCTGCGCCCGAAGGCACACCCGCGCTCACGCGTGATGAGCTGTCCGAGCGCATCCGCCAGGAAGCCACGGTGTACGGCATCCGCATCGACATCGCAGAAGAGCTCTCGCGCCTCCAGGCGCACCTGCGCGAGACGCGCCACATCCTGGAGAAAGGCGGCCAGATCGGCAAGCGCCTGGATTTCATGATGCAGGAACTCAACCGCGAGGCGAACACGCTCGGCTCGAAGGCTGCCGCCAAGGAACTGGCCGATGCATCGATGGAACTCAAGCTGCTCATCGAGCAGATGCGCGAGCAGGTCCAGAACCTCGAATAACTCGAAACGATAGAACTAAAACATGCCATCCTCTCAAGCGCACTCTGCCGTCGATACGCCCATCGAGAATCATTTTCCTGGCAGCCTGTTCATGGTCGTGGCACCGTCCGGTGCAGGCAAGTCGACGCTAGTGAATGCGTTGCTGGCGCAGGATTCGTCGATTCGCCTGTCGGTCTCGGCCACCACGCGCAAGCCGCGTCCAGGCGAGCAGCACGGCCGCGAATACAACTTCATGACCGTCGAAGAGTTCAAGGCTTGCCGTGATCGCGGCGAGTTTCTCGAATGGGCCGAGGTGCATGGCAACTACTACGCCACCTCCCGTGTGTGGATCGAAGAGCAGATGCGCGCGGGCACCGATGTGCTGCTCGAGATCGACTGGCAGGGCGCACAGCAGGTGCACAAGCGCTTTGCCAATGCGGTTGAAATCTTCATCCTGCCGCCGTCGCTCACGGCACTGGAAGATCGCCTGAAGAAGCGCGGCCAGGACGAACCCAACGTGATCGTGCGTCGCCTGCTGGCAGCGGGCTCCGAGATGGCGCATGCGCCCGAGGCCGACTACGTGATCATCAATGAAGTGTTCGACACGGCATTGACTGAGCTGCGCACGGTGGTGCAGGCCACGCGCCTGCGCTTCGGCGCCCAGAAAGCGCGACACGGCGAGCTGTTCGTCGAGTTGGGCATTCACTGAGTCAGTAACGCGCAGTCGCGTTTTTCAGCGTGATTGCAAAAGTGTGGTAGCGCCCGCGCCCATGTGCTCTCCGAAGCGAGTGCCGCGCTGCTGCTAAAATATCGAGATCAACAAGATTTGCCACCAGGTGGAGTTTTCATGGCGCGTATTACCGTCGAAGATTGCTTGAAACAGATTCCGAACCGCTTCGAACTGGCGTTGGCCGCAACGTATCGCGCCCGTCAGTTGGTGCAGGGCCACACGCCCAAGGTTGATGCCAAGGACAAGCCGACCGTGACCGCATTGCGCGAAATCGCATCCGGCCAAGTCGGTATCGAGATGCTCAAGAAGGTTCCGTCCTGAGCTGACGCATTACCCGGCGTGGTACGCTGCCTCGGTCACTGATCGTTCTTGCGATCTTTCATGGATGTGAAAGCCGCGAACGCACAAGACCCCGGCATGCCTACCTCGCCCGCTTCTTCTTCGCCCAGGACCAAACCTTCCGCCACGCACGAGCACAACGTGCCGTCGGTGGAATCGTCTGCGAGGTCGTCTGATTCTGCGTCGGGCGCCTCCACGGTCCCTTCCGGGGCGTCCACCGCTTCCATCGTTTCCATGCCGTCATCTGCTTCCGGCTCCGGCCCTGCGTTGCCTCGCACGGGCGCGCCGAACTTGCCTGATCCGCGTGGTGCTGACCTGGTAGGGGAGCGGTCGGCGTTGCCGCCCAAATCGCACAAAGGTGCAGGCACCGAGGCGCCTGGGCAAACCTCCAGGCCGGTAGCTGGCGACACGCTCTTTATCGATGCGGTGCTGGAGCAGACCTACCGGCACCTCTTTGGCCCCACCTCGCAGCCCGCGGCACCGCCGCGCCAGCAGGTTGTCTCCATTTCTGGGCTGACTGAAAAGCTGTCGTATCTAAAGCCAGCAGACCTCAAGCTGGTGAAAGAAGCGTTCCACTTCTCTGACGAAGCACACCTCGGGCAGTATCGCCAGAGCGGCGAGCCGTATATCACGCACCCGGTGGCCGTGGCAGAGATCTGCGCGGGCTGGAAGCTCGATGTGCAATCGATCATGGCCGCGTTGCTGCACGACGTGATTGAAGATCAGGGCGTGACCAAGAGCGAGCTGGCCGAGAAGTTTGGCCCCAAGGTCGCTGAATTGGTCGACGGCCTGACCAAGTTGGACAAGCTTGAATTCCAGAGCCGCGAGCAGGCGCAGGCAGAGAGCTTCCGCAAGATGCTGCTGGCGATGGCGCGCGATGTGCGCGTGATTCTCGTCAAGCTGGCGGACCGTACGCACAACATGCGCACGCTCGACCACGTGCCGCCCGAAAAGCGCCGCCGCATCGCGGGCGAAACGATGGAGATCTACGCGCCGATCGCGCACCGTCTCGGCCTTAACACCACGTACCGCGAGCTGCAGGAGCTGAGCTTCCGCATTGGCTCGCCGTTCCGGTATGCAACGCTCGAGAAGGCGGTGAAGGCTGCGCGCGGCAATCGGCGCGAGGTGGTCAGCCGCATCCTCGAGACCGCGCAGCGTGCGCTGACGGATGCTGGCATTCCGGCCGAAATGACTGGCCGTGAAAAGACGCTCTACAGCATCTACCGCAAGATGCACGACAAGCAGTTGTCGTTCTCGCAGGTGCTGGACGTGTACGGTTTCCGCGTGGTGGTCGATACGCAGATGCAGTGCTACATGACGATGGGTGCGCTGCACAGTCTGTACAAGCCGATGCCCGGCAAGTTCAAGGACTACATCGCTATCCCCAAGATCAACGGTTATCAGTCGCTGCATACGACGCTGGTGGGACCGTTCGGCACGCCGGTCGAGTTCCAGATCCGCACGCGTGAGATGAACCAGATCGCCGAAGCGGGCGTGGCGGCGCACTGGATGTACAAGCAGCATCACGACGAGCCCGACCGCGCGCAGCAGCAGGCGCACCAGTGGCTGCAATCACTGCTCGATATCCAAAGCCAAACCGGTGATTCCCAGGAGTTTCTGGAGCACGTCAAGATCGACCTGTTTCCGGACGCCGTTTATGTGTTCACGCCCAAGGGTGAGATCCGCGCGCTGCCGCGCGGCGCTACGGCGCTGGACTTTGCCTATGCGGTGCACAGTGATCTGGGCAATCAGTGCGTGGCTGTCAAGATCAACAACGAGCTGCTGCCGCTGCGTACGGAGCTGAAGAACGGCGACATCGTCGAGGTGGTGACGGCGCCGTACTCGAAGCCGAACCCATCGTGGCTCACGTTCGTGCGCACCGGCAAGGCGCGTGCGGCGATCCGGCATTTCCTCAAGACGGCCAAGCTGGATGAGGCCATCCAGTTGGGCGAGCGCCTGCTTGAACAGGCGCTGCGCCAGTTGGGCATCGACATGAAAGCGGTGTCCGCGCAGGTGTGGGAGCGCATCGTGCAGTGGACGGGCAACAAGGCGCGCGAAGATGTCTTTGCGGACCTTGCGCTCGGCCGCCGTGTGGCTGCAGTCGTGGCGCGACGCATCGAAATTCTTCTACAAGAAGGTGGTCACGACGGCGACGAGGCGTTGATGGCGGCGGTGCACACCTTCGCTGGCGAGGAGGCGCCCGCCGTCACTGTCAGTGGCGACGAGGGTATGGCGATGGTGTTTTCGTCGTGCTGCCGCCCGATTCCAGGCGACCCGATCGTGGGCTACATCGGTAAGGGCGAGGGCCTGCAGATTCACGTGCAGGAATGTCGCGTGGCCAAGCGTCTGCACGGCAAGGATCCGGAGCACTGGATCGACGTCATGTGGGCCGAGCACACGACACGCGCATTCGACGTGTCGATCAAGGTGCTGGTGCGCAATACCAAGGGCATTCTCGCGCGCGTGGCGGCAGACCTCACGTCAGCTGATGCCAACGTGGCGCATGTGTCGATGGAGCAAGAGGGCGATCAGGAAGCGACGTATATGACGTTCCTGATTCAGGTGCATGACCGGGTGCACTTGGCCGATGTGATGCGCGCGCTGCGGCGTAACCCCGATGTGATTCGTATCGCGCGAGACCGAGGCGGAGACTGACGTTCAGCGCGAAAACAAAAAGGGCTTCCATTGCAGGAAGCCCTTCGTGTTCTTATCAGATTGGCGCGGCTGGCAGGATTCGAACCCACGACCCCTTGGTTCGTAGCCAAGTACTCTATCCAACTGAGCTACAGCCGCAATTAAGGAGCGCGATTATACATGTGATCTGCGCGAGGTTGTCGTTGCCAAATGCATGACGCTATGAAAAAAGAGGAGCCCTAGCCTGTTGGCCCGCTTCTCTTCTCTTGGTACGGGACAAACAAAAAGGGCTTCCATTTCTGGAAGCCCTTCGTGCTTTTATCAGGTTGGCGCGGCTGGCAGGATTCGAACCCACGACCCCTTGGTTCGTAGCCAAGTACTCTATCCAACTGAGCTACAGCCGCAACCGAGAAATGAGATTATACAGAGATTTTGGACCTTGTGAACCCCCTTCTTCACTTTTTCTTCCCCAGGGGCTGGCTTTCTATAATGGAGCGCTGAAACCTCATTCGCTAACGTTGCGCACATCATGAACAAAGCTTTCGTCCGGGAAGATGCCGGCGATGACGAAGACGATCTGCCCGAGGGCGCTGCGCCCTTGCCGCCAGGTTCCAAGAACTACATCACCCCGGCCGGTTATGAACGCTTGCGCACCGAGCTGATGCACTTGATCGACACCGAGCGGCCAGAAGTCGTGGGCATCGTGTCATGGGCGGCATCCAATGGGGATCGCTCTGAGAACGGCGACTACCTCTACGGCAAGAAACGCCTGCGCGAGATCGATCGTCGCATCCGCTTTCTCACGCGCCGCATTGAGAAGGCTGAAGTGGTCGACGCCAGCCTGCAGGGCGACAACGACCAGATCTTCTTCGGCGCGACGGTCACCTACGTCAACCAGGGTGGCGACGAGACCACCATCACCATCGTCGGCATGGACGAGGTCGATCTGGATATCGGGCACGTAAGCTGGATTTCGCCGATTGCGCGCGCACTCATCAAGGCGCGTGAGGGCGATACAGTACCGCTGCGCACGCCGACGGGTGTCGAGCAGATCGATATCCTCGAAGTCAGATATCCGCCGCGCGCAGCTTGAGTGTTGCGCTCAGGCCGGATGCCCGAGGCAGTAAGCGCCGAACGCGATGACTGAGCACGCCGACAGGCGCCGCGCAGTGAGCGACTCTTTCAGGAACAGCCGGCCAAGCAGCGCGGCAAACACGACGGAGGTCTCTCGCAGAGCCGACACCGGCCCCATTGGCGCGAGCGTCACGGCCCAGATGACGATGCCGTATGCGATGAGCGAGACCACGCCGCCACCGAAGGTTTTGAGCGTATTGGCGTCGCGCAGGTCGATGTTCAATGGGCCTTTCCATACACGATAGAGCAGTACCATCGGCAGGCCGTCGAGCATGAAGAGCCATGCTGAATACGCATTTGCATTGCCGCCCGCCCGTGCACCGATGCCGTCGCACACCGTGTAGCCCGCGATGAACACGCCCGTGGTGAGCGCCGCCAATGTTGAGCCGAGGTCAGCTTTGCGGCCGCGCGCCAAGCTCAGAATGCCGCCACTCACCAGCACCACGCCCGCAAGGGCGATGACGCCTGGCGTTTCGCCAGCAAACAGCGCGGCGCCCATCGTCACCAGCAGCGGTGATGACCCCCGCGCAATCGGGTACACCTGCCCGAACTCGCCAAACCGATACGCACGCGCAAGAAACACGTTGTAGCCGACGTGCAGCACCGCAGACAGCGCCACATACGGCCAAGCCGCCAGCGCAGGCAGTGGCAGTGCAATTGCCATTGGGGCCGCTGCAATGCCAGAAGCCAGCGTCATCAGCGTGATGGCGCGCAGGCGGTCGGAGCCGCTTTTCAGCAGTGCATTCCATGAGGCATGGAGCAGGGCGGCGCAGAGAACCAGGGCGATAACGGCGGGAGTCACGATGAGCGGCAGACGTAAGTCGGGTCGATTTTTCTCACTCGACGCTGGGCCAGCAAGCGCGAGAAGGCAACAGCGTAGCGCCGTAAATTGTGATCAACAATCGATATATACTGACTCGATCTGTGCAAAAAACTCACGCGATTATGCGCAAGCTGCCACCCCTCAATGCCGTGCGCGCTTTTGAATCGGCGGCGCGCCATTTGAGCTTTACGCGTGCAGGCGAAGAGCTCAGCGTCACACATGGAGCGATCAGTCGACAGATTCAGGCGCTGGAGACGTGGCTGGGTGTGCCGCTGTTTCGTCGGCTGAATCGGCGTGTGGAATTGACCGACGCGGGCCAGCGCTACTTGTCTGAGATCGGCGTGGCGCTTGATCGGATCAGCGCAACCAGCCAGACACTGCGCGACCGCGATGCGGTGCGCATTCTGCGCGTGAACAGCATCCCGACGTTCACGATGCGCTGGCTGATTCCCCGGCTCTCCACGTTTCAGATGCGGTTTCCGCGTGTGGAGGTGCGGCTGACCACGTCCATCGAAGAGATCGAGGATCTGCCGGATCATTTCGATGTGATCATCCGCGGTGGGCCGGAGATTCATGCCGGTTTTCAGTCAGGGCGCTTTCTGGATGAGAGCCGCTTTCCGGTGTGCAACCCGCTGTTGCTTGAGCGTTTGCCGCTGTCGGCGCCGCGGGAGTTGCGTCATCACACGCTGCTGCATTCGGATACGCTGCCCTCGGTGTGGCCGAGCTGGCTGGTGCTCGCAGGCGTGCCCAATCTACGGCCCGCGCACACGCTGACGTTCGAGCATTTCTATTTATCGATTCAGGCGGCCATCGATGGGCTGGGCGTGGCGATGGGGCCGTCGGCGCTTATCGCGGATGACCTGGAAGAGGGACGTCTGGTGGCGCCGTTCCCGGATCTCGCGCTGGCCGCGCGCAGCTACCACTGGTACAGTCCCGCGCGCAATCTGGGTGACGAAGTGGTGCAGGCGTTTTGCGCGTGGCTGGGAGAAGATCGCCCGCGACGTCACGCAAACGTGAACACATTCTCGATCTCCGGTAACGGAGGTAACGCTGCGTAACACCCTAGAGACAGTCGCGATACCAATGCTACGATCCACCCAAGCTCGATTGCATTGAAAGGAGATTCCACATGAAAAAGAACGCATGGATTCTCGCTGTAAGCATGGCCGCTGCCGGTGTGGCAGGTTCGATTGCCTTGCCTGCACAGGCACAGGTGTCGATCGGCGTGCAGATTGGCCCGGCGTACGCGCCGCCGCCCCCGCAATATGAGCCCGTGCCAGTCATACAGCCGGGCTACGTGTGGGTGCCAGGTTACTGGCAATGGCGCGATGGCCGCTATGTCTGGCGTCGCGGCTATCGTGAGCATGGCCGGCCGGGTTACCACTGGCGGGAGCCGCGCTGGGAGCAAGGCCCGCGCGGCTGGCAAATGTACGATGGTGGTTGGGACCGAGGTGACGATGACCGCTGGCGCGGCCGCGACGAGGATCACGATCGCAGAGGTCGCGACGAGCGTTACCACTGCCCTCCGGGTCACGCCAAGAAGGGCGAGTGCTGATGATGCAACGACAGGCCAGTCATGTACTGGCCTGTTTTTTGCGGACTTGTCTTGTGACGTCGCGGCCGCTGAGTGAGAGACCACGGCCCTTTCCGGGAGGCAACCTGACAATGGAATCGAACTGGCGCACCGAGCTGTACAAGGACTTCGATGTCTATGTGCTGGCCATTCCCCGCGCCGAGCGCAGATCCGACAGGGGGAGGCAGGGGGCCACGCAGTGGGATTTTGTTGTGCGCATCTGCGAGTCTGGCGCAGACCCGACGGCCGTTGAAACGCTCGTCGCCCATTCGCATGACGAGCGTCCGCTGTCCACGCGTGAAGCGGCCGAAGATGCTGGGCTCGCGCGCGGCTATGGCCTCATTGACGAATTGCTGGGGCGCAATGCCGTCCAGCAATCCATCGATCTCTGACGAAGGTCTACGCTGCCAGCGCGGCGGTACGCTCGTGCTTGCGTGCGAACTGCCACCACAACCAGGTCGCATCGGGCCCGGGTGCGTGGAAGGCGTAGCGGGGATCGCCGCCGCTCCAGGCGTGACCAGTTGCAGTGAACTGGCACAGGCTGACGACGCATTCACCGGCGCGCATGTCGTTGCGCAACACAAAGCCTTCACCGCGTGAGGTTTCGCGCGAGACGTTGCTCACATCGCCCAGATGATTCAGCGCGCGGAACTGCGCGGCCAGTTGTGCCTGGTTGGCCGGGTTGACGGCATCATCGCGCAGGCCGTGTAGAAGCATTGTCGGCATGCCGGGGTAGGCCGCCACGTTCACCAGGCTTGAAAGCGCATCAACGGCGTCAACGCGCGCCCCACGGCGCATCAGGTTCAATGCCGACGCGGGCGAGCGCGCCACTCCCAAGGCCGGGCCCGAGTGCAGTGCCAGCGCGGCAAACAAGTTCGGGTGACGCAGCGCCATCAGGCCGGCCAATCCCGCACCGGCCGAGAGCCCCGCCAGATAGACGCGGGAAGGGTCAGCGCCGGTTTGCGCCAACGTTTGTTCAATCAGTCGGGCAATGCTGTCAGCCTCACGCGCGCCGGCGTGCTCGGGATCGTACCAATGCCAGCAGCATTGCGGATGCGCGCGACGCGGTTGCTCCGGATACAGCACGATAAAACCCTCGCGGTCGGCCAGCGCATTCATGCGTGTGCCGTGCGCGAGCACTTCGGCCGACTGCTTGCAACCGTGGAGCATCACCATCAGCGCGGGTGGCTTGCTGCCACGTGTGGGCGGTGTGTACAGCCAGTATTCCGGCCGGCGCGCTACCACGGCGGGCGACTCGGGTTCGTAGATGAACTGTTCGCGTGCGAAGGTGCCCTGGGTGGGTGTGGGGCGCACCCGGCGTGGGCCGTCACGGCGAGCGGCGGGTTTGGGCGGTCTGACGGGCTTGGGCGGCCACGACCGGTGGCCAAAGCCGGGCGAGGTCAGCGCGTCGACCAACCGGGAGATGGATTTCATCCACGTACGGTTCATGGTGGCGGCGGTTGGCTCGGATGAGAACGATGGTGCCTGCTCTATCCAAGGGATCGCAAGTGGTTTTGATAGGAGTAGGACATTGTGCCAGCCGTTTTGTTGCAGCGCGGCATTTCGGGCCGGCACAAGCGCCCATGTGCGCTAGACGAGTGCGCAAAGTTTGCATTTGCGTCCGCCGCTGTCATGGAGACACCCCAGCCGACCGGCTACACTGCCGCGACGGGTGCGCCCCGGCTGTCACGCACCCGATGCAGTTCCATTCCGCGTTGTGTACTCAAGGAGGTTGTTATGGGTTTTTTCGACTTCATCAAAGAAGCTGGCGAGAAGCTCTTCCATGGCAGCGCTGCCGCTCCCGCCGATGCATCGGCTGATGCCGATGCGGCCAAGGCGGCCGACGATGCCAAGGGCCAAGCTATCCAGGACTACATCGCCCAGCAGGGCCTGAGTGCCACGGCGCTGTCGGTGCAGGTGGAAGGCGATGCTGCCAAGGTGTTTGGCGTAGCCCCCGATCAAGCCACGCGCGAGAAGATCATCCTGTGCTGTGGCAATGTCGAAGGCATCAAGGCGGTGGATGACCAGATGTCGGTCAACACCGAATCGGAAGAATCGCAATGGCACACGGTGGAGCGCGGCGATACGCTGTCGGCCATCGCTAAGAAGTTTTATGGCGATGCCAACAAGTACCCGACGATTTTCGAGGCCAACAAGCCGATGCTGTCTGACCCGGACAAAATCTATCCAGGACAGAAGCTGCGGATTCCGGTGGCCTGATCGCGGACGGCTTTCCTGAGGATGGGAGGGCAAAAAGCAAAAAGCCCAGTCGATGAAGACTGGGCTTTTTTGTTCTGGTGCCGCTGACCGGAATCGAACTGGTGACCTTCGCATTACGAATGCGCTGCTCTACCGACTGAGCTACAGCGGCGTCGGAAACAGCGATTCTAACAGAACTTTTTGGCGCTCCGCAACAATCGCTGGAAAAACGCTGTCAAGCGCCGTTACTTGGCCTCATGGTGGTACTGCGTGACGCGATCCACCTCGTTCTTCGAGCCCAGGATGACGGCCACACGCTGGTGCAGCTTTTCGGGCTGAATATCGAGGATGCGTTGCTCGCCATTGGTGGCCGCGCCGCCGGCCTGCTCCACCAGGAACGCCATCGGGTTGGCTTCATACATCAGGCGCAGCTTGCCGGCCTTGCCCGGTTCGCGCTTGTCCCACGGATACATGAAGATACCGCCGCGCGTGAGGATGCGGTGCACGTCGGTCACCATCGAGGCGATCCATCGCATGTTGAAATCCTTGCCGCGCGGGCCTTCGGTGCCGGCAAGGCATTCGTCGATGTAGCGGCGCACGGGTGGGGCCCAGTGGCGCATGTTCGACATGTTGATGGCGAATTCCTTGGTGTCAGCCGGAATCTTCACGTCGCGGCTGGTCAGGATGAAGCTGCCGACTTCGCGATCAAGCGTGAACATGTGCACGCCATTGCCGACGGTCAGCACCAGCGTGGTCTGCGGGCCGTATACGGCGTAGCCGGCCGCGACCTGCTTGGCGCCCGGCTGCATGAAATCGGCTTCGGTCACGGCCTCGCCGGCCTTGGGCATGTGCAGCACCGAGAAGATCGTGCCGATCGACACGTTCACGTCAATGTTGGACGAGCCATCGAGCGGATCGAACAGCAGCAGGTACTCGCCTTTCGGGTAGCGATGGGGAATCTCGTAAAACGATTCCATCTCTTCCGAGGCCATGGCGGCCAGGTTGCCACCGTATTCGTTGGCCTCGAGCAGGACTTCGTTGGCGATCACGTCCAGCTTCTGCTGGGTTTCGCCTTGCACGTTGCCGGTGCCGGCTGAGCCGAGCACGCCGGCAAGGGCGCCCTTGTTGACGCTGTGCGAGATCGCCTTGCAGGCGCGCGCCACGACTTCGAGCAACAGACGCAGCTCGGCCGGGATGGTGTTGTGCTCGCGCTGCTCTTCGATCAGGTAGCGGGTGAGGTTGATGCGCTTCATGGGTTCTCCTGAGACGGGCGCGATTTTACGACACACTGGGTGACAGATTGCATCACGCCAGTGCCTTGCCGACGATCTCACGCACATCGCGCGAGAGGCTCGGATGTGCGGCCACGCGCTTGAGTGCGTCCTGCATGGCGTCGCGCAGCGTGGGCACGTACTTGCGCCAGCGGTCCAGCGCGCGTGCAAGGCGTGCAGAGACTTGAGGGTTGATGGCGTCGAGTGCCAGCACCTGTTCGGCCCAGAAGGCATAGCCGGAGCCATCGGCAGCATGGAACTGTGCGGGGTTGCCCGAGCAGAAGCTGAAGATCAGCGAACGGGCGCGGTTCGGGTTGCGCAGCGTGAAGGCCGGATGCGCCATCAGCGCGCGCACGGTTTCCAGCGACGGCTTGCCGGCGCCGCCTGGCTGCACGGCCTGCAGCGAGAACCACTTGTCGATGACGAGCGCGTCGTTGGCAAAGCGCGTGTAGAAATCGGCCAGCGCGGCCTCGCGGCCCGGCGCGTAACTGTTGACCATCGCGGACAGCGCGCCCATGCGGTCGGTCATGTTGGTGGCCTGTGCATACTGCTTTTCGGCCAAGGCTAGCGCTTCGGGGGCTTCGGTTTCTACGAGATAGCCCAGCGCGATGTTCTTGAGTGCGCGCCTGCCGGCGGATACGGCGTCGGGCGTGTACTCGCCTTCCGTCAGGTTGCTTTGGTAGGTGAGCAGCAATTCGGCGTTGATCGCTTCGGCCAGCGTGCGGCGCAACATGCGGCGTGCGGTGTGAATGGCGGCCGGGTCGGCAACGTCCATGCGCTCGGCGAGGTAGCTTTCGGCGGGCAGGATCAGCATCTGCTCGCGGAAGGCAGGGTCTAGCGAGGCGTCGGCCACGACTGCACGCATGGCTTCCACCAGCGCAGGATCGACCCCGGGCGCACGGCCATGCTGGATGTCCGTCACCATGCGCAACAGCGTTTCCGTAGCCAGGCGCTGGCCGGCTTCCCAGCGGTTGAACGGGTCGGAATCGTGCGCGAGCTGGAACGTGAGCTGTTCGGTCGTGTAGCCGTATTCAACGATGACCGGCGCGGAAAAATTGCGCAGCAGCGAGGGCAACGGCGCCTCGGCCACGTCTTCGAAGACGAAGGTCTGTTTGGCCTCGGTGAAATCGAGTACACGTGTGGTCACGGGCGAGGGCGACGCGACTTCGCCACGCAAGCGCAACGGCAGGTCGCGGCCTTCCCGGTCGATCAAGCCCACCGCAAACGGAATGTGGAACGGCTGCTTTTGGATGCCGCTGTTCACCTCGATGCCGACTGGCTCGCAGCGCTGGCGCAGCGTGAGCGTATAGGTGCGGGTGGCCGCGTCGTGGTGGCCTTCCACGGCAATGACCGGGGTGCCGGCCTGGCTGTACCAGCGGCCGAATTGTGCGAGATCGCGGCCGTTGGCATCGGCCATGGCGGCGCGGAAATCATCGCAGGTGACCGCTTGGCCGTCGTGGCGCTGGAAGTAAAGGTCCATGCCCTTGCGGAAGCCATCGCGGCCGAGCAGGGTCTGATACATGCGCACGACTTCCGCGCCTTTTTCGTACACCGTGACGGTGTAGAAGTTGTTGATCTCCTCAAAGCTGTCAGGGCGTACCGGGTGGGCCATCGGGCCCGCATCTTCCGGAAACTGCGCCTGACGCAGCAGGCGAACATCTTCGATGCGCTTGACAGCGCGGGCGCTCGCGGCAGCGGCTTGGTTGCCGGCTTGCGCGGCCGCTTGTGCTGCCATATCGGCGGAAAACTCCTGATCGCGGAACACCGTCAGGCCTTCCTTCAGGCTCAGCTGGAACCAGTCGCGGCAGGTGACGCGGTTACCCGTCCAGTTGTGAAAGTACTCGTGGCCGACCACCGATTCGATGTTGGCGAAGTCCACATCGGTGGCAGTTTCCGCATTGGCTAGCACGTACTTCGTGTTGAAGATGTTCAGGCCCTTGTTCTCCATTGCGCCCATGTTGAAGTCGCCCACGGCGACGATCATGAAGCGGTCGAGATCCAGTTCCAGCCCGAAGCGGTGCTCGTCCCAATGGATTGAATGGATGAGCGAATCCATCGCGTGGCGTGTCTTGTCAAGATCTTGCGATTCGACCCATACCTGCAGCAGCTTCTCTTTTCCTGAGACGGTTTGGATGCGTTCTTCGATGCATTCCAGCTTGCCCGCCACCAGCGCGAACAGATATGACGGCTTCTTGAACGGGTCATGCCACACGGCTTCGTGGCGGCCGTCCGGCAGATTGCGCTCAGAAACAAGATTGCCGTTGGAGAGCAGCACTGGGTAATCGGCCTTCGACGCGCGCAGCGTGACCGTGTAGACCGTCATCACATCTGGGCGATCGAGGAAGTAGGTGATCTTGCGGAAGCCCTCAGCTTCGCACTGTGTGAAGAAGTTGCCGTTGGAAACATACAGCCCCATCAGCGACGAGTTGGCCGCCGGATTGCAGTAGGTGGTGATTTCCAGCGTAAAACGGGTGCCGATATCGGCCGGCACGGCTTCGATGGTGAGCGTGTCGCCGTTGGCCTGCAGGCCGGACACAGCCTGGCCGTCGACGGTTGCGCTTGCCAGCTCCAGCCCTTCGCCCACCAGTACGAGCGGCGTGCCTGTGTCCGTGCGCGTCATGCGCATTCGGCTGACGACGCGGGTGCGCTCGGGCACGAGATCGATCTCCAGGGCCACTTCATCGATGCGGAAGGCGGGCGCGGTGTAGTCCTTGCGGTAAATCGTGACGGCGGTATCGGTGCGCAACATCGGTAACATCCTCGTGGCGGCGTGCAAAAGACCATTGTACTCAGGCCCTTGGCGGGAATCTTCCGCGCGGGGCGTGACTCTGAGTAACAGGCCGTGGGCGGCGCTTTTGTGCGTGCACGGCCAACTGTCTGATTGAGAGTAGGGGGATTTTTTATGTGGAAGTGGATCAAAACATCCGGCATCTGGTCGATGGCCGGTGCGTTGATGGCGGCCAGCCTGCTGGCGGGCTGCGCAAGCACGGTCACCAGCCAAGTAACGGCATTCAGGCAGCCCGGCTGGAACGACACCCCGCCGCGCACCTATGCGTTTGAGCACACCGCGGCGCAGCAGAATGACCTGGAGCGCCAGACCTATGAGGCGTGGACGTCCGATCAACTGGCCGCCCACGGCTTTACCAGCGTGCCGCGCGCGAGTGCCCGCTATCTCGTTCGCCTGAATTATTCGACCGCCACGCGGCTCGTGCAGGTGCGCCAGCCCGTGTATCCCGACCCTTATTGGGGGCCAGGGCCGTGGGGCCCGTGGCGTAGTCCGTGGGGGCCCTGGGGCCCGTGGGGTCCGCAATATGTCGATACCAACGTGCAGGTGCCGTTCTATGCCTATCACGTGGAAATTGACGAGGCAGCCACCGGCAAGCGCGTTTATCAGGTGACGGCGCAGACCCAGGGCGGAGATGGTTCGCTTGCGGCCGTCATGCCATATCTGGTGCGCAGCGCGTTCGCCAATTTCCCGGCGCCGAATGCCCAGCCGATCCTCGTGGAGCTGCCGCTTGATCCATCGGTGAAACCGGCACCTAAATAGTGCGCCTGGTGCGCCCCGGTGGGTTTTGGCCGACGGTCTACGTTAGAATGTCGGACCTGATTTGTAGGCCGCCAGCCGTACCCCGCTTGAGCGTTGTCACTTCATCCCATCTCGCGCCGACCGCCACCCTTGGCCGGTGCTGTCTACGCCCCGTCGCTACCCTCCTGACGGTGCATCCTGGCGCTCGTGAGGCCTGCGGCCTCGCTCCCGGTTTCTCTCTGTTCCCACTGTTTTTTGCCACTTCGTCTCAGGGAGTTTCTGCCTGAGCGCATGTGCGCCTCATCTGCGGAACTCCCCCTCAGGATTCATTGCCATGAACGACAAGCTTCACGATGCCTCGCCGGATTCCCAAGACCAGGGTGCCGAGGCCGAACTGCGCCGCGCCGCGTTTGAATACCACCGTGCTCCGACACGCGGCAAGATCGAAGTGCGTCCGACCAAGGCGCTGATGAACCAGCGCGACCTGTCGCTGGCGTACTCGCCGGGCGTGGCGTATCCGTGTACCGCGATCGAGCAAGACCCGTCGCTGGCGGCTGAGTACACTTCGCGCGGCAACCTCGTGGGCGTGATCACCAACGGCACCGCCGTGTTGGGCCTGGGCGATATCGGCCCGCTGGCCAGCAAGCCGGTGATGGAAGGCAAGGGCTGCCTGTTCAAGAAGTTTGCGGGCATTGATGTGTTCGACATCGAACTGGCCGAGCGCGATCCGGACAAGCTCGTTGACATCATCGCCTCGCTGGAGCCGACGCTGGGCGGTATCAACCTGGAAGACATCAAGGCGCCGGAGTGTTTTTACATCGAGCAAAAGCTGCGTGACCGGCTGAACATCCCCGTCTTCCACGATGACCAGCACGGCACGGCGATCATCTCGTCGTCGGCGCTGCTCAACGGCCTGAAGGTCGTTGGCAAGGATATCGGCGCCGTGAAGGTGGCGGTGTCGGGCGCGGGTGCCGCGGCCATTGCCTGCCTGGACGTGATGGTGGGCCTGGGCGTGAAGCGCGAGAACGTCTATGTGGTCGACTCGAAGGGCGTGATCTACGTCGGCCGCGACGCCAAGATGGAGCCGAACAAGGCACGCTATGCGCAGGACACCTCGGCCCGTACGCTGGCCGATATCGTGCGCGATGCCGACGTGTTCCTCGGCTGCTCGGCCGCAGGCGTGCTGACCGCCGACATGGTCAAGACCATGGCCCCGAAACCGATCATTCTGGCGCTGGCCAACCCCGAGCCGGAGATCCGCCCGGAAGTGGCCAAGGCTGCGCGCCCGGACTGCATCATCGCAACGGGCCGTTCGGACTATCCGAACCAGGTCAACAACGTGCTGTGCTTCCCGTACATTTTCCGTGGCGCGCTCGATTGCGGCGCCACCAAGATCACGGAAGCGATGAAGCTGGCCTGCGTGAAAGCCATTGCTGAACTGGCTGAAGCCGAAACGAACGACGCCGTGGCCCAGGCTTACGCTGGCCAGGACCTGACCTTCGGCCCCGACTACATCATCCCGAAGCCGTTCGATTCACGCCTGATCGAGAAGATTGCGCCGGCTGTTGCCAAGGCTGCTGAAGAGTCCGGCGTAGCTACGCGCCCGATCAAGGATCTGGATGCCTATCGCGCCCAACTGAGCGACTTCGTGTATCACACGGGCCTGACCATGCGTCCGGTGTTCTCGGCTGCCAAGGCCAATCCGAAGCGTGTCGTCTACACCGAAGGCGAGGAAGAGCGCGTGCTGCGCGCCGTGCAGACGGTGGTGGACGAAGGTCTGGCCAAGCCGATCCTGATCGGCCGCCCGCACGTGATCGAAATGCGTATCCAGAAGGCCGGCCTGCGCCTGAAGGCCGGTGTGCATTTCGAACTGGTGAACCCGGAAGACGACGCGCGCTACCACCAGTACCACACCGCCTATCACGAACTGATGGGCCGCAACGGGGTGACGCCGGACATGGCCAAGTCGGCGCTGCGCCGCTCGAACACGCTGATCGGTGCGCTGCTGGTGCGCCTGGGCGATGCCGATGCAATGCTATGCGGCACGGTCGGCCGCTTCGATGCCCATCTGGAACACGTGCGCGACGTGATCGGTCTGGCGCCGAACGCCAAGGTGTTTGCGGCGATGAACGGCTTGATGCTCGAGAGGCACACGCTGTTCATCACGGATACGTTCGTCAATGAGACGCCGAGCGCCGAAGAGCTGGCCGACATCACCAAGCTGGCTGCGGAAGAAGTGCGCCGCTTTGGCCAGGAACCGAAGGTGGCGATGCTGTCGCACTCGATGTATGGCTCGTCGAAGAGCGCGTCGGCCCGCCGCATGCGCGCGGCGTACGACTTGCTGAAGACCGAAGCGCCTGAGCTGCAGGTGGAAGGCGAGATCCAGGGTGACGCGGCACTGTCGGAAGACATCCGCCATCACTTCCTGCCCAAGAGTGCATTCTCGGGCAGCGCGAACCTGCTGGTAATGCCATCGCTGGACGCTGCCAACATTGCGTTCAACCTGCTCAAGATCACGGGCGGGCAGGGCGTGACGGTGGGCCCGATCCTGCTGGGCGCTGCCAAGCCGGTGCACATCTTGAACCCGTCGGCCACGTCGCGCCGTATCGTCAACATGACGGCGCTGGCCGTGGCGGATGTGTCGGCTGTGCGTTGACGGGTTGTAGCATCACGCGGGCCGCTGTGGTTTGGCGGCCCCAAAAAAACGGCGCCTGGGGAAAGTCCAGGCGCCGTTCTCTTTGTTGCTGACCGTTTAGAACTTCGCGCGGATACCCACGCCGAAGGTGTCGGCCGAGCTGAGGTTCGTCACCTTGTCGCGGAAGTACGCGGCATACACGTCGGTGCGCTTGGACAGTGAGTAGTCGTAGCCGACTGCCCACGTGTTGCGCTTCACGTCGGCTGCGCCCGACGTCTTCGTGTAGGCGTACGAGGCGAGGATGTTGCCCGGGCCCACCGGCACCGACACGCCCAACTGGCCGCCGTTGCTCTTGGCGTCGCCCGTGTTGATGGCGTTCTTGATGTATTGGTACTGGCCGTACACCTTGACCACGCCAAAGTCGTACGTGGCGCCCAGTTGTGCGGCTGTCTGGCGCGAGAAGCCTGACACCAGTGCGTTCAGGTCACCCGGGGCGGAATTGAAGCGCACTTGCTGGAACGCTGCCGTGGCCGCGAAGTTGCCATGGAAGTACAGGAAGTTGCCGCCCCATTTGTTCTGGCCGTTGTGGCCAGCCTGCTCACCCGCACCGTAGATGAAGTTACCGGTCAGGCCGTTGAAGTCCGGCGTGGAGTACATGATCGAGTTGTTCCAGCCCGAATCACCCACCAGGCCCGAGATGCCGCCGGGGCCGCTCAGGCCGTTGCCCAGGTACGTGTGGAACACCATTGGCGAGAAGGTGTATGAATCGCCGAACGGGTTGAACAGGATCGTTGAGACAAAGTACGGCGGCGTGATGCGACCGAGTTTGATCGTGCCCCAGGCGTTGGACGAGAGGCCGACGTTGGCATTACGCGCGAAGAACGTGTCGCCGTCGAAGCGGCCGGCCTTGCCGGTGTCGGGGCGGAAGAAGGCTTCCAGCGAAAAGATCGCCTTCAGGCCGTTGCCCAGGTCTTCGCTACCCTTCATGCCCCAGTACGACGTCGACATGCCGCCGGAGTTGACGCCCCAGGCGCGATCCGAGGCGCCCAGGTTCTTGGTTGCGCCCGCCCAGGCATCGACCTGGCCGTACAGCGTGACGGACGATTGCGCTTGCGCGCCTGCGCTCACTGCCCCCAGCGCCGATGCCACTGCCAGCGCGGCCACGCCACGCTTGAATTTGGACTGCATTTGCTACCTCCTTTGTTGTTGAAGATCACTGTGGGTCGTGCCGCATTCTTTGAGGCGGTCACAGGCCGGCCGGTCAGGTTCCATGCCGTGCGGTGTCCATGCCCCATGACACCGCGCCCGCAGCGTTGTTGTGCTGATTACCCTGAAATCAAATCGGTCAGGCGAAAACCCGCAATGCGATGAATCTGCTCGAGCGACGTGCGCAGTTCGGTATCGCGGTCGTTCTCAACGCGCTTGCTGAAGTTGTCGATGATCCCGTGGCGGTCATAGCCGCGCACCGCCAGGATGAACGGGAAGCCGAACTTTTCGTTGTACTGGGCGTTCAGTGCCTGCAGGCGCGCGAATTCTTCCGCCGTGCATTGGTCGAGTCCGGCGCCGGCTTGCTCGCGTGTCGATTCGGCGGTCAGTTCGCCGCGCACGGCGGCCTTGCCAGCCAGCTCCGGGTGAGCGCGCACAAGCTTGAGTTGCGAATCAATGTCCGCGGTATCCACGGCGTGCCGCATGGCGGCGGTCAGTGCGTCGGCGGATGCAAACGGGCGTTGCGTGGCGGCCTGTTCGGCCACCCACGGCGAGTGCTCATAGATGCCGCCCAGGGCCTGCACGAACTGCGCAGCGTCCATGCCGTTGAGTTGCTGAATGGTGTAAGGAGCGGAATACGTAGGCTGGCTCATGCTGCGGTGCTCAAAACGGGTTGCTTGACGTAAGGGTGGTGCTGGATCCAGTGCTGCGCGATATCGATACGGCGGCAGATCCACACCTTGTCGTGCGATTGCACGTAATCCAGAAAGCGCTGCAGCGCGCGGAAGCGCCCCGGGCGGCCCAGCAGGCGGCAGTGCATGCCGATCGACAGCATCTTCGGCTGCGCCAGGCCGCTGGGATCGCCTTCCTCGTACAGCACGTCGAAGGCGTCCTTGAGGTACTGGTAGAAGTGGTCGGCCGTGTTGAAGCCCTGCGGGCTGGCGAAGCGCATGTCGTTGGTGTCGAGCGTGTACGGCACGACCAGGTGCGGCTTGCGCTCACCGGACGAGACTTCGACCTCGGTCCAGAAGGGCAGGTCGTCGCCGTAGTAGTCGGCGTCGTAGGCGAAGCCGCCGTGCTCAACCACCAGGCGGCGCGTGTTGGGGCTGTCGCGGCCGGTGTACCAACCCAACGGCGCGTTGCCGGTGAGCTCGCGGATGATCTCTACGCCGATGCGCATGTGCTCGCGCTCTGTGGCTTCGTCTACGTTCTGGTAGTGGATCCAGCGCCACCCGTGGCAAGCGATTTCGTGGCCGAGGTCGACAAAGGCCTGCGTCACGTCTGGATGGCGCTGCAAGGCCATCGACACACCAAAGATGGTCAGCGGCAGACCGCGCTTTTCAAACTCACGCAGGATGCGCCACACGCCCGCGCGCGAGCCGTATTCGTAGATGCCTTCCATGCTCATGTGGCGGTCGGGGTAGGCCGCAGCGCCGATGATTTCAGAAAGGAACTGCTCGGAGGCGGCGTCACCATGCAGGACGCAGTTCTCACCACCTTCTTCGTAGTTGAGGACGAACTGCAGGGCCACGCGAGCACCGCCCGGCCAATTGGCATTCGGCGGGTTCTTGCCGTAACCGATGAGATCGCGCGGGTAGTTATTGTTTGTCATGGTTTTTTCATGTCGAGGAGACTTCATACAACACCGGTCAGGCAGTGGAATGCGGTTTTCCAAATTCACGACATCATGGATGGGTCATGAACCGTGCAAGGCCGCATCACGTCAGGCCGGAACTGCCCGGGCAGCCTGCGCCAGTTCCAGCGCGAGCCTCCGGTGAACCGTGAGATGGGCGTCGAGTTCGAGCGTGGTCAGGCGGCCGCCTTCGACGACCACGCGCCCATTGATCACGCTGTGCGCCACGTTGGACGGCGCGCAGAACACCAGCGCGGCGACCGGGTCGTGGTCTGCGCCGGCAAAGCTGACTTGGTGTCGATCAAAGCTGACAAAGTCCGCCGACATGCCTGGCGCCAGCGCGCCGATGTCATCGCGGCTGAGCACGCGGGCGCCGCCAAGTGTGGCGATTTCCAGTGCCTCGCGCGCGCTCATCGCCGTCGGGCCAAAGCCGACGCGTGCGAGCAGCATCGCCTGGCGCGTTTCGCCGAGCATGTGTGCGCCGTCGTTCGACGCGCTGCCGTCCACGCCCAGGCCAACCGGCACGCCGGCATCGCGCATGGTGCGAACGGGGGCGATGCCCGATGCCAGGCGCATGTTTGAGCACGGACAGTGCGCCACGCCTGTTCCGGTGCGTGCAAACACGTCGATGCCATGCGCGTCGAGCTTCACGCAGTGCGCGTGCCACACGTCGCGGCCGACCCAGCCGAGGTCTTCTGCGTACTCGGCTGGTGTCATGCCGAACTTCTCACGCGAGTAGGCGATGTCGTTGTCGTTCTCGGCCAGGTGGGTGTGCATCGACACGCCATAGCTGCGTGCGAGTTTGGCGGATTCACGCATCAGGTCGCGCGAGACAGAGAAGGGCGAGCACGGCGCCACCACCATGCGCAGCATGGCGTGGCGGTCGGCGTTGTGCCAGGTTTCAATCAGGCGCTGCGTTTCTTTGAGGATGGCCTCTTCGCCTTCGACCACGCGGTCTGGTGGCAGGCCGCCCTGGCTGCGGCCGACGCTCATGCTGCCGCGCGCGGCGTGAAAGCGCATGCCGATCTGCTGCGCGGCTTCGATGGAGTCATCCAGCCGGCTGCCGTTCGGATACAGGTACAGGTGATCGCTGGAGGTCGTGCAGCCTGAGAGCAGCAGTTCCGCCATCGCCGTGAGCGTGGACACACGCACCATCTCGGGCGTGAGGCCGGCCCACACCGGATACAGGTTCGTGAGCCAGCCGAACAGCTCGGCGTCCTGCGCGGCAGGCAGGGCGCGCGTCAGGCTCTGATACATGTGATGGTGCGTGTTGACAAAACCGGGCGTGACCACGTGGTCGCGCAGCTCCATCACGCGCACATTGGGCTGGCGGGTTGTGTGATGGAGGGCATCGCGGTATTGCGCCGGCAGATCGGCCGTGGGGCCCACCCATTCGATCACGCCACCGCGCGCCACCAGGGCGCCATCGGGAATTTCGCGGCGTTGCGCATCCATGGTGACCAGCACGTCGGCATGACGGGCGATCAGGAGCGGGTCGGTGTGCGCGACGGTGGCGTTCATGCGGTTACTCCGTGCCGTGGGTGTTGGCGGCAGCGTCGCGCATTGCGTGCTCGGCCGACTGCATGCCGTTGTAGTAGAGGTTCAGGATGACGGCGACCAGCGTGCCCAGCACGATGCCGCTGTGCGTGACCGGCTCCAGCCAGTGGGGCAGGTACTGGAAGAAGGTTGGTGCCAGCGTCGGGATCATGCCGAAGCCGATCGAGATCGCCACGATGAACAGGTTGTGGCGGTACTTGTTGAAATCGATCGAGCCCAGGATGCGCACGCCCGTGGCCGCCACCATGCCGAACATCACGATGCCCGCGCCGCCCAGCACGAACGATGGCACCGAGGCAACGATGTGCGCCATCTTCGGAAACAGGCCCAGCAGGATCAGGATCAGGCCGCCCATGGCCGCCACATAGCGAGAACGCACGCCCGTGACCGTCACCAGCCCCACGTTCTGCGAGAACGACGTGTACGGGAACGTGTTGAACAGGCCACCGATCACGGTGCCCAGACCATCGGCACGCAGGCCGCGCGTGAGGTCATCGTTCGAGAGCTTCTTGCCGGTGATTTCTGCCAATGCCAAGAACATGCCGGTCGATTCCACCAGCGTGATCATCATCACGATGCACATCGAGGCGATGGCGCCAAAGTGGAAGGTCGGCATGCCAAAGTGCAGCGGCGTGATGACGGCCACCATATCTGCATCGGCAATGCCCGCAAAGCTCACCTTGCCGAACGCCATGGCGATGAACGTGCCGATCACGATGCCCAGCAGCACGGCGATATTGCTGATCAGGCCGCGGCCGTACTTCGTCAGCAGCAGGATGATGACCAGCACTGCCAGCGCAATGCCAAGGCCGCTCAAGTCGCCATACGCCGGGTTGGGCACGGTCTTGAGCACGCCGTCGACCATGGTCTTCATGGTCGGCTGGCCGCCTGCGGCCCAGTTGATGCCGACGCCCATCAGCGACATGCCGATCAGCGTGATGACTGTGCCCGTCACGACCGGCGGAAAGAGACCCAGCACGCGCCCCATGAGCGGCGCGACGATGATGCCGAACAAGCCTGCCGCAATTACCGCGCCGTAGATGCCCAGCAGGCCGATGGAGGGATCGGTGCCGATGGCGATCATCGGGCCGACCGAGGCGAAGGTCACGCCCATCATGACGGGCATGCGAATGCCGAACTTCCACACTCCGAAGGCCTGGATGAGTGTGGCCAGACCGGCGGCAAATAAATCGGCGTTGATGAGGAAAGCGAGCTGTTCCTTGGGCAGATGCAGTGCACCGCCCACAATCAGAGGCACTGCGACAGTGCCTGCATACATCACCAATACATGTTGCAGGCCCAATGCGAGCAGGCGTCCGTACGCCACGCGCTCATTGGTCAGGTCCGCCGTGGGGGCGGCGAGGGTGCTGCTTGCCATAAAGGTCTCCTTCAGGTGGTGAGCCGGACGGGCGTCCGGCTTGTGGCGGCCAGCCTCTGTCGTGCCAGCTCGCCCGATACAGCAAAACTGGTCCTAGACGTTGCCCTTCTCGCTGCCGCGCGGGCCTAATACCGAGCGCAGATCGAAATCAGCGGGCGCCTCGGGGCGCACGCGATCGGCGCAGCATTGCAAGTGCTGGGCCATGTGGGCTTGTGCGGCGCTCGCGTCGCCGCGCTCCAGTGCGTTGAGAATGTCGAGGTGCTCGTCGAACGAGCAGGCGTTGTGGCCGGGCGCTTCCACGCTGGCGATCATCAGCGTGGTGCGCGAGACCAGGCGGCGCATCATCTCGACCACCAGCGGGTTGCCGGCCTGCTCGGCCAGCGCGACGTGGAATTCCGCCGACAGGCGAATCCAGCGCGGGCGGTCGTGTGTAACGAAGGCTTGACGCTCTTCCTTGACGAGCTCCACCAGCGGCGCGATGGCTGCCTTCGGGTTGGCACTGTGGCCAACCTTGTCGAGCACCGCGCGCTCCAGGATCTGGCGCAGCTCGAACATGGCGTGAGCTTCGTCAATGGAGGGCGCGGCAATGAACGCGCCGCGATTCGGCTCCAGATCAACCAGGCCGTCAGCCGCCAACTGGGAGAAGACTTTGCGCACCGTATGGCGCGCGGTGGCATAGATTTCGCAAAGCGAGTGCTCCGTCAGCTTGGTGCGCGGGGGCAAGCGGTGCTCCATGATCGCGTCGTAGATCTCGTGGTACATCCGTTCTTCGACCGACATACGTGTTGCTCCCGATGCCTTGGCGCCCGACTTCGACGTCATTTCCGTGGAGACCAGCTTGAGATTCTTGGACATGGCAGACCCGTCTTTAAGCGATGCGATGCAGCATCAGCAACTGCGAAAACCTGTTGACAATTATTCGTGGGCGCCTTCAATATTGTCAACAAAATGCGTTCGGTAATCCGACAAACTAGGGAAATCCCTGTTTCAAGCCCAGTCTAGGGACACGGTGGAAACATGGAGTCGGACCCAGAACGAGCGACGGCTTTGCCGGTTTGGCATGTCGCCTCCCAACATGGGCGGCAGGCGTAAACCGGCTGGACGCGCGCCGGGATGCGTGCACAGCACGTACCGAGCGGGCCCCGGTGCCAGCCCTTATCCACACAAGGACGCAAGGGTTTGGCGCGAGGTGCAAGTGGAGGCAGCGGCGCTTCTGAAAATTCGAACTACAGAGGAAGACAAATGGGACGCTTGACCACCCATGTGCTCGACACCGCTGCAGGCACGCCGGGACAAAACCTGGCGATCGCTCTGTTCAAAATTGTCGACAATCAACGCCAACCGATCAAATCGGTTCGCACCAATCACGATGGCCGTTGCGATGCGCCGCTGCTTGAAGGCGACACACTGCAGACCGGCGTCTATGAGCTGGACTTCGCGGTGGGCGACTACTACCGCGCGGCCGGCGTCAAACTCCCCGAGCCCGCGTTCCTCGACGTGGTGACGCTGCGCTTTGGCGTGGCCGATACCGGCGCGCACTACCACGTGCCGCTGCTGGTGTCGCCGTGGTCGTATTCGACCTATCGCGGCAGCTAACAGGGCAGGGAGTCATCATGGAAGGCTATATCCTCGACTGGGCCAACTTGCTCTTGCGTTGGCTGCACGTGATCGTCGCGATTGCGTGGATCGGCTCATCGTTCTACTTCGTCTGGCTCGATAACAGCCTGACCAAGCCGACGGCACCCGACCTGAAGGACAAGGGTGTTGACGGCGAACTCTGGGCTGTGCACGGCGGCGGGTTCTACAACCCGCAGAAGTACCTGCTGGCGCCCAAGCAACTGCCGGATCATCTGCACTGGTTCTACTGGGAGTCGTACTCCACCTGGATGTCAGGCTTTGCGCTGTTGACGGTGGTGTACCTGTTCAACGCCAACGTCTACATGATCGACCGCAGCGTGTTCGACATGACGGCGACGACGGCGGTGCTGCTGGCGCTGGGCTTCCTGGTGGTCGGCTGGCTGGTGTACGACACCATCTGTCGCGTGTTCGGCAAGAACGACCGTGTGGTGGGCATTCTGGTGGCGGTCTACGTGGCACTGGCTGCGTTTGCGGCGTGCCACCTGTTCTCGGGCCGCGCGGCATTCCTGCTGATCGGCGCGATGATCGCAACCATCATGAGCGCCAACGTGTTCTTCTGGATTATTCCGGGCCAACGCAAGGTGGTGGCATCGCTCAAGGCGGGCGAGAAGCCGGACCCGATCCACGGCAAGCGCGGCAAGCAGCGCAGCGTGCACAACACGTATTTCACGTTGCCGGTGCTGTTCGCGATGCTGTCGAACCACTACAGCATGACGTACGCCTTCAAGTACAACTGGGCTGTGCTGGTGCTGATCATGCTGGCTGGCGTGCTGATCCGTCAGTTCTTCATCCTGAAGCACAAAGGCGTGGTGAACTGGGCGTATCCGGCAGCGGGCGTGGCTGTGCTGCTAGGTGTGGCGGTGTGGCTGGCGCCGGTATCGCGTCCGGCTGCTCCGGTGGCGGAGGCTCCGGCAGCAACGGCGCCTGCGGCACCGACAGAAGGCGGCGCCTCGGCACCCGCTGCAGCCACTCTGGCAGCCGCTGGCGGTTCGGACTTCGCCAAAGTACAGGCAGTCGTTACCGCACGGTGCTACCAATGTCACTCGGCGCATCCTACCCTGATGCCTTCGCCGGCTAAGGGCGTGTTGCTCGATACGCCGGAAGAATTGGGCAAGCATGCCCAGCTCGTCTACCAGCAGGTCGTGCAGCAAAAGCTGATGCCGCTGGGCAACGTGACGCAAATCACCGACGACGAACGCACGATCATCGCCAAGTGGTTTGAGGGCGGCGCCAAGACCAACTAAGGCGCACGTCAGAGCAAGAGCAGAAATACGGAAACGGTTTATCGGAGCATGTCATTCGTTCCCTAGCGGGTGACATGACCGGTGAGGGTTGAACGGGGCTACGGCCCCGTTTTTTTTGTCCTGAGAATTGCTTGGGCTGCCGTATGCAGCATGCTTTTCGGCGCTGTGGAGTTGGCGTGTCTACGGGCGCATAACGCTCGCTATCGATCATGGGTAGGCTCTGAAGCGAGCGCTCAGAGCCCTTGTCGATTACTTACCGACGCCCAGCAGTGCCAGCACACCCAGCACGAGGAAGATCAACGCAGCAATCCGATGCACCAGCTTGATCGGCATGCGCGCAGCGAACTTGTTGCCCATCAGCACCGCTGGCACATTGGCCAGCATCATGCCGAAGGTCGTACCTGCTACCACCCACGCGATGTCATGGAAACGCGCCGCGAGCGCTACGGTGGCGATCTGCGTCTTGTCGCCCATTTCTGCAAAGAAGAACGCCACGACAGTGGTACCGATGATGCCCAGGCCACGCGTGTCCTTGGGCGCTTCGTCGTCATCCAGCTTGTCCGGGATCAGCATCCACCCGGCCATCGCGATGAAGGCCGCGCCCAGAATCCAGCGCAGCACGTTTTCACCGAGCACGTGCGTAATCCAGCCGCCGACGGCGCCGGCCAGCGCATGGTTGACGAGCGTGGAGACGAAGATGCCGATGATGATCGGCACCGGCTTGCGAAAACGCGCGGCCAGCAGGATCGACAGCAGTTGGGTTTTGTCGCCGATTTCCGCGAGGGCGACGATGCCGGTTGAGACGAGGAAGGCTTCCATGTTGTAGTGGTGTCCGGGCCGTGTGCGAACCAATGACGCACCGCTGCCGGCCCTGTCCGCAGTGGTGTGTCATCGGTCTCGCCAGGCGCGTCACCCAGGTGCCACGCATCTTTCGATACTGTGCACCCGGAGTGGCTGCTGACCACGCCATAACCGTCTGCCATTGCAGCGACGGTCAAGTCTGTTGACGTGGCCCCCAGGGTATCGACCCCGGGCGGCTACTCCCCAATGGAAGCCGCGATTATACGAGGATCAGCTTGCCGCGCCAACCGCAAATTTGGCTGGCTCGCCCTGGATGTAAGTGGCGCTCACCGCACGATCCTCGCCCAGCAGCGCCAGCGAGAACAGCAGTTCCTCCAGCGTTTCCGAGCGTGCATTACGGCGTGCCAGCAGCGGCGTGGCGGCCGGGTCCAGCACGATGAAATCAGCTTCTGCGCCCGGCACGAAACTGCCGATGCGGTCTTCCCAGCCCAGCGCTTCAGCCGCGCCGCGCGTGGCCAGGTAGAACATGCGCAGCGCGGTCAGGTGATAGCCGCCCATGCGCGCAACCTTGTGTGCCGTGCCCATCGTGCGCAGCATCGAGAACGAGCTGCCGCCGCCCACGTCGGTGGCGAGCGTGAGCGCCAGGCGGTGTGCGTCATTCTTGTGGAAGTTGTACAGGCCGCTGCCCAGGAACAGGTTAGACGTGGGGCAGTGCGCCACGGCCGCACCGGATTCGGCCATGCGCTGGCGGTCGCTATCGTCCAGCCAGATGGCGTGGCCGTAGAAGGCGCCTTTGCGCAGCAGGCCGTAGCGGTCGTACACGTCCAGATAGCTGCGCGCGTTCGGGAACAGGTCGGCCACCCATTTCACCTCGTCCGGGTTTTCGGCGACGTGCGTCTGGATGAAGACGTCCTTGTACTGCTTGGCCAGTTCTGCGCAGGCTTGCAATTGTGCTTCGCTTGAGGTGGGCGCAAAGCGCGGCGTGATGGCGTAGCCCAGGCGGTCTTTGCCGTGCCAGCGCGAGATCAGGTCTGCCGTGTCGCGCGCGCCGGATTCGGCCGTGTCGCGCAGGTATTCCGGGCAGTTGCGATCCATCATCACCTTGCCGGTGATCAGGCGCATGCCGCGTTGCTGTGCCTGCTGGAAGAGCGTTTCTGCGGAGCCGCGATGCACGGTGCTCCACACCATCGCGCTGGTCGTGCCGTTGCGCAGCAGTTCATCGAGAAAGAAGGATGCAACGCCGGCGGCGTACTGCTCGCTCTCGAAGCGGCGCTCTTCCGGGAAGGTGTACGTCTCCAGCCAGTGCAACAGGCCCGGCGACGGCGACGCGATCATGTCCGTCTGCGGGAAGTGGATGTGCGTGTCGATGAAGCCGGGCACGATCAGCTTGCCGCTGGTGTCGTGTAGTTGCGTGCCGGCGGGCAGATCCTCGCGCAGCGTGGCGTAATCACCGGCCCGCACGACTTTGCCGCCCATGACCACGAGCAGGCCGTCTTCCCAATATTCATAGGCATCGTGCTCGCGATACTGCGGATCGTGCAGGAAATGCAGCACGCGGCCGCGGTAGGCGTGAACGGTGTTGGAAGTCGGAGGCATCGTGCTCATCGTCGTCTCGTGATGTTTTAGTGTGTGGCTTTCCAGTGGTCGTCGACCTTGGCCAGCCACAGGGCTTTGTCCTGCTCGGGCAGGAAGGACGCCTCGAAGCTGTTGCGCGCGAGCGTATGCGCGTCGGCGGCGGACAGGTTGAGGGCGTTGAAGGTGGCGAGCCAGTTGGTGTTCATGTAGCCACCGAAGTAGGCCGGATCATCGGAGTGCAGGGTCACTGCGCAGCCGGCGTCCAGCAGTTGCTTGAGCGAGTGATCGCGCAAATCGGGGTAGACCTTCAGTTTTTCGTTCGACAGCGGGCAAACCGTCAGCGCGACGCGCTCGGCGGCCAGGCGCTTGACGAGCGCTGCATCGTCGATAGCGCGCACGCCGTGGTCGATGCGCTCTACCTTCAGGATATCGAGGGCGTCGATCACGTATTGCGCCGGGCCTTCCTCGCCAGCGTGGGCGACCAGGCGCAGGCCGAGTTCCTTGCAGCGGGCGAACACGCGCGCGAACTTCTCCGGCGGATTGCCGCGCTCCGACGAATCCAGCCCCACACCGACGATGCGGTTCGCCGGATCCTGGATATAGGGCAGGGCAGCTTCCAGCGTGGCAAACGCATCTTCCTCGCTCAGATGGCGCAGGAAGCAGAGGATCAGCCGGCTGGAGAAACCGTGCTCGCGCTCGGCGTCATCCAGTGCGCGGACGATGCCGTGGATGACCACATGTATCGGCACGTTGCGTGTGGTGTGCGTTTGCGGGTCGAAGAAGATCTCTGCGTGATGGACGTTGTCTGCCAGCGCACGCGCCACATATGCGGCGGTCATATCGTAGAAATCCTGCTCGGTGAGCAGCACGCTGGCGCCCGCGTAGTACAGGTCGAGGAACGATTGCAGATCGTCGAAAGCGTATGCGGCGCGCAGGTCTTCAACCGATGCATATGGCAGCTTGACGCCGTTGCGCTTGGCCAGCGCAAACATCAGTTCGGGTTCGAGCGAGCCTTCAATGTGGATGTGCAGTTCGGCTTTCGGGCTGGTGGCGATGCGTTCTGCAAGGGCGGCGGAGATCGGCATGATCAGACAGGTGTGGGGACGCGGTAAGGAACCGCCGCCCCACCACTGGCTGTGGTGAGCGCATGCTGTTGAAGCTCACGCACTTGCAGGAGTTGGGCGACGACGGATACCGCAATGATATCTGGCGCCTTGTCCACGATGCCCGCAATGCCAATCGGGCACACCATTTCCGGCAAGCGTGCCGGGTCCACACCGTGCTCGACCATGCGGTGCTCAAAGCGTGCGCGCTTGGTCTTGGAGCCGATCAGGCCAAAGTAGGCAAAGTCCGTGCGGCGCATGATTCGCTCGCACAGCGCCAGGTCCAACGCATGGTTGTGCGTCATGACCAGGAAGTAGCTGCCGGCGGGCGCGTGGTCGATCACGGCTTCCGGCGTATCGGTGGATTCGATCACGACGTTTGGCGGCACCTTGGCGGGGAACGGGAACATCGCATCGCGTTCGTCCACCCATGTGACGCGGCAGGGCAGGTGGGCCAGCGCACGCACGATAGCGTGGCCGACATGGCCAGCGCCGCACAACACGATCGACATGTCGGGCGGCAGCACCGTTTGCGTGAAGCCTGCAGCGTCAAGCGTCACGCCTGCGGCGGCGGCATCGCCAATCGTTGCTTCAACGTTCACAGTCGCATCTGCGCAGACGATGCGGCGCAGGCTGCGGCGCTGGCGCATGGCGTCGTCGGCCTGGGCAATCCACTCTGCGTCACGTGCATCGAGTCGTTCCAGCGACAGGCGGACCACCCCGCCGCAGCATTGTCCAAGCGCTGGGCCCAGCGGAATGCGCACGAACTGGCGGCGGGCTTCTCCAATGGCTTCGGGCACGTCCATCATCGCTTGCGCGATTTCCATCGCGCGCCATTCCAGATGACCACCGCCGATGGTGCCGAAGAAGCCATCGTCACACACCAGCATCAACGTGCCGGGTTCACGCGGGGCGGAGCCCTGCACGTCCGTCACTGTGACCAGAACACACGGCCGCCCGGCTTGCACGGTGGCAAGCACGTCGGCAAAGCGAAATGGGCGCAGTTGTGTGTGGTCCATGACGTCGTCTCCGAACTCAAGCAGACAGCGGGGCGCTGCGGATGGCGTCCACGGCCTTGAGGATTTCTTCGCTGGTGGCGGGCGCGTTCAGCGGCGGGTTGGTGCGGCCGTCACCCACGGCGGCCACCGCATCGCGGATGGCGAAGAACACCGAGAACGGCAGCAGCAGTGGCGGTTCGCCCAGCGCCTTGGAGCGGTGGATGCTGTCTTCCACGTTGGCGTTGTTGAACAGATGCACGCGGAAGTCCGGCGGGCAGTCGTTGACGGTCGGGATCTTGTAGGTGGACGGCGCATGCGTCATCAGCTTGCCGTTCTTGTTCCACCACAGTTCTTCCGTAGTGAGCCAGCCCATGCCCTGGATGAACGCGCCTTCCACCTGGCCGATATCAATGGCCGGGTTGATCGAGCGGCCGGCGTCGTGCAGCACGTCGGCACGCAGCAGGCGCCATTCGCCGGTGAGGGTGTCGACCACCACTTCCGATACCGCAGCACCGTACGCGTAGTAGTAGAAGGGGCGGCCCTTGAGCTTGGACTGATCCCAGTGCAGCTTGGGCGTGGCATAGAAACCGTCGGACCACAATTGCACGCGTGCAACGTAGGCCTTGCCGATCAGCTCGTCAAACGGCACCTGGCGCGCACCGATTTCCAGGTGGTCGCCGATGAGGGTCACGGTCTCGATGGGCACTTCGTAGTGTTCGGTGGCAAACGCGATCAGGCGTTGGCGGATCTGGCGGGCGGCGTCCTGCGCTGCCTTGCCGTTCAGATCGCTGCCGGTGGATGCGGCTGTGGCAGACGTGTTGGCCACCTTGCTGGTGTCGGTTGCCGTTACGCGGATGCGCGTGAATGACACACCCAGTTCGTGCGCCACCACCTGCGCCACCTTGGTGTTCAGGCCCTGGCCCATTTCGGTGCCGCCGTGGTTCACAAGGATCGAACCATCGTTGTACACGTGCACCAGCGCGCCGGCCTGATTGAAGTGCTTGACGTTGAACGAGATGCCGAACTTCACGGGCGTGAGCGCCAGGCCGCGCTTGAGTACCGGGCTGGTCGCGTTGAACGCGCGGATCGCTTCGCGGCGGGCGCGGTAGTCAGACGACGCTTCCAGCTCATCCAGCAACTCGTGGATGACGTTGTCTTCCACGGTTTGGCCGTACGGCGTGATGTTGTTCTTGTCTTTGCCGTACAGATTGGCGCGGCGCACGTCGAGCGCATCCTTGCCGACCGAGCGCGCGATGTTGTCCATGATGTATTCGATGGCGAACGCGCCCTGCGGGCCGCCAAAGCCGCGGAAGGCGGTATTCGACTGCGTGTTGGTGCGTGCGCAGAAACCGTCGATCTCCACTTCCGGTAGCCAGTAGGCGTTGTCGAAATGACAGATGGCGCGCGTCATCACCGGGCCGGACAGGTCGGCCGAGAAACCGGCGCGCGAGGTCATGTCGCACTTGATGCCCTGGATGCGGCCGTTGTCGTCATAACCGGCTTCGTAGGCAAAGCGGAAATCGTGACGCTTGCCGGTGATCATCATGTCGTCGTCGCGGTCCGGACGGAGCTTGACAGGGCAGGCAAGCTTCCATGCCGCCAGCGATGCACAACACGCGAACAGGCCCGACTGCGATTCTTTGCCGCCGAAGCCACCGCCCATGCGCCGGCATTCCACCAGCACCTGGTTGGCGTGCCAGCCCAGCATGTGCGACACCATGTGCTGCATCTCGGTCGGGTGCTGGGTCGAGCACCACACGTGCATGCCGTTGTCTTCCTTGGGCACGGCGTACGAGATCTGGCTTTCCAGATAGAACTGTTCCTGGCCGCCCAGCGACATCTGGCCGGCCTCTGAATGCGGCGCCGCGGCGATGCGCTCGGACGGCTCGCCACGCTTGAGGTGCATCGGGGGCAGCACGGAGCGGCCAGCCGCGCGCGCTTCTTCCGGCGTCAGCAACGGGGGCAGGACTTCATAATCGATCTGCCCCAAGCGCGCTGCGCGACGCGCAGCATCGTGCGACGTGGCGACCACGATAAACATCGGCTGGCCGATAAAGTGCACCGTATCAGTGGCCAGGATCGGGTCGTCGTGGATGATCGGGCCGCAGTCATTGGTGCCCGGAATGTCGGCTGACGTGAACACAGCCACCACGCCCGGCGCGGCTTTCACGCGATCCAGGTCCATGTTGACGATGCGCGCATGGGCTTGCGTGCTCATGCCCAGCGCAGCGTGCAGCGTGCCGGCCAGTTCGGGAATGTCGTCTGTGTACGTAGCGGTGCCCGCAACGTGCAGATGCGCAGATTCGTGCGGGCGCGAAATGCCCACCACAGCACCGCGCTGGCCAGGCATGGCTGCAGCAATATCGGCTTCCGCCAGCAGGAAGGCTTCGGTTTGCTTGTTCATGTTCTTAGGCTGCTGTGAGGGTATTCAATTCGACCGCGCGCACATTGATCTGTTCGGGCGTGAGCGGCGCATCGGTGCGGGTCTCCAGCCAGAAGCGGTACACCGTGTTGGCCGCTGAGATGCGGCGGTAGTTGTCGGTGGCGCGCATGTCGGTCAGCGGGGTGTAGTCGCGCGACATGGCTGCCATGGCAGCACGCGCGGTCGCTTCGTTCCACGGCTGGCCGACGATGGCGGCTTCGGTTTCAGCGGCGCGCTTGGACGTTGCCGCCATGCCGCCGTAGGCGATGCGTGCGCTGCGCACAATATCGCCGTCCAGCTCGATGGCGAGTGCTGCGCACACGGCGGAGATGTCTTCGTCAAAGCGCTTGGACAACTTGTACGTGCGCAAGCGCATGGCGTCGCGGCCTTCGCGCGCGGGAATGCGCAGGCCGGCCACGAATTCGCCTTCTTCCATCGCGTTCTTCTGATAGGCGATGTAGAGGTCTTCGAGCGGCAGTTCGCGGCGCCGCATTTCGTCACCCCCGCCACGCTGCAGCACGACGCGCGTGCCGATGGCGATAAGTGCCGGGGCAGAGTCACCGATCGGCGAGCCGTTGGCGACGTTGCCGCCCAGCGTGCCGGCATTGCGGATCGGCAGCGAGGCAAAGCGCTTCCACAGCTCGGTCAGCTCGGGGTAGTCCACGGCGAGGAATTCGTAGGCCTTTTCCAGCGAGACAGCGGCGCCGATCTCGATCCAGCCGTCGCGCTTTTCCAGTGCGTACAGGTCGGCCACTTGGCCGATGTAAAGGATGTCGCCCAGATCGCGGAACTGCTTGGTGACCCACAGGCCGACGTCGGTGCTGCCGGCCAGGATGCGGATAGTCGGGTGCGCAGCCTTGATGGCGGCAAACGCCGAGGCAGTGCGCGGTGCGTAGAAGCGCGGTGCCTTTTCGGTTCCGACGGGTGCGTAGCTGAAGGTGTCGCTGCGTTGCAGGCTGCGCAGCGTCTGCGCCAGTTGCGTGCGGTCAAGGCCGGTATTCGCAGCCGGCGAGGGCAGCTCGAACATGCGCTCGCCCGCGTCGATGATGGGGCGGTAGCCGGTGCAGCGGCACAGGTTGCCGGTCAGCGAATCGCAGATGGTCTGGCGCGAGGGGATCGGCGCCTCGGTGCCGGTGTTCTCGTACAGCGCGTAAAGCGACATCACGAAGCCCGGCGTGCAGAAGCCGCATTGCGAGCCGTGGCACTCGACCATCGCCTGTTGCACCGGGTGCAGCGTGCCATCCTTGCCGCGCACGTCTTCCACGGTGAACAGCGCCTTGCCGTCGAGCGTGGGCAGGAACTGGATACACGCGTTGACGGCCTTCAGGCCGACGCTGCCGTCTTCCTGCAGCTCGCCCAGCACGACGGTACATGCACCGCAATCGCCCTCAGCGCACCCTTCCTTGGTGCCGGTGCAGTGCGCGTCTTCACGCAGGTATTGAAGCACCGTACGGGTAATCGGGGCATCCGTGACGGTGCGCACCTGGCCGCGGTGAAAGAAGCGGATGGGCTGAGTCTCCATGGGGTTCTACGCCTGTTTGTGTGTATGACGGAACCATAGCACCGGGTCGGGAAGGCAATATTTGGCCCATGTGATAACCCGCATCGGAAAGCCAAAATCCGGGGTATACCCGCCAGTAGCGGTCTGGCGGCGCGGCGTGCAAGTGACATACACTGACAGCGTCCCCCAGCACGTTTTTTAGACCGCACGGCGTTGCCCGTGCTCGCCCTCAGATGCACGGCAAAGATCACCTCGATACCTACCTCCTGCGCGTTCTCTACACGCTGCTCACCGAGCAGAGCGTGACGCGCACGGCGGTCAAGCTCGGCCAGTCACAGCCGGCCATCAGCAACACGCTCAAGCGCCTGCGCGAGATCACGGGCGACGCCATCCTCGTGCGCGGCAAGAACGGCATGGTGCCGACCGAGCGCGGCCACGACCTGCTGGCCCTCGCGCAGCAAAGCCTGGAGGCCATGGAGCGCATCGCGCGCCCGTCGCAGGAGTTTGACCCCGGCAACACCACGCGCACCTTCCACCTGGGCGCACCGGATTACCTCGACGCGTTCTTCCTGCCGAACATCGTCGAGCGTCTGCGCAAACAGGCGCCGCAGGCCAAGCTGGTCGTGCATCCGCTCAATGCCGGGGTCGATTACCTGGCCGCGCTGGAGCAGGGCGGCATGGATCTGGTGATCGGCAACTGGCTCTCGCCGCCCGAGCATCTGCATATTTCGCCGCTGTTTGACGATGAAGTCGTCTGCATGCTGGGTGCGCAGCACCCGCTGGCGCGCAAGGGCATCTCGCTCAAGCATTACGTAGAGATGCCGCACCTGGCGCCCGCGCCCTATGCCGTCATGCAGCGCAGCATGATCGATCAGGCGCTTGCAGAGCAGGGGCTCAAGCGCCAGATCCAGGTGTCGCTGCCGTATTTCGGGCTGGTGCCTTATGTGCTGATGCGCACCGATCTGGTGTTTACCACCGGCCGCCAGTTTGCTGCGCATTGCGCGCAGTATCTGCCGATCCGCATCCTGCCGACGCCCATGGCGTTCCCGAAGATGCGTTTCTACCAGCTCTGGCATGAGCGCAGCCACGCGGCGCCCGATGTGATGTGGCTGCGCCGCATGATCGGCGAGGTGGCGGGCGAGCTGCCGCAACACCCGCAACTGGAAACGGCAGTGGCCTGAACCTGGGCCACCACCGTTCTGTTCTGTCATGCACCGGGGCGGAGCTTACTTTCCGCTTGCGGTCGCCTTCCCGTAGTCCGGGAAAAACACCTGCTCCCCGTTGACCTTGAAGTCGGCAATCACCTGCTGGCCGGCGGCAGACGTGATCCATTCAATCAGCCTGGTTGCATCGGTGTAGTTGATGCTCGGGTATTTCTTCGGGTTGACGGCGATGATGCCGTACGGGTTGAACATGCGCGGGTCACCGGCCAGCACGATGTCGAGGCCCGTCTTGGCGCGGTAAGCGCCGTAGGTTGCGCGGTCCGACAGCGTGTAGGCGTTCATCTGCGCTGCCATGTTCAGGACTTCGCCCATCCCGAGGCCCGCGCTGACATACCAGGGTTTGCCCTTGGGGTCGATGTTGGCCGCTTTCCAGTACGCCTTTTCCATGACGTCGGTGCCGGAATTGTCACCACGCGAGACGAACTTGGCGCTGGTTTTCTCGCCCGCCGCGGCAATGGTTTCTATCCCCTGAATGACGTTTTTCTGACCGCGCACGTGGGCCGGGTCGGCTTCCGGGCCGACGAGGATGAAATCGTTGTACATCACGTCGCGGCGGTCGATGCCGCCGCCCGACGCCACGAAGGCGTCTTCCAGTTGGCGGGCGTGCACGAGCACGACATCCACGTCGCCCGATTCCCCCAGTTTGATGGCCTTGCCGGTGCCAACGGCAATCACGTGCACATGGACGCCGGTGGCCGCTTCAAATTTGGGCAGCAAGACTTTGAGCAGGCCGGAATTTTCGGTGCTGGTGGTGGTTGCCATGCGGAGATCACCAGCATATGCGGCCGTGGAGACCACGAGTGTCATGCAGATGAGAGCTGACAGCCGAAGGGTTCGGGAGAATCGGAGCATGTTGTGGAGCGCAGAGATAAGGCGTGGACGCTTTATGTCGGATGCTGCATGATGGCGGCAACGTCGGGGGCAGTCAGCGGCCACGAGATGCCCGCCCCGGAATGAGCGGAATTGTTCTCCTGGGCCATGGCTGAAGTAAATAGGAAACTAAAAACATAATGACATTCCAGTTCGAAGTATTTCCGGTGGTGGGGCCGGACGATAATCCGCGCGCCAATAGCAAGGTGTTTCAGTTGCTGCGGGCGGTGCGCGAGACGGGGTCGCTGCACCGGGCGGCAAAGCAGGTGGGACTGTCATACCGGCACGCCTGGGGGGTGATGCGGTCGTGGGAAGAGATGCTCGGCCGCTCGCTGCTCGACATGGAGCGCGGCCGCGGCGCCTCGCTCACGCTCTTTGGCGAGCGCATGTTGCGTGCTGAGATGCGCCTGCGCGAGCAGCTTGATCCGGTGCTGCACCAGGCCATGGGGCAGTTTTTGTCGGAGCTGGAGGACGCTTCCCAGTCGCAGTCGCGCATCCGGTTTTCGGGCAGCCATGACCCGGCTGTGGAGGTGCTGGCCGAAACCTTTGCCCGGCAAAGCCACGGAGCGCACATCGACACCGTGTTCTGCAGCGCTGTTGAAGGGCTGATCTGCCTGCAGGAAAAGCAATGCGAGGTGGCTGGCTTCTATGTGGCGCCGCAGCAGGGAGCGGGTTCGATCGCGCACCAGACCTTGCGCAAGTGGTTGCGCCCGACCGCCGTGCGCCTGATCGCCCTGGCCGATCGTGAGCAGGGGCTGATGATGTCGGCTGAGTGGGCGGGGCGGGTGCAGTCGTTGGGGGATCTGGCGCGCACGCAGGCGCGCTTCATCAACCGGCAGCGCAGCTCGGGCACGCGTTTGCTGTTCGACCAGTTGCTGGTGGGTGCGGGGCTGTATCCCGACCAGATTCACGGCTACGACGAGCAGGAGTTCTCCAGCGACAAGATCGCCGTGGCCGTGCAGGAAGGGCGGGCCGACATCGGTTTCGGCCTGCGCCCGGGTGCCGAAGCCCATGGCTTGCATTTCGTACCGCTGACGCGCGAAACGTACTACCTTGCGGTGCGCCGCAATGATGCGCTCTCCCCCTGGGTGCGCGAGCTGATCGAGCGCATCGGTCAGCCCGCCTTCCGTGAAGGCCTGAGCCATCTCGCCGGCTACCGGCCGGCCGAACATGTGTCGCTGCTTACCGCAGACCAGGCGCTGCCCTGGCACGCTGACGAGGCCCGCGCGCTGGTCCGCTGAAGTCGTGCGAACATGGCGGGGTTGCCTAATTGACGTCGAGGCGTGAGCGCCCCGTCCATGTTCCGCCCATGTCACGTTTTTCCGTCTGGACCCAAGCCCTGCGCATGCTGCGCCGCGACTGGCGCGCCGGTGAGCTGAACCTGCTGCTCATTGCGCTGGTGCTGGCCGTGGCCGCGCTGGCGTCCGTCAGTTTCCTGGCCGATCGCATGCATGCCGGCCTGGAGCGCGATGCGCGTCAACTGATTGGCGCGGACGTTCTGGTGGTGTCTGATCAGCCGCTGCCGCCCGACATCGAGGCGCATGCGCGCGCCGGTGGCTTGCAGGTCACACATACCGCCACCTTCCCCAGCATGGCGAGTACGTTGGCGAACGGTGCATCGGGCGAGCCCCGAGGTGAGCCCCGAGTTGAGCCCATTGCACAACTGGCTGCCATCAAGGCTGTTGATGTGGGTTACCCACTGCGCGGCAGCCTCAAGGTGAGCGATGACGGGCGCGATACCGTTGGCGCGCCGATTCAGGGGACGCCCGCTGCGGGCACGGTCTGGGTAGATGCACCGCTGCTCGAAGCGCTCGGTATTCACGTGGGCGATGCCATCCGGCTCGGTACGCGCACCTTCAAGATCGCTCACGTCATCACACAGGAACTGGATCGTGGCGCGGGCTTTATGAACTTCGCACCGCGCGTGATGTTGCCGATGACGGATCTGGCCTCAACCGGCCTCGTTGCCTATGGCAGCCGCGTGACATACCGCTTGCTGGTGGCCGGCCCCGATGCGGCTGCCAGCGCGTTCCACACCTGGGCCGAGACCGAACTGAAGACGCGCCAGTTGCGTGGCGTACGCATTGAATCGCTCCAAAACGGCCAGCCGCAGATGCGCGAAACGCTGGACCGCGCCGAGCGCTTTCTCTCGCTCGTCGCGCTGCTGGCCGCGATGATTGCCGCTGTAGCCATCACCATGGCCGCACGCCGCTATACCGCGCGGCACACCGATGCGGTGGCCGTCATCAAGTGCCTGGGGCTGAAGCAAGGGCAGATTCTGGGCACGTTCGCGCTGGAGTTTCTGTGGATCGGCGTGCTGGGTTCGGCGGCGGGCGTGGCGCTGGGTTACGGCGCGCACTGGGCGCTGCTGGCGTCCCTTGGCGATCTGGTCACGGTGACCTTGCCTGCGCCATCTGTCTGGCCGGCAGCGGTGGGCGTGGCCGCAGGGCTGGTGCTGCTGATTGGGTTTGCTGTGCCGCCGCTGCTGAGTCTTGTGCGCGTGGCGCCGCTGCGCGTGCTGCGGCGGGATGTTGCCGAGCGCCCCATGGCGGCGTGGATCGGCTATGCACTGGGCGCGGCGGCGTTCTTCGCGCTGCTCGTGGTGTCCGCGCGCGACGTGAAGCTGGGTGCGCTGACGGCGGCGGGGTTTGCCGGCGCCATCGTCGTGTTTGCGCTATTGGCGGCGGGTGGCTTGCGCGCGATGGCGGTGTCGCTGGGACGCGGCCGTGCATTGAGCGTGGGCTGGCGCTTTGCGCTGGCCGTGCTGGAGCGCCGTCGCGGTGTGAGCGTGCTGCAAACCGTGGCGCTTGCAGTTGGGCTGATGGCGCTGCTGCTGCTCGCCATGACGCGCAATGACCTGATCCGCTCGTGGCACAACGCCACACCGGCGGATGCGCCCAACCGTTTCATCATCAACATCCAGCCCGATCAGATGGCACCCGTGAAGCAGGCGCTGGCCCAGGCTGGCGTGGCAGACCCGAAGCTCTATCCGATGGTGCGCGGGCGCCTGACACAAGTGAATGGCCAGGTCATCGACCGCCAAACCTACGCTGAATCGCGCGCCCGCAATTTGGTCGAGCGCGAATTCAACCTGTCCTACGCGACTGAACAGCCGCCGGAGAACCGTGTCGTTTCCGGCCAATGGTTCAGCGGGCAGAAACCCGAAGCCTCGGTGGAAGAGGGCATCGCAAAGACGCTCAACCTGCACCTGGGCGACGTACTGCGTTTCGACGTCGCCGGGCAGACGGTCGATGCGCCCATCACGTCATTGCGCAAGCTCGACTGGAGCTCGATGCGCGTGAACTTCTTCGTGATCCTGCCGCCTGTGGCGCTGCACGACATGCCGCAGACGTACGTAACCGCGTTCCGTATTCCTGCAGGCCAAGCCGATCTGCCGGCCAGGCTCGTGCGCGCGTTTCCGAATCTGACGGTGGTCGATACCGAGCTGATCCTGCAGCAGGTGCAAGGCGTGCTGGATCAGGTGACGGCGGCGGTGGAATTCCTCTTCGTCTTTACGTTGGCGGCGGGGGTGCTGGTGCTCTATGCCGCGCTCTCCGGCTCGCGCGACGAGCGGCTGCGCGATGCCGGCGTGCTGCGCGCGCTTGGCGCGGGCTCCGGCGTGGTGCGCCAGACGCAGTACGCCGAGGTGTTGATCGTTGGCGGCCTGGCCGGGTTGATGGCCGGCGTGGGCGCGATTGCCATCGGCTGGGCGTTGTCGGCGTATGTGTTCGATTTTCCGTATCGTTTCAACCCGGCGATCCTGCCGGTGGGCATCGTGAGCGGCATGGTCTGCGCTTTCGCTGGCGGCTGGCTGGGCTTGCGCGACGTGCTGCGCCGCCCGGCCATGGCGACCCTCAGAGATGCCTGAATCTTTTGATGTGACTGACGCTGTATGACTGACGCAACTTCTGGCCAGGAAACCCTGGCCTTCGACCTGATCGGCGGCGAAGCGCGCGTGCGCGAACTCGTTGACCGCTTCTATGACCTGATGGATCTGGAACCCGAATTTGCCGTGCTGCGTGCGCTGCATCCGCAAAGCCTGGATGGCTCGCGCGACAAGCTGTTCTGGTTCCTGTGCGGGTGGCTTGGCGGCCCGAACCATTTCATTGAGCGGTTTGGCCATCCGCGCCTGAGGGCGCGCCATCTGCCGTTCGAGATCGGCACGCAGGAGCGCGACCAATGGATGCGCTGCATGGCGCTTGCCATGCAAGACATCGGCCTGGACGAAGCGCTGCAGATGCGTTTGATGCAGGCGTTTTGGCAGACCGCAGATTGGATGCGCAATGTGCAGCGCTAACGTGCCGCGCTAAAGCGCACCTCACAAGAACATATTGGAGGAGGCCGCCATGATCGGTTTGCCCACCGCCGACGACGTGCTGGCGTTCTGGTTCGGCAACGCGCCGCTGGTCGATGCACGGCCGGAATGGTTCACCAAATCCGATGCGTTCGATGCGCAGATCCGCGCGCGCTTTCTGCCGCTGTGGGAGGCGCTGTCGGCGGGCGATGCCGACACCTGGATGGACACGCCGCTGGAAGCCATCGCGCGCATCGTCGTGCTAGATCAGTTCTCGCGAAACATGTTTCGCGGCAGCGCTCGTGCGTTTGCCAGTGATGCAGCGGCGCTGCACACCGCACAGATCGTCGTGGCTGCCGGCTGGGATACCCAATTGCCAACGCGCCATCACCGGTCGTTCTGCTACCTGCCGTTTGAGCACAGCGAGGCGCTGGCCATGCAGGATGAAGCGATCCGCCTGTACACCCGCCTGCGTGATGAAGAGGGCGATGTGGATTCACTCGTCTGGGCGGAAAAGCACCGCGAGATCATTGCCCGCTTCGGGCGTTTTCCGCATCGGAATGCGGCACTCGGGCGGTCATCGACACCCGCGGAGGTCGAGTTTTTGACGCAGCCCGGGTCGTCGTTTTAGAGGCTGGAGGGTGGCGGCTTACGTGCGCTCGCGGCGCTCCGACCACTTGTCGACTGTCTCGCGGGGCGCGCGTGCCAGCATGTCGATCAACGCGGCGGGGTCGTCGCTCACGTGCAGCAGATCAGCGTGGTGGCGCTTGAGGAAGCCTTCTTGCACGGCGTGGTCGATGAACGCGAGCAGTTTGTCGTAGAAACCTGCCACGTTCAGCAGACCGATCGGCTTGTTGTGATAGCCGAGCTGCAGCCATGTGAAGGTTTCGAACAGTTCTTCATACGTGCCCACGCCGCCGGGCATGGCAATGAACGCATCCGCACGGTCGGCCATCATCTGCTTGCGCTGGTGCATGCTCTCAACGATGTGCAGCTCGGTCAGCTCTTTATGGCCGACTTCCTTGCGCACCAGCGATTTCGGGATGATGCCGATGACCGGGCTGCCGCCGTGCAGCACCGCATCGGCCACCACGCCCATCAGGCCGACGTTGCCGCCACCGTAGACGAGTGTGAGGCCGCGCCTGACCATCTCGTTGCCCAGCGCGATGGCGCCGGTTTTGTATTCCGGGCGTTCGCCCGGGCTGGAACCGCAGTAGACGCAGATCGAGTTCATTTGGCGGGAGTGATGGGGCTGGTGTCGGCTGCTGTGCCGGCCGGCGGATCGTTGCTGCGGCTCACCGCCAGCAGATCGAACGCCCGCCGCGGCTTGCCGCGCAGGTAAGGCGCAAGGATCGACAGAATGTGGTAGCTCGCGCCGTGCAAGTGATCACGGATCGCGTTGGGATCGTTGTACTGGCGCGGATGCTGCACGAACTGGAACGACAGCCAGTAGGTGGCGATGACCACGATGTTGGTGCACATGGCGTCAACTTGTTCAGCCGTGGCCTCCATCTCGCCGTCTTCAATGAACTGGTGGCAGATGTCCATGGCGAAGTGGCGCTTCTGCTCGACGATGCGCTTGAAGTTCAGTTCAAGCATGCGGTTGCGCGCGAGCAGATCGTTGATGTCGCGGTACAGAAAGCGGTAGTTCCACAGGAACTCCGACATGTACTGCAGGTAGCCCCAGGTTTCGTCCAGCGTAGCTTTGTGGTCGTCCGGCAGCTTCAGGCGGCGCGCGATCTCCTGCTCGAACTGCACGAAGATCGAGTTGATGATGTCGTCTTTGTTGCGGAAGTGGTAGTACAGGTTGCCCGGGCTGATCTCCAGCTCTTCGGCGATCGTCGTGGTGGTGACGTTGGGCTCGCCCAGGTCGTTGAACAGGCGCAGCGACACTTCAAGAATGCGATCGCGCGTGCGGCGTGGGCCGGTGGAATGCTGCTTGGTTTCCATTGAACTGCCAAGGCCGGTGGCCCTGTCTCCGTGGCGTGTTGGTGCCCGGATTATAAGAGATCGTGCTTGCGCAACGACCCCCTACATGCTGTGGGGCAGACGTTGCCAAACGTTGTCGCGGGCTTTTTCGCAGGTGTTCTCAGTGCAGCAGCGACGCCACCCAAGGCCAGGCGATCGCCACCCATGTCCCCACACATAGCAGCAACGCCAGCATGACGGCCGCGCTGCCGAAATCCTTCGCGCGCTTGGATAGCCCATGCTGCTCCAGCGAGATGCGATCGACCGCCGCTTCCACGCTCGAATTGAGCAGCTCGACAATCAGCACCAGCACCAGCGTGCCGAGCATAAGAATGCGTTCAACCACCGTAGCGGGAATGATGAACGCGCACGGCAGCAGGATCGCGCAGAGCGTCAGCTCCTGGCGGAACGCGCTTTCCTCGTCGATGGCGAAGCGGATACCGCTGATGGAGTTCTTGAGCGCAAACCACGCCCGCGTGATCCCGCGATTGCCCTTGTGCGGGTTGTCGGCTGGCGAGTAGGCGCTGGCCGCCGGTGGCGCGGGCGGATGCTCCGGCGGGGTCGTGGGCTTCATGGAACGCAAGGCTCAGGCACCCGCGGCAGTGGACGGCTCGGCGGCTTTGGCCTCGGCAGCTTGCGCGGCAGGCAGCGGGCGCAGGTGTGCGAGAAACTGCTCCGAAGCTGCGCGCCACGAGAACTTCTCGGCATGCGTGCGCGCTGTAATGCGATCAATGCGCAGCGCCTCCAGGCAAGCCTCGCGCAAATCTTCGCGCAGCGCACCGGCCGGCGAGTCGCCCAGCACGTCGATCGGGCCCGTCACCGGATACGCGGCGACCGGCAGGCCGCTGGCAAGTGCTTCCAGCAGTACCAGGCCAAACGTATCGGTGCGGCTCGGGAAGACGAACACGTCCGCCGAGGCGTACACCTTGGCCAGTTCCGGCTGTTTGAGCACGCCCAGGTAGCTGGCGTTCGGATACTTCGCCTTCAGGCCAGCCAGTGCCGGGCCTTCGCCCACGACCCACTTGGACCCGGGCAGGTCCAGCTCCAGGAAGGCTTCGACGTTCTTCTCCACGGCCACGCGGCCGACGTACAGGAAGATCGGGTGCGCCGTGTTCAGCACGTTGCCGCGCTGGGCGGTGAAGACATCCAGATCGACGCCGCGCGTCCACAGCACGCCATTGGTGATGTCGTAGTCGGCAAGGTCCTTCAGCACCACGGGCGTCGGTGCCATCACGGCTTGGGCGGGGCTGTGGAACCAGCGCAGGAACCGATACGTCCACGCCAGCGGAATGCCGAAACGCGCCTGCACGTACTCCGGAAAGCGCGTGTGGTACGCCGTCGTGTAGGGCAGCTTGTTGCGCAACGCGTAGGCCCGTGCGGCCAGGCCCAGCGGGCCTTCGGTGGCGATATGCAGGGCCTGCGGGGCAAACTTCTCGATGCGATTGCGCACGCGCGTTGCCGGCAGGATCGACAGGCGGATTTCCGGATACGTCGGGCACGGCACCGTCTTGAATTCCAGCGGCGTGATCATGTCGACGATGTGCCCCATGGCTTCCAGCTCGCGTCGCGTCTGGGTGAGGGTGCGGACGACGCCATTGACCTGCGGTTCCCAGGCATCGGTGACGATCATGACTTTCACGGGCTCTCCTTGGCTGGTAGGTTGGGTGGCGTCGGGCTGCACGAGGTCGATGCTGGTGTTGGTCATGTGGGTTTCCATCAGGCCGCGGCGGCGGCGCGGCGTGCGCGGCGGGAGGTGCGCGCCGCACGGGGGCCATCGAGCAGATGCGTCCAGTAGATGATCTGCAGTTCGCCTTCCATGGTTTCGACCAGGGCAGAGAGGCTCTCCACCCAGTCGCCGTCGTTGCAGTAAAGCTGTCCGTCGATCTCGCGAATCTCGGCCTTGTGGATGTGCCCGCAGACCACGCCGTCGCAACCGCGTCGGCGCGCCTCGTCGGTCATCACACGCTCAAACGAGTTGATGAAGTTGACCGCGTTCTTGACCTGATGCTTGAGGTATTGCGACAGCGACCAGTACGGAAATCCAAGCCGCACACGGATGCTGTTGAAGTGCCGGTTCATCGCCAGGATGAAGGTATAGAGCGAGTCGCCCACATAGGCGAGCCAGCGCGCATGCTGCATCACGCCGTCGAAGAGGTCGCCGTGCACGACCCACAGGCGCTTACCGGTGGCGGTCACGTGGATCGCGTCTTCTGCGACTTCGATATCACCGAAGTTCAGGCCGTGGAACTGGCGCGCCATCTCATCGTGGTTGCCAGGAATGAACACCACGCGGGTGCCCTTGCGCGCGCGGCGCAACACCTTCTGCACCACATCGTTGTGTGCCTGCGGCCAGTACCAGCCCTTGCGCAGTTGCCAGCCGTCAACGATGTCACCGACGAGGTACAGCGTGTCGGATTCGTGGTGCTTGAGGAAGTCGAGCAGGTAGTCGGCCTGGCAGCCGGGCGTGCCGAGATGGATGTCCGACAACCAGATCGTGCGGTAGCGCTGGATTTTCTCGGCGGGCGGGTCGGTGTCTGTGTCGGCCGACCGGTCGGGCGCCAGTGTAGAAGCCGGCGTGGCGACGGGGGCTTCGTGCTCACGCACATCGCCGCGGCCCGCAGGCACAGCCGAGCCCAGTGCGCCGGCGGCGGCAAATCCGGCGGCCATTTGCATCAGGGGCTGTGGAGCGTTCCAGTCGGAACCGGTGAAGGGAGCGGCGCGAAAGCGTTGCGCGAAGCGGCGGAGAAAACCAGGGCGCGATGGCAGATTTGGCAGGACCATGTCGGCAACAGAGGCTGCGTTAGACGGATTTCGCCACCGCCGCGTGAAAAAGTCGTGTCAGAAACATGACCGTCACATGACGTAGTTGCCGCAAAAGGAAGGGGGCATGCGCCCAAGACCCGCGCCGGGCGCTTGTTTCAGGCCGATAGGACTGGCGAGATGCCTTCGATGCGTGCGAGTTCCGCCAGCACGGCATCGCGCACGCGTGCGTCGCATAGCAACGACACATGGCCGATGCCCGCGAACGGGATGTGCCGCGCGCCTTCCAACCACGACGCACCAGCCGGCCCGACGATGGAGTCGTGCCACGAGAAAATCGACGTGATGTGTGCCCGCACGGCCTGCGTTTCGGACGCCGCAAGCTGGCGCAGCCATGGGCTTGCCCAAGCCATCTGGCGCACGTTGTGGCCGCGTCCTGTGCGCGCCATCGCCGTACCCCGATGCGGCGTGCCGAGCGTGATCGCATGCACAACGGGGCAGGGCTCCGATTGCCGCAGCAACGCGCGAGCGGCAAGCCCGCCCATGCTGTGGCAGAGCAGAACGGGCGCGCGTCCATGCGTGCGTGTCAGGCGCGCGACGGCGGCAGCGATGTCGCGACCGTAGTCGTCAATGTCGCCCAGAAGCGGCATGAGATCGATGGCGTCGGTCGGGTGCCCGGCGGCGGCCAGATGTTGCTGCATTGGCAGCCACACGGCGCGATTGCAGCCATAGCCGTGGATCATCAGCACCGGCACGCGTTTGCCCTCGCCCGCTGGCGCATCGAACGCGGCATGCGCGCGGAAGGGCTGCAGCACGTTGAACATCCACGCGACCGATATGCATTCGCGCAGCCAGCACGCAATGAAACCTGTGATGCCGATGCGCTGTTCGTGCGGTATGGGCATGCGGTCCCAAACCGGGTCATCGGGTATGGCGGTTCCCAGGCTCTTGAGCGAAACCAGAAACGCCCAACCGACCGAAACGAGATAGCCCAGCACCAGCGCCGCGCCAGCGAGCGCACCAGCAGTGGGCCAACTCCATCCGCCCCAGCGATGCGCCGCCCAGCCAACCGCCGCTGTCGCTGCGCACTCCAGCGCCACGGCAATGCGGCGCGCAGTGGCCGCCGTCAGAAAGGCCAGTGGAGCGGGGGAGGCGGGCAGATCGGCGCGCGTCATGGTGGAGGTCGCCGCCGAGAATGAAACCGGATCAGTCGCGCACCAGCCGCGTGCCGGCCAGGCGATCGTGCAGGAACTGGCGCTGCGGGTCGAACCACGCCAGCGCGCCCCAAACCAGCAGGCATGCGAGCGCAACACCTGCGCCGGCCCAGCGGGAGGCTCCGGTCAGGTGGATCATGCCCACCGCTACGGCCACCCATGTCCACGCCAGCGCATAGCGCGCAACAGCGCGGCCCAGTGAAATGCGCGATCCATCGGCGTTGACCACGCGCATGCGCCACGTCTGCATCGCCAAGGTCTGGCCGCGCTTGCGCCAGAACCACACAAAGTACAGACCCAGCGCCAGAAAGCCCCAGACCTGCAGCCCTACATCACCGGTGCGCGCCAGCGGCGGCACGATCATGCGCAGCAGCAGAAAGACAGCCGTGGCGCCAAACATCACGCCAAACAGCAGCAAGCCTTCATAGAGCATCGCCGCAAGACGGCGGCGCAGCGTGGGCGCCGCGAGCGGATCAGGTGCCGCAGCCGGCGAAGACGGAGAAACAGAGGTGGCCATCGAACAAGGGGTGAGCGCAGCAAGCGCAATCCATCATGCACCGGCGAGGTTCGCGCGGCGCGTGTTCGGATTATGCCAAAGGGTTTGCTCGGCTTAACCGCCCAGCACAGTGGACGGCGGCGGGTTGCCCGATTCTCCGCCCGTGTTCGCGGGCGGGGCAACCGGGTGCACCGGTGTGAGCGGCGCGCTTGCCGGTGCCGGAACGGCAGCAGCGGGTGCCGACGCAGGCGTGCCCGCCGGTGCGGACGCCGCAGCGGTTACTTTGTTTGCCGGTGCTGATTTGGTGGTGCCCGGCTTGGTGCGCGCACCATGATGGATCGACTTGGCGGCGTCCTTCGCCAGACCCGCGCCGCCCGGCAGCGCCGTCACCGCAGACGGGTGCTTTTGCGCTTTGGCAGCGGCAGCCAGCGCTTTCTTCTGCTCATCCGTCAGTTGCTGGTAGCTCTGCCACGCCTCGCTCTTTTTCTGTACCGGGAGCGACTTGGTGGTCTGGAAATTCTCGCGCGCGCGATGGCGTTGTTCCGGCGTGAGCTTGATCCAATCCGCCATGCGCGTTTGCAGGCGCTGCTGTTGAGCCGGCGTGTACTTCGGATACGCTTGGGCGATCTGCAGCCACTTCTTGCGGGCCAGTTCCGGCAGGCCGTTCCATTCCGGCGCCAGTGGCGCGAAGATGCGCTGCTGCACGATGGTCAGCTCGGCCCAGTTCGGATGGACGGACGGCCGCGGATTGGTCGCAGGCGGCGTCGGTAGATCAACCGGCGCGTTCACGGTCACGCCCGGCGCCACAGCGGGCGCCGAAGCCGCGGGAGCCTGCGCGATCGCAAGTCCCGCCATCAGGCCGACCGCACCGATCAGCGCAACGATGCCAGCGCGCAGACGCACGATTTTGGCGCCTCGCGGTGGTTGGCCGTGGGTGTGCTGGAAGTCGCTCATCGATCAGCCTTTCACTGATCGTGCTTGAGGTACTGATGGAAGCCTTGATCGGCGTAAGCGGCCAACGGCAGATCGTCGAGCAGCATTGCGGCATCGACCTCGGCGAGTTCGTCCACGCGTTGCTGCTGTTGCCACTGATAGATGCCCGCGAGGCCGGCAACCAGTGCGATGGTCGGCCACAGCAGGCCGAGACGGCGCAGGAAGGCGGCCGCACGTTGCAGCGGCGACGGCGCTTCGCCTTCCATTTCAAACGACACCGAGCCGACGCCCGGCATCGCCAAGGCAGGCGAGCGCACCGTGCTTGGCACTTCCGCTTTCTTGTGCGCAAGCGCCGTCCGGCGCGCCGCTGCGAGGCGGTCGCGCACGTCGGGCGGCAACTGTCCGGCCGACTCATTCAGAGCGGTACGGACGGCATGCACGAAGCGGCGTTCTCGGAGTTCTACCTTGTTCATAATCGGATCCCTCGCGCCCGCAGCGCTTGGGCCAGGGCGTGTGTTGCCCGCGAGCAGTGCGTCTTTACGCTCCCCTCGGAACAGCCCATTGCCTGGGCTGTCTCGGCAACATCCATGTCCTCCCAGTAACGCATCAGGAAGGCCTCCCGTTGACGTGTGGGCAGCTTCTCGATTTCGCGCTCCAGGATTTCCAGCATCTGCGAGCGTTCGACCTTGTCGGCGCTGCTTTCCGCCGCTGTGGTGCCGGCTTCGCTTTCGATCAGTTCAAGCGGGTCGGTGTCGTCGCCCTCGGTGTCCGTGCGGAAGCTGGAGAACAGGCTCACCCACGTGTTGCGCACCTTGGTGCGGCGGAACCAGTCGTGAATCGTGTTCTGCAGAATGCGCTGGAACAGCAGAGGTAGCTCGGCCCCCGGCTTGTCGCCGTATTTCTCGGCCAGCTTGATCATGGCGTCCTGCACGATATCGAGCGCGGCATCGTCGTCGCGCACCGCGAAGACCGCCTGCTTGAAGGCGCGTTTCTCGACGCTTAGGAGAAAGGCCGACAGTTCCTGTTCAGAGGCCATACAACGGCGGGAGCGAATCCTGTGAGGCAGCCGCGCGAAAATTCACATTCTCAAGATGTGATGATCACGCCGCGTGGCGTCAACGGCCATGGCCGTGAAAAATGTTGCGATGCTAGCAAAAATGCGGGTCCACGGACAGCCCGACTGTCTGGCGGACAGCCGGGAGCAGAGAATCGCGGCGGCGCTGGACCGCCATGCGGCATTGCAGTATTATCCCCGGTTCACAACATCTGTGGTTTGTCTCATCTGGCCGCCCATCAGGCGGACCATTCATGCAGACGCGCACCGCTCAAATCCGCGCCACAAGCCCGGTAGAGAGCATCCAAACAATTTTTTGCCGAAAATTGCAAAGGACTGACATGAATATGCCAAGCGCGGAATTTTCCCACGCCAATAGCGGTTCATCTGCCGACATGATGGGGTCTGACATCCTCGTCAATGCGCTCGCGGCAGAGGGCGTCGAGTTCGTCTGGGGTTACCCCGGCGGCGCGGTGCTCTATATCTACGACGCGTTCTACAAGCAAAACAAGATCGAGCACATCCTGGTGCGCCATGAACAGGCGGCGGTCCATGCGGCCGACGGCTATGCGCGCGCCACGGGCAAGGTCGGTGTCGCCCTGGTGACGTCCGGCCCTGGCGTGACCAATGCCGTGACCGGCATCGCCACCGCCTACCTGGATTCGATCCCGATGGTGATCATCACCGGCAACGTGCCGACGCACGCCATCGGTCAGGACGCTTTCCAGGAATGTGACACCGTCGGCATTACCCGCCCGATCGTCAAGCACAACTTCCTGGTCAAGGACGTGCGCAATCTCGCCTCGACCATCAAGAAGGCGTTCTTCATCGCATCAACTGGTCGTCCGGGCCCGGTGGTTGTGGACATCCCTAAGGATGTCTCGCGCGAGATGTGCAAGTACGAGTATCCGAAAACCATCGAGATGCGCTCGTACAACCCGGTCAACAAGGGTCATTCGGGTCAGATCCGCAAGGCGGTCAGCCTGCTGCTGCAGGCCGAGCGTCCGTACATCTACTCCGGTGGCGGCGTGGTGCTTGCCGAGGCCAGCGAAGAGTTGCGCCAACTGGCTGCGCTGACGGGCTACCCGGTCACGAACACGCTGATGGGCCTGGGCGCATTCCCTGGCACCAGCAAGCAGTTCGTGGGCATGCTGGGCATGCACGGCACGTACGAAGCCAACATGGCGATGCAGAACTGCGATGTGCTGATCGCCATCGGCGCGCGCTTTGATGATCGTGTGATCGGCAGCCCGGCGCACTTCACGTCGCAGCCGCGCAAGATCATCCACATCGACATCGATCCGTCGTCCATCTCCAAGCGGGTGAAGGTCGACATCCCTATCGTCGGCAACGTCAAAGACGTGCTGCAGGAGATGATCGCCCAGATCAAGTCGGGCGAAGCCAAGCCGAACAAGACGGCGCTGGCCAAGTGGTGGGAACAGATCGAACAGTGGCGCAGCGTCGATTGCCTGAAGTACGACCGCACTTCTGAAATCATCAAGCCGCAGTACGTGGTCGAGAAGATCTGGGAACTCACCAATGGCGACGCCTTCGTCTGCTCTGACGTCGGTCAGCATCAGATGTGGGCTGCGCAGTTCTACAAGTTCAACGAGCCGCGCCGCTGGATCAATTCCGGTGGCCTGGGCACGATGGGTGTGGGTCTGCCATATGCCATGGGCATCAAGAAGGCGTTTCCGGACAAGGAAGTCGTCACCATCACCGGTGAAGGCTCGATCCAGATGTGCATCCAGGAGCTGTCGACCTGCCTGCAGTACGACACGCCGGTGAAGATCTGCTCGCTCAACAACGGTTATTTGGGCATGGTGCGTCAGTGGCAGGAAATCGAGTACGACAACCGTTACTCGCATTCCTACATGCAAGCGCTGCCTGATTTCGTGAAGCTGGCCGAATCGTATGGCCACGTGGGCATGCGCATCGAAAAAACCGCCGACGTCGAGCCCGCGCTGCGCGAGGCTTTCAGACTGAAGGATCGCACCGTGTTCCTCGACTTCCAGACCGACCCGACCGAAAACGTCTGGCCGATGGTCCAGGCAGGCAAGGGCATCTCTGAAATGCTGCTCGGCGCGGAGGACCTGTAATGCGTCACATCATTTCCGTCCTGCTGGAAAACGAAGCCGGCGCGCTGTCGCGCGTTGTGGGCCTGTTCTCGGCGCGCGGCTACAACATCGAGACGCTGACGGTTGCTCCGACCGAAGACGCCTCGCTGTCGCGCATGACGATCGTCACGACCGGTTCGGACGACATCATCGAGCAGATCACCAAGCACCTGAATCGCCTGGTGGAAGTCGTCAAGGTCGTCGACCTGACCGAAGGTGCGCACATCGAGCGCGAGCTGATGCTCGTGAAGGTGCGTGCGGTCGGCAAGGAGCGCGAGGAGATGAAGCGTACGGCGGACATCTTCCGCGGCCGCGTCATCGACGTGACCGAGAAGACCTACACGATCGAGCTGACCGGCAACGGCAGCAAGCTTGATGCGTTTCTCGATGCCATCGATCGCACTGCCATTCTTGAGACCGTCCGCACGGGCGGCTCGGGCATCGGCCGCGGCGAGCGCATTCTGAAGGTTTGAACCGGCGCGTGTACGAGCGTGTAACTGCGGCCGGACCCCATAGATCAGCAATATTTGAACATTAGGACATCACCATGAAAGTGTTTTACGACAAGGACGCCGACCTCTCCCTGATCAAGGGCAAGAATGTCACCATCATCGGCTACGGCTCGCAAGGCCACGCCCACGCTCTGAACCTGAACGACTCGGGCGTGAAGGTGACGGTCGGCCTGCGCAAGAACGGCGCGTCGTGGAACAAGGCTGTCAACGCCGGCCTGCAGGTCAAGGAAGTGGCCGAGGCTGTGAAGAGCGCCGACGTCGTCATGATCCTGCTGCCGGACGAGCAGATTGCCGATGTGTACAAGAACGAAGTGCACAACAACATCAAGGAAGGCGCTGCGCTGGCATTCGCGCACGGCTTCAACGTGCACTACGGTGCCGTGATCCCGCGCGCTGACCTGGACGTCATCATGATCGCCCCGAAGGCTCCGGGCCACACCGTGCGCGGTACGTACGCGCAAGGTGGCGGCGTGCCGCACCTGATTGCCGTGCACCAGGACAAGTCGGGCGCTGCGCGTGACATCGCGCTGTCGTACGCCACCGCCAACGGCGGCGGCCGCGCCGGCATCATCGAAACGAACTTCCGCGAAGAAACCGAAACCGACCTGTTCGGCGAACAAGCCGTGCTGTGCGGCGGTACGGTCGAGCTGATCAAGGCTGGCTTCGAGACGCTGGTGGAAGCCGGCTACGCTCCGGAAATGGCGTACTTCGAATGCCTGCACGAGCTGAAGCTGATCGTCGACCTGATCTACGAGGGCGGCATCGCCAACATGAACTACTCGATCTCGAACAACGCCGAGTACGGCGAGTACGTCACCGGCCCGCGCGTCGTGACGGAAGAGACCAAGAAGGCCATGAAGCAGTGCCTGAAGGACATCCAGACCGGTGAATACGCCAAGAGCTTCCTGCTGGAGAACAAGGCTGGCGCTCCGACGCTGATTTCGCGCCGCCGCCTGACCGAAGAGCACCAGATCGAGCAAGTCGGCGCCAAGCTGCGCGCGATGATGCCGTGGATCGCCAAGAACAAGCTGGTCGACCAGTCGAAGAACTGATTGATCACGCCTTGTGCGAGAAAGCCAGCCTTCGGGCTGGCTTTTTTACTTTTGGCTACGTTAGCGATATCGCCTAAGAATCCGTCGACCGGCTACTAGGCCAAGCCAAGTTAGTAGCGAAACGAGAATGCCGAAGTGGATGACGCCAAACAAGAACTCACCATCCCGGCCTTCTTCTCCGTTAGTGGGGCCATAGAGATCAACGAACCAGCTCACAAGAGCCATTGGCGGCCACCAAGGGAATTCGTACCAGTATTCAAGCCAAAGCTGCGTTAGCCATAGCGTGGAGCTTAAGACCCACGTAGCCAGCATGATGGCAAACAGTGCGCGTTTCATCGCACCGTGACCTTGCCGTAGGCGCTGAGATTTGAGTTGGGAATCGGCTGTGGTCGGTGGCAACTCAGCAGCGCACGCAACCGATGGAAATCTACGGGGTCGTCAATAACAATACAGCCCTCGCTTCTGCCTGCGGGCCCCTTGGGGTGCAAGCGAAACTGACCTCGCGTGATTTGATCGCAAAAGGTCTCATCATCAACGCGGCCATCGTCGGCGTAGAGTGCAAACCAACCTTGTCGTCGATAGATCTGATCCCAGATTGCTCCGAGGCGACCACCGGTTTGTCGATCCAAAATGTAATAGGAGCCAGGCGGGATCGGGCCAAGAGCGGCTAAACATGCCGATTGACGCTTGTTGACGTGATTGCGCAGGCCCGAAAACGCGGGAAACGAAACTGCCCCAACCTTGAACGCGCTCATCGGTTGATTATTCAATTCAAAGGTGCAGTCGAACATGCGCTTCGCCTCCTGTGCGGTGAGTTTAGGTGGCAAATATGGTGGCAGTCCGGATGCCCAAGGTCTGTTGAGAATAGTTGCGGTCATTGGCGTGATCCGCCGTCGGATGGGTCCCGTGTCGGCTAGAATGCCGCATTTCCTTCAAGACGCTGCCGAGGTCTGATTTGAACAACACGTATCCGCACCCCATCATCGCCCGAGAGGGCTGGCCGTACCTGGGCGGGATCTTCATCATCACGCTCATCGTGCAGGCTGCCGCCGGCTTCGGCTGGGCTTGGCCGTTCTGGGTGCTGACGCTGTTCGTGCTGCAGTTTTTCCGTGATCCGGCGCGTGCCGTGCCGACGCAGGCCAATGCGATCCTGTCGCCGGCTGACGGCCGCATCGTTGCCGTCGAGCAAGTGCGCGACCCGTACGCCGATCGCGACTCGCTGAAGATCAGCGTGTTCATGAACGTGTTCAATGTGCACTCGAACCGGGCGCCGGTCGATGGTACGGTGCAGCAGGTGCAGTACTTCCCGGGCAAATTCGTCAACGCCGATTTGGACAAGGCGTCGCTCGAGAACGAGCGCAACGCCATTGTGCTGCGCCGCGCTGATGGTCAGCTCGTCACTTCGGTGCAGGTGGCCGGCCTGATTGCGCGGCGTATCCTTTGCTATACCAAGGCAGGGGAGGCACTCGCGCGTGGCCAGCGCTATGGCTTCATCCGCTTCGGCTCACGCGTCGACGTGTACCTGCCGCTGACGGCACGCCCGCGCGTGACCATCGGCGAGAAGGTGTCCGCCACGCTCACGGTGCTTGCTGAGCTGGACTGATCCGGAGGCCGCCATGCCCGCGTTCAACCGACGCAAGAAGCGCTTTACCGCCGGCAACGTGACGCACCTGCGTCCGCTGCGGCACAACCAGCCGCGTTCGGATGACGACGATCTTGAGATCGTGCGTCCGCGCCGTCGCGGCATCTATTTGCTGCCTAACGCGTTCACGACGGCCGCGCTGTTCGCTGGCTTCTTCGCCATCGTGCAGGCGATGAATTTGAACTTCGAGACGGCCGCCATCGCCATCTTTGCGGCAATGGTGCTCGACGGCATGGATGGACGCGTCGCGCGCATCACCAACACGCAAAGCGCATTCGGCGAGCAGTACGACTCGTTGTCGGACATGGTGTCGTTTGGCGTTGCTCCCGCGCTGGTGATGTACGAATGGATCCTGCGTGACCTCGGCAAGTGGGGCTGGCTGGCGGCATTCGTTTACTGCGCGGGTGCTGCGCTGCGCCTGGCGCGTTTCAATACGAACATCGGCGTGGTCGACAAGCGTTTCTTCCAGGGCATGCCAAGCCCGGCTGCCGCAGCATTGATCGCGGGTTTCGTATGGTTGGCGATCGACAACAAGCTGCCCGTCAAAGAGCTGTGGATGCCGTGGGTTGCGTTCGGGCTGACGCTGTATGCCGGCCTATCGATGGTGTCGAATGCGCCTTTCTACAGCGGCAAGGCGCTCGACGTGCGGCATCGCGTGCCGTTTGGCGTAATGGTGCTCGTGCTCGTGTTGTTCGTCGTCGTGTCCAGCGATCCGCCGGTGGCGTTGTTTGGCCTGTTCGTCGGCTATGCGGTGTCGGGTTATCTGCTGTGGGGCTGGCGCACGTTGCAAGGGCAGCAGGGCAGTCCGAAACTACCGAAGCAGGCGCCGGATGACGCGCATGAGTGACCGATGCGCTGCGCCATTGTGCGCTTGCGTCAATTTTTGAATTCGTCTATAGTCATTCGCATGCTTTCGCGCCCGATTTCCATTCTGATTACGCTAGTCTCGATTGATGGCCTACTAGGTCGTCAGGTCGGGACACGCGGATAGGAAATCGCAAGACAAGGCAAGCAAAACCGCCAAGTTTTCGCGAACCAGAATTCACAGCGCCCCGGCCTGCAACCATGCACGCCGGGGCGTTTTGCATTCTGCGCCGCAGAAAATCATCCGAGACACCACGAAGACCGACGTCAAAAACGTCACCCCACCAAGGAGCCGCCATGAGCGACAAACTCATTATTTTCGACACCACATTGCGCGACGGCGAGCAGTCCCCGGGTGCGTCGATGACGAAGGAAGAGAAGATTCGCATCGCCAAGCAGCTCGAGCGGCTCAAGGTGGATGTGATTGAAGCCGGCTTCGCGGCCAGCTCCAACGGAGACTTCGAGGCGATCCGTGCGATTGCCCAGTCGGTCAAGGATTCGCGCATTTGCTCGCTGGCGCGTGCGAATGATCGTGACATCTCCCGCGCTGCCGAGGCGCTTAAGCCCGCCGGCCAGTTTCGTATCCACACGTTCATTGCCACGTCGGCGCTGCACATGGAGAAGAAGCTGCGCATGACGCCGGATCAGGTGTACGAACAAGCGCGCCTGGCCGTGCGATTCGCTCGCCAGTTCACGGATGACATCGAGTTCTCGCCGGAAGACGGCAGCCGCTCCGACATGGATTTCCTCTGCCGCGTGCTTGAAGGTGTGATCGAAGAAGGTGCGACCACCATCAACCTGCCGGACACGGTGGGCTATGCGGTGCCGGAAGGCTACGCCGCGCTGATCCGCTCGGTGCGCGAGCGCATTCCGAATTCTGACAAGGCGATCTGGTCGGTGCACTGCCACAACGATTTGGGCATGGCGGTTGCCAACTCGTTGGCGGCGGTCAAGCTGGGCGGTGCGCGCCAGATCGAGTGCACGATCAATGGTCTGGGCGAACGCGCCGGCAACACCAGCCTCGAAGAGGTGGTGATGGCCGTGAAGACGCGCCGTGACTACTTCAACCTCGACGTCGGTGTCGATACCACGCAGATCGTGCCGGCTTCCAAGCTGGTCTCGCAGATCACCGGTTTCGTCGTGCAGCCGAACAAGGCGGTGGTGGGCGCTAACGCCTTCGCGCACGCTTCGGGCATCCACCAGGACGGCGTGCTCAAGGCGCGCGATACCTACGAAATCATGCGCGCCGAAGACGTGGGCTGGACGGCCAACAAAATCGTTCTGGGCAAGCTGTCGGGTCGCAACGCATTCAAGCAGCGCCTGCAGGAACTCGGCATCGAACTGGACTCCGAAGCTGAACTGAATGCCGCATTCACGCGCTTCAAGGAACTTGCTGACCAGAAGGCCGAGATCTTCGACGAAGACATCGTTGCCATTGTCTCCAACGAGGCGCAGCACAGCGAGGGCGAGCACTTCCGTTTCGTGTCGCTGGCGCAGCGCTCGGAAACCGGAGAGCGTCCGCATGCACGCATCGTATTCGTGGCCGACGGCAAGGAAGTGACGGGCGAAGCGGAAGGCAACGGCCCGGTCGATGCCACGCTCAATGCGATTGAGAGCAAGGTCGCCAGCGGCGCTGAGCAATTGCTGTATTCGGTCAACGCCATCACGACGGGTACGCAGGCGCAGGGCGAAGTGACGGTGCGTCTGTCCAAATCGGGCCGCATCGTCAACGGTGTCGGTACCGACCCGGACATCGTTGCCGCCTCAGCCAAGGCGTATCTGGCCGCGCTGAACAAGCTGCAGGACAAGAGCAGTGAAAAACTCAACCCGCAGATCTGATCGCGGGTTTTACCAACACACGCAGGAGTCAGCCTAGACCCCAAACACGATCACCACTGAGCGCGCACCCGGTTACCCACCGGAACGCGAAGCGGGTGCGGAGGCACCGGGCACGTCAGGAGCGTGCACCGTGCCGGCCGTCTTTGAGTGCGATGTTCGTGTGATCCACGACATGGCCGACCCGAACATCCACGCCAGGCGATGTGCCTCGCGTGGATGTTGCCGTTGTGACGATGCCCATGCGTCAAGTCAGCGGCTGCGCGTGCCTTGTGTTGGCGTGCCCAGCCGCTTTACCATCCGCGCTTCACGGAGATTTGCCATGGCGTTTCGTTGGTTCGTGGCCGCGCTGGCGGCTGTGGGGTTATGTGGTGGAGCAAGCGCGCAACCCGAAGCTGCGCCGATCCGGCTGGCATTGATTGAAGGCCTCTCGGGCCCGTTTGCCAACGCGGGTGAGGCGGTGGATCGGAATTTGCGCATCGCCATTGAAGGCGTGAACGCGCGCGGCGGCGTGAAGCTGCCCGATGGGCGCCATCCGCTTGCGCTCGTGCGTTTCGATAGCAAGAACACCGTCGACGAATCGTTGCTGCAATTGCAGGCGGCTACGGATGCGGGCATTCGCTTCGTCCTGCAGGGCAACAGTTCGGCGGCCGCGGCGGCGTTGTCGACGTCGATTTCGCGCTACAACGAACGTCACCCGGATGCGCGTGTGCTGTTCCTCAATTACGCCGCCGTCGATCCGGCCTTAACCAACGAGGCATGCAGCTTCTGGCATTTCCGCTTTGATGCGTCGGCCGATATGCGCATGCATGCGCTCACGGAAGTGATTCGCGCGGACAAGACCATCAAGAAGGTCTACCTGATCGGACAGGATTACACGTTCGGGCGGCAGGTGGCGCAATCGGCGCGGCAGCAGTTGGGCGAGAAACGGCCCGATGTGGCGATTGTTGGCGAGGTGCTGCACCCGATCGGCAAGGTGAAAGATTTTGCGCCATATGTGGCGCGGATCGCTTCGTCGGGCGCGGATACGGTCATCACCGGCAACTGGGGCAATGACCTGACGCTGCTGGTCAAGGCTGCCCGTGATGCGGGCCTCAAGGCGCGTTTCTTCACGTTCTACGGCAATTCGCTGGGGGCACCGGGCGCAATGGGCGAGGCGGGTGTCGACCGCGTAGTGGCGGTGGCGGAGTGGCACCCGAACCTGGGCGGTGGCAAATCCGATGCGTTCTATAAGGCCTTCCGCGCCCGCTATCCGGCGCCCGCTGACGATTACCCGTTGCTGCGCGATCAGATGATGATCGACATGCTGGCCGCCGCCATCGAGCGCGCCGGTACGACGGAAGCTGCGCCTGTCGCACGTGCACTGGAAGGCGCATCAGCCGACATCGGTTTTCATCGCATTACGCTACGTGCTGATGACCATCAAGCCATTCAGCCGCTGATCGTCACGCAGATGGAGCGAGCCGCGACGCCCGGCGCTCCGTTCGATATCGAAGGCTCGGGCTATGGTTTTCGCACCCTGAAAGTGATTCCGGCAGCGCAAACGGCCTTGCCGACGACCTGCAAAATGGTGCGCTATTGAGCGCGGGTGACACAGAACTGTCGTCAGGGCGGGGTTCTGGGCTATAATCGCGGTCTTGCTGTCCAAACCTGTTTCGGGAGGGGCGGCGAGATCATTGTTCAACACGGCACCAACGGCGGCCATTCAGGCGCTGCAGTGTCCGCAAGTCAAAGGAATCAACATGTCCGTCGCTGACATCAAGAAACAAGACATCGTCAAAGATAACGGCCGTAGCGCCAACGACACGGGTAGCCCGGAAGTGCAAGTTGCGCTGCTGACCGCTCGCATCAACGAACTGCAGCCGCACTTCAAGGCGCACATGAAGGATCACCACAGCCGTCGCGGCCTGCTCCGCATGGTGAGCCGTCGTCGTCGTCTGCTGGACTACCTCAAGAGCAAGGACGCTGACCGTTACACCGCCCTGGTTGCGAAGCTGGGTCTGCGTAAGTAATGGTGGGTATCACGCACTGCGCGTGATGAAAAGTGCCTGCGTCAGCGTGCTGATGCAGGCATTTTGTTTTTGGCGGCCGAGTTTGTGGCCGCAGCCGGGTAACCGGCAAGCGATGGCAGCCGGCAACTTTAATCAATGCATCGGCTGCCAGGGACCGGGGGCGGCAGGAGGCAGAGCCTTGTGTCATTCCAGCGCGGTGTTGAGCATCAGCGCCGCGCTGGAATGGCATAAAACACACCTCTGCAACCGCACCGTCTTCCGGAACGTGTTTGTCGTGGCGCAATGACACCGAGTTTGAATCCTCGGCGCCACGAATACCGAACAGGAGAAAACATGTTCAACAAGATCGTCAAAGAATTCCAATGGGGCGGCCATAAGGTCCGCATGGAGACGGGTGAGATCGCCCGTCAGGCGAGCGGCGCTGTGCTGCTCGACATGGACGACACCGTCGTGCTCGCCACCGTGGTGGGCGCCAAGAACCCGAAGCCGGGCCAGGACTTCTTCCCGCTGACGGTTGATTACCTCGAGAAGACCTACGCCGCTGGCAAGATCCCGGGTGGCTTCTTCAAGCGTGAAGGCCGTCCGTCGGAAAACGAAACGCTGACCTCGCGCCTGATCGATCGTCCGCTGCGTCCGCTGTTCCCGGAAGGCTTCTACAACGAAGTTCAGGTCGTCATCCACGTGCTGTCGATCAACCCGGAAGTGCCGGCTGACATTCCGGCGCTGGTGGCTGCTTCGGCTGCGCTGGCTGTGTCGGGCCTGCCGTTCAACGGCCCGGTGGGCGCTGCCCGCGTCGGTTACAAGGATGGCCAGTACCTGCTGAACCCGAACCGCGCACAACTCGCGCATTCGGATCTGGATCTGGTTGTTGCCGGTACCGAGCGTGCCGTGCTGATGGTGGAATCCGAAGCGCAGCAGCTGTCGGAAGAAATCATGCTGGGCGCCGTGGTGTACGGCCATGAGCAGATGCAGATCGCCATCAACGCGATCCACGATCTGGTGCGCGAAGGCGGCAAGCCTGAGTGGGATTGGCAAGCTGCGCCGAAGAACGAAGTGCTGGTCGCCAAGGTGTCGGAACTGGGCCTGGCCGATCTGCAAGCCGCTTACCAATTGCGCCAGAAGTCGGCTCGCAGCCAGAAGCTGAAGGAAGTCTACAAGTCGGTGGCTGAGAAGCTGGCTGCGGCTGGCGTGGAAGCCGATGGCGTGGAAGTCGACAACATCCTGTTCGAACTCGAATCGAAGATCGTGCGCGGCCAGATCCTGAACGGCGAACCGCGTATCGACGGCCGCGACACCCGCACGGTGCGCCCGATCGAGATCCGTTCGTCGGTGCTGCCGCGCGCTCACGGCTCGGCGCTGTTCACGCGCGGTGAAACGCAAGCGCTGGTGGTGGCCACCTTGGGCACCAAGAGCGACGAGCAGATCATCGACGCGCTGCAAGGCGAGTACCGTGACCGCTTCATGCTCCACTACAACATGCCGCCGTTCGCCACGGGCGAAACCGGCCGCGTGGGCAGCCCGAAGCGCCGCGAAGTCGGCCACGGCCGTCTGGCCAAGCGCGCACTGATTCCGGTGCTGCCGAAAGACGACGAATTCGCATACACGATCCGTCTGGTGTCGGAGATCACCGAGTCGAACGGTTCGTCGTCGATGGCTTCGGTGTGCGGCGGCTCGCTGTCGCTGATGGACGCTGGCGTGCCCATCAAGGCGCACGTTGCGGGTGTGGCCATGGGCCTGATCCTGGAAGACAACAGGTTCGCCGTCCTGACCGACATCCTGGGTGATGAAGACCACCTGGGCGACATGGATTTCAAGGTTGCCGGTACCGATGCTGGTATCACCGCTCTGCAGATGGACATCAAGGTGCAGGGCATCACCAAGGAAATCATGCAGGTCGCACTGGCGCAAGCCAAGGAAGGCCGTTTGCACATCCTGGGCAAGATGCAGGCTGCCATGGGCGGCGCGCGCACCGAGCTGTCGGAGCACGCTCCGCGCATGATCACGGTCAAGATCAATCCGGAGAAGATCCGCGACGTGATCGGCAAGGGCGGCTCGACCATCCAGGCGTTGACCAAGGAAACCGGCTGCACGATCGACATCCAGGAAGACGGCACGATCACCATCGCGTCGACTTCGTCGGAAGGCATGGCGGAAGCCAAGCGTCGTATCGAAGGCATCACAGCCGAAGCTGAAGTGGGCAAGATCTACAACGGCACCGTGCTCAAGCTGCTGGACTTCGGCGCGATCGTGAACATTCTGCCGGGCAAGGACGGTCTGCTGCACATCTCGGAAATCGCCAACGAGCGCGTGAACCAGGTCTCCGACTATGTGAAGGAAGGTCAGGCTGTGCGCGTGAAATTGCTGAGCACCGACGAGAAGGGTCGCATGCGTCTGTCGATCAAGGCCGCCAAGGCTGAAGAAGGCGACGTGCCCGCGGCCGCACCGCAAGCGCCGGGCGCTGGCGATGCCGCTTCGCAGCAGCAGCAACAACAGCAGCAGTAAGCGAAAGTTTTTTCGCCACGAAAACGGCTGGACAATGTCCAGCCGTTTTTTTGTTTACACTGCGTCGCGAGTTCTTCTCGTTGCGCTTTCGCACCCCCATCATGAGTCGCCTGTTCGAGCAAAACCGCATCGCCGTCGTCTGGGATTTCGACAAGACGTTGATCCCGCGCTACATGCAAGTGCCACTGTTCGATCGCTTCAATATTGCCGAGCAGGGTTTCTGGGATGAGGTTGCAGCAGGCTCTCGTGAAATCGAATCGCGCGGCCAGAAGGTCAACCATGAGACCTTCTACCTCAATGTGCTGCTGCGCCAGGTGCGCGACGGCCGCATGGCTGGCCTCAACAACGCCACGCTGCGCGAACTCGGTGCCGAACTCGAATTCTTCCCGGGCGTGACTGATTTCTTCGAGCGCAGCAAGGCGTGGGTGCGCGACAACGGCGCTTACCAAGCCTTCGACATCAAGCTTGAACACTACATCGTCAGCACCGGCCTGACAGAGATGATCAAGGGTTCGCCCATCGCGCCGTACATCGACGGCGTGTGGGGTTGCGAATTCCTGGAGGCGCCCGACGCGAACGCGAATGGCCGCCAAGTTATTTCGGAAGTCATCTACGCCATCGATAACACTACCAAGACGCGTGCGCTGTTCGAGATCAACAAGGGCGTCAACAAGCACCCGGAAGCCGTCAGCGTGAACTCCTCGATTGCCGAGGATGAGCGTCGCGTGCCGTTCGCCAACATGATTTACGTGGCGGATGGGCCGAGCGATATTCCGGCATTCTCGGTAGCGCGCAAGGGCGGTGGCCGCACGTATGCGGTCTACAACCCCGAGAGCCCGCGCTCGTTCGAGCAGGCCGACAACCTGCGAGCCGATGACCGCGTCGACATGCTTGGCCCGGCCGACTACCGTGCCGGCTCGCCGACCGAGATGTGGCTCAAGTTGCATATCAGCAAGATCGCCGACGGCATCGTCCACGGCAAACAAGAAATCATGCGCGAAACCACGCGTGGCATTCCGCAGCACTTTGTTGAACCGAAGCGCTCTGCGTCTTAAACCCACACCTGTCCAATTCCCATGAAAGCGATTGAAATTACGCAGTACGGCGGCCCCGAAGTCCTGAAGCTCGGCGAGCGCCCGATGCCGGAGCCCAAGGCCGGCGAGGTGCTGATCCGTGTGCGCGCCGCCGGCGTGAACCGGCCCGATGTATTCCAGCGCACAGGTAACTATCCGGTGCCGCCGGGCGCGTCCGACATTCCGGGGTTGGAAGTGGCTGGCGAGATCGTCAGCGGTGATCTGATGCACGCTGATAATCGCTACGGCCTGAAGGCCGGTGACCGCGTTTGCGCGCTGGTGCAGGGCGGTGGCTATGCGGAGTTCTGTACGGCGCCGCTGGGCCAGGTATTGCCGGTTCCTGCGGGTTTGTCCGATGTCGAAGCCGCCGCATTGCCCGAGAACTATTTCACCGTATGGTCGAACGTGTTCGATCGCGGCTTGCTGGGGCGGGGCGCGAACGGCGCCGATGAAACGCTGCTCGTGCAGGGCGGCTCCAGCGGCATCGGCACGACGGCGATTCAGATCGCGTCTGCGTTAGGTCATCGCGTGTTCGCCACCGCAGGTAGCGCTGACAAGTGCAGCGCCTGTGTCGAACTGGGTGCCACGCGCGCCATCAACTACAAGACCGAGGATTTCGTTGAAATCGTCAAAGCGGAAACAGGGCGGGGCGCCGACGTGGTCCTCGACATGGTCGGCGGCAGCTATGTTGCACGCGAAATCGCCTGCACGGCCGACGACGGTCGTATCGTGCTGATCGCGCTGCTGGGCGGTGCCAAGGCTGAGGTGCCGCTGGGCGACATCCTGCGCCGGCGCATTACGTTGACCGGCTCAACGTTGCGCCCGCGTCCTGTTGTATTCAAGGCGGCCATCGCAGCAAATTTGTATGAAACCGTCTGGCCTTTGCTCGCGTCTGGGCGTATCAAGCCCGTCGTCCATGAGGTCATGCCGGCAGCGCAGGCGGCGCAGGCGCATGCCCTGATGGAATCCAGTGCCCATATCGGCAAGATCATGTTGGTTTGGGATTGACCCCAAGACGTCAAAATTGACCCTGTTTTTGTCGCCACGGTAGAATGCCGGGTTTATTTGACAGTCGACCGGGCAAAAACGTGAACGCAAGACCGAAGCTGGTGGTGGGCAACTGGAAACTGCATGGCAGTCTGAGCGCCAATGCCGCGCTGCTTGAGCAGATCAAGGCAGCGGGCAAAACCAACGCCACGCTGGCGGTGTGTGTGCCGTTCCCGTATCTGGCGCAATGCCAGTCGTTGCTGGCTGGTTCAGCAGTGGGCTGGGGTGCGCAGGATGTGTCGGCCGAAACGCGCGGCGCCTTCACCGGTGAAGTGGCAGCGTCGATGCTGTCGGAATTCGGCTGTGGTTACGCGATCGTCGGTCACTCCGAGCGCCGCACCTACCACGGCGAAACCGACGCGCAAGTGGCGACCAAGGCGCTGCGTGCTCTGGAGCACGGCATCACTCCGATTGTCTGTGTGGGCGAAACGCTCAACCAGCGCGAAGCCGGTGAGACGGAGCAGGTGGTCGGTCGTCAGCTGGATGCAGTGTTGGAGGCGCTGTCGGTCGAGCAGCTTGGTCGCATCGTCGTGGCCTACGAGCCCGTCTGGGCGATCGGCACTGGCAAGACCGCAACCAGCGAGCAAGCGCAGGCGGTGCACGCCTTCCTGCGCGCGCGCGTTGCAACCCGCGATGCCGGCGTGGCGCAGCGTCTGGCGATTTTGTACGGCGGCAGCGTCAAGCCGGACAATGCGGGCGAGTTGTTTGCGATGGCGGACATCGATGGCGGCCTGATTGGCGGCGCATCGCTGAAGGCAGAAGATTTCCTGGCGATCGGTCGCGCATAAACGACCGGTCGGGCCGCCGTGTGGAGCATGTGCGGCTGCAACATATTATTGAGAGAAACGAAATGGCAATTCTGAAGACTCTGTTGCTGGTGGCGCAAATCCTGAGTGCGCTCGGCGTAATCGGTCTGGTGCTGCTGCAGCACGGCAAGGGCGCGGATGTGGGGGCGGCATTTGGCTCCGGCGCGTCCGGCAGCTTGTTTGGTGCTACGGGCTCGGCCAACTTCCTGTCGCGTACGACGGCTGTGCTGGCCACGGTGTTCTTTGTTGCCACGCTGGCGCTGACGTTGATCGGCACCAACAAGGGTAGCGTGTCGGCAGGCGTGATGGGCTCCGTGGCGCCGGTGACTTCGACGGCATCGGCCCCGGCAGCTTCGGCTCCTGCGGCTGCTCCGGGCGCAGCTTCCGCGCCGGCTGTGCCGAAGTAATTTGCGGTAACGCTCGCAGCGTACCGTGGAGGTTTTTCGGCGCGCTGCGAGGCATAAGATTTTTGTTTGTGCATTGAACAAAAGCTTCGCTTTGCGGTAGAATGCAAGGCTTGAAACAATACGGAAAACGGCAAGGGCGTTAAGTCTCAACCGGCTTCCTGATAAAGTTTCTTCCCCCAGCCGACGTGGTGAAATTGGTAGACACGCTATCTTGAGGGGGTAGTGGCGAAAGCTGTGCGAGTTCGAGTCTCGCCGTCGGCACCAATTAAACTCGGGGTCTGTTCAACGGGATGTTCCGCGCAGGCCCCTCCGCAAGACGACGCGCAGTTGAAGCGTCGTAAGGCTGCGGACCCGGCGCCTTCGATGGGGCGACAAGGCGCCGCCTGCGGGCAGTGCTGTTGCAACCATTCAAAAAGGCGGGCGTCCCTTGAACCTCGAAGCCTATTTCCCCGTACTGTTGTTCATCGTCGTCGGTGTTGGCCTTGGCCTTGCTCTGATGACCATCGGCCGAGTCCTCGGTCCGAACAATCCCGATCCTGACAAGCTCTCGCCGTACGAGTGCGGCTTCGAAGCATTCGAAGACGCGCGCATGAAGTTCGACGTGCGCTATTACCTCATCGCCATCCTGTTCATCCTGTTCGATCTGGAGACCGCGTTCCTCTTCCCGTGGGGCGTGGCGCTGCGTGAGATCGGCTGGCCGGGATTCTTCGCGATGGGGGTGTTTCTTCTCGAGTTTCTCGTGGGCTTCGTCTACATCTGGAAAAAAGGCGCGCTCGATTGGGAGTGATGTGAAATGGCGATCGAAGGCGTACTCAACGAAGGCTTTGTCACGACAACCGCTGACAAGCTGATCAACTGGACCCGTACCGGGTCGCTGTGGCCGATGACGTTCGGCTTGGCCTGCTGTGCTGTGGAAATGATGCACGCTGGTGCATCGCGTTATGACCTGGACCGTTTCGGCGTGGTGTTCCGCCCGTCGCCGCGTCAGTCTGACGTGATGATCGTGGCCGGCACGCTGTGCAACAAGATGGCGCCCGCGCTGCGCAAGGTGTACGACCAGATGGCCGAGCCGCGCTGGGTCATCTCGATGGGGTCGTGCGCTAACGGCGGCGGGTACTACCACTACTCGTATTCCGTCGTGCGCGGCTGCGATCGTATTGTGCCCGTTGACGTGTACGTGCCGGGTTGCCCGCCGACCGCTGAAGCGCTGATCTACGGCATCATCCAGCTGCAGGCCAAGATCCGTCGCACCAACACAATCGCGCGCAAGGCCTGACATGACTGACAAGCTTGCCACCCTGAAAGCCGCGCTGGAAAAGGCGCTGGGCAACCGCATTCAAAGTCTGGCCGAATCGGTTGGCGAACTCACCCTCGTGGTGAAGGCCGCCGATTACCACGACGTCATGCGCACGCTGCGCGACGACGCATCGCTCAAATTTGAGCAACTGATGGATCTGTGCGGCGTCGACTATGCCGACTACGGTGACGGTGCCTGGAATGGCCCGCGTTTTGCCGCTGTGTCGCACCTGCTGTCGATCACGTACAACTGGCGCGTGCGCGTGCGTGTATTCGCACCGGACGATGATCTGCCGGTGGTGTCGTCTATTACGACGATCTGGAATTCGGCTGACTGGTTTGAGCGTGAAGCGTTCGACCTGTACGGCCTGGTGTTCGAAGGCCACCCGGATCTGCGCCGCATCCTGACCGACTATGGCTTCATTGGCCACCCGTTCCGCAAAGACTTCCCCGTGTCGGGCTACGTTGAAATGCGCTATGACCCGGTGCAGCGTCGCGTGGTTTACCAGCCGGTGACCATCGAGCCGCGCGAGATTACGCCGCGTGTGATCCGCGAGGATCAATACGGTGGCCTGAAGCACTGAAGGGCGCCCGATCATGGCAGATATCAAGAACTACACCCTGAACTTCGGCCCGCAACACCCGGCCGCCCACGGCGTGCTGCGCCTGGTGCTTGAGCTGGACGGCGAAGTCATTCAACGTGCTGACCCGCACATCGGTCTGTTGCACCGCGCGACCGAGAAGCTCGCCGAGCAGAAAACCTGGATTCAAAGCGTGCCGTACATGGACCGCCTCGACTACGTGTCGATGATGGTCAACGAACATGCCTACGTGATGGCCATCGAGCGCCTGCTGGGCCTCGAAGTGCCGCTGCGCGCGCAGTACATCCGCGTCATGTTCGACGAGATCACGCGGATCATGAACCATCTGATGTGGATCGGCTCGCACGCGCTGGACGTGGGCGCCATGGCGGTGTTCCTGTACGCGTTCCGGGAGCGTGAAGACCTGTTCGACATGTATGAAGCAGTGTCGGGTGCGCGCATGCATGCGGCTTACTACCGTCCGGGTGGCGTCTACCGCGACCTGCCTGACACGATGCCGCAATACAAGGCATCCAAGGTGCGCAACGAGAAGGCCCTGGCTGCCCTGAATGAAACGCGTTCGGGTTCGCTGCTCGACTTCATTGAAGACTTCACCAACCGTTTCCCCAAGTACGTTGACGAATACGAAACGCTCTTGACCGACAACCGGATCTGGAAGCAGCGTCTGGTGGGCATCGGCGTGGTGAGCCCGGAGCGCGCGCTCAATAAGGGTTTCTCGGGCGCTATGCTGCGTGGCTCGGGCATCGCCTGGGACGTGCGCAAGAAGCAACCGTATGAAGTTTACGACCGCGTTGACTTCGACATCCCGGTTGGTGTGAACGGTGATTGCTACGACCGTTATCTGGTGCGTGTGGAAGAGATGCGCCAGAGCAATCGCATCATCCGCCAATGTATCGACTGGCTGCGCAAGAACCAGGGTCCGGTGATCACCGACAACCACAAGGTGGCACCGCCGTCGCGCGTGGACATGAAGACCAACATGGAAGAGCTGATTCACCACTTCAAGCTCTTCACGGAAGGCATGCACGTGCCCGAAGGTGAGGCGTATGCGGCAGTCGAGCACCCGAAGGGGGAGTTTGGCATCTACGCAATCTCGGACGGCGCCAACAAGCCGTATCGCCTGAAGATCCGCGCGCCGGGCTTTGTGCATTTGGCTGCGCTCGATGAAATGGCCCGGGGCCACATGATCGCCGATGCTGTGACGATCATCGGTACGCAAGACATCGTGTTCGGCGAAATTGATCGTTAACGCGCAATCGCTGAATCACGCAGGAAATAACGGTTTGACGCGCAGGCAAGCGCGGCTGTGAAACGAGGACGCACGCCGGGGTCAGGTAGTTGGTAATACGGCCCCGCGTCCCGCACCAATCGCAACGAACATGCTATCAGCAGAAGCTCTCAAGGAAATCGACCGGGCGGTCGCTAAATATCCCGCCGACCAGAAGCAGTCCGCCGTGATGGCGGCGCTGGCGGTCGCGCAGAGCGAGAAAGGCTGGGTCTCGCCCGAAGTCATGCAGTTCGTGGCCGAGTACCTCGAAATGCCGCCGGTGTGGGTCGAGGAAGTGGCGACGTTCTACAACATGTACGACACCAAGCCGGTGGGCCGCTTCAAGCTGTCGGTGTGCACGAACTTGCCGTGCGCGCTGTCGGGCGGCGAGCGTGCGGCCGACTACCTGAAGAAGAAGCTGGGCATTGGTTTCAACGAGACCACTGCCGATGGCAACTTCACGCTGAAGGAAGGCGAGTGCATGGGCGCGTGCGGTGATGCGCCGGTCATGATCGTCAACAATACCCATATGTGCAGCTTCATGAGCAACGAGAAGCTCGACGCGCTGATTGCCGATCTCCAGGCGAAGGCGACCAACGGAGCAGGCAAGTAAATGACCTCTCTGCACGATCGACACATCCAGCCGTTGATTCTTGCCGGCCTGAACGGCGACAACTGGCACCTCGAAGACTACGTCAAGCGCGGTGGCTATCAACAGCTCAAGCGCATCCTTACCGAGAAGATCACGCCTGAGCAGGTCATTGCCGACGTGAAGGCCTCCGGCCTGCGTGGCCGGGGCGGTGCGGGCTTTCCTACCGGTCTGAAGTGGAGCTTCATGCCGCGCCAGTTCCCGGGCCAGAAGTACCTGGTCTGCAACACCGACGAAGGCGAGCCGGGTACGTTCAAGGATCGCGACATCATCCGCTATAACCCGCACGCGCTGATCGAAGGCATGGCCATCGGCGGCTACGCGATGGGCATCACCGTGGGCTACAACTACATCCACGGCGAGATCTGGAACGAATACAAGATTTTTGAGCAAGCGCTTGAAGAGGCGCGTGCTGCGGGCTTCCTGGGTGACAACATCCTCGGCTCCGGCTTCAACTTCCAGTTGCATGCACACCATGGCTATGGCGCGTACATCTGCGGGGAGGAAACGGCGCTGCTCGAGTCGCTGGAAGGCAAGAAGGGCCAGCCACGCTTCAAACCGCCTTTCCCGGCAAGCTTTGGCTTGTACGGCAAGCCGACCACGATCAATAACACCGAAACCTTCGCCGCAGTGCCGTTCCTGCTGGCCATCGGTCCGGATAACTACCTGAAGATGGGCAAGCCGAACAACGGCGGCTCGAAAATCTTCTCGGTGTCGGGCGACGTGGAGCGTCCGGGCAACTACGAAATTCCGCTGGGCACGCCGTTCTCCAAGCTGCTTGAGTTGGCCGGCGGCATGCGTGGTGGCAAAAAGCTCAAGGCGGTCATCCCGGGTGGTTCGTCGGCGCCGGTTGTGCCGGCTGACCTGATGATGGCCTCCGACATGGACTACGACTCGATCGCCAAGGCCGGCTCGATGCTGGGGTCGGGAGCCGTGATCGTGATGGACGAGACGCGCTGCATGGTGAAGTCGCTGCTGCGCCTGTCGTACTTCTATTTTGAAGAGTCGTGCGGCCAGTGCACGCCGTGCCGCGAAGGCACAGGCTGGCTGTACCGCGTGGTCGATCGAATCGAGCACGGCAAGGGCCGCCAGGAAGACCTGGATCTGCTCAACAACGTGGCCGAGAACATCATGGGTCGGACCATCTGCGCGCTCGGCGATGCCGCCGCGATGCCCGTCCGCGGCATGCTCAAGCACTACTGGGATGAGTTCGCGTATCACGTCGAACACAAGCAGTGCATGGTGCCCACCTACATTTAAGCGTGGCAGAACATGGTTGAAATCGAAATCGATGGCAAGAAGGTCGAGGTTGCCGAAGGCAGCCTGGTGATGGAGGCAGCTCGCCAGACGGGCACCTACATTCCTCATTTCTGCTATCACCGCAAACTGTCGGTCGCGGCCAACTGCCGGATGTGCCTGGTCGAGGTCGAGAAGGCGCCCAAGGCGCTGCCGGCCTGCGCCACGCCGGTCACTGCAGGCATGAAAGTCTTCACCAACTCCGAGAAGGCGGTGAAAGCGCAGAAGTCCGTGATGGAATTCCTGCTGATCAACCACCCGCTGGATTGCCCGATCTGCGATCAGGGCGGCGAGTGCCAACTGCAGGATCTGGCCGTGGGTTACGGCAAGTCCGAGTCGCGCTACCAGGAAGAGAAGCGCGTGGTGTTCCACAAGAATGTGGGCCCCCTGATCTCCATGGAAGAAATGACGCGCTGCATCCACTGCACGCGTTGTGTCCGCTTTGGCCAGGAAGTGGCCGGCGTGATGGAACTCGGCATGCTCAATCGCGGTGAGCATTCTGAAATCACGACATTCGTTGGTCAGACCGTTGACTCGGAGCTGTCGGGCAACATGATCGACCTGTGCCCGGTTGGCGCGCTGACGAGCAAGCCGTTCCGTTACTCGGCCCGTACGTGGGAACTGGCACGCCGCAAGTCTGTGTCGCCGCACGACGGCCTGGGCGCCAACGTGATTGTCCAGACCAAGAACCAGCGTGTGATGCGCGTTCTGCCGCTGGACAACGAAGCCATCAACGAATGTTGGCTGTCCGATAAGGACCGCTTCGCCTATGAGGGCGTGAACAGCGACGACCGTCTAACCCAACCGTTGCTCAAGCAAGGCGGTGAATGGAAGCCCGTCGATTGGACCACGGCACTTGAGTACGTTGCCAATGGCCTGAACGAAATCAAGCGTGACCACGGCGCCGAGCAGATCGGTGCGCTGGCCAGCCCGCATAGCACGCTGGAAGAATTGTTCTTGCTGCAAAAGCTGATGCGCGGTATTGGCAGCGACAATATCGACTTCCGCCTGCGTCAGTCCGATTTCTCGATCAAGCCGACGGGCGCTCCGTGGCTGGGTCTGCCGATTGCCGATGTGTCGCTGCTGCAGCGTACGCTGGTGGTGGGCACCTTCCTGCGCAAGGATCATCCGCTGCTGGCTGCGCGCCTGCGCCAAGCGGGCAAGAAGGGTGCGCAACTGAACGTGATTGGCGCCGGTGGTGAAGACCTGCTGATGCCGGCCACGCAACTGCTGGGTGCGCCGTCGCAATGGCTGTCGCTGCTGTCGCAAGTTGCAGTGGCTGTGGCCGCCGCCAACAACGTCGCCCGCCCAGGCGGCACTGATCGCGTTGAAGCCGGTGATATTGCCAAGCGCATTGCCGAAAGCCTGGCTTCGGGCGAACGCAAGGCTGTGTTCTTGGGCAATGCAGCGGTGGCGCATCCGCAATTCTCGCAACTCCATGCGCTGGCCCAGTGGGTCGCGCAGCAGACCGGCGCCACGCTGGGCTTCCTGACCGAAGCGGCTAATACCGTCGGTGGCTATATTGCCGGCGCACTGCCGCAGGCCAATGGTCTGGATGCTGCCGCGATGCTGGCGCAGCCGCGCCGTGCCTACGTGTTGCTGGGTGCTGAACCGGAATTCGATACCGCCAACCCGGCGCAAGCCCGCGCCGCGCTGGATCAAGCCGACACCGTGGTTGTGCTGGCACCATTTGCCTCGCGCGCTGCGCTGGAATACGCCGACGTGCTGTTGCCGACCGCACCGTTCACCGAAACCTCGGGCACCTTCGTCAACTGCGAAGGCCTGCCGCAGAGTTTCAATGGCGTTGTGCGCAGCCTGGGTGATTCGCGTCCGGCCTGGAAGGTCCTGCGCGTGCTGGGCAACCTGCTGAACGTGTTGGGCTTCGAGTACGACAACTCGGAAGTGGTGCGCGACGAAGTGCTGGCCAAGCCGGTCACTGGTCGCCTGTCGAATACGACGACGGCTCAGCCAGCAGCCCCGGCAGCCGCCGCTGCAGGCATCGAACGTCTGGCCGACGTGCCCATCTACCACGCTGACCCGATCGTGCGCCGTGCGGGCTCGCTGCAACTGACGGCGGCAGCACGCGCTGCCATGCACGCCGGTCTGCCAGCCGATCTGTATGCGCAATTGGGCCTCGCCAATGGCGATGCCGTGCGCGTGACGCAAGGGCAGAACAGTGTGGTGCTGCCAGCCGTGCTGGACAAATCGCTGGCTTCCGGCGTGATTCGCGTGCCGGCTGCTACCGAGGTATCGGCTCAACTGGGCGCGATGTTCGGTGTGGTGAGTGTTGAAAAGGTTGAATCGTCCGCGCTGGCGGCTACGGTGTAAGGGTCAACATGATCGAGTCGATTACTTCTTTCGGCACGGCGACTTTCGGCGGCTGGTGGCCGCTGATCTGGACGCTGGTGCGTGCGGTCTGCATCATCCTGCCGCTGCTGCTGTGCGTGGCTTACCTGATCCTGTGGGAGCGCAAGCTGATCGGCTGGATGCACGTGCGCCTGGGGCCGAACCGCGTGGGCCCGATGGGTCTGCTGCAGCCGATTGCCGATGTGCTCAAGCTCCTGCTCAAGGAGGTCATGGTGCCGAGTGCGGTCAGCCGTGGCATGTACATCATTGCGCCGCTGATGGTGCTGATGCCGGCCGTGGCCATTTGGGCGGTGGTACCGTTCCAGGCCGAGGCCGTGGTGTCGAACATCAACGCCGGTCTGCTGTATGTGATGGCGATCAGCTCGGTGGGCGTGTATGGCGTGATCCTGGCCGGTTGGGCCTCGAATTCCAAGTACGCGTTCCTGGGGGCGATGCGCGCCTCGGCACAGATGATTTCGTACGAAATCGCCATGGGCTTCGCGCTGGTAACGGTGCTGATGGTGACGGGCAGCCTGAACCTGTCGGATATCGTCAACTCGCAAAATCGTGGGTTCTTCGCGGGTCATGGCATCAACATCCTGTCGTGGAACTGGCTGCCGCTGCTGCCGATGTTCGGCGTCTACTTCATCTCGGGCGTGGCTGAAACGAACCGCCACCCGTTCGATGTGGTGGAAGGCGAGTCGGAAATCGTGGCCGGCCACATGATCGAATACTCGGGCATGGCGTTCGCGCTGTTCTTCCTGGCTGAGTACATCAACATGATCGTCATCTCGGCGCTGACGGCCACGCTGTTCCTGGGCGGCTGGGCTTCGCCGATCGACGCGCCGGTGCTCAACTGGATTCCGGGCTTCTTCTGGCTGCTGATCAAGGTTTTCCTGCTGCTGTCGGTCTTTATCTGGCTGCGGGCATCGTTCCCGCGTTATCGCTATGACCAGATCATGCGTCTGGGCTGGAAGATCTTCATTCCGCTCACTGTGGGCTGGCTTGTCGTCGTCGCCATCTGGTTGGTGTCGCCGTGGAACATCTGGAAGTAACGGGACAATAGGAAGGCACCATGTTGCTTGCCATCAAGGAATTCTTTAACAGCCTGCTCCTGAAGGAACTCTTCAAGGGGCTGGCCCTGACCGGGCGCTACCTGTTTGCGCGCAAGATCACCGTTCTCTTCCCGGAAGAGAAGACGCCGCTGTCGCCGCGCTTCCGCGGTCTGCACGCACTGCGTCGCTATCCGAATGGCGAAGAGCGTTGCATCGCTTGCAAGCTGTGCGAAGCCGTATGCCCAGCCCTGGCCATCACGATTGAGTCGGATCAGCGTGACGACGGTACCCGCCGCACCACGCGCTACGACATCGACCTGACCAAGTGCATTTTCTGCGGCTTCTGTGAAGAAGCGTGCCCGGTGGACGCCATCGTCGAGACGCACATCCTGGAATACCACGGTGAAAAGCGCGGCGACCTGTACTTCACCAAGGACATGCTGCTGGCCGTAGGTGACCGCTTCGAGCCGGAAATTGCGGCCAACAAGGCGGCCGACGCAAAGTACCGCTGATTCAAGACGCCCACCGAGCAGTTGGCGGGCGGTGCAGTTGACATCCCGGTTGGATAACGGCTCCTCGTGAGCCAACGAGCAGTGATGGCGTCAAGCCGTCGCAGCTTTGGACAAGCGCGTGCCGCAAAACGGCCCGTGTCAGGATCATGGAAATCACGACGATCATCTTCTACTGTTTCGCGCTCGTGCTGGTGCTCGCAGCGCTGAAGGTCATCACCGCGAAGAACCCGGTGCACGCGGCGCTGTTCCTTGTGCTCTCGTTTTTCACTGCGGCGGCGATCTGGATGCTGCTCAAGGCGGAATTCCTCGCCATTACGCTGGTGCTGGTCTACGTTGGGGCGGTGATGGTGCTGTTCCTGTTCGTGGTGATGATGATCGACATCGACATCGAACACCTGCGACGCGATTTCTGGACCTACGTGCCGATGGCTGCCTTTGTCGGTGTTGTCATCATCCTGGAAATGGCCGTGGTGCTGACCAAAACCTTCATGGATCGCGTGCAGCCCGTGCAGGAGTTGCCCAAGGGCTTCAATGGCCCCAACACCCAAGCGCTCGGCAAGTTGATCTACACCGATTACATCTACGCCTTTGAAGTGGCCGGCGCAGTGCTGCTGCTTGCGATCGTCGCGGCCGTGGCCCTGACCGCCCGTCGCCGTAAGGACACCAAGGGCCAGAACGTGTCCGAGCAGCTTCGCGTGCAGCGTAAGGACCGCGTGCGCCTGGTCTCGATGCCGGCAGAGAAGTCGGCTGGCGCAGCTTCGGCTGAATCCAAGAGCTGAGCCCCGGGAGAATCCATATGTCTTCGCTATCCCTCGCCCATTACCTCGTGCTCGGCGCGGTGCTGTTTGCCATCAGCATCGTCGGCATCTTCCTGAACCGCAAGAACATCATCGTGCTGCTGATGGCGATCGAACTGATGCTGCTCGCGGTCAACCTGAACTTCGTCGCGTTCTCCCACTATCTGGGTGACCTGGCGGGGCAGGTGTTCGTGTTTTTCATCCTGACGGTGGCCGCGGCGGAATCCGCGATCGGTCTCGCCATCCTGGTGGTGCTGTTCCGTAATCTGGACACCATCAACGTCGACGATCTGGACAGCCTGAAGGGCTGACCTCCGCATCCACCTATAAGAAGCGTTCCATGGCTACCACGCTCAATCCCAACCTGCTGCTGGCGATCCCGCTTGCGCCGCTGGCCGGCGCGGCGATCGCCGGGCTGTTCGGCACCAAGTTCTTTGGCGAGAAGATCGGCCGCACGGCGTCCCACAGCGTCACCATCCTCGGTGTTGCAATTGCCTTCATTCTGTCGGCGCTCACGCTGTCTGACGTCATCAACGGCGCTGGCTACAACGGCACCGTTTATGAATGGATGACGGTCGGCTCGCTGAAGATGGAAGTCGGCTTCCTCATCGATTCGCTCACCGCGATGATGATGTGTGTGGTGACCTTCGTCTCACTGATGGTGCACATCTACACCATCGGCTACATGGCGGAAGACGACGGCTACAACCGTTTTTTCGCATACATCTCGCTGTTCACCTTCTCGATGTTGATGCTCGTGATGAGCAACAACTTCCTGCAGTTGTTCTTCGGCTGGGAAGCGGTGGGTCTGGTGTCGTATCTGCTGATCGGCTTCTGGTTCAAGCGCCCGACGGCCATCTACGCCAACATGAAGGCGTTCCTGGTCAACCGCGTGGGCGACTTCGGCTTCGTGCTCGGCATTGGCCTGCTGCTGGCGTATAGCGGCAGCCTGAGCTACGCCGATGTGTTCGCTGCCCGCGACAACCTGGCCACCATCGGCTTCCCTGGCACCGACTGGCACATGCTGACGGTGGCCTGCATCTGCTTGTTCATCGGTGCGATGGGTAAGTCGGCGCAGTTTCCGCTGCATGTGTGGCTGCCGGACTCGATGGAAGGCCCGACCCCGATCTCTGCACTGATCCACGCAGCTACGATGGTGACCGCCGGGATCTTCATGGTGGCGCGCATGTCGCCGCTGTTCGAGCTGTCGGACACCGCGCTGTCGTTCGTGCTGATCATCGGCGCCATCACCGCGCTGTTCATGGGCTTCCTGGGCATCATCCAGACCGACATCAAGCGTGTGGTGGCGTACTCAACGCTATCGCAGCTCGGCTATATGACCGTTGCGCTGGGCGCGTCGGCTTACCAAGTGGCTGTGTTCCACCTGATGACACACGCGTTCTTCAAGGCGTTGCTGTTCCTCGGTGCCGGCTCGGTCATCATCGGCATGCACCACGACCAGGACATGCGCAACATGGGCGGCCTGCGCAAGTACATGCCGATCACGTGGCTGACGTCGCTGGTGGGTTCGCTGGCGCTGATTGGCACGCCGTTTTTCGCAGGTTTCTATTCAAAGGATTCGATCATCGAAGCGGTGCGCGAGTCGCACCTGCCGGGCGCGGGCTTCGCCTACTGGGCCGTGCTGGCCGGCGTGTTCGTGACCGCGTTCTACTCCTTCCGCATGTACTTCCTGGTGTTTCATGGTGAAGAGCGTTTCGGCAAGGAAGACGCGCATCACGAAGGCAATCATGTGGACGAGGAAGAAACCGCCGACCATCATCACGGCCTGGCGCCGGGTCAAAAGCCGCACGAGTCGCCGTGGGTGGTGACGGTGCCGCTGGTGCTGCTGGCGATTCCATCGGTCATCATCGGTGCGATGGCGATCCAGCCGATGCTGTTCGGCGAGTTCTTCAAGCACGGCGTGGTCTTCTCGGAAGTCATCTTCAATGCCGACAACCACGAGGCGATGAAGGTGCTGGCCGAAGATTTTCACGGCTGGGTCGAGATGGCGCTGCATGGCTTTACGTCGGCTCCGTTCATCCTGCTGCTGGCCGGTGTGGTGCTGTCGTGGTTCTTCTACCTGAAGCGCCCGGATATTCCGGCGGCAATCGCCAAACGGTTCTCCGGCCTCTACAAGCTGCTGGACAACAAGTACTACATGGACAAGATCAACGAGATCGTCTTCGCCAACGGTGCGGTCAAGTTTGGCCGCGGCCTGTGGAAGGGCGGTGATCAGGGTGTGATCGACGGTGTTGTCGTCAACGGCAGCGCGCGTCTGGTGGGCTGGTTCGCGAGTGTCGTGCGCCTGCTCCAGTCCGGCTTCATCTATGACTATGCGTTCGCGATGATCATCGGCACGGTTGGGCTGCTGACGTATTTCGTGTTCCTGGCAGGCAAATAAGGGATTACAAAAATGGTTCTGTCTTTTGCGATCTGGCTGCCGATCTTCTTCGGCGTGCTGGTGCTGGCCTCGGGCTCAGACCGCAATCCCGGTTATGTCCGCTGGATGTCGCTGATCGGTTCGCTGATCAGCTTTGTGATGACGCTGCCGCTGATCACACAGTTCGATAAGTCGACTGCTGCGATGCAGTTCGTCGAGAAGTCGCCCTGGATCGAGCGCTTTCACATCAGCTACTACCTGGGTGTCGACGGCATCTCGATGTGGTTCGTGGTGCTGACCGCGTTCATTACCGTCATCGTGGTGATCGCCGCGTGGGAAGTAATCACCGAGCGTGTGGCGCAGTACATGGCCGCGTTCCTGATCCTGTCCGGTCTGATGATCGGCGTGTTCGCGTCGCTCGATGGTCTGCTGTTCTACGTGTTCTTTGAAGCCACGCTGATCCCGATGTACATCATCATCGGCGTGTGGGGTGGCCCGAATCGCGTGTATGCCGCGTTCAAGTTTTTCCTGTACACGCTGCTGGGCTCGCTGCTGACGCTGGTTGCGCTGCTGTATCTGTACTTCCATAGCGGCACGTTCGAGATTCTGCAGTGGCATCAGATCAAGCTGTCGATGAACGAGCAGATCCTGATCTTCCTTGCGTTCTTCATGGCGTTTGCGGTGAAGGTTCCGATGTGGCCGGTACACACCTGGCTGCCGGACGCCCACGTGGAAGCCCCGACCGGCGGCTCCGTGGTGCTGGCCGCCATCATGCTGAAGCTGGGTGCGTACGGTTTCCTGCGGTTCTCGCTGCCGATCGCTCCGGATGCCAGCCACAGCCTGTCGGCGTTCATCATCGCGATCTCGCTGATCGCCGTGATCTACATCGGTCTGGTGGCACTGGTGCAGGCCGACATGAAGAAGCTCGTCGCGTATTCGTCGATCGCGCACATGGGCTTCGTCACGCTGGGCTTCTTCATCTTCAACGAGATCGGTATCGAGGGCGGTATCGTCCAGATGATCTCGCACGGCTTCATCTCGGGCGCGATGTTCCTCTGTATCGGGGTGTTGTATGACCGTGTGCACTCGCGCCAGATCGCCGATTACGGCGGTGTGGTCAACACGATGCCGAAGTTTGCAGCGCTGTCGGTGTTCTTTGCGATGGCCAACTGTGGTCTGCCGGCCACCTCGGGTTTCGTGGGTGAATTCATGGTGATCCTGGGTTCAGTCAAGTTCAACTTCTGGATCGGTCTGCTGGCCGCCACCGCCCTGATTCTTGGCGCTGCGTATTCGCTGTGGATGGTCAAGCGCGTGATTTTCGGTGACGTGACGCACAAACATGTGGCTGAGCTGAAGGACCTGAATTGCCGCGAGTTCTTCATGCTGGGCGTGCTGGCGATCGCCACCCTTTACATGGGCCTGTATCCGAAGCCCTTCACCGATGTCATGCATGCGTCCGTGGTCAACCTGCTGACCCACGTGGCGCAGTCGAAGCTGTAAGCAGCGAGAAGAAACTATGCAATCGTCCCCCTCCATTGCGGCTGTTGCCCCAATCATTTTTCTCGCGCTAGGCATTGGTGCCGTCAACTGGATTGATCTGGCGCGCGGCAGCAACCGCAGCAGTGTCGCCTATCCGGTGTCGCTGGTGATCACTCTGGTGCTGACCGTCTGGTTCGGGCTGAATGCAGCGTCCGGTGAAACGCACTACGTTTTCGGCAACATGGCCGTGATCGATCCGATGGCCAATGTGTTGTCGTCGTTCTGTTCTCTGGCGCTATTCGCCACGCTGGTCTATACGCGTCGCTACCTGGCTGACCGCGACATGTATGCAGGTGAGTTCTACATGTTCGCCTTGTTTACGCTGGGCGGCCAAGTGGTGATGATCACGGGCAACAACTTTCTGGTGCTGTATCTGGGCCTGGAACTGCTGTCGTTGGCCTCGTACACGCTGGTTGCATTGCGCCGCCGCTCGAACGTGTCGTCCGAATCGGCGATGAAGTATTTCATTCTGGGTGCCTTGGCATCGGGCCTGCTGTTGTACGGTATGTCGATGCTGTACGGTGCCACCGGCACGCTGGAACTGGGCAAGGTGTTCGACGCCATCAAGAATGGCGAAGTCAACAAGACGATCCTCGTGTTCGGCGTGGTGTTTATCGTTGCGGGTCTTGCGTTCAAGCTCGGCGTGGCGCCGTTCCATATGTGGGTGCCTGACGTCTATCAAGGTTCGCCGACTGCGGTGACGCTGCTGATTGCCGGCGCGCCGAAGGTGGCCGCATTTGCGATGACGCTGCGCATTCTGGTGGAAGGCCTGCTGCCGCTGGCATTTGACTGGCAGAACATGCTTATCGTACTGGCCGTTGTTTCGCTGGCGGTGGGCAACATCACCGGCGTGGTGCAGACCAATTTCAAGCGTCTGCTGGGCTATTCGACGGTCTCGCATATGGGCTTTCTGCTGTTGGGCATGGTGTCGGGTGTGAGTTCCGGCAAGCCGGACCTGACGGCTCAGGCCTACAGCGCATCAATGTTCTACGCCATCACCTATGTGCTCACTACAGTGGGCGCCTTCGGCATGATTCTGCTGCTGTCCCGCAAGGGCTATGAGGCAGAAGAGATTGCTGACCTGAAGGGCTTGTCGAAGAAGAGTCCGTGGTTTGCGCTGCTGATGCTGTTCATCATGATGTCGTTGGCAGGTTTGCCGCCCACCGTTGGTTTCTACGCCAAGCTGTCGGTGTTGGGCGCGGTGGTCGATGCGGGCATGCCGTGGCTGGCCATCGTGGCGGTACTGTTCTCGCTGGTGGGTGCGTTCTACTACCTGCGCGTTATCAAGGTCATATACTTCGACGCACCGGCCGACGAAGGCCCGGTGGAAGCCACTTTCGGACTGCGTTCCCTGCTGTCGATCAACGGCCTGCTGGTGCTGCTGCTGGGTATTTTCCCGGCCGGCCTGATGGCCATGTGCTACCAGGCGATCCGCCTGACGCTGGCTTCGTAATCTGCCAAGCGCTATGAGCACATCGACGGGCGGTCTGTTTGTCATCGTGTTGGCACTGATCTGTGCCAACCTCCCGTTCGTCAACCAACGCGTGCTGGCCCTGGTGCCGGTACGCTGGCCGCGCAAGCCGTTCTGGCTGCGCGGCACCGAACTGATCGCCATGTACGTTGTGGTAGGGCTGATCGGCTTCGGTATCGAATCGAGCCAAGGCAATGCTTTTCCGCAAGGCTGGCAGTTTTACGCGATTACCGCTTGTCTGATGCTCGTGTTCGCGTTTCCCGGCTTTACGTGGCAATACCTGGTTCGTCACCCCCGCGATTCCCGTTAATTCCCGCCGGGCAGGTTCTCGCTGTCTCGGCATGAGAGAGCGCCATGTCCGATCACACTCCGCTGAACGCCACCCCTGACACGACGCAGGACCCGGACGCTGGTCTGCGCGAGACTCAGGTCGCATCCGCATTGATGCACCAAGGCAAGTTCCTCACGCTCAAACAGGACATCGTTCGCCTGCCGGACGGCCGCAATGCCAGCCGCGAATATCTGATCCATCCGGGCGCGGTGATGATGATCCCGCTGTTTGACGATGGCACCGTTCTGATGGAGCGTCAGTTCCGCTATCCAGTCGGCAAGGTGATGATCGAATTCCCGGCCGGCAAGCTCGACCCGCAGGAGGGTGCGCTCACATGCGGTAAGCGCGAGTTGCAAGAGGAAACTGGCTACACTGCCGAGCGCTGGGACCACCTCACACGCATCCACCCGGTTATTTCGTATTCCACCGAGTTCATCGATATCTATCTCGCGCGCGATCTTAAGGAGGGCGAGGCAATGCTCGATGAAGGCGAATTTCTCGAGACCTTCGTCACGCCGGCGGCTCAGTTGATCGACTGGGTGCGCGAGGGCAGGATTTCCGATGTGAAGACCATCATCGGCACGTTCTGGCTCGAGAAGATTCTGTCGGGTGCATGGACGCCAGGTGCAGCCTGAGCCTCTTGTATTGTCGTTTGACCACGCTGTTTTCCTGCTGTCACTACCTTAGTGAACGATCGTGCGAAAAAATTAGCACGATCGTTCACAAATTTTCGAATCGGGGATACACTCATCCCCATGCGCTGGACCGATCATGAAAGTGCTGGACCTCCGCTGTGCCAATGACCACCGCTTCGAAGGCTGGTTCGGCTCCGATGCCGATTTGCAATCGCAGCAAGAACGCGGGCTGTTGACGTGCCCGGTTTGCGGTCACAACGAGGTTGAGCGCTTGCCGAGTGCGCCGCGCCTGAATCTGTCGTCCTCACGTGCGGAGACCGCCCAGAAGAGCGGTGCCGCCAAGGCAGCCGAAGGCGAGGGCGGAGCGCCCGCAGCAGCCCTGCAACAGCTTTACCTGAAAGCTGTACGCCACGTTCTGGCAAACACCGAGGACGTTGGCGAACGGTTTGCAGAAGAGGCGCGCCGCATGCACTACAACGAGGCGCCGGAGCGGGGCATTCGCGGGACAACGTCTCGGGAGCAAGCGCAGGAGCTGGCAGAGGAAGGCATCGACGTGATGCCGCTGCTGGTGCCCGACGCGCTCAAGCAGCCCGTGCACTAGCTGCCCCGATCCCAGAGCCCGCTGACGATCCGTAGCGAGCGACTCGAGGTTGGACTGAGAAGCGAAGCCGTACAGGTGTACGGCGAGCATCGCCAGGCCAAGATCGGGGCGCGCACCAGGATCGTGGGCAGGCTCGCAGGTCCGCGCCGGTCCGACAGAATGTGCTTCGCCGATTTGCCACGGCGGAGCGCCAACCACAGGAGACAGGCATGGATCTGAACTACTCGGCGGCCGATGATGCGTTCCGCCAGGAAGTCCGCGGCTGGCTGGAAGCCAATCTGCCCAAGGACATTCAAGACAAGGTGTTGAACCACCGCCGCCTGAACCGCGAAGATTTCGTTCGCTGGCACAAGGCGCTCGCGGGCAAGGGCTGGTCGGTACCGCACTGGCCGGTCGAGTGGGGCGGCACTGGTTGGTCCCCCATCCAAAAACATATCTGGGACGAAGAATGTGCGCAGATTGGCGCGCCCGGCGTGCTGCCGTTCGGCGTCAGCATGGTCGCACCCGTCATCATGAAGTACGGCAACGAAGCGCAGAAGCGCTACTTCCTGCCGCGCATCGTTGATTGCACCGACTGGTGGTGCCAGGGTTACTCCGAGCCGGGCTCTGGCTCCGACCTCGCCTCGGTCAAGACGCGCGCAGTGCGTGAGGGCGATCACTACATCGTCAACGGCCAGAAGACCTGGACCACGCTCGGCCAGCACGCCGACATGATCTTCTGCCTGGTCCGCACCGACCCGGACGCCAAGAAGCAGGAGGGCATCTCGTTCCTGCTGATCGACATGAAGACGCCGGGCATCACCGTGCGCCCGATCATCATGTTGGACGAAGAGCATGAAGTGAACGAGGTGTTCTTCGACAACGTGAAGGTGCCGGTCGAAAACCTCATCGGCGATGAGAACCGCGGCTGGACATACGCCAAGTACCTGCTCGGCCACGAGCGCACCGGCATTGCACGCGTGGGTAACTCCAAGCGCGAGCTGGCGTTCCTCAAGCGCGTTGCGCTGCAGCACCAGAAGAACGGCAAGCCGTTGCTGCAGGACCCGGTATTCGGCGCCAAGGTGGCATCGCTGGAGATCGAACTGCTGGCGCTGGAGATGACGGTACTGCGCGTGGTGTCGAGCGAGAACGCTGGCAAGGGCCCCGGTCCCGAGGCGTCGCTGCTCAAGATCAAGGGCACGCAGATCCAGCAGATGCTGACCGAGCTGATGGTCGAGGCCGTGGGCCCGTACGCCCAGCCGTTCGACCCGAGCTACCTGGAAGGCGAGACCCTGCAGGCGGTGACAGGCGACAACGATGCCGCGCCGCTCGCGCCGTACTACTTCAACTATCGCAAGACCTCGATTTACGGCGGGTCGAACGAGATCCAGCGCAACATCATCTCGCAGATGATCCTTGGCGTCTGACCAGAACGGATAACGGAGACAAACATGGATTTCTCGTTCACCGACGAACAGAAGCAACTGGCCGATGCAGTGCGCCGCTTCATCGACAAGGACTATGGCTTCGAGGCACGCAACAAGATCGTGTACTCGCCCGAGGGCGTGTCGCAAAGCGCATGGGACAGCATTGCCGAGCTGGGTCTGACCGCCTTGCCGGTGCCGGAAGCGCAGGGCGGCTTTGATGGCCGCGCGATGGACCTGCTGGTGGTGATGCAGCAACTGGGGCGCGGCCTGGTGGTGGAGCCGTATCAGGCGACCGTGCTGGGCGCGCAGGCGCTCAAGCTCGCGGGCGGCCAGGATGCGCTGCTGGAAGAAGTGGCCGGCGGCGCCGTGAAGCTGGCCATCGCCTTTGGCGAGCCGCAATCGCGCTATGAACTCTTCAACGTGACCACACGCGCTGCACAGCAAGGCAGCGGCTGGGTGCTCACCGGTGAGAAAGCTGTGGTGGTGCACGGCGCGCAGGCCGACAAGCTGATCGTCTCGGCACGCACGGGTGGCGAGGCGCGTGATGCATCCGGCTTGTCGCTGTTTGTGGTTGACCGCGACGCAGCGGGTCTGACGATCAAGGATTACCGCACGATCGACAACCTGCATGCCGCTGATATCCGTTTCGATAACGCCCCCGCCACCTTGCTTGGCACGGCTGGCGACGCATGGGAAATCATCGACGCCGTGGCCGACCTGGGTTGCGTGTTGCTGTGCGCCGAGGCCGTCGGCCTGATCGATGCGCTGAATGCCGCGACGCTGGAATACACCAAGACGCGTCAGCAGTTTGGTGTGCCGATCGCGCGTTTCCAGGCGTTGCAGCATCGCATGGTTGACATGTTCATTCATGGCGAGCAGGCGCGTTCGATTACGTATCTGGCCGCTGCGCACTTTGAGGATGGCGATGCCGAGGCACGCCGCCGCTACGTGTCGGCTGCCAAGGCACGTGTCGGCCAGGCTGCGCGTGATGTCGGCCAGGAAGCGGTGCAGTTGCACGGCGGCATGGGCGTGACGAACGAGCTGCCGGCCGCGCACATGTTCAAGCGGCTGACGATGATCAACACGACGCTGGGCGACGTGGATCATCACCTGGCACGCTTCGCGTCGCTGCCGGGTTTCCAGGACGCAGCGTAAAAGCAACCTTCGGCGCCCCGCACCTCTGCGGGGCGTTGTCTTTTGGAGCGAACGACATGGCAGAAGCAACGCTACCGTACGATTTTTACTTCGACGATTTCGAAGTCGGCCGCACGCTGCAGATGGGCACGTACACCGTGACCGAAGAAGAGATCCTGACCTTTGCGCGGCAATATGATCCGCAGCCTTTCCACATCGACGAGGAAGCGGCCAAGCAGAGCATCTATGGCGGCATTATTTCGAGCGGCTGGATGACCTGCTCGATCATGATGCGGCTGATGGTGACGGGCTTTCTGGGCAAGGCGGCCAGCATGGGCTCGCCGGGCGTGGACGAAATCCGCTGGATGAAGCCGGTGTATCCGGGCGACACGCTGTCGGTGTCAAGCACGTGCATGGAGATCAAGCCGTCGCAGTCGAAGCCGGATCGCGGCGTAGCGATCAACCGCTGGGAAGCGCATAACCAGCGCGGTGAGCTGGTCTGCACGGTGACGGGCATGGGCCTGTTCGGCCGGCGCCCGAAGACTTGATGCACGTCGTCGCACAATAACAAGGAGACAACCCATATGCGCATCATCGAATCGCTCGACGAGCTGAAAGGACTGGTCGGCCAGGAAGTTGCGGTGAGTGACTGGACCGAGATCACGCAGCAGCAGGTCAACCTGTTTGCCGAGGCCACGGGCGATCATCAGTGGATTCACGTGGATGTGGAGCGCGCCAAGCGTGAGTCGCCGTTCGGGGCGCCGGTGGCACACGGCTTTCTGACGCTGTCGCTGCTGCCGATGCTGATGGCGAACGCGATTGCGATGTCTGACGTGAAGATGGGCGTGAACTACGGGCTGAACAAGGTCCGCTTCACGGCGCCGGTGCCCGTAGGTAGTCGCGTGCGTGCACGCGTGACGCTGCTGGAGATGGAAGTGCTGCCGCCGCTGCCGAATGCCCCCGCATTGGCCGGCGCTCAACTGACCTGGGCCGTCACCATTGAACGCGAAGGGCAGGAGCGCCCGGTCTGCGTGGCGGAATCGATCTCGCGGCGCTATTCCTGAGCCTCGTTTCTCGTATGACCCAAGGGCCGGCGCAATGCCGGCCTTTCTTTTTGCGCTTGCACTTCGGTTGTTTTGTGCTTGTTTGGGCGTGCCCCACGCGTGCGCATCGTGGCAGAGAAATGCGCGTAGTTGGCGCGCTTTCAGCACCGTTTTGGCGCGGATTTCCCTTCGAGCGAGCGAAAAACGATGGCACGGTAGTTGCAATTTTGACCTCGGGAGTCGTTCTCGCCATCAACAAAACCGAAGGAGCCGCAATGAAGCGTCGTGCGCTGTTGAAGCTGTCAGCCGTGGGTGCTGCAGCATTGTTGTCCGTGTCGAATTTTGCGTTTGCTCAGGCAAAAGAGCCGATCAAGGTTGGCATCCTGCACTCGCTGTCGGGCACGATGGCCATCTCCGAGACGTCGCTCAAAGACGTGGCGCTGATGACGATCGACGAGATCAACAAGAGCGGCGGCGTGCTGGGCCGCAAGCTGCAGCCGGTGGTGGTGGATCCGGCATCGAATTGGCCGCTGTTTGCCGAAAAGGCGCGCGGGCTGCTGACGCAGGACAAGGTCGCCGTCACGTTCGGCTGCTGGACATCGGTGTCGCGCAAGTCGGTGCTGCCGGTGTATGAGGAGCTGAACGGCCTGCTGTTCTACCCGGTGCAGTACGAAGGCGAAGAGATGTCGAAGAACGTCTTCTACACGGGTGCGGCGCCCAACCAGCAAGCCATTCCGGCCGTGGAATATCTGATGAGCAAGGAAGGCGGGGCTGCCAAGCGCTTCTTCCTGCTGGGCACCGACTACGTGTACCCGCGCACGACCAACAAGATCCTGCGCGCGTTCCTGCACAGCAAGGGCGTGAAGGACAGCGACATCGAAGAGGTCTACACGCCGTTCGGCCACTCCGATTACCAGACCATCGTTGCCAATATCAAGAAGTTCTCGCAGGGCGGCAAGACGGCTGTGATTTCCACCATCAACGGCGATTCGAACGTGCCGTTCTACAAGGAACTCGGCAACGCCGGTCTGAAAGCCAAGGACGTGCCGGTGGTGGCGTTCTCGGTGGGTGAGGAAGAACTGCGCGGCATTGATACGAAACCGCTGGCTGGCCAGCTCGCGGCATGGAATTACTTCATGTCGGTCAAGAACCCGGTGAACGACGATTTCAGGAAGAAGTGGGCCGCCTGGGTGAAGGCCAACAACCTGCCCGGCGGCGACAAGCGCGTGACCAACGACCCGATGGAGGCGACTTACGTCGGCATCATGATGTGGAAGCAGGCCGTCGAGAAGGCCGGTACCACCGACGTGGACAAGGTGCGCCAAGCGATGTACGGCCAGCAGTTCAAGGCACCGTCGGGCTTCACGCTGGTGATGAATAACAACCATCACCTGAGCAAGCCGGTGATGATTGGCGAGGTGCGTGGCGATGGCCAGTTCAACATCGTGTGGAAGACGCCGACGGTGATTCGCGCCAAGCCGTGGAGCCCGTATATCCCTGGCAACGAGGGCAAGCCTGACATGGTCGCAAGCGCGGCCAAGTGATGTGATGGTGGACCGGCCACGCGCCCTGCGTGGCCGACCCTTTGAACGATGCTGCACGACGTGGCGTGCCGGTTTTGGTGCCGGCCGCCACGCATCGGATTGCCATGATGCGCTTGTCCCGCTTTCTTGCTGCACTGCTGTGCGCGTTTTGTCTGGCTGCGATGCCCGCTGTATCAGCATGGGCAGCCGCACAACCTTTGACGCAGGCTGATCTCAAGCCGTTGGCCGAAGACGATTTCGACGCCAAGGTAAAGGCGCTCAATGCACTGGCTGCCGCGCCTGCTGAACAGGCTGGCCCCATCCTCCAGGCGCTGCAGAACGATGCGCTGTTCTTCGCGCCCGCCGCTGGCATGGTGCGCCAGGATGGCGCGCGCTATCTGGATGCGATCTCCGGCCAGCCCGTTACCGTCCGCGCAGATGATCTGCAATCGCTCACGCTGAACAATGCGCTGCGTGCGCAAGTCGACAGTGCGGCGAGCGGCTTCGTGTTGCAGTCGCCGGATCGTGCTGCACGCGCACAAGCCGTCGATACGCTGCTGGCGCATCCGGAGACGGCCTCGCGCCCGATTGTCGACGCTGCGCGCAAGCATGAGACCGATCCTGCATTGCGCACCAAGCTGCATCTGCTGTGGGCCAATCTTGCGCTCGACGATGGCACCCATGCGGAGAAGCTCGAAGCGCTGAAGTTGCTTGCGGGCGATACCAACCCGCAGACACGCCAACGCATCGCGCCGCTGCTCGCCAAGGACAGCGGTGCGAGTGATGACCTGCGCGCAGCCGCACAACAAGCCATCGACAGCCTGTCCGCGCAGGAGCGCAAGGCGGAGCTGGTCGGTAACCTGTTCGCGGGCCTGAGCCTGGGCTCTGTGCTGTTGCTCGCCGCGCTGGGGCTGGCGATCACCTACGGCCTGATCGGCGTCATCAACATGGCGCACGGTGAATTCCTGATGATCGGCGCATATGCCACCTACGTGGTGCAGACGATTTTTCGCAACGACTTTCCGAATGCGTTCGACTGGTATCTGCCTGCCGCACTGCCTGTGGCATTTCTGGCAGCGGCTGTTGTCGGTTTTACGCTGGAGCGTTTGGTACTGCGCCATCTCTATGGCCGCCCGCTGGAAACGCTGCTCGCCACCTTCGGGGTCAGCCTGCTGCTGATGCAGGCCGTGCGCTCGATCTTCGGCGCGCAGAACGTTGAGGTGGCCAACCCGAGCTGGATGAGCGGCGGCATTGCGCTGTATCCGGGGTTGATCCTGCCGTACAACCGGCTCGTGATTCTGCTGTTTGCACTGGCCGTGGTAGCGATTGCGTGGGCGGTGCTCAACCGCACGCGCTTGGGCTTGTTCGTGCGTGCCACCACGCAGAACCGTACGATGGCGGCCTGCGTGGGCGTGCGCACCTGGAAGGTCGACAGCTACGCGTTTGCCTTCGGTGCCGGTATTGCCGGGCTGGGCGGTTGCGCGCTCTCGCAGATCGGCAATGTCGGGCCCGATCTTGGCCAGAGCTACATCATCGATTCGTTCATGGCCGTGGTGCTGGGCGGGGTGGGGCAACTGGCGGGCACCATCATCGGTGCATTTGGGCTGGGGCTCATCAACAAGTTCATCGAGCCGTTCTATGGCGCGGTGCTGGCGAAGATCATCGTGCTGGTGCTGATCGTGCTGTTCATCCAGAAGCGTCCGCAGGGGCTGTTTGCCCTCAAGGGCCGCAGCGCTGAGGCCTGACCCATGAACACGGCCACGTTCTCTCTCGATATTCCGGCGCGCATGCCGCTGCTGTCGCGGCGCGGGTGGTCTGCGCTGGTGCTGGTGTCGCTTATCGTCTGCATTGGCGCGCCGGTGTGCGCGCTGCTGGTGCCGGAGGGCAGCCCGCTGCATCTGTCGGCCTATGCGCTCACGCTCGTCGGCAAGATCATGTGCTACGCGCTGGCAGCATTGGCGCTCGACTTGGTGTGGGGTTACTGCGGGATCCTCAGCCTTGGTCATGGCGTGTTCTTCGCGCTGGGCGGCTATGCCATGGGCATGTACCTCATGCGCTCCATCGGCCGTGAAGGCGTGTACAAGAGCGACCTGCCGGATTTCATGGTGTTCCTTGACTGGAAGGAACTGCCCTGGTTCTGGCACGGCACCGGGCATTTCGCCTGGGCGATGCTGCTGGTGATGCTTGTGCCGGGCGTGCTGGCGTGGCTGTTCGGCTTCTTCGCCTTCCGCTCGCGCGTGAAGGGCGTGTACCTGTCGATCATCACGCAAGCGATGACGTACGCGGCCATGCTGCTGTTCTTCCGCAACGAAACAGGCTTTGGCGGCAACAACGGCTTTACGGATTTCAAGCGCATCCTTGGCTTCCCGATCTCCGCATTGCCGACACGCGCGGTGCTGTTCGTCGCCACGTTTATCACGCTGGTGCTGGCGTTCATTGCCTGCCGCGCAATCGTCACCTCAAAGTTCGGGCGCGTGGTCACGGCCATCCGCGATGCCGAAGCGCGCGTGATGTTTTCAGGCTACAACCCGCTCGGCTACAAGCTGTTCGTGTGGACGTTCTCGGCCGTGCTGTGCGGCATTGCGGGCGCACTGTATGTGCCGCAGGTCGGCATCATCAACCCGGGCGAGATGTCGCCGGGCAATTCGATCGAGATGGCCGTGTGGGTGGCCGTGGGCGGGCGCGGCACGTTGATCGGCCCGATCATCGGCGCGTTCCTCGTCAACGGTGCCAAGACGCTGCTGACGGCATGGGTGCCGGAGTACTGGCTGTTCGTGCTCGGCGCGATCTTCGTGCTGGTAACGCTGTATCTGCCGAATGGCGTGCTGGGTGTGTTGGGCAAGCTGCGCATGCAGAAGCGCACGCCGGCCCAGAGCAACGCGCGTGAAGCCGCAACAGCCACCGCTACACCCTCCGCCGGAGACCGCGCATGAGCACCATCACCGAGCTCCCCGACCGTGCGCAGGAGGGCAACTTCAGCGGCACCGCTACCGGCATGGGCCACGTGGTCGAGCCGGACACGATTGACGTCTCGCACGGCGCCATCCTGTATCTCGAAGACGTGACAGTGCGCTTTGGCGGCTTTCGCGCGCTGAATGCGCTCACGCTCTCCATTGACCACGGGGAGTTGCGTTGCATCATCGGCCCCAACGGCGCGGGCAAGACCACGATGATGGACGTGATTACCGGCAAGACCGGCCCGCGCAATGCAGACGTCACGGGCCGCGTCTTCCTTGGGCAGAGCATCGACCTGCTGCGCCTGACCGAGCCGCGTATTGCGCAGATCGGCATTGGCCGCAAGTTTCAGAAGCCCACTGTGTTCGAGCAGCACACTGTGTGGGAGAACCTGGAACTGGCAATGAAGGCCGACAAGCGCTGGTGGGTGTCGTTGGGTGCGCGCTTGCTGAGCGCTGGCCGCCAGCGCATCGAAGAAACGCTCGGCCGCATCCATCTGGAGGCCGAGGCGTATCGGCCCGCCGGACTGCTCTCGCACGGCCAGAAACAGCGGCTGGAAATTGGCATGCTGCTGATGCAGCAGCCGCAACTGTTGCTGCTCGACGAGCCTGTTGCCGGCATGACCGATGAAGAGACGATGCAGCTCGCTGCGTTGCTCAACGGCCTGTGCGGCACATGCTCGATCATGGTGGTGGAGCACGACATGGAGTTTGTTGCCGCGCTGGCGGGGGAGACGGGCCGTGTGACGGTGCTGGCTGAGGGCAGCGTCCTGGCCGAGGGCACGCTCGAAGCCGTCAAGCGTGACGAGCGCGTGATCGAATCGTATTTGGGGCGCTAAGGACATACGCGATGCTGCAGATCCAGCAACTGAACCAGTTCTACGGCGGCAGTCACATCCTGCGCAATGTCAGCTTTGAGGTGCCGCAGGCCAGGCTGACGACGCTGCTCGGCCGCAACGGCGTGGGCAAGACGACGCTGCTCAAATGCCTGATGGGTGTGGTGCCCGCTGCCAGCGGCGTGATCGATTGGGAAGGGCGCGCCATTCAAAAATTACCGGCCTACGAGCGTGTCTCGCAGGGGCTCGCCTATGTGCCGCAGGGCCGGGAGATTTTTCCGCGCCTGACGGTGGAAGAGAACTTGCTGATCGGCGCCGCAGCCAAGCGTGCGCCGTCCGGGGTGCCGGATTCCATCTACGCGCTGTTCCCCGTGCTCAAGGAGATGAAGGGCCGGCGCGGCGGCGACCTGTCCGGCGGCCAGCAGCAGCAACTGGCCATCGGCCGCGCGCTGATGAGCCAGCCGCGCTTGCTGATCCTGGACGAGCCGACCGAGGGCATCCAGCCGTCGATCATTCAGGAGATTGGCCGCACGCTGCGCCGGCTGGTAGACGAGTTCGGCATGTCGATACTGCTGGTTGAGCAGTACTACGACTTTGCCCGCAGCATTGCCGACCGCTACGTTGTCATAAGCCGCGGTGAGGTCATTGCCAATGGCGACGGCGCCAACATGGAAGCCGACGGTGTACGGGATCTCGTTGCTGTTTGACGCACAGATGTCTGGCGAAAAAAGTCGAGTGCGAAACCGTTGGCATCTGGCTATGATGGAAAACCTTTCCGTTTGCTTAGGTTTGGTTCTCATATGAAACGTGCGCCAGCGCGGCTCAGATGAGTATCGACCCGTTTGCATGACCGATGCGCCATCCCGATTTCCCTGTCCCGCCGCAGGCCACCGCATTTGCATCCTGGGAGGCCTCACTGCGCCTGGCGTTTGCGCGGCGCGGTGAGCGCACCGTGCTGGCCGCTTGCCGGCACCAGGGGCCGCTACGGGTGCAGAAGGCGCTGTATCCGGAAGGCGAGGGTGTGTGCCACGCAGTGATGCTGCACCCGCCCGCAGGCATTGCCGGCGGCGATGTGCTCGATATCGATATCGAGCTGGGCGCCAACGCACATGCGGTGCTCACCACGCCCGGCGCCACCAAGTGGTACAAGTCGCTCGGCCGCACGGCCGCGCAGCGTGTTGCCATTCGCGCGGGCGAGGGCGCGCGGCTCGACTGGCTGCCGCAAGAGAACATCGTCTTCAACCAGGCGCGCCCGGTCATCACCCTGACGCTGGACCTGGCGCCCGGTGCCACCGCCATCGGTTGGGACACCACCATGCTTGGCCGCCATGCAGCGGGCGAATCGTGGGCCGACGGCCATATCGCCATGCGCACCGAACTGCGCTGCAAGGGCCAGCCGCTGTGGATCGAATCCGCCGCATTTGATGCGCAATCGCCTATGTTGAGCGCGACAACGGGCATGGCCGGTTTCCACGTTATCGGCACGCTGTGGGCCGTGGGCGAAGGCGCGACCGAGGCCTTGGCCGAGGCGATGGCCGAACACCTGCCATACAACGCCGACCTGCGCGCGGGCGTCACGTGTCTGACGCAAGACGCGCCCGGCCTGCCGAACGTGCTGCTACTGCGCGTGCTCGCACGCCGGCCCGAAGATGCACGCGCATTGCTGTCGCAGACATGGCTGGCGCTGCGTGAACCGATGCACGGCGTAGTGGGCCGTCCGCTGCGTTTGTGGGCGACGTGACCTCGCGCCACCCGACCTAGACCCTCACCAAAGAGAGCCCCTCGTGGAACTGACCCCGCGCGAAAAAGACAAGCTACTGATCTTCACCGCTGCCTTGCTGGCCGAGCGCCGCAAGGGCCGTGGCCTCAAGCTCAACTACCCGGAAGCCGTCGCCTTTATCAGCGCCGCCATCATGGAAGGCGCACGCGACGGCAGGACGGTGGCCGACCTGATGCACTACGGCACGACGCTGCTCACCCGCAATGACGTGATGGATGGCGTGGCCGAGATGATTCCCGACATCCAGGTCGAGGCGACGTTTCCGGACGGCACCAAGCTGGTGACTGTCCACCATCCGATTGTCTGAAGTCTGCATGCCACGCACCACAACGAGTTCTGTCATGACGCCTACCCTGTCTCGCTTCATTCGGCCCGCTGCGGCCATTGCACTTACGTTTGGCGCGTCCATCGCCTTTGCCCACCCGGGCCCTGCGGGACATACCGCCGGGGGCAGCCTGCTCGCCGGTTTCCTGCATCCGCTGACGGGCGCTGATCACCTGCTGGCAATGGTGGCCGTTGGCGTGTGGAGCGCATTGGCTTCGCGCTCGGTGCGCGATGCGCTGTGGGCGCCGGTCGCGTTTGTTGCGCTGATGGCGATGGGCGCATGGCTCGGTGCAGGCGGCATGGCATTGCCGATGACCGAGCCGATGATCGCCGCATCGCTGCTGGTGTTCGGCCTGCTGATTGCCACCAGCACGCAGATGCCGACGTGGGCCGGTGCGCTGCTGTGCGGCGCGTTCGCGCTGTTCCACGGCTTTGCGCACGGCACGGAATTCCCGGCAGCGGCGCAGGCGATGTTCCCGACCTTCGTCGGCGGCTTTGCCGCGGCGACGGCGCTGCTGCATACCGCAGGGATTGCCGTGGGGTTCGCGCTCAAGCCGCGTCTGGCGTGGCTGGCGCGTCTATCGGGTGTAGGCGTGGCGCTCTACGGCGCTGGCCTGCTGGTGGCGGCTGTCTAAGGGGCGCGACATGATCCCCGGAGAACTCCTGCCGCAAGACGGCGATCTCGAACTCAACGCAGGCCGGCCCACGCTGACGGTGACGGTGGCCAACACCGGCGACCGCCCGGTGCAGATCGGTTCGCACTACCACTTCTATGAAGTCAACGATGCGCTGCACTTTGACCGCGAAGCGACGCGCGGCTACCGGCTCAACATCGCAGCCGGCACGGCCGTGCGTTTCGAGCCGGGGCAGGAGCGCACAGTTGAGTTGGTTGCACTGGCCGGCGACCGCGTGGTCTACGGCTTTGCTGGCCGCGTGATGGGACCACTGCAGGGCAAGCTGTGAAGTTGACGCAGAAGGAACGGACATGACACTCAAGATCAACCGCCGTGCTTACGCAGAAATGTTCGGCCCCACCACGGGCGATCGCATCCGCCTGGCCGACACTGAGCTGATCGTCGAAGTCGAACGCGATTACACGATCTACGGCGAGGAGGTGAAATTTGGCGGGGGCAAGGTCATCCGCGACGGCATGGGCCAGAGCCAGCGCGAATCAAAAGACTGCGCCGACACCGTCATCACCAACGCGCTGATCATCGACCACTGGGGCATCGTCAAGGCGGACATCGGCTTGAAGCACGGCCGTATCGCCGCGATCGGCAAGGCGGGCAACCCGGACATCCAGCCCGGCGTGACCATCGTCATTGGCCCGGGCACCGAGATCATCGCGGGCGAGGGCATGATCGTCACGGCCGGTGGTGTCGACACGCACATTCACTTCATCTGCCCGCAGCAGATTGACGAAGCGCTCAACAGCGGCGTGACGACGATGATCGGCGGCGGCACGGGCCCTGCCACCGGCACCTACGCCACCACCTGCACGCCGGGGCCGTGGTACATGCAGCGCATGCTGCAGGCGGCGGATGCATACCCCATGAACATCGGTTTTCTGGGCAAGGGCAACGCCAGCCTGCCGAACGCGCTGCGCGAGCAGATCGACGCGGGCGCCATCGGCCTGAAGCTGCATGAAGACTGGGGCTCCACGCCTGCCGCCATCGATTGCTGTCTGGGCGTGGCCGACGACACCGACACGCAGGTCGCCATCCACACCGATACGCTGAACGAATCCGGTTTTGTCGAGGCGACCATCGCCGCATTCAAGGGCCGCACGATCCACACGTACCACACCGAAGGCGCGGGCGGCGGGCACGCGCCCGACATCATCCGCGTGTGCGGTGAATCAAACGTGCTGCCGTCGTCGACCAACCCGACGCGGCCGTTCACCGTCAACACGCTGGACGAGCACCTCGACATGCTCATGGTGTGCCACCACCTTGATGCATCAATTGCCGAAGACATCGCCTTTGCCGAGAGCCGCATCCGCCGCGAGACGATTGCCGCTGAAGACATCCTGCACGACCTGGGCGCGTTCTCCATGATCTCCAGCGATTCGCAGGCGATGGGCCGCGTGGGCGAAGTCGTGCTGCGCACCTGGCAGACCGCGCACAAGATGAAGGTGCAGCGCGGCAAGCTGGCGGGCGACCCGAACGATGCACGTGGCGGACACGACAACTTTCGCGTCAAGCGCTACGTGGCGAAGTACACGATCAACCCGGCGCTCACGCATGGCATTGCGCATGAAGTCGGCTCTGTCGAGGTTGGCAAGTGGGCAGACCTGGTGCTGTGGAAGCCGGCGTTCTTTGGGGTGAAGCCGAGCCTGATCCTGAAGGGGGGCATGATCGCCTCGGCCGCGATGGGCGATGCCAATGCGTCGATTCCCACGCCGCAGCCTGTTCACTACCGACCGATGTTCGGATCGGCCGGCGGGGCGCTGGGGCGCACGTCGCTGACCTTCCTGTCGCAATCGGCAGCCCAAGCGGGCGTTGCAGAAAGCTATGGCTTGTCCAAGACCACCGCCGTGGTCAAGGGCACCCGCAGCGTCACCAAGGCGCACATGATTCATAACGACTGGCAGCCGGATATCAGCGTGGATCCGGAGACGTATCAGGTGGTGGCTGACGGCATGGTGCTGACGTGTGAGCCGGCTGAGGTGTTGCCGATGGCGCAGCGGTATTTCTTGTTTTAGGTTTTGCCGGGGTTTGGGCTTTGTGGTTCATCCCCGGCAGCGGCTGAAACCAGCGATGGACCAACAAGGTCAGGTTCGCAACCCGAAGTTCGGAGTCCGGAACGCCACGTTTGGAGTCCGGAACGCCACGTTTGGAGTCCAGAACTCGATGTTTGTGGTTCAGAACAGCGCCCTGTAGGGTTCAGAACCTGACACTCAAAGTCCTGAACCCCACGGTTCAAGTTCAGCAGTTGAAGTACGTGAAGTACGTGAAGTACGAATAGGTTCATAGGTCCCGGCGATGCTTTCGATCAACAAACACCTCCCCACACCGCATGGCCTGGCCTCCGTGCTGGTCAAACGCGCCCCCAAGCTGGTGCTGCCTTTCCTGGAGCGCAGCCGCAGCCGCTTGCGTGCCATGCTCGATGATGGCCGCGAGGTGGCCGTCGTGCTGCCGCGCGGTACCGTCATGCGTGGCGGTGATGTGCTCGTCGCTGAAGACGGCACGCTAGTGGAGGTACAGGCTGCGCCCGAGCAGGTGCTGCGCGTGACCAGCGACAACCGCCTCGCCCTGATGCGCGCCGCGTATCACCTCGGCAATCGCCACACGCCCGTGCAGGTGAGCGCCGATGCGCTGCAGCTCGAAGCCGATCCGGTGCTCGAAGACATGCTGGTGCGTCTGGGCGTGACCATTGCACATGTAGACGCGCCGTTCGAGCCCGAGGCCGGTGCTTACGGCGGCGGCCATCGTCATGGCCACGACGCGACGTTCAAAGTGGACTACGCCGTAGCGCAGGCGCTGTACACCGAGCATCACGGGCACGACCACAGTCACTCGCACGACCACGGACACGACCACGGACACGGACATGTACAGGGCCCCGGCTGCGGCCATCACCACCATCACCATGACTAGCGTGGCCCAACTGACCGCTTTGCTGCACCTGGCATCCCCGGCATTGCCGGTGGGTGCGTTCAGCTATTCGCAGGGGCTGGAGACGGCGGTGGAAGTGCGGGACGTGTTGGATGAGGTGTCCGCCGCGAAGTGGATTGCCGAAGGCCTCGACGTGCTCGCCGCGTGCGAGGCGCCGCTGTGGCTGCTGCAATTCGCCGACTGGCAGGCTGGCCGCTTCGATGCGGTGGCCGAGCGCGATGCGTGGTTCCTTGCCACGCGCGAAACGCGCGAGCTGCGGTTGGAGACTTCGCAGATGGGCTGGTCGCTCAATCGCCTGATCCAGCAGATGGGGTGGGGCGACGATGCATGGCGTGCGGCGCTGTCGGCACGCGCCTCGGTAACGTTTCCGACGGCATTTGCGGCGGCCGCTGCTGCACTGAACGTTGACCCGCACGATGGCCTGACGGCGTACTGCTTTGCGTGGGTGGAAAACCAGATGGCCGCCGCAGTGAAGGCAGTACCACTGGGGCAAGCAGCAGGGCAGCGCATTCTCTTTGGCCTGCATCCGGCGGTGGCGCGTGCGGTGGATGAAGCGTCGCGGCGCGCGGCGTGTCATCCGCCCGAGCTGTCGACGTTTTCACCGGGGCTGGGTGTGCTGTCGGCCCGGCACGAGACGCAATACTCAAGACTCTTTAGATCCTGAATCCGATCATCATGCGTACCAAGAAACTTCCTGCCCTGCGCGTTGGCGTGGGGGGCCCGGTGGGCTCCGGCAAGACCACGTTGCTGGAGATGCTCTGCAAGGCCATGCGCGAGCGCTACGACCTCGTGGCGATTACCAACGACATCTACACCAAGGAAGATCAGCGCTTGCTGACCATCTCCGGTGCGCTGCCGGCCGAACGCATCATGGGGGTGGAGACCGGTGGCTGCCCGCACACCGCCATCCGTGAAGATGCGTCGATCAACCTGGAAGCGGTGGACCGCATGCTGAACAAGTTTCCGGATGCCGATGTCGTCTTCATCGAGTCAGGCGGCGACAACCTTGCGGCGACGTTCAGCCCGGAGCTGTCGGACCTGACGATCTACGTGATCGACGTGGCGGGCGGCGAGAAGATTCCGCGCAAGGGTGGGCCAGGCATCACCAAATCGGATCTGCTCATCATCAACAAGACCGACTTGGCGCCGTACGTGGGCGCATCGCTGGACGTGATGGAAAGCGACACGCGCAAGATGCGCGGCGACCGGCCATTTGTGATGTGCAACCTGAAGGCGCAGGGCGGGCTGGATGAAGTGGTGAGGTTTATTGAAAGGCAGGGGCTGCTGGTTTGATGTTGGCGGTCCGCCTCGGTTTCGGCCCATTGCCGGACGAAACCGAGGATGGATCAGCCAAAAGGGCTGCCCTAAAAAAAGCAGCCCTCAGAAAAGCAGCCCTTCTCGCCGCGCTTGGCGCTCAATCAGCGCCGCTGATATTGCGTTGCGCCGAACAGGATCTCCTTCGCCTTGTCGTCTTGCAGCGGCTGGCGATCCTTGGCCAGCACCTTCACCGCGCGCTGCACGGCGGGGCGTTCTTCAATGGCTTCAAACCAGCGCTGCAGCTTGGGGTAATCCGACAGCTCAATCCCTTGGTTCTTCCAGCTGCGCAGCCACGGCCACGTGGCGATGTCGGCAATGGAGTAATCCGGGCCGCCAAGAAACTTCGATTCCGTCAGGCGCTTGTCGATCACGCCATACAGCCGCTTGGCCTCGTTGGTGTAACGGTTGACCGCATAGTCAATCTTCTCCGGCGCATAGATGCGGAAGTGGTGCGCCTGGCCGAGCATCGGGCCAACGCCGCCCATCTGGAACATCAGCCACTGCAGCACTTCGTACTTGCCGCGCACGTCTTCGGGGATGAACTTGCCGGTCTTGCCGGCGAGGTAGAGCAGGATCGCGCCCGACTCGAACAGCGAGATGGGTTTGCCGTCGGGGCCATCTTGATCGACGATCGCCGGGATCTTGTTGTTCGGGCTGATCTTGAGGAAGTCGGGCTTGAACTGGTCTCCTGCGCCGATGTTGATGCCGTGAACGCGGTAAGGCAGGTCGCATTCCTCCAGCATGATGTGCACTTTGTGCCCGTTGGGCGTGGCCCAGCTATAGACGTCGATCATCGCGTTGGCTCCTTGACTTCTGGCGGGGGAAGAGACGCGCAGGCCACCAGCAGCCTGCAAAAGTGTTCCATTCCAGCACAGAACCGGAAAACGCGCAGACGGGTGGGCACAGGCAAAAAAATCCCCGCTCAAGGCGGGGTTAAGGAGTGAACGGTACGGCTGGAGTTGTCTGTCGTTATGCGCCGCGCGTGACCGGCATGTCGACCACGTCCTTCAGGTGCAGATGCTTGGCCAGTTCCAGCTTGGCGATGGCCGCGCGGTGCACTTCGTCCGGGCCGTCGGCCAGGCGCAGCGTGCGCTGGTGCGCGTAGGCCGAGGCCAGCGGGAAATCGCCAGACACGCCGCCGCCGCCGTGCGCCTGGATCGCCCAATCGACGATCTGGCAGGCGATGTTCGGGGCCACGACCTTGATCATTGCGATCTCGGCCTTGGCGACCTTGTTGCCGACGGTGTCCATCATGTACGCGGCCTTGAGCGTGAGCAGGCGGGCCTGCTCGATCATGCAGCGCGCTTCGGCAATGCGCTCGTGCCACACGCTGTGCTGGGCGATGGCCTTGCCGAACGCGATGCGCGACGACAGGCGCTTGCACATCAGCTCCAGCGCGCGTTCTGCCACGCCGATGCTGCGCATGCAGTGGTGAATACGGCCCGGGCCCAGGCGGCCCTGAGCGATCTCGAAGCCGCGGCCTTCACCCAGCAGGATGTTGCCTGCTGGCACGCGCACGTTCTTCAGGTCGACTTCCATATGGCCGTGCGGGGCGTCGTCATAGCCGAACACCGACAGCGGACGCATGACGGTAATGCCCGGCGCGTTGGCCGGCACCACGATCATCGACTGCTGCTCATGGCGGCCTGCGTCCGGGTTGGTCTTGCCCATGACGATGTAGACGGCGCAGCGCGGGTCGCCTGCGCCGGAGGACCACCACTTGCGGCCGTTGATGACGTACTCATCGCCCTGGCGTTCGATGCGGCATTCGATGTTGGTGGCGTCTGACGAGGCGACGGCCGGCTCGGTCATCAGGAAGGCGGAGCGGATCTCACCGCGCAGCAGGGGTTCGAGCCAGCGGTCTTTCAGTTCTTCCGACGCGTAGCGTTCCAGCGTCTCCATGTTGCCGGTGTCGGGCGCCGAGCAGTTGAACACTTCCGGCGCCCAGGGCACGCGACCCATGATCTCGCACAGCGGCGCGTATTCCAGGTTCGACAGACCCTCCGGCGCGCGCGGCGAGCGCGGCAGGAACAGGTTCCATAGCCCGGCCTTGCGCGCCAGCGGCTTGAGTTCTTCGATGACCTTGGTCGGAATCCAGGCATTGCCCGCGCGGCGGTTCGCTTCGACTTCTTCGTGGAAGCGATGCTCGTTCGGGTAGATGTGCTGGTCGAAGAATTCAAGCAGGCGGGCCTGCATTTCCTTGACCTTGGGCGTGTAGTCGAAATTCATGGTGTCTCCTCAGTACATCGAACAAGCGTCTCGAACGGGTAATCCATCAACTCAGTTCAGGCAGTCTCGGCGATTCGCCCGCCAAGCACGGCAAACACTGCACTTGCGCGCGCGATCAACCGGTCGCCACGGTGGAACAGGGCTTGCGCAAAGGCCAGTTTGCTGCCGGTGCGCAATCCGTGCGGGGTGATCTCGATCCAGTCGCCTTCTCCGGCAGAGGCGATGAAATCCACAGTGAGGCTGGCAGTGGACATGGCCAGTACGCCTTCGTTGCTGTCGCCACTGGCAGGCTCTGCCAGGCAATAGCCCAGCGCTGCATCGGCCAGCGAAGCCACCACGCCGCCGTGCAAGATGCCGCGCCGGTTCAGGTGGTGAGGCCCCACGTGAAAACCCATCACCATCGACGCGCCCATCCCATGTGCATACACCGGCCCCAGCATCGTCAGGAAGGGGCTCGGCTTGTTCAGCAATACGAAGCCTGCGGGTACGGAGAGATCGGTGGCTGTGGTCATGGCGCGTGGCGCAACTCACAAGTGGTGTCGGCAGAATAAGCCTTCGCCTACAATAAGAGAAATGAATTTCGTGGATTGCGGTACATCAATATCATGCATATATCCCGGGTCGACCTGAACCTGTTTGTCGTCTTCGATGCCATCTATACAGAAGGCGGGATCACAGCGGCCGCACGGACGCTCAACCTGACGCAGCCGGCCGTCAGCCATGCGCTGGGGCGGCTGCGCGAGTTGTTTGACGACCCGCTGTTCGAGCGGCGCGGGCAGGGCATGGTGCCGACGCCGCTGGCGCGCACGCTCATCGCGGAGGTGCGCACGGCGCTGCAAGGCTTCGAGCGCACCTTGCGTGAGGGCACGCGCTTCGACCCTGCCGCGAGTGAGCGCCGCTTCACGCTGTCGATGCGCGATGCATTGGAAGCAACGCTGCTGCCGCCGCTCATGGCGGCCATCGCCAAGGAAGCGCCGCGCATCGACGTAACCACCGTGCGCGGAGACCGCCGCCAACTCGAAGCCGAACTGCTGGCGGGCACCATCGACGCGGCGGCGGACATTCTGCTGCCGGCGTCGCCGGCGATCCGGCATGCGCCACTGCTGACCGATCCGATGGTGGTGCTGGCGCGCCCCGGCCACCCCATCGCGCACGAACCGCTGACACTGGAGCGCTACCTCGCGTGCGAGCACGTGCATGTGTCGTCCCGGCGTCGGGGCGCGGGGCTGGAGGACGTGGAACTGCGTCGCCTCGGACACGAGCGGCGCGTGCGGCTACGCTGCCAACACTACCCGGCGGCCTGCCGCGTGGTGAGCTGCACCGATCTGCTCGCGACGCTACCGATCCGGTACGCGCGCATCGCCAACGAGCCGTATGGCAACGTGCTGCTGCCACTGCCGTTCAGGGTGTCGCCGCTGGAGCTGTACCTGTACTGGCACACCAACAGTGACCAGGATGCCGCCAGCCGCTGGCTGCGCGATCACGTATTCGCCGCCATGGCAGAGGTGGCCCTGGACGACGCTGTTGCAGCATTTGCCGACGGGAATGGATAGCGCGCGCTGAACTGTGCAAAACGCGCAGCGAGAAAATCCGCCAGCAAAGCTGCGGCCGATGTGCTGGCTGCCGTGGGTGATAGCGGTATCCCGCATCAGGTAAGAAAACACCCCGCGCGGCCTGCCGCACAGATCTTCGTGCAGTTGCCGGGCGGGGTGGTGCTGGAGCTGGAGCTGGAAGCGCCGCTGTCCTGTCCGCTGGAGGCGGCGTGCGAGTACGAGTCAGCCGCTACTGAGCGGGGCGCAACGTCACGCGCCGGCCTGCTGGGCGTACTTCCAGCCGAGTTCAGCCATCGGGCGGGCGCGCTTGCCCGCTTCCAGCGCTTGCGCTGAAGACGCCGTGCCGTCCACCACGCGCTTCATGATCCCCTGCAGGATGCCGGCAATGCGGAACATGTTGTAGGCGAGGTAGAAGTTCCAGTCGCCGGTGATGCGGCGGCCGGTGCGCTCTTCATACTGGCGGATGTACTCGGCTTCCGACGGAATGCCCAGCGCTGCGAAGTCCAGCCCTGCCACGCCGCGGAACTGCCCCGGCTCGATGTGCCAGCTCATGCAGTGATAGCTGAAGTCGGCCAGCGGGTGGCCCAGCGTGGAAAGCTCCCAATCCAGGATGGCCAGTACGCGCGGCTCGGTCGGGTGGAAGATCAGGTTGTCGAGCCGGTAGTCGCCGTGGACGATGCTGGTGATCTCTTCTGCTTCCTGCGGCACGTGCTTGGGCAGCCATTCGATCAGGTTGTCCATGGCCGGAATCGACTCCGTTTCCGACAGCTTGTATTGCTTGCTCCAGCGCTCGATCTGGCGTGCGAAGTAGTTGCCGGGCTTGCCGTAGTCGGCCAGGCCGATGGCGGCATAGTCCACCGTGTGCAGCGTCGAGATGACACGGTTCATCTCGTCGTAGATCGCGGTGCGCTCGGCCGGCTCCATGCCGGGCAATGCCTGGTCCCACAGCACGCGGCCCTGCACGAACTCCATGATGTAGAAGGCGCGGCCGATGACGGCTTCGTCTTCGCACAGTGCAACCATTTTTGCGACGGGCACATCGGTCTTGGCGAGTGCATCCATCACGCGGTACTCGCGCTCGATGGCGTGCGCGGAGGGCAGCAGCTTCGCCTTCGGCCCGGGCTTGGCGCGCATCACGTAAGTCTGCGTTGGCGTGATCAGCTTGAAGGTCGGGTTCGACTGGCCGCCCTTGAATTGCTCAACGGTGAGCGGGCCGGCAAAGCCGTCGATGTGCGTGCGCATCCACGCTTGCAGCGCATTGACGTCGAATTTCTGTTGCTCCGCCACTGGGCGCGTCCCTTCAAAGGCCGAGAAATCCTGCTGCTCCGTCTGTGCCATGGGTGTGTCTCCGAATCTTGTTGTGTGTTTGGAAAAGTCAGGCAGCCGGCTGGCGATGTTGAAGGTATTGCTGCAGCAGCACCTCCATTGTCGTCAGCCGCGAGCCGAAATGCGTAGGCGAGGGCGCCGAGAAATTGCTCATGCGCAGCACCCAGTCGGTCGGGGCGTCACCCACGTCGAGCACGTTGATGCAGCCGGCGGTCTGCGCGAGGTTGCCGAAGAACACGCGCTCGCCGCCAGTGATGGCGTGCGAGAGAATCGCGCGGTTGGTGCCGCCGTGCAGCACCAGCAGTACGGTGTCCCAGTTGGGCTGCGCGCGCAGTTGGACGATGGCCGGGATCACGCGGTCGAGAAACTCGCCGATGCTCTCGCCGTTCAGGAAGCGCCGGTCTTCCGGCACCGTGCCTTCAAACGCGCCGATAAAGGCCTGCGCTACTTTGTGCTCGGGAATTTCTGCCAGCTTGCCGCCACGGATCTCCTGCAGTTCGGGCCATTGGTCGAGCGTAATGCCGCGTTCCTGCATAGCGGGCATTTCGGCCAGCACGCGTTGAGCGGTCTCCACCGTGCGTGGCAGCCCGCTGACGATCACCCGATCGAAGACGACGTTTTCTGCCGCAAAGATCTGGCCGGCCGCGGTTGCCTGCCTGCGGCCTTCTTCGTTGAGCGGCACCGTTTCGGGCACCACGGGTCGGCCGGTTTCATCGAAGTACGTCACGGCGCCATGACGCATCAGATAAACGCGCCGGCGCTTGGGTGTCGGGAAGGGAACCATGCGAACGTGTGATTAGCGGTATTGGGGTTTGCGCTTTTGCAGGAAGGCGGAGATGCCTTCGTTGCCATCAGCGTGATGCAGCGCTTCGACAAAGCTGTGCTGCTCGGCCTTGAGGTGATCGTGCAGTGAAGCGTCTTCTGCGTTGGCGATCAGGCCCTTGATGCGGCCCACCGCATGCGGCGATTGCGCGGCGAGTTTTTCTGCCAACGCCAGCGCGTGGTCCAATGCCTCGCCGGGTTTGACGACCTCGTTGATCAGACCGAAATGCGCCAGCCGTTCTGCCCCGACGGGCTTGCCTAGCATGATGATTTCGCTCGCCAGCGGGCGTGGCAGGAAGCGCGCGATGTGCCACGAGCCGCCGCCGTCCGGCGTCAATGCCACGTTCACATACGCCATCACGAACTTCGCATCCGACGCGGCAATCGCAAAGTCGCACGCCAGCACCAGCGAGAAGCCCGCACCTGCCGCGGGGCCTTCCACTGCCGCAATCACCGGCTTGGGAAACGTGCGGATCGTTTCGATCCAATGGTTGAGCGCGTCGATGCCGTCTTCCTGCACGCTCTTCGGTTTGCTGCGATTTTCCAGCAGGCGGTTCAGGTTGCCGCCCGCGCAGAACGCGTTGCCGGCACCGGTGAAGATGATGGCGCGGATCTCGTTGTCGTTGGCGGCACGGTCCAGAGCTTCCATCGACGAGGTGTACATCACTGGATCCAGCGCGTTGCGTGCGTCGGGGTTGGACAGCGTGAGCACCAGCGTGGAGCCGATGCGTTTCGAGAGCAGTTGTGCAGTCATGGCGGCCTCGTGTGGGTGGGCGGCAATCAGGCGTCGAGCGTCAATAGCGACATGCCCAGACGGGCACGACGCAGCAGCCACGGGCTCGGACGATAACGCGGGTCGCCGTAGAGCGTGTAGAGGTTTTGCAGCACTTCGAGCACGGCGTTGGCGCCCAGCGTATCGCCCAGCGCCAGCGGCCCCTGCGGATAGCCCAAGCCCAGCGTGACGGCGAGGTCAATGTCGGTTGGTGTGGCGATGCGTTGTTGCGCGATGTCGCACGCAATGTTGACGATGCACGCGACGATGCGCTGCGCAACGAAGCCGCCCGAATCGCGGATCACCGTCACCGGCACGCCGTCAGAAGCGAGTAAGCCATGTGCGGCATCGCGGTAGGCCGGGTCGGTGGCGGGCGTGGTCATCAGCGTGCGGCGCTTGGTGGCGGCAAACGGGTAGAGCGTGTCGAGCGCCACGGTGCGGCGCGCATCCAGCCCCTCAGCCGCAACGCACGCAGTGGCATCCAAGCCGCGTGGCGTCACGATGATCAGCGCGTTGGCTGGCGGTTTGGAGCCCGCTTCCGGCGTGATACCCAGATCGAGCAACAGACGTTGCGCGGCGGCGTGGCCGGCTTCATGCGCGCGGCTGATCCACACAGATGATGGGCGCGCGGTCGGCACGGATGGTTCGGCGCGGACCTCCTTCTGCCCATCGGGGTAGCGGTAGAACCCTTCGCCCGTCTTGCGGCCGAGAATGCCGCCGGCAAAGCGCACCGCCGTGATCTGTGAAGGGCGATAGCGCGGCTCGTCATAGAACTGGCGATAGACCGATTCCATGACCGGGTGCGAGACATCCAGCCCCGTCAGGTCCATCAGCTCGAACGGGCCCATGCGAAAGCCCGCTTGCTCGCGCATGATGGCGTCCACATCGGCAAACGCGGCCACGCTTTCCTGGGCGACGCGCAAGCCTTCGGTGTTCATGCCGCGCCCGGCGTGGTTGACGATGAAGCCCGGCATGTCGATGCAGCGCACGGCGGTGTGGCCCATGCGCTTGGCGAGTGCGGCCAGGGCATCGCCGGTGGCAGGCGCGCTGCGCAGGCCGTCGATCACCTCGACCACCTTCATCAGCGGCACCGGGTTAAAGAAGTGGAAGCCCGCCACCCGCTCTGGGTGCTTGCATGCTGCTGCGATGGAAGTGATCGAGAGCGACGAGGTATTCGACGCCAGGATCGCATCCGCGCCGACGATGTCCTCAAGCTGACGGAAGAGCTCGCGCTTGACGTCCAGCTTCTCAACGATGGCTTCGATCACGAGATCGCAGTCGGCCAGGTCGGTGAGGGCGCTGGCCGGAATCAACCGAGCGATTGTGGCGTTGGCGTCATCCGCCGTGAGCTTGCCTTTGGCGGCCAGCTTGGTCAGCGTGTCGCCCAGTGCCGCGCGCGCCGCTTCCACGGCTTGCGCGTTGGCGTCAAACAGCTTGACCCGCAAACCGGCCTGGGCCGAGATTTGCGCAATGCCACGCCCCATGGCGCCGGTACCCACTATCCCGATAGTCTGCATATGAATTCCACTGCGATGGAAAAAAGTCTGGCTAAAATAGCACGAGCGTGCGATTTCTGGCATCCGCACCGACCATAACGGACGGCCAAATTACCAAGGAGACGGGTTCATGCTGACGCTATACGGTTTTTCTGCGAGCAACTACTACAACAAGGTCAAGCTCGCGCTGATGGAGAAGGGGATTGCATTCGAGGAATCGCTGCGCTGGCCCGACCAGACCGACGGCGAGGTTTCGCCGTTGCACAAGGTGCCATATCTGGTGGGTGAGGACGGCGGGATGTGCGAATCGCAGGTCATCATCGATTACCTGGAGGCGCGCTACCCGCAGCATCCGCTGATTCCGGCTGATCCGTTTCAGGCCGCGAAGGTGCGCGAAGTGGTGACGTTCCTGGAGCTGCACTTGGAACTGGTCGCGCGTCAGCTGTTTCCCGAGGCGTTCTTTGGCGGAAAGATCAGCGACAACCTGAAGGCGAAAACGCGCGAGCAACTGCAGAAGAACGTTCCGGCTGCGGCCAAGTTGTTCAAGTTCTCGCCTTACGTGGCGGGCGATACGTTCACCATTGCGGATTGCGCGGCCATCGTGCACTTCCCGCTGGTCAGTTCGGCCACCAAGATCATCTACGGTGAAGACCTGCTGGCGCAGGTCGAGGGCGTCAAGCCTTACCTGGCCAAGATGGCCGAGAACCCCAACGTGCAGAAGATGCGCGCGGACAGCAAGGCGAACCTGGAGCAGATGCTGGCGCACTACGCCAGCAAGCGTTGATCGGCTGCTCCGCTTTACACCTTCGACAAACGCTCCAGCGCAAGTTGGAGCGTTTCGTCTTTCTTGGCGAAGCAAAAGCGCACCACCCCCGATTCGTGCGGCTGCGAATAGAACGCTGACACGGGGATCGCCGCCACGCCGATCTCGCTCGTCAGCCACTTGGCGAACTCGGCCTCGGGCAGATCGGAGACGGCGCTGTAGTCCACACACTGGAAGTACGTGCCCTGGCACGGCAGCAGTTTGAAGCGGGTCTTCTCCAGCCCCGCGCGGAACAGGTCGCGCTTGTGCTGGTAGAACGCAGGCAGGTCCAGATACGGGCGCGGATCGGCCATGTAGTTTGCCAGCCCATGCTGCATCGGCGTGTTGACCGTGAACACGTTGAACTGGTGCACCTTGCGGAACTCCGTCGTCAGTGCTGCAGGTGCGGCCACATAGCCGACCTTCCAGCCCGTCACGTGATACGTCTTGCCGAAGCTCGACACCACGAAGGCGCGGCGTGCCAGTTCCGGGATGCGCGCAACCGATGCGTGCGGTACGCCGTCGTACACCATGTGCTCGTACACCTCGTCGGAGAGCAGCAGCACGTTAGTGGGCGCGAGGATCTCGGCCAGCTTCTGCATGTCGCTCGCATGCCAGACCGTGCCGGTCGGGTTGTGCGGTGTGTTGAGCATGATCAGGCGCGTGCGCGGCGTGATGGCGGCGGCCAGCGTGTCGAACGGGATGCGGAAGTCCGGCGCGTTCAGCGTGATCGGCACGACTTTGCCGCCGGCCAGCTCGATTGACGGAATGTAGCTGTCGTACGTCGGCTCGAAGACGATCACTTCGTCGCCCGGATGCACGCAGCACAGCACAGCCGTCAGCAGCGCCTGCGTGGCCCCGGCGGTGATGGTGATTTCGCGGTCGGCGTCGTATGTATGGCCGTACAGATTGGCAACCTTCGCCGCGATGGCATGGCGCAGAGCGGGCACGCCCGTCATCGGCGGGTATTGGTTCAGGCCCGCGCGCATCGCATCGGACACCGCATCGACGATGCGCGGGTCGCAGTCGAAATCCGGAAAACCCTGGCCCAGGTTGACGGCCTGCTTTTCCACGGCCAGCGCCGACATTACGGTGAAGATGGTGGTGCCGACGTTGGGCAGCCGCGAGGGCGGCGCAGCGATGGGCGCGAGCGATTCAGCGGAGAAAGCAGCAGTGGTCATGACAAGACGGCTTCAAGCCTGATGTTGGATTGCAGCAAGGGAAGCGATCTCCAACTGGACCTGTGCAACAAACTGCTTGGGTGGCAGCACCGCCACGTCGCAATACTTGGCCATGCGGCGCTTGAGCTTGAGCACGGCGCGGTCCTTGGAGACGAGATACGCAACGCCGGCGGCATCGGCCAGCGCGAGGAATTTCTGGTCGTCGCGGTCCTTGCAGCGCGGGACGAACGTTTCACCTTGCGTGCGGGCCGCCGGTGTTGTTTCCGCCGGGTCGGCCACCGAGCGGGTCACGCGATCGACCCAGGCAAGGGCAGCTTGCACATCGACGGCGTAGCGGGCGAATTGCGGATAGTCGAGCACGCGGCGCAGTTCTTCGCGGCATGCAGGGCTGATGATGGCGTCCAGCCGGCCGGCTTCCAGCGCCGCGCGAATCGGGCGCGCAACGGCGTCGTCAAAGATGAGGATGTCGACCCAGATGTTGGAATCCAGCACCACGCGCGGGACCGGCGCCTGGGTGGAGTGGGCGAGGGCGGCAGCGTCTGCCATTCGATACAATTCCAGACTTGTGAACCGCGATTCTGACATGATCATCGTCCTCTCGCCGGCCAAGTCGCTCGACTACGACACACCGCCGCGCACCAAGACCCACACGCTGCCCGATTTCATCGCGCGCTCTGCAGAACTTATTGAAGTGCTTCGCAAGCTGTCGCCGGCCCAGATCGGCACGCTGATGAAGATTTCCGATCCATTAGCGGTGCTCAACGCCACCCGCTACGGGGACTGGTCTGCCGAATTCACCGCCGACAACAGCAAGCAGGCCGCGCTGGCCTTTGATGGTGATGTCTACGGCGGACTCGATGCCAATTCGCTGTCGGCCGAGGATCTGCAATTCGCGCAAAAGCATCTGCGCATTCTGTCGGGCCTGTACGGCGTGCTGCGGCCGCTTGACTGGATGCAGCCGTATCGCCTGGAAATGGGCACGCGCCTGGCCAATCCGCACGGCAAGGATCTCTACGCCTTCTGGGGCGATGATGTGACGCTTGCGCTCAACAAGCTCTTCAATCAGGCGGATGACCCCATGCTCGTTAACCTCGCATCGGAAGAGTATTTCAAGGTGGTGCGGCCCAAGGTGCTCAAGGCGCGCATCGTCACGCCGGTCTTCGAGGATTGGAAGAACGGTCAGTACAAGATCATCTCGTTCTACGCTAAACGCGCGCGCGGGTTGATGGCGCGTTACGCGATCGAGCATCGCATCGCCGATCCGCGCAAGCTCAAGGCGTTCGATGTTGACGGTTACGCGTTTGCCGCCGCCGATTCCGATGACGAGCGCTGGGTCTTCCGCCGCAAGTCCACCTGAATTCCGCTGTCTCCATGTACCGACAGGAAGGACACGATATGACTGCCACTCAACTGCACATTTCCAGCTCGTTTGACAGCGGCGCCATCGAGATCATCGATGCTGCACGCGCCGATGCCATCCGCCTGCGCATTCGCCGCGATTCGCACGCCGACTTCATGCAGTGGTTCCACTTCCGCCTGCAGGGCGCGCAGGGCCAAGCCTGCAAGCTGGCCCTGGAAAACGCGGGCGAATGCACCTACGCCGCAGGCTGGAAGGATTACCACGCCGTCGCCTCGTATGACCGCGAGCACTGGTTCCGCGTGCCGACGCGCTATGACGGCAAGACGATGACCATCGAGCTGACGCCCGAGCACGACAGCATCTGGTTTGCGTATTTCGAGCCGTATTCGGATGAGCGGCATCTCTCGTTGGTGGCCGCCGCGCAAACCAGGCCTGGTGTGCGCACGCAGCGGCTCGGCAGCACGGTGCAGGGCCGCGACATGACGCGCATCATTGTCGGCGAGCCCGGCCCGGGCAAGAAGAACGTGTGGATCATCGCGCGCCAGCATCCGGGCGAGACGATGGCCGAGTGGTTTGTGGAAGGCTTGCTCGCGCGCCTGACCCGTCAGGGTGTCTGGGGCGGCGATCCCGTTGGCCGCGTACTCGCCGAGCGTGCTGTCTTTCACATCGTGCCGAACATGAACCCAGACGGCTCGTCGCTCGGCAACCTGCGCACCAACGCTGCGGGCGCCAACCTGAACCGTGAGTGGATGGAGCCCGACGCCCAGCGCAGCCCCGAAGTGCTGTGCGTGCGTCAGGCCATCGAGCAGACCGGTGTCGACCTGTTCTTCGACATCCACGGCGACGAGGCGCTGCCGTATGTGTTCGTGGCGGGCAGTGAGATGCTGCCGGGCTTCACCGATGCGCAGCGTGCTGATCAGGACCGTTTTGTCGCAGCCTTCCTGCGCGCATCATCCGATTTCCAGACGCGATACGGCTACGAGGCCAGCAAGTACAACGAAGACGCGCTCAAGCTCGCCTCGAAGTACATCGGCCACACGTATGGTTGCTTGTCATTGACGCTGGAAATGCCGTTCAAGGACAACGCCGACCTGCCCGACGCACGCGTGGGGTGGGACGGCGCCCGCAGCGCCGCATTGGGTGCGGCCATGCTGCAGGCGATCCTGGAGTATCTCGGCTGAAGACAAGCGCTGCGCCGCCTGTGTGGGCGGCGCGCTGCGCTTAGTTGGAGGATGACTTCTTCGTCGTCTTCTTGGCGGTGGATTTGCTGGCCGTTGTCGACTTTGCTTTCGCCGTGCCGCTGCTCTTGGCGGCCTTGCCCGCGGACTTTGTCGAGGCCTTGCCCTTGGCGGTGCTCTTGCCGCGCACAGCGGAGGTCGTGCAGCGATGGCCGCGGCGGCAATGCGTGCGCGCTGTCGACGACGGCGCTGCGGCCGGCGCAGCGAACGGCTGGCCATTGGCGTCGAGCAGCTCGTACGCCAGCATCATGCCTTCGTCATAGCCGCAGCGCACGCGCACCGGCTCCCATTGGTCGTTGCCCGTGCCGCGCTTGTGCACAGCGGCATTGAAGCTGATCACGCTCGATACCTTGATCGCGCCTTGCTTGCTCGACGAGAAGCGCGAGTCCCACGGCTCGACTTTGGCCTGGTCGTTGGACAGCGCGCCGGTCGGCAGGCGGAACTGATCGAAATTGGTCGAGCGCGGAATGATCCAGCTTGCATGCGCGGCACAGTCGGCCACGTCGGGGCGGGCACCTTCCGATTGAATCAGGCGGTCACGGGTCTGCGCACGGTACTCGGACAAGCTCATCTTGTCCTTGGACGGCAGGTTGACCGTGGTGGTGCCGCTGCTATCGGTCGAGCCGAAGACGATGGGCGGCGTGGTCGGAACGGGCTGGATGGCCGGCTTGGTTTGCGCGGAGTTGGTCGGCGTGGCGTTGGTGGCCTGGGCCGACAGGGCCGACGTATTGGTCGGTTCAGTCTGCAGGTTGGAGCAGGCGGCCAGCAAAGCGAAGACGCCGAGACAGAGTAGTTTGGGTCGCAACATCACGAGTATTACAGGGTGTCGGCGTGGAAATCGCCATGATAGAGGAAAGCCCGCGCTGAAAGTTCCTGCTAGTTACCCCAATGCGCCCCCGATGCGGCACATCTGGTGATTTTGCTGTAACAGCGCGTTACGGCATGGTGTTCGTTATGCAGTGATCCTCATTGCTTGGTGAACAACCAGGCGAGTGACCATTCGTCGGTACGCGCCTCGTAGCGGATGCCCTTGCGCATTGCCCACGTGGCGAGCTGATGGTGCGACGGGATGATCGCGTAGTCCTGCTGCGCAAAACGCGCGGCGTTCTTGGCAGCCAGCTCGTGTGCCTGTTCGCTCGAGACGGTCGACAGCGACGTCTGCACCAGCTTGTCCAGTTCCGGATTGCTGTAGCGGCCCCAGTTCCAGGAGCCATAGCCGGTTTGCGCGTTGGGTGTGCCAAGAATGCTGCGCAGCGCCACATCTGCCGCCACCGAGCCCCAGCCGAGCATCATGAACGAGAACTCGCCCTGACGCGCGCGCGAGAAATATGCCGCCACCGGCAACGTTTCCACCTTGGTCTGGATGCCGATGCGCGTGAGCAGTTGCGCGGTGGTCTGCGCGACCTGCGCGTCGTTCAGGTAACGGTTGTTGGTGGCATGCAGCGTGAGCCCAAAGCCGTTCGGATAGCCGGCCTCGGCAAGCAGTTTCTTGGCGCGATCGGGGTCGTACGCGATCGGCTTGCCGCCTGGGTGCCCAAAGATCTGCGGCGACACGATGCTCGATGCCACCACGCCCTGGCCCTCGAGCACGCGGCTGACGATGGCATCGCGGTTGATGGCCAGCGCAACCGCTTCACGCACGCGATGATCCTTGAGCGGGTTCTTGGCCAGCGGCTTGCCGGCCTTGTCTGTCACAAACGGTGACACATCGCGGCTCTGGTCCATCTGCCAGAAAATTGTGCGCCACGACACCTGCTGTTCAAGGTGGAACTTGGGGTCCTGCTTGATGCGCGGCACATCGGCGGCGGGCACGGCCTCGACGACATCCACATCGCCCGAGAGCAGGGCGGCTGTACGTGCGGCATTGTCAGTGATGATCTTGAAGGTGACTTTGTCCCACTGCGAGGCGTGCGACGGGCGGCCCCAGTAGTTCGGGTTCTTCTTCAGCACGATTTCCTGCCCGCGCGTGAAGTGGTCGAATAGGAACGGGCCCGTGCCAATCATCGCGCGGCCTGCATCAAAGTCCGCCTGCGTTGCATTGGCCACCTTCTTCGGGATGATGGGCAGGCTGTTCAGGTCGTTCGGGATGCTCGCGTAGTTCGGGATCGACACCTTGAGCCGCACTGTGAGCGGATCGACGATCTGCACGTCGGTAATCGACTTGGTGTAGCTCGTGAACGGGCCGGGGCTGTTGGTCAAGCGGGCAGGCCGCTCGATCGAGGCCTTTACGTCTTCGCCGGTGAACGGTGTGCCGTCGCTCCACTTCACGTTGGGGCGGAGCTTGATCTCCCACGTGTTGGCGTCGATGGCTTTCCACGAGGTAGCCAGGCCCGGCGTGTAGCGGCCGTTTTTGTCGAGAAAGACCAGCGACTCAAAGATGTGCAGCGCCATCGCATTGTTGGGGCCGGCGTTGTTCCATTGCGGGTCCATCGACGTGACGTCAGCGGACAGGCCGATGCGAAGGTCGTCGGCCAGCGCGGCCAGTGGCGCCGCGGCCGCCGCCGCCAGCGCGCATGCGGCGAGGTTGCGGATCAAGGCGCGAAGCAGGGGGCGGGTTGTCATCGGGAGGCTCCTGGGGTTCGGGCGGTGATGCTCTGTGGCGAGAGGGTGTCATTGTGCCGCAGCCGGGTTTGCCGCGCGTGTCGCAAATCGACAATCGATATGAACACGCGTTGTAGGCGGTTCTGGCGCAACAAAAAAAGCCACCCGAAGGTGGCTTTGGTGCTGTGCGGCACGAGTCAGTGGAACAGCGGCTGCTGTGTCGGCGCGTCTTCGGGCATCTCTGCGTGAACGATGTCGGCAGAGCGATCGGCATAGAGCGGGGCGCCGCAGTCTTCGCAGTACTCCGGCTCGAAGAGTTGGCCGTGGCGGAAGATGTCCTCAATGCCACAGGCGCGCAGTTCGTCGCAGATCTGTTCCAGCGGGCTGCCGGGCTCGCCCTCGGCGGTGACATCCGTGGCGCCACCGTCGCGGCCATATACGGGCCAGACGATGCCGTAGATGAGGTCTTTTTCGCCGCGCACCGTGAAGGCTACGCGGTATTCCTCGATCTGCTCTTCGCCGAATGCGCCGATGATGGCGCCGAAGCGGTTGGCCGGCATGTCCAGCGCGCCCTGCAGATAGTTGACGGCAGCACGCACCGTCAGCGGGCGGATCTGCTTGTCGGACTCGCGGCAGGACAGAAAGAAGGCATCCGGCAGCAGCAGGTCGAACTCGCAGCCGGGCATCAGCGTTGAGATGGTCGGCGTGACCTGCTCGCGCCATTGCTCCAGGCAGGCAGAGCGCTCGGCGTGGTGCTCCTTGGCGTCTTGCTGCCAGCGGAACAGCGGCTGGCCGTGCTGCGCCACGACGACGGCCACCAGGTAGCGCGGATCAGCCAGGATGGGTGCTGTTTCCGGCATGTCGCGCAATTCGACCTTGGCCTGTTGGCCGGACAGCGCATAGGCGGCCAGCTTGTGTGTGAGCGCGAAGGTATCGGAATGCGTGCGTGGCAGCTGATCGATGCTGTACAGGTAAGGCGCCAGCGCCACGCGGGCGTTGGAGGCCATCACGTGCGCCTGCAGGTGTACCTGCAGCGTTTGCGCCATCTCTGGCTTGATCGCACCCGACGGGATCATGTAGCGGGTATGCGCCAGGATCGGCGCTGCGATCAGCAGCGCGTCATATTCGATGCCACCCGAGCTAAGGATGGCCGATTCGGCCAGTGTTTCGGCCTGTTCGGCCAGCACGTCGGAGGCTTCCTCGTTGTGCTTGAAAAGATGGTCTAGCGCGGCGTCGAGCGCGGTCTGGCTGCCGTTCTTGAGCAGCCGGGAAAGACGTTCGGACAGCCTTTGTTCCCAATAGACGTCTTCGATGCGGCTGCCCGATGCATCGAGCGCCAGCGCATCGGCCACCAGCCGTTCTGCATCGGGGGAAAGACGTTGGGGAGCCTTGGAGCGAAATCCTGCCATGCTGTGCCGTACCGGTCGTTGGAACAATGAAGGGGCATTATTTTACCCTTGTACGCCGCTGCGCGACGCCCGCTGCGAAATCCTTAGGGCGAAAATGTCAAGGCTTGGCCACGGGCGCCGATGCTTCGGCTGCCACGCTGCTCGCGGCGACGGGTGCAGAAGCCGCCGTGGGTTTTGATGCAGTCGGTGTGCTGGCCGGTGCGGCGTGCGTCTCGGCAGCCGGTGCGGACGCGGCCAACGGCGGAGGAGGCGGCACGGGAGCCGCTGCTACGGCGGGCGCTGCGGGGGCCGGGGGCTGGGCGTCGGTCTGCGGTGCCTTGACCAGAATGTAAAACACGGCAGCCGCCACGACGATGAAGGCAAGTACCACTTGGGCCATGGGTGCGGGACTCCAGCAATGAAACCATCAGGCGATGGCGGACGTCGATCTCGCCACTAGAAACGGGGGCGAACACATCACGCGGCCTATTCGGCACACTGTACCAAAGCCTGCCCGCCGATTGGGGCATCGTCACCTTGTTTGATTCGGCAGGCAATAAAAAAGGTTCTTCGAACAATTCCGTGGGCCTGAATTGCCACATTCCGTATGCTGACGCCGACTAGGAC
>NZ_BHVX01000002.1 GCF_003851545.1 Ralstonia sp. SET104 | reverse complement strand
AAATCCCGTCCTGCTCGTTATGCCCTTCGATATCTTCGGAAAGACCTTAACTGAACGGCATTACGGCTTCGGCCGGGTTTTTCATTGGTGCTGCACGCTGAGCCAATCAGGCCGTCTGGGCAGGATTGAGCTGCATCGCCTTGTATTCCAGGAACTCCTCCAGCCCGTATTTGCCGTTCTCGCGCCCGTTGCCGGACTGCTTGTAGCCGCCAAACGGCGCCTGCATGTTGAACGGCCCGCCGTTGATATTGACCTGCCCCGTGCGGATGCGCCGCGCCACGCGAATCGCCCGCGCCTCGTCGCCCGACCACACACCACCGCCAAGGCCGTAGATGCTGTCGTTAGCAATGCGGACGGCCTCTTCCTCGTCGTCATAGCAGATAACGGTAAGCACGGGGCCGAAGATTTCTTCGCGCGCCACGGTATCGGTCGTCTTGACGTTGCCGAGCACCGTCGGCCGGACGAAGAAGCCGGTAGACAGGCCTTCCGGTGCGTCCGGGCCGCCAGTGATGAGGTCAGCGCCCTCTTCAATGCCCTTGCGGATGTAGCCCAGCACGCGATCGCGCTGCACGGCGGAGATCAGGGGCCCAAGGCGCGTGGTTTCCTGCGCCGGGTCGCCTGGCACGTAGCTGGCGGCAAACTGCGCGGCCAGCGCCTTGACCTCTTCGTACTTGGCGCGCGGCACCAGCATGCGCGTGTGCGCCGAGCACGTCTGCCCAGAGTTCAGGAAACACGCTGACAACGTGCCTTTGACCGCCGCCGACAGATCGGCGTCATCCAGAATCACCGAGGCAGACTTGCCGCCCAACTCCAGCGCCACGCGTTTGACCGACTGCGATGCCAGTTCGGCCACGCGCTTGCCGGCACGCGTCGAACCCGTGAATGACACCATGTCGACATCGGGGTCGCTTGCCAGCACCTCGCCCACCACCGGGCCATAGCCGGTGACAAGGTTGAACACGCCCGGCGGCAGACCGGCTTGTTCAATGACTTCGGCCAGCACGAACGCGTTGAGCGGCGCCACTTCCGACGGCTTGAGCACCACCGTGCAACCGGCTGCCAGCGCGGGGGCCACCTTGAGCGTGATCTGGTTGAGCGGGTAGTTCCACGGTGTGATGGCACCCACCACGCCCACCGGTTCGCGCACCACCAGCGAGTTGCCCACCTGCTCTTCAAACTCGAACTTGCCAAGCAGCTTGGCGAAATTGCCCCAGTTGAACACTGGGCCGCCCACCTGGATGGCGCGCGCCAGCTTGATCGGCATGCCGACCTCGCTGGCAATCAGCTGGGCCAGTTCTTCGCTGCGGGCGTGCAGGCCATCGGCGATCTTCTGGATGTATTCCGCGCGTTTGGCCACCGGCGTGGCGGCCCAACTGTCGAATGCGGCGCGAGCGGCAGCCACGGCGGCTTCGGCGTCGGCGGCGCTGCCCTCAGGGATCGTCCCCATCACAACTTCAGTAGCCGAATGAATCACTTCAATGACGCCCTTGCCCTGCGGCGCCACCCATTTGCCATTGATGAAAAGCTTGTCGCGTTGCTGCATCGTTGGTCGTCTCGCTCTGGTGGATGCGCGGTTTGCGCGTTGTGCTATCCGGGTTTGCGACTAAGACCGCTATCGCTACCCGGGCGGTTATGATCGTTCTATTGTAGAGCCAGCAGAGCGCGCATTGCAGACGCGCCGGGCCGAGGGAGACAAGCATGACCACCAGCATCTACCAGAAAACCGATAAAGGTCAGGACGAGATCCGCACACGTGCGCACCACCTGGACCAACGCCACCGCGCGGTGCTCCTGATGATCAACGGCGAGAAGACCTGCGACGACATCCTGGCGCAACTGCAGCCGCTTGGCATGACGCAAGCGGTGTTCGATGCGCTGGAACACGACGGGTATATCCGCCCGCACGTGCACGGCGCCGCTGCGGTGAAGGCTGCACCGGCTGCTGCAGCGGCACCGACTGAAGCCGCCCCTGCAGCGGCCGCGTCAAGCGAGCCGAGTGCCGAAGGTTATCAACGCCTCTATCGCTTCTACACCGAAACCATCAGCCGCTACCTCGGCCTGCGTGGTTATCTGCTGGAGATGAAGGTGGAGAAAGCCGGCAACGTAGACGAACTCGTTGCCCTGCGTGAGACGCTCAGGGCCGCGCTGGCCAAGACGCGCGGCGAGCCCGATACCCACAACGTAATCGCCCAGCTCGACCTGCTGATCGACGAGGCCACCGGCTAAGCCTGCGCCGGGAAATAAAAAAGGCGGCACTCGTGGCCGCCTTTTGGCTTAGATTTCGACGCCCTGGCTTTGCAGGTATTCGTCGTACGTGCCGAGGTAGTCGGTGAGCGTGCCGTCCGGGCGCACCTCGATCACGCGCGTGGCCAGGGCGCTGATCAACTCGCGGTCATGCGACACGAAGATCAAGGTGCCCTCGAACTTGTCGAGCGCGATCTGCAACGATTCAATCGACTCCATGTCCATGTGGTTGGTCGGCTCGTCCAGCGCCAGCACGTTGTGGCGGCCGAGCATGAGCTTGCCCCAGATCATGCGGCCCTTCTCGCCACCCGAGAGCACCTTGACGTTCTTCTTGATGTCGTCGGCCGAGAACAGCAGGCGACCCATCGTGCCGCGCAGCGATTGGTCGTCGTCACCGGCCTGCGTCCACTGGCTCATCCAGTCCATCAGGTCGCGGTCTTCAGGGAATTCTTCGTAGGTGTCCTGCGGCATGTAGCCGACGTTGGCGTTCTCGGCCCACTTGACGGAGCCGCCGTCGATCTCAATGCCGCGCTGCACGCCGGTCTTCACGGCGCCGTTCAGCAGGCTGCGCAGCAGCGTGGTCTTGCCCGCACCGTTCTCACCGATGATGGCGATCCGCTCGCCCGCGCGCACGGCCATCGTCAGACCGTCGAAAATCTTGCGGTCGTACGTCTTGCGCGCGTTCTCGGTTTCCACCGCCAGGTTGTGCAGCTTCTTCTCCATCTCGAAACGGACGAACGGGTTCTGGCGCGACGACGGTTTGATGTCTTCCACCTTGATCTTGTCGATCATCTTCAGGCGCGACGTGGCCTGGCGAGCCTTGGACTTGTTGGCCGAGAAGCGGCGCACGAAGTCTTGCAGATCCGAGATGCGCTCCTTGGCGCGCGCATTGGCGGCCTGCAGGCGTTCGCGCGCCTGCATGGAGGCTTCCATGTAGTCGTCGTAATTGCCCGGGTAGACCTTGAGCGTGCCGTAGTCCATGTCGGCCATGTGCGTGCAGACCGAGTTCAGGAAGTGGCGATCGTGAGAGATGATGATCATGGTGGAGTTGCGCTCGTTGAGCACCGATTCCAGCCAGCGGATCGTGTTGATGTCGAGGTTGTTGGTGGGTTCGTCCAGCAGCAGGACATCCGGGTTGGAGAACAGCGCCTGTGCCAGCAGCACGCGCAGCTTCCAGCCGGGCGCGACATTGCTCATCGGGCCGCTGTGCTGATCGGTCGGAATGCCAACGCCCAGCAGCAGCTCGCCCGCGCGTGCCTCGGCGGTGTAGCCATCGTATTCGGCGTACTTGGCCTCCAGATCGGCGGCCTTCATGTAGTCGTCGTCGGTCGCGTCCGGGTTGGCGTAGATGGCATCGCGCTCTTGCGCGGCAGCCCACATTTCGGTGTGGCCCATCATCACCACGTCCAGCACGCGCATGTCTTCATAGGCGAACTGGTCCTGACGCAGCTTGCCCAGGCGCACGCCCGGCTCCAGCATCACGTTGCCAGCGCTCGGTTCCAGATCGCCGCCGAGGATCTTCATGAAGGTCGACTTGCCGCAGCCGTTGGCACCGATCAGGCCGTAGCGATTGCCCTCGCCAAACTTGACCGAGATGTTCTCGAACAAGGGCTTGGGCCCGAACTGCATGGTGATGTTGGCGGTGGAAAGCACGTGGAAACCTTGATTTGGAAAGCGGTGATCTGGCGCGGCAAGCATTTGCCGGATGCCATTTGGAGAACCTGGGATTTTACCACCCGAGCGTGACCCGGATGGGCGAGCGGCTTACAGGATGACCTACCCGAGCAATGTCGGATACCCCGACAAGTGCAGCGTAAAGCCCGTGGCATCGATATCCAGTTCTGCCTGCGCGCCAATCGGCAACGTCGCCTTGGTCGGGCAATGGCCGAACGGCAAACCGGTAATGACCGGAATCGACAGATGTTCGGCCAGGTAATCGCGCATGGCGCCAAAGTCGTAGCCAGCGTCGTATGGCGTGGTGCGATAGCCGGAAAAATCACCCAACACCAGCGCCTGCTGAGCGTCCAGCACACCAGCCTGCTGCAATTGCAGCAGCATGCGCTCGACCCGGTAGGGGTGCTCGTTGATGTCCTCAACAAACAGGATGCCGTCGCGGATTGCCGGCATGTATGGCGTGCCGACCAGGCTGCACAGCATGGCCAGATTGCCGCCCCACAGCGTGCCGGCATAGCGGCCTGGGTGCGCACAGCCCGTGGGCTGCGGCACGTTCACGCGCAGCGAATACGTCGGGGTGCGCAGGATGCCCCAGAAGTGCTCGACCATGAACGGATCCACCGCTTCGAGCCCGAAATCCGAGCACAGGTGCGGGCCGGCAAACGTCACCCCGCCCGTGGCGGCCAAATACGCCAGCGAGAACACCGTGAAATCGCTGTGGCCGACGATGATGGCGCCGGTCGCCTGCGCGCGGCGGCCGATCTCGATGAAGTCGATATGGTCAAGCAGGCGCGTGAGGCCGTAACCGCCGCGGATGGCCATGGCGATTTCCTGACCGCTGCCCGTACCGATCTGCTGCAAATCCGCCAGCCGCGCCAGTTCGCCGCCGGCAAAGCGCTGATGCTGTCGGCTCAGGCATTCACGATTGACGACCGTGCAGCCCTGCGCTTCAAGAAACGCAACGCCGCGCTCGGCAATGGCCGCATCGTTCGGGTAACCGGAAGGCGCAATCAGGCGGACGGTGGTCATGTGGCGGAGGTGGAATCGTCGGATTCAGCGCAAGCCAGCCGCGCAGCACGTTGGCTGGCGCGGCGCTCGGCGAAGAAAGCGCGCAGCATGTCGCCGCATTCCTGCGCGAGCACGCTGCCGGTGATGGTGGTCTGGTGGTTCAGGCGCGTCTCGGCAAACAGGTCGAGGATGCTGCCAGCGGCGCCGGTTTTGGGGTCGGGCGCGCCATAGACGACGCGCGCCACGCGGGCATGCAGCATGGCGCCGGCGCACATCACGCACGGCTCGAGCGTTACGAAGACTTCGCAGTCAGGCAGGCGGTAGTTGCCGAGCTTTTTTGCGGCCTGGCGCAGGGCGCGCATCTCGGCGTGCGCAGATGGGTCGTGTGTGCCGATCGGCGCGTTATAGCCGACGCCGACGATCTCGTTGCCGCGCACCACCACCGCGCCCACTGGCACCTCGCCCTGCCCCCACGCGAACTTGGCCTGCACCAGCGCCTGCTGCATCCAGTAACCGTCGCGCTCGTGCCCGGACATGTCAGCAGGCGGCGTGAGAATGTGCGGCGTGGTCATGCGGGTCTGGCAAGTCCGATCAATCCTGCTCGTGCGGGCGCGCGAGCTTGACGTCGGCCCAGCAGTTCGGGGTTTCGTACAGCACCAGCTTGGACAGGCGCAAATGGTGGCCGAACGTGTTGCGAAACACGGGCTCGAGAATATCGAACGCGACTTGCGCGAGATTCTCGACCGTCGGCACGTCGTTCAGTACGACGGTCTTGTGACCGCCCTCCATGCCGTTCAGGAACTCGACCAGCTTCGTGTCACCGCGATAGACGAGGAACGCATGGTCCCACAGATCAACGAGATGCTTGTTGGCGAGCTGTTTGACGTCGCCGAAGTCGAGGATCATGCCGTCGTCGGCGGCCTTGTCGTTGTGCAGGACAGCGCCTTCGAGCGTGAGTTCGAGCTGGTAGCGATGGCCGTGCAGGTTGCGGCACTGGCCGGCATGGCCCGGGATGCGGTGGCCGGCATCAAATTCGAGCCGGCGCGTGATGGAAACGGTCTTGGTCATGGAGCAAGGAGGCGGCAGCGGACGCCGCAAAACGGCTGAAACGACTGGGACAAAATGCTGCGGCCCGCCTTAGCGGATGCCCAGCATCTTATGGGTTTGCAGCGACAGGCGCCAGCGCGGCCGGCGCTGGCACAGTTCAACGGCGAGCGCCGTATTCTGCCGCGCAAGCGGGCCGTCCATGGCCTGCAGGAACAAATGCTGGAAATCCAGCCGTTCATATGCGTCGAGGTCTTGCCCGTCTTGCGGGATCACCACCTTCAGCTCATCGCCACGTGTAACGACCAGTTCCGAGCCCATCTTCGGGCTCACGCACACCCAGTCGATACCTTCAGGCACGGCGATGGTGCCGTTGGTCTCGATGGCGATCTCAAAGCCGCGTGCGTGCAGCGCGTCGATCAGCGGTGTGTCCAGTTGCAGCAGCGGTTCGCCGCCAGTGCAGATGACGAGCGGTTTGCCGCCCGTGGCGCTGGCCGGCCATTCGGCAGCGACGGTATCGGCCAAAGCGTCTGCGGTGGTGTATTTGCCGCCTTGCGTGCCGTCCGTGCCAACGAAATCGGTGTCACAGAACTGGCAGATGGCGGTGGCGCGATCGGCTTCGCGCCCGCTCCAGAGATTACAGCCGGCAAAGCGGCAGAAGACGGCTGCGCGGCCGGTGTTGGCACCTTCGCCTTGCAGCGTGTAGAAAATTTCCTTGACGGCGTAAGTCATGTCTGAACGGTGGCATTCACAGGAAAACACCGCAAAACCGATGCCTTTCCCGCGCAAACCGTACCAGTACCCACTAGTGAATAACCCGGTATTGTTTCACAAATCAGGCCTCCACGCAGTCGCTATCCGCAGAAGGACGCCAGCGTCACAAAGGAAAACGCGCCCTCCGGCGTCAGCCATGCCGCAAACGTTCGCGATGTGGCCGCGTGGATCTGCTCGCAAGCGGCGACCCAGGCCACGCATGCGTGCGGCCCATCCGAACTTGCGTGAAACCCGTTAAGCGCACACGGCACGCCACGCGCAGTGCCGACAGCGACACCACCTGCGCGAGCAACCATACGCCGCGCAGATTCGTGGCATCTTTGGCGCTCCTGCATTCTTTGTCGGCGACGCCATGTTCTGAAGCAATGACCGCCTGGACGACGCGCTCGCCTGCGCCGCAGCACTGCAGCCCAACCCCCATCCACCTCACACCGGATAGCCCATGCCGACCCAGATCGAAAAAGCCAACGCCTTCCGCGCGCTGCACGAGCGCAGCGGCACCTTCGACTTTGCGCGGGATGCCGCCAGCGGGGCCAAGCTCAACAGCCTCTTTGCGCCGTTTGCCTGACGCCCGCGGCCAAGCGCAAAATCAACCATGACACCCTCCCCAACCGACGCCGCACCTTCTGGCGGCCTGCGCCAGATTCCCGCCGGCATCTGGGTGCTCGGCTGCGTCAGCCTTCTGATGGACATCGCCTCCGAAATGATCCACAGCCTCCTGCCGCTGTTCATGGTGTCAGCGTTGGGCGCCAGCGCGTTGACGGTCGGGCTCGTCGAGGGGCTGGGTGAATCGACCGCGCTGGTCGTCAAGATCTTTTCCGGCACGCTGAGCGACTACCTCGGCAAGCGCAAGGGTCTGGCGGTATTCGGCTATGCGCTGGGCGCGCTCTCCAAACCGCTGTTTGCCATGGCACCCACGGCAGGCATTGTGCTGACGGCACGCCTGCTCGATCGCGTCGGCAAAGGCATCCGCGGTGCGCCGCGCGACGCGCTCGTCGCCGATATAGCACCCCCCGCGCTGCGCGGCGCCGCCTTCGGGTTGCGGCAATCGCTCGATACCGTGGGGGCGTTTCTGGGGCCGCTTCTGGCCGTCGGGTTGATGCTGCTGTGGGGCGATCATTTTCGCGCCGTGTTCTGGGTGGCCGTGATACCGGCTCTGCTATCGGTGGCGCTGCTGATGTTTGGACTGCGCGAGCCCGAGGCCCATAACGGCACTGGACGCACCAACCCGATCCGCCGCCACAACCTCAAGCGGCTGCCCGGCGCGTACTGGTGGGTCGTGATGATCGGCGCGGTCTTCGCACTTGCGCGCTTTTCCGAAGCGTTTCTGGTGCTGCGCGCCCAGCAAGGTGGCATTCCCATCGCGCTCGTGCCGCTGGTGATGGTGGCGATGAATGTGGTCTATTCGCTCACCGCATACCCGTTCGGCAAGCTCTCAGACCGCATGCGCCATACGAAGCTGCTGGCGCTCGGGCTGATTGTGCTGATCGCCGCTGATGCGGTGCTGGGCTTGTCTGCCCATTGGGGCGTGGTCCTCGTGGGCGTGGCGCTGTGGGGCGTGCATATGGGCATCACACAGGGCTTGCTGGCGACCATGGTGGCCGACACTGCACCGGCTGATTTGCGCGGCACCGCATACGGCATGTTCAACCTCGTGAGCGGGCTGGCCATGCTGGTGGCCAGCGTTCTGGCGGGGTTGCTGTGGGACCAGCTTGGCGCGGACGCGACATTCCACGCGGGTGCGGCGTTCTGCGTGCTGGCGCTGGGCCTGCTGGCGATGCGCCGGAAGCTTCCCGAGCCGATCAGATGACGGCAATTGCCACAGCAAACACTTGGGCGGCCGTAATGCGATCCATATTTGATTGATCGATTGCTGAAACGAATATGCGCATTCCAGGTGGTTTTTTGATCCAATCAGGCAGTCAGGCAACCAACGCTAGCGGCATCTCTGCAATCCCATCCGACTGGAGACACCTGGCGTAACGGCAGGCCGCTCAACCCTTGAGCGGCCAACGACCAAGTTCGTCGTAGCGCGTCTTGCCCAGCCAGCTATGGATGAGGACGAACTCGCGCACCGTCCAGGTGATGGGCTCGACCGCTTTCGGGGCAAAGCCGCCGCGGTCATACAGCAGCGTGATGTGCGGCTGGAAGTGCCCGTGCAGCAACGGCACGGCGGCATGCTGGAGCGCCCCGCCCAGCGCTGCCTGAAACGCCATCAAACCAGCCACACCTGCATCGCCCAGCAGCACAAACGGCCGACGATCGCGCCGGCCATGGAAGCTCACCACCTGGTTGAATGTGACATCGAATGGCGGCAACGCGAGGTTGCCCGCCGCGGCACGCACGCGCGCCACGACATCCTCGGGTGGCAAGTGAACGAAATCACCCAGGTGGTGCAGCGTGATATGCAGGCGCTCCGCACGCAGCGCCTTGCCCTTAAAGCCCACCACGGGCCGCAATTGTTCGATCAGCCCCGCGATGTGCCCTGCGGTGTCAGCGTCGGGCTTGATCGCCAGAAACAGGCGATGCGCGGGCAGTTGCGGAGTGGCTTCGAATCCGGGAAGGGTGAGTTGGGTCACGGCAGGGTCGTCAAACGCCGGCGGGCGATCCACCCATTATCGACGTCTGCATGACGTCTCGCTGAAAGTCCGGCTGACCGCATCAAAAACAACACCCGGCGAAGTGAACCTGCCGGGTGCGGTCTTTGCAGATGTCATGCAGCGATCAGATATCGAAGAACACCGTCTCCGCACCGCCATCGGGCGTGTCTTGCAGGCGCACGTCGAAGGTATAGACCACCTCGCCGTTACGTTCGCTGCGCTGTGCGATCAACGTCTTGCGGCGCACTTCCCATTCGATACCGTTCAGTATCGGATCGGTACCGTTGGCTGCGGTCTCATCGCTGAAGTACACGCGGGTGTGCAAGCCGAGGTTGATGCCGCGCGCAAACAGAATCATGCAGATGTGCGGTGCTTGTGTCGCGCCTGTGCGCCCGGCCACGGCGCCCGGCTTGATGGTATCGAACCGGTAGACGCCCGTATCAAAATCGGCGCCAGCACGGCCCCAGCCACGGAATGCCGGGTCGACGGGCTTGTCCTGGTGGTCGGCCGGGTGCGCGTATTTGCCGTCGGCGTTGGCCTGCCAGATCTCGATCAGCACATCGCGCACGAGCGAGCCGGAGCCATCGAAGACGCGGCCTTCCAGCGCAATGCGCTCGCCCCGCGTGGCGGGCGTGGTCAGCACACTGCCGAATTCCTTGTCGTAGATATCAAACCCTGCCTGGCGCGGCGCAAGGCCGATGTGCACATACGGGCCGCCCGTCTGTGAGGCGGTCTCGTTGAAATGCGCGAACGGCGGCGTTGTCGTCATGGCCGTTGCCTGGGCATGTTCGAGCGATTCACGGAGCGTGGTCGTGGTCATCACTTGGCTCCTTGCAGGGCGGGCACAGCGTTTTCGAAATGCGTGGCACGGCGCCCGCGCAGCGTGATGTCAAAGCGGTAGCAGCGCGCATCAAGCGGCACGTGGTTGGCCGTGTCGTGCAGCGCAATCAGGCCGCGCACCTGTTCTTCGCTAGGGATGGTCTTGATGATCGGGCACTGCGCGATCAGCGGATCGCCCTCGAAGTACATCTGCGTAATGAGGCGCTGCGCCCAGCCGTCACCCGAGAGCGAGTAATGGATGTGCGACGGGCGCCAGTCATTGATGCGGTTGCGCCACGGGTACGGGCCGGGCTTGATGGTGCGATAGACGTAATAGCCGTTGGCATCCGTCAGCATGCGGCCGCAGCCGCCAAAGTTCGGGTCGATCGGCGCGATGTACTGGTCTTTCTTGTGGCGGTAGCGGCCGCCTGCGTTCGCCTGCCAGACCTCCACCAGCGCGTGAGGCACGGGGCGGCCGAATTCGTCGCGCACGTAGCCGTGGACGATGATGCGCTCACCAATCGGCAAGCCTTCCTTGGCGTAGTTGAGGATGAGATCGTTGTCGAGCGCGCCGAGGTCGTCTGCACGAAACACCGGCGCGGTGGTTTCCGACAGCGTATTGAGCGTGGAGATGAGCGCGTTGCGCGGCGAGCGCAGCATGCTGGTCTTGTAGACGGGGGTCAGTGCGGGCGGATGCTGCGCGGTGTCGCGCTGGGCAAATTCGCCGGTGCCGGAAAGCGGCAGAGTCATGGGGCGTCTCCTTATGAAATCTTGGGAAGACTGTATCGCTGCCAAAAAGTGAAGTAAATTGACTTCTGATCGAAAAATCGATAACCAACCGTTATGGAAAGTACCTTCTCTGGCGACCTGCCGTCGCGCATCCGCTTCCGCCATCTGAGTTGCTTTGTCGCCATCGCGCAGGAACGCAGCCTGCGGCGGGCCGCCGAACGGCTGCATTTGAGCCAGCCGGCAGTGTCGAAAACGCTGGGGGAGCTGGAAGCGTTGGCCGGCGTGCAACTCGTGGAGCGCGGGCGGCAAGGCGCGCGGCTCACCGCTGCTGGGGAGCAATTTCTGCGGCACGCGGTGGGCGTGACACAGGCGTTGGAATCGGCCACCGCCGCGCTGATGGGCTCAACCGATGCGTCCGCGCCGGTCGTGCATGTGGGCGCCCTGCCCACTGTGGCAAGCAGCCTGCTGCCCCAGGCGATTGCCCATCTGCACACGCAACGCCCCCATGCCGGCGTGCGGCTGCGCACCGGCACCAATGTCGAATTGCTGACCGCGCTCAAGGCCGGCGAACTCGACTTCATCGTCGGGCGCATGGCCGAGCCGGACCGCATGCAGGGGCTGTCGTTCGAGTTGCTGTATACCGAGCCATTGGCGCTGGCCGTACGGCCTGGGCATCCGCTGCTGGCGCAGCCGGGGGCATCGGCGTCATTGCAGGCGGTGCTGGACTATCCGCTGGTCATCGCCACCTTGGGCACGGTGCCGCGCCATCACACCGAAGCCCTGTTCCAGACGCACGGGCTGCGCCTGCCGGCGGGCGTGACGGAAACGCTGTCTGTGTCCGTCGCGCGCCTGCTGGCGTGCCGATCCGACGCAGTTTGGATCACGCCCGAGCGCGCCGCCGGCGATGATTTTCAGCATGGTCAGCTTGTCCGCCTGAACATCGCCACCTCGGGTACCAAAGAGCCCGTCGGCCTGGTGCGCAGAAGCGCCGCCCCGCCCAGTGAACTGGCCAGCGCGTTCATGGAACTGCTGACCGAACTGGCACAGGCGCACTCGCACTATTGAAGCGCTCAAAAAAAATGCCGACCCCATGGCCGGCATCTCTTCTTCCAAAGCAGTGATCAACGATGCATCAGCTCTGGTTCATCACCGGCATCGAAGACACTTCGGTCAGTTTGCCCCAGCAATTGGCTGGTGATGGTCCCTGCAGTCATTGAGCCATTGACGTTAAGCGCCGTACGGCCCATGTCGATCAGCGGTTCGATGGAGATCAACAGCGCCACGAGCGTGACCGGCAAGCCCATGGCTGGCAGCACGATCAACGCCGCGAAGGTGGCGCCACCGCCAACCCCCGCCACGCCGACCGAGCTCAGGGTGACGATTGCCACCAGCGTCGCAATCCACACAGGATCGAACGGGTTGATGCCAACGGTGGGCGCCACCATCACCGCCAGCATGGCGGGATACAAGCCCGCGCAACCGTTCTGACCAATGGTGGTGCCGAACGACGCCGCAAAACTGGCGATCGATTCCGGCACGCCGATGCGCCGCGTCTGTGCCTCGATGCTCAGCGGAATAGTCGCCGCGCTCGAACGGCTCGTAAACGCGAAAGACAGCGCCGGCCAGACCTTGCGGAAGAAGCGAAGCGGATTGATGCCATTGAGCGTCAGCAGCACGGCATGCACGCCAAACATGATTGCCAGCCCCAGATAGGAAGCCACCACGAAGCCGCCGAGCTTGATGATGTCCTGCACGTTGGACACGGCAACCACGTTGGTCATCAGCGCCAGCACACCGTATGGAGTCAGGCGAATGACGAGTCGCACGAGTTTCATGACCCAGGCCTGCGCGGTGTCAATGGCGGCGAGCACGCGTTCGCCCTTCACTGCGTCATCCTTGAGCAGGTTCAACGCGGCCACACCCAGGAACGCCGCAAAGATCACCACGCCGATGATGGACGTCGGCTTGGCACCGGTCAGTTCGGCAAACGGATTCTTCGGGATAAAGGACTGCACCAGTTGCGGCACCGAAAGGTCTGCGACCTTGCCGGCGTAGTTGTCCTGGATTGCGGTCAGCCGCGCGGTTTCCTGCGCGCCTTGCACCAAGCCTTGCGCGGTCAGGCCGAACAGGTTGGTGACGAACACCCCGACCAGCGCGGAAATCAGCGTCGTGAGCAGCAGCGTGCCGATCGTCAGCGCGCTGATCTTGCCCAGCGATGCGGTGCTGTTGAGCTTGGCCACCGAATTCAGCACAGAGACCAGCACCAGCGGCATGACGATCATCTGCAGCAGCTGGATATAACCACCGCCGACAATGCTGAACCAGGAGATCGACTGTTTGAGCGTTGCGCTGTCGTCACCATAGATCAGGTGCAGCACCAGACCGAAGACGATACCGAGCACCATGCCCAGCAGCACGCGTTTGGCCAGGCTCCAGCTCGCGTTGACGCGGCCCAGAGCGATCAGAATGACGACAAAAGTCGAAATATTCAGTAAGAGCGGAACGTTCATTTTCTCTTTGTATTGCAGGCTGCAATCGAAATCGAGCCGGCATCTTACGCCAGATGCACCAGCAAGAGTGCGCCGTCAGGCTCCAAGAAGCGGTTGTGCCATCCAGTACAGCCCCGCCCCGGCTGCAACTGCGCCCACGACACGGGCGATGTACTCGCCGGCGGGCGCAAGGCGCTCCAGCGTAATGGCCGCAGACACCGCTGCCATTGCGCGCAAATCCATGACGCCGCTGGCGAGCAGGATTGCGGTCAGGCTGGCACAAGAGCCAGCGCACCGAATGCCAAGATGCAAACCATATCGCCACGCCGTGCCGCCTGTTGTTGGCGCTGCACGGCAGCGCGCCAACTGCCGCGCCTTCCACGCACTGAACTGCCAAAGGCCGGCCGCAAAAACGATAGCGCCACTGGCAACAGGCATGGCACGCGCCAGCACCGGCCATGCCATTTCAAGCTGGGCCAACGCGGCGCTCAGCGCAAAGACCATCAGGCCGATCGCCGTCCACACCGCGAAGTATCCGGAACCTGCCAACGCCGTCGGCACGCCAAGATTCGGCTCGCCGGCCAGATGAAGCTCCGTGCGATACCGCCGCAGTGTCGGCACCAAGGATGGCAACATCATCGCCACCATCATCACCGTCCACATGCCGATGAACGACGCGGCAAAACGCCACCACGTCTGTCCGCACATCGGCATCCAGGCCATCGGCATCTCAGTCATGGCCGGCATGGCGTTGCACCATGCCAGCGTCGCGGCCGCACTGGCGCTGAACAGCAATGCCGAGCCAGCCAGAAAGCCGCGCTCGGACACTGCATGCTCGCGTAGCGGCTCAACGCGCTTGAGCGTACTCGTCATGACGGCGCCACCAGACACCGGTTTCGTTGCGGCCCAGCGGTGCGCGATCGAGCCACTGATACGCGCCCCACAAGCCATCGAGCCCGCGCGCGTAGGTGGAGTACGTGTGATACACGACGCCATCCTCCAGCACGAATGCGCTCATGCCGGGCCGGTCGCGCACGTAGGTGGGTGCATCGGTGCCGCACATGCTTGCGAACTGCTGCACGGGTTCGGGCAAATCCGATGCGTCCATCACGTGGCTGCCGCGCACGTAGTTGTAGTCGGTGCTGCCGGCGCGCTGCTGGTCTTCCGTGATCGACACGTTGAAGTCGTAGTTGAAATCGGTGCCCACCGACGACACCCACGGAAAGGTCCAGCCCATTCGCTCGCGGTACTCCACCAGCTTGGCCAGCGGCCCGCGCGACACGGCCATCAGCGTGACATCGTGGTTCGCCAGATGCGTGACGAAACCATCAAAGCCATCGGCAATCATTGAGCACGACGGGCAGCCCGCCTTGTAGTCAGGGCCGAACATGAAGTGATAAACCAGCAACTGCGAACGCCCAGCAAACAGGTCGGCCAATGAGGCATCGCCGGTCTCCGTTTCAAAGCGGTAGCCTTTGTCGATGCGGACCCACGGTAGCGCCTGCCTGCGGCGTGCCAGCTCGTCGCTACGGCGGGTGAGTTCCTTCTCCGCCTTGAGCAGTTCAATGCGCTCCGCCAGCCAGGTTGCGCGGGTTGCAGTGGGGTGTGTTGCGCTCATGTTTGCCTCCATGTGGTGGGAAATTCAGGTGAGTGGTCGTGTGCTAGATTAGGCGCCGACCCTCAACCGGCGGGAGTGACAAGTGTGGCGGGATTCGAATGGATTCATTGATCACAGCCGCAGCGCGCGCACTCGCTGCCGGTGACCCATTCGGAGCGCTAAACCGCGTTGCTCTGCGCGACGATGCAGCGGCGCTCGCGTTGCGCGGCATCGCCATGGCGCAGCTCGGGGACCTGGCCCGCGCCAAACTGCTGCTGCGTCGCGCCGCCCGCGCCTTCGGTTCACGAGAAGCGTTGGCGCGGGCGCGTTGCATCGTGGCGGAGGCTGAAGTTGCCCTCGCCTCGCGCGACCTCGTGTGGCCTGCCAAAACCCTCGACGCCGCCCGCGCCACGCTGGAGGCCCACGGCGATCACGTCAACGCTGCCCATGCGCGGTATCTCGACATCCGCCGCCTGCTGCTGATCGGCCGCCTCGACGACGCAGACGCCGCACTTGCCGCACTGAACCCCGCACGCTTGCCGCCGGTATTGCACACCGCGCACGCGCTGGTTGTCGCAGGCATTGCCATCCGCCGGTTGCAGACAGCCGCCGCGCGCGCAGCATTGGCCAGTGCGGATCTCGCAGCGCGTCAGGCCGGTATCCCCACGCTCACCGCGGAAGTGGAGCGCGCCGCGCTGGCGCTGACCGCCCCAGCCGCCCGCCTGATCTCGCATGGCAAGGAGCGCGTGCTGCGCCTTGAAGACGTGGAAGCGCTCTTTGCATCGGGCTCGCTCGTTGTCGATGCTTGCCGGCTCGCCGTGCGGCAGGCCGATACGATCGTCCCGCTCACTACGCGGCCCGTGCTCTTCACACTGGCGCGCGCATTGGCTCAAGCGTGGCCGCAAGACGTGCCCAGAGACACCCTCATCGCCCACGCATTCCGCACCCGGCATCCCGACGAATCGCACCGCGTGCGCCTGCGCGTTGAAATTGGCCGCTTGCGCACAGCGCTCGGCACGTTGGGCACGGTCAAGGCCACACGGCATGGATTCACCTTGCAGGCCGCCGGCGCAAAGGATGTCGTCGTACTCGCGCAACCTGTCGATGAGCAATACGCCGCGGTACTGGCCTGTTTGGCCGATGGTGAATCGTGGTCCAGCTCCGCCTTGGCGCTGGCGCTCGGGGCCAGCCAACGCACCGTACAGCGTGCGCTCGATGCGCTGGCAGCGGCTGGCAAGGTGCAGTATTTCGGGCGTGGCCCTGCGCGCCGCTGGGTGACGCCGCCGGTACCCGGATTCGCGACCACCTTGTTACTCCCCGCACCGCTGCCAAGTGACTAGGATGACGACACCACAACCGAATCGAGCGAGCCCAACATGAAACGATCCAGCGCCGAAGTCGTGCGCGAATACGGCCCCTTCCCCGGTGTCGAAAACGTGGGTGGCGTCACTTACAACGGTGAGCACGTCTGGTTTGCAGCCGGTGGCCAGTTGAAGGAACTCGATCCTGCCAGCGGCAAGACTCAGCGCTCTATCGACGTGCCGGCCCACGCCGGTACCGCGTTCGACGGACGGCACCTGTTTCAGATCGCCGAAGACCGCATCCAGAAGATCGATCCGCAAACCGGCAACGTGCTCGCGACGATTCCCGCGCCGGGCGCCGGCGGCGATTCAGGCCTCGCCTGGGCCGAAGGCACGCTGTGGGTCGGGCACTACCGCGAGCGCAAGATCCGCCAGATCGATCCGGATACCGGCAAGGTGCTTCGCACCATCGACTCCAACCGCTTCGTCACCGGCGTGACCTGGGTTGATGGCGAACTCTGGCACGCGACGTGGGAAGGCGATACGAGCGAATTGCGGCACATCGATCCGCATACCGGAGAGGTGCTCGAACAGCTCGACATGCCGCCCGGCGTGATTGTGTCGGGGCTGGAATCGGATGGCGCGGATCAGTTCTTCTGCGGTGGAGGCACCAGTGGAAAGGTCCGTGCGGTACGGCGCCCGCGCAAGCACGCGGCATAGGCGCGATGCCAGCACGCAATAGAACACAGCCCGCTGCAATGCGGGCTTTTTTGTTTGGGCGATGCTGGCATAACACGACAAATATTGGCACGACGCTTTGGCCGCTTCAATGGTGGCAATCTGCCGCAACGTCAATGAGTGCATCAACGCGTGCGCCAACAACGGGCGTCTTCCGTTCGCTGCGCATGTTCAACTACCGCCCGTGGGCGGCAGGTTCGTTGGCATCGAACATCGTCTCCCTGCGCAAGTCGGAGTTGCGCTCGAACGCGCGCGCACGGCGTTCACAGGGCGGCTTTGCCGAGGCCATCCGCTACGTGTGGGGCCGCCCTGATCTGAAGGCCATGCTGGTCATGCTGTTCTTGATCGGCACGTTCGGGCTGAACTTCCCCATCTTCATCTCGACAATGGCCGCGAGCGTCTTTCATTCGGACGCGCGCGGCTATGGCGTGCCGTCGTCGATGATGGCGCTGGGCACGGGCCCCGCTGATCACTCGGGGTGGGGGTGCTGTCGGGCTTGCTCTCTGCCGCGGTTGCCGTCTATGTGATGCGGCGGCAGATTCATCTGCCGCGGCAAGAGCCGCACGCGTTGGGCCAAAGTGCGCTCTGAGTGCATTAAAAAACCCCGCACTGCGGACCGCACTGCGGGGTTTTTCTTAGCAGATGAGGCCGATCAGATGGCTTCGATCTTGGTAGCAGCCGGGCCCTTTTGGCCAACGCCTGCGACGTAACGCACTTTCTGACCCTCTTGGAGAGACTTGAACCCATTGCCCTGGATTTCAGAGAAATGAGCGAAGAGATCGTTGCCGCCCGCGTCCGGGGTGATGAAGCCGAAGCCCTTGGAGTCGTTAAACCACTTTACTGTGCCGGTTTCCATGTTGGATATCCTAAAAAATTCTGTATGAGCCTGTGCTCACCAGGCACGACAATCAAGGAAGAAACATGGAGCAAAGGAAGTACCGCTTGGCGTGACAACCCAGAACATCGGAGTAACTGCTTGAAGATCCTGCCGGACGGGTTCTACAGATATTCCGCGCCCATGTCAATCAATAATTGGGTAACCTGTCAATCTTTACCCAACCCGCAGCTCACTACTGCACCGTCGCACCATAGTGGGCTCGCGTCTTTTAAGAGACCTTTGGCATGACACTTTGCTCGGCTTGCGCCGCGATTGAACTCCATAAACGCGGTGCGCCAGGCCATGCTTTGCTGAGAATCACCGACACGCAGCGCATCAAGTCGCCCTCCTCGCGTGCGGTCACGGTAAGCACGTTCGCGTGCCCGACGTGCGGCGCGCGATGGGTCTATCGCGACGAGAAAAACGTGGACAACCAAGGATGGTCGCTGGAGGCATAGACGCCTTTCCCGACAATGCAGCGCCCCCCTCGTCCGCCCCTGCGACGGGCTCACCGGGCCGCACAGCTTTCGCCGTTTCCAGATTCCCCTGCGCGAACGGGATGACGCTCACGCCATGTCTTCACAAACTGCCACACGATATCCACAGCCGCTTCAACTAACCACTCGAAACGGCTGGATAGAGAAGATTTGAGGACGAAAAAAAGCCCGCGTGGAGCGGGCTTCTTCTGACTCGAGACGTGAATCTCACTCCCACTCGATCGTCGCAGGCGGCTTGCCCGACACGTCATACACAACCCGGCTCAGGCCACGCACCTCATTGATGATCCGGTTCGACGCACGGCGGGAGCTATGCCTGGTGCGGGTTTCCTCGGGTCCAGTTCGTTTCTGTCCAAGCTCTGTCCAAGGGGTCAGAGCAATGAGCATTCGTTCACGCGGGAAAAAATTTCAGGTTCGTGTCACCGTCAATGGCCATACGGCCACACAAAGCTTCGACACCATAGCCGAAGCGCAGCGCTGGGAAGCCCACCAGAAAATCCTGCTAGAGCATGGCATGGCAGAGCGAAGCAAGGCAGTAGTGCCAACAGCCAAGTTCACGCTGGCTGATGCCATCGATCGATACAGTACCGAAGTCCTTCCCGGCAAACGAGGACATCGATCTGAGCTGTACCTGCTACGGTACTGGCGAAGCTCTTCCCTTGCGGATCGCCAGGTCAATGAAATTTCCAGGCAGGATCTGGTCACACTGCGAGACCACCTTCTTCAGTCGTCCCTCAAGCCTGCCAGCGTGCGCCGATACCTCGATTGCCTATCCGCGGTGCTGACCGCCTGCGCGAGAGACTGGTTGCTGGTCAACACCAACCCGATGAGGGAGATTCGCAAGCCCGCCAACGGCAAACCAAGGGAGCGCCGTGTCAGCCGACAGGAACTCAGACGTATTCTTCATGCTGCCCGCTTCGCCCCTGACCTTCAGGCGATCATCATCCTTGCCCTGGAAACAGGAATGCGCCGCTCCGAAATCCTCAGCCTGGAATGGCAGCACGTTGATCTTGAAAAACGTGTCCTGTGGCTTCCGCTGACCAAGAACGGCGATGCTCGCACCGTGCCATTGTCTATAGAAGCCACCAAGACTCTTGAAACCCGCCCGCAACAAACTGAAGGAAAGCTTTTCTCGAAGAATGGAACCAGCCTGTCCGGTGCGTTTCAACGGGCGGTACATCGTGCCCGTCAAACCTACGAATGGGAACGCAAGACCGAGGGCGTCTTCCCCAGCGATCTGGAACATGACCCGTTCCTGCGAAATCTTCGCTTCCATGATCTGCGCCACGAGCGCATCAGTTCTCTGGTCGAGGGCGGCTTCAATCTGATTGAAGTGGCCGCAATCTCCGGGCATCGGACGATGCAGTGCTTGAAGCGCTACAGCCATCTGCAGACAGCGCTTTTGATCGACAAGCTCGATCGGATCTCTCAGCCATCAACCACGTTGCCTGCTCCTGTTGTGGTTGGCGCGTCCCTCAAGCAGGCCAAGTGAGGGTACCCCCATCGAGCCCAATTCTTGAGCCACCTCTACATGGCACATCAGGACTGGGACAACGCCCGTTCGCATATCGCATGCGAAGCACATAAAACAAAGGGCCACCCGAAGGCAGCCCTGGTTGTTTGCGGAGCAACGCCTCGCCCGCTCACGCCCATCGCCGGGCTGCGCAGAGTTGGCAAAGGCCCTAGAATGTAAAAGCGGCCCGGTGATTGCCAAGCCGCTTTTGTCCAAATCCTGTCCAAATCTTGTCCAAATTTGAGCTTGGATCGAGAACGAACTAAACCCAGAACCCTGTATCGAGCGATTGGGGTGTCGCCGACTTTTGAACTACGCAGGTGGCTTAACCCATTGATTTATCGAGGCCTTCACTCCCACTCGATCGTCGCAGGCGGCTTGCCCGACACGTCATACACAACCCGGCTCAGGCCACGCACCTCATTGATGATCCGGTTCGACGCACGGCCCAGCAGCGTGTACGGCAAATGCGCCCAATGTGCGGTCATGAAATCGGTGGTCTGCACTGCACGCAGAGCAGTCACGTAGTCGTACGTACGGCCATCGCCCATCACGCCGACGGACTTGATCGGCAGGAACACCGCAAATGCTTGGCTCGTCAGGTCGTACCAGCTCTTACCGACATCGGCCTCAGCGCACAGGCCGGCAGCTGCATCCTGCGCCGTCGCCTTCGTGCCGCGCAGTTCTTCGATGAAGATTGCATCCGCACGGCGCAGCAGATCAGCGTATTCACGCTTGACCTCGCCCAGAATACGCACCCCCAGGCCCGGCCCGGGGAACGGATGGCGATACACCATCTCGTGCGGCAGGCCGAGCGCCACGCCCAGCTCGCGCACTTCGTCCTTGAACAGGTCGCGCAGCGGCTCAAGCAGCTTCAGGCCCAGCGTTTCCGGCAGACCGCCCACGTTGTGATGGCTCTTGATCGTCGTTGCCTTCTTGGTCTTGGTGCCGCCCGACTCCACCACGTCCGGATAGATCGTGCCCTGCGCCAGCCACTTGGCGTTGGAGAGCTTCTTGGCTTCGGCCTGGAAAACTTCAACGAATTCGCGGCCGATGATCTTGCGCTTGGCTTCCGGGTCGGTCACGCCGGCCAGGTGGCCGAGGAACTGTTCGGACGCATCCACGTGCACGACCTTGGCGTGCAGCCGGCCCGCGAACATGTCCATCACCATCTTGCCTTCGTCCAGGCGCAGCAGGCCATGGTCAACGAACACGCAAGTGAGCTGGTCGCCAATGGCGCGATGGATGAGCGCCGCCGCCACCGACGAATCCACGCCGCCCGACAGGCCCAGGATCACCTCTTCATCGCCAACCTGCTCGCGGATCGCCTTGACGGCTTCCTCGATATGGTCGCGCATGACCCAGTCCGCCTTGGCACCGGCGATCTCCAGCACGAAGCGCTCAAGCAGCGCGCGGCCTTGCACGGTATGCGTGACTTCCGGGTGGAACTGCACGGCGTAGTAGCCGCGCGCCTCGTCGGCCATGCCGGCAATCGGGCAGCTCGGCGTGGAGGCCAGCAGCTTGAAGCCCGGCGGCAGCTCGGCAACCTTGTCGCCGTGGCTCATCCACACCTTGAGCATGCCGTGGCCCTCGGGCGTGGCGAAATCCTGGATGTCTTTGAGCAGGCGGGTATGGCCGTGGGCTCGCACTTCGGCGTAGCCAAATTCGCGATGGTCGCTCCACTCGACCTTGCCGCCCAGTTGCACGGCCATGGTTTGCATGCCGTAGCAGATGCCGAGCACCGGCACGCCCAGGTCCCACACGGCCTGCGGGGCACGCAGTTGATGGTCTTCGTACGTGCTGGCGTGGCTGCCGGACAGAATGATCGCCTTGGGTGCGAACTCGCGCACGAAAGCGTCAGACACGTCGTTCGGATGGATTTCGCAGTAGACGTGGGCTTCACGCACGCGCCGCGCAATCAGTTGCGTGACCTGCGAGCCGAAATCAAGGATGAGGACTTTGTCGTGCATGTTGTGGAGGAATGGAATCGGCAATCGTGTCGACTTCAGTGCCGGGGCCGTAGCCCGGAGGCGGCATGTAGCCAGGTTCTTTGCGCTGCGCCTTTTCTGCACGTTCGCGTTCGCGGGCAGCAGCGGCGTCTTCGCGGGCCTTCTGGGCGCGCACGCGCTCGTTGGTGCGCACGCGGCGCGAGGCGGGAATCTGTACGGCCGAAAACGCCGCCAGCACAGCGGCAAACGTCGGCAGCCAGATGCGGCCGGCACCTTCCACCGGCAGATGGAAGAACAGCAGCCAGGCAATCACCAGCACGGCGACAGCCAGGTTCACATGACCGACCACCTGCGCCACAGCGGTGGTCAATTGCCCATTGACGGTGGCGTGCCACAGCAGCCAGGCCACGCCAATCAGCGTGACGCCGAGCAGTTGGCCGTACATCGCCGGCTCTGGCTGCGGCAATTGCAGCGCACCGAAGATGGACGCCATGGGTGACGCCAGCAGGACGAGACCGACGCACAGCGCGACAGCCGCATCCAGAAACAAAACGAGTCGCAAAAGCGCTTTCATCATCGTCTCCAGTTGCGGGCGGCCGCCCGTGCCTCGGCCACCGGTTGAATCGGCCGGAGCGCCCGCGCGCCCCGGCGGCAGTACTGCTTGCCTTCTATCTTGTCTGCGGCAATCGGCAACCGATCAGTCGCGGTGATAGTTCGGCGCTTCTTTCGTGATCTGCACGTCGTGCACGTGCGATTCGTTCATGCCCGCGGCAGTGATCTCGACAAACTGGCTTTTCTCATGCCATTCGGCAATCGACGCGCAACCGCAGTAGCCCATGGACGAGCGGATGCCGCCGGTGAGCTGATGCACGATCGGCAACGCCGAGCCCTTGTACGGCACGCGGCCCTCGATGCCTTCGGGCACGAGCTTGTCAACGTTGGCGGTGTTGTCTTCCTGGAAGTAACGGTCGGCAGCGCCGTCCTTCATCGCGCCCACCGAGCCCATGCCACGGTAGCTCTTGTACGAGCGACCCTGGAACAGGAACACTTCACCAGGGGACTCGTCCGTACCGGCGAACATGCCACCCATCATCACGGTGTGTGCGCCGGCAGCCAGTGCCTTGGCAACATCGCCCGAGTAGCGGATACCGCCGTCGGCGATGAGCGGCACGCCGGTGCCCTTGAGTGCTTCGGCCACGTTGGACACGGCAAAGATTTGCGGCACGCCCACACCGGCAACGATCCGCGTCGTGCAGATCGAGCCCGGACCGATACCAACCTTGACACCATCTGCGCCGTGGTCGACCAGAGCCTTGGCCGCGTCACCGGTGGCAATGTTGCCGCCGATCACCTGCACCTGCGGGTAGTTGTCCTTGATCCAGCGCACGCGGTTGAGTACGCCCTGGCTATGGCCGTGCGCAGTATCAACCACGATGACGTCCACGCCGGCCTTGACCAGCAAATCGATACGCAGGTCGTTGTCCGGACCCACGCCCACGGCAGCACCCACGCGCAGCGAGCCTTGCTCGTCTTTGGAAGCCAGCGGGTACTCGGTGGCCTTCTGAATATCCTTGACGGTGATCAGGCCGCGCAGCTCGAAAGCCTCGCCCACCACCAGCACGCGCTCCAGGCGGTGCTTGTTCATCAGGCGCTTGGCCTCTTCCAGCGACGCACCTTCCTTGACGGTGACGAGCTTCTCGCCCGGCGTCATCTTGGCGCGCACCGGGGCGTCCAGTTCTTCTTCGAAGCGCAGATCGCGGTTGGTGATGATGCCCACCACCTTTTTGCCTTCCAGCACCGGGAACCCCGAGATGCCGTGCTGGGCCGACAGCGCCATCACGTCGCGGATCTTCATATCCGGGCCGATGGTGATCGGATCGCGCAGCACGCCCGATTCAAAGCGCTTGACCTTGGCGACTTCGCGCGCCTGTTCTTCGGGCTTCAGGTTCTTGTGGACGATACCGATACCACCCTGCTGCGCCATGGCGATAGCCAGCCGCGCTTCCGTAACCGTATCCATGGCGGCGGACACGAGCGGAATGGCGAGTTCGATCGAACGGGTAAGCTTGGTGCGAAGGGACGTATCGCGGGGCAGGACGGCCGAGTAAGCCGGGACGAGCAGCACATCATCGAACGTGAGTGCTTTCTGGACAAGACGCATAGCAATTTCCTCTAGGCGCAAAATCGGATTATACGGGAATTCGCCCCACGGTTGTAGAAGGCCGTGCTATGCTCGATAAATTTTTCTTCGCGCACGCACCTAAAGCGCCCTGCATCGCCAGCGGCCGCGCAGAATCTGCCTCGCGAGTGTTCGAATGGGAATTGGCGTGTTATGCGCCCTGCTGGCCGGGGCCATGTGGGGCATGGTTTTTATTGCGCCCCGCGCACTGCCGGCGTTCTCACCCTGGGAATTGACCCTCGGCCGCTATCTTGCCTACGGCGTCATCGCAGCCATTGCCGCTGCCCCGATCCTCCCCCGCATCGCCCGCAAGATTACCCGCACCGATTGCCTGGCGCTGGTCAAGCAATCCTGCAGCGGCAACCTTGTCTATTACGTTCTGCTGGCCTTCGGCGTGCAACTGGCCGGGGTTGCGCCCGTCTCGCTCATCATCGGCATTCTGCCCATTACCGTGACGGTGCATGGGCGGCGCGACCATGGCGCGGCGCCCCTCTCCCGGCTGATCTGGCCGCTCGTGGTGGTGGCCGCCGGCATCGTCTGCATCAATATTGATCTGTTCGGCCATGCCACTGCTGTGGCGGACAACGCCCGGCCGATCTGGCAGCGCATCGCGGGCATCGCCTGCGCGGCGGGGGCGCTGTGCAGCTGGACATGGTACGCAGTGGACAACGCCCGCTACCTGCAACGCAATCCGCACTTCTCCAGCAACGAGTGGTCGGCACTGTATGGCATCTCGACGGGCGTCCTGTCGACCGCGCTGTCAGTAGTCGGGCTACTGGTGTTCGGCACCGCCTGGACCCATGGCGGCGGGCGCGTCTGGGGCACGTTCTGGGCGGTGAACGCGGCCGTAGCGCTGGGAGCGTCGCTGATCGGCAACAACCTGTGGAACATCGCCTCACGGCGGCTGCCGCTCACGCTGTCGGGCCAGATGATTGTGTTCGAGACGCTGTTTGCCCTGGCATATGGCTTTGTGTACGACGGCCGCTGGCCGCGACCGCTTGAAATTGCCGCAATCATCTTGCTGATCGCGGGCGTCGGCTGGTCGGTGCGCTTGCACGCCAGCGACAAGTCTGCATAAACTGGGCGCCTTGCCGGGGGGCGAGTCGACAGGCCAAGCCAGGCCGTCGGCCTGGATTGGCGAGTGGCGATCACGCCACCGGGCTCCCGTGCGCGTCGAGGAGCCGTCGTCGGGTCGGCCTGCGCGCCGTCGGCAGTCCACGAACGAGAACTCCATGAAACGACTGCACGTCCTGTTACCTGCCACCGCCGCCGTGATTGCCATCGCTTGCCCCGTTGCCCAAGCGCAATGGGCCTGGCAATGGCGCGACGATAAGGGCCACATGGTCTACAGCGACGCCGCACCGCCGCCGTCGGTGCCGTCCAGCCGCATCATCCGCAACCCAAACAGCCGCACGGCCACGGCCTATGAAGCGCTTTCCGCGCCGGCCTCGGGCGTCAAGGCAGCAGACCCGAGTGCCGCAGCCAAGCCCGGCCAGCCCGCATCGGGCGTCGCCGCATCCAACCCTGACGAAGAACTGCGCAAGCGCTTGGCCGATCGCGCCAAGAAAGAACAGGACGAGGCCAGGCAGGCAGACGCCGCTCAGCGCAAACAAGCCGAATGCGCACGCCTGCGCAACGAAACCACCTACATGCAGGATGGCCGCCGCGTCGGCTCGGTACAACCCGACGGCTCGATTGCCTACCTGGATGACAACCAGCGCGCCGCAGCCATCCAACGCAACCAAACAGCCCTCAGCACCAACTGCAACTGATCGCCCGTTATTCGAGGACGTCGTCTTTGGGCGGCGCCTCGTTGCGCAGCCACTTCAGGCCTTCACGCGTACCAGTGGCTCGCACCTTCTGCACACGCCGCCGGCGTGCGGTTTTCGGATCGGCGATCAGCGGGCCCAGAATTTCCACCCGGTCACGCGCATGCAACTGCGCATCGGGCGTCTTGCGCTTGCCGTAGACGCCCAGCCGGCAGGTATCGATCGTCAAATCTGATCCGTTCAGCACCCCAGAAGCTCGCAACGCATCGGCCACCGTCGCCTGCGCCGGCACTTGCACATGGACGAGCCGCGGCGGCGTAACCGTCGCCAGGCAGACCGTCACATCCATCGTTGTGTCCGACTCAGGATTCGCCATAGACCGTCTCGGCGCGTTTGACGAACGAATCGACAAAGGTGTTTGCGATCATGCTGAACACCGGGCCAATCAGTTTTTCCAGGATCACGCTGGAAAACTCATAGTGCAGGTGGAAGTTGATCTTGCAGGCGTCCGCGCGCAGCGGCGTGAAGATCCAGAAGCCGGTGAAGCTCTTGAAAGGCCCGTCAGCGAACGTCATATCGATGCGGGTGGGCCGTGTTTGCACGTTGCGCGTGCGGAAGAACTGATGGATGCCTTTGAAGGCGATGTCCACGCGCGCGTCGAGTGACGCCTCCGTCTGCTCGTAGATTTCCACGCCGCCACACCACGGCAGGAAGTTCGGATAGTCCTTGACGTCAGTGACCAGGTCAAACATCTGTTCGGCCGAGTAGCCAATCAACACGGTTTTTTCAACGTCTGCCATGCATCATCCGAAAGCTTTACGCGCCGCGCCCGGGCTGGGATTGCGGCGGATTTGTTAAACTCGCCATTTTATCGCAGCGCATGAAGGGATCATCACCTCAATGCGCGCACCGCACATTCCAACGTATGACCATCGCCGACAACAAGAAAGCCTTTTTCGATTACTTCATCGAAGAGCGCTACGAGGCAGGCATGGCACTCGAGGGCTGGGAGGTGAAAGCCATCCGAGCCAACCGTGCGCAGATCAAAGAAGGCTACGTCGTCATCCGCAACGCCGAGCTGTTCCTGATCGGGGCCCACATCAGCCCGTTGCAATCGGCCTCCACGCACATCACGCCCGACCCCGTGCGCACCCGCAAGCTGCTGCTGCATGCCGAAGAGATCAAGAAGCTCATCGGCAAGGTGGAGCAGCGCGGCTATACGCTCGTCCCGCTCAACCTGCACTACACGCGCGGCCGCGTGAAATGCGAAATCGGCCTCGCCAAGGGCAAGAAGCTCCACGATAAGCGCGAGACCGAGAAAGACCGCGACTGGCAGCGCGAAAAATCACGGCTGTTGCGCGCCAAGTCCTGAATCGGGGCTTAAGCCGGCGGCCGCTGCTGCTTTACGATCGTCAACGCTGACGCAATCATCGTGCTCAGGTCGCTCATGTTGCCTGGCACGATGAGCGTGTTGCCCTGCTTGGCCAGGTTGCCGAACGCGCTCACGTACTCTTCTGCCACCTTCAGATTGACCGCATCAACACCACCGTCGGTGCGAATGGCCTGACCGATCTTCTGGATGGCCTGCGCATTGGCGTCGGCCACTGCCAAAATTGCTGCCGCCTCGCCCTGCGCCTTGTTGATGGCGGCTTGCTTCTCACCTTCTGATTTCTGGATGGCCGCCTCGCGCGCGCCGGACGCCAGATTGATCTGCTCCTGGCGCTTACCCTCGGATGCGGCGATCAGCGCACGCTTTTCGCGCTCGGCCGTAATCTGCGCCTGCATGGCATGCAGAATTTCCTTCGGCGGGGTCAGGTCCTTGATCTCGTAGCGCAGCACCTTCACACCCCAGTTCGATGCAGCCTCATCCAGCGCGTTGACCACGCTGTGGTTGATGAAGTCGCGCTCTTCAAACGTCTTGTCCAGCTCCAGCTTGCCGACCACCGAGCGCAGCGTGGTCTGCGCCAGTTGCGTGATCGCGATCACGAAATTGCTCGAACCGTACGACGCGCGCATCGGGTCGGTCACCTGGAAATACAGGATGCCGTCCACCTGCAGCTGCGTGTTGTCCTTGGTGATACAGATCTGGCTCGGCACGTCGAGCGGGATTTCCTTGAGCACATGCTTGTAGGCCACACGATCAACAAAGGGCAGCACGATATTGAGCCCCGGTGAGAGCGTTGCCTGGTACTTGCCCAGCCGCTCCAGAATCCATGCATGTTGCTGCGGCACGATTTTGATGCCTTGCGCGATAAGCACGATGGCGGCAAACAGGACGATGAGCGCAAGAGTCCCCAGCTCGAACATAGAACCTCCGTGGTTGGGCTTGTTGGTTGTTGGTTATTGCTTGTTTGCTATTTTTTTGGCGCGACGACAAGCACGTTGCCGCGCACTTCGACGATACGGAATTCGCCAGCAGAAACCGGCGCATCGGCCGTCAGCTCTACATCCCACGCGGCGCCCCGATACTGAACGCGTGCACGGCGCTCGGGCGACCACGCATCGACGCGCAGCGCCTCGCCGATATCGAGATTGACGTTGCGATTGCGGCCGGCATCTTCGCGCGTCATACGGCCGTAGCGCGAGCGCCGCAACCCCACGATACCGAACACCGCAACGATGGCAGCTACGGTGGCTTGCGCCGGAAACGCAAGGCCGCTCAGCGCGGCAATCCCACCGGCGATCAAACCGGTCGCCACCATCAGCAGATAGAACGTCCCCGTCATCAGCTCGCCGATGACGAGCAGCACGGCCAGCGAGAACCAGACGGTCTGAGCCGACATACTCCCTCTCCCTGAATCCCAGAAAAAACCCCCGCGACGCTGCGCGTCTGCGGGGGCATATCGCTCGGCCCCCGCTAGCGTTGGACGCCACCGGGCACTTCGCGTTCTTGTCAGCGCGTACCTGTGAGGATACGCGCCTTGTCTTACAACACTCTAGGCTGGCATTAAGCCGAACCCAGCTTCTGCCACGTCTCGATGACCGAATCCGGGTTCAGCGAAATCGACGAAATGCCTTCCTTGGCCAGCCACTCGGCAAAGTCCGGGTGGTCGGACGGGCCCTGGCCGCAGATACCGACGTACTTGTCCATCGACAGTGCCGTGGAAATAGCACGCTGCAGCATGAACTTGACCGCCGGATCGCGCTCGTCAAAGTCGCGGGCCAGCAGTTCCATGCCGGAGTCGCGGTCCAGACCCAACGTGAGTTGCGTCAGGTCGTTCGAGCCGATCGAGAAGCCGTCGAAATGCTGCAGGAACTGCTCAGCCAGAATCGCGTTGGACGGCACTTCGCACATCATGATCAGACGCAGACCGTTCTCGCCGCGTTTCAGGCCGTACTTGGCCAGCAGCTCAACCACCTTCTCAGCCTGGCCGAGCGTACGCACGAACGGCACCATCACCTCAACATTGGTCAGGCCCATTTCGTCGCGCACGCGCTTCATGGCGCGGCACTCCATCTCGAAGGCCTCGGCGAAGTCTTCAGCGATGTAGCGGGAGGCACCGCGGAAGCCCAGCATCGGGTTTTCTTCGTCCGGCTCGTAGCGCGAACCGCCGATCAGCTTCTTGTACTCGTTGGACTTGAAGTCCGACAGACGCACGATCACGGGCTTCGGATAGAACGCTGCCGCAATGGTGGCGATGCCTTCGGCCAGCTTGTCGACATAGAACGCGCGCGGACTGGCATGGCCACGGGCCACGCTTTCCACGGCCTTCTTCAGGTCGCTGTCGACCTGCGGATAGTCGAGGATCGCCTTCGGGTGCACGCCGATGTTGTTGTTGATGATGAATTCCAGACGGGCCAAGCCCACCCCGCCGTTCGGGATCTGGCAGAAATCGAAGGCCAGTTGCGGGTTGCCGACGTTCATCATGATCTTGGTGCTGATCGGCGGCATCTCGCCACGCTGGACTTCCGTGATTTCAGTTTCCAGCAGGCCGTCGTAGATCTTGCCTTCGTCGCCTTCGGCGCACGAGACCGTCACCAGCGTGCCGTCCTTCAGCAGGTCGGTGGCATCGCCGCAGCCGACCACAGCCGGCACGCCCAGCTCACGCGCGATGATGGCCGCGTGGCAGGTACGGCCGCCACGGTTGGTGACGATGGCCGAGGCGCGCTTCATCACCGGCTCCCAGTTCGGGTCGGTCATGTCGGCCACGAGCACGTCGCCCGGCTGCACGCGTTCCATTTCAGCCGGATCATTAATCACACGCACCGGGCCCGTGCCAATCTTCTGGCCGATGGCGCGGCCGGTGGTCAGCACCGGTGCCGAGCCTTTCAGGCGGAAACGCTGCTCAACCTTGCCATGCGCCTGGCTCTTCACGGTTTCCGGGCGTGCCTGCAGGATGTAAATCTTGCCATCCTTGCCGTCGCGGCCCCATTCGATATCCATCGGGCGGCCGTAGTGCTTCTCGATGATGACGGCGTACTTGGCCAGCTCCGTCACGTCTGCATCGGAGATGGAATAGCGGTTGCGCAGTTCGCCGGGCACGTCGACGGTCTTCACGCGACCGGCTTCGCCCGGTGCGGTGAATTCCATCTTGATCAGCTTGGAGCCGATCGAGCGGCGGATGATCGGGTATTTGCCGGCGGCCAGCGTCGGCTTGAAGACGTAGAACTCGTCCGGGTTCACGGCGCCCTGCACCACCGTCTCGCCCAGGCCATAGCTGGAGGTGATGAAAACGACGTCCTGGAAGCCCGATTCGGTATCGATCGTGAACATCACGCCCGAAGCGCCGCAATCCGAGCGCACCATGCGCTGGATGCCGGCCGACAGGGCGACCACGTCATGGGCAAAGCCCTTGTGGACGCGGTACGAAATCGCACGGTCGTTGTACAGCGAGGCGAACACGTGCTTGATCTTGTCGAGCACGTCATCGATACCCAGCACGTTGAGATAGCTCTCTTGCTGGCCAGCGAACGAAGCGTCCGGCAGGTCTTCGGCAGTCGCTGACGAGCGTACGGCAAACGATGCTTCAGCGCCTTCGCGGGCGGACACGCGAGCGTACGATTCGCGGATCTCATGCTCCAGACGCGGCTGGAACGGTGCGGTGGCAACCCACTCGCGAATCTCCTTGCCGGCGACAGCCAGCGCCTTGACGTCGTCGACGTCCAGCGCAGCCAGGCGCTGCGAGATGCGCTCGGTCAGGTTGTTGTGGGCAAGGAAATCGCGGAACGCCAGTGCCGTGGTGGCAAAACCGCCCGGAACGCGCACGCCGGCGCCATCCAACTGGGAAATCATCTCGCCCAGCGAAGCGTTCTTACCGCCGACGACCTCGACATCGGTCATCCGCAATTGCTCGAACGGCAGCACATAGGCGCCGTCTTGCGACAGGTTAGTCATACAAGTCCCTAAACTAAGTGAAAAACCGGTCGGATGCGCACGGGGTTTTTTCTTGTCGTCTGGCCGCACGAATCGCTTGGCTAAATCATCCGGAAGCCATACCAAGACTGTCGCTGTGACATTGTCTGGCAGGCGATTGGCCCGAATTGCTTAGCTAAACGATCGCCGCTATTCTACCGTGCCGCAGCACGATTTCTTGCCGGCGTGCTGGAAAAACCCCTCGTTTTCGATGACCGACCTCGCCGCCGCTTCTCCCGACCGCGCACCTTTCCGCACCGTTTTCATCGTGTCGGATGGCACCGGGATCACCGCAGAAACCTTCAGCCACTCGATCCTGGCGCAGTTTGAGATGAAATTCCGCCAAGTGCGGATTCCGTTTGTCGACACGATCGACAAAGCGCATGTTGCAGTCGCAAAAATCAACGAAGCGTTTCATGCCGAAGGGGTGAGGCCAATCGTCTTCACCACGTTGGTGGATGCCGAGGCAAACGAGATCGTCCATCGGGCCCGCGCCACCATTCTGGATATGTTCCAGACCTTCATCGAGCCGCTCGAGAAGGAGTTGAACCTCAAATCCACCCACGCTATCGGGCGCTTTCACCAGAACGCTGACACCGAGGCGTACAAAAACCGCATCGAAGCGATCAACTTTTCACTCGCGCACGATGACGGCCAGTCACACAAGAACCTGGCCGAGGCGGATGTGATTCTGGTGGGGGTGTCGCGCAGCGGCAAGACGCCGACCAGCCTGTACCTCGCGATGCAATACGGCGTGAAATCGGCTAATTACCCGCTCATTCCGGACGATTTCGAACGCGGCAAGCTGCCCAAGGTGCTGTACGACTACAAGAGTAAGATTTTCGGGTTGTCGATCGACCCGCAGCGCTTGTCGGAAATCCGTAATGAACGTCGCCCAGGCAGCAAATACGCCGCGCTGGAGAACTGCCGCTACGAGATCAATGAAGCCGAATCGATGATGCGGCGCGAGGGCATCAAGTGGCTGTCGTCGACGCACAAGTCGATTGAAGAAATTGCCACGACGATCCTGCAGGACGTGAAGATGGAGCAAAGCAACTACTGAGCGCCACGCTCTCGAAGAAAACGGCCGGTATCACACCGGCCGTTTTACTTTTCTGGGCCGCATCAAGCGCGATCACGCACCCAGTTGCCGCCGTGGGCCGCAGCCTGCGCCGCCGGCGATATCTCAAGGTAGGCCAGCGCCTGCTCGGTCGAGCCTTCGTGATGCGGCGTGTAGCTGGGCCGGAAATAGCGCAGCGCGGCGCCCAGCATCTTCCAGAACGAGGGCAGGCAATTGCGCTTCGATCCGTGCCACCAGCCGCGGATGAAACCGGGGAAACGGCCCGCACCAGGGTCGCGCTTGAACATGAAACGGAACCCGGTGACCAGGAAGTACAGCAACAGCACGATCGTGGTCAGCATGTGAAAGCAACGTTCGAGGTACGTGCCGCCCATGTGCCGGAAAATGTCGAATGCAACCGTGCGGTGTTCAACCTCTTCGGCGCCGTGCCAGCGCAGCAGATCGAGCATGACGGGATCGGCGTTGGCGGCATCCAGTCCCTTTGCGTTGAGCACCCAGTTGCCGAGATAGCCGAAGAAGTGCTCCAACGCAGCGATGATGCCGAGCTGCTGCCGCAGCCAGAAGCGTGTGTGACCAATCTTCAGGCCCAGTGGCTGTTCGCCGAGCACCTTGGAGAACAGCCAGTCGAGCCGCTTGGTGAAGGGCTCTGTGTCGATGCCGTGGTCTTTGTAGTAGTGCGCAAGCACACCGCCGTGCGAGCGCGAATGGACAGCCTCCTGGCGCAGAAAACCTTCGGCATCGGCACGCAGTTTCGTGTCGGCAATCTGCGGCATCGCCTTGTTGTACACGCGGCAGAACCACAACTCGCCCGCCGGAAACAGGAGATTCAGTATGTTGATGATGTGTGTGCTGGACGGATCACCTGGAATCCACTGGATGGGTGTGTGTTTCCAATCGAAGCGGACGTGGCGGGCCTTGATGAAGTAATCGGGCGCGGTCATGGTGGTCTCCTGATGTTCTTGTCAGTGCGGGTTCAATGCCCCGCCATGCTCACGCGCGCAATCAGCCGGGCGAGCCATTGCGCATAGCGCGAGATGAAGCGCGACGAATGCGCCTCGATACCGATGGTGACGACGGGCTTGTTGCCCAGCACGGCGCGCAGCATCGCTTTGGCCACGGTTTCAGGCTTGAGACCGCGCAACTGGTAGAGCTTGATTGCGCGGGCGCGCAATTGGGCCTGTTGCACCTCGGTCGTGCCGGTGTAGACGGTGGAGGCCATGATCCCAGTCTCGGCAAAACCCGGGCAGATGGCCGACACGCCGATACCCTGCCCGGCCAACTCGCCGCGCATGCATTCGGACAGCATGAGCACCGCAGCCTTCGTCGTCGCATAGGCTGCAAGATCGCGGGACGGTGCAAACGCGGCGGCTGAGGCGGTATTCAGGATGTGGCCGCCCTGTCCGCGCGCCACCATCTGCCTGGCAAACAGCCGCGCGCCGTGAATCACGCCCCACACGTTCACGTGCAGGATGCGTTGCCAATCACGCTCGGACGTGTTGACAATGCCGCCCGCCATACCGATGCCCGCGTTGTTGACGACAATGTCAGCGCCGCCCAGCTCTTTGCCGACCCAGTCGGCCAGTGCTTCCATTTGTTCAGCGTTACCAACGTCGACGGTGCTTGCCCATGCCTTGCCGCCCGTAAGGCGGATGAGGGTGGCGGTGCGCTCGGCGTCTTCGGCACGGATGTCGACAGCAACGATGGCGGCGCCCTGCTCGGCAAACTCCAGCGCCGCACAACGGCCGATGCCGCTGCCCGCACCGGTGATGACGGCCAGCTTGCCGGTAAGCGGTTTGCGCTCGTCATGCTGACGGGCGCGCTGGAGTGCTTCGGATTCCGGCTTGCCCTCGGCATGCTCGATCAGCTCACGCGCCATCTCTGCCATGCGCGCGGCGTGCGTAACGGGCAGCCAGTGCCGCGCCACGACTTCACGCCGCCAATACTGCGGCACCCAGCGCGAGAGGTCTTCCGACAAGGCCGGGCTGACGTACTTGTCCAGCGTCGGCACGATCACCTGCACCGGCGCGTGCGCAACGCGCTTGCGCGGAGTGAACAGGCTGCGGATAAAGTTGGCCCGATACAACGAGACACCGCGCACGCCGTCTGCAGTTTGCGTAGCGCGCGGCACGATAGTGGTCTTCTCCACGCGCCGCAGCACATGCGGCCAGGCCAGGCCCAGCCACAGGCGCCAGCTCAATTCCGGCACGATCGGCAGATGGAACGGCAGCACGTACCACGAGCGCACAAGCTGCCCCAACATCTTGCCCAGCGCCGACGGCGTCGGCCGCAGCAGCCGCGCGCGCATCCAGTGCCCCACGTGGTCCAGGCACGGGCCCGAGCACGACGTGTATGACGCAATGCGCCCACGCAGGCGTTCCTCCGTCACGAACTCCCAAGACTGGATCGAACCCCAGTCGTGCGCGATCAGGTGAACAGGCGTGGTCGGGCTCAACGCATCGATGACAGCGATGAAGTCGTCGGTCAGCCGCGCAAAGGTGTAGTTGCGCATCCCATTGGGTGAACTCGATTGCCCGGCACCGCGCACGTCATAAGCAATGACGTAGTAGTCGCGCGCAAGCAGCGGTGCCATCTCGTGCCAGACCTCGCTGTTGTCCGGATAACCGTGGACCAGCACGACGGTGGGGCGTGCAGGTTCACCCCAGGTTCTGACGGCGAGCGTGACGTCGCCGGATTGCACCGTACGCTTCGAATGTTCCTCGGGCGGCAAGACAGCGGCCGGCTCGAACAGCGACAGCGGGGCCTCTTCAAGGAGCGTTTTCATGGTCGCCTCCTCGTGCTTTAAGCGGCGCATTGATGCGCAAGCTGGCGCTGCTGCCAGCGGCGCACGTGCGGCAGGTCGTCGTCCAGCCAGTACGCGTCGTCTTCGGTGATAACGAGCAGCTCTTCGAACTTCGCGCCCACGCCGTGGAAACCCAGGTGCGGTTCGACGGCCCACAGACCCGGCACCGGCGCGTGCTCGGATCGCCGATCAATCGACCACAGCGGCGACCACCCCTCCTGCTTGCCGCTGCGCACCTGGTCGAGGACCAGATTGCGCGTGGCATTCAGCCCGAAGCGCGCCACGAAGCGCGGCCTGGACGGGCTTTCCAGCTTGGCCACGCGATGCGCCAGCACCTTGAATGGATATGCCTTGTGGCGCGGCTCCACCCCTTGCTTCATGCAGAGCTGGTCCACCGCGCGCGCCACATCGGCCATCGAACGACGCTCGCGGATCAGGCGAACGATCAACTCTCGATGCGCCATCAGGTCGTCCTGCAACTGTTCGAGGATGACGTTCTCGCCCAGACACGTGGCATAGCCCACATCGGCGATCACACCATTGCGCACCGGTGCGACATCAAGGATGACCGGCATGTTTTCCTCCAGCCGGCGCGACGACGGGAAGAACGCCAGGTTGAAGCCGGCCATGTGCGTCAGGCCCGAAAAACCCTGGAACGCCGTGCGATCACCAAACCAGGCGAACGGCTTGTGCAGCCAGTCATGCACGCCACGGTCGCTCAGCCATTCAGTGAGCAGCCTGGCCGCGTCTTTCTCTGTCATGCCGGGGCGCAACATGCCCCCGACGGCCTCGACGCACGCGTAGGCAAGTTGCTGGATTTCGCGAAACTGGGCGAGCTCGTCGACATGGACGCGCGCCAGGGTAGGGTTCGGCATGGCCGGTCTCCATGAGTCTGGTTATCAAGGGGGCCTCAATGGCTCCGCGCTCAATGTTCCATTACTCAATGGCAAAGTCAATGCGGGACTTTTCTGGCGTTTGAAAACGCCGTATGACCGGTAGCCGACAGGAAAAGGAGGGATTTAGCGCGCGCGGCGTTGGCGCACGGCCTCGAACAGGCAGATCGCTGCTGCGGCAGCCACATTAAGCGATTCCATGCCGCCCGGCTGGGGAATCGTCACCGGCGTTGTGACGGCGGCAAGCCACTCGTCCGACACGCCTGCACCTTCGTTACCAAACACCCAGCCAACGGGGGCATTGAGGGCAACATCGAACACCGCCTGCCTGGCATGCGAGGAGGTCGCCAGCAGCGGCACCTGCAGGCGCGAATGCACGCTCGCAAACGTGCAATGCTCGACGATATTCAGATGGAAATGCGCACCCATGGCCGCCCGCAACGTCTTGGCTGACCACGCGAACGCGCAGCCTGCTGTCATGAACACGTCGCGCACACCCGCCGCTGCCGCGCAGCGCAAGATGGAGCCAACATTGCCGGCATCCTGAATGCCATCGAGGATGACGCAGTCCGCATCAATGGCTTGCGGCAGCGTGCCTTCCGGCGTGTCGATCAGGGCCATCAGATCGATACCGTTGACCACCGTGGTGAGCTGGCCAAACAGGTTATCCGCCAGCAGGATCACGGTTTCCGGATCAATGCGATCGAGCACAGCGGCCACTTCCGGGTGCCTGATATGGCGCTCTGACACCAGGCATTGCGCCGGCGTACGGCCCGCATCCAGATACGCCACAACCAGATGCACACCATCGAGCACGGATTGCCCCGCGCGCCGACGATGCTGCGTCGAGCCCGAAAGCGCCTTGAGATGCTTGAACACCGCATTGTCGCGGGAAGTGATGTGCTTCACGAATTGGCCCAGCGAAAAAAGGTCAGTCGTCCCACGCGCTGCCCGCGGCCGTGGCCTCGCTGCCGATAGCAGTCGAGCCCTCCAGCGCGCGGCGAACGGGCGCGAACGAGCGGCGATGATGCGGCGTCACACCATGCAAGTCGATCGCCGCCAGATGCTGTGGCGTGCCATAGCCCGCGTGCACATCAAAACCGTAGAGCGGAAACTCGACATGCAGCGCCGCCAGTTGGCGGTCACGCGTGACCTTGGCCAAGATGGACGCAGCCGAAATGGCCGGCACCAGCGCATCCCCCTTGACGATGGCCTCCACCGCAAACGCTACCTGCGGGCAACGGTTGCCATCCACCTGCACGAGATCGGGCAGCGTACCCAATGCGGCCACGCCCTGCACCGCACGCTGCATGGCCAGCATGGTTGCATGCAGGATGTTGATGCGATCGATTTCCTCGACGGTGGCTTCGGCCACGTGCCAGGCGAGCGCCTTTTCGACAATCTCGTCGTATAGCGCTTCGCGCTTCTTGGCAGTCAGTATCTTGGAGTCGGCCAAGCCCTTGATCGGCCTGCGCGGATTGAGAACAACGGCGGCGGCCGTCACCGGCCCGGCCAATGGCCCGCGCCCCGCCTCATCCACACCGCACAGGATGCGGCGCGCACGCTTGGCCGCCGGCGCTTGCGAGAGCAGCAGGCCAAGCTGATCGGGATTGGTTGTGCGAGAAACCATGGACTCAGAGCTTACCGCGACTGCGCAGCAGATCGACCACGACTTTCGCGCCGATCTCCGCCATGTTCTGCTTGAGCGTCAGGTGCATCTGCGTGAAGTGCTCGCGCAGGAACGTGGCGTTTCCGTGGTCGCTCAGTTGCAGCAGCGTTTCGCGCGCGAGCGCCTCTGGCGTCGCGTCATCCTGCAGCAGCTCCGGCACGACAAAGCGGCCGGACAGGATGTTCGGCAACCCCACGTACGGCAGATAGCCTTTGCGCTTCATGATCTGCGCCGTCAGCCAGGGCACCTTATAGGTGATCACCATCGGCTTCTTGTACAGCGCGGCTTCCAGTGTGGCCGTACCGCTGGCCAGCAGGATCACGTCGGCCGCCTCCATGGCTGCGTGCGACTGCCCCTCAACCACCCACAGATGCAAGCCTGGGTGCTCCGCGCGCATGGCATCAATGCGTTCGCGCAGTGTGGCATTCGCCGCCGGCAGTACGAAAGCGAGATCCGGCTCAACTGCCTGCATGCGCGACATTGCGGCAAACAGCGTCGGCCCGAGATGCTTGACTTCAGAATTGCGACTGCCCGGCAGCACGGCGACGACCTTGCGGCCCAGCGGCAACCCCAGGCGCGTGCGTGCGCCTTCCACGTCCGGCACCAACGGAATCTCGTCTGCCAGCGGATGGCCAACGTATGTGGCCGGAATACCCGCCTTGGCGTAAATCTCGGGCTCGAACGGGAACAGGCAGAGGATGTGATCAACAGCACGGGCGATCGTCTTGATGCGCCCCGCACGCCACGCCCAGATCGACGGGCTCACGAAGTGCACCACCGGCACACCCGCCTGCCGCATGGCGATCTCGACGTTGAAATTGAAGTCCGGCGCATCGACACCGATGAAGGCAAGCGGCGGCTTGGCCAGCAAGTCCTGCTTGAGTTCCTTGCGGATCTCGAGAATCTCGCGCAGTTGGCCGAGCACTTCCACGTAGCCGTTGACCGACAACTTGTGCATCGGCCAGTTCGACTGGAAACCTTGCTCGGCCATGCGCTCGCCGCCGATGCCGTTGTAGGCGATGTCAGCGGGCAGATGTGCGTGCAACCCCTTGAGCAACAGCGAGGCCAGCAAATCGCCGGAAGCCTCGCCAGCCACCATGCCGATGCGGCGCACCGGCATGCCGGGCTCGCTCAACGCACGATGCCGCGCTTGGTGGCGGCGATGAAATCAGCAAACGCGGTCAGCACCTCGCACGTCGGCGCGTCATCCGCCTGAGCGATCTGCGCGGCGATTTCCGCCTTGGCCTGATCGAAGCTCAGGTCACTCTTGTAGAGCAGCTTGTATGCCTGGCGCAGACCGGTGATCTGCTCGGCCGTGAAGCCGCGGCGGCGCAGGCCTTCCACGTTGATGCCGTGCGGTGCGGCCTTGTTGCCGCCCTTGTCGCTCGCGGCAATCACGAACGGCGGCACATCCTGCACCAGCGCCGAGGCACCACCGAGCATGGCATGCGCGCCAATACGCACGAACTGGTGCACGCCTGACATGCCGCCGAGGATTGCCCAGTCACCTACCTCAACGTGACCTGCAATTTGCGCGTTGCTCGAGAACACCGTGTGGTTGCCCACGCGGCAATCATGTGCGATGTGCACGTAGGCCATGATCCAGTTGTCGTCGCCGATGGACGTGATACCGGCATCCTGCGCCGTGCCGGTATGGATCGTGGTGAATTCGCGAATGGTGTTGCGATCGCCGACGATAAGCTGCGTCGGCTCGTCGCGGTACTTCATATCCTGCGGGCGGCCACCCACCGACGCAAAGTGGCCGATGCTGTTATCGCGCCCGAGCGTGGTGTATCCCTCGACCACCGTGTGGTGGCCCACGCGCGTGCCCGCACCCATCCGCACGTTCGGGCCCACAACCGTGAAGGCGCCGATCTCGACGCTCGAATCCAGTTCGGCCTTCGGGTCGATCAGCGCGGTCGGGTGGATCTTCTGTGCTTGCGTCATGCCTCGCCCTTGGACTTGTCTTCGCGCACGGCACACATGATTTCGGCCTCCACGGCAACTTCGCCGTCCACCTTGCCGTACACCTTGAACTTCCACATGCCGCTCTTCGAGCGCAGCAGTTCCGCCGTCATCACGAGTTGGTCACCAGGCGTCACCTGTCGCTTGAAGCGTGCCCCGTCAATGCTCACGAACAGGTAAAGCTGGTTTTCCTTGTGCTCGTGATCGGCCTCGCCGAAGGTCAGCAGCGCGGCGGTTTGCGCCAGCGCCTCGAGCATCAGCACGCCCGGCATCACCGGGTGACCCGGGAAGTGGCCGTTGAAGAACGGCTCGTTGAACGTGACGTTCTTGATAGCCGTAATCGATTTGCGCGGCTCCAACGAGATCACGCGATCAACGAGCAGCATCGGGTAGCGATGCGGCAGCAGATCGAGAATTTTCTTAATGTTGAAATCGCTGACGAGGCCGGTCGTCGCGCTCGTCGCATTCGTTGCTTCGGTCATGATTGTTGCCGCAGGTCTTTGACCTGCTGTTCCAGTTGTTGCAACCGTTCGCGCATGCGCGTCAGGCCTCGGACGATGGCCGCGTTACGTTCCCAGTCGCCATGCGGCATGAACGGGAAAACGCTGGTGAAATGGCCACCGGGTTTAGTGATGGATTTGGTAATTGACGTACCGCCCGAGACGGTCACGCGGTCGGCAATGGTCAGGTGACCAGCAAAATTGGCTGCACCGCCGATGATGCAGTAGCGTCCGATCTTCGTGCTGCCCGAAATGGCCGCGCAGCCTGCAATGACGGTGTACGCGCCCACATGCACGTTGTGCGCGATCTGCACTTGGTTGTCGATCTTGCAGCCCCGCTCAACCACGGTATCGGCCATCGCACCGCGGTCGATGGCGGAGTTCGCGCCGATCTCCACATCGTCGCCGATCACGGCTCGGCCGGTCTGCGGAATCTTTACCCACTCGCCGCCCTGCGGACCAAAGTCGGGGGCAAAGCCAAAGCCATCCGCACCGATCACGACTCCGCTATGCAGAATGCAGCGCGCACCAACTACGCAGCCGTGGTAGATCGAAACGTTCGCATAGAGCAGCGTGTCGTCGCCGATGCGGGCGCCCGCGCCAATGAAACTGTTGCCCGCGATACGCACACGCTCGCCGAGCACCGCACCGGCCTCGATCGTCACGTTCGGGCCGATCGAGCACGATGCCGGCACCGTGGCGCCCTCTTCCACGCTTGCACTCGGATGAACGCCCGGCACAGCGGGGCGCGCTGCAAGCGCGACGAAGCGTTGGGCAACACGGGCAAACGCAGCATATGGATTGCCCGCCACCAGCCAGTTCCGGCCAGCAGCGTGGCCTTGGCTCTCGAGGGTTTCCAAGTCACGAGGCGACACGATGATCGCGCCCGCACCTGAGCCCACAGCCTGATTGAGATACAGCGGATTGGAAAGGAAAGCGAGCTGATCCGCGCCGGCTTGATCCAGCGGCGCGATCGACTTGACGATCAGGCTTGCGTCACCCTGGACGGTCGCGCCAAGCGACGCAGCAAGTTCACCAAGCGAAAACGACATGGAAGCAACCTCATTTCGCCGATTGCGAATTTAGCGCCTTGAGCACCTCGTCGGTGATATCGATGCGCGGGTTCACGTACACAGCTTCCTGCACGATCAGATCGTACTTGCGCTGCTCCGCAATCGAGCGGATCACGCGGTTGGCGCGCTCGAGTACCTGGGCCAGCTCTTCATTGCGACGCTGGTTCAGGTCTTCACGGAATTCGCGCTGCTTGCGCTGGAAATCACGATCCAGATCCGACAGCTCGCGTTGACGGCGGGTGCGATCCGAGTCGGCCAAAACTGCCGAATCCTTGTCCAGCTTGTCTGACATGCCCTTGAGTTTGGCTGCCATGTCTTGCAGTTCGCGATCGCGCTTAGCGAACTCGGTTTCCAGCTTGGCCTGGGCGGCCTTGGCGGGCTGCGAGTCGCGCAGAATGCGCTCCGAGTTGACGGCAGCGATGCGCGCTTCCTGCGCCGTAGCCGGCAGCGCAAAGCTGGCTGCGGCAAGTGCGGCGAAAGCAGCGGACACGCCCATGCGGGACAACGTGATGCGCGTGGATTTCATGATGAATGCGGTCATTAATTAGAATGCAGTCCCGATTTGGAACTGGAAGCGTTGCGTTTGATCTTCTGCCTTGCGCTTGATCGGGAAGCCCATGCTGATCTTCAGCGGGCCGATCGGCGACAACCACGACAGACCGAAACCAGTGGAGTAGCGCATGTCGCCCAGCTTGTACGGCTGGCCTTCAGCGAACACGTTACCGTAGTCGAAGAACGTGAACAGGCGGACGGTGCGATCCACGCCCGAACCCGGCAGCGGGAAGATGAATTCCACGTTGCCGACAAACTTGCTGGCACCGCCAATGGCCACACCGTTGGCGTCGCGCGGGCCCAGCGTGCTGGTTTCGTAACCGCGCACCGAGCCGATACCGCCGGCGTAGTAATTCTTGAAGACCGGGAAGTCCTTGCCGCCGTATCCGTGGCCGTAGCCGATTTCGTTGTTGAACGCCATCGTGAACGACTTCGACAGCGGATAGAAGTACTGGTGCTGGTAGTACGCGCGGAAGTACTGCAGATCGCCACCGGGGATACCGAATTCCAGGTTGGCCTGCTGGTAGCGACCGCGTGTCGGCACGAGGGCGCTGTCACGCTGATCCTTCGACCAACCGATCGTGATCGGGAAGTTGTTGGTGATGCGGCCGTTCTTCGCAACGTAGTTCTGGTAGGCCAGCGGCGTGTTGGTTGTCACGTCGATGGTCGTGCGCTCATAGCCGATGCCGAAGAAGACGGTATCGGTTTCCGAGAACGGCACGCCGAACTTGACGTTGCCGCCCTGTTGCACGACGCGGTAGTCCTGGTCGCCCGTGTAGTACAGCGGGCGGTACGTGCGGTAGTACAGCTCGGTCGAACGGCTGATGCCATCCACGGTGAAGTACGGATCGAACTGCGTCACTGCAATGGTGCGGTTCGACTTGGACGTGTTCACATCCAGGCCGAGGCTCGTGCCGGAGCCGAACACGTTGTCCTGGCGAATACCGGCCGATAGCACCAGCTTGTCGGTCGACGAGAAGCCCACACCGAGGTTGATCTGGCCGGTCGGCTTTTCGGTCACGTTGACATTCACATCGACCTGATCGGTCGTACCAGGCACGTCTTCGGTCGTGATATTCGCATCAGTAAAATAACCGGTGCGGTTCACGCGGTTCTGCGAAAGTTGCAGTTTCTCGCCGTCAAACCACGAAGCTTCCATCTGACGCATCTCGCGGCGCACAACTTCGTCGCGCGTCTTGCTGTTACCAACCACGTTGACGCGACGCACATACACACGACGACCAGGATCAACCACCAGCGTGAGTGCAACCGTACGGTCCTTCTGATTGATCTGGGGCTGCGGGTTGATGGTGGCAAAAGCGTAGCCGTAGGTGCCAAGCAGATCGGTGATCGACTTGGTCGTCGACGATAGCTTGGCCGATGAGAACACATCGCCCTGCTTGAGCTTGATGAGCTTCTCCATCTCGGCCTGCTTACCCAGCAGTTCGCCGGTCAGCTTGATGTCCGACACCTTGTACTGCTCACCCTCGTGGATGTTCAGCGTCAGGTAGATGTCCTTCTTGTCCGGCGTGATCGACACCTGGGTCGACTCGATGGCGAACTCCAGGTAGCCACGATCGAGGTAGAACGAGCGCAGCGCTTCCAGGTCAGCCGTCAGCTTCTGTTTGGAGTACAGATCGTTCTTCGTGTACCACGACAGCCAATTGGGCGTGGACAACTGCATCTCGTCGCGCAGGTCGCCCTCCTTGAAAGCCTTGTTGCCGACGATATTGATCTGGCGAATCTTGGCGGTCGGGCCTTCGTCCACCGTGAAGGTAATCGACACACGGTTGGCATCGACGGGCGTAACGGTGGTGGTTACCTCGGCAGCGTAGTAGCCGCGCGAGACGTACTGGCGCTTGATTTCCTGCTCGGCACGGTCGATCAGCGACTTGTCGTAGTAGCGGGCCTCAGCCACACCCACGCCACGCAGCGTACGACGCAGGGCGTCCTTGTCGAACTCCTTAAAGCCGATGAACTCGAGTTGCGAGATCGCCGGACGCTCTTCCACGCGCACCACCAGCACATTGCCTTCGGAGCGGATCTGCACATCCTTGAAGAAACCGGTGTTGTAGAGGGCGCGGATCGATTCGGCGCCCTTATCGTCGGTGAAGGTCTCACCAACCTTCACGGGCAGATAGCCGAACACGGTGCCCGGCTCGACGCGCTGCACCCCCTCCACGCGAATGTCCTTGACGACGAACGGCTCCACTGCATGAGCCTGACCGGCAGTTACGGTCAGCACGGAAGCCGCCAGCACGCTGAGCGGGAAGCGATGTTGTCTGATCAATCTAATCCCCTAGTTGGATTCAATCGGAATCCACTTCTGAGTGTTTTCAAAACCCTGAGTTGCCCGCTCACGCCGGTGGCAACGATTTGGCTTATCGACGAAGCTCAAATACGGTCTAGCCACGAGTCAGAAACAACCGACTCAAATCGTTGTACAAGGCGAGCGAAGTGAGAAGCAGGATGCAGGCGACGCCGATCTTCTGAAGGACTGCTTGCCAGGATTCCGGCACGGGTCGGCCAGTCAAAAATTCCACGCAATAATACAGCAAATGCCCCCCATCCAATACCGGAACGGGCAATAAGTTCAGCACACCGAGGCTGACGCTGATCAACGCGAGAAAGCTCACAAATGTCTGCCAGCCAAGGCTTGCCGCCTTGCCTGCAAAGTCCGCCACCGTGATCGGCCCGCTCAGGTTCTGCAGCGATGCCTGACCGACGACCATCTTGCCCAGCACCTGCAACGACAGGACTGAGGTCTGCCACACTTCGCGCACGGCATGGCCGACAGCGGCGACCGGCTGGTCCCGGATCATCGCCGTTTCCACCTTCTGGCTGAGCTGCGCGCCGAGCTTGCCGATCTTCGGCCCCGTGGGGTTTTTGGGATCGGCATCGGCATCTGGGCGAACGGGCAACGTCATTGGCTGATCATTGCGCAGGATATCGATCGACGCGTTTTGCTCGGGCATGGCGCGGATCTGGCGAATGAGGTCCATCGCCTGATCCGCAGGTTGGCCCGCGAAGCGCACGATCTGGTCACCGGCCTGCAACCCCGCGCGCGCCGCCGCACTCGAGGGCAGCACATCGACGATGGTGACTGGGCCGCCGAGCAAGCGCAGACCAATCTGATCGATCACGTCAGCCTGCGGCGTACGGGCGGCACTTGGCAGACCATGCAGACGGACGGTGCGCTCGGCGCCATTGGCGCCCCGCACTTGCACCAACGCGTCGCGCCCAGCGATGCCGGCCGAGTACAAGCGCATGCGGACGTCGCTCCAACTACGTACGGGCGTGGGCGCCTCGCTATCCGTACCCACTGCGATCACGTGGTCCTTGGCACGCAGGTCGGCCTGGGCGGCAATGCTGCCAGCCGGGGGGGCGCCGAGGATAGGCAACGGCTCGATCGCGCCGACCCATGCCAGCACTGCGTACAGCGCGATCGCGAGCAGGAAATTGGCAATCGGGCCCGCAGCCACGATGGCGAAACGCTTATAGACAGGCTGGTGGTCGAAGGTGCGCGGCAGGTCTTCGGGGAGGATGGGCGGGTCTTTCTCAGGATCTCGCGAACCCTCGCCCAGCATCTTGACGTAGCCGCCCAGCGGAATGGCGCAGATCGTCCATTCGGTACGGTCAGGGCCGCGACCCACACGGCGGAACAACACCTTGCCGAAGCCGACGGAAAACCGGAGCACCTTCACGCCGCACAGGCGCGCGACGCTGTAGTGGCCCAGTTCGTGAATGACGATCAGTACCGCGATCGCAAAGACAAACGCTAAAACGGTCTGCAAAACCTTCTCCGGATGCACTGAAGGGCACGCGCGGGCTGGCCCCGCGCGAAACCGCTATGTTACCTGCTCGCTCTGACGGGGCGCTTTCACGCGGCTGGCAGTTGTGCGCACACGGCCGCGATATAGCGCTCGGCGTACTGGCGCGCCTGCGCATCTGCGGCAAAAACGGTGTCGAGTGAGTCGACCGGAACGACAGAGGCTCGGGCGAGCGTGTCACCCACCACGGCCGCAATATCGGTGAACCGGATGCGGCGCTGCAAAAATGCCTCGACAGCCACCTCATTGGCCGCGTTCAGGACAGCAGGTGCCGTGCCACCGGCACGCAGCGCGTCAAAAGCCAACCCCAGGCACGGGAAGCGGCGCAGGTCGGGAGCTTCGAACGTCAGTGTGCCTGTGGTCACCAGGTCCAGCAGCGGAACACCGGCTTCGATGCGCTCGGGATACGCCAAGCCGTAGGCGATCGGCGTGCGCATGTCGGGGTTGCCGAGCTGCGCCAGCACCGAGCCATCGTCGTAGCCGACCATGGAATGGATGACACTCTGCGGGTGAATCAGCACCTCGAGATGCTCGACCGGCACACCAAACAGCCAGTACGCCTCGATCACCTCCAACCCCTTGTTCATCATGGTGGCGGAGTCGACTGAGATCTTTCTCCCCATGACCCAGTTTGGGTGGGCGCAAGCCTGGTCGGGCGTGACATCGGCGAGCGAATCGACAGCGCGCGTGCGGAACGGCCCCCCCGAGGCTGTCAGCACGATACGCGACACGCCGCGCCCAAATTGTGGAGCTTGCTGCGGCAAGCACTGGAAGATGGCGTTATGCTCACTGTCAATCGGGAGCACGGTGGCGCCATGCTGGCGCACGGCGTCCATGAAGAGCGCGCCTGACATCACCAGCGCTTCCTTGTTGGCCAGCAGCACCCGCTTGCCGGCGCGCACGGCGGCAAGCGTGGGACGCAAACCGGCCGCACCGACGATGGCAGCCATCACGGCATCGCAGTCGGGATGGGCAGCGGCCTCTTCCAATGCCTGGGCGCCAGAACGGATCTCAATGCCGGCGGCATCGGCACCGAGCTGATCGCGCAATGCATCCGCCGCGGCCACTGAACCGAGCACTGCCATCTGCGGGCGAAATTCGCGGCACAACGCGGCGAGCTTGTCGGCCTGTGCGTTGGCGGTCAGCGCGACCACGCTGTGTTTGTCAGGATGACGGCGCACCACGTCGAGCGTGCTGTCGCCAATGGAGCCGGTGGCACCGAGAACGGTCAAACGCATCATGTTCAGATGCCTCAGGAAATCAGCAGCGCGGCCAGCGGAAACACCGGCAACAGTGCATCGATACGATCGAGCACGCCGCCGTGGCCGGGCAACAGGCGGCTGCTGTCTTTCATGCCGACCTGACGCTTGAGTAGGGATTCAAACAAATCACCGCCGATGCTTGCGGCCACCAGCAAGATGGTCAGCACCAAGGCGACGACTGTGCCACGCTGATCGAACTCGTGCGAGAACCAAGTCGGAGCAAACCAATGCGTGACGCCGGCCACGGTCGCGATCACTGCAACCAGAACAGCCCCGCCGATCGCACCTTCCCATGACTTTCCTGGGCTGATGGTCGGCGCCAGCTTGCGGCGACCGATGGCCTTGCCGACAAAATAGGCTCCCACATCAGCCGCCCACACGAGCACCGCCACCGAAAGCAGGAAAGCGATACCGTGCGTGCGCAGTTCAATGGCGCCATGCACAAACGCCGGCAGCATCACCAGGCCCAGCAGCGTGAACACCATCTTGCGCACCCCATGCAGCTCGCGCACCCCACCCGCCAACAAGCCCCAGGCGACCACCCATGCGATCACTGCGCCATGGAACAGCGGCCGCACATCCCCGCGAACGGGAATATCGTGCCAGGCAATCGTCAGCATGACGACGGCAATCGCATAGAGAACGGGCCCCCACCAGCTTGGCAGGCGCACAAGACGCCCCCACTCCCACGCGGCGAGCGCGGCGAATACCGTCACCAGTCCGGCGAGACCAGCGGGCGGCGCGAAGAACAGAATGGGCAGGATGACAATCAGCAGGCAGACAGCGGTAATGACGCGAGTCAGCAGCATGTGTCAGGCTCCGGCGGATAGCGCGGGGGGAACATCGGGCTCGAGCTGCGCGCTGGTGCGGCCAAAGCGGCGCTCGCGGTTGCGGTACCACGCAAAGGCGCGATCGAGCTCTGCAGCATCGAAATCGGGCCAGTAGCGATCGGTGAAGTACAGCTCAGAATACGCAAGCTGCCACAGCAGGAAGTTGCTGATGCGTTGCTCACCACCGGTGCGGATGAACAGGTCCGGCTCCGGCGCATAGGCCAGTGCCATGTACGGCGCAAGCATTTCTTCGGTGATGCCCTCGGGCGCGATGCCCGGCTGCGCCACCAGCAAGGCGCGCATTGCCTGCAGGATGTCCCAGCGCCCACCGTAGTTGGCGAGGATCGTGACGGTCAGACCAGGGTTGGCAGCCGTCTTGGCCTCCGCTTCGCGAATCAACAACTGGATGCGCGGGCTGAACGCAGACAAATCGCCCACCACGCGCAGGCGGATGCCATTGTCGTGCAGCTTGCTCACCTCACGGCGCAGCGCCGTCATGAACAGCTTCATCAGGAAGGTGACTTCCTCGGCCGGGCGCCGCCAGTTTTCGGAGCTGAAGGCAAACAACGTCAGGTAACCGACGCCACGGCGTGCCGCCGCTTCAACCGTTGCACGCACCGCATCAAGGCCGCGGCTGTGCCCAGCCACGCGCGGCAGGTGGCGTTCGGTAGCCCAGCGGCCGTTACCATCCATGATGACGGCAACGTGGCGTGGCGTATCGGCGGTGTCGGGCACCGCCAGTGTGGAACTGATATGCATGAATCGGGCTTTCCGCCGCTTGCGCCCAATGCGCCAGCGACAGAAGACGGCCTTACACCGTCATGATTTCCTTGTCTTTCTCGGCGACCAGTTTGTCGATCTCGGCGACAAACTTGTCGGTCAGCTTCTGGACGTCATCGCCACCGCGACGCTCGTCGTCTTCCGAGATGGCCTTGTCCTTCACCAGCTTCTTGAGCTGCTCGTTGGCATCGCGGCGCAGGTTGCGCACAGCGACCTTGGCATCTTCGCCCTCGCCCTTCACAACCTTGGTCAACTCCTTGCGGCGCTCTTCGGTCAGCGCGGGTGTCGGCACGCGGATGATGTCGCCCATGGTAGCCGGGTTCAGGCCGAGATCCGCTTCACGGATGGCTTTCTCAACGGCTTGCACCATTTTCTTTTCCCACGGCTGCACACCGATCGTGCGTGCGTCCACCAACGTCACGTTGGCGACTTGGCTGATCGGCACCATCGAGCCGTAGTAATCGACTTGCACATGATCGAGCAGACCGGTGTGGGCACGCCCCGTACGGATCTTGGCCAGGTCCGTCTTGAGAGCCTCGATCGACTTCCGCATCTTCTGCTCGGTATTCTTTTTAACATCGGCGACGCTCATACTTCCTCCGAACGATAACGGCGGCCTGCCGGACACATGCCCCGGAACACGACACAGGGCACCGGCAAGACCAAAAAGACAATAGGCGATTTTACATGGAAGCCGTTCGCCAACGCCATTTACGCTGGGTCAGCGAACGGTAAAAAAAGGCGCCCGCAACGAGGGCTTATCGCCGGCCTTAGACGTGCACCAGCGTGCCTTCGTCTTCACCCATGATCACGCGCTTAAGTGCACCCGGCTTCTGGATCGAGAACACCTTGATCGGCAGCTTCTGGTCGCGGCACAGAGCGAAAGCGGTCGCATCCATCACCTGCAGGTTGCGCGAGATAGCTTCGTCGAAGGTAATTGTGGTGTAGCGGGTGGCGCTCGGGTCCTTCTTTGGATCGGCGGTGTAGACACCATCGACCTTGGTGGCCTTAAGGACGATCTCTGCACCGATTTCCGAGCCGCGCAGCGCGGCGGCGGTGTCGGTGGTGAAGAACGGGTTCCCGGTGCCGGCCGCGAAGATCACAATCTTGCCTTCTTCCAGTTGGCGAATTGCGCGAGGGCGGATATACGGCTCAACCACCTGGTCCAGGCGCAGCGCCGATTGCACGCGGCCCTCGAGGTTGGCGTGGCGCATGGCGTCCTGCAGAGCCAGTGCGTTCATCATGGTGGCCAGCATGCCCATGTAATCGGCCGTGGCGCGGTCCATGCCGGCCGCACCGCCCGCGACGCCGCGGAAAATGTTGCCGCCACCAATCACCACTGCCACCTGCACGCCCAGCTTCACGATTTCGGCGATGTCGTTGACCATCCCTTCGATGGTGCTGCGATTGATGCCGAAGGCATCGTCGCCCATCAGGGCTTCGCCGGAAAGTTTGAGTAGAACGCGCTTATAGGCGGGCATGGATATCCTCGTGACGATTCCTGGTACGGGAGACAGGAAAGGGGGAAATAACGCTGCGGATACGACAACGATGAATGGAGCGGGGACTTCGCTCATACCGCAACCCTCTTGCGCGGAATCCGTCAGAAGACACCCCCCCAACGATGCCCGCGCAAGCAGGCTGCACCTACAAACAGGGCACCTTTCGGTGCCCTGTTTGTTCGGCATTATACGGCTGCGCCAATGATGAAAACGACACCTCCCGGGCTGCGCCGGAGGGTCGATTGCGGCACCATTGGAAGCGGCCGCTGCAGCATTACGCCTGCTGTTTGGCAGCAGCCACTTGGGCGGCCACTTCAGCAGCGAAGTCGTCTTGCTTCTTCTCGATGCCCTCGCCCACCACGTACAACGTGAAAGCCTTCACGGTCGTGTTGGCAGCCTTGAGCATCTGCTCAACGGTCTGCTTGTCGTTCTTCACGAACGGCTGATTCAGCAGCGAGACTTCCTTCAGATACTTCTGCACGCTGCCTTCCACCATCTTGGCAACGATTTCAGCCGGCTTGCCCGATTCCGCCGCCTTCTGCTCGGCAACGCTACGCTCCTTGGCGACCAGCTCAGCCGGCACATCATCAGCCGAAAGCGACACCGGCTTCATGGCGGCAGCCTGCATTGCAGCGTCCTTGGCTGCCACTTCGTTGCCCTCGAACGCCACCATCACGCCAATGCGGGTGCCGTGCAGGTACGAAGTCAGCTGGGTGCCCTCGAAACGCTGGAAGCGGCGGATCGTCATGTTCTCGCCGATCTTGCCGATCAGGCGCGTGCGCACGGCTTCAACCGTTTCGTCGCCAATCGACAGGGCCGACAGGGCAGCCACGTCAGCCGGGTTCTTCTGAGCAATCAGCTTGGCAACGTCGTTGGTGAACGCCAGGAAATCGTCGTTCTTCGAGACGAAGTCGGTTTCGCAGTTCACTTCGACCAGGGCGCCAGTGGTGCCGTCGACGAATGCTGCGACCACGCCCTCAGCGGTGACGCGGCTCGAAGCCTTGCCAGCCTTGTTGCCCAGCTTCACGCGCAGGATTTCTTCAGCCTTTTCCAGATTGCCTTCGGCTTCGGTCAGGGCCTTCTTGCATTCCATCATCGGCGCGTCGGTCTTCGCGCGCAGTTCTGCAACCATGCTTGCGGTAATTGCCGCCATTCTCATGCTCCTTGTTTCAGATCGTCGTCCGGTCGCGTGCTGAATCCGTCTTTGCGTCTTCGCCTCACGCCGGCCTGTCGTCCGGGTTCCATCCGGCCGCCCCACGAAATACGACGCGCATGGGGCATCCGCATGACAAATTTCAAAAAAAAGGGGCGTTCGTTACGCGCCCCTGTCTGGCCATCGATCCGGATGCGTTGCACCCGGCGCAGCCTGGCACGCGTCCCGCGCAGTCAAGCGGCGGGCGCACGCCTTCTTGTGTTTTAGCCTTCCTGAACTTCGACGAAGTCGTCGCCGCCGCGAGCGGCTTCGACCACTTCCTGGACCGCGTTGGCGCGGCCTTCCAGGATCGCGTCAGCCACGCCGCGCACGTACAGTGCAACAGCCTTGCTCGAGTCGTCGTTACCCGGAATGACGTAGTCGATGCCTTCCGGCGAGTGATTCGTGTCAACCACGCCGATCACCGGAATGCCCAGCTTGGCAGCTTCGGTCACGGCAATCTTGTGGTAGCCAACGTCAACCACGAAGATGGCGTCCGGAATGCCGCCCATGTCCTTGATGCCGCCAATGGACTTCACCAGCTTGTCCATTTCGCGCTCGAACATCAGCGCTTCTTTCTTGCTCATGGTTTCAGTCGCACCGGCTTCCTTGGCGACTTCCATGTCTTTCAGGCGCTTGATCGAGGTCTTGACCGTCTTGAAGTTGGTCAGCATACCGCCGAGCCAGCGGCTGTCGACGAACGGCATACCTGCACGAGCGGCTTCTTCAGCCAGGATCTCGCGCGACTGACGCTTCGTGCCGACGAACAGAATGGTGCCCCGGTTGGCTGCCAGCTGGCGCACGTACTTCAGTGCGTCCTGGTACATCGGCAGCGTCTTTTCCAGGTTGATGATGTGAATCTTGTTGCGATGGCCGAAAATGAAGGGGGCCATCTTGGGGTTCCAGAAGCGGGTCTGGTGGCCAAAGTGGACACCGGCTTCCAGCATTTCGCGCATGGTCACGGACATGAAATTCTCCAGTCGGGTTAGGTCTAAAGCCGCCTCAGACATCCTTCGCATGCGGTACGGAGGACACCCGCGGTGAAGCGGCTCGCGATTTCAAGCGCCGCCGACCATACGGCCAGCGACTGCTTAGCCTGCGATTATAGCGGCAAAAACCCAATCAACTCAAGACCTTCCGAGCCTCCGCGACAAACGGGCCGGCGCCAGCATTGGGCGCCCGAAAACCCCGGCCGGGGCGCTTTGGTGCGATAATTCAGGCTTTAGTCACGACGCGGCGCCTCGCGCGCTTGCGTGCAGAAAGAGTCACAGCATGGCCGTTACCATTCACACCGCCGAAGACATTGCGCAAATGCGCGTAGCCTGCCGGCTTGCGTCCGAAGTTCTGGATTACATCACTCCGTTTGTGACGCCCGGCGTGACCACGGGCAAGCTGAACGCGTTGTGCCATGCCTACATGCGTGACGTGCAAGGCACCGTACCGGCGCCTCTGAACTATGCGCCCCCTGGCTACCCGCCCTTCCCTGGCGCGATCTGCACGTCGGTCAACGACGTGATCTGCCACGGCATCCCGGGCGACAAGGCGCTCAAGAATGGCGACATCGTCAACCTGGATATCACCGTCATTACCAAGGAAGGCTATTACGGCGACACCAGCCGCACCTTCATTGTCGGGGAAGGCTCAATCCTGGCCAAACGCCTGACGCAAGTGACGTTCGAGTGCATGTGGAAGGGTATTGCCGCAGTGCGCCCGGGTGCTCGCCTCGGCGATATCGGCCATGTGATTCAGCAGCATGCCGAAGCCGCTGGCTACAGCGTGGTGCGTGAATACTGCGGCCACGGCATCGGCAAGGTCTTCCATGCTGACCCGCAGATCCTGCATTACGGCCGCCCGGGCACCGGCATGGAACTCAAGGCCGGCATGATCTTCACGATCGAACCGATGATCAACGCGGGCAAGCGCGACATCCGCACGATGCCCGATCAGTGGACTGTCAAGACGCGCGACCGCAGCCTGTCGGCGCAGTGGGAGCACACCCTTCTGGTGACGGAAACCGGCCACGAAGTGCTGACCGTGTCAGCGCTGACGCCACCGGCACCGGAATTCGTACACGAAGGCGCGCCGGCCACGGCCTGATCCTCGCGGGCGAGCCGCACAGGCAGCGGCGGCAACGTCGCTCCGATCTCGCCCTGCATCGGCTCAACTCTTGCAGCGACCGGCTCGTTCCGGTCGCTGTTTCATTCACGCTCCGCTCATGCACTCCGCCGCCGCTCCTGCCGAAGAAGCCCATCCGCGCGACGCCCTCAAGGCTGAGCGCACGCACCTGTTCGCGCAGTTCGACCAGCACGCCAACGTTCAGCAACTGGTGACAAAGCTGGCCCGTGCGGTAGACCGCGCGCTGGTACAGCTCTGGCAAGAAGAGCAGATGCCGGCCGACTGCGCGCTGATCGCCGTAGGCGGCTACGGGCGCGGTGAGCTGTTTCCGCATTCCGACGTCGATATCCTCCTGTTGCTGCCGCGCGTCGCGGATAAAGCGCTGGAGGCTCGACTGGAGGCCTTCATCGGCCGCTGCTGGGACATGGGGCTGGACATCGGCTCGTCAGTGCGCACGGTAGACGAGTGCATCAAGGAAGCCGGGCAGGACGTGACGGTGCGCACCTCGTTGCTGGAAGCGCGTCTGCTGACTGGCGATGAAGGCTTGTACCGCACGTTCGAGACGCATTATCAGGGCCATCTGGACGCCGCCGATTTCTTCCAGTCGAAGCTGCTGGAAATGCGCCAGCGGCACGCCAAGTACCAAGATACGCCCTACTCGCTCGAGCCGAACTGCAAAGAAAGCCCCGGTGGCCTGCGCGATCTGCAGGTGATTCTGTGGATGACGCGCGCAGCGGGCTTTGGCTCGAGCTGGAACGAGCTGCTTGCCAATGGCCTGCTCACGCGCCGTGAAGCACAGGAACTGGTGAGCAACGAGCGCCTGCTCAAGACCGTACGGGCGCGCCTGCATCTGCTGGCGGGGCGTCGCCAGGACGTACTGGTCTTTGACCTGCAGACACAGTTGGCGGAGTCCTTCGGCTACCGCCCGACCGCCGCCAAGCGTGCCAGCGAACAGCTCATGCGCCGCTATTACTGGGTGGCCAAGGCGGTCACGCAGCTCAACACCGTGGTGCTGCAGAACATCGAGGCGCGACTGTTCCCGAGCGAGCTGGATATCACGCGCAAGATCAACGAGCGCTTTGTCGAGCGGCAAGGCATGCTCGAAATTGCAGACGCCGATCTCTACCAGCGCGAGCCGACGGCGATTCTCGAAACGTTCCTGCTGTACGAACAGACGCGCGGCATCAAAGGCCTGGCGGCCAGCACGCTTCGCGCGCTCTACAACGCCCGCACGCTAATGGACGCCAAGTGGCGCAAGGACCCGTCCAATCGCGCGCTTTTCCTCTCGATCCTGCAACAGCCGCAGGGCATTACGCACGCGCTGCGACTGATGAACCAGACCAGCGTCCTTGGCCGCTACCTGGTCAATTTTCGCCGCATAGTCGGGCAGATGCAGCACGACCTGTTCCACGTCTACACGGTGGATCAGCACATCCTGATGGTGGTGCGCAATATCCGGCGCTTTGCCATCGTCGAGCACACGCACGAGTTCCCGTTCTGCAGCCAATTGATGGCGAACTTCGACAAGCCGTGGGTACTGACCGTGGCGGCGCTGTTCCACGACATTGCGAAGGGCCGCGGCGGCGATCACTCCGTGCTCGGCATGTCTGACGCCCGGCGCTTCTGCAAGGAACACGGCATCGCAAAGGAAGACGCCGACCTCATCGTCTGGCTGGTCGAGCACCACCTGACCATGAGCCAGGTTGCGCAAAAGCAGGACTTGGGCGATCCGGAGGTCATTCGCCGCTTTGCCGATCTGGTCAGCACCGAACGTCGGTTGACCGCGCTGTATCTGCTGACGGTCGCCGATATTCGCGGTACCAGCCCGAAGGTGTGGAACGCCTGGAAGGGCAAGCTGCTTGAAGACCTGTACCGCATGACGCTACGTGTACTGGGCGGCGCCACCACCGATCCGCACGCCGTGCTCGAAGGCCGCAAGGAAGAGGCCCGCGCGCTGCTGCGCCTGGCCGCGCTGGATGACACCGCGCACGCAGCGCTGTGGAAGCAGCTCGACGTGGGCGTGTTCCTGCGCCACGACGCACGCGACATCGCCTGGTTCACGCGGCACTTCTATAACCGCGTCGACACGACGATCCCGATCGTGCGTGCGCGTATCTCACCAGCGGGCGTCGGCTTGCAGGTGGCGGTGTACTCGCCCGACCGGCCCGATCTTTTCGCGCGTATCTGCGGCTACTTCGAGCGCAAGAGCCTGACGATTCTGGACGCTAAGATCCACACCACCAAGCACGGCTACGCGCTCGACACCTTCCAGGTGGCCGACCCAAGCAGCGGCCTGGTGGAACCCGGCCATTACCGCGACATCATCACGCTGGTCGAGCACGAACTGGCCGAGCAGATTTCGCGCGAAACCGCCCTGCCCGAACCGCCGCGCGGACGCATCTCGCGCCAGTCGCGCAGCTTCCCGATCAAGCCGCGCGTCGATCTGCGGGCGGATGAGCGCGGCCAGTATTACCTGCTGTCGATTTCTGCAACAGACCGCACCGGTCTGCTTTATGCCATTGCCCGCGTGCTCGCACACCGTCGCGTGTCGGTACACACCGCGCGCATCAACACGCTCGGCGAGCGCGTGGAAGACATCTTCCTGGTCGACGGCACCCGCCTGACCCAGGACAACAAACTGCAGCTCGAACTCGAAAGCGAGCTGCTTGATGCGCTCGCCATCTGAGCGCCAGCCTTACCGGTCTAGATTCATGACTACCGATTCCGATGATTTCCCCGGCGACGACGGCAAGCGCGGCGCCAGCGACCCGACTCAGCGCGCCACCCGTCCGGGCAAGCGCGCCACGCTCGGCGTGCGCCGCGACGACGAAGGCAATGCCGTGCGTTCGACCGGCAAGCCACTGCGCTCGTCCGACCTGAACCGCGAACGCCAGCCGCTGCGCCCATCGCAGCGTCGCCCCAAGCCGGAGGAAGGTGCCGGTAAGCCGCCGCGCCCAGCACGCCCGCCGCGCCGCGACGATGAGGGTCAAACGCGCGACGCCAAACCGCGACGCGTGCAAGGTGATCGCCCGCCCCGGCGCTTTGATGACGAGCGCCCGCCACGCCGATTCAACGACGATCAGCGCCCCCCACGACGCCTCGAAGATCGCCCGCCTCGCCGTTTCGACGAAGACCGCCCGCCGCGCCGGTTTGACGATGAGCGTCCACCGCGCAGGTTCGGCGACGATCAGCGCCCGCCTCGCCGATTCGACGACGAGCGTCCGCGCCGCTATGGCGACGATCAGCGCGCGCCGCGTCGGGATGGCGACCAACGTCCTCCGCGTCGTTTCGATGACGAGCGTCCGCCACGCAAGTTCGGCGACGATCAGCGCGCGCCGCGTCGATTCGACGACGAGCGCCCGCGACGCTATGGCGACGATCAGCGCGCGCCGCGTCGGGACGGCGACCAACGTCCTCCGCGTCGCTTTGATGATGAACGCCCGCCACGCAGGTTCGGCGACGATCAGCGCCCGCCCCGTCGTTTCGATGACGAGCGCCCGCGACGCTATGGCGACGATCAGCGCGCGCCGCGTCGTGATGGCGACCAACGCCCCCCGCGACGCTTTGATGATGAACGCCCGCCGCGACGCTTTGAAAACGACCGTCCACCGCGTCGTTTCGAAGATCGTCCTGCACGTCCGCAACGGCCCGAGCGTGAACGCGAGGAACGCGCTCCGCGCCGGGCCGAAGAGCAGGCACCGCACCAGGCGCCGCAAACCGACTCGGCCGGGCTGGTACGCCTGTCCAAGCGCATGTCCGAGCTGGGTCTGTGCTCGCGCCGCGAGGCCGATGAGTGGATCCCGCGCGGCTGGGTGCTGGTGGACGGCGAGCCGGTCACCGAACTGGGTTCACGCGTCAAACCGGATGCGATCATCGAAATCCATCAGTCGGCGCGCTCTGAGCAGGGCGAGCGCGTGACCGTGCTGATGCACAAGCCGGTCGGCTACGTATCGGGTCAGGCGGAAGACGGTTACCAGCCGGCCGTTTCGCTGTTTGTGCCGGAAAACCAGTGGGAGGCAGACCCGACGCGCAAGCGCTTTGCGCCGTGGCAGCGCAAGGCATTGGCACCCGCCGGTCGACTCGATATCGACTCCACCGGCTTGCTGGTGTTGACGCAAGACGGCCGCGTGGCACGCCACCTGATCGGCGAGGATTCGACCGTTGAGAAGGAATACCTGGTGCGTGTGGTGTGGGATTCGCCGGATGGGCTGGTTGAGCGCGACATCTCCAAGGTCTTCCCGGAAGAGCTGATGGAGAAGCTGCGCTTTGGCCTGTCGCTCGATGGCGAACAACTCAAGCCCGCAAAGGTGAGCTGGCAGAACGAAGAGCAGTTGCGCTTTGTGCTGCGCGAAGGCAAGAAGCGTCAGATCCGCCGCATGTGCGAACAGGTGGGTCTGGATGTGGTGGGCCTTAAGCGCATCCGCATGGGCAGCATCGTGCTGGGCGACCTGCCGGTCGGTCAGTGGCGCTTCCTGGGGCCGTTCGAGAAGTTCTGAGGCAGGCCCTGCCCCCAACAAAAAAACCGGTCAACGCATTGCGCGCTGACCGGTTTTTTTGTGCTTGCCGCTTAGATTACAGATGCGGGGCCTGGCAGGCTGCACCCGTGGTGTTGGCCGATGCCGGCATGCCGAATACGGCTTGCGCGCCGCAGCGCGAGCTGAACATCTTTGCCTGATCGTGGCCCACGCCAACCACTTCGTGCGCCTGATGGTTGACGCGCCTGCGCCCCGCCATGTGGTGCTCGTAGCGCCAATAGTTGCGTGCGCGATCCAGGCGCGTCGGGCCCTCGGCCTCGGCACCGCAGAGCTTGTCGAGCACGCGGTGGTTCGGATCGTTGTCGCTCGTGCCAGCCAGGTAGGTCACGTGGCGCTGCGCGAAGCGGTTGAACAGTTGTCGGCCAGTCTTGCCGGCGGCATACGGAACCATGTCGACCATGCCGTACTTGTAATGGTCGTAGTCGGGGCAGATGCCGGTGCTGTAGCGTGCGAAGCCCTTGCCGTGCGGACGCTCCGGTGTGAAGTACAGATACGACGACGGGTTGGCAATGACGTAGCGCAGGTCGATGCCGCGCTCGCGAATGGCCTCGTCCACGTTGTTGAGCGCAGCGTAGCGTTGCACGATCTGACCGCCGCCCGAATGGCCTGCCACGGTAACGCGCTTCACGTTGGGCGCACGCGCCGGGTCGGTTACGTAGCCGATCAGATCATCCAGCACCTTGAGCGAGCTCAGGCCTGTGTATGGCGCATTCGAAGCGTTGAAACCGCCGATCCAGCCATCCACCGACCATACCGGCATACCGTCGAAACCCTTACCCTCATCGGGCGTACCGGGAAAGTTCGGCGCAATCAGCAAGACTTCGTCGGGATTGCGGCCGCTGGCCTGAAGCAGATCGGCGCCAGCAGTGTAGTAGTCGTTGCCATTGCGCTGCAGGCCGTGCTGCATGAATACGACTTCGCGGATGCCGCTCAGATCGCCATCGAGCGGATGGTTGGCGTAGACGGGGAAATCGTAGGCCACGGCATCGGCGCCCAGACGCACGCGTTGCCAGACCGGGCCCTGAGGCTTCTGGGCGGCCGGCGCGGCTGCGGTCGTTTCCGGTGCCTGCGGCCCCGCGCATGCAGCCAACCCCAGCATCGCCATCATAGCGACCCCAAGCGCCAACCGGCGCCAGCTCATCAAACCATCGCGATTCATATCGTCTCCGTGGTGGATGAAGCACACGCCCACCCGCCCCCGCGGGTGCGGCGCCCCCGCAGTGCCGATCAATCGTCGTGATTGGCGGGCAATTCCGGGAACAGCACTTCGGTAAAGCCGAAGCGGGTGAAATCTTTCACGCGCATGGGGTAGAGCACGCCGTGCAGGTGATCGCATTCATGCTGCACAACGCGAGCGTGGAAGCCCTCGGCGACGCGGTCGATGGCGTGGCCATGCTGATCGAAACCGGTATAGCGCAAGCGTGTGTGGCGCGGCACTACGCCACGCAGGCCGGGCACCGAGAGGCAGCCCTCCCAGCCATCTTCCATCTCGTCGCCCAGGGGCTCGATGGTGGGATTGATCAACACCGTCTTGGGCACGGCAGGCGCATCCGGGTACCGGTCGTTGCGATCGAACCCGAAGATGACCACTTGCAGATCCACGCCGATCTGCGGGGCCGCCAAGCCCGCTCCGCGTGCCGCATCCATGGTGTCGAACATATCTTCGATCAGGGCAGTCAGCTCGGGCGTGTGGAAACGTTCGACCGGCTTGGCCACGCGCAGCAAGCGGCTGTCGCCCATTTTGAGGATGTTTCGGATCATGTCTGGTCTCCCGCCGCTTTTTTTAACAGCGCGAGCATACCCGCTTCGTCCAGAACCTTCACCCCCAGTTCTTCCGCTTTGGCGAGCTTGCTGCCAGCCTCCTCCCCGGCGACGACGTAGTCGGTTTTCTTCGACACCGAACCCGATACCTTGGCGCCCGCCGCTTCCAGCATGGCCTTGGCATCGTCACGCGTCAGGTTGGGCAATGTGCCCGTCAGAACGACGGTCTTACCGGCCAGCACGCCCTCTTCGCCGGCGTGCGCGGGCATGACGGCGAGCAACGCGTCACGCAGCGCGTCGAGCTTCGCCAGTTGCGCGCGATGGTCATGCGAGCTCAACCATTCGAGCAGCGATGCGGACACATCTGCGGGCAGGCCCGCCAACTGGTCAGCCTCCACACCAGCCAGTTGACCAAGCGTTGGCACGGCCACGGCCAATTGCTTGGCGCGCGTGGCGGTCAACTTGGGCACACCCAGCGTGGCGTACAACTCGACCGGCTCCAGCTTCTCGCGCAGCTTTGCATTTGGCGCATGCTCGCCTTGCGGGGCGACACCGGCTTCGAGCAACGCGTCCAGCGCCTGCTGATTCTTCGGTTCGGCAAAGAAATCGGCGATGGCTTCGGCCACGGTTGCGCCCACATCCGGCAGCGCCAGTAGCAGCGGCGCCGGCGCACGCCGGATCATGGCCAGGCTGCCCAGCCAGTCGGCAAGCGTCTTGGCGGTTGATTCGCCCACGTGGCGGATACCCAACGCAAACAGGAAGCGCGCCAGCACCGGCGTCTTGCTGGCCTGAATGCCTTCCAGCAGGTTTTCAGCCCACTTGGTGGCGATCTTGCCGGCGGCCACAGTCTCAGGGGTCACGCCGTCGCGCTCATCGGCGCGGCGCTTCATCTCAAGGAAATCATCGAGCTTGAGCTTGTACAGATCGGCAATGCCGCGCACGTAATCGAGCTCGACCAGGTTGTCAATGTAACGCTCGCCCAAGCCTTCGATATCCATCATGCGGCGGCCGGCAAAGTGGCGGATTGCCTCCTTGCGCTGCGCCGAGCAGAACAGCCCGCCCGAACAGCGCGCCACCGCTTCGCCCGCTTCGCGCACGACATGCGAGCCGCATACCGGGCAGTTCTTCGGCAGCTCGAACGGCGGGTACTTCGGCTGCTGTTGCGGATTGAACAGATCGCTGCCGGCTACGTCTTCCATCGGCCGGCGATCCAGCACGACGCTGACCACCTCGGGGATCACGTCACCCGCGCGGCGCACGATCACGGTGTCGCCCACGCGCACGTCCTTGCGGCGGACTTCGTCTTCGTTGTGCAGCGTCGCGTTGGTCACCGTCACGCCACCGACGAACACCGGCACCAGACGCGCCACCGGCGTGATAGCGCCCGTACGACCAACCTGCACGCCGATCGACTCGACGGTGGTCAGTGCCTCTTGTGCCGGATACTTGTGCGCCACCGCCCAGCGCGGTTCACGCGTGCGGAAGCCCAACTCACGCTGCAACTCCAGTGCGTTGACCTTGTAGACCACGCCGTCGATGTCGAACGGCAGGCTGTCGCGCTTGGCGCCGATGGCGTCATGGAATCCGACGAGGCCATCGCCGCCCTTCACCGCCGCGCGTTCCTTGCTGACCGGAAAACCAAACGCCTGCAGCGCGTCGAGCACGCCGGAATGCGTGTCGGGCATGCCCTTCCAGCCAACCACTTCGCCCAGACCGTAGGCGAAGAAGGACAGCGGGCGCTCCGCAGCCATCTTGGGGTCGAGCTGGCGCACGGCGCCGGCAGCGGTATTGCGCGGGTTGACGAAAGTCTTGTCCCCGCGCTCGCGCTGGCGGGCGTTGAGCTTTTCGAAATCGTCGCGGCGCATATAGACCTCGCCGCGCACTTCCAGCACATCGGGCACAACGCCATCGACGGCCTGCACGCCCAGCGGAATCTGGCGGATCGTGCGGATGTTCTGCGTGACGTCTTCGCCCGTGGCACCGTCGCCGCGCGTGGCGGCCTGCACGAGGTAGCCGCGCTCGTAGCGCAGGCTGATTGCCAGGCCGTCGAACTTCAGTTCAGCGGCGTATTCAACGGGCGGATCTGTGTCATCAAGGCCCAACTCGCGGCGCACGCTGGCATCGAATGCGCGTGCACCGTTGGCGGTGGTGTCGGTCTCCGTGCGGATCGACAGCATGGGGATGACATGCTTGACCGGCGCGAACTCAGGCAGGATCGCACCGCCCACTCGCAGCGTTGGCGAGTCGGGCGTCTTCAGTTCGGGGTGTTCGCCTTCCAGCGCTTCCAGCTCGCGGTAGAGCCGGTCATATTCAGCATCAGGCACGCTGGGCTGGTCGAGCACGTAGTACTCGCGGGCGTAGCGGTTCAGCTCGGCGCGCAACCAGGCTGCCCGCGTCTCGGGCCGGTCTTTGGGTAACCGACCGGACGCGGGTTCTGCAGTCTTGCTCATAGGGTCAGTCAGTGGCTGAACAAGCGCACCGCGGTGCTGGAACCGGCCGGAATGCCGCGCGATTCGAGCTTGTCGTACAGCACACGCAGATGCTTCTGGATGGCAACGAACGATTGCTCCGTCAGCGGACGCAGGTTGTCATCCACCACCTGTGCGCCCATGCGTTGCGACAGCGTGTAGGCGTATTCGCACACCAGCTTGAACGGCTTGCCCGGCTCTTCGGCCACCGGCACATCGAGCAGCAGCGTGATCTGGCGGCCCGCCTTGACGGTCAGGTCATCGCGCAGGAAATTGGTGTCGCCAAATTGCAGTGTGAACAGCGCGCGCTGCACACCGTCGGCGCCAGCATGGAAGCGCGTGAAGCGCGTGCCGTCGCGCGAGAGCACGAGGCCGTCCTGCGTGGCCACGGTCTGCACATACGCCGCCGACCACGGCGCCCCGTCGGAGATGACGCTCACGCCCAGTTGCGCGTCGCATTCCGCGGCAAACGCGTCGAGTTCGCGTGCGTTGGAAATCGTCTCGTTCATGTCCGGCAGCTCGGGCACGGCATCCGCCGCTTCGGACAGCGGGTCGATCGCGTTGATGAACTCCGAGAACTCCAGCGCATTCAGCGGGCCCGTGCGGTTGGCGAGTTGCACCGCCACTTGCACGTCAAGATAGCGCTGCCCGGCACGGATGGCCTCCCACGCGTTGGCGGCCGGGTTCAAACCTTCCACGTGAATCTGCTTGGTGCCCGCGCGGCGCAGCTTTGCCATCGCTGGCAGCAGGCGGTCGCCCGAGACTTCACGATCCGGGTGCAGCGGCACGATGCAATCGATCAACGGGTCGATCACGCCATTGGCCGGCTCCAGCGAACCCGGTGCGGGTTCGGCAACCGTTTCGGTCTCGGCGGTTCCGAGCGCCGTGTCGTCGCCTGAGGGCGTGAGTTCGGCGCCGATCACGCCCGCTTCGGTTTCGCCGCTGCCGGTGGCAGGCGTGTGTGTCTTCGCCGAGAAACCCGGCTCAAGACGCGGTTCAACGCGCTTGGTTTCATCGCGCTCGCCGCCCAAGGCGGGCTCGGCGCGTTGAGTCCAGCCCTCACCGCGCGGGGTCTCGTCGACGGGCGGGTTGTAGGCTTCGGGGCGGCGCGCCTTGCGGATCTGCCACTGGTTGTAAGCCACGATCACCAGCACAAACACCACACCGGCGCCCAGCAACGCCATTACCAGGTTGTTGTCCTGCATTTACGCAGCCTCCGCCATGGTCAGCGCGGCATCCATATCCACCGCCACGATCCGGGACACACCTTGTTCCTGCATGGTCACACCGATAAGCTGTTGTGCCATTTCCATCGCAATCTTGTTGTGAGAAATAAAAACGAATTGGGTCTTGTCAGACATGCGCTTGACCATGTTGGCGTAGCGTTCAGTGTTGGCGTCATCCAGCGGCGCGTCCACCTCGTCGAGCAAGCAGAACGGAGCCGGGTTCAACTGGAACATTGCAAACACCAGTGCAATGGCAGTCAGCGCTTTTTCGCCACCCGACAGCAGATGGATGGTCGAGTTCTTCTTGCCCGGCGGCTGCGCCATCACCTGCACGCCCGCATCGAGAATCTCTTCGCCAGTCATCATCAGCTTGGCCTGACCGCCACCGAACAGCGTCGGGAACAGCTCGCCAAAGTGATAGTTGACCTGGTCGAACGTGCCTTGCAGCAACGCACGCGTTTCCTGGTCGATCTTGCGGATAGCGTCTTCCAGCGTGGTGATGGCGTCAGTCAAATCGGCCGACTGCGCATCGAGGAAACCCTTGCGCTCGCGCGCCGCGGCCAGCTCGTCGAGCGCGGCCATGTTGACCGGGCCCAACGCGTTGATGGCGTTGTTGATGCGCGTGACTTCGCCCTGCAGGTACGAAGGCTTCAGATCGCCCGTCAGGCGTTCGGCCAATGCAGCTTCGTCCACGCTGGCGGCGCTGAGCTGCTCGGTGAACTGCTCCTGATTCAAGCGTGCGGCCTGCTCCTTCAATTGCAGCTCGGTAATGCGATCGCGCAGCGGTTGTTGGGCGCGTTCGGCAGTCAGGCGTTGCTCATCATGCGCGCGCAGTTGCGCGGACAGCGCGTCCAATTCCGTGCGCGCCAGGCCGAGCTTTTCTTCCTTCTCGGCACGGCGCTCCAGCGCTTCCTGCAGGCCGGTGTGAGCGGTCTGCTCGTTGATGGTTTCCAGCTCGGCACGCGCGTTCTCCAGCGTCAGCACGATCTGCTGCGCCTGATCGCTCGCCACCTGGATGTTGCGCTTCAGTTCTGCAATGCGGTTCTGCAGGTTGCGCTCGGCAAAGTGCGCTTCCTGCGCGCCGCGCTCCTGGTCGCGCAGGGCGTTGCGTGCATCGCTCAGGCGAACTTCGAGCGCCTCAAACGCCTGTTGGTTGTCTTCAAAGCGCGCCTGCATGTCAGCGAGTGCTGCGTCGTGCTGCTCGAAGTTCGCTTCAGATTCGGCACGAATGGCACGCTGCTCTTCGATCTGCGCACGAATCTCTTCCAGCTCGCTGTCGATCTGGCCACTGCGCGCGTTGTAGCGCTCCATCGCCTGTGAGAGCTTGAGCACGTCCATCTGCAGCACATGCACGCGGCGCGTGGCCTGCTCAGCGCGGGCGCGCAATTGCGTGAGCGTTTGGCTGGCTTGGCTGTACGCCGCTTCGGCGCGCACGGCAGCGCTCTTGGCTTCGTCCGCCAGCAACATCTGCGCACGCACCTGCTTGTGCAGGTTTTCGATCTCCTGCGCGCGGGCCAGCATGCCGGCCTGCTCGGAATCGGGCGCGTACAACTGCACCGATGATCGGCCAACCAGGTGTCCCGCCTTGATGACAAACGTACCGCCTTCCGGCAGCGTCTGGCGTGCGGCGAGCGCAGCTTGCATGTCGTCGGCGATATAGACGTCGGCCAGCCAGTCCTGCAGCACGGCGCGAATGCCCGGCTCCGTCACCTGCACCAGCGACATCAGCGGACGCAGCCCTGCTGGCACCTCAACCGGACGCGCGGCCGGCGGCGGCGCATAGAAGGCCAGCTTGGCGGGCGGCGCATCGGCTGCAAACGCCTTGATCCAGTCGAGGTTGGAGACTTCCAGCGCGCCAAGCCTCTCGCGCAGCACGGCTTCAAGTGCGGGCTCCCAGCCCTGCTCGATCTGCAGCTTCTTCCAAAAGCGCGGCAGCTCGCTCAGTTCATGCTTGGCCAGCCACGGCTGGACCTTGCCGTCAGTCTGTACGTTCTCCTGCAGTTGCTTGAGCGCGGCAAGACGGGCTTCCAGGCTGGCAATGGTGGCGGCTTCGGATTGCACGCGGTCTTGCGCGGCACGGCGTGCGTCGTCGAGTTGCGGCAGTTGCGTCTCGGCGTCTTCCAGCGCAGCCTGCGCTTCGGCCAGCACCTCCTCCTGTTCGGCCAGTTCTGCGCGCAGCGTTTCGAGCTGCACGTCGTCCGGCTTGTCGAGACCGCTGGACTCTTGTGACAGACGTTCGCGGCGCTGCTCAAGCTGCAGCAAGGCCTGATCAGCATTGCGCTGGTGCGCGGCTTCGAGCTTGAGCGCCTGTTCCGATTGCAGGATCGCAGCGCGCTGGTCGTTCAGCGTGGTCTGCGCGTCGCGCCATTGCGCTTCCATGCCCGGCAGTTCGTCGGATTTGCGCGCGACGTCCTCGGCGGCTTGCGCGGCACGCTCCTCGGCCATCGCGAGCTCTTCCTCGGCCGCGGCCAGATCTTCCTGCGCCTGATCGCCCTGCGTGTGCCATTGATCCTGCTGCGCTGTCAGCGTGGCGATCTGCTGCTGGATGCGGTTGCGCGACTCCACCACGTAGCGGATCTCGGCTTCCAGGCGGCTGACCTCGGAGTTGGCCTCGTACAGCGCGCCCTGGGCGGCGTGCATCGCATCGGACGATGCGTAATGCGCAACGCGCATCGTTTCGAGTTCGGCCTCGATATGGCGCAACTGCGCTGTCTGCGCTTCAAGGTCGATCTGCGCCTGTTCAATGGCGCGTTGATGGCGCTCCTGTTCACCTTGCGCTTCACGCTTGCGCAACAGCCACAGCAGGTGTTGCTTCTCTTCACCGTCAGCCTGCAGGGTCTGGAAGCGCTGCGCGACTTCAGCCTGACCTTCGAGCTTTTCGAGGTTGGCGCCCAGCTCGCGCAGGATATCTTCCACGCGGGTGAGGTTTTCGCGCGTGTCGGAGAGGCGGTTTTCGGTTTCGCGGCGGCGTTCCTTGTACTTGGACACGCCCGCGGCCTCTTCCAGGAAGATGCGCATGTCATCGGGCTTGGCCTCGATGATGCGCGAGATCATCCCCTGCCCGATGATGGCGTAGGCACGCGGCCCCAGGCCCGTGCCGAGGAAGATGTCCTGGATGTCACGGCGGCGCACCGCCTGATTGTTGATGAAGTACGACGATGTACCGTCGCGGCTCAGGACACGCTTGACGGCGACTTCAGCGTACTGGCTCCACTGGCCGGCGGCACGGCCTTCGGCGTTGTCGAATACAAGTTCGACGCTGGCCCTGCCAGCCGGCTTGCGTTGCGTGGAACCGTTGAAGATGACGTCTTGCATCGATTCGCCACGGAGCTCGGCAGCGCGTGACTCGCCGAGCACCCAGCGCACGGCATCGATGATGTTGGATTTACCGCAACCGTTCGGGCCGACGATGCCGACAAGTTGGCCCGGAACATGGAAATTGGTCGGATCAACGAAAGACTTGAAGCCTGCGAGCTTGATCGAAGAGAGGCGCACGTTGTGTTCGTCTCGAAGGGATCAGAAAAGGGGATAAAGCGGGCGCCCCAGGAACGCGCCTTTGTCGTCACACCGGCGCGATGCGGCGCGGATTGGCAAGGCGCGCCCCAGGGGCGCGGATGGCGTCATCATACCATTCGCTCACTGGGCTCCCGCCAATCAAATCGATACAAAAATGGACGAAATTTGCAGCATAGACAGCACAATTACCGCGGATTTATCAGCAGTTTCACCTTCATGACAAACAGCGTCAGTCTGGGCGGCGTGTGCGCGAACGTTCCGGACTGGCGAGCCAATCTAGCAGTGCATTGTGCAGCGCATCAGGATCCTGAATTTGTGGCGCATGGCCCGCATTCGGAAGTTCCACCAACGTTGCACGCGGAATGGCCTTTGCGGCTGCCCGCCCGAGTTCGGGGTAGTGGCCAAGTTGGGCACGCGCTTGCGGCGGTGCGGCGTCCTTGCCGATGGCGGTGGTGTCTTTCTGGCCGATGAGCAGAAGCGTTGCGGGGCGCAACTGGCCGAACTCATAGACGACCGGCTGCGTGTAGATCATGTCGTACAGCAGCGCCGAATTCCACGCCACCAGATCGCGCTCCGGGCCGCGATACATGCCGGCCAGCATCTGCACCCACGGCTCGTATTCCGCGCGCCATTGGCCTGCGTAGTACGTGGACTGCTCATAGACACGGATGCGCTCGGCGGTGGTTTGCTTCTCGCGCGAGAACCACTGGTCGACAGTCATCGACGGCACGCCCTTGGCTTTCCAGTCCTCCAGGCCGATCGGGTTAATCATCACCAGCCGCGAAACCTCCGTCGGATACATCAGCGCATAGCGGGTGGCCAGCATGCCCCCCGTCGAGTGGCCGATCATGATGGCCTGCCCGATACCCAAAGAGGCCAGCAGCGCATGCGTGTTGTGAGCCAGTTGCTGGAAGGTGTACTGGTACGCACGCGGCTTGCTCGACTTACAGAAGCCGATCTGGTCCGGCGCGATCACGCGGTAGCCGGCGCCGGTTAGCGCCTGGATCGTGCCTTCCCACGTGGCCGCGCAGAAGTTCTTGCCGTGCAGCAACACCGCCACCTGGCCGTTGGGCTGCCTGGGCGCGACGTCCAGATACGCCATTTCCAGCGCACTGCCCTGCGATTCGAACTTGAAGAGCTTGACCGGGGCCGGGTACTCGAAGCCCTCCAGGCGTGGGCCATACACGGGGCCGGTCTCCGTAGCCGCGGCTTGCGCGGCCGCAGCGGCCATCGACAGTGCAACCGTTAGCGCCATGGAAATCGAACGAAGCAACATCGGCTACCCCTCGGTTGGTTTGCGAAACGCCGGCCGCCTAATTGCGCCGCGACAGCCCCGACAGCGCACCCGCCAGGATGATGCACGCGCCACCCGCCATTTCCTGCGCGGACAAGCGCTCCGCCGTGAGCAGCGCTGACGACACGGCCGCCACCACAATCTCAAACAGCATCAGCAATGCCGCGCGGTTGGCCGGCAGCCGTTGCAGGCCGCGCTGCACCATCGCATTGCCGCATACCAGCACACACGCCATGCCCGCCAGCAACAGCCACGTACCGCCTTGCGAAAGAGCCGCCGGCACCGCGTGCACGCCGTCGAACAGTAGCGCGGCCGGAAAGCCCACCAACGCACAGCCGGTGAAGACGACCACCGTGCGCATCTCCGGCCGCATGGTCGGATGACGCTGCCCGGCCAAGCGTGACAGCACGTTGTTGCATGCAAAAGCGAGCCCTGCGATCAGCCCCGCCCATTCCGCTGCGGAACCCGGCCATGGCGTACCGGCCTCGCCCGACCACAGCATCATCACCGCACCCGAGAGCGCCAGCGCGAGCAGTACACCGCCGCGCCAGCCCAGCCGCTCGTGCAACCACAAGCGCGCCAGCAGCGCTGTCCACACGGGGGTGAGATAAAACAGGAGCAGTACGCGCATCACCGTGCCGTGCACTGTGCCCCAAACGAAACCGGCATTGGTGATGCCCGCTGCAATCCCGAGCGCCGGGATCACCCACGACCACTGGAATGTCGGAAAGTGCCGACGCAGCACCACGGCGGCCAGTACAGCAGCCGCCGCCCCCGTCATCGACGACGCCAGCATGCTGCCAAGCCCCCAGCCGGCCAGCAGGCGGTACGGATACCAGGAAATGCCCCAGACCGAGGCGCCCAACAGGATGAACAGCGCAGCCGCCCATTGCGGCTCTTGGTGGGTGGCGCTGTCCGCTGAGGACGCCGAAGAAGCAATCGTTGTCATGTGATCAATAAAAAACGGCGGGAATCCGCCGCTTCCTGCAATGTCCTGGGGCGGCCAACCCACGTTGGCCGTATAATTTCGGGCTTCCCGGCAAGCGCCTGGCTTGCCCGCTGACCAGCCCAACACAGCAGCCCAACACCGTGAATCCGCGCCTGTCCGCCCTGCAGCCGTATCCGTTCGAGAAACTGAAAGCGCTCGTCAAGGACGTGACGCCCAGCCCCGCGCATACCCCCATCAGCTTCGGCATCGGCGAGCCCAAGCACCCGACACCGGCATTGGTAAAAGATGCGCTGACGGCCGCGCTCGGCGGGCTGGCGAATTATCCCACGACGATCGGTTCCGATGCACTGCGACAGTGCATCGCTGCATGGCTGGAGCGCCGCTACGGCCTGCCCAAGGTCGATCCGGCCACCGAAGTGCTGCCCGTCAACGGCTCGCGCGAGGCGCTGTTCTCATTCGCGCAGACCGTCATCGACGGCAGCAAGCCCGGCGCTCGCGTGCTCTGCCCGAACCCGTTCTATCAGATCTACGAAGGCTCGGCCCTGCTGGCCGGTGCGCAGCCGCTGTTCGCCAACAGCAACCCGGCACGCAACTACGCGCCTGACTTCGCGGCAATCACGCCCGACGAGTGGCGCAACGTACAACTCGTCTTCGTGTGCAGCCCGGGCAACCCGACCGGTGCCGTGCTCACGCTCGAAGACTGGAAGCAACTCTTCGCGCTGTCGGACGAATACGGCTTCATCATCGCGTCGGACGAGTGCTATTCCGAAATCTATTTCGACGAGGCCAACCCGCCGCTCGGCGCGCTGCAGGCCGCGCACCAACTGGGCCGTGGCTTTGATCGGCTGGTGATGTTCTCCAGCTTGTCCAAGCGCTCCAACGTGCCGGGCATGCGTTCCGGCTTCGTGGCGGGTGACGCCAAGCTGCTCAAGGCGTATCTGCTGTATCGCACGTATCACGGCAGCGCGATGAGCCCGTCGGTGCAATCCGCTAGCATCGCTGCGTGGAATGACGAAACGCACGTGCGCGACAACCGCGCGCAGTACGTCAAGAAGTTCCGGCAAGTCACCCCGATGCTGGCTGAGGTGCTGGACGTGGCCCTGCCCGACGCGGCCTTCTACCTGTGGGCCAACGTCAAGCGCACGGGCCTGTCGGACACCGAATTCGCACGCCAACTGCTCGCAGCCAAGAACGTCGCCGTGCTGCCGGGCAGCTACCTCGCCCGCGAAGCGCACGGCACGAACCCCGGCCAGGACTACGTGCGCATCGCCCTGGTGGCTGGCGTGGACGAATGTCTGGAAGGCGCGCGCCGCATCGTTGAGTTCTGCCAGCAACGCTGATCCGTATTTTTTCTCTTCTGTTCCCTCTCCGAGAGCCAAAAGAACCATGACGCAACAACTGCAATCCCTGATCGATCAAGCGTGGGAAGACCGCGCCAACCTGTCGCCCAAGGCCGCTCCGGCCGATGTCCGCGAAGCCGTCGCCAACGTGATCGGCCAGCTCGATCGTGGCGCGCTGCGCGTGGCTGAAAAGAAGGATGGCGAGTGGATCGTCAACCAGTGGATCAAGAAGGCCGTGCTGCTGTCGTTCCGCCTGGAAGACAACGCCCCGATGGCTGCTGGCGGCTTCACGCAGTTTTACGACAAGGTGCCGAGCAAGTTCGCCAACTACACGGCCGAAGACTTCGCCAATGGCGGCTTCCGCGTGGTGCCGCCGGCTGTGGCGCGCCGTGGCTCGTTCATCGCCAAGAACGCCGTGCTGATGCCGTCGTACGTGAACATCGGCGCCTATGTGGATGAAGGCACGATGGTCGATACCTGGGCCACTGTCGGTTCGTGCGCGCAGATCGGCAAGAACGTGCACCTGTCGGGCGGTGTGGGCATCGGCGGCGTGCTGGAGCCGCTGCAGGCCAACCCGGTCATCATTGAAGACAACTGCTTTATCGGCGCGCGTTCGGAAGTGGTGGAAGGCGTGATCGTTGAAGAAAACTCGGTGATCTCGATGGGCGTGTACCTGGGCCAGAGCACCAAAATCTACGACCGCGAAACCGGTGAAGTCAGCTACGGCCGCATCCCCGCGGGCTCGGTGGTGGTGGCGGGCAACCTGCCGAGCAAGGACGGCACGCACAGCCTGTACTGCGCCGTGATCGTCAAGAAGGTCGACGCCAAGACGCGCGCCAAGGTTGGCCTGAACGAGCTGCTGCGCGGCGACTAAATCGGAACGGCTGGCGTGTCGTGTAGTCTCACCGGCACGCCAACCAATCTGAACGCAGCATGTCTGAAAAACTCGGCAAACTGCGCCAACGCATCATGGGTCTTGATCCGAACACCATCGGCACTGTCTTGTCTTTGCTGCCCACCATCCTGGAGCAGGCCAACAAGACGATCGACAAGTTCAAGAACCGCAAGAAGGCCGGCACTGAACCCGCACGTGCGGATGGTGCTGCGCCCGACCCGAACACCCGCATCGCCGAGCTGGAAGCGGCGATCCTGCAGCAAGCCGAATCCGTCAAGCTGCTGGCCGAGCAGCACGCCATCACCATCGACGCCTTGCGCGATGAGGCTGCGCGACTCGAACGCCGCCTCAAACGCATGACGTGGTTGGCGTCCATCGGCTTTGCGCTGGCGGTTGTCGCCCTCGCCTTTGCCCTGCAAGCCTCTCGACACTGATCGCCAATCCCACCATGACGACCCTGCACGGCATTCCCAATTGCGACACCGTGAAGAAAGCCCGCACGTGGCTCGAATCGAACGGCGTTGCCTACACCTTCCACGATTTCAAGAAACAGGGCGTGAGCGCCGACATGCTGGCCGGCTGGCTCAAGCACGTGCCGCTCACCACGCTGCTCAACCGCAAGGGCACCACGTGGCGTGCGTTGTCGGATGCCGACCGCGCGCGTGCCGAAGACCAAGCCGGTGCGATTGCGCTGATGCAGGCCAACCCGTCGCTCATCAAGCGGCCGGTGCTGGTGCACGACAAGGCCGTCAACGTCGGCTTCTCGGCGGACCAGTACGCCACCCTCTTCTAACAATAACGATAACGACAACACCGTCACCGCCATGCAGCCCACGCTTGCCCTCACTGAAGACCTGATCCGCCGCCGCTCCGTCACGCCCGAAGACAAGGGCTGCCAGGACGTGCTGATCGAACGCCTCACCGCCGCCGGCTTTACGTGCGAAACCGTGGTCAGCGGCCCGGACAACTTTCGCGTGACCAACCTGTGGGCTGTCAAGCGCGGCCGCGCGGGCACCGATGGCAAGCTGCTCGTCTTCGCGGGCCACACTGATGTGGTGCCCACCGGCCCCGTGGAGCAATGGCACTCCGACCCGTTCGAACCTACGCACCGCGACGGCAAGCTCTACGCCCGCGGCGCGGCAGACATGAAGACGTCCATCGCCGGGTTCGTGGTGGCATCGGAAGAATTCATCGCCAAGCACCCGGACCACGCCGGCTCCATCGGCTTCCTCATCACCAGCGACGAAGAAGGCCCGGCGCACGACGGCACCGTCAAGGTGTGCGACCTGCTGCGCGCACGCGGCGAGCGCCTGGACTACTGCGTGGTGGGTGAGCCGACTTCGGTGTCCACCCTCGGCGACATGGTGAAGAACGGGCGACGTGGTTCGCTGTCGGGCAAGCTCACGATCAACGGCGTGCAAGGCCACATCGCCTATCCGCACCTGGCCAAGAACCCGATCCACCTGGCCGCCCCGGCACTGGCGGAACTCGCTGCCGCCAAGTGGGACGACGGCAACGCCTACTTCCCGCCGACCACGTGGCAGATGTCGAACATCCACGGCGGCACGGGAGCGACCAACGTGATCCCGGGCCACGTCACCATCGACTTCAACTTCCGCTTCTCGACCGCGAGCACGCCGGACGACCTGAAGGCACGCGTGCACAGCATCCTCGATGCGCACGGCATCGACTACACGCTCGACTGGACGCTGGGCGGCGAGCCCTTCCTGACCGAGCGCGGCGATTTGTCGGCGGCGCTCTCCTCCGCCATCCAGGCCGAGTGCGGCGTGACCACCGAGCTGTCGACCACCGGCGGCACGTCCGACGGCCGCTTCATCGCCAAGATTTGCCCACAGGTGATCGAGTTCGGCCCACCGAACGCGAGCATCCACAAGATCGACGAGCACGTCGAAGTGGCCTTTATCGAGCCGCTGAAGAACGTGTATCGCCGCGTACTGGAAACGCTGGTTGCCTAACTCACGCCAACCAGAGTTATCGTGGCGCCAACACGTACTTTCAGACTGTTTGGCCTTACCCTGGCCCTAGATGGCGCCTTGAATTTCTGTTGCAGGGAGGAAAAAGGAAGGGGAACTGTCTGAGCGCAGCGAGTTTTCCCCTTCCCCTCCCTGCAACAGAAATTCAAGGGATGGGTCGCCATCTCGGGCGCGCCTTTCTTTGCTTACTTTCTTTGGCAAGACAAAGAAAGTGAGTCGGCCCCGGCAGGGGACGAAACCGGGAACGCACCACCAAGGTAAAACCCAACCGCGTACGCACAACACAAGAAACAACGTTGACCATGCCGACACTCCCCACCTCCCACCCGTTCACCACGGTGCGCGACCTGCTGCGCTACGCCGTGTCGCGCTTCACCGCTGCCGGCCTCGTCTTCGGCCACGGCAGCGAGAACGCCTACGACGAAGCCGCCTACCTGATCCTGCACACGCTGCACCTGCCCATCGACACGCTGGAGCCGTTCATGGACGCCCGCCTGCTGCCCGAAGAAGTGGCCGCCGTGCTGAAAGTGATCGAACGCCGCGCCGTCGACCGCGTGCCCGCCGCCTACATCACGCACGAGGCGTTCATGCACGGCATGCGCTTCTACGTTGACGAGCGCGTGATCGTGCCGCGCAGCTTCATCGGCGAATTGCTGGAAGACGGGCTGGAACCGTGGCTCGATCAGGAAGACGGCCCGACCGACGTGCTGGAGCTGTGCACCGGTTCCGGCTGCCTGTCGATCCTGGCCGCGCTGCAATGGCCCGATGCAACGATCGATGCGGTAGACCTCTCGCCCGATGCGCTGGTGGTGGCCAACCGCAACGTCGACGATTACAAGCTGGAAGATCGCATCCGCTTGCACGAGGGCGACCTGTACGCGCCGCTGCCCCCCGGCGTGCACTACGACGTGATCCTGACGAACCCGCCGTATGTGAACGAAACATCGATGCAGGCGCTGCCGCCCGAGTACCGTGCCGAGCCGCACATGGCCCTGGCCGGTGGTGCCGACGGCATGGACATCGTGCGCCGTATCCTGGCCGACGCACCGCGTCATCTGAAGCCGCATGGTGTGCTGGTGGTGGAGATCGGCAACGAGCGCGAGAACGTGGAAGCCGCGTTCCCGGATCTTGATCTGGTCTGGCTACCGACCAGTGCGGGGGAAGATCAGGTGTTCCTGGTTACGCGCGAAGCTCTCTAACGCAATAGAAAACGCAGTAGAAAGCGCACGGCGTGGCGTTCTGAACACCGCATTCAGGGTTCCGGAACGCAACGTTCGGCGTTCGGGACCGCTCACTTGCGGTTCCCGACTCCGTGGGTGATGTTTTGAACCCCTTTTCGCGGCTTCGGAACCCCATCATTGAAGTTCTGAACCCGGCAGTTGGCGTTCATGAACACCGAGTGCGCGGTTCGGAACGCGGCGGTTGCAGTTCTGAACCCCATCAATGACGTTCCGGACCCGACGTGTGGGGTTGGAAACTCAGGACGTCACCTCGTCACACGCGTCTTTCACGACGCAAATACCGAAACGTTTGTCGAACACCTGGCCGCTCGGGCAGTGGTCGAAGACGGCCTGCGACTGGGCGTCGCAGGTAGCGTAGGCGGTGGTGCAGTTGGTGCGCACAGGTTGCTTGGGGCCGCGGTTCGTGCCGTCGTCGATCATGAAGCGGGCTGATGGCGACGGGCACTTGAAATCTGCGGCGGCCAGGGCTAGCGCGGCAGCGGCTCTTTCGGCTTTTGACGTTTGCGGAGTGGGCGGGTTGGATGGGGATGGGCGGCGGTCGCAGGCCGTTACCGTCAGTGCTAGCGCACACAGCAGCGTGAGGAGTGTGAGTGCGCGGGTCATGGGGAGCTCCTTCGGGGTTCGATATCCTGAAGTTTACGCTTGGGTACGCGTTTTTGGTCCATCCCGGTTTCGCCCCCTGCCGGGGCCGACCTACTTTCTTTGACTTGCCAAAAAGGTAGGCAAAGCAAGGCGCCATCCAGGGCAGGAACTGCCAAACCGTCTGGGAGCACTTGTTGGCGCTTGGTCTTGCTCGTTAGCGGAGCATCGCGGACATGGCGGAGAGGCTATTGAGCATGCGCACGGCGTGCTCAACCGAATCTGCTGCGAAACGCAGCATCGTCCCATCCACGCGCTCCAGTGCGGGCCATTGGCAAAACAGATCGGCCAGTGCGGGCGTTTGCGTTTGCAGACGGCACACGATCGGGGCCTGGATGCGCAGCGGCATGCTGAAGTGCCCACGTTGCACGGTGGCCTTCACGGCTGCATAGATCGCCTCGCAGGACTGTTCGGGCGAAAGCGACGTCCCTGTGTTCTGCCCTTCGGCCTGCTTGGTTTCGACAAACGTGGTGTGCGGCAACAGCGGCTTGGTCTCTTTGATGAAGACGTCGTCACCACTGGCGACGGCGACCGGCACACCGCGTTCGCCCGCCAGGGCGCCGTAGAGGCCTGCCTCCCCCAGCTCCTGCTCGTTGAACCAAACGCGGGTGAACGCAAAGCTGTTGATCGTGTGCGCGAGCACGCCACGGCTGCCGGCACGGGCGTGGTAGCCGATCATGCAGACGGCGTTGCAGCCGTCCACGCCGGCCATCATGCTGAGGTAGCGCGGCTTGCCGAGCACGAAGCGCGCACGGGGGTCAATCAAATCAGGGATGAGGTTGCGGAAGCCGCCGTGGGAATCGTTGACGAGCACTTCCGTGGCGCCGCCCTCGAAGGCGCCACGCACGGCAGCGTCGGCTTCAGCAGTCATCCAGCGGCGGGCGCGTTCGTATTCGCCGTTGCCGGCGCGCGTCTGCTCGGGGTGGAAAACGTTGGCCACGCCCTCGATGTCGGCGGAGATCAGGATTCGCATGGGGTCAGAGTAAGTCCGTCAGGGCGCGGCGCGTGTTGCCGTCGCGGCCGGTTACAGCTTCTGCGTGGAACAGCGCGTGCACGATGGCCTGCTCCACGCTGTCGGCGGCGGCCTGGAATAGCGGATCAAGGTGCGATTCGTGCGTCATGGCGATGGCCGGCATGGCGCGCGTGCCTTGGTGCGGCACGGTGTAGGCCGTCGAGAACGCCAGTGCGATATCGCCGCTGCCATGGCCAAAGACCGAGCCAGTGCGCGCCAGGCCCGCACCCGCGCGCACGGCGAGGCGACGCAACTGGCGCGCGTCGAGCGGTGCGTCGGTGGCCAGCAGCATGATGATCGAGCCCTTCTCCGGCTCAGGCGCGCCGGTTGCCAGCGCCTTCGCCAACGCGGGGCCGATGTGGCGTCCGGCCAGCGTCAGATTTTCTGTCACACCAAAGTTGGAGAGCACCAGCGCACCGACCGCGCGTTGCGTGCCGTCGGCCAGCGCCACAATGCGCGAAGCGGAACCGATACCACCCTTCACGCCGAACGACGACATCCCTCGGCCCGCGCCAACAGCGCCCTGCCCGAACGTCTCGCCCGCCGCTGCGTGGGCGGCGTCGTAATGCACGTCCTGCACGGCAAAGGCTTGCAGGTCGTTCAGGTAGCCGTCATTGCATTCAAAGACGAGCGGATTGACGGTGGACCACGCGCGGCCGATCTGCGGGTTGGCGGCCACGGCCTGGCGAATCTGCGCCTGCGCCACGGCGCCCACGGCAAACGTGTTGGTCAGCGCAATCGGCGTTTCCAGCACGCCCAGTTCTTCCACCTGCACGAGGCCGACGCTCTTGCCGAAGCCGTTAAGCACGACGCTCGCGGCCGGCACCTTGTCAAGAAACGGATCGCCGCCATGCGGGCGCAACACCGTCACGCCGGTCTGGATGCTGCCGCCGGCAAGCGTGGCGTGGCCGATGGTCACGCCGGCAACGTCGGTGATGCTGTTGCGTGTGCCCGCTGGCAGTGCGCCAATGTGCGGAAGGCTCAGAGACATACGAATAACTCAGCGGCGGTCGATCTTCGGGTCCAGCGCGTCGCGCAGGCCGTCGCCGAGCAGGTTGAACGCCAGCACGGTCAGGAAGATGGCCAGGCTCGGGAAAATCGCCACGTGCGGTGCCGTCACCATGTCGGCGCGCGCTTCGTTGAGCATCGCACCCCATTCCGGTGTAGGCGGTTGCGCGCCCAGGCCCAGGAACGAGAGGCTTGCGGCGGTGATGATCGACGTGCCGATCCGCATGGAGAAATACACGACGATGGACGAGATCGTGCCGGGCAGGATGTGCCGCATGATGATCGTCCAGTCCGATGCGCCGATGCTGCGGGCGGCCTCCACATAGGTCAGGTGCTTGAGCATGAGCGTATTGCCACGCACCAGCCGCGCAAACGCAGGGATGCTGAACACCGCCACGGCAAAGATCACGTTGATCATGCCGTTGCCCAGGATGGCCACAATGCCGATCGCCAGCAGAATGCCGGGGAAGGCGAACAGCACGTCGGAGATGCGCATGACGATGCGGTCCCACCAACCTTCGTAGTAGCCGGCCAGCAGGCCAAGAACGGTGCCCACAATGGCGCCGATGATGACCGACACGAAACCCGCTTCCAGCGAGATGCGCGTGCCCATCACGATGCGGCTGAAGATGTCGCGGCCAAGCGAATCGACGCCAAACCAGTGCTGCGCCGACGGGCCTGCGTTGAGCGCGTCGTAATCGAAATAGTTTTCCGCATCGAACGGCACGATGTGTGGCGCGAGGATGGCGATCACCACCAGCGCGATGACAAACACACCGGCGCCCATCGCCAGATGCTGCCTGCGGAACTTGCGCCAGAACTCGCTCCACGGGGTGCGGACGGGCTCGGTAGTAACGTGCGGCGTTTTTGGCACACCCGCGGCCGGACTGGTTGTCTGTGTCATGGCCGTCTCCTTACTTCTTGTAGCGGATGGTCGGGTTGATCACGGTGTACAGCATGTCCACCACCAGGTTGATCAGGATGAACTCGAGCGAGAACAGCAGCACCTCGGCCTGGATGACCGGGTAGTCGCGCATCTCCACCGCGTCCACCAGCAGGCGCCCGAGGCCCGGCCAGTTGAACACCTTTTCCACCACGATCGAGCCGCCCAGCAAAAAACCGAACTGCAGGCCCATCATGGTCACCACCGGGATCATCGCGTTGCGCAGGCAGTGCTTGATGACCACCACCGTCTCACGCACGCCCTTGGCACGGGCGGTGCGCACGAAATCTTCCTGCAGCACTTCCACAAACGATGCGCGGGTGAAGCGCGCCATTACGGCGGCCACCGCAGCGCCCAGCGTGAGCGAAGGCAGGATGTAGTGCTTCCAGCTATCGGCCCCGATAGACGGCAGCCAGCCGAGCTGTACCGAGAACACTTCCATCAGCAGCATGCCCAGCGCGAAAGCCGGGAACGAGATGCCGGACACGGCCAGCGTCATGCCCAGGCGGTCCGGCCATTTGTTGCGCCACACGGCCGAGACGATGCCGATGGCCATGCCAAAGATGACTGCCCACACCATGCTGGCAATCGTCAGGTTGAGCGTGGGCCAGAAGCGCTCGCCAATCTCTTCGCTTACCGGGCGCTTGGTGCGGATCGAGTTGCCGAACTCACCGCGTGCAGCGTTGGCAAAGAAGCGCACGAACTGCTCGTGCATCGGCTTGTCGAGCCCGAGGTCAGAGCGGACCAGCTCGACAGTGGCCGGGTCCGCTTCGGGGCCCGCAGCCAGTCGCGCCGGATCACCCGGCAGCAGGTGCACAAACAGGAACACCAGCACTGCCACGATGAGCAGTGTCGGGATCACGCCCAGCACACGTTTAATGAAGTAGTTCAGCATGGCAAATCCACCGCAGGCGGCAATTCAATGGCCCGCGCACATTACACGCGGGCCGGTACAACTGAGTGTTACGTCAGGGCTTATTGCTTGATGTCGATGTCGTCAAAGCTGAACGATCCGTCCGGTGCCACGTAGGCGCCCGACAGACGCTTGGAGCGCGCGTAGACGATCTTTTCCGTCACCAGGAAGGCCCACGGAGCGTCTTCCCAGATGCGTTTCTGTGCATCGGTGTAGAGCTTGGACTTTTCCGCGCGATCCGTCGTACGCAGGGCGCCGGCAATGTCGGTATCCACCTGGTCGTTCTTGTAATACGCGGTGTTGAATGACTTGGGCGGCATGGCTTCGGAGGCCAGCAGCGGACGCAGCGCCCAATCCGATTCCCCCGTCGACGACGACCAGCCTGCGTAGTACATGCGCACGCCGGCATCTTCCGGCTTCGGCACGCTTTCCACGCGCTCGACACGTTGGCCGGCTTCCAGTGCCAGCACCGAGGTCTTGATGCCGACTTGCGCCAGTTGCTGCTGCACGAACTGGACGATCTTCTGCGCCGTCGTGTGGTTATAGGCCGACCACAGTTGCGTCTCAAAACCGTTCGGGTAGCCCGCTTCCTTGAGCAGCTCGCGCGCCTTGGCCGGGTTGTACGGCCACGGGCCCAGCTTGACGGCATAATCCACGCCCGGCGGCACCACGCCTTCAGCCGGCACGGCGTAGCCGGCAAACGCCACCTTGGTCAGCGCATCTTTGTTGATGGCGTAGTTGATGGCCTGACGCACCTTCGGGTTGTCGAACGGCTTCACATGCGTGTTGAAGCTGACGTAGCGCTGGATGATCGACGGCGCGGCAATCAGGTCAACCTTCGGGCTGCTCTTGAGCACGGCGGCCTGTTCGAACGGAATCGTGAAAGCGAAATCCGCTTCGCCCGTCTGCATGACGGTGGCGCGCGTGTTGTTGTCCACCACCGGCTTCCAGGTGATGGTGTCGATCTTCGGGAGGCCGTGCTTCCAGTAGCCGTCGAATTTCTTGCCCTTCAGGTAGTCGGTCTGCTTCCATTCGACAAACTCGAACGGGCCTGTGCCGACCGGGTGGAAGGCGATGTCTTTGCCGTACTTCTTCAGCGCCGTGGGCGAGATCATGGCCGCCGACGGGTGCGCCAGCACGTTGATGAACGGCGAGAACGGCTCTTTGAGCGTCACGCGTGCGGTGTACGGGTCAACCACTTCAGTCTTGGCCACGCGGTTGAACAGCACGAAGCGCTTGAGCTTGTTGGCCGGGTCCGTCACGCGGTCCAGATTGGCCTTGACGGCGTTGGCGTCAAACGTGGTGCCGTCGTGGAACTTCACGCCCTTGTGCAGCTTGAACGTGTAGACCAGGCCATCCTTGCTGACTTCGTAGCTGTCGCACAGCACATTGACCAGCTTCATGTCCTTGTCAAAGCCGAACAGGCCCTGATAGAACGACTTGGCGGCGCTGAACGACAGCGTGTCGTTGGCGTCGTACGGGTCCATCGTGGTGAAGGTCGAGTAGACCGCCATCACGGCATCCTTGGCGGCAAAGGCCGGCATGGTGAACGCCGCCAGGGCCAGGCCGCTGGCAACCATCGCTGCGCGCGGGGCGAAAGTGAATCGATTGAACATGTCCTTCCTCCTCAAAGAAGTTTTTGACTTCACTACGTTCAGTACGCGCCGCCAATGGAATGGCGGGCAACAAAGTGGTCTGGTGCCACTTGGACCAACGGCTGCACCACCGGCATATCGCCAATGGCACGGATCGGGCTGGGGATTTCGTGCGTGGAAAGCTCGCGCTTGAGATGACGGCGCGCCGGGTCCGCAATCGGCACCGCCGACATCAGCTTCTTGGTGTACGGGTGCTGCGGGTTCTCGAAGATCGCGCGGCGCGGGCCGATCTCGACGATCTGGCCCAGGTACATCACCGCCACGCGGTGGCTGATGCGTTCCACCACCGCCATGTCGTGCGAGATGAACAGAAAGGCAACACCAAACTCCTTCTGCAGATCGAGCATCAGGTTGACGATCTGCGCCTGGATCGACACATCCAGTGCGGAGACCGACTCATCGGCAATCACCACCTTCGGGTTCAGCGCCAGCGCGCGCGCAATGCAGATGCGCTGGCGTTGCCCGCCCGAGAACTCATGCGGATAGCGCGACGCATGCGCGGCTTGCAGGCCCACCTTGTCGAGCAGCCATTCCACACGTTGCTGCGCTTCTTTACCGCTGGCCACTTTGTGCACGAGCAGCGGCTCCATGATGGAGTAGCCGACCGGCACGCGCGGGTCCAGCGAGGCGAATGGGTCTTGGAAGATGAACTGAATATTCCGGCGCAGCGTCTGGAGCGCCGGGCCCTTCAACGCGCCGATGTTCTGACCGGCAAATTCGATGCTGCCGCTCTGGCTGTCTACCAGACGCAAGAGCGACCGCCCCGTGGTCGACTTGCCGCAGCCCGATTCGCCGACCAGCGCCAGCGTCTCACCAGGGTAGAGATCGAAGCTGACCTGCTCCACCGCATGCACCCGGCGTGTAACGCGGCCGAAGATGCCCGTGGGCACATCAAAGCGCGTGACAAGATCGCGCACGCGCAGAATGGGTTGCACTTCATGCGAGGCGGCGGCTTGCGGCGTGGTGTCGACCGGCACATCGGTGCCATCCACGCGCACCAGCGGGAAGCGCGCAGGGCCATCTGTGCCCTGCATCGACCCCAGCCGCGGCACAGCGGACAGCAGCGCACGCGTGTACGGATGCGCCGGCTGTGCAAACACGGTGGCCGACGGGCCTTCTTCTACGCGGTCGCCCTTGTACATGACGAGCACGCGGTCGGCCACTTCCGCCACCACGCCCATGTCGTGCGTGATGAACACCACGGCCATGTGCAACTCCTGCTGCAGCGCACGGATCAGTTGCAGGATTTCCGCCTGGATGGTCACGTCCAGCGCGGTGGTGGGCTCATCCGCAATCAGCAGTGACGGCCGGCACGACAGCGCCATCGCAATCATCACGCGCTGGCGCATGCCGCCCGACAGTTGGTGCGGATAGCGCTCCAGGACGCGGCGCGCTTCAGGAATGCGCACCAACTCCAGCATGCGCAGCGCCTCGGCCTTGGCCGCGCTGGCCGACTTGCCCTGGTGCAGCCGGATCGATTCGGCAATCTGCTCGCCCACGGTGAACACCGGGTTGAGCGAGGTCATCGGCTCCTGGAAGATCATCGCAATGTCAGCGCCGCGCAAGCCGCGCATGGCAGCCGAACTCGCGTTCGCCAGGTCCAGCACTTCGCCGTTGCGGCGGCGCAGGTGCATCTGGCCGCCAACGATCTTGCCGCCGCCGTGCTCCACCAGACGCATCAGCGCGAGCGAGGTGACGGACTTGCCCGAGCCCGATTCGCCCACCACGGCCAGCGTCTCGCCGCGGTCCACATGGAACGACAGGTTGCGCACCGCGTCGACCACGCGTTCGGACGTGGCAAAGCGCACGCTCAGGTCTTGCACCTGCACGATGCGCTGATCGGGCATCGCGATGGCGCTGCTGTTGGCACTGCGTTGCTTGGTTGCTGTCACGACAAATCTCCTGCTATCCCTGCTTTGCTGCTTACCGGTAGATCGACACAACGGGCGCTTGTGCCCCACGTGCGAACCCGCGGTACATCCCTTCGGTGTTGAACGGCAGCGCAACGTTGCCCTGCGCATCCACGGCGATCAGCCCGCCACGGCCGTGGATAGCCATCAGCTTGCGCATGACCACGTCGTCGCTCGCATCGGCCAGCGACTTGCCGGCGTATTCCATCTGCGCAGCCACGTCGTACGCGGCCACCGCACGGATGAACATCTCGCCCGTACCGGTGCACGACACGGCAGCCACATTGTTGGCAAAGCAGCCGGCGCCCACGATGGGCGTATCACCCACGCGGCCGACTTTCTTGTTGGTAACACCACCCGTTGAGGTGGCCGCCGCCAAATGCCCTTGCATGTCGCACGCCACGGCGCCCACGGTGCCAAACTTGGTGTCCGGGTCAATGGGCGCGACTTCCTTGGCCACGAGTGACGCCGCGTCGTGATCAAGCAGCGCCATGCCGTCTTGCTGGCGGGCACGCTGCCACTGCGCGTAGCGCGCTTCGGTGTAGTAATAGTCGGGCTCGACAAATTCCAGCCCCTGCGCCTGTGCGAAAGCCTCGGCGCCTTCGGAGGTGAACAGCACGTGTTCGCTGTGCTCCATCACGGCACGGGCGGCCAGGATCGGGTTGCGCAGGCGCTTGACGCACGTCACAGCGCCTGCGGCCAGCGTGGCGCCGTCCATGATCGATGCATCGAGTTCATACGTGCCGGCGCTGGTGAGTACCGAGCCCTTGCCGGCGTTGAACAGCGGGCAATCTTCGAGCAGGCGCACGGCTTCGGTCACGGCGTCGAGCGCGCTGCCGCCTTCAACGAGCATGCGCTGGCCCGCTGCCAGGATGTCGTTGAGTGCCTGCTGATAAGCGGCTTCCTTGTCGGCGCTCATGGCCGCGCGGGTGATGGTGCCGGCGCCGCCGTGGATGGCTAGGATGGGCGTGGTCATGCGTGACTCAATGTCAATCAGTTTTCAGCGGTGCGCTTGCGGCCGCGTCGGGTGGTCTTGGTCGTCTCTGCTGCGCTAGCAGCGTCGTTGGCGCGCGGCGCCTGGCTGGTATGCAGCCACGGCAGCACGAATTCAGTCAGCCGCTCGGCCGATTCCAGCGAGTGCGCAGAGCGATGTGCCACCGCACCACACAGCGCCTCGAACAGCGCCACGGCAGCCGTGTCGGACGTGGCTGAAAACTGCCGCTCCGGGCGCGCATACAGCGCAATGTCGGCCAGCGGCGCAAGCGGTGACGTCGGGCCGTCGGTCAGTGCCAGCAGTTGGCAGCCTTGCTTGCCGGCCTGTTTGGCCAGCGTCATCGTGTCGGCCGCATAGCGCGGGAATGCGATGGCGATCAGCAGATCCTTCGGGCCGATCTTGCGCAGTTGGCGCGCGGCATCCGATGCGCCGCCGGGCTGCGAAACAGAAATCACCGTATCGCAGTACAAGTCCAGCCCATGCCGCAGCAGGCCCGCCAGATAGCCGCTGGCGCCAAAGCCCATCACATAGATGCGCTGTGCGCCCAGGATGGCATCTACCGCGCGCTCGCAGGCTGCGGCGTCGAGCATGCGGCGCGTTGCATCCAGGTTGGCAATATCTTCATTGAGTGATGCGGCAAAGATTTCCGCGCTGGTGGCTGGGCGCGCCAGCTCGTGGCGCAGCTTCTCGACCGGTGCGAGGGTCGCCTCGAAACCGCGCAGCAACCCGGCGCGAAACTGCGGATAGCCGTCAAAGCCCAGCGCCAGCGCAAAGCGGTTGGCCGTGGCAATCGACATGTGCACCGCGTCGGCAAACTCGTCGATGCGCATGGTGGCGGCGCGAAACGGGTTCGCCAGCACGTATTCGGCCATGCGCTGGTGTGCGGGCGTGAGCGTGGCAAGGGCCGCCCCAATGCGCTCGGAGACCGTCGCATCAGCGGCAAATGCGCCTTTTGCCACGTCCGTACGCTTGCTGGTGGATTTCGCCATTTGTGTGGGCTGTGAAAAGGTCGTGTAAATGTATTTTCACAAACCGGCCATGTAAAGAAAAAAACTTTCACGACAGCTTATGGTTTTCCCTAGTTCGCCAGGAGCTGCACAGCTCGTGCGCAGGCATCGCCTCGTCCCGGTGCAATGCACCAATCCAAACGCGCCGGGCGCGCCAGGATCGTGCGGCGCAGCAGGCTACAATCGCACCCTTCCGATTGTTCAAAAGCGCAGTTTTTCGTGATCCGATTCGACGACCTCGTCCTCCAGCGCGGCACCAAAGTGCTGTTCGACCACGCCACCGCCACGCTCAACCCCGGCGAGCGCGTCGGCCTTGTCGGCGTGAATGGCAGCGGCAAATCCACGCTGTTCTCAATGCTGCGCGGCGAGCTGCACGCCGACGGCGGCGAGGTCGCCATCCCGCCCACCTGGCAGATTGCCCACGTGGCGCAGGAAACGCCCGCGGTGGATCGCACTGCGCTCGATTACACGCTCGACGGCGACACCCGCCTGCGCGATATCGAAAAGCGCCTCGCCGATGCGGAAGCCGCGCACGACGGCCACGCCCAGGCCGAAGCCCACACCGCGTTTGCCGATGCCGACGGCTACACCGCCCCGGCGCGCGCGCAGACGCTGCTGCTCGGCCTCGGTTTCACGATGGCGCAGACCGCGCAGCCGGTGGCGAGCTTCTCCGGCGGCTGGCGCATGCGGTTGAATCTGGCGCAGGCACTGATGTGCCCGTCCGACCTGTTACTGCTCGATGAGCCAACCAACCACCTGGATCTGGATGCCGTGGTGTGGCTGGAAGACTGGCTCTCGCGCTACGCCGGCACGCTGGTGATGATTTCGCACGACCGCGAATTCCTCGACGGCGTGTGCAACGTCACCCTGCATATCGAGCACCAGAAGCTCAAGCGCTACGGCGGCAACTACACGCAGTTTGAAACGCAGCGCCTGCAGCAGATGGCGCTGCAGGAAGCGTCTTACGCGCGCCAGCAGAAGCAGATCGCGCATCTCGAATCGTTCATCACGCGCTTCAAGGCCAAGGCCAGCAAGGCCAAGCAGGCGCAGAGCCGCGTCAAGGCGCTGGAGCGCATGGAGCGCCTCGCACCTGTGCATGCGGCAGCCGGCTTCTCGTTCGAATTCCGCGAGCCCGATGCGGCGCCCAACCCGATGCTCACGTTTGAAGGCGTCGATTGCGGCTATCCGGGCCCGAGCGGGTTGAGCGACGCAGCACCCATCACCATCCTCAAGCACCTGACGTTCTCGATCCAGACCGGCCAACGTATCGGCCTGTTGGGCGCCAACGGCCAAGGCAAGTCGACGCTGGTGAAAACGCTGGCGGAAACGCTGGCGCCGCTCTCCGGCACGATCCGCCGTGGCAAGGGCCTGCAGATCGGCTACTTCGCCCAGCACCAATTGGAAACGCTGGACGACCACGCCTCGCCGCTATTGCATCTGGCGCGCCTGGCGCCCGACGTGCGCGAGCAGGAGTTGCGCGACTTCCTCGGCAGCTTCAACTTCCGCGGTGACATGGCGACTTCGCCCATCGCCCCGTTCTCCGGTGGTGAGAAGGCGCGCCTGGCGCTCGCGCTCATCGTCTGGCAGCGCCCCAATCTGCTGCTGCTCGACGAGCCGACCAACCACCTGGATCTCGACACGCGTGAAGCGCTGACCATGGCGCTCGCCCAGTTCGACGGCACGCTGATCCTCGTCTCACACGACCGGCACCTGCTGCGCGCCACGACCGATCAGTTTCTGCTGGTCGGCCAAGGCACCGTCGCCCCGTTCGATGGCGACCTGGACGACTACCGCGACTGGCTGCTCAAGCAAGCCGCCGCAAAACGCGCGGCCGCCAGCGCACCGGCAACGGCGGAATCCTCCGACGGCGCACCCATCGTCAATCGCCGTGACCAGAAACGCGAAGAAGCCGAGCAGCGCCAGCGCCTGAACGCGCTGCGCAAGCCGCTGCAGAAGAATGTCGACGCGATCGAAAAGCGCATGGCGCCGTTGCAGAAGGAAAAAGCCGAACTCGAAGCCTTCCTGGCCGATGGCGCTGCGTATGAGGAAGCCAACAAGACGCGCATGATGGAAAGCCTGCGCCGCCAGGCCGAACTGAACACCGAACTCGACCAGTTGGAAGAGCGCTGGCTCGAACTGCACGAACAACTCGAACAACTCGAACAAATCAGCTAACGCCGGCACGTCCGGCCATGGAGACATTGTTGATGACAACCCCGTCGCCGGCCACTGCCACCACCTCCACGCACCAGCCACTGGCCGGCGTGCGCGTGCTCGACCTCACGCGCCTGCTGCCCGGCCCTGCCGCCACGCGCCACCTGGCTGACCTCGGCGCAGAAGTCATCAAGATCGAAGACCCCGGCCCCGGCGATTACGCCCGTGACATGCTGCGCTCGTCCGCTGACCGCGCCGCCGAACGCCCGAGCCTGTTCTTCCGCTCGCTCAATCGCGGCAAAACCGAAGTGCGGCTCGACCTGAAACTCGCGGAAGACCGCGAAGCCCTGATCGAACTCGTACGCCACGCCGATGTGCTGATCGAGAGCTTCCGCCCCGGTGTCATGGCACGCCTTGGTGTCGGCTGGGACACGCTGCGTGCGGCCAATCCGGCGCTGGTGATGTGCTCCATCAGCGGTTACGGTCAGGATGGGCCGCTCGCACACGCAGCAGGCCACGACATCAACTACGTCGGCTACGCTGGCATGCTTGACCAGCTCGCCAGCGCAGACGGCACGCCCATCGTCCCGAACGTGCAGATCGGCGACCTGCTTGGTGGCGCGTTGACAGCGGTGGTCGGCATCCTCGCGGCGCTGGTCGATGCGCGCGCCACCGGCCGCGGCCGCTACGTCGACGTATCGATGACCGACTCGGTATTCGCGCACAACCTGATGGCGTTCTTTGCCGTCGGCACGCGCGGCAAGGCCAGCCCCGCCGGCACCGATCTGCTCAACGGCGGCGTGCCGTGCTACGGGGTCTACCGCACGGCGGACGAGCGCTTCATGGCCGTCGGCGCACTGGAGTTGAAGTTCTGGCAGTCGATGTGCGATGTGCTCGGCAAGCCCGAATGGAAAGACAGGCACTGGGCGCTCGGTCAGCGTGTCGGCGGTGATGATGCTCGCGCTGTCCACGATGAACTCGCCGCGCTGTTCCTCACCGCCACGCAAGCCGAATGGGCCGAACGTTTCGCCGATGCCGATTGCTGTGTCACGCCCGTGCTGCGCATGGAGGAAGCGCTGCAGCATCCGCTCTTTGTCGAGCGCAACAGCGTGGTAAAGGAGAACGGCGAACCCGTGCAGCTCGCCTTGCCGCTACGGTTTGCGGACTGAGCCGGCGCGGTCCAGTTCGTCGAGCAGACGCCCCGCCTCTTCCAACTGGTGTTGGCTGAATACGCGAATGCCGTGCTGGCGCAGCAGCGCCGCAGTCACGCCTTCGCCGGGCTGCAGTTGACTGGAAAATGTTCCGTCATAGAGAAATGCAGAACCGCAGGACGGGCTGCGCTCGGTAAGCACGGCGACTTGTACGCCAGCTTCCTGCGCCGCCTCCAGGGCGCGTTGCGCGCCCCGTACAAATGCATCGGTCACGTCATGGCCGTGATGCTCGACCACACGGGCTGCGCCGCGCAGCACCGCCGCACCACCGCCGTCGCCATGAATCTCCGCCGGCAGACGCGGCACCGGCAAACCACCGGCCATTTCGGGACACACGGGCACGATGCGCCCTTCCATCTGCCAGCGCGCCAGGATGCCGCCTTCGGTGATGACCGTGCCGCCGTCATAGCGCACCGGCTGGCCCAGCAGGCAGGCACTCACCAGCACGCGTTGCATGGTCGGCGGCCCCAGCTTAACGGCGCTCGCGGCGGATCATCCCCACCACCAGCGTCAGCGACAAAATCACCAGCCAGATCAGCGACCACACCGGCACCGACAGGCCCAGCACCGGCGGCATCGGCCCGACGCACAACCCATCCGCCTCGAACACCTGCGGCAACCATTTGGCGGTAGGGAGCGCATTGACCCAGTTTTCAATCGGGTCGATGCCGCACGTCGCCTTGGGGTTCAGCAACAACGACACGTGGTACCCCGCCACGCACAGGCCGGCCAGACCCGACAGCATCCCCAGCCCGTGCCAGAGCAACCGCGTAGCCGACGACAGCGCCGCCAGCAACGAGAACACCCCCACCCCGAGGAAAGCGAACCGCTGCAAGATACACAGCGGGCACGGCTGCAGCCCCTCCACGTGCTGGAGGTACAGCGCATACCCGACCACCCCGAAGGAGATCACGGCAATCAGCAGGAAAAAGGCGCGCGAGTTGGCTTGCATGGCGGCGTCAGGTCAGAGGAGTCGTGAAGAAAAGTTGGCGGATTATCGCACCGCAACGGCACGCGCGTTTTGGGATGGCGCAGCGAACCCGTTGCGAAATTTTGAACGATCAGGCCTCCAGCGCTCGCACCCGGTCGATCGCCTGCTCAATGCGTTCGACGGCAATCACCTCCAGCCCGTCGATCGCCTGCTTGGGCGCGTTGGATTTCGGGATCACGGCAATCGAAAAACCCAGCTTGGCGGCCTCCTTCAAACGCTCCTGGCCGCGCGGTGTCGGGCGGATTTCTCCGGCCAGACCGATCTCGCCAAAAACGACCAGCCCACGCGGCAGTGCCTTGTTGCGCATCGACGAATGAATCGCCAGTAACACCGCCAAGTCCGCCGCAGGCTCGGTGATCTTCACCCCGCCCACGGCATTGAGGAACACGTCCTGATCGAAGCACGCAATGCCCGCGTGACGGTGCAGCACCGCCAGCAACATCGCCAGCCGGTTCTGCTCCAGGCCCACCGCCAGGCGGCGCGGGTTCGGCACGTTGGCCGTATCCACCAGTGCTTGAATCTCCACCAGCAGCGGCCGCGTACCTTCCTGCGTGACCAATACGCACGAGCCCGGCACCACCTGCTCATGCTGCGACAGGAACAGCGCCGACGGATTGGCCACGCCCCGCAGCCCGCGTTCCGTCATCGCAAACACGCCCAGCTCGTTGACTGCGCCAAAGCGGTTCTTGAATGCGCGCACCAGCCGGTAGGCGGAATGCGTATCGCCCTCGAAATACAGCACGGTATCAACGATGTGCTCCAGCACACGCGGGCCCGCCAGCGCGCCTTCCTTGGTCACGTGGCCGACCAGGATGGTCGTCACATCCAGCCGCTTGGCGATGCGCGTGAGCTGCGCCGCGCATTCGCGCACCTGGGCCACGGAGCCGGGCGCGGAAGTCAACGCCTCCGAATACAGTGTCTGGATCGAATCAATGACGACGACTTCAGGCTTCTCCACCTCGATGGTCGCCTGAATGCGCTCAAGCTGAATCTCCGCCAGCAGCGCCAGATTCGGGCTCTCGACGCCCAGGCGCCGCGCGCGCAGTGCGATCTGTGAGCCGGATTCCTCGCCGCTCACATACAACACCCGCCGATCAGTCGAGAGGTTGGACAGCGCCTGCAGCAACAGCGTCGATTTGCCGATCCCCGGATCGCCGCCGATCAGCACCACGCCGCCGCTCACAAGGCCGCCGCCCAGTACGCGGTCAAATTCGTCGATGCCGCTGGAGAAGCGCGGCACGTCCACCGCGTCGATGTCCGACAGCTTGCGCACCGTGGCGCTCGAGGCCAGCGACTGGAAGCGTGCGCCCGCGCCGGACGTCGGCTGCGCGACTGTCTCTACCAGCGTGTTCCACTGCTGGCAATTCGGGCACTGCCCCGCCCATTTCGGCGCCGTGCCGCCGCACTCGGTGCACGTATAGACCGTCTTGCTCTTGGCCAAACAACCCCCTTCTTACGGCGCCGCGCATAAACGGCAGCCGCTTGATCTTTGTATTTGCGGTGCCGCGCTCAGGCGGCCTTGCCCAGCTCGTTCGCGTCTGCAGTGCTGACGGGCTCAACCGACACCGGCACGCGCGGCGCCAGTGCGCACATCAGTTCATAGCCGACTGTGCCGGCAGCCTGCGCAACATCGTCGATCGGCAAGCCTTCGCCCCACAGCGTGACGGGCGTGCCGACACGGGCTTCAGGCACGCCGGCCAGGTCCACGGTGATCATGTCCATCGACACACGGCCCACGATATGCGTGCGCACGCCATCGACCAGCACCGGCGTGTGGTTGCCATCCCAGCCCGGCGCGTGACGCGGGTAGCCATCGGCATAGCCGCACGCCACGATGCCGATGCGCATCGGCTGCTCCACGGTAAAGCGCGAGCCGTAGCCGATGGTCGCGCCCGGCTGCAGGTCCTGGATAGCGATCAGCTCGCTCTTGAGCGACATGGCGGGCATCAGGCCAATACCTTCAATGTCGGCTGCCACACCTGTCGGCGACGCGCCGTACATGATCACGCCCGGGCGCACCCAGTCGCGATGCGCGCTCGGATGCCACAGCGTGGCCGCAGAGTTGGAAAGCGACGCCTCGCCTGGCAGCCCCTGCGTAGCCTGTTCAAACGCGGCGAGTTGATGGTCGATGCCGCGCGGGCCGTCGGCATCGGAGAAGTGCGTCATGTGGACGATGGTGCCGATGCCCGAAATGGCTCGGGCGCGCTCCCACGCGGCGCGGTAGGCAGCGGGCGCGAAGCCCAGGCGGCTCATACCTGTGTTGATTTTGAGCTGCACGCTGATGGGCCCTTTCAGGCGGGCCAGTTCCAGCATGCGTAGTTGCTCTTCGCTATGCACGGTGGTGGTCAGGCGGTACTGCTCGACAATCGCGAGATCTTCCGGCTTGAAAAAACCTTCGAGCAAGAGGACGGGCCCCTGCCAGCCGAGTTGACGCAGGCGGACGGCCTCGTCCAGATCCAGCAGACCGAAACCGTCGGTCTGGCGCAGGCCTTCATACACGCGTTCGATACCGTGGCCGTAGGCGTTGGCTTTGACGACGGCCCACACGCGCGAGTTGGGCGCGTGGCGACGGGCAACCTGGAGATTATTGGCAAGTGCTGGGCCGTGGATGACGGCCTGGATGGGTCTTGGCATGACGGCAAACCTGCAAAACGTGGATGCGATGGCGCGCTCGTGGCGCGGCGTCGGTGCTGCAATGCAACAAGCAAATACACAGTACGGGGCCGGTGCGCCCGGCCTCACGCAGTTAGCGTTCTATTTGACCACAGGACGCCAACTGGTTCGCGCGTGTCATCAGCGTGCCAAAAAAGAAAGTGCGCCGCCGTCACCGGAAGCGCACAAGTTTCATGATATAAAGCCGTTCAATTTAGGCATGGGAAAACAGTTGTGATGCGCTGCCAGCATGGGGAAAGTTGGGCACCAGCCACTTCTTTTTGCGCGATGGCGTCACATCCGATTTGATCATGCAAACAGGCGAGACCAAAACACGCTGCGGGCGGAACGCATGGCCCGAACGCCTGTCAGTGAAGATTCCCGCGGTTGCCCGGCGATGCATGTTTTGCAGCACTGAACGGGGCCCATCCAAGGGAACCACAACCAGGGGAGCCCGCGCGGGTACAGGCATCGCAGCCGCAGCCGCGCACCTGTGCGCTGCGTGGCCAAACAGCCGACGCACCGCTTGGCCGGCAACCCCCGGGGGACGCTTCCGAGTGCCGGCACGCAGCCGGCAGGTCGTGAAGACGAACATGGCACCGCGGTCTACGGGGACGAATTCGAAGGTATGAAGAAGGGCTTTTACACCATCATGGCGGCGCAGTTTTTTTCGTCGCTCGCCGACAATGCGCTGCTCATTGCCGCCATCGCCCTTCTGACAGAGATGCATGCGCCGCAGTGGATGACCCCGCTGCTCAAGCTGTTCTTCGTGCTCTCTTACGTTCTACTTGCCGCCTTCGTAGGCGCGTTTGCTGATTCCCGGCCCAAAGGCAAGGTGATGCTCATCACCAATGCGATCAAGCTGCTCGGTTGTGGCGTGATGCTCACCGGCCTGCACCCGCTGCTCGCCTATGGCGTGGTCGGCTTCGGAGCGGCGGCGTATTCGCCAGCCAAGTACGGCATCCTGACTGAGCTGCTTCCGCCGGAAAAACTCGTCGCTGCCAACGGATGGATCGAAGGCCTGACGGTCGGCTCGATCATCCTCGGTACCGTACTGGGCGGCGCGCTGATCTCCAAACACGTGTCGGCATGGCTGCTCTCGTTCGACATTCCGGGGCTGGAGCGCATCGACACACCGGCCGAAGCGGCCATGCTGGTGATCATGGCGATCTACCTGATTGCCGCGCTGTTCAACACGCGGATTCCCGATACCGGCGCACGCTATCCGCAGCAAGAGAAAAACCCCGTACGCCTCATTTCGGAGTTTGCCGACTGCTTCAACGCTTTGTGGCACGACAAGCTGGGCCAGATATCCCTGGCAGTGACGACGCTGTTCTGGGGTGCTGGCGCCACGCTGCAGTTCATCGTGCTGAAGTGGGCCGAGCAATCGCTGGAGCTCAACCTCTCGCAGGGCGCCATCCTGCAGGCCGTGGTGGCCGTGGGCGTCGCTGCAGGCGCCATGGCCGCCGCCGTGAAGATACCGCTGCGCCGCTCGCTCGACGTGCTGCCGGTGGGCGTGGCAATGGGCGTGGTTGTCATGCTGATGGCGTTCTACACCAAGCACACGATTCCCGAAATCACGTTCCACATCGGCGAGATGAAGCTGCCGCTGTACATGCTGATCGCCTATCTGTTCCTGATGATCGTGGGCGCCATGTCGGGCTTCTTCGTGGTGCCGATGAACGCGCTGTTGCAGCACCGCGGGCACGTGCTGCTCTCTGCAGGTCACTCGATTGCGGTGCAGAACTTCAATGAAAACGTCTCGGTGCTGCTGATGCTGTGCCTGTACGCGCTGCTCATCAAGCTGAACGTATCCGTGAGCGTGGTGATCGTGTCGTTCGGCATCTTCGTCTGCGTGACGATGGCGCTGGTGATGCGTCGGCATCGTGTCAATGAAAAGCTGTTCCACACCGCCGCGCTCATCGGCGAAGACAAGCACCACTGACGCAGTGCCCGCTTGGCAGCAGTGGCGGCAAGTGCGCTACTGGCCGCCGCGCTCCGCATAGACCTTGCGCGCCAGACAGAGGTCTTCCCATGCACGGGCCTTGTCGGTCAGGGTGCGCAGCAGATACGCAGGGTGATACGTCACCACCACCGGTACGCCTTCGACTTCGTGCACCCTGCCACGCAGCTTGCTCACGGGTGTCTGCGTCTGCAGCAGGTTTTGCGCGGCAACGCGGCCCAGCACGACGATGATGCGCGGTTTGACCAACGCAATCTGGCGTTTGAGATACGGGTCGCACATCGCGGCTTCATCCGGCTCCGGATCACGGTTGCCGGGCGGGCGACATTTGAGCACGTTGGCGATAAACACGCCCCCGCCTTCACCCGGCTGACGCGACAAGCCGACGGCGCGCAACATGCTGTCGAGCAGCTTGCCGGCCTGACCGACGAACGGTTCACCCTGCTTGTCTTCGTTCTCGCCAGGCGCTTCACCGATCAGCATCCATTCCGCCTGCCGGTCGCCCACGCCAAAGACGGTATTCGTGCGGCGCTCGCACAGCTTGCACGAGGTGCAGTTGGCGACGGCATCTTCAAGCTGCACCCAGTCAAAGCCTGCGATACGTTGGGCGCGTGGCAAGGCGGCGCCAGCCGGAGCACCAGCCTCAGCCGGGGCTTCACCGCGAGCCACAGCAGGCTCCTGCGCAACCGCAACGGCCTGCACCACGACCGACTCGGCAACAACAACCTCAGATGCCTCAGCGGCCTGCACCTCGACGGGTTCTGCGCCGCGCAACGTCCATTCGGTGGAAACGCCCAGCGCCTCCAGCATCCGGGATCGACGATTCATGCTGCCTCCACCCCACTCGCCTCACAGACCATGCGCATGACGAGCGCATCCTCGCGCGTGTTGTTCTCAGCCGGGTAATAGCGCTTGCGCCGGCCGATCTCGGCAAACCCGACACGGTGATACAGCGCAATCGCGCCGGTATTGGACGGGCGCACTTCCAGCAGCAGGCTGCAGAAACCATGCACCAACGTGAGTGCCGCAGCCAGGCGCAGCAGCCAATGCCCCAACCCCTGCCGCTGCCACGCCGGCGCAACGGTCACGTTCAACAAATGCATCTCATCGACCACCGGCATGAGGATCAGGTAACCCGCGACCTCGTTGCGGCCATCGCGCAGGACAATGCCGAGGTGGCCGGACTTGAGTGAATCTTCGAAGTTGCCGCGCGACCATGGAAACGGAAACGCTGTCTGCTCGATTGCCGCAACGCCGGTCAGATCGAGTGCCGTCATGCGCTCCGCGCGCCAGCCCGCAGGCAACGGCGTTTGCGTGATGACGCTGGCCAGCGCGTTGTCGATCAGGCTCATGGCTGCGCACCTGCCGCAGCGGCCTTGGCCTGCTGCACGGCCTGTCGCTCTTCAATGGTGAGCGCGACCTTGTCACGTACATAGAGCGGCGCCGCGTCTTCCGGGCGCACTGTATGACCGGCCGCCAGCAAACGCAGACCCACCGCGATGATCTCGCGGGCGTGCGGCGCCACCTCGGGCAGCACGGCGGCGGCACCTGCGGCAATGCTCAGTTGATCGCCAAACACTGCAGCGGCATTGCCCGCCAGCCAATACGGTTGCGACGGCGCAGCCACGCTGTGCGGCCCACTCACCTGGATGGCGGACAGCGCATGCCAGCCGGAGGCATCCTGCGCCGCATCGGCGGGGACGAAGCTGGCCCAGTAGCACTCATCCATGCGCGCATCGAGCGCGATGGTCACGGCCGTACCGGCCGGCAACGTTGCGCGCGTCTGTTCGGCACAGGCAACAAGGGAATTGACTGGCACCACCGGCAGATCGGCACCAAACGCCAAACCCTGCGCCACGCCGCACGCGGTGCGCAAACCAGTGAACGAGCCTGGGCCCGCGCCAAAGGCAATCGCCGCGCAATCAGCCAGAGCGATGCCAGCCTCTGCCAGCAATTCGGCAGCCGCCGGCAGCACACGGCTACTGGAGCGCGGACCCGTGTGTTCATGGCGGAATAGCGTGCGCGCGCCGTCACCAAGGGCAACGGAACAGAACTCGGTGGAAGTATCGAAAGCAAGTATCCAGGGCATGGCGGCATTGTACCGGCTGGTGTGCCGCCAGAATGTCCAAACCCTGGGCCGCCCATGTGGAAAATCCAGCAGAAAACCGAAGCCATCCTCGAATTCAAACGACCCTGCGGCACAACCCCGGCGCTATCATCGCCAAACCATTGTTTTTAGCCGGGAACCATCATGAGCGACCTGCAAGCCCGTTTCGACCAAGCCCAAATCGACGTCAAGGGCCTCTCTGAGCGTCCCGCCAACATGACGCTGCTGCGTCTGTACGCCCTCTTCAAGCAAGGCGCCGAAGGCGACGCACACGGCGACAAGCCGGGCTTTACCGATATTGTTGGCCGCTACAAGTTTGAAGCGTGGGAAGGCCTGAAAGGCACCTCGCAGGACGAGGCCAAGCAGAAGTACATCGACCTCGTCGAAGAACTGAAGAGCGGCGCGACGACCTGATCGTCAACCGCCAGACAAAGAACCGGGCCCCGCGCCCGGTTTTTTATTGCGCGGCAGGAATGGCCGACGGCACGTCTTGCCGGCGCATGCGCCAGGCAGCCAGCACCGCCAGTGCGCACAGCGTGCCAAGAAAGATAAAGGTCTCGTCGAATGCGAGGATGCGCGCCTCCGGGTCGACCGCCGCACCGTGCACCGCCTCGATGCCGCGCGTGGCGAGCCGCCATTGCAGGAAAATGCCCGTGGCGGACACCCCGATCGCGCCGCCCAACTGACGCAGGAAATTGACCGCGCTCGAACCTTGCGGGATCAACGTGAAATCAACGCCGCGCATGGCGCCCAGACTGAGCGATGGCAGCACGAAACCAAGGCCAACTCGTCCGACGATGGCAATGGCAATCAACAGCAGGTAACTGGTGGCGCGCGTGTTCGTCGCCATCAGGAAGAACGACATCGCCAGTGCCACCAGCCCGAACGACACCAGCCGGAAAGGCTCGATACGGTTGGTCAGCCGTCCGGCCAGCATGATCGTCACGGCCAGCACCAGCCCGGCCGGCAGCAACACCAGCCCCGCGCGCGACGGTGCGTATTCCAGTGCCACCTGCATATACACCGGCACCAGATACGTCGAGCCATACAGCCCCGCGCCGTAGATGAACGCCACCACCGCACCCATCGCAAACTGCCGGTAGCTGAACAACCGCAGGTTCAACAAGGGCGACTCCACCCGTCGCTGCCAGAAGACAAACCCCGCCACACATATGCCCGATACCAACATCAGCACAATGCCGTGCGTGGCGTCACTGTGCAGCGCAACCAGCCCGTTGAGCAGCGTGACCGTGGCACCGCCGATCAGCAGCAGGCCGCGCCAATCAAGGGGCTTGGGCTCACCCGCCATCGACGAGTTGATCGCCATGAAGCGCCGCGCCATCGCCCAGCCGATCAGCGTGAATGGCATCACCACGAAAAAGATCGAGCGCCAGCCGAACAGCTCCACCAGGAAACCGCCCACGCTCGGCCCCACGGCGGGTGCCAGCACAACGCCAAAGCCGAACAAACCGAACGCCTTGCCCTGCTCGCGCTCGGGAAACACGCGCAAGATCAGAATATTGGGTAGCGGCTGCATGATGCCGGCGGCAATGCCCTCCACAACCCGCATGGCGATCATCACGCCGTAATTGGGCGACAAGCCGCCCGCGAAGCCGCCCAAGCCCAGCAGCAGCAACGCGCCGATGAATGTGCGCCGCAGCCCGAAACGCAGCAGCAGCCACGGCGTGAGTAGCATCGACAAGGTCATCGCCACCATAAAGCTGGCCGACACCCATTGCGCCCGCTCCTGCCCAAGCACGAAGTGCCGGCTCAGATCGGGAATCGCCACATTGACGATGGTGGCTGAGATGACGGACGACACCGCGCCCACCATCAGCGTGAATAGCACAAGCCACTTGAAGCGCTCGCCGTAACGCGCGCGCAGGGCCTCCAGGGTGGGCGTGAATGTCGTCATGGTCTCGTTGTCGTGATGTGTGAGACGACTCAGGGGACAAACCCGGCCCGGCGCCTCCTCCAGCACCGGTCGGGCGGGACACGTCAGCCCAGGCGGCCGGTAGCGGCAATCTCGCGGATGCGGCGCACGGTGTCGATGTCCGATTCGCGGTAGGCGGATTTGACGATCTCGGCGTAACGCGTGTCACCGGTTTCATCGGCGTTGGGCAGCGTGGTGTCATAGACGAAGCGAATGAACGCGCCGTTGGCCTCGTTCGTTTCGATCGTCATGGTGAGCGAGCCCCCAGCGTGTTCACCGGTGGCAGCCGTGGTGTAGGTCACGCGCTTGTGCGGCTCCAGCGTCACGCGGTCTTGAATGCGTGCCTTGCCGAAAACCAGTTCGCGCTCGACCCAGCCTTCGCCTTCGGCGGTGATGATGCACGCGTCCAAACTTTCGACGAATTCGGTCTGTTCGTGCACGCGCAGCACCAAGCCTTGCCAGATCTGGTTGAGGGTGAGTGCATCAATAAGGGGGTTCAGTGGATCGTTGACTTCCACCAGGTGTTCAAAGCGCAAAGCGGCCTCCGCAAGATTTCCGAGCATTATCGCGCGGCAACGGCGAAATGAAGAAACGCCGGCGGGTTGCCCCAGCCGGCGTTCTCTCTGCGACTCAGGCGTCGCTTAGCTTCAGATTTCTTCGTACAGCGGCAGCGTCAGGAATTCTGCAAAGTCTTCCGACGTCGACATTTGTTCGAAGATCGTGGCAGCGCGGTCAAAGTGGCCCACCGCGCCCGTCTCCTTCACCTTGGCCAATTCTTCCGGGATCAGCTTGCGCACGAGCTCGGCCGTGACCTTCGTGCCGTCTTCCAGCTTGCCCTTGGGCGAGCGGATCCACTGCCACACCTGCGAGCGCGAGATCTCGGCGGTGGCGGCGTCTTCCATCAGGTTGTGGATCGGCACGCAACCGTTGCCGGCCAGCCAGGCGCCCAGGTAGTGGATGCCGACGTTGATGTTCATGCGCAGGCCGCCTTCGGTGATGGGCGTTTCCGGCTGGAAGTCCAGCAGGTCGGCCGCCTTCACTTCCACGTCGGGGCGTTGCTTTTCGAACTGGTTCAGCTTGTCGCCCAGCACGGCCACGAATTCCTTCATGGCGGGCTCGACCAGACCCGGGTGGGCCACCCAGCCGCCGTCGTAGCCGTCGGTCGCATCGCGCTTCTTGTCGCCGATGATGCCGGCCATGGCGATGGCGTTCTTCTCCGGATCGTTCTTGATCGGGATCAGTGCGCTCATACCGCCAATAGCGGGCGCGCCGCGCTTGTGGCAGGTCTTGAGCAGCAGCAGCGCATAAGCGCGCATGAACGGCGAGGTCATCGTCACCTTGGCACGGTCGGCCAGGCAGAAATTCTTGTCCACCTTGAACTTCTTGATGCACGAGAAGATGTAGTCCCAGCGGCCGGCGTTCAGGCCAGCGCTGTGCTCGCGCAGTTCGTACAGGATTTCTTCCATCTCGAACGCGGCGAGGATGGTTTCGATCAGCACGGTCGCCTTGATCGTGCCTTGCGGCAGGCCGATCTCGTTCTGCGCCATGACGAAGATGTCGTTCCACAGGCGCGCTTCCAGATGGCTTTCCATCTTCGGCAGGTAGAAGAACGGGCCTGCACCGCGCGCAATTTGCTCCTTGGCGTTATGGAACAGGAACAGCGCGAAATCGAAGATGCCGCCGGAGACGCGCTCGCCGTCGATCAGCACATGCTTCTCGTCCAGATGCCAGCCGCGCGGGCGCACCTGCAGCGTGGCAATCTTGTCGTTGAGCTTGTAGGTCTTGCCGTTCTGCTCAAGCGTGAGCGTGCGACGGATGGCGGCCTTCAGGTTCACCTGGCCCTGAATCTGGTTGTGCCAGCTCGGCGAGTTGGAATCCTCGAAATCGGTCATGTAGCTGTCCGCGCCCGAGTTGAACGCGTTGATGACCATCTTGGCATCCACCGGGCCGGTGATTTCCACGCGGCGGCAATGCAGCGCCTGCGGGATCGGCGCGACCTTCCAGTCGCCTTCACGCACAGCCTTCGTTTCAGCCAGGAAATCCGGGCGCTCGCCGGCGTCCAGGCGGCGGGCGCGCTCGACACGGGCGGCCAGCAGCGCTTTGCGGCGCGGCTGGAAGGCACGGTGCAGCTTGGCAACCAGCGCCAGTGCTTCGGGGGTCAGAATGTCTTCGTAGGCCGGAAGAATCTCGGCCTTGATCTCCATGCCTTGGGGCAGCGTGAGCGCCATGGTTTTCTCCAGAGGATGATGTGAGGGTTGAACGGGTTCGGTCCTATGACTGGACCGATAGGAAGTGCCTTACGTCGCTTGTGTTGCCTGCACGAATTGCAGCAGATCGCGCATGTCGTGGCCGGCCGCAGTGGGCGCCACGTCGAGTGCCTCGGGCGGATGCCCCAGGCGGTTGATCCAGAACGTTGTGAAGCCGTACCACGTCGCTCCGCAGGCATCCCAGCCGTTGGACGACACGAAAAGAATCTGCTCGGCCGGCACGCCAAAGGCCTGCGGTGCCAGCGCGTAGGCTTGCGGCGCCGTTTTGTATAGCTTCACCGCATCGGCCGACAGCACATGGTCGAACAGCCCCGACATGCCTGCGCTCTTCACGGCAATGTCGAGCATCTGCGGGTTGCCATTGGAGAGGATGCCAAGCGGCAAGCCCAGCTCGCGCAGGCGGCGCAGCGCCGGTACGTTTTCGGGAAAGGCAGACAGGCACGCGTATTCGCGCATCAGTGTGGCCTCATGGTGCTCCGAAAGCGCCAAGCCCAGCCGTGCCGCCGCATAGCGCAGCGCATCGACGGTGATGTCCCAGAATGGCTTGTAATACTTGCCCGTGGGATCGGCCAGCGAACGGATGCGCGTGTAATCGATCTGCTTGTCGCGCCACAGCACCGACAGCGCTTCGCCCTTGCCGGCAAAGAGCTGCTCGGCGCGCGCCGCCACCGAGTACACGTCGAACAATGTGCCATAGGCATCAAAGACCACCGCGCGAATCGAATGCATCAGAAGCTCCACGGACCCGAAGATGGCGCACTCACGCGTTCTATCACGCAGAATGCTTTGCTGACCTTCGCAACGAGGGCCATTGTAGAAAAGGTGACGCAGCGCACAAAGACGGCAATGGTCACATGATCTTTAACTTTTACCAGCGGAATGACGAGTGATAACCTTTATATTCGTCACAATCCCGCAGGCTCCGCTTGCCACGGTATACATCCGGCATGGATCATTTCAAGCAGCTCGAAACCTTTGTCGCCGTCGCTACGCGCGGCAGTCTCTCCGCCGCCGCCGCTGCTGAAGGCGTGGCGCCTGCCATCATCGGACGCCGCATCGACGCGCTGGAAGAACGCTTGGGCGTGAAGCTGCTCGTGCGTACGACACGGCGCATCACGCTCACGTTTGAGGGTTCGGCATTTTTGGAAGACTCACAGCGCATTCTCAACGACCTGCACAACGCCGAGGCCAGCGTCTCGGCCGGCGGCGTAAAGGCCAGCGGGCATCTGCGTGTGACGGCACCTGCCGGCTTTGGCCGCCGCCATGTCGCGCCGATGGTGCCGGACTTCCAGGAAACACATCCGGATGTGTCAATTACGCTGGACCTGGGCGACCGCGTGGTCGACCTCGTCAATGAAGGCTTCGATTGCGCCATCCGCTTGGGTGATCTGCCCGACTCGAGCCTCGTGTCGATTCGCCTGTGGGAAAACCGCCGCGTCGTGGTGGCCGCACCCAGCTATCTGGAACGTCATGGCGTGCCGACACAGGTGGAGCAACTCTCGGGCCACAACTGCCTGGCTTTTGGCGCCAGCGCCAACGTGCAGCGCGGCTGGGTGTTCCAGCAAGGCGGCAAGGCCGTCACCGTGAAGGTGTCGGGCACGATGGAGTGCACGGACGGCGCCGTGCTGCGCGAGTGGTGTCTGCAAGGCTATGGCCTGGCGTGGCGCTCGTGGTGGGAAGTCGGGCATGACATCGCGACGGGCAAGCTGGTGACGGTACTCGACGCGTTCGAAGCGCCCCCGATCGGCATTCACGCGGTGTTTCCGCAGCGCAAGCACCTGCCGCTGCGCGTGCGGTTGTTTATCGACTTCCTCAAAAACACGTACGGCAACCCGGCCTACTGGCGCCGAGCCGACGCCCTCATCGGGATGGACTAGCCATCACTCCCGAGTGGAGGAAACACCGCTTGCGGCCTACAATCAAGACAACGACGTCTTCGCCGCATCCCACCCACTCCAGGAGGCCGCATGTTCCAGCACATCCTCATCCCAACCGATGGTTCCGAGCTGTCGCGCAAGGCGGTGGCGGGCGCGCTCGACTTTGCCAAGACGCTGGGTGCACGCCTGACCGCGTACACCTGCCTGGAGGAATACCCGTACACGCCCTTCTCAGAGATCGTCGTAGAGACCCCGCAGGCGTTCAAGGAGCGCGTTGAAGCCCAGGCGCGCGTGGTGCTCAAGGACGTGGAAGACGCCGCCCGCGCCTCCGGCATCAATTGCAATACCGACATGAGTTGCTTTGCCGTGCCGTACATGGGCATCATCGATGCGGCCGAGCGCCATGGCTGCGACGTCATCTTCATGGCGTCGCATGGCCGGCGCGGGCTGGCGGGGCTGCTGCTCGGCAGCGAAACGCAGAAGGTGCTCACGCATACCGAGATCCCGGTCATTGTCTATCGCTGACGCTCATCCCGCCAACACGCTATCCAGCCGCCTTTTCAGGCGGCTTTTTTTCTCCTTGACACTTGGCTTGCTGGCGCTGGATCTGGAATCGCTTTTCAAGCGCGCATAAAAAAACCGCGCCACTCACGGGACGCGGTTCGAGAGGCCGGCGTGTGGTCAGCACGGCCGGCCCAGGTACCTGGATGCCGGATGCGTCGGCAATCTCAGGCAACCTTCTTGGCTTGCGCCGTTTCTTCGAAGAATTGTTCGTCTTCAGTCGAGCCCTTCAGCGCCGTGGTGGACGCATCGCGCTCGATGGTCTGCGTCACGGCGTCAAAGTAGCCCGTGCCGACTTCGCGCTGGTGCTTGACCGCGGTGAAGCCCTTTTCCGCGGCCTTGAACTCGGCTTCCTGCAGCTCGACGAAAGCGCTCATCTGGTTGCGGGCATAGCCGTAGGCCAGGTTGAACATCGAGTAATTCAGGGCGTGGAAGCCGGCCAGCGTGATGAACTGGAACTTGTAGCCCATCGCGCCGAGTTCCTTCTGGAACCGGGCGATCGTGACGTCGTCCAGATTCTTCTTCCAGTTGAACGACGGCGAGCAGTTATAGGCCAGCATCTTGCCCGGGAACTTGGCGTGAATGGCTTCGGCAAACTTCTTGGCATATTCCAGATCCGGCTTGCCGGTTTCGCACCACACGAGGTCAGCCACTTCAGCGTAGGCCAGGCCGCGCGAGATGGCTTGCTGCAGGCCAGGCTTGGTGCGGTAGAAGCCTTCAACGGTACGCTCGCCGGTGCAGAACGGTTGGTCGTTTTCATCCACGTCGGCGGTCAGCAGGTCAGCGGCCTCCGCATCGGTACGGGCGATCAGCACGGTCGGCACGCCCATCACGTCGGCAGCCAGACGCGCAGCCACCAGTTTGCTCACGGCTTCACGCGTCGGCACCAGCACCTTGCCGCCCATGTGGCCGCACTTCTTCACGGCAGCCAGTTGATCTTCAAAGTGCACGCCCGCCGCGCCCGCCTCGATCATGGCCTTCATCAGCTCAAACGCGTTCAGCACGCCACCGAAACCGGCTTCTGCATCCGCCACGATCGGGGCGAAGAAGTCGATGTCGTCCTTACCTTCCGACCATTGGATCTGGTCAGCGCGCTGGAACGTGTTATTGATCTTCTTGACGACCTTGGGCACCGAATCTACTGAATACAGCGATTGGTCCGGATACATCTCGCCGTTGCTGTTGGCATCGCCCGCAACTTGCCAGCCCGACAGATAGATCGCCTTCAGGCCCGCCTTGACCTGCTGCATGGCCTGGTTGCCCGTGAGCGCGCCCAGTGCGTTGACGAACGGCTCGTTGTTGATCAAGTCCCACAGCTTTTCGGCACCACGCTTGGCAAGCGTGTGCTCGATCTGCAGCGAGCCGCGCAGGCGCACGACGTCTTCAGCGGTGTAACCACGCTTGATGCCCTTCCAACGCGGGTTGGTATCCCAATCCTTTTGCAGCTTCTGCACTTCGAGTTCGCGTGACATCGCACTCTCCTGTTTGATCGCATCCATCAAATGAAAACCGGGTAACTCACTCTGCGCCTTGAGCCGCTGGCACCTTCCTGGGGTGCTGCCGAATGGCTCAAGTCATATGTCTTATATAAGAGTGTAGGGAGGCGCAGTGCGACGCAGCAAGGAGAACATCGATACAGGAGGAAAGTTTTATTTTTTACTTTTCATTGACTTAGCGTTCATGTTTCATGATGCGGAAAGATTTTTCCCATCATGAAAGGCAGTCATGGTGCTGTGCGATGCGCAATTTTTGCGGACCAAAAAGTCTTTCCGCATTATGAAAAATTGCAGACATCTGACCGTCACATTGCATGCGCACAAAAAAACGCCGCAGGCGCGGCGTTCACGTTGATTGCGTGTGGGCTCAGGACTGTCGCTCTACTAACCGAGGGTGGCGGGCCTGACGACAGCGTTAGCAGACCGGCCATCTAGACACCGGCAGACCCGAAGGTCTCACCGCCTGGCTCGCCGCAAAGCATTGGCGTTCACAAGCGCCGGACATTGTCCGTCTATCGTCCCTGTCGGAATCAGCCTAACGTCAGCCGATGCGCGACCCAATCTCCGCCCGTAATTACGGCCCGGCCCGCGATGTGCTGCGCGCTGACCGGATAGACGATGCAATCAACCGGCTCGCTGCCCAGCATGACGGCGTGGTTTTCACGCAGGAACAGCGCATCGCCGCCGGGATAGACCGCTTCGATCTCGTCCAGCACAGGGACGAGCGCTGCATCGATGCGGTATACGTCACCGCGCACAGCGGTGCCGGTCGGGTCCAGCACGAGGCCGGGGTAGGCGCCGAAGTCGTACAGGCGCCCGTGCAGCGTGGCGGTGCCCAGCAGTTCTGGCTCGGGAATGCCGCGGTTGGCGGCGGCAACGCGCAGGTCATTCGCCTCACCTGCACGCAACGTGCCGTAGACGAATACGTGGATGGCGTTAGCGTGATTCATTCGAGTACATCCTGCGAAACCAGCACGCCGTCTTCATCGGCATAGATCCACTCGCCGGACTGAATGTAGGCACCGGGCATCTGCACGCCCACTTCACGTTGCCCGGCGTTCTTCTTGATGCTCTTGCGCGGATGCACCGCCAGCGCGTGGATACCCACATTGCATTCGCTCAGCTCGCGCGTATCGCGCACGCAACCGTTGAGCAGAATGCCTTCCCAGCCGTTCTCTTCGGCCAGCTTGCCAAGGTTGCCGCCCACCAGCGCGCAGCGCAGCGAGCCGCCGCCATCGATCACCAGCACGCGGCCCGCGCCCTGCTCTTCCAGCGCGGCACGCACCAGGCCGTTGTCTTCAAACACCTTGAGCGTGGAAGCGGGGCCGGCAAACGCGGCGCGCTTGCCATAGCTGCGGAACACCGGCGTGAGCACACGCAGGCTTCCGTACACCAGCTTGTCTTCGTGCATGTCGCACAAGTCGGTCACGGGAATCATCGTCATGGCAATGGGTGGATTGGCGTTGGCAAAATCAAAAACGGCATCAGCTGCGCGACTGGGCACGCAACGAATCAATCGTCGCGCGCGGGCTGATGATATTCGGATCGGTCTGCACTTCAATCATGCTGGCAACGGGCGCCACGAGCGCCGTCTCCACAGCGGACTGAAAACCTTCGAGCGAGCGCACCGTATGCCCTTGCGCGCCATATGCACGCGCCAGCGCGGCAAAGTCCGGGTTGCGCAGTTCAGTGCCGCTCACGTGCGCGGGGTACTCGCGTTCCTGGTGCATGCGGATGGTGCCGTACATACCGTTGTTGACCACGATAAAGATCACCGGCGCGTTGTACTGCATGGCCGTTGCCAGCTCTTGGCCGTTCATCAGGAAGCAGCCGTCGCCGGCCATGCAGATGACGGGCGTGTCAGGGCAGACAATCTTGGCGGCCACGGCGGCGGGTGCGCCATAGCCCATCGCCCCGCTGGTCGGTGCAAGCTGCGTACGCGTGCCGCTCGCCAGCGCGCCGTATTGATAGAAGCGATGCAGCCACGTCGCGTAGTTGCCCGCTCCGTTAGTCAGGATGCTGTTGTGCGGCAAGCGCTCGCGCAACCATTGCATGGCGCGGGCCATGTCGATGCCCTGGCCGTTAAACGGCGGCGGCACGATGTTGGCGAGGTACTCCGCGTGCGCGGCTTCGGTCCAGGCGGACCAGCGCGGTGGCCTATCAGACGCTTGGGGCGCAACGCCCTCGAGCGCTTCTGCAATCGCCGCCATTGATGCATGAATCATCAGATCGGCTTGGTAGACGCGCCCCAGCTCTTCAGCGCCGGCATGCACGTGGATGAGCGTCTGCTTCGGGCGCGGCACATCGAACAGCGTGTAGCCGGAGGTCGTCATCTCGCCCAAGCGCGGGCCGATGGCGAGCACCACATCCGCTTCTTTCACACGCGCCGCCAGCTTCGGGTTGATGGCGATACCGACATCGCCCGCGTAGTTCGGGTGACGGTTGTCGAACAGGTCTTGCCGGCGAAACACGCAGGCGGCGGGCAAGTTCCAGCGCTCGGCAAAAGCCTGCATGCGGGCGGCCGCCTGCGGGGTCCAGCCGGAACCGCCCAGCAGCAGCATCGGGCGCTCGGCGTTTTGCAACAGCGTCTTCAGTTGGGCGAGATCGCGTGGGCCGGGCCACGCCATCGCGCGGGGCATCGGCGGCACATCGGCCACGGCGGCAACCTCGGTCAGCATGTCTTCCGGCAGCGCCAGCACCACCGGGCCGGGGCGGCCGGCGGTGGCGGTCTGGAATGCACGTGCAATGTACTCGGGGATGCGTTCGACGCTATCGATCTGCGCAACCCACTTGGCCATCTGGCCAAACATGCGGCGGTAGTCGATTTCCTGAAAGGCTTCGCGATCGGCAAAATCACGGCCGACCTGGCCGATGAACAGAATCATCGGCGTGGAGTCCTGGAATGCGGTGTGCACGCCAATGCTGGCATTGGTGGCGCCCGGCCCGCGCGTGCAGAAGACGATCCCGGGGCGGCCGGTGAGCTTGCCGTAGGCGTCAGCCATGTTGGCGGCGCCGCCTTCTTGCCGGCAGACGATGAAACGTGCGCGGTCGCGGCGCTGGTAGAAGCCTTCGAGCACCGAGAGGTAGCTCTCGCCCGGCACACCGAAGGCCATGTCAACGCCATGGGCGACAAGCGCGTCAACAAGAATCTGGCCGCCGTGGCGTGGCTCGGCGACGATGCTGGCGGGGCGTGCGGCGGCTGTCTCCATGGCGGGTACTCTCGCTCTCGATCCGTTGACGACACAACGGATCATAGCGGAACCCGCCTTGCTGTCGACTACATCTGCCGGAACAAATGCGCGTATTGCCGCGCGACCGGCAGCGTCTCGGTGCGCCCTCGGATCTTCAAACCCAGGCGGCCCAGCGACAGATGCACGGCGCTCGACACATGCGCCACGTTGACCACCGTACCGCGATGCACTTGCCAGAAGTGTTCGGGGTCAAGCTGAGTCAACAAGTCGCGCAGGCTCGTACGAATGAGCGACTCACCACTGCCGGCAACCACATTCACGTACTTGTCAGTGGCTTCCAGATAGATCACGTCATCCACGGGGATGAAGCGCACCTCCTGCCCGACCAGTGCCTTGATGAAGCGCAGATAGCCGCCCTGCGGCGTTGCACGCGTTTGCGCAGCACCCTGCAGGCCTGCGAGACGCTCGACGAGTTCGGCCAGCGTCTGTGCGGGGTCAGCGGTGGGGTTGGCAGCGGCGTTGGCGTTATCGTTCAGGCGCGCGCCCAGCCGATCCTTCAGGCGCTTGACGGTCTCGGCCAGGCGCTCGGTCTGCACGGGCTTGAGCACGTAGTCAACCGCGGCCTGCTCGAAGGCATCGAGCGCAAACTGGTCGTACGCGGTGACGAACACGACCAGCGGACGATCTTCCCGATCCGATAGCTCACGCGCCACGTCAATGCCCGACAACCCCGGCATGCGGATGTCGAGAAAGACGACATCAGGCCCCTGCCTCTGAGCCGCATCGTCAATCACGTCGAGCACCGATTGCCCGTCGTGCACGGCCGGCAGCAGCATGGCTTCGGGCCAGAGCGCAGCCAACTCGGCGACGAGGTTGTCGGCCAGCGCCGGTTCGTCATCGGCAATGAGCAAACGTGGGGACACTGGCATCGATCAGGTTCCGGCGGACGCGCGCGAAGACAACGCGGCGTTGGTGGCAGGGCGTGAAGATTGGGAAAAGCAGCAGCGCCATTCGGGGGCATCTGCTTGGGCGGGCGCACCGGTCGCTTCGCGTGCGAGTGGCAGCTCGACGATGATTGTCACGCCGTGCGGCACGGTTTCGGTAATCGTCAGGCGCGCATCGCCATCAAACAAGCGCGACAGGCGTTCACGCACATGCGTGAGGCCAAGCCCCGAACCCTTGGCGCCATCGTTGCCAAAACCAACGCCCGTATCACGCACCTCCAGCACAAGGCGTTCGCCCTCGTTGTGGGCAGCCAGGCGGGCCGAGAGCGCAATCTCGCCGCCCTCGCGCGCGGGCTCGATGCCGTGCACGACGGCGTTCTCCACCAGCGGCTGAATCAGCATGGGCGGGATGACGATGTTAGCGATGGCATCGTCCAACGCCACCGAAAACCGCAACCGGTTGCCGAAGCGCAGCGCCTGGATGTCGAGATACGCGCGCAGCAGCGCAAACTCCTGCGCAAGCGTGCATTGCTCAGCGCGGGCATGTGAAAGCGAGGTACGCAGAAAGCCGATCAGGTGCTGCAGCAAGCGCCGCGCGCCAGCCGGGTCCCGCGCGATCAGCACATCGACGTGTGCCAGCGAGTTAAACAGGAAGTGGGGCTCGATCTGCGCCTGCAGCGCCATGAGCTGCGCACGCACGACCTGCTTCTCAGCCTCTTCACGCTCCAGCGCATCAAGCGCGGCCTGACGCTGCAACGCCGCCAGCTTGCCGCGCGACCAGTAGAAATACGTCGCACCCAGCGCAGCCAGCATGGCGATGATGAAACTCATGCGCAGGCTGTCGGCGCGCCACGGCATGGCGCTATTGCCGTTCAGGCAGAGAATCGTGCGCGCAATCCACTGCCCCAGCGGCACCCCGATCAGCACGGCCCCGATGACGATCCACGGAAAGAGTTTCTTGCTGGGCGGCCCGTCACCCCAGAGCGCATGGCGCGGAATGCCGATCAGCGTGAACATTGACAGCCCGATCGACTGGCTGAAGACAAAGTCCTGCCAGAACGTCTCTTCCGGGCGAATGCCGAACGCCAGCACCGTCGCGATCAACGTATTGATGACGATGATGACGGCGTAGCGGATCAGCCAGCGCCGCACGAAGCGCCGGCAGTCGGCAAGCGAAGGACGAGACACATTGGCGAGCATGCGGGCGATCTTACCGGAGGCGGGCGGCACGGCGCAGCAGGGCTGCACCGGATTGAGCGTATTGGTGTTGGGCGGGTTGGGTGTAGAGGACGGCGGACATGGCGGTCTTTGACGGAACCGGGGATGTCCGCAGTATAGGAATGGCGCCTGGGCAGGCACCATGCGCGTGCGACGAATGGCGGGATTGGGGGGATGAACGGCTGCCCGCCGGCCTTGCTAGCGTGGTGCTTACGCCGCCAGCACCTCCCGCACCGACTGCGCCACCACCGTGGAAGCCACCGCCTCCGCCACCGTCTCGCGCGAAAGATGCGGCGCAAACATGCCGATAAAGTCATGCGCATACCCGCGCAGATAGGCGCCACGACGCACCGCCACGCGCGTGGTGTTGGGCTCAAACAGATGGTCAGCCCCAATGCAGACGAGGTTGTCGTCTTTGCGCCCGTCATACGCCATCGACGCGATGATGCCTACACCTACATCCAGTGCCACGTAGGTCTTGATCACGTCGGCATCCATTGCGGTCAGCACGATCTCGGGGTGCAGGCCGGCACCAGCAAAAGCGGCATCAATGTTGCGGCGGCCCGTAAAGCCCGCGTCGTACGTGATGAGCGGATATTGCGCCACGTCTTCCAGCGTGGGTAGCGGGTTCTGGGTCAGTGGATGGTCCGGGCTGACCACCAGCACGTGGCGCCAGCGGTACGCCTCGAACGAGGTCAGTCCTGGCTCATTGGCCACGGCCTCGGTGGCGATGCCGATATCGGCTTGCCCCGTGAGCAGCAGCTCGACGATGTGCGAAGGCGACGCCTCCTGCAGCGCCAGTGTCACGTGCGGATACGACTTGCGGAACGCCTGCACCACCTTCGGCAACGCATAGCGCGCCTGCGTGTGCGTGGTCGCCACGGTCAGGCGGCCGGACTGGCGGCCGGAGAATTCCTCGCCCGCCTGGCGCAGGTTTTCGGCTTCGAGCAGCAGGCGCTCGACAATGCGGACGATCTCGCGGCCGGGCTCGGTCAGGCCGGTCAGGCGCTTGCCGTAGCGCTCGAAAATCTCCACGCCAAGCTCATCCTCCAGCTCGCGGATCTGCCGCGACACACCCGGCTGCGATGTGTACAGCGCGTTGGCGACTTCGGTCAGGTTGAACTGGCGGCGTACCGCCTCGCGGATGGAACGCAGTTGTTGGAAATTCATGGCTCGTGTCCTCTCGTATTGGTTGTCGTCGGAGCAGCGCGTTATGCGGTAGGTTGCACGGTCGGCCGTGCGCCTTGGGCAAACACGCGCATGGCGCGCGGGCGCACCACCAGCGTTTCACCTTCACGAAAGCCCTCGGTGCGAAAACGTTCGATGGGCAGGGAGACTTCGATGATGTCGTCAGTGTCTTCGCGTTCCAGCTCAAGCTGCGCGACGGCGCCCAGCGTGAGCGCCCGGCGCAGCGTCACGGGAATGCCGTCGGCGCCCGGGGCATAGCGCTCCAGGTCGATCTCGTGAGGGCGCACGAACGCCACTGCCTGGTCTGCGCGCGACGAATCGACGCCAGCCGACGGCACGTTGATGGACGATTCGCCCACGTGCAGCACGCTGCCGCTCTCACCCTCTTCCAGGCGGCCGTGGAACAGGTTCACGTTGCCGAGGAAGCCGTAGACAAACGGCGTGGCCGGTGTGTTGTAGACCGCATCGGGGCTGCCGACCTGCTCCACCTGTCCACGGTTCATCAGCACCACGTTGTCGGCCACTTCCAGCGCTTCTTCCTGATCGTGCGTAACAAACAGGCTGGTGACATGCAGATCGTCATGCAGGCGGCGCAGCCAGCGGCGCAGTTCCTTGCGCACCTTGGCGTCGAGCGCGCCAAACGGCTCGTCGAGCAGCAGCACGCGCGGCTCCACCGCGAGCGCACGCGCCAACGCAATACGTTGCCGCTGGCCGCCCGACAGTTGCGGCGGGTAGCGATCGGCCAGCCAGTCAAGCTGCACGAGTTCCAGCAGTTCTTTCACCTTGGCGCGGATCTGCGCATCGCTCGGCCGCTGCGCACGCGGTTTCACGCGCAGGCCGAAGGCCACGTTCTCGAACACCGTCATGTGCTTGAACAGCGCGTAGTGCTGGAACACGAAACCGACCTGGCGCTCGCGCACATGCTGCGCGGATGCGTCTTCGCCATTCAGATGAATCGCGCCTGCATCCGCATGCTCCAGCCCCGCAATGATGCGCAGCAGCGTGGTCTTGCCACAGCCCGACGGGCCCAGCAGCGCGGTCAATTCGCCCTGCTTGAAATCGAGCGAGACATCGTTGAGAGCAACGAAATTGCCAAAGCGTTTGGTGATGTGTTGAACCTGAATGCTCATGCTGCGCTCCCTTCGAGCGGAGATTGCACGGAGATGTGCGATTTCGAAACGGGCGTGTGTTGTGCAACGCGCTGGCCCGGACCTTCACCCACACCGGCATCTGCATCGGCAAGCTCACGTCGGCTATGCCATTGCACCAGCGTCTTTAGCGCTAGCGTCACAAGCGCCAGCAGCGTCAGCAGCGAGGCCACGGCAAACGCGGCCGCAAAGTTGTATTCGTTGTAAAGAATCTCGACGTGCAGCGGCATCGTGTTCGTCAACCCGCGAATGTGGCCCGACACCACCGATACCGCACCAAATTCACCCATCGCCCGCGCATTGCACAGGATCACGCCGTACAGCAAGCCCCACTTGATGTTGGGCAGCGTCACGCGCCGGAACGTCTGCCAGCCCGATGCGCCCAGCACGATGGCGGCTTCCTCCTCCTCGCTGCCTTGCGCCTGCATGAGCGGAATCAGCTCGCGCGCCACGAACGGGAACGTCACAAACACGGTGGCCAGCACAATGCCCGGCACGGCAAAGATGACCTTGAAATCGTGCGCTGACAGATAGGGCCCGAACCACCCCTGCGCGCCAAACAGCAACACGTAGATCAAGCCCGCGATGACCGGCGACACCGAGAACGGCAAGTCGATCAGCGTAAGCAGCAAGTTCTTGCCGCGAAACTCGAACTTGGCAATCGCCCAGGCCGCGGCCACGCCAAACGCCACGTTGAGCGGCACCGCAATCGCCGCGATGGTCAGCGTCAGATAAACCGCCGACAGCGCGTCGGGTTCGGTCAGCGCCTCCAGATAGACGTCGATGCCCTTTTTGAACGCCTCGTAGAACACACTCGCCAGCGGCACGAACAGAAACAGCGCGAGAAACACGAACGACACGAGGATCAACGTCGCGCGCACCCAGGCGGATTCGGCCGTAGCGCCACGCCGCGCGGCAGCCGGCGCTTGGCCGAGTTGTCGGGAAACCGTACCGGCCATCTCAGGCTCCTGTCGCAAGGGTTTCGGGGGCACGCTCGATGGCGTCATGGCCGCGCGGGTTACCAATGCGGCGGCGGCGCGTCCAGGCTTGCAATAGGTTGATCACCAGCAGCAGCGTGAACGAGATGCCGAGCATGACAACGGCAATGGCCGTGGCGCCTGCGTAATCGAACTGCTCAAGCTTGGAATAGATCATCAGCGGCGTGATCTCAGAGATCATCGGCATGTTGCCGGCGATGAAGATGACCGAGCCGTATTCGCCCGTAGCCCGCGCAAAGGCCAGCGCAAAACCAGTCAACAAGGCGGGCAGCAAGGTCGGCAGAATCACGCGGATGAACGTCTGCCAGCGTGTGGCACCCAGGCTGGCGGCAGCCTCTTCCAACTCGGCCTCCAGGTCTTCAAGCACCGGCTGCACAGTGCGCACGACAAACGGCAGGCCGATGAACGTGAGCGCCACCACAATGCCCAATGGCGTGAACGCGACCTTCAGCCCCAGCGGCGCCAGCAGCGAGCCGATCCAGCCATTGGGCGCATACAGCGCGGTGAGCGCGATGCCCGCCACGGCAGTCGGCAGCGCAAACGGCAGATCGACCAGCGCATCAATCAACCGCTTGCCCGGAAAGCGATAGCGCACCAACACCCACGCCAGGATCAGCCCGAACACCAGGTTGACCACCGCCGCAATCAGCGAAGCACCGAACGTCAGCTTGTACGACGCCACCACGCGCGGTGCGGTGACGGTGGCCCAGAACGCGTCCCACGTCATCGTGAACGTCTTGAGGACAGTCGCCGACAGCGGGATCAACACGATCAGCGCGAGGTACAGCAGCGAAAAGCCCAGCGCCAGCCCGAAACCGGGGAGCACGTTGGCGGGCCGTTGCCGCTTGGAGGGAAACAACGCAGAAGACAATGCAGAAGACAGGCTCATCAAGCGCACCGATAAAAATGGCCGCAGAGCAAAAACACTGCGGCCGATATGCAGATGAACCGATTGTGGCGAACCGTTCTTATGACGAAAACGAATATTTGCGCATGTGCATCATCGTTTTAGATATAAGGAGTGCTCGGCAAAACCTCCCACTGGGCTTGCCAGTCTGCGCCGTCGCGGGTGGTGTCTTGTGCACTTGCACGGCCGATCAGGCGGTCAAGCAGGGTTAAGCCAGCGTCCCATTCGCCCAGGTTGGAGTCGGCGTTGATATGGCCGGCGTCCCCTGCGTCTACAAATTCAACGCCCCAGCGCGCACCCCAGTCGATGGCGTTGCCCTGCGGCATCCACGGATCGTTGCGGCTGGCGACGAGCGTGGCGGGAAACAGCAAGGCGCGCTGCGGCAGCAGATCACGCACGCCAAATTTGTCCGGGTCGGCCGGAGCGACGAGCAGCACGGCGGCTACCGCTTCTTTTGTCTGCGCCGCCCAATGCAGCGACGCGAGGCAACCGAAGCTGTGCGCCACCAGAATCACGCGGCGCTTGGTGCGAGATGACGGCCGCTCGGGATGCGCCGCACGTACCGCCTCGCCCACACGTGCAGACCAGCGCGGTAGATCGGGCATCGACCAGTCGGTCTGCACCACGCGGCGCCAATCCGGAAACCGGTGCTCCCACCGCGTCTGCCAGTGGCCGGGGCCGCTGCCATGCAAACCGGGCACGGTCAGGATGATGGCGTCTGCTGGCCACAGCCAGGTGTGTGCGTCCGATGCGGTTGCGGGTGCGCTGCGTGCCATGGTGCGTGCTCATTCCGCCAGAGAAAAGCCAGCGCACTGTTGCTGCACGAGCGGCGCCTGCGCCATCGGCATTAACAGCGGCGTGGACGAAGGTTCCGGCTCGGGTTCGGCGCCCGGCAGGATGCTGCCCTGCACATAGGTGATACCGGCTGCGCGGGCCAGCTCCAGATCGCTCGGGCGTTCGCAGCGTCGCAACGCAAGCGTCACGCCCAGCTCGCGCGCAGAATCGGCCAGCGACACCACATGCCGCGTGTGCCAATCGCGCCGCGCGTCGAGCTTCAGATATGCAGGCTTCGCATGCACAAGCAGCGCACCCGCTTCCGCCGGGTCCGACGCCTGCACTGCCACGGCAAAACCGTTGCGCCGGTAGTTGTCCACCACAAACAGCAGCAGGCCCAAGTCATCGTTGGCCGTGGACGGCATCTGGATGACGAACTGATCCGGGTGCAAGCCCAGTGCCGTCACCGCGCGCTGGAACGCCCTGCCATGATCAGCCGCCACCGCCGCCAGCAAGCGGCCATGGACGTTCAGCACCAGCCGCTGCGCATCGGTGCGGGCAAAGTAGTTGAGCGTATGCACCAGCCGGCACAGGCGGTCCAGTTCCACCAGCGTGCTGTCATCTGACGCCAGCGAGAACATCTTCCACGGGTTCAGGCCCAGATCGCCACCGCGCGTCCAGGTGCGCATCAGCGCTTCGTGGCCGGCGGGCGCCAGAGAGCCATCGGCGGCAAGCCGCCAAACCGGCTCGAACAGACTCGTAAGCGCGCAATGGAAGAACTGGCCCTGCACGCGGCCGGCGGCGTCACGCCACAGTTGGCGATCGGGCGTCGGTGCGTTGGGCAAGGTGCCGAGAAATTGTGCAAGTGCAGTGGTGTGCATGAGACTCATGGGATTGGGCTCCTGAGTGGTCCTGCTAGGTCGCCGTCTCCTCCCCGTCCTTACAGTTTGGCGATCGACACTTCCGTCGCCTTCACCAGCGCCACCACTTCACTGCCGATCTTAAGGCCGAGGTTGTCGACCGAGCGCGTGGTGATGACCGAGGTAACGATGCCGGCCTGGGTCTCCACGTCAATCTCCGAGAGCACGTCGCCCCGGATGATCTCCTTGATCTGCCCGCGAAACTGGTTGCGGACGTTAATCGCTTGAATGCTCATGATGCTCCTTCTTAGATGACAACAGCGCTACGTGCCAATGAATGTTTTCAGCAGAACGTCTTGCGGCGCCTTACACGGCCCAGCGCACCGCTGTGGCCGCCACGTCAAAGGGTGATGCCCACGCCGTGTGCGAGCGCACATCGGTCACTTCATTCGGATCGATCTTGCGCTGCATCACGCGGTTGAGAATGGCTTCTTCCAGCCGCGCAAACGCAGGCGAGCCCCGATGCCTCGGTCGTGGCAGATCGATGCGCGCATCCAGCGCAATGCGGCCCTCTTCGATCAGCACCACACGGTCAGCCAGCGCCACCGCCTCGGCCACGTCGTGCGTGACGAGCACGGCGGTAAAACCCAGGCGCTGCCACAGGCCTTCGATGAGGTTCTGCATGTCGATGCGGGTGAGCGCATCAAGCGCGCCCAGCGGTTCATCGAGCAGCAACAGGCGTGGGCGATGCACCAGTGCACGGGCCAGTGCTACACGCTGGCGCTGTCCGCCCGACAGGCGCGATGGCCACTCCCCTGCACGCTCGGCCAGCCCCACCTGCGCGAGCACTTCCGCAGCCTGCGCACGCTGCGATCCTGGGAACCTGCTGGGCAGGCCCAACGCAACGTTGTCGAGCACCTTCTTCCACGGCAGAAGACGTGCGTCCTGGAACATCACGCGGGCGTCATCGTGCAGGCCATCTCCGGTTTCGCCATCGCGACGCAGGTGGCCGTCGTCAATGCCCTCCAACCCCGCAATCAGCCTCAGCAGCGTGCTCTTGCCGCAGCCGCTGCGCCCGACGATGACGACAAACTCGCCCGGCGTAATCTCCAGATCGATACCGTGCAGCACTTCACGATCGCCATAGCGTTTGATGACGTGTTCGATGTGCAAGGCGGTGCCGGCCAGCGCGGCGTGTTCAGTAGCGTTGCTTTGCATGCGTGTCTCCAATTCGGCATTCGGCCTCAGGCGGCCGCTTGATATCCGGGGTGCCAGCGCAGCCAGTAGCGCTCCAGCCCGCGCGACAGCCAATCCGCCAGCTTGCCCAGCAGCGCGTACAGCAGGATGCCCAGCAGCACCACGTCGGTCTGCAGGAACTCGCGCGCGTTCATCGTCATGTAGCCAATGCCGGCTTGCGCAGAGACCGTCTCCGCCACGATCAGCGTCACCCACATCAGGCCGAGCGAGAATCGCACACCCACCAGAATCTGCGGCAGCGCGCCGGGCAGGATCACCTCGCGGTAGAGCTGCGCCCGCGACAAACCATAACTGCGCGCCATCTCCACCAGCGCCGGATCCACCGAGCGGATGCCGTGATACGTGTTCAGGTAAATCGGAAAGAACACGCCCAGTGACACAAGAAACAACTTGGCCGATTCGTCAATGCCGAACCACAGGATGACCAGCGGAATCAGCGCCAGCACGGGGATGTTGCGCACCATCTGCAAGGTGGTATCGAGCAGCGTCTCGGCGGTACGGAACGTGCCGGTCAGCAGCCCCAGCGCCAGCCCCAGCGAGCCGCCGATGACGAAGCCCAGCAGCGCGCGCCACGTGCTCACCGCCACATGCGTCCACAGCTCGCCCGAGCGCGCCAGCTCGATGGCGGCCTTGGCCACATCCAGCGGCGCGGGCAGGATGCGGTTCGAGAGCCAGCCCCACTGTGCGCAGGCCTGCCACAGCACCAGCAGCACGAGCGGCACAACCCACGGCGCCACCCGTTGCCCGGCGGTGCGCAGGAAGGTGTTGGGTTTCAATGCCATCGCCCTCTCCTTCGGTTTCAGCTTGCCGCCACGCGCGGCAGGATGCCTGTGGCGACCACCTCGCCAAACGGCCCGTTGAGCACGTTGCCCGGCAATTTGTCACGCACCGAGCGCGGCAACAGCGGAAACACCAGTTCGGCAAAGCGGTACGCCTCTTCCAGATGCGGATAGCCGGAGAGCACGAACGTATCGATGCCAAGCGCTGCGTATTCCTGCATGCGTGCGGCCACCGTTTGCGGATCACCCACCAGTGCGGTGCCTGCGCCGCCGCGCACCAGGCCAACGCCGGCCCACAGGTTTGGGCTGATTTCCAGATCAGCCCGGGTGCGTCTGACGCCGTTGGCATGCAGCGCCGCCATGCGCTGTTGGCCGGCAGAATCCATCTTGCGGAAGGCTTCCTGCGCACGGGCAACGGTGTCGTCATCGAGCTTGCTGATGAGCCGATCGGCAGCGGCCCAGGCTTGCTCCTCCGTCTCGCGCACGATCACATGCAGGCGGATGCCAAAGCGCACCGTGCGGCCACGCTTGGCAGCGCGCTTGCGCACGTCGGCAAGCTTCTCGGCCACGGCAGCGGGCGGCTCGCCCCAGGTGAGATACGTATCGACCTGCTCCGCGGCCAGCTCATGCGCTGCTTCCGACGAGCCACCGAAATACACCGGCGGATGCGGTGTCTGCACAGGCGGATACAACACCTTCGCACCCTTCACGCTGAGGTGCTTGCCGGTGAAATCCAGCGCCGCACCGTCATGACTCGCCGCCAGCGTTTCGCGCCAGATGCGGATGAATTCTTCCGAGGCCTCATAGCGTTGCGCGTGGTCGAGGAACAGGCCATCGCCGGCCAGCTCGGCCGGATCGCCGCCGGTGACGAGGTTCACCAGCAGACGCCCGTTCGACAGACGGTCATACGTGGCAGCCATGCGCGCAGCCAGCGTGGGCGCCATCAGCCCTGGGCGCACCGCCACCAGAAAGCGCAGGCGCTTCGTCACCGGTATCAGGCTCGCGGCCACGATCCACGGGTCTTCGCACGAGCGGCCGGTGGGAATGAGTACGCCTTCGTAGCCGAGCGTGTCGGCGGCCACGGCCACTTGCTGCAGATAGGTGTGATCGACCTGACGCGCGCCCTCAGTGGTGCCGAGGTAGCGGCTGTCGCCGTGGGTCGGGATGAACCAGAAGACTTGCATGACTGCTCCTTTCGAAATGGTCATGGCGATCAGCGAGCCGCTTGTTGTGCAGCGGGTTGTGCGCTCGGTTTCCAGGCAGAATCCGCCACCTTCACCTGGCGCGGAATCAGCTTGAGCGTGTGGAACGTGTCGGCAATGCGCTGTTGATCCGCCAGTGCCTCGGGCCCCACCGGCCGGATGCCATAGGCGATGCGCGAGACGGAGCGCGCCACCACCGCTGGCTCAAGGCCGAGTTGCGGCCCAAGGATGTTCGTGACGTCCTTCGGGTTGGCCTCGGCCCACGTGTCGGTTTTCTTCAGCTCATCGAGCACGATGTTCAGCACATCGGGCCGTGCGCCCGCATAGCCCTTCGAAGCCAGGAAGTACTGCGCGTTGTTGACCACGCCCGTGCCATCGGCCAGCACGCGCGCGCCAAGCTGCGTTTCAGCCGCTGCGAAGAACGGGTCCCAGATCACCCATGCGTCAATGGCGCCGCGCTCGAATGCGGCGCGCGCATCAGCCGGCGTCAGGTAGACGGGCTGGATATCGCTGTAGGGCACCTTGGCCTTCTCCAGCAGCTTCACCAGCAGGTAGTGCACGTTCGAGCCCTTGTTGAAGGCGACGCGCTTGCCGCGCAAGTCCGTCACGCTCTTGAGCGGTGAGTTCTTCGGCACGATGATTGCCTCGCCCGCCGGTGCGGGCGGCTGGTTGCCCACGTAGACGAGATGCGCACCGGCGGCCAGCGCGAAAATCGTTGGTGCTTCACCTGTAGTGCCAAAATCGATGGCCCCAACATTCAACCCTTCGAGCAACTGCGGGCCGGCGGGAAACTCCGTCCACTTCACCTCAATGCCCTGCGCAGCGAGGCGCTTTTCCAGCGTGCCACGCGCCTTGAGCACAGTCAGCGTGCCGTACTTCTGATAGCCGATGCGCAGCTGCCTGGCGGCATTGGGTGGCGGCGTATCGCTGTTGGCAAACGCAGCGGGCGCGCCCAACGTGGCAAACAGCGTAGCGAGGGTCACGGAAACGCGGGTCAAAGTCCTGCGCAGGGGCGAATGTTTTTTCATGGCAAGTTCAGTTGATGTGGGATGCAGGGGCGGCACGATCCGCGCGCAGGTGCTGCGCGGCATGACAACAACGGGAAAGCGTTGGCGGTGTAGTTGGCGGTGTAGGCGGCGCGCGTTCAGCGCATCAGGCCAGACATCGCATTCGCTGGGCGTCAGCCTGGGGGTGGGTTAACGCGGCGGCGCGTGCGGTGCTGCGGCTGGCGACGATCACCTGTGCGACCGTCGGGTGCCGTGCCAGCGCCAGGGCCTGGTGCACGCGCTCCACACCATCGTCGAGGCGCTGTTGCAACGATGGGTCAACAATCACACCGTCGTCAGCCACGACGATCTGCGAATCCACAGCAAAGATGCCCGGCAGGATCGAACGCGCGGCGAGCGCTGTCAGCACCGGGCGCAGCGCATAGTCGATCGCCAGCGTGTGGGCGAGACTGCCTCCGGTGGCGATCGGCAGCACGACCTTGTCGCGCAGCCCGCTCTGCGGCAGCAGATCGAGAAACGTCTTGAGCAGGCCGCTATAGGCGGCCTTGTAGACCGGCGTGGCAAGAATCACCACCTCGGCCGCCTCCACCCGCGCCACTGCATCGGCAATGGCGGCGTCGGACACCTGCGCGCCCAGCAGCGCATCGGCTGGCAGGCCGCGCAGGTCGAGGTGGTCCGCCCGCTCGCCAGCGCGCTCAAGCTGCGCCCGCACATGGCCCAGCAGCCGCGCAGACCGCGATTGCGCAGAAGGGCTGCCGGAAATGGTCAGGATTTGCATGATGCGGACACACCTGTGAGAGTCGGGTTTACTTGCCCGGTTGATAGAGCTGATCAAACTGAGCGCCATCGGCAAAGTGCGTTTTCTGCGCCTTCTGCCAGCCGCCAAACGTGTCGTCGATGGTCACCAGCTTCACTTTCGGGAATTCGCTCTCGTGCTTCCTGGCCACCGCCGGGTCGGTCGGTCGATAGAAATTCTTCGCGCCAATCTCCTGGCCCTGCGGCGTGTACAGAAACTTGAGGTAAGCCTCGGCCACCTTGCGCGTGCCCTTCTTGTCGGCCACCTTGTCCACCACCGCCACCGGCGGCTCGGCCAGGATGGAGATGGATGGCACCACCACGTCAAACTTGTCCTTACCCTCCACGCGCGAGGCCAGCAGCGCCTCGTCTTCCCACGCGATCAGCACGTCGCCGATTCCGCGTTCCGTGAAGGTGGTGGTGGCGCCACGCGCACCCGAGTCGAGCACCGGCACATTCTTGTAGAGCCTCTGTACGAACTCCTTGGCCGTTGCATCCGAGCCGCCCGGCTGCTTGAGCGCATAGGCCCACGCGGCCAGGTAGTTCCAGCGTGCGCCGCCCGATGTCTTCGGGTTAGGCGTGATGACGGCAATCCCCGGCCTGATCAGATCGTTCCAATCCTTGATGCCCTTCGGGTTGCCCTTGCGCACCAGAAACACGATGGTCGACGTGTACGGCGAGGCATTGTGCGGCAGGCGTTTCTGCCAGTCCTTGCCCGTCAGCCCCTTCTCGGCAATCGCGTCAATGTCGTAGCCGAGGGCGAGCGTCACCACATCGGCGTCCAGCCCGTCGATGACGGAGCGGGCTTGCTTGCCCGAGCCGCCGTGCGAAACGCGCAGGGTGAGGTCTTCACCCGTCTCGGCCTTCCATTTCTTGGCGAATTCGGTGTTGATCTCTTTGTACAGCTCGCGCGTCGGGTCATACGACACGTTCAGCAGCGTCGTTGCCGCGTGCGCACCGGCGGCTCCCCCCGCCACGATGGCAGCCGCAATGGCGTGGAAGACAAACTTGCGAATCATCTTGCTGGCTCCGTTTCTTATGTCTGATGGATTTGGAACAGGAGCAAGACTACCGAGCCGGTCTTGTACGGGGAACGAATGGTTTCAGGGAATGTTCATTGGATTTCGCATATGGGCTGCGCCGACGGTGGCAAACCCAAAAACAAAAAGCCGCCCTGGCTAACTCCAGAGCGGCTTTTAAACACACTACATCAAGCTTCAGTGCACGACCCGGTCAAACGTGAAGTTACCCTCCCGATAATCCACCGGCACCACATCCTTGGGCGCGTACTTGCCTTCAAGAATCATCCGCGCCACCGGATTCTCCAACTGCTGCTGAATGGCGCGCTTCAACGGCCGCGCCCCAAACACCGGGTCATAACCAGCAGACGCCAGCTTGGCCACCGCCTCGTCGCTGATCTCAAGCGTCAAGTCCATGTGCGCCAGCCGCGCCGCCAGCCGCTTGAGCTGGATGCGCGCGATCGATTCGATGTTGCGTTGGTCCAGCGCATGGAACACCACCACCTCATCAATCCGGTTCAGGAACTCGGGCCGGAAATGCGTCTTCACCTCCTGCCACACCGCACCCTTGATCACATCCGCCGGTTCGGTCGCCATCTGTTGGATGAGTTGTGAACCGAGGTTGGACGTCATCACGATCACCGTGTTCTTGAAGTCCACCGTGCGGCCCTGGCCATCGGTCAGGCGGCCATCGTCCAGCACCTGCAGCAGCACGTTGAAGACATCCGGGTGTGCTTTTTCAACTTCATCCAGCAGCACCACGCTATACGGCTTGCGGCGCACGGCTTCAGTCAGGTAACCACCCTCTTCGTAGCCGACATAGCCCGGGGGCGCGCCAATCAGGCGGCTCACGGAATGCTTCTCCATGAACTCGCTCATGTCGATGCGGATGAGGTGCTCTTCCGAATCAAACAGGAAGCCGGCCAGCGCCTTGCACAGCTCGGTCTTGCCGACACCCGTCGGGCCCAGGAACAGGAACGAGCCGTAGGGCTTGTTCTCGTCCGCAATGCCGGCACGTGAGCGGCGGATGGCGTCAGACACGAGGCGCACGGCCTCGTCCTGGCCAACCACACGCTCGTGCAAGCGGTCTTCCATCTTGAGCAGCTTTTCGCGCTCGCCCGTCATCATCTTGGCCACGGGGATGCCCGTTGCGCGGCTGACGACTTCGGCAATTTCTTCGGCGCCCACCTGCGTGCGCAGCAATTTGTTCGGCTGCTTCTGGCCGGCAGACTCCGCCGCGGTGGCAGCCTTGAGCTTGCCTTCCAGCTCGGGCAGCTTGCCGTATTGCAGCTCAGCCACTTTGTCGAGCTTGCCTTCGCGCTGCAGCTTGGCGATTTCCAGCTTGATCTTCTCGATCTCTTCCTTAAGCGCAGCGGCACCTTGCGCGGCGCCCTTCTCGGCCTTCCAGATTTCGTCCAGATCGGCGTATTCCTTTTGCAGGCGGTCGATCTCCTGCTCGATCAGTTCCAGACGCTTCTGCGAGGCTTCGTCGGTTTCCTTCTTCACCGCCTCGCGCTCGATCTTGAGTTGGATCAGGCGGCGGTCGAGCTTGTCCATCGCCTCGGGCTTCGAGTCAATCTCCATCTTGATGCGCGCCGCCGCTTCGTCGATCAGGTCGATGGCCTTGTCCGGCAGGAAGCGGTCGGTGATGTAGCGGTGGCTGAGTTCAGCCGCAGCCACGATCGCCGGGTCGGTGATCTCCACGCCGTGGTGCAGTTCGTACTTCTCCTGCAGGCCGCGCAGGATGGCAATGGTCGCCTCTACGCTCGGCTCGCCTACAAGCACCTTCTGGAAGCGGCGCTCCAGCGCGGCGTCTTTCTCGATGTATTTGCGGTATTCATCCAGCGTGGTCGCGCCAATGCAATGCAGCTCGCCGCGGGCTAGTGCGGGCTTGAGCATATTGCCCGCGTCCATCGCGCCTTCGGCCTTGCCTGCACCCACCATGGTATGAATCTCGTCGATGAAGAGGATGGTCCGGCCCTCTTCCTTGGCGATGTCGCTCAGCACAGCCTTCAGGCGTTCTTCAAACTCGCCGCGATACTTGGCGCCGGCCAGCAGGCCCGCCATATCAAGCACCAGCACGCGCTTGTTCTTCAGGCTTTCGGGCACTTCGCCGTTGATGATGCGCTGCGCCAGCCCTTCAACGATGGCGGTCTTGCCCACGCCCGGCTCGCCGATCAGCACCGGGTTGTTCTTGGTGCGGCGCTGCAGAATCTGGATCGCACGGCGGATTTCATCGTCGCGGCCAATCACCGGGTCGAGCTTGCCGATCCGGGCCATCTCGGTCAGGTCGATGGTGTACTTCTTGAGCGCTTCGCGCTGGCTTTCGGCCTCTGCGCTGCCGACGGTCTGGCCGCCGCGCACAGCGTCGATGGCGGCTTCGAGCGGCTTGCGCGACAGGCCATGCTCGCGCGCAATGCGGCCGGCCTCGCCCTTGTCATCGGCGGCGGCCAGCAGGAACAGCTCGCTGGCGATGAACTGGTCGCCACGCTTGATGCCTTCTTTCTCGGTCTGCTGCAGCAGGCTGCCCAGATCACGCCCGACCTGTACCTGTTCGCCACCCTGCACCTGCGGCAGATGCTTGATGGCGCGGTCCAGCGCGGTATCCAGCGCGCCCGTGTTGACGCCGGCGCGGGCCAGCAGGTTCTTGGTGGCCCCATCCGGCTGGCGCAGCATGGCCAGCAGCAGGTGGACCGGTTCAATGTACGGATTGTCGTTGCCCAGCGCCAGGCTCTGCGCGTCGGCCAGTGCTTCCTGGAAGCGGGTGGTCAATTTGTCCAAACGCATTAAAAACCCCTTGCGGAAAATGTTTTACTGCTCCGAAAGATAGGGAGCTTCGGTGGCATTTCAAGCACGGAAACGCTGGTTTTCATGCAGGTTTGTCCAAAAACAAACGGCGGCGCGCCTGCTGGTCACGCCACCGCCCCAAGTGCTTCAGAATCGTCTTGGTTGCCGCATTGGCCCCCGCCTCAATTGGGCACCGATACCGTCGTCGTACCGCCCGCCACCGTCACCGAGATACGGTCACCTGCCGCCGGCGTGTTCGTGAAGTTCGGCACGTTGGTTGCGCTGATGGCCGGAGCAGCACCGGGCGTGCCACCGCGCGGGGTTGTGCGCACCACCTGCGAGGGCGGCAGCGGCGTGCCGCTCTTCAGGTTGGCGTACAGCGCGTCGAGCGCGCGTTGCTCATACAGCACCAGCGGCACGAACAGCGTGTCGTAACCGGGCACGAGGTCGATAAAGCCATCGAAGTGCTGCGCGTTCATCACCTCGATATACGACAGCTTGCTCGACCCGCCCTCCACCTTGGCATTCAGCCCCAGGTACGGGCGGGAGCCGTGGTTGACCGGCAGCAGCGCATCGTTGCGCCCCTGCACGATCAGCGCGGGCTTGCCTTGCAGGTTGCCGGTGCGCAGGGTCTGGCTGATGCCGGTCTGCAACGATTGCGACGCCGCATCCGCGCCGGTCAGCAGGTTGCGCAGGCACAGTGCGCCATCGAGGTTGGCGACCTGCGTGCCGGTGGAATCCACCGACTGGTTGCTGCGCGCCGGCCCGCCCTGCGCGTTGTTGTTGACGAGCTGCACGCCGGAGGTAGGTGGAATGCCGTTGCCCAATGCCGCCATCTGCGCGAGTGCCGTGGCGTTCACGGCGGTCGGGTGGAACGCCGCATCGGTGGCGGCAAAGCTCAGGCCGCAAAGGTTGTCGGTCACACTGGCGCGCGACAGCGCATTGCCGAAGGTAGTCGCCACCGACGGGTCGATCTCGTAGAACGACATCGACGCGTGCACCAGGTCCGACTCGGGCTCCCAACCGTAGGCGCGCATCTTCTGCAGGGCTTCATCAGCCTGGGCAGCCGCCGTGGTGGATGTCAGCAGCCCCGCCGCCTTGAGCGCAGCGCACCGGTTGGCCTGCACACCGGCCGGGAACGTGGCCAGGCTGGTGAAGAACGCCTGCGCCGGTGCCGTCGCCACACTGCCCGACGATGCCGCGCACAGCCGGAACACGTTAGCGTAGCTCACGTAGTCGAACAGGGGCTTGCCCGTCGTCGGCAGCGCCGTACCACCGCGCACCACCTGCACGCCGGTGTTGGCTGGCAGGTTCAGGCCGGGCTCACCAACGGCCACGCCGTCGATCCAGCCGCCCGTGTCCTGCTCCGCCGCTGCGATGGCTGCGCCACCGCCGTTGGAGATGCTCGACGCGATGACGATGGTGTTGTCCGGGCGCACCGGCAACGCGCTGCCAACCAGCGTGCCGCTAGCCCCCCCGATCTTGTCGTTGATCGCCCAGAACGCGAACTGCACGGCCTGCAGAGTAAACAGACCCCAGTCCTTCTCTGGGTTGCGCTGCGAATGCGCGTGCTTGAATGCCAGCCGGTTCGGCGTGGCGGCATTGAACACAGCAAGCTGGCTGCTGGTAAGCGGCGCGGCGAAGTGCGCGTTGGAACCGGCGGCGCTGCGCGTGGTGCGCGTGCCGTCTTGCAGCACAACGGTATCGGTAGCCAGATCGTGCGGGCCGGCGCCGGTGCCCTTGTCCGTATAGGCGACGGCGCACTTGCGCTTGAGGCCCCACTCGCCGGTGGAAATCGCGCCATAAACGCCACGCGAGCCCGACGAGGTGGCAGTGATGATGCAGGGGTTGCTGGCATCGAAACTGTCTGGGATCTGCACCAGCAGCACGACGTTCTGCTGGCCGGTGCCGTCGTCGGAATAGGTCACGTACTCGCTGCCGGCGATCATGCCCGAGCCCTGCGTGACGTTGCCGCTGGCGTCAACGTTCGGGCCGTAGAGCGTGCCGTAGCCGCCCTTGGCCGCCGTGTCGACGAGCGCACGGTAGTTGGCGTAGATCGCCAGGCGGCGCAGTTCGGCCGCCGTGGGTGCCGTTGCATTGGCGATGGCCGGCGCGGGGGTGGAAGCCAGGCCGCTGGCGCCCAGCCCCGCGGTCAGCAGGTCGTCCGATACGCCGTCGTAGCGGTTGATGGTCACCTTGCCGGCAAAGGCCGGCTTGGTGTTGCCGGGCACGTTGTTGCCGTCATTGCCGCCGCAGGCACTCAGCACGCCGCAGCCTGCCAGTAGCAAGGCACCGGCCGCCACGAAGTTGCTTGCCCTGACGTGCCGTCGCAGGTGCGCCGTTCGGATTGGTTTCATTGCGTCTCCTTCTCGTTATGGATGGAACAACACAAGACAACCCGCGGCAGCCTTTGATACTGCCCGTCCCTACGCCACCGCAGGCACTACCAGTATGTGAATCAGACTTCTCATTCGCAATGACGGTCGCAAACCGGCCCTTGCCATCAACTGAACGTGCGCACCGTCCAGAGACCGAGCAGCGTGAGGAACAGCGAACCGCCCAGATGCGCCACGATATGCAGCACGCCCGTGCCGTAGTCGCCAGCCAGGATATTCGCAACCACCTCGCTGGAAAACGTCGAAAACGTCGTAAGCCCGCCAAGAAAACCGGTGATGACCAGCAAGCGCCATTCCGGCGGCAGCCCCGCATGCGCGTCGAAAAAACCCACCGCCGCGCCCACCAGATAGCCCCCCACCAGATTGGCTGCCAGCGTGCCATACGGCAAGGCCGGATTGACCGCGTTCCACAAGACGGCGAGCGCCCAGCGCAACCAGGCTCCCAACGCAGCGCCCACCCCGACTGCCAGAAAGCCCATTCCGCTCATGCGGTCGCGTCCTTGTTATTCGTAGTCGTTGGGTTGCGCCGATGCGCCAGGCTGACTGGCCATGCTTGCCGCGGCGTTGGTCGTGCTGATGCCCCAGCGGGCGAGTGCCTTGTCGTCGGTCACACGCGCATCGACCCAGCGCGCGCCCTGAGGCGTCTGTTCCTTCTTCCAGAACGGCGCCTCGCTTTTGAGGTAATCCATGATGAATTCGCACGCAGCAAAAGATTCACCGCGATGCTCGGAGGCCACCGCCACCAGCACGATCTGGTCTTGCGGCTTGAGCTTGCCCACGCGATGAATGACCAGCGCGTCAATCAGCTCCCACCGCTGCATGGCCGCGCTCACAATGTTAGCGAGCGCCTTCTCTGTCATGCCAGGATAGTGCTCCAGCTCCATCTCGGACACACCGGCGCCATCATTGATATCGCGCACGGTGCCAATAAAACTGGCCACGGCGCCAATGTTCGGGCGGCCGGCACGCAGCGCGGCAATCTCGGCGCCGAGGTCGAAATCACCTTCCTGGACACGGACGGTCATGGTCGTTCTCCTGCGCTCAGCCGCCGGTCACGGGAGGGAAGAACGCGACTTCGCAGCCGTCATGCACAGCGGTATCGGCGGGCACAACCTGGTGGTCCACCGCCATGCGCAGTGCACGTCCCTCGGCCAGCGTCTCGCCCCACACAGAGCCGCGCTGCGCCAACCAGCGGCGCACATCGCCCACGGTGCGGATGGTGTCCGGCATGGTTGCCACCTCTTGCGAGGTCCCCAGTTGCTCGCGCACGCTGGCAAAAAAACGCAGCTCGATCTGCATGGTCATCGCTCCTTACACCAGACCCGCAAACGGCAGGAAGCTGACGACATCGCCCTGCGCGATCGGCTGGTTGGGCGGGTTGTCGATCAGGCCATCGCCCCACACCGTGGAAGTCAACACGCCGGAGCTTTGATTCGGGAACAGGTCCAGCCCGCCATTGGTGTTGATACGCGCGCGCAGGAATTCGTTGCGGCGATCCCCCTTTGGCAGTGCAAAATCGGCGCGCATCGGCAGGCGCTTCGGCGCCACATCAGTCACGCCCTGCAGGCGCAGGATGAACGGCCGGACAAACAGCAGGAAGGTCACGAAGCTCGACACCGGGTTGCCCGGCAGACCGAGGAAAAACGCCGTCGGCCCACCCACCATGCCAGCGGGGCGACGCACTTCGCCGAAGGCGAGTGGTTTGCCCGGCTTGATGGCGATCTGCCACATATTCAGGCGCCCTTCGGCTTCCACGGCGGGTTTAATGTGGTCTTCCTCGCCCACCGACACGCCGCCGGAGGTGATGATCAAATCATGCGCCTCAGCGGCTTCACGCAGCGTGTCGCGCGTGGCCTGCAACGTGTCGGGCACGATGCCGAAATCGGTGATCTCGCAGCCGAGGTTTTCGAGCAGCGCGCGCAGCGTGAAGCGGTTGGAGTTGTAGATGGCGCCAGGCTTGAGCGGCTCGCCGGGCATGGCGAGTTCATCGCCGGTAAAGAACACAGCCACGCGCGGGCGGCGCACCACCTGCAGATTCGCGCAGCCAACGGAAGCGGCAAGGCCCAGTTGCTGCGCGCCGAGGCGCGTGCCACGCGACAGGATCTCGGCGCCGTCGGCAATGTCTTCTCCCGCCCGGCGAATCCACTCTCCGGATTCCGGTACGTGATCGATGGTGACGGTGCCCGTATCCGGATCAGCCTTGCATTGCTCTTGCATGACCACCGCATCGGCACCCGGCGGGATCATCGCGCCGGTGAAGATGCGCGCCGCTTCGCCCGCATTGAGCGTCTGACCGACGTGGCCGGCGGGAATACGCTGCGCCACCTTCAGGCGCGTGCCCGGCGCGGTGATGTCGGCAGCGCGTACGGCGTAGCCATCCATCGACGTATTGTCGGCCGGCGGCACGTTCAGGCCGCTGTGCACGGCTTGCGCGAGGATGCGGCCGTTGGCGTGCAGCGTCGGCACGGTTTCGGTTTCGTGCAACGCGCGCACGGCGGCGAGCAACTGCGACAGCGCCGCATCGAGCGTCAGCAAGGACGGTTTGACGGCGGGAGCATCGTTGGCGGACATGCGGAAATGGGAGGGCGAAATCGACAAGGAGATTTCGATTGTATCGGTTCCAGGCCGATACCATGCATCAGCCCAGGCGTATCAAGCGAATGCGTTTGCGAGCGCCGTCCGCAGTGCCGGCACGGTGCGCGCGTCAAACCACGGGTTGTGCTTGAACCAAGCGAGATTGCGCGGACTCGGATGCGGCAGCGGAAACAGCACACGGCCTTGCGCATCCTGCACAGGTCCGTTGCGGACCACATCTGTAAGCGACCAGCCGCGCGGTACGTCGAGGTAGTACCGCTGCGCGTAGGTACCGACCAGCAGCGTGAGCTTCACGTCAGGCATCGCCGTCAACAAGGGGCGATGCCATTTGGGAGCGCATTCAGGACGCGGCGGCAGGTCGCCATTCGCACCGGTGCCGGGAAAGCAGAAGCCCATCGGCACCACGGCGATGCGCTTGTCGGCATAAAAATCGTCGTACGCAATTTGCAGCCACTGGCGCAGGCGATCGCCCGAGCGGTCGTTCCAGGGGATGCCGGTTTCCTGAACGATGCGCCCCGGCGCCTGCCCGATGATCAGCACGCGGGCGCGGCGTTCCGCCACGACAACAGGGCGCGGCTCGTGCGCCAGCGCGCCCTTGCACTCCCGGCAGGCGCGGATGTCGCGCAGGCAGCTTGCAAATGCAACTTCGGCTGCCCCGGCTACGTCATCCGGCACTGCTGCCATGGCTTTTACAGACCGGTGTGCTGGGCGATGTAGCCCTTGATGCGATCGGCATCGGCAGGCATGACTTCGAAGCGCTGCGGCAGCGATTCGATATCGGCATAACCGGCCGGGCGCTCCGGCTCACGGTCCAGCGCTTCGCGGATGGCGTCGCCAAACTTGGCCGGCAGTGCCGTTTCCAGCACCACCATTGGCACGCCCGGCGTCAGGTTCTCTCGCGCCACCTTCACACCGTCGGCAGTGTGGGTGTCGATCATCGTGCCGTAGGTGGCGAACACGTCGCGGATGGTGTCGATACGGTCAGCGTGCGAGCTGCGGCCCGAGACGAAACCGAATTCAGCGATGCGATCGAATTCCGGCTTGCCGGTCATCGAGAAACCGCCCTTCTCATCCACGTCGCGGAACAATTGCGCGAGGCGCGCCGGATCACGGTCGAGCAGGTCGAACACGAAGCGCTCGAAATTGGACGCCTTGCTGATGTCCATGCTCGGGCTGGACGTGTGGTACGTCTGCGCGGCCGAACGCACGCGATACGTGCCGGTACGGAAGAACTCGTCGAGCACGTCGTTCTCGTTGGTGGCAACGACCAGCTTGTCGATCGGCAGGCCCATCATGCGCGCGATGTGGCCGGCGCAGACGTTACCGAAGTTGCCCGACGGCACGCAAAACGACACCTTGTCGCCAATCTTCGGGGCGGCCAACAAATAGCCCTTGAAGTAATAGACCACCTGCGCAACCACACGCGCCCAGTTGATCGAGTTGACCGTGCCGATCTTCTGACGGGCCTTGTATCCCAGATCGTTCGACACCGCCTTGACGATGTCCTGCGCGTCGTCGAACACGCCTTCGATGGCAATGTTGAAGATGTTTGCGTCTTGCAGGCTGAACATCTGCGCAGTCTGGAATGCACTCATCTTACGATGGGGGCTCAGCATGAACACCCGCACGCCGCGCTTGCCGCGCATGGCGTATTCGGCCGCGCTGCCGGTGTCGCCAGAGGTGGCGCCCAGGATGTTCAGCTCGGCGTGCTCGCGGTCGAGTGTGTATTCAAACAGGTTGCCCAGCAACTGCATCGCCATGTCCTTGAAGGCCAGCGTCGGGCCGTTGGACAGACACAGCAGCGAGAGCGACGTACCGCCTTCTTCGCCCAGCTTGTGCAGCGGCGTGATGTCGGCGGGGTTGTCACCGGCGCGCGCGTTGCAGTAGACCTCAGGCGTGTAGGTGCGGCGGGTCAGCGCGCGCAGGTCGTCTTCGGAAATATCGGTGGCGAACTTGCGCAGGATCTCGAATGCGAGATCGGCATACGGCAGGCCATGCCAGCGCGTCAGTTCATCTGCGCTGACTTGCGGGTACTGCTCGGGCAGGTACAGGCCGCCGTCCGGTGCCAGGCCGCCCAGCAGAATGCTGGAAAAGCTCTGCGGCTCGGCATGGCCGCGGGTCGATCGATATTGCATGTTCATGACCTCAGTTCAACTCTTCCATGCGGATGCGCGTGACCTTCGACAGCACGGTCGGCAGCGCTTCGATGGCGGCGATGGCAGCATTCACGCGCTTTTCGACGGTGACGTGCGACAGCATGATGATGTCGGTCTGCGGCTGCGGCTCGCCTTCACGCGATTCCTTCTGCAACATGGCATCGATCGAGATGCCGCCCTCGGCCAGGATGCGCGTGATGTCGGCCAGCACGCCGGTCTCATCGGCCACGCGGATGCGCAGGTAGTAACTCGAACGCACTTCGTCGATCGGCAGCACCGGCGTGTCGGACAGCGCGTCCGGTTGGAACGCCAGATGCGGTACGCGATGCTCCGGGTCAGCGGTGTGCAGGCGCGTCACGTCCACCAGATCGGCGACGACGGCCGAGGCAGTCGGCTCGGCGCCGGCGCCCTTGCCGTAGTACAGCGTCGGGCCCACGGCATCACCGTTGACAACCACGGCGTTCATCGCGCCTTCCACGTTCGCGATCAGACGTTTGGCCGGCACCAGCGTCGGATGAACGCGCAGCTCGATGCCCGCTTCCGTGCGGCGCGTCAGGCCCAGCAGCTTGATGCGGTAGCCGAGTTCTTCCGCGTAGCGGATGTCGACGGCTTCCAGCTTGGTGATGCCTTCCACATACGCGCGCTCGAACTGCACCGGCACGCCAAAGGCAATGGCGCTCATGAGTGTGAGCTTGTGCGCGGCGTCGAAGCCTTCAATATCGAACGTCGGGTCGGCTTCGGCGTAGCCCAGGCGCTGGGCTTCCTTCAACACCGTGTCGAAATCCAGACCCTTGTCGCGCATTTCCGACAGGATGAAGTTGGTGGTGCCGTTGATGATGCCGGCGATCCACTCGATGCGGTTGGCCGTCAGACCCTCGCGCAGCGCCTTGATGATGGGGATGCCACCGGCCACGGCCGCCTCGAACGCCACCATCACGCCCTTGTCCTGGGCGGCCTTGAAGATCTCGTTGCCATGCATGGCCAGCAGCGCCTTGTTGGCGGTGACGACGTGCTTGCCGTTGGCGATGGCACGCAGCACCAGCTCGCGCGCCAGGTCATAGCCGCCAATCAGCTCCACGACGATATCGATCTCGGGCGAATCCACAATCGCAAACGGGTCGCTCACCACTGGCACGGTCGCACCGGCTTCCTGCACGATGGCGCGCGCCTTATCGAGATTGCGCACGGCAATCATGGCGACTTCAATGCCGCGCCCGGCTCGACGGCGGATTTCTTCCTGGTTCCGTTGCAGAACCTTGAGCGTACCGCCACCGACGGTACCGAGCCCGAGCAGGCCGATCTTGATGGGATTCATGAGACGTATCGTAAAAAGCGGAAAGACAAAAAACGGACAGGGCAGACGCTCTGGTCTGCCCCGCTAACAACGTGTCTGGCGGAAGACCGAACTTAAGCGGCCCGGATGCCAGTACCGTGACGCTGACGGTACCGCTCCAGGAAGCGTGAAATTCGGCCAATCGCTTCGCGAAGGTCGTCTTCATGCGGCAGGAAGACGATGCGGAAGTGATCCGGCGAGTGCCAGTTGAACCCCGTGCCCTGCACCAGCAGCACACGCTCTTCTTCGAGCAGTTGGCGGATGAAGGTTTGGTCGTCTTCGATCGGGTACACGGCCGGATCGAGGCGCGGGAACATATAAAGCGCCGCCTTCGGCTTCACGCAAGTCACGCCCGGGATGGCGGTGATCAGTTCGTGCGCCAGGTCACGCTGACGGCGCATGCGGCCGCCCGGCGCCACCAGATCCTTGATGCTCTGATAACCGCCCAGCGCGGTCTGAATCGCCCATTGGCCGGGCACGTTGGCGCACAGGCGCATCGACGACAGCATGTTCAGGCCTTCGATGTAGTCCTTGGCCGGGCGCTTGTCGCCGGACACGACCATCCAGCCCGCGCGATAACCGCACGAGCGGTAGCTCTTCGACAGGCTGTTGAACGTCACCGTCAGCACGTCTTCCGACAGCGAACCGATGGCAGTGTGCACGTTGTCGTCAAACAGAACCTTGTCGTACACCTCGTCGGCGAAGATCACCAGCCCGTGCTCACGTGCAATGGCAACGATGCCGAGCAGCAGTTCATCCGAGTACAGCGCGCCGGTCGGGTTGTTCGGGTTGATAACGACGATGCCCTTGGTATTGGGCGTAATCTTGGCGCGGATGTCGTCCAGGTCGGGCATCCAGCCATTGGCTTCGTCGCAGATGTAATGCACCGGCGTGCCGCCCGAGAGGCTGGTCACGGCAGTCCACAGCGGGTAATCAGGCGCTGGCAGCAGCAGTTCGTCACCCGCGTCGAGCAACGCGTTGGTCGCCAGCGAAATCAGCTCCGACGCGCCATTGCCCAGGTAGATGTCATCCAGCGTGACGTTCTTGATGCCCTGCTCTTGCGTGTAGTGCATCACCGCCTTGCGCGCCGCGAAGATGCCTTTGGAATCCGAATACGCCGCCGAATTCGGCAGATTGCGGATCATGTCCTGCTGGATCTCTTCCGGGGCATCGAAACCGAACACGGCCAGGTTGCCGATATTCAGCTTGATGATCTTGTGGCCCTCTTCCTCCATCTGCTTGGCCTTTTCGAGCACGGGGCCGCGAATGTCATAGCAGACGTTGTTGAGCTTGGCGGATTTCTGGATCGTTTTCACGGGCAAGGCGGCGATTAGCGACGTTGAACGGGCTGGGATTGCAGGGATTCTGTAGTGCAGCAGAGCGGCGACGGTAACGCCACATAGCGACAGGCACCGCTATGCTGGTTCCTCGCCGGGCATCGCTTATGGCGCGGCGGGCGAAGGAGAGAAAAAGATATAATTTAGCCCATTATGACAGACTTAGGCGGGCATTTTTGCAACGCAGCGAAACCTGCCCGGAAGTCTGAAACCTAGCGCCTTTGCCAGCGTGCCGCCCTCTGCGCCGCAGCCATCGCGCCCGATGGGATTCCCGCCTTGAAGCTCCATTCATCCGACTCGTCGACCGTTCTCAATACCGTTACCGGCTATGGCGACGGCTACATCGAAATCAACAAGGTGCGCTACGAGCACTCCGTGCTGGTGATGCCCGAAGGCCCCGTGGTGCCCTGGGACGTATCGCGCTTTGAAGACCTGACACCCGAACATTTCGCCCACGCGCTCGAACTGGGCGCAGAAGTGGTGATCTTCGGGACCGGCAACAAGCTGCGCTTCCCGCACCCGCGCCTGACCGTGCCGCTCACGGAAAAGCGCATCGGCGTAGACGCCATGGACCTGCAGGCGGCCGGCCGCACGTACAACATCCTGATGCTGGAAGGCCGCAAAGTGGCCGCCGCCCTGCTGATCGAACGTGCCTGACCGCATGCCGATCGACCGCACCGCCCACGCGGCGGCCCTGCCCTGGCGCAATGCTTCGCTGTGGCTGCTGGGCGCTGCTTTTCTGGCCATCTGGCTTGGCACGCTGGGCTACCGCCATCTCATCCCCACCGACGAAGGCCGTTACGCCGAGATCGCCCGCGAAATGTTCACTTCCGGCGACTGGGTGACCATACGCTACAACGCGCTCAAATACTTCGAAAAACCGCCGCTGCAGATGTGGGGCACCGCGCTGGTCTATTCGCTGTTCGGCATCGGCGACTGGCAGGCGCGGCTATTCACGGCGTTTTCCGGCATCGTCGGCATTGTCTTCACGATGCTGGCGGCGGCGCGCTGGTGGGGCAAACAGACGGCCATCATCAGCGGGCTGGTGCTGGTAAGCGCGCCACTGTGGAACGTAGGTTCGCACTTCAACTCGCTCGACATGGGCGTAGCGGGCTGCATGACGATGGCATTGGGCGCGCTGCTGCTCGCGCAACATCCGGACGCCACACGCGCGCAGCAACGTAACTGGATGTGGGCATGCTGGGCGTCGATGGCACTGGCGGTGCTGAGCAAGGGCCTGATCGGCGTGGTGCTGCCGGGCTTCGTGCTGGTGGTCTACACGCTGGCCGCGCGCGACTGGGCATTGTGGAAGCGATTGCACCTGATGACCGGGTTGATTGTTTTCTTTGCCGTGGGGGCGCCCTGGTTTGTGTTGATCTCGATGCGCAACCCGGAATTTGCGTGGTTCTTCTTCGTGCACGAGCACTTCCAGCGCTTCACGTCGACCGTACACAACCGCAACGCGCCGCTCTGGTATTTCGTGCCGCTGCTGCTGGCGGGTTTTCTGCCGTGGCTCGCGCAATTACCGGGCGCGGCGCGTCTGACCTTTGCCCGCGGTCAAACCGCCTCCAATGGTTTGCGCCCCACACTGATCCTCGGCTTGTGGGCCATCCTGATCTTCGCGTTTTTCAGCATTTCCGACTCAAAGCTGCCGGGCTATATCTTCCCGATCATCCCTGCGCTGGCGATTCTGGCGGCACTGGCGCTGGACCGTACAAGCCAGCGCGCGTGGCGCTGGCAACTCAGGGCGTTCCTGACGTTGGCGCTGCTCGGCCTTGCTGCCAGCGGTTACGTAGCGACGATGTCGTCGGACATGTACCCGAACGCGGTGTTTTCTCGTTTTGCGATGTTCCTGGCCGCGGCATTCGCGGCTGGAGCGGGACTCACGTGGTTCGCGCTTCGCCTGGCGGACAGGCATTTCGAGAGCGTGGTCGCATTCGCGTGCGCCTGGTTCCTGACCTTTACGGCGGCAATGCTTGGGCACGAGGCGTTCGGGCGCTCGATGTCGGGTATCGATCTCGTGCCGGCCGTCAAGCCGTGGCTCAAGCCAGACGTACCGTTCTATGCGGTGGAGCGTCTGGACCATACAATGCCGTTTTACTTGGGCAGGCCCACCATCATGGTGCAGGAACCCGATGAACTGGCCTTCGGCGTCAAGCAGGAGCCGGCCAAGTGGGTTCCGACCACCGAGGCGTTCGTGGCTCGCTGGAAATCCGGCGGCCAGGCCGTCGCCATGATGGGTCCGGGTACCTATGACCGGCTGACGGCGCAGGGCGTACCAATGATCGTGATCGCCCGCGATGCTCGCCGCGTGATCGTCCGGCGCAACTGAGTTTCATCGCAACGGATTGTTGAAAGGGGCGAGCAAGCGGAATTGTCGTAACATGCGCCCCGGCGGCGGGATTGAGAAAATCCGCACGGGGAAACCGCTGCAGTCAGTAAAACATCAAAAAAACACATGAATCTGGTCACTTTCGGGCTGATCCTGACGGGCGTCATGCTCAATGCCTGCGCCCAACTGCTGCTCAAGGCGGGCGTCAACAACATCGGCCGCTTTGCGTTTTCGGCCGACAACATCCTGCCGATCGGCATCAAGCTTGCAACGCAGTGGCCCATCATTGGCGGCCTGTCGTGCTACGTCATCTCAGTGGTGGTCTGGATTCTCGGGCTGTCGCGCGTGGATGTGACCATTGCGTATCCGATGCTCTCGCTGGGCTACGTGGTCAATGCCTTCCTGGCGTGGTATCTGTTTGGCGAAGTGCTATCACTGCAGCGCCTGATCGGCATTGCGATCATCCTCGTCGGCGTACTGGTGCTGGCTCGCTCGTGAGCAGCTTGCGCCCCAACCTAATCTGCTGCCCGCATCTGCATCTGCCACAATGACGCAAACCAACACTACCGAACTGCCGTTCCTGCCCTTCGTGCGACCGACCATCGATGAGGCGACCATCGCCGCCGTGGCTGACGTGCTGCGCTCGGGCTGGATCACTTCGGGCCCCAAGGTTGCCGCATTCGAAGCTGCGCTGTCGGAGTACTTCGGCGGCCGCATCGTGCGCACCTTCGCTAACGGCACGGCCACCATGGAAGTCGCGCTGCGCATTGCCGGGATCGGTCCCGGCGATGAGGTCATCACCACGCCGATCTCGTGGGTCGCCACGTCCAATGTGGTGCTGACGGTCGGCGCCAGGCCAGTCTTCGTCGATATCGACCCCGTCACGCGCAACATCGATCTGGACAAGGTCGAAGCCGCCATCACACCACGCACGAAGGCCATCATCCCGGTCTACCTGTCTGGCCTGCCCGTCGACATGGACCGCCTGTACGACATCGCCCGGCGCCACAAGCTGCGTGTGGTGGAAGACGCCGCGCAAGCCATTGGTTCGCGCTGGGGCGACAAACGCATCGGGCAGATCGGCGACCTGGTCAGCTTCAGCTTCCAGGCCAACAAGAACATCACTACCATCGAAGGCGGCGCGCTCGTGCTGAACACGCCGGAAGAAGCCGTGCTGGCCGAGAAGTATCGCCTGCAAGGCGTTGTGCGCACCGGCTTCGACGGCATGGAAGTCGATCTTGTGGGCGGCAAGTTTAATCTGACCGATGTGAATGCAGCCATCGGCCTGGGCCAGTTCGCGCAACTCGAAAACGTGACCGCACGCCGCGCAGCGCTGGCCCGCCGCTACTTTGCCGGCATGCGCGCGGCCGATATCGAGTCGTTCGGTGTCGAGCTGCCGGTGGAGAACTTCACGCACACCAACTGGCACATGTTCCAGATCGTGCTGCCGCTGGATCGCCTGAAGGTCGATCGCGCAGGTTTCATGGCCGGGCTGAAGGCGCTGGGCATTGGTGCGGGCGTGCACTACCCGCCGATCCACCTGTTCAAGCTCTATCGCGAGCTCGGCTGGCAGCCGGGCATGTTCCCGGTGGCCGAGCGCATTGGCCGCGCCATTGTCACGCTGCCGATGTTTGCCGGCATGGAAGATTCCGATGTGGATCGCGTGGTCAGCGCCGTCCGCCAACTTTGCGCCCAGTACCAATAAACCAATAATGAAGACACCCGCTCTCTCGGTCGTCATTCCTGTCTACAACGAAGAAGACGGGCTCGCCGCGCTGTTTGCGCGCCTGTATCCCGCACTCGACGCGCTCGGCATCTCGTATGAAGTCGTGTTCGTCAACGACGGCAGCCGGGACCGCTCTGCCGCCATGCTCGCTGAGCAGTTCCGCGCGCGCCCGGACAGCACGCGCGTCGTGCTGTTCAACGGCAACTACGGCCAGCACATGGCCATCCTGGCCGGCTTCGAACACGCCCGCGGCGAACGCGTCGTCACGCTCGACGCTGATCTGCAGAACCCGCCCGAAGAAATCGGCCGCCTGGTCGAAAAGCTTGACGAAGGCTACGACTACGTCGGCACCATCCGTCGCGTCCGCCAGGACTCGTGGTTCCGCCGCACCGCATCGCGCGCCATGAACTCGCTGCGCGAGCGCATCACGCATATCAAGATGACCGACCAGGGCTGCATGCTGCGCGCCTACAACCGGACCATCGTCGACACCATCAACCGCTGCCGCGAAGTCAACACCTTTATCCCGGCGCTGGCCTACACGTTCAGCAAGAACCCGACCGAAATCGAAGTCGATCACGAAGAGCGCTTTGCGGGCGAATCAAAGTACTCGCTGTACAAGCTCGTGCGGCTGAATTTCGACTTGGTGACGGGCTTCTCGGTGGTGCCGCTGCAATGGTTCTCGGCAATCGGCATGCTGCTGTCGCTGGCCTCGGCGGTGCTCTTCATCCTGCTGGTGATCCGCCGCTTCGTGCTGGGCGCGGAAGTCCAGGGGGTGTTCACGCTGTTCGCTATCACGTTCTTCCTGATGGGCGTGCTGCTGTTCGGTATCGGCCTGCTGGGCGAATACATCGGCCGCATCTATCAGCAAGTGCGTGAGCGCCCGCGCTATCTGGTGCAAGGCGTGCTGGAAGACTCGCCCCACCTGCACGAAGCCAGTGCGGCTGACCTGAAGACGGGCTCGCAGCGAGGTGTCGCATGAGTTCGACCAATCAGCGCCGCGCAGTCGTCTTCGCATATCACAACGTCGGCGTACGCTGCCTGCGCGTGCTGGCCGCACGCGGCATCCACGTCGACCTCGTTGTCACGCATGAGGACAACGCCGCCGAGAACATCTGGTTCGGCAGCGTGCGCGCCACGGCACAGGAATTGGGTATTCCCTACGTCACGCCGGACAATGCAAACGGTGAAGACCTGCACGCCCGCATTGCGGCCATCGCGCCGGATTTCATCTTCTCGTTCTACTACCGGCATATGATCCCGATGTCGCTGTTGAGCCTTGCCAAGTTTGGCGCGTTCAACATGCATGGCTCGCTGCTGCCGAAGTACCGCGGCCGCGTGCCAATCAACTGGGCGGTGCTGCACGGCGAGATTGAAACTGGTGCCACCCTGCACGAGATGGTCGAAAAGCCGGATGCCGGTTACATCGTCGACCAGACCATCGTGCCGATCCTGCCGGACGACACGTCGCACGAAGTCTTCGAAAAGGCCACCGTGGCGGCGGAGCAAACCCTGTGGCGTGCACTGCCCGCAATGATTGCCGGGCAGATCCCGCAGCACCCGAACGTGCTCGCCAACGGCAGCTATTTTGGTGGCCGCAAGCCCGAAGACGGCCGCATTGACTGGTCCCAGCCGGCCCAGCAGGTCTACAACCTGATTCGCGCCGTGGCGCCGCCCTACCCCGGCGCCTTTACAGACGCCCGCAGCGAGCGCTACGTTGTCGCGCGTGCCCGTCTGGCACATCAAACCTTTACGAATTTGCCGCCGGGCTTGCACGTCGTGGATAATGCGATGTTCGGCGTGTGCGGCGATGGGGGAGCCATCGCCATTCACGAGCTCTGGCGCGTCGAGCCCCAATCTGCCAGCGGAACGTCCGTCGTGACCGCGAAGCAGCTCGCCAGCCAGCTCGCCCTCTCCTGATCTTGAGTTTGCCTTCATGAAAAAAGTACTGATCCTCGGCGTCAACGGCTTCATCGGCCACCACTTGTCCAAGCGCATCCTGGAGACCACCGACTGGGAGGTCTACGGCATGGACATGCAGACCGAGCGCCTGGGCAATCTGGTCAACCACCCGCGCATGCACTTCTTCGAGGGTGACATCACCATCAACAAGGAGTGGGTCGAGTATCACGTCAAGAAGTGCGACGTGATCCTGCCGCTGGTGGCCATCGCCACGCCATCGACCTACGTCAAAGACCCGCTGCGCGTGTTCGAGCTGGATTTTGAAGCCAACCTGCCGATCGTCCGTTCGGCCGCGAAGTACGGCAAGCACCTCGTCTTCCCGTCGACCTCCGAGGTCTACGGCATGTGCAGCGATTCGGAATTCGACCCGGAAGGCTCGTCGCTCGTCTACGGCCCGATCAACAAGCCGCGCTGGATCTACGCCTGCTCAAAGCAGCTGATGGACCGCGTGATCTGGGGCTACGGCATGGAAGGCCTGAACTTCACGCTGTTCCGCCCGTTCAACTGGATCGGCCCGGGCCTGGACTCGATTTACACCCCGAAGGAAGGCTCGTCGCGCGTCGTGACGCAGTTCCTCGGCCACATCGTGCGCGGCGAGAACATCAAGCTCGTCGACGGCGGCAGCCAGAAGCGCGCCTTTACGTATATCGACGACGGCATTGACGCGCTGGTGCGCATCATCGCCAACAAGGATGGCGTGGCCTCGGGCAAGATCTACAACATCGGCAACCCGTCGAACAACTACTCGGTGCGCGAACTGGCCAACATGATGCTGGAGCAGGCCGCGAAGATCGACGAGTACAAGGACAGCGCCAAGCAGGTCCAACTGGTGGAAACCACCTCCGGCGCCTACTACGGCAACGGTTACCAGGACGTGCAGAACCGCGTACCGAAGATTGCCAACACCATGGAAGAACTCGGCTGGAAGCCGACCACCGTGATGCAGGACGCGTTGGCGAACATCTTCGAAGCGTATCGCACGCACGTGGCCGAAGCCCGCAGCCTGGTCGAAGAAGGCAACGGCAACAAGTAAAAGCCGCATCTCAGTCGCACCTTCCGCGCAGGTTCATGGCCCTCATCGTCCTCAAGATCGACGTCGACACCCTGCGCGGCACCCGCGAAGGCGTGCCCAACCTCGCGCGCATGCTGCGCGAGCAGGAGGCGGGCGCGACCTTCCTCTTCAGCCTCGGGCCAGATCACACCGGCTGGGCGCTGCGCCGGGCGTTCCGCCCCGGTTTCCTGAAAAAGGTGTCCCGCACGTCAGTCCTCGAGCACTACGGTTTTCGCACGCTGATGTACGGGGTGCTGCTGCCTGGCCCCGACATCGGCCGCAAAGCCGCTGCCGAAATGCAGGCGATTGCCGAGGCAGGTTTCGAGACGGGCATCCACACGTGGGATCACGTTCTCTGGCAAGACAACGTCCGCCAGCGCGATGCCGGCTGGACCGCCCGCCAGATGACCGCCGCCCACGCGCGTTTCGTCCAGGTGTTCGGCAAGCCGCCCGTCACGCACGGCGCCGCCGGCTGGCAGATGAACGACCACGCTTTCCGCCAGATCGACACTTGGGGCATGGCCTACGCCTCCGATGGCCGCGGCACGCATCCGTACATCCCGAGCGTTGACGGTAAAGCACTGAACCACGTGCAGTTGCCGACCACGCTGCCCACGCTTGATGAGCTTATCGGCGTGGAAGACATCACCCTCGACAACGTCGCCCGGCACATCCTCAAGATGACCGAGTCCGACCGCGATCAGGTATTTACCTTGCACGCAGAACTTGAAGGGCAGAAACTCGCCCCGATCTTCCGCGAGTTGCTGCGAGGTTGGCGCGCGCAGGGCCATCGACTGGGGTCGATGGGCGATTACTACGCGACGCTCGATCGCAGTACCCTGCCCGTGCAGCCTGTCACGTGGGGCGAAGTTGCCGGCCGCAGCGGCAGCCTGATCGTTCAGCCGGCCTGATCCCTCGGATCTCCGGTTTGGCGGCCGGCGCGCGATGCGTCCGATGGCTCGTCCACGAGCTTCCCGTCTTTCCTCGCGGTTTTCTGGAACACACCATGCCCGTCATTCTCGACCAGCCCCTTCCCGATTTCTCCGCACCGGCCACCAGCGGCATCACGTTTTCGCCCGCTTCGCAGCACGGCAAGACCGTCGTGCTGTATTTCTACCCGAAGGACAACACGCCCGGCTGCACCACCGAGGCGATGAACTTTCGCGACCAGTACGATGCCTTTGAGGCTGCCGGCGCCGTGGTATTCGGCATCTCGCGCGACAGTCTGAAGTCGCACGAGAACTTCAAGGCGAAACTGGAGATGCCCTTTGAACTGATCTCCGACACTGACGAAACCGTCTGCAACATCTTTGACACCATCAAGATGAAGAAGATGTACGGCAAGGACGTGCGCGGCATTGAACGCAGCACATTCCTCATCGACGGGCAAGGCGTGCTGCGCCGCGAATGGCGCGGCGTGAAAGTACCCAATCATGTAGACGATGTGCTGGCTGCGATACGCGCCCTGTAATTGATCGCGCACGAAAACGCCTCGCAGAACACTGCCGGCCCTTGGTTCCCGCCCGGTTTCGCTTGGCTGCAACGCGGCATCGGACGTCACACGTGACGGATTGCAAATCACAAAAGCTTCCGATACAGTCGGAACCGATGAGTACGAAATCCGGATGCCATTCCGATAGCCCACGACGGTACCGGCGGCCAAGTTGGTCTGATACCGCTTCTGCGTTTTTCCTGGCAAACAGGCTGGGTAGAACGTCCGAATCGTGCAGCTTGCCGTGGCGTTCATCTAGGCCGCCCCACCTCTCGCAGGTCATGGCGGCTTTTTTGTGGCCGTCGTCCGTGCATCCAACATTGCGACGCGCCCATCCGTTTTCCCGCGTTTTCCGCCAGCGCCGCCCCGCCATGCGCGGGCGGTGTTTCGTTGTTGTTCCACCCAGAGAGGTAATCGAAGCATGCCGCTGCCGACCATGCCCACCCAGCCAGCCCAATTGCTTGACCCGGCTGAATTCAAGCCTTTCGGCAAAGCCGGAAAGCCGAAGGCGGGTCAGGAACCTCGAAAACCGGTGCCCGCGCTCGAGCGCGAGGCGTTGTCAGAAACCGGTCGTGCGCAACCCAAACGCAACGCAGCCAGTACGGCCCGCGCCCGCTCGGGCGAAGCATCGCCCATGGCGAAAGACGCGTCGCGCGAACACGCAGGCATTCTCGCCAAGGCCGTCGACAAGGTGAGCGCCACCGGCAAATCCACGGAAACCGCCGCCCGACGCCGTGCCCGACGCGATGAAGGCCCGACCAAGCTGTTCGTGCTCGACACCAACGTGTTGATGCACGATCCGACATCGCTGTTCCGCTTTGAAGAGCACGATGTCTATCTGCCGATGATGACGCTGGAGGAGCTGGACAACCACAAGAAGGGCATGAGCGAAGTTGCGCGCAACGCCCGCACGGTCAGCCGCACGCTCGACCAGCTTGTGGCCGGCACCGACGGCGTGATGGATGACGGTCTGCCACTCTCCAAGCTGGGCAATCGCGATGCGCAGGGGCGCCTGTTTTTCCAGACGCGCCTGAATGACATCAAGTTGCCCGACGGTCTGCCGCAGGGCAAGGCCGATAACCAGATTCTGGGCGTGGTGGCCGCGTTGCAGCAGCAGCGGCCGGATCGCAGTGTCGTGCTGGTGTCCAAAGACATCAACATGCGGATCAAGGCGCGCGCCCTCGGCCTGCCGGCGGAGGACTACTTCAACGACCGCGTGCTGGAAGACACCGACCTGCTCTACAGCGGCATCATGGCCCTGCCGGCCGACTTCTGGCAAAAGCACGGCAAGAACATCGAGAGCTGGCAGGATCCGAAGACGGGCACAACGTTCTACCGTCTGTCCGGCCCGCTGGTGCCGTCGTTCCTGGTCAATCAGTTTGTCTTCCTGGAGCCAAATGACGGCAGCCTGCCGTTGTACGCGCAGGTCAAGGAGCTGAACGGCAAGACCGCCGTATTGCAGACGCTCAAGGACTACACGCACCAGAAGAACAACGTCTGGGGCGTAACCGCGCGCAACCGCGAGCAGAACTTCGCGCTGAACCTGCTGATGCATCCCGAGGTCGATTTCGTCTCGTTGCTCGGCCAGGCCGGTACGGGCAAGACGCTGCTGGCACTGGCGGCAGGCCTGGAGCAAGTGCTGGACCAGAAGCTCTACAACGAGATCATCATCACGCGCGCTACAGTGCCCGTGGGTGAAGACATCGGTTTCCTGCCGGGCACGGAAGAAGAAAAGATGCAGCCGTGGATGGGCGCCTTCGACGACAACCTCGAAGTGCTCCAAAAGTCTGACGACAACGCTGGCGAATGGGGTCGTGCAGCCACGCAGGAACTGATCCGCTCGCGCATCAAGGTCAAGAGCATGAACTTCATGCGCGGCCGCACGTTTGTGAACAAGTTCCTGATCATCGACGAAGCGCAGAACCTGACACCCAAGCAGATGAAAACGTTGGTCACGCGTGCCGGCCCTGGCACCAAGATCGTCTGCCTGGGAAACATCGCGCAGATCGACACGCCGTATCTGACGGAAGGATCGTCCGGCCTGACCTACGTGGTGGATCGCTTCAAGGGATGGAGCCACAGCGGCCACATCACGCTGGCGCGTGGCGAGCGTTCGCGACTCGCGGATCACGCGTCAGACGTGCTTTAACAGTCATGTCGCGGCAAATTCATCTGCCGCAAACCGTTGCGCCATCAGGCCGCGCTTTTGCGCGGCCTTTTTCTTGCTGCGCGTGGGGCACCTCTCCCTTTTTCTGATGGAGGCCATGATGCCCATGCAGCAAAACCTGCAGACCCGATCGCGCTTGACCCTGACGTCGGCCGCGCTGGCGATGATGCTGTCCGCCGGCGCCTCCATTGCGTTCGCCGACAACCTCACGCCAAAGACCGCCGGCCAGATCAGCTACGTCTGCGGCGGCGTTGCACAGGACGAGCAGCAGGCATTGAACAGCGAAGCGCGCGACTACAACCTGTCTCTGCTGTTCACGCAAGGTGCGCGCGGCGAATATCTGGCCGACGTGGACGTCAAACTTACGCGGCACGGCAAGGAGGTCGCAAGCTTCCGCGCCGACGGTCCGCGCTGTCTGATCAAGGCCCCGCCGGCAAGCTACAACGTCATCGCCACCTACCAAGGCACGACAAAGCAGGCTACGGTGCAGACCGGCAGCACCCGCAATGTCCAATTGCGCTGGTAAGGCCGCGAAATAAACGGCCCGCAAATCGCGACGCCATCGGGGCAAAGCTCGCAGAGCCGCGCCCCGCTTGGCGTTGCGCCCCGCCAACACGCTGTTTGGCTTTATGACGCCAACCGCATAGCATGCGATCTATCCGGACCTTCTTGATGGCGCATGCTGACGCGGCACAGCTTTGCTCAAGGCAATACCCGACTGGCAGGCGCTGCCCTGCTTGCGCTGGTGTGCCTGCTGTCCGCTTGCTCGTCGACACCCACACGCTCCACCGCTTCGCGCGACGCCGGATTGCGCACACGCGGCACGCCGATCAACGATCCGAGCGCGGGCCTTGAAGAGATCTCCATCGAAGCCATGGCCTTGGTGGGTACGCCGTATCGCTACGGCGGCAACACGCCGGATACCGGCTTCGATTGCAGCGGGCTGGTGCGCTACGTCGTGCAGCGCGCGGCTTCCGTCAATCTGCCCCGTACTGCGGCTGAGATGAGTCGTCGCGGTGCTTCGCTGGAGCGCCGCGACGTTGCATCGGGCGATCTCGTCTTCTTCAACACGACCGGTCAGGCGAACTCGCATGTCGGCATCTATGTGGGTCAGAACCGGTTTGTCCACGCGCCAGCCACGGGCGGTACCGTTCGCCTGGAAGACATGACCAAGTCTTATTGGGCGAGCCGCTACATGGGCGCACGCCGCGTGGTGGCTGCGAGCAATCTGCCCGACGCACCTGCACCGGCCAGCCCTGCCCGCCCTATCGACGATGATCCGCTAGGCACACTCGCCCGAGCACGTGGCGCCCAGTCGAACAACCTGATGTCGACGCGCACGCCAGCCATCAGCGCTGAGCCCGCGGACGACGACCCCATCGCTCGCTTCGCCGCGCAATAACGCTTCGCTCGCTGCAAAGTAAAACGCCCACCGATTGGGTGGGCGTTTCGTTCTTGAGGAGTCGCTCTGCGGTCGGCTTACAGCACGTGCCGGCCGATCCACCAGGCGATGGCCGCCATGAAGGCCGACGCGGGAATCGTCAAGACCCAGGCCCAGACGATGTTGCCAGCCACACCCCAGCGCACCGCCGAAGCCTTCTGCGCCGCACCCACACCGACGATGGCGCCGGTGATGGTATGCGTGGTCGACACCGGCACGCCCAGCGCTGACGCGAAGAACAACGTCATTGCGCCACCTGTTTCAGCGCAGAAACCGCCCACCGGCTTGAGCTTGGTGATCTTCTGGCCCATCGTGCGCACGATCCGCCAGCCACCCAACAGCGTGCCAAGGCCAATCGCGACGTAACAGCAAACGATCACCCAAATCGGCGGTTCAGTCGCCGTGGCCGATGCATAGCCACCTGCAATGAGCAACATCCAAATGATGCCGATTGTTTTCTGCGCATCGTTGCCGCCGTGGCCCAGGCTGTATAGCGAGGCCGACAGCAGTTGCAGGCGCCGGAACCACCGGTCCACCTTGGAAGGCGGTGTTCGGAAGAACAGCCAGGACACCGCCACCATCAGCAGCGAGCCCAGGATAAAGCCCAGCAGCGGCGAAATCAGGATGAACGCCACGGTCTTGAGCAGGCCGCTCGCCACCAGCGAACCCGTGCCAGACTTGGCCACGGCCGCGCCCACCAGGCCGCCGATCAGCGCGTGCGACGAGCTAGACGGAATGCCGTAGTACCACGTGATGACGTTCCACGCGATGGCACCCATCAACGCCCCAAAGATGACGTAATGGTCGACGATCGACGGATCGATGGTGTCCCGGCCCACCGTCGTGGCCACCTTGAGGTGGAAAATGAAAATGGCGATCACGTTGCAGGCCGCGGCCATCGCCACCGCCTGCTGCGGCTTGAGCACGCCAGTCGACACGACCGTCGCGATGGAGTTGGCCGCATCGTGGAAGCCGTTCATGAAGTCGAACACGATGGCCAGCGCCACCAGCAGGACGACCACCCAAAGACTGATCTGAAGCGTATGCATGAGGCGTCGTCTCGTCAGGCGTTTTCGAGCACGATGCCTTCGATGATGTTGGCGACATCCTCACAACAGTCGGTCACGCTTTCCAGTTGCTCGTAGATCGCCTTGAGCTTGATCAGCAGCTTGATGTCGTTCTCGGTGCGGAACAGCTTGGCCATGGCGGCACGCATCACGCGATCGGCTTCCGACTCAAGACGATCGATTTCCTGCGCGATGGTCAGGATCTGGCGGCCATTGTTCATGTCGCTCAGCAACGCCACAGCCTTGCGGACCTCCTCGCAGCACGCCACGCAAATGGCCGCAAGTTGGCGCGATTCGTCCGTCACGTTGGTCACGTCGTACAACGAGATGGTGAGCGACACGTCTTCCATCAGGTCGAGGATGTCATCCATCGTCGTGATCAGCTTGTGGATCTCGTCTCGGTCAAGCGGTGTGATGAACGTCTTGTGCAGCAGCTCGATCGTGTCATGCGTGATGCGATCGGCCTTCTTTTCAAAGTTCTGCACGTTGCGTGCATGCATTTCGGCATTGGGCAAGTCATTGACCAGCTCCTTGAGCGCATGAGCTGCCTTGACGGCGCACTCGGCGTGCTGGTTGAAGTACTCAAAAAACTTGCCTTCGGTGGGCATGAAGCGACCGAACATGATGATCCTTGGGAACGGAAAAAGCTGAAGTCGTAAAAACAACGCCGGACGGGGTCACCGCCGGCGTTGTCATTAAAACGCAATAGTTTACCGGAACCAGCCCCGCACGATGCGTGGCACGTTGTGGCAGGCCGACACGAAATACAGATTACGTGTCGTTGTCAAAGAAGGCGTTGCCACCTGTGAAGTTGTCGAACTTCGTGTATTCGCCCAGGAAGGTGAGACGAACGGTACCAATCGGGCCGTTACGCTGCTTACCGATAATGATTTCGGCCGTTCCCTTGTCCGGAGAGTCGGGGTTGTAGACCTGATCACGATAGATGAACAGGATCACATCGGCATCTTGTTCGATAGCGCCGGATTCGCGCAAATCCGACATCACGGGACGCTTGTTCGGACGCTGCTCCAGGCTTCGATTCAACTGCGACAACGCAATCACCGGACAGTTGAGTTCTTTGGCCAGCCCCTTGAGCGAGCGTGAAATTTCCGAAATTTCAGTCGCGCGGTTTTCACCGCTGCCTGAACCCGACATGAGCTGCAGGTAATCGATGACGATCAGGCCGAGCTGCCCGCACTGACGCGCCAGACGGCGCGAACGCGCGCGCAATTCCATCGGGTTGAGCGCGGGTGTCTCATCAATGAAGAGCTGCGCGTCGTTCATCTTCTGGATGGCGTGCGTCAGGCGCGGCCAGTCTTCGTCGAGCAGCCGGCCGGTGCGCAAGCGGTGCTGATCCAGCCGGCCGACCGAACCCAGCATACGCATGGCGAGCTGCGTGCCCGCCATTTCCATCGAGAACACTGCCACCGGCAGGCCCTGCTCGACCGCCACATGCTCGCCAATGTTCAGCGAAAACGCCGTCTTACCCATCGACGGGCGGCCAGCCACGATGATCAAATCACCGCCCTGCATACCGCTGGTCATGCGGTCGAGGTCGACGAAGCCTGTCGGCACACCGGTGATATCGCTCTGGTTGTCGCGGTGGTACAGCTCGTCGATACGCTCGACCACCTGCGTCAGCAGCGGCTGGATCTCCAGGAAACCCTTCTGCCCGCGCGAGCCTTCTTCGGCAATCGCAAACACCTTGGATTCGGCTTCGTCCAGCAGTTGACGCACGTCGCGCCCCTGCGGGTTGAAAGCGCCAGCGGAAATCTCGTCGGCAATGGTCACCAGTTGCCGCAGTACGCCACGATCACGGACGATTTCGGCATAGCGTCGGATGTTGGCCGCGCTCGGCGTGTTCTGCGCCAGCGCATTCAGGTAGGCCAGACCGCCCACCTCCTCCGCCTTGCCCGCAGCCTGCAACTGCTCGTACACCGTGATCACGTCGGCCGGTTTGGCCTGCGAAATCAGCTTGCCGATGTTATGAAAGATCAGCCGGTGATCGTAGCGGTAGAAATCGTGCTCGTTGATGAAATCGGCGATGCGATCCCAAGCGGCGTTATCCAGCAGCAACCCGCCGAGCACCGACTGTTCGGCCTCAATGGAGTGCGGAGGAACCTTGAGCGAATCGAGCTGGGGATCGGAGGGCGCGTTCATGGCGGGATTATAACGGCGCTGCTCAGTCTTCAATCTGAACCCCTGACACAAAGAACAACAAAAAAAGGCAGAGACTTTCGTCCCTGCCTTCTTCACTCGCGCCGGCCGGTTTCCCGGGCATCGCGAGCTACAGCATACGTGCTTAGACGGTCTCGCCCAGCACCGACACGTTCACGTCGACTGCCACGTCGGTGTGCAGCGACACGACGACCGGGTGGTCGCCCGTGGTCTTCAGCGGGCCGTTCGGCAGACGCACTTGCGCCTTCTCAACCTTGAAGCCTTGCGCAACCAGTGCGTCAGCGATGTCGTGGTTGGTGACGGAGCCGAACAGACGGCCATCCACACCAGCCTTTTGCGACAGTTGCAGCGTCAGGCCGTTCAGCTTTTCGCCTTCGGCTTGCGCAGCAGCCAGTTTTTCAGCGGCCAGCTTTTCCAGTTCAGCGCGACGGGCTTCGAATTCCTTGATGGCGGAATCGGTAGCGCGGCGGGCTTGCTTGTTCGGGATCAGGAAGTTACGAGCGTAACCGTCCTTCACGCGCACCACGTCGCCCAGGTTACCCAGGTTGACGACCTTCTCGAGCAGAATAATTTGCATTGTGAGTTCTCCTTATCCCGCTGATTAGTGCTTGTGCTGATCGGTGTACGGCATCAGCGCGAGAAAACGTGCGCGCTTGATGGCCGTGTCCAACTGGCGCTGATAGATCGCGCGCGTGCCGGTCAGGCGGGCCGGGGTGATCTTGCCGTTCTCGCCGATGAAGTCCTTGAGCGTGTCCAGATCCTTGTAGTCGATCTGCTCAACGCCAGCCACGGTGAAGCGGCAGAACTTCTTGCGCTTGAACAACGGGTTTTGTTGCTGGAAGCGCTTTTTGTTCTTCGCGTCGCGCTGCTTCTTGTTCATGAATGCCATGATTCAATCCTTTACGAATACGTTACATCCGGAGATGTGAAAGACCAGTGTCTTGCTGCTGCGGTGCTTGCGAGCCAGGAATCCGACGCAATCCAGGACGGTGCCCGGAGCGATGCGGTCCAGAACGGAAGCCATCTTGCCGGCTGCCAGTGCCTCCATCGAAAACTCGTTCTGTCGCACTGTCTGCGCTTCTATCGCCTGTCCGCTGTAGGTCAGCAGACAATTGACGATCGGCACGCCGGCTGGGGTGTATCGCATCACCTCGCGCTCGACCAGAGTGGCGACGAGCTGCAGGCGGTTGATAGCGTTGTCCCCGAGGGCTTCGTTCATGCTGGTGATGCGCGATCAGGCTTGCGCAGCACCGCGCGGCATCAGGCGGCCTGTTCGGTCTGAGCGGCGGCCTTCTTGGCCTCTTCGCGTGCGACTTCCTTCATCATCGGCGACGGCGCCGTTTCAGCTTTCTTGGTCTGAACGATGAGGTGACGCAGCACAGCGTCGTTGAACTTGAACGCGTGCTCGAGTTCAGCCAGGGTGTCCTTGCCGCACTCGATGTTCAGGCACACGTAGTGAGCCTTCGCGAGCTTCTGGATCATGTAGGCCAGTTGACGACGGCCCCAGTCCTCGACGCGGTGCACTTGACCGCCTTGCGAGGTGACCGTGCTCTTGTAGCGCTCGATCATCGCGGGCACTTGCTCGCTCTGGTCCGGATGGACGATGAATACGATTTCGTAATGACGCATTGACGCTCCTTGTGGATTAAGCCGCCCGGGCGTCACACTCCGGTGCAGCAAGGTTGGTTAGCCTGACATTATAGACAGGCCTTGGTGATTTTTTCAATACCGATCAATGACTTGCTGCAGAGAGGCAATTTCTGCCTGGGCGCGCCCGGAGGCCAGAAGCAACGCCAGCAGCACACGGGCCTTGTACGGATTCAGCGAGCCGCTGGACGCCCAGCACTGTCCATCGGGCTGCGCCGGCACAACACCGGCACCGGTGCGCGTCGAACGCAGTACGAAAACGCCCTGCTGGCTGGCCCGGTCGAGCGCCGCTTCCAGGTTGACGTGGATGGAGCCCGCGCCAGTTGCCGCAATCACGAGGCCTTTCACGCCAGCAACGACCAGCGCATCCACCACGCGCGCATCGGGCTGCGCATAGCTCGCCACAACTTCGACCCATGGCCACCCGCCCGTATGCGGCATTGGTAGCACATCCGCCGCAGCCAAACGTTGCCCGGCACGCTGAAACTGCACTTGGGTGTCAAGCACGAAACCCAGCGGACCTGTTTCAGGCGAGACAAACGCCTCAACCGAGTAGGTGTGACCCTTCTGCACGTCTCGCGCTGCATGCACGCGCTGGTTAATCGCCACAAGTACGCCTCGCCCGCGCGCAGCCGGACTGGCCGCCAGCCGCACAGCATTCAGCAGATTCAGCGGACCATCCGCCGACAGCGACGTCGATGGCCTCATTGCCGCCGTCATGACGATGGGCGTATCGGTCTGCTGCGTCAGATGCAGCAGCATCGCGGTTTCTTCCAACGTATCAGTGCCGTGCGTGATGACCACGCCGTCCACGCGCTCGACGTCAATCCAGTGCCGGATGCGCGCAACAAGCTTTTCCCACACGTCGAAGGTCAGGTCCTTGCTGTCGATCTGGGCAACCTGCTCGGCGCGCACGTTGGCGATGCGTTCCAACCCCAGTTTGCTCGCGGCGAGCAATTGATCGATGGGCACGGCACCCGCGCGGTAGCGCGCGGCGGAGCCCGCGTCGTCAGCGGAGCCGGCGATCGTGCCGCCGGTGGCGAGGATGGCGATGGTAGGCAAGGGCATCTTTGCGGACATGCGTGGTGGGCAAGGCGCGCATTGTATCCGCCCACCCCGCCTTTGCCGACGCGGGATTGCCCTTGACGCCCGCGCAAAACAAAACGCCGGCACTCAGGCCGGCGTTTGCAGCAATGCAGCGTCAATTACTTTTCGACGAAGGCGCGTTCGATCACGTAGTCACCGGCCTCGCCCATGCGCGGCGAGATCTTGAAGCCGCGCGCATCAAGCAACTTGCAGGTGTCTTCCAACATGGCCGGGCTGCCGCAAATCATCGCGCGGTCCACGGCCGGGTCCATCGGCGGCAGGCCAATGTCGGCAGACAGCTTTCCGCTATCCACAAGGTCAGTCAGACGGCCCATGTTGCGGAACGGCTCACGCGTGACGGTCGGGTAGTAGATCAGCTTCTCGCGCACCTGGTCGCCGAAGAATTCGTTGTTCGGCAGCTCGCTGGTAATGAAGTCTGCATAAGCCAGCTCACTCACTTGGCGCACACCATGCAGCAGCACGACCTTTTCGAAGCGTTCGTAGGTGTCGGGGTCTTGAATGATGCTCATGAACGGCGCCAGACCCGTGCCAGTACCGAACAGGTAGAGATTCTTGCCAGGCAGCAGGTCATCCAGCACGAGCGTGCCAACCGGCTTTTTGCTCACCAGCAGCTTGTCGCCCACCTTCAGATGCTGCAGGCGCGACGTCAGCGGACCGTTCTGCACCTTGATGCTGAAAAACTCCAGGTGCTCTTCATAATTGGGGCTGGCGATACTGTACGCGCGCATCAGCGGCTTGCCCTCAACTTCCAGTCCGATCATGACGAAATGGCCGTTATGGAAGCGCAGCGCCTGGTCGCGCGTGGTCTTGAAGCTGAACAGCGAGTCGTTCCAGTGATGGACGCTCAGAACGGTCTCTTGATTGAAGGCGGACATGGTGACGTTCGGGCCAACCCAACGAGGCTCAATCGGGCTATGTGGCGGTGCAAAAATCGGTCAAGGTCTTGATTTTATGCGATTCCCCGCGGCCGCGCCTGCATGGATTGCGCATAAGCTTCTAACCAGTCGCATGGGTTTTGACGCCGGTCATGAGCACCGGGTGCTCGCGCAACACGTCACAACAAAATCACTTGCGCTTCCTGCGTCACTGTATAAAATCACAGCACCTGTTCAAATATACAGTGCACCGATGGCCACCCTCACCCCCCGCCAACAGCAGATTTACGATCTGATCCGCCAGACGATCCAGCGCACGGGCTTTCCGCCCACGCGCGCCGAAATTGCGGCGGAGTTCGGCTTCTCGTCGCCCAATGCAGCGGAAGAGCATCTGCGCGCGCTGGCACGCAAGGGCGTGATCGAACTGACGCCGGGCGCTTCGCGCGGTATCCGGCTACGCGCCGCAGGCGACGCTGCCCAGCACCAGTTCTCGCTGCCATCGATGGGGTTGATGCAATTGACGCTACCGCTCGTGGGCCGCGTGGCCGCCGGTAGCCCGATCCTGGCCGCGGAGCATATCGACCGCCAATATCAGGTCGATCCATCGCTGTTTTCTGCACAGCCCGACTTCCTGCTGAAAGTGCGCGGCATGAGCATGCGCGACGCCGGCATTCTGGATGGCGATCTGCTGGCCGTGCAGCGCGCCGCTGAAGCCACCAACGGCAAGATCGTCGTCGCGCGGCTGGGGGACGACGTCACGGTCAAGCGCTTCCAGCGCAAGGGCCGTCATGTCGAGCTGATTGCCGAGAACCCCGATTTCGAACCGATCCACGTTGATCTGGATCGAGACGAGTTTCACCTGGAGGGCTTGGCCGTCGGTCTGATCCGGCCTGCTGCTCCGTAAGTCTCAGGCGCATATCGGCGCCCAATCCCTTGCTGCTTGAATCAACCTGAAGGTGAGCCACCGGCTCGCCGGGGCAGCGTCTTGCCGCTTGCTTTTCCACCCGAACTCACGAGGTCTGCCATGCGACTCGGATCGATGTCCTCCCAACGCCGCCCGGTGCATCCGGTGCCCTTCCGCCAAACCCAAGGCGTGCGTATCTATCAGGGGGAGCAACGCCGCACGATGGTCGGCAGCATGGCCGCCATCTGCCGCATGCTGGATGCGATTCCGGCAGCCTCGCGCACGGCGAGCGCCGAAAGCTGCTGAAGACAGCGAAAGCGATGAGGGGTTTTAAATCAAGCTGCCGCGACCGATCAGGGCATACCCCAATGCTGCCGCCGCAACTGATTTCATACACTTGCCCTGCCCTGAGGACAGGGCTTTCTTCAACTGATTTTCGGCCCGCCGTTTGAGCGGGCTGTTTTTTCTGTTCGCAAGTTGACGCAGCGGCACATTCACCTACGTTCCGCCAGAAAACGGACGTTTACCCGGATTTTGTTTGGCGTACGTGACAGTAGTATTGCCAATGCCCTCAGGGGCAATGAGATCGCTGAATTCGAAGCCCGCACGTTGCGGGCTTTTTTTTTGCGCCACAACCAGCGGGCGCGCCGCTAAACGCTTCCCGCTTTCTCGATAACGAGAATCCGCGCTTCACCGCGCGGGTGGGCTACATGTTCGCAGCCAACACCGGCAAAGAAGATATCGCCAGGTGCCAGCACTGCGATTTTCTCTTCGCCGGCTTCGCGATAACGCATGTCGACCGTGCCGTCGAGCACCGCGAAGACTTCCTCGCCGTCGTTCACGTGCCAGCGGTAAGGCTGATCCGTCCAATGCAGGCGCGTGGTGATGCCGCCCATGTTGGCGATATCGAGTGCACCCCAGGCACGCTCGGCGGTAAATGATTTGGCGCGGATGATCTTCATGGCGGTCGTGCGGCGCTTACTGCATCGACTGCAGATTGCCGATGCGCACCAGCATCTCGGTGAACATTTGCATATCCAGGTCGAGGTCCGGCGCCTCCTTGTACTCGTTGGCGTTGTGCGCGGTGTACTTCTTGCCGGGCATGGCGGGGCCGAAGTTGATGGCATTCGGCATCAGCTTGGCAGTCGTGCTGCCAGCGGTCGGGACGGGCTTGGCATCCAGACCTGTAGTGTCGCCATAAATGTTGAGCAGCGTAGACAGCCACGCACCCTTCGGATCGCGCGCCATCCAGTTGCCCTGGTCGTGGTTGATCTCAAGTGCAACGTGGTTGGTGTTGGCCCATGCATTGACCTTGCTGGCAATCTCCCCACGCAATGCTTCGGGCGTTTTGCCGCGCGGCATGCGCACGTTGGCGGTCACCTCCACGCGCCCGTTCTTGTCGCCGATCACCGTGGGCGAAATGGTCAGCGGGCCCATGAAGTCGTCCTTGTAGGCCAGGCCCATGGTATTACCGAGGTAGTCGGTACCGTAGAGGTCGGTCAGGTAGCGTACGGCGTGGGCGTAAGCGTTGTCGGCCAGGCCAAGATCTGCCGCGCGCAGGAACAGCGCCAGGCGCGGCAGCGGGTTGACGCCCTCTTCCGGGCGCGAGCCGTGCGCCGATGCGCCGGTGACCTTCACGACGATGCTGTCCGCACTGCGCGTGATGTCGATCGAGAACTTGCCTTGCGCGGCCAGGCTGCTCACAAACGCATCGCGCTTGGCTTCGAGCGCGGCAGCCGCGACGCCCAAATCGCCGCCCTTGAGCGTGGCGGTGGCCGTCTGCGGGACAGAACTTGCCGACGCTGCGCCCGTCATCGAAACGATGGCCGTGTGCGAGGGGTCGCCAGCCTGCGCGGGGAAGAACACCTTCAACGCACCTGTGCCCTTTTCGGCGACCACGGCCGGGTACTTGCTGTCGAGCACGATGTTGTATGCGGGCAGTTGCGTGTGCTCGCGGTAATACTTCATGCCGTCGCCACCGGTTTCTTCGGTGGTCTCGATCATCAGGCGGATCGTGCGCGCGAGTGGCACACCGCTGTCCTTGACCGTCTTCATGGCATACATTGCGGCGGCGATCGAGCCCTTATCGTCGATCGTGCCGCGGCCGTATAGCAGGTTGCCAACGCGCGTGACCTTGAACGGGTCAAGCTTGGTGCCGTCGCTGAGCACCCATTCCTCGGCCTTGGCGGGCACGACGTCGGCGTGCGTCAGGATGCCGAACTCGTCTGAGCCGGTGCCCGGTAGCACGACTTCAAACACGCGGTTATCAACGTTGCGGAATTTCAGGCCAAAGTCGTGCGCCATGCCTTCGACCAATTTGCCGAACGCCACGATGGCCGGGTTTTCGTACTGCGGAATCTTGTCGTCGCGCACGGTGGGCAGCGCAACCATTTTCTCGATTGAGCCGATCACGGCTTGCTGGTTGTGCAGGCGGTTGTACAGGCCCAGCAGTCGGCCGATGTTGATGAGGTCGTCGCCGGTGAGCGGCGCCTTCTTCTGGTATGCAACCACGCTGCCGGCAACTTGCGGCTCGGCCTTGGCGGCGGCCGCGAGGAAGCGGTTCAGGTCAGCCGATGCCTTGGATTGCTCGGCGCCGAGCAGCGCATCGAGCTGCGGTTTCTGAAGCGTGGCGGCAAAAGCGCCGGTACCGCACGCAAGCGACAGTGCGATCGTCAGCGAAGACAGGCCAATACGGGCAGTGCGTTGCATCGAAATGTTTTCCGGAAAAGGCGAAGGCGCCATCATAGGGGCGATGCCTTGCGCGCGCATTGTGCAGCGCGAAAAACGCTAAGCCACACCGGCTGCACGGTATGCTTGGGCCTTTCCCAGGAGCCTTGCCGCATGGAACCCTCTCTGGACACTGCCCCCGGCCTGCTCAACGTGCTGGAAGAATTGCGCCGGCGTGAGCCCATCTTTCACCGCCCGGAATTGGGCACGCGCCGCGAAGATTTCGAGCGCATGACCACGGAAGACTTCTGGGAAACCGGCGCATCGGGCCAGCGCTACAGCCGGAGCTATGTGCTCGGCGTGCTGGATGCCCGGCATGGTCATATCGGCGAGGAATTCTGGCAAACGCGCGATTTTCGCTGCCAGGAGATTGCACCGGACAACTATTTGCTCACGTACACGCTGTTGCAATCGAACCGGACTACGCGCCGGGCGACGTTGTGGCGGCGGACGGGGGATGGTTGGAAGGTGGTGTACCACCAAGGCACAGTCGTCGCCAGTGCGTAGAACAAACCCATAGACGCAAAAAAGCCCGCTTTTGCGGGCCTTTTGCTGAATTTTTTTGGGGTGACTGATGGGACTCGAACCCACGACGACCAGAATCACAATCTGGGACTCTACCAACTGAGCTACAGCCACCGTCGTACGAACAACTGGAACTGATTGTTGCTCGGCGAAAAGGTGATTATACAAACATTCTTTCGGCGTGCCTAGAGGGTGGCGCAATTTATGCGGGGACAGCCTCCTCGCCTGATTCTTCGCCGCGCCGCAGGTGAGCCCTCGCCTCTTCGAACAACGCGTGAGCGGTGGCCAGCGTCTTGACCCGGCCCAGCGCCTTGGAATCCGACAGCACGCGCCGCCAGCCTCGGGCACCCGCCACGCCACGATACAACCCCAGCATATGGCGCACTGCTGCGCCGGCATAACCGCCCCGCTCCACCCAGCGGCCAACGTAGGCGATCATCTTGTCCTCGATCTCTGCACGTGTCGGCGCCTTGGTGCCAGCGCCGTAGTAACGCGCATCGAACGCGGCCATCAGATGCGGATGGTGATACGCCTCTCGGCCAATCATCACGCCGTCAATGTGCGCGAGATGCGTGTCGATCTGCTCCAGCGCCTGCACGCCACCGTTGAGCAGGATTTCCAGATGCGGAAAGTCGCGCTTGAGTTGGTAGACCACCTCGTAGCGCAACGGCGGAATCTCTCGGTTCTCCTTCGGGCTCAGGCCTTTCAGGATGGCGTTGCGCGCGTGGACGATGAATGTCTCGCAACCCGCGTCGGCGATGGTGCCGACGAAATCGCGCACGAAATCATAGGTCTCAATCGCGTCAATACCGATGCGGTGCTTGACCGTCACCGGAACCGACACCGCATCGCGCATCGCCTTGACGCCTTGGGCAACGAGTTTGGGTTCAGCCATCAGGCATGCGCCGAACGCGCCGCGCTGCACGCGCTCAGACGGACAACCACAGTTGAGGTTAATTTCCTTGTAACCCCATTGCTCGCCCAGGCGTGCGGCTTGGGCCAGGTCATCAGGCTCACTGCCGCCGAGTTGCAGCGCTACGGGGTGCTCGACCTCATCGAAATCGAGGTGGCGCGGCACATCGCCGTGCAACAGCGCGCCGGTGGTCACCATCTCCGTATACAGCCAGGTGTGACGGCTGATCTGCCGGTGGAAGTAGCGGCAATGACGGTCCGTCCAATCCATCATGGGGGCGACGGACAGACGGCGGGCATTCGGTGCAAGACCGGGCGTGGGGCGTTCAGCAGTCACAGCAAAATCAACGATTCAATCCAGGCGCGCAGTTTACCCGTTCTAATCCGACAGCCCCAGCAGCGGATGTTGCGCATGGCGCCATGGTGAAACAAAGAACGCGGCCACCTCATCGTCACGCACGGCATCGATGCTGGCGTGCTTCCACTTGGGCGCATGGTCTTTGTCGACGGCCAGGGCGCGAATGCCTTCAATGCCGTCACCCTCGGCAAACACGTGCGTCATCATGTCCAGCCCGCGGCGCAGTTCGTCGGCCAGCGTGGTGTGGCGGCCGCGACGGATCAGCTCCAGCGTTACGGCCATCATCAGCGGCGAGCGCTTGACCATGTGCGCGGCGGTCTGCGCGGCCCATTCGGCGTCGGTACTGCCAGCCAGATCGGCCAGGATGCCCTGCACAGTGGTCTGACTGAAACACGCATCGATGGATTCACGATGTGCGGCGATGATGGCCTTGGAAGCATCCGGCTCCGATGCGGCGTCCGTAAAGCACGCTGTGATCTGCTCGGCGCTGCTCCAGGTGCCATCGCGCAGGCGCTGGACGATGGCCGCCAGCGCGTCAGCGGTGACATGGCAATCGGCAAGGCCAACTGTCAACGCATCCGCCGCTTCGATCATCTGCCCCGTCACGCCCAGGTATTCGCCCACATGGCCCGGCACGCGTGCCAGGAACCAGCCGCCGCCCACATCGGGGAACAGGCCGATGTTGGTCTCGGGCATGGCCATTTTCGTGCGTTGGGTCACCACACGCAGCGACGCGCCTTGCGAGATGCCCATGCCACCACCCATCACCACGCCGTCCATCAGCGCGATATAGGGCTTGGCATAGCTGAAGATCAGGTGGTTGAGGCGGTATTCCTCGGTGAAGAAGGTGACGAGCTGCGGGTCTGCGGCCATGGCGGCGCGATGGAAGAAGCGAATGTCGCCGCCGGCGCACAGGGCCTTGCCGCCTTCTCCGCGCAGGATGACGGCGTGAATTTCCGGATCGTGCTGCCACGCCAGCAGTGCGTGCGACAGTGCGCGGATCATCTCCAGTGACAGCGCATTGAGCGCCTGCGGCCGGTTCAGCGTCAGCCAGCCGATGCCGCCGCGTACTTCGGCGATCACGTTGGGTTGGACTTCTGCTTCGGGCGCGGTGGAAACAGTGGATTGCATGTCTCGGATGTTGTTGTGGGAATAACGGCTCGCACTGTACACGACAGCGTATTTAAGCGAGGAAGGGCTCTACTCCGCCCCCTTTCCCACCGCAGGTGTTGGGCGTATATCTGCCGGCTGGAGACAACACACATCACAACAATCAGATGACCCCCGCCAATAGCGCCCCAGGCGCATCCAGTTTCGACCCAGGCCTGATCCTGCTGGCCTTTGCACCGGTCTTTCTGCTGACCATCGGTGCAGAGGCGTGGTACTGGCGCAAGCGCGATCCGTCCGTCTACAGCTTCAAGGACACCGTTTCAAACGCCTGTCTCGCGCTCATGCACCAGGCGTCGGATGCGTTCTTCCTGTGGCTGATGATCAAGACGGTCTACTCATGGACGTACAGCCACGGCCTGCGCGCGATGCCCGAAACGTGGTGGTCTTTCGTGCTGCTCCTGCTGCTGCAGGATTTTCTGTACTACTTCTTTCACCGCGCCAGCCATCGCGTGCGCTGGATGTGGGCGTCGCACGTGACGCATCACTCGTCGGAAGGCATGAATTTTTCGACGGCGTTCCGCCAGAGCCTGACCTATCCGATTTCTGGCATGTGGCTGTTCTGGATTCCGCTGGCGTGGATCGGCTTTACGCCGGATTGGGTGATTCTGGCGGTGGGCCTGAACCTGGCATTCCAGTTCTTCGTGCATACACGACTGGGAGCGCTCGATTCACGCTACGCGGGCTTCTGGCGCTGGCTCGGGCAGTACGTGAATACGCCTTCGGTGCACCGGGTGCACCACGCCAAGAACCCGCAATACGTCGACCGCAACTACGCTGGCGTGCTGACCATCTGGGATCGCATGTTCGGCAGCTTCGTCCCCGAAGAAGAGGCGCCGACCTTCGGCATTACGCGGCAGGTCTACACGCACAACCCGCTTACCCTCACTTTCCATGAATGGCGCGATATGTGGGCCGATGTGTTCCGCGATCGGGATTTGCGCTACCTGTGGAAACCGCCTGAGTGGCGTAGCCCGCGTTCTGCAGCGACAGTCGAACCGAGCAGCGTCGGATCGCCTTCCTGAACACGGCTGGTCAAAGTAAAACGCCCCGACGAATCGGGGCGTTTCTGTCGGCAGATCGCTTGGCGATCAAACCGCCTCTTCACGCGATGCGCGCTTGCGCTCATGTTCTTTCAGGTGACGCTTGCGCAGACGGATGCTCTTCGGCGTGACTTCCACCAATTCGTCGTCAGCAATGAATTCCACGGCGTACTCCAGCGACATCTGGATCGGCGGCACCAGTCGCACGGCTTCGTCTGTGCCCGAGGCGCGCACGTTGGTCAGTTGCTTGCCCTTGATCGGGTTGACGACCAGATCGTTGTCGCGGCTGTGGATGCCGATGATCATGCCTTCGTACAGCGCATCGCCTGGCGACACGAACATGCGGCCGCGATCCTGCAGTTTCCACAGGGCGTAGGCCACAGCAGCGCCGTCATCTTGCGAGATCAGCACGCCGTTGTGGCGCTCGCCCAGGTCGCCTTCCTTGACCGGGGAGTAGTCGTCGAAGATGTGGCTGATCAGGCCCGTACCGCGCGTGAGCGTCAGGAATTCACCCTGGAAGCCGATCAGGCCGCGTGCCGGAATGCGGTATTCCAGGCGGGTGCGGCCCTTGCCGTCCGATGCCATGTCGAGCAGTTCGCCCTTGCGGCGGCCGAGCTCTTCCATCACGCCGCCCTGGTGGCCGTCTTCCACGTCCACGGTCAGGCGCTCGAACGGCTCGTGCTTCACGCCGTCAATTTCCTTGAACACCACGCGCGGGCGCGACACGGCCAGCTCGTAGCCTTCGCGGCGCATGTTTTCCACCAGAATCGTCAGATGCAATTCGCCACGGCCCGACACTTCGAAGATCGTGTCGTCGCCGGTGTCCTTCACGCGCAGCGCCACGTTGGATTTCAGCTCGCGGTCCAGACGGTCGCGCAGTTGGCGGCTCGTCACGAACTTGCCTTCACGGCCAGCCAGCGGCGAGGTGTTGACGCAGAAGTTCATGGTCAGCGTCGGTTCGTCCACCTTCAGCATCGGCAGCGCCTCTTGATTGTCCGGAGCGCACACGGTGCAACCAATGCCCAGTTCTTCAATACCGTTGATCAGCACAATGTCGCCGGCTTCGGCTTCCTGCACCAGCTCGCGCTCCAGACCACGGAACTTCAGCACCTGGTTGATGCGCCCCTTGATGGGGTTGCCTTCCGGACCGAACTTGACCACCACGTCCTGCAGCGGACGCACACGGCCACGCGTGATGCGGCCCACGCCGATCTTGCCGACGTAGCTGGAGTAATCGAGCGAAATGATCTGCAGTTGGAACGCGCCATTCGGGTCGTCGTTACGCTGCGGCACCTTATCGAGAATGGTCTCGAACAGCGGCTTCATGTCACCTTCGCGCACGTCGTCGGTCAGACCGGCGTAGCCGTTCAGGCCCGACGCGTACACCACCGGGAAGTCGAGCTGGTCGTCATTGGCGCCCAGCTTGTCGAACAGATCGAAAGTTTGGTTGATGACCCACTCCGGGCGCGCGCCCGGGCGGTCCACCTTGTTGATCACGACGATGGGCTTCAGGCCCAGAGCCAGTGCCTTGCGCGTCACGAAACGCGTCTGCGGCATCGGGCCTTCCACGGCATCCACCAGCAGCAGCACACCGTCGACCATCGACAGCACACGCTCCACTTCGCCGCCAAAGTCCGCGTGCCCCGGCGTGTCGACGATGTTGATGTGCGTGCCGTTGTATTCGACCGCGCAGTTCTTGGCCAGAATCGTGATACCGCGCTCTTTTTCGATGTCGTTCGAGTCCATCACGCGCTCGGTGAGCTGCTCGTTCTCGCGGAACGTACCGGCTTGGCGAAGGAGCTGGTCGACCAGTGTGGTCTTGCCGTGGTCAACGTGGGCAATGATGGCGATGTTGCGAAGCGCGCGCATGGGATGTGAACTCGAAAAGACGTGAGACGAGCCGGGGACATCACCCAAAAACAGCTCGCGGAATAACCTGACATTCTAGCATGTTGCGATGCGCAAGAGATGACACTGCTTGACCAATCCATGAAAGAACGTTGCGCAGGAGATCAATAAATCACACATTATTTCCAAAAATGGAATCACGCATTCAGTACCTTGCTGTTTGCTGCGTCAATTCGTATATTTGTCCGGACAATGATTGTGCATACATAAGATGTCCGAACAGACAAGATCCGCCACCGAAGTTGCTGCCGCCGGAACACTCTTCCGGGTGGAGGACTACCGCATGTGCGAAAGCGTGGGCTACCTCGTCGGGCGCACCAAGACAGCGCTGTCCATGGCGATCGAGCAGGAAGTCGCGCAGATGGACGTGACGCATTCCCAGGCGAGTTGCCTGGTGCTGCTCGCCAACGGCCGCTGCCAGACCGCTACAGACCTCGGCCGCGAACTGAATACCGACATCGGATCGCTCACCCGCATGCTCAGCCGCATGGAAAAGCGCGGCCTGATCGAGCGCGTGCGCAGCGAGTCCGACCGCCGTGTCGTGCATCTGGAGCTGACTGAAGCCGGCCGAGACTTGGCCGACCGCATGCCAGCCATCTATACGCGCGTGCTGAACCGTTTCTTTGCCGGCTTTACGCCGGGCGACGTCGATACGCTGCGCGAGCTTCTCAAGCGCGTTCTCGACAACTGTGCCGCCACTGAAAGCCACCGCATGCGCCCCGCGGATCACTGACGCTGTTCCGGCTGCATGACACCTAACGCGCCGAACGCTTTTCGCTCTCCCGATCGCTTGACACATCAAACAACATGAACGCCTCGAACTCCGCCCCTCACCAGGCACCTTCGCCCCTAGGCCGCGCCGGCAACGCGCGCGTGCAATGGCCGGCGCGCCTGGGCGTGGCGCTTTCCGCCGTGACGCTGGCCATGCTGGCTGGCTGCGCCAACCTCGGTAACTCACACAGCACGCAGACGCTGACAACACCGGGACAACTGGCGAGCGCGCAATCGCTGCCGTCCCAAGGGGGTCAGTGGCCGTCGCAGAACTGGGTCGACCAGTTCAACGATCCGCAACTGCGCGCACTGGTGGATGAGGCGATCAAGGACAACCCGAACCTGCAAGTCGCTTTTGCCCGCGTGCGCGCCTCGCGTGCGATGGCCGATGTGGTGCGCAGCAATCTGTATCCGAGTGTCGGGCTCGATGCCGAGATGACGCGCCAGCGCCTGTCGGAGTACGACCTGTTTGAAGGCACGCCGCTGGCGGGCCGCTGGTTCACGGAATCGAAGATCCAGCTTGGCGTGAGCTACGACCTGGATTTCTGGGGCAAAAACCGCTCCGCGCTGGAGGCCGCGCTGTCCGACGACAAATCGATGGAAGCGGAAAGCCAAGCCTCGCGGCTGATGCTATCGACCACTGTGGCCCGTACGTACGCCAAGCTGGCCGCGCTGTACGCGCAGCGCGACGTGGCCGAACGTTCCATCGTGCAACGCAAAGATTTGACCAACCTTGCAGGCCAACGCTTGCGTGCCGGCCTCGATACGCAAGTCGAGACCACGCAGGCCCGCGCCAACGTGGCTGCCGCACAAACGGAACTTGAGCAAGTCGATGAGCAGATCACGCTGGCGCGCAATCAGTTGGCCGCGCTGCTCGGCAAAGGCCCAGACCGCGGCTTGGCAATTACACGCCCGACGCTGCTTGCACAAGACACCCCCAAGCTGCCGAACAATCTGACCATCGACCTGATCGGCCGTCGTCCGGATCTCGTGGCTGCGCGCTGGCGCGTGGAAGCCGCGTCGAAGGATATCGACGTGGCCAAGGCAGAGTTTCTGCCCGACGTCAGCCTGACCGCGTTCTTGGGGCTGGCTTCGATTGCGCCGGAAAACCTGCTGCTTGGCGCGTCGCGCCAGCTTGGCATCGGCCCTGCGCTCAAACTGCCAATCTTCGAGGGCGGCAAGCTGCGCGCCAACCTGCGCGGCAAGTACGCCAGCTATGACGCAGCTGTTGCCAGCTACAACCAGACGCTGACCGAAGCCCTGCATGACACCGCTGACCAGATCACCACGCTGCACAGTATCGACTCGCAGATCACCATCCAGCGCACCGCCCTGAGCGAAGCCGAACGCGCCTACAGCCTCGCCCGCACGCGCTATGGCGCCGGCCTTGGCACGCAACTGGTCGTGCTGAATGCCGAGACGACGGTGCTGCAGCAACGCAAGCTCGCGACTAACCTGCAGGCACGCCGCCTCGACGCGCAGATGGCCCTCATCAAGGCCCTGGGCGGCGGCTATACGGCAGAAGACCTGCCGGGCGCCAAACCCGAGGCCGCCGCACCGCATAGCTGATCTGTACTGAATTGAACTGAACAAGCCGTTCCAACGCATTCTTTCGAGCCAACATCATGAGTGACAACAAGCCCCAAGCCGCACCGTCAGCGGCCCCCACGCCAGCAGCCCCCGCCGCAACGCCCACCGGCAACGGAAATGGCAACGGGAAGCGCAAGCGCATGCTGACCACGCTGGCCGCCGCACTGGTGGTCGCCGGCGTCGGCTACGGCCTCTACTGGGGCCTGTACGGCCGCTGGTTCGAGTCGACCGACGATGCATACGTGCAAGGCAACGTGGTCCAGGTGACACCGCAGGTGGCCGGCACCGTAGTGGCCATTCGCGCCGACGACACGCAGCTCGTCTCTTCCGGCCAACCTGTGATCGAACTGGACCGCGCCGACGCCCGCGTCGCGCTGGAGCAGGCCGAAGCCGCGCTCGCGCAGACGGTGCGCCAGGTGCGCACGCTGTATTCGAACACCAGCGCTTTCACCGCCACGCTGGCCATGCGCGAAAGCGATCTCGCCAAGGCGAAGGATGACCTCGCACGCCGTAAGCAGATCGCCGGCTCGGGTGCGGTGTCGCAGGAAGAAATCTCGCACGCGCAGACCGCCGTGCAGGCTGCGCAATCCGCACTGGAAGCCGCCAAGGAACAGTTGCAGGGCAATCGTGTGCTGACCGAGCAGACCACGCTGGAACGTCATCCGAACGTGCTGCAAGCCGCCGCCAAGGTGCGCGAGGCGTACCTCGCCTACGCGCGTACCAGCCTGCCGGCATCGGTCACAGGCTACGTGGCCAAGCGTTCGGTGCAGGTCGGCCAGCGCGTTGCCCCGGGCACGCCGCTGATGGCCATCGTGCCGCTGGACCAGCTCTGGGTGGACGCCAACTTCAAGGAAGTCCAGGTGCGCCACATGCGCGTGGGCCAGCCGGTTGAACTGGTGGCCGACGTGTATGGCAGCAGCGTGACATACCACGGCAAGGTGGTCGGTTTCTCGGCAGGTACGGGCTCGGCGTTTTCGCTGCTGCCGGCACAGAACGCCACGGGCAACTGGATCAAGGTGGTGCAACGCCTGCCGGTGCGCGTGTCGCTCGACGCGAAGGAGCTGAAGGACCATCCGTTGCGCGTGGGCTTGTCGATGGAAGCCAAGGTCGATATCCATGACGAAGGCGGCCAGAGCCTGGCCACCGCACCGACCGCTTCGCCGCTGCAAACGACGGTGTACGACCAGGCCGGCAAGGATGCCGATCAGGTCATCGCCAGCATCATCTCCGCCAACGCCGGCCGCGGCGCAGCCACGACACCGGCCGCCACCAACCTGCCGGCCACATCGGCTCCGCGCGCTTCACAACCCGCACCCAAGGTCTGACGCATGGCAACTGCCGCGCCCAAGCCACCACAGCCACTGACCGGCGCCAAACTGGCGATCGGTACGGTAGCGCTGTCGCTGGCGACGTTCATGAATGTGCTGGATTCGTCCATCGCCAACGTGTCGATCCCGGCCATCTCGGGCGACCTGGGCGTAGCGCCGAACCAGGGCACGTGGGTCATCACCTCGTTTGCGGTGGCCAACGCCATCTCGGTGCCGCTCACGGGGTGGCTGACGCAGCGTTTCGGACAGGTGCGCCTGTTCATCACGTCGATTCTGCTGTTCGTGCTGTCGTCGTGGGCATGCGGACTGGCGCCCAACATGGGCATGCTGATCGCCGCCCGGATCATCCAGGGTGCCGTGGCCGGCCCGATGATTCCGCTGTCGCAATCGTTGCTGCTGTCGACATATCCGCCCGCCAAAAGCTCAATGGCATTGGCACTATGGGGCATGACTACGCTGGTCGCGCCGATCATGGGGCCGATCTTCGGCGGCTGGATCTCTGACAACATGAGCTGGCCGTGGATCTTCTATATCAACATCCCGGTGGGCATCCTCGCCGCGTATGCAACGTGGGTTATCTATAAGGACCGAGAATCACCCACGCGCTCACTGCCCATCGACAAGATCGGCTTGGCGCTGCTGATTCTGTGGGTCGGCTCGCTGCAGTTGATGCTGGATCGCGGCAAGGAACTCGATTGGTTCAACTCGACCGAGGTCGTAGTGTTGACCGCCGTCGCCATCGTGGGCTTCGCGTTCTTCCTGGTGTGGGAACTGACCGAAGATCACCCCGTAGTGGACTTGACGCTGTTCAAAGGCCGCAACTTCAGTGCAGGCGTGGTCGCCATCTCGGTGGCGTACGGGCTGTTTTTCGGCAACCTCGTGATCCTGCCGTTGTGGCTGCAGACCATCGTCGGCTATACCGCCACCGATGCGGGTCTGATCATGGCGCCGGTGGGCATTTTCGCCATCCTCCTCTCGCCCGTGATCGGCAAGAACCTGCCGAAGATGGACGCGCGTTGGGTGGCAACGAGTGCATTCATCACCTTTGCATTGGTGTTCTGGATGCGCTCGCACTTTACCGTGCAGGTGGATACCTGGACGCTGATGGTCCCGACGTTGATCCAGGGCGCGGCCATGGCGATGTTCTTCATCCCGCTCACGTCGATCATCCTGTCGGGCCTGCCGCCCGAGCGGATTCCCGCGGCATCGGGCCTGTCGAACTTCGTGCGGATCATGTTCGGCGGCATCGGTGCATCGATCTCGACCACGGTGTGGGACAACCGTTCTGCCCTGCACCACGCGCAACTGGTCGAGCACGTGAACCCGTACAACCCGGCCTATTCGTCGTCAATCAACCAGTACACGCAACTGGGCATGCCCAGCCTGCAAGCCAACGGTGTGATCGAACGTACGATCTCGCAGCAGGCCGCAATGCTGGGGGCCAACGATATCTTCTGGATCTCTGCGGTGCTGTTTATCGTGCTGATCGTCTTCATTTGGTTGACCAAGCCGGCGAAATCGGCGGCCGGGGCGGAAGCAGCAGCCGGCGCGCACTGAGTAAAGATCGCGCAAACGAAAAAGCCACGCGTAGCTGCGTGGCTTTTTGTTGCCGATCGATCTGTTCAAAGATGCACGAGCCGCTCCGGCCGCAGCACACCGCCTTGCCAAGCAGCCACACCGAGCAGCGAAGCAGTGGCATCCGAAGCAATCGCGTCACGCACGCCGTACACGCGCACCTGATCTGCATTCGGCAATGCCAATCGCAACGGCAAGCGCTGACCATGCAGGAAGCGGCGGCTCTCATCTGCATCCAGCTCCACGCGCGGCAGCGTCTGCAACAGCGCATCGACCGGCGCCAGCAATGCGGCGCGTGCATCGTCAGCGGCTGCATCCAACGATTCGAGTGTCACGGCGCCATCCAGCGTCAGGTTGCCCACCTGCGTGCGACGCAGTGCCACCAGATGTCCGCCGCAGCCCAGCGCCTCGCCAATGTCTTCACCCAACGTGCGGATGTACGTTCCCTTGCTGCATGACACGCGCAACGTGATCGTCGGCTCGGCCGATTCCAGGTTGGTCGCCAGCACATCAATCGCGTGAATCGTTACCCGACGCGCAGCGCGTTCCACGGTCTGGCCCGCGCGCGCATATTCGTACAACGGCTTGCCGTCCTTCTTCAGCGCAGAATGCATCGGCGGCACCTGGTCGATCTCGCCGACAAAGCGGACGACGGCAGCCTGCAGTTGCTCCGGCGTGACCGATACCGGGCGCTCGCTCAGCACCTCGCCTTCAGCGTCCGCGGTGCTCGTCTTGATACCAAGACGCACGACGGTTTCGTACGTCTTGTCCGCGTAGAGCAAATCCTGCGAAAACTTGGTCGCCTCGCCAAAACACAGCGGCAGCAAGCCCGTAGCGAGCGGATCAAGCGTGCCGGTATGCCCCGCCTTCTTGGCCCACAGCAAGCGCTTGGCGCGAATCAGCGCATCGTTGCTCGACCAGCCGATCGGCTTGTCCAGCAGCAGCACGCCGTGCACATCGCGGCGCGGCGGCTTCTGTGGCCTGGGCGCATGTTGCTCGGCCATCTCAATCGTCTTTGGCACGCGTGGCGTTGGCCTCGTCGATCAGGCGCGACATCTCGATACCGCGCTCAACCGAACCGTCAAAGTGGAAGTGCAGCGTCGGCACCGTGTGGATGTGCAGGCGCTTGAACAGCAGCGAATGCAGGTAGCCCGCCTTCTCATTCAGGATGGCACCGGCAGCTTCCGGTTCGGCACCCAGCACCGTGAAGTAGATCTTGGCGTGCGCGTAATCCGGCGTGAGCGTAACGGATTGCAGCGTCACCAAGCCCATCGCCGGGTTCTTGATTTCGCGCTGGATCAATTCGGCCAGATCACGCTGGATCTGATCGGCGATACGCACGTTGCGGCCAGCGGCCGATCCCGATTTCTTCGGCATAGTGTGTTCCTCACATAGGCTCGCCGACACACGCCAGCCGGCCCAAAAAGACAAAACGGTGGCGCGGGACGCGCCCGGGCCACCGTCGCAAAGTCGAGCCGGACACCGCAGCGCCCGGCCAACGTATTACAGCGTACGCGCCACCTCGGTGATCTCGTAGATCTCGAGTTGATCGCCTTCCTGAACGTCGTTGAAGTTCTTGATCGACAGGCCGCATTCGAAGCCTTGCTTCACTTCCTTCACATCGTCCTTGAAGCGCTTGAGCGAATCGAGTTCGCCGGAGAAGATGACCACGTTCGCACGCAGCACCCGCACCAGCGAATTGCGCTTGACGAAGCCGTCCAGCACCATACAACCAGCCACCGCGCCAACCTTCGGCACGTGGAAGACCTGACGCACCTCGACAAGGCCCGTCGTCTCCTCGCGCTTTTCCGGCGACAGCATGCCCGACATCGCAGCCTTCACCTCATCCACAGCGTCATAGATGATGTTGTAGTAGCGAATGTCGATGCCCTGATGCTCGGCCAGCTTGCGTGCGCCCGCATCGGCCCGCGTGTTGAAGCCGATGATGACGGCCTTCGACGCAGTTGCCAGGTTGACGTCCGACTCGGTGATACCGCCCACGGCAGCGTGCACAACCTGCACACGCACTTCGTCGGTCGACAGCTTCTGCAGCGAGTGCACCAAGGCTTCCTGCGAACCCTGCACGTCGGCCTTGATGATCAGCGGCAGCGACTTCACGTCGCCTTCGCTCATCTGCTCCAGCATGTTTTCCAGCTTGGCAGCCTGTTGACGCGCCAGCTTCACATCACGGAACTTGCCTTGGCGGAACAGCGCGATTTCGCGCGCCTTGCGCTCGTCCGGCAGCACCAGCACTTCTTCGCCAGCGCCCGGCACTTCCGACAGACCCTGGATTTCCACCGGAATCGACGGACCGGCTTCCTTGGCCGACTTGCCGTTTTCGTCCAGCATGGCACGAACCCGGCCATAGGCTGTGCCCGCGAGCACCACATCGCCGCGCTTGAGCGTACCGCTCTGCACCAGCACCGTAGCGATCGGGCCCTTGCCCTTGTCCAGTTGCGCTTCCACCACCAGACCCTTGGCCGGCGCGTTGACCGGTGCCTTCAGTTCCAGCACTTCGGCTTGCAGCAGCACGTTTTCCAGCAGGCTGTCGATGCCTTGGCCAGTCTTGGCCGACACCGGCACGAACGGCACATCACCGCCGTACTCTTCCGGAATCACGCTCTCAGCCACCAGTTCCTGCTTGACGCGGTCGGGGTTGGCTTCAGGCTTGTCAACCTTGGTGATCGCCACCACGATCGGCACCCCAGCCGCCTTCGCGTGCGCAATGGCTTCCTTCGTCTGCGGCATGACGCCATCATCTGCCGCCACCACCAGAATCACGATGTCGGTCGCCTTGGCACCACGTGCACGCATGGCCGTAAAGGCCTCGTGACCCGGGGTGTCCAGGAAGGTGATGACGCCGCGATCGGTCTCGACGTGATACGCGCCAATGTGCTGCGTGATGCCGCCAGCTTCGCCCGCCGCAACCTTGGCGCGACGAATGTAGTCCAGCAGCGAGGTCTTGCCATGGTCAACGTGACCCATGACAGTCACGACCGGCGGACGGGTTTCGGCTTCGGCATTCGCCGGTTCTTCAACGCCGCCAATCAGCAACGCTTCCGGATCGTCCAGCTTGGCCGCGACCGCCTGGTGGCCCATTTCTTCGACCACGATCATCGCGGTCTCCTGGTCCAGCACCTGGTTGATCGTGACCATCTGACCGAGCTTCATCATCTGCTTGATGACCTCGGCTGCCTTGACCGACATCTTGTGCGCCAAATCGGCCACAGAAATGGTTTCCGGCACGTGCACCTCGCGCACGACCGGCTCGGTCGGGGCCTGGAAGGCATTGCGATTGTCGTCGCCATGCCGGTTGCGCCCCCCCTTAGAGCCGGAACGCCAGCCGTCGGCACCACCGCCGGTGTCACCGCGCGTTTTCAGGCCACCACGTTTACCGGTACGGTTGTCGTCCTGCCAGCCCGACTTGCCGCGACCGCCCTTCTTGTCGCCGGACGGTGAACTCGGTGCAGCAGCAGCGGGAGCCGGAGCCGCCGGCTTCTTGGCAGCCGCAGCCGGACGCGCTTCTCCAGCCGGCTTGACCGGCTTGTGCAGCGTGCCCGATTGCTCGGCCTTCTTAACCTCTTCAGCCTTGCGCTCGGCGGGCGTCTTCAGCACGCGTGCCGGGGCGCTCATCATTTCACGGATGGCGCGAGCTTCGGCTTCGGCAGCTTCGCGGCGCTTGCGCGCGGCGTCTTCCTCAGCCTTGATCTTGTCAGCGGCAACGCGCGCTTCGTCAGCAGCCTTCTGCGCGGCTTCGCGCTCGCTTGCCAGACGTGCGGCGTCTTCCTCGGCCTTGCGGCGCGGGGCTTCATCCGACGCTTCAGCGGCAGCACGGGCAGCAACAGCTTCCTCTTCCGCCTTCTTGGCGGCGAGTTCAGCCTGACGCTTCTGCTCGGCTTCAGCGGCTTCCTGGCGAGCGCGGCGCTCGGCCTCCTCGCGTTCCATTGCTTCCTGACGCGCCTTCAGTTCGGCTTCCTGGCGGGCCAGCAATTCGGCCTGACGGCGTTGTTCTTCCTCGCGACGCGCGACCTCCTCGGCATCGACGACCGGAGTCTCCTCTGCGGCCTCCGATTCAACCTGCGCCGCGTTCGGTTCATCACGCTTGACCAGCACGCGCTTCTTCTTGACTTCCACTTGCACGGTGCGCGTCTTGCCGGTGGCATCCGCCTGGCGGATTTCGCTGGTTTCGCGTTTGGTGATCGTGATCTTCTTGCGCGCGCCATCCTCGGCGCTACCGTGAGCTCGCTTGAGATAGTCGAGCAGACGGGTCTTGTCCGATTCGGTGATGACGTCTTCCGGCGTCGCCTTTTGCACGCCCGCGGCCTGCAATTGTTCCAGCAGCGCCGAAGCGCTACGGTTCAATTCGCCAGCGAGTTGGGCAACTGTTGTGCTTGCCATTCAAACCCTTTCGATGCTTGGTTTCAGTGAGGATTCCGATAAACGATCAACGCTTATGCGACTCACGAAAACCAGTGTTCACGCGCCTTCATGATCAGCGCCTTGGCTTGTTCTTCGTCGACACCGGTCATTTCGACCAGTTCGTCGACGGCCAGCTCGGCCAAGTCGTCACGCGTCTGGATGTTCCCCTCGGCCAGCTTGCCGATCAGCTCCGGGGTCAGCCCCTCGAGGTCGCGCAGGTCTTGCGACACCTTCTCGACCTTTTCTTCCTTTGCCAGCTCCATCGTCAACAACACGTCGCGAGCGCGATTGCGCAGCTCGTTGACGGTGTCTTCGTCGAACGCCTCGATTTCCAGCATTTCCTGCAGCGGCACATAGGCCACTTCTTCGAGCGAGCTGAAGCCCTCTTCGATCAGGATGTCGGCAACCTCTTCGTCCACGTCCAGCTTCGCCATGAACAACTGGCGAACGACGGAGCTTTCTTCAGCTTGCTTCTGTGCAGACTCGGCCGGCGTCATGATGTTGATCTGCCACCCAGTCAACTCCGACGCCAGGCGAACGTTCTGGCCGCTACGACCGATGGCCACGGCGAGGTTTTCCTCGTCGACCACCACATCCATGCTGTGCTTTTCCTCGTCCACGACGATGGACTGCACTTGCGCCGGTGCCAGCGCGCCGATTACGAACTGCGCCGGGTCTTCCGACCACAGCACGATGTCCACAGCTTCGCCACCCACTTCATTGCGTACAGCCGTCACGCGCGTGCCACGCACGCCGACACAGGTGCCGATCGGGTCGATGCGCTTGTCGTGTGCAACGACCGCGATTTTCGCACGCACGCCGGGGTCACGCGCGGCTGCCTTGATCTCCAGCAGACCTTGTTCCATTTCCGGCACTTCGTTCTCGAAGAGCTTGATCAGGAAGTCGGGGCAGGTGCGCGAGAGTTCGATCTGCGGGCCGCGTGCAGTACGGTCGACATTCAGGATGTACGCGCGAACGCGGTCGCCCGTGCGCAAGTTTTCCTTCGGGATCATCTGGTCGCGGGCCAGCAGCGCTTCAACGCGACCGGTCTCAACGATCAAACCCTTCTTGTCGGCGCGCTTGATCGTGCCGGTCATGACCTTTTCGCCACGATCCAGATAGTCGTTCAGGATCTGCTCGCGCTCGGCATCGCGGATGCGCTGCAGGATCACCTGCTTGGCGGCCTGCGCGCCGATGCGGCCGAACTCGACCGATTCGATCTGCTCTTCGACGAAGTCGTCGACATCGATGTCAGCGTCCTGTTCTTTGGCTTCGAACAACAGAATCTGCTTGTCCGGCTCCTGCAGGCCTGCATCGTCGGGAACGACGAGCCAGCGACGGAAGGTTTCGTGTTCGCCCGACTCACGGTCGATCGCCACGCGCACATCCACGTCTTCTTCAAAGCGCTTCTTGGTCGCGGAAGCCAATGCGGCCTCCAGCGCCCCGAACACCACATCCTTGTCGACGTTTTTTTCGCGCGCAAGCGCATCGACGAGCAACAGAACTTCGCGGCTCATTGCTTGTTCCCTTTGTTTCGATTTCCTTTGAAGTCCAGCACGGGCACCAGCCGGGCACGGTCGAGTTCCGACAGTGTGAATTCCAGCAGCGCGGGGCCTTCCTTGCCCTCAAACTCGAGGCCGATTCGTTCCTGGCTTGGCTCCCCTGTCGGAGCCTGAATGATTCCCGTGAAATTCTTTTGCCCGCCGACAGGCAAGCGCAGCGTCACCTTGACCTCAAGGCCGGCGAAGCGCGTGAAATCGGCCAGCGTGCGCAGCGGGCGGTCAAGCCCCGGCGACGACACTTCCAGCCGTTCGTAGTTGACGTTCTCAACTTCGAACACGCGCGTGAGCTGATGGCTCACCTTCTCGCAATCTTCAATGACGATGCCATTCTCTGCCTGATCGATATACACGCGCAGCAACCCAGCCGGCGCGCGTTCCACTTCCACCAGCTCGTAACCCATGGCGGTGAGGGTTTTTTCAATCAGATCAGTCAGATGCACGTTTTTCCTGAAGAATTTCCCGGTATGGCCAACCTGCTGAAGCAAAAAAAAATGGGCGCAACGCCCATATCATTCGCTTATCTTCTGCAGGATGACTTTTGATTAGACTCACATTGTAATACGCCTTGAGGCAAAACGCAAAAATTGCCCCGAAGCCGCCACAAAACGGGGCGTTGCGACGAGTGCCGCACACAACGCCCGCATTTTCAGCGCTTACCGCCGCGTTTGGCACCACTGCGCGGCGCCTTGTTGCCGTTCGGCATGCCGCCACCACCCTTTCCGGGACGCTTGTTGCCGGGCGCGCGGTTGCCATCACGCATGCCACCACCAGCCCCTGCACCGCCACGGCCGTTCGCGCGGTCACCCGTGCGGGTGCGCGCTGTCAGCGTGGTCGGGCCACCCACATTGATGTAGCCCATTGATGTTTGCATCGGATCCGGCTGACGCGGATTGGACTGGCGGCGCTGCGCGGGTTGCACGCGGTTGCCATTTTCAACCCCCATGCCGCGTGACTGGAAGTTTGCTTCGCCGGTAAAGCCCGACGACATCGGCCCCATCAGTACCGGCGCGGGGCCGCGGCGACGGTTGCCCTGGCGATCCTGCCCGCCTGAGCTGGCCGTCGGCACCTTCATGCCCAGCGTGCCCATCAGCGTACGCACATCCTCGGCCGACACCTCTTGCCAGCGGCCGCGCTTGAGACCGCGCGGCAGTACGAAGCTGCCATAGCGCGTACGAATCAGGCGCGACACGGTCAGATTGACCGCCTCGAACATGCGCCGCACCTCGCGGTTACGCCCTTCGGTCAGGGCGACGTGGTACCAGTGGTTGACGCCTTCACCGCCGCCATCAACGCAGCGCAGGAAGTTGGCTTCGCCGTCCTGGAGCGGAATACCGTGCAGCAGTTTCTGACGGTCGGTCTCGGCAAGCTCGCCCAGCGTGCGCACCGCATATTCACGCTCGACGCCATAGCGCGGGTGCATAAAGCGGTTGGCGATATCACCGGAAGTCGTGAAGATCAGCAGGCCTTCGGTATTGAAGTCCAAACGACCGACGGCGACCCACTTGCCGGTCTTCATGCGCGGGAGCGCATCGAACACGGTCGGGCGACCTTCAGGATCGGACTGGCTGACGATCTCGCCCGACGGCTTGTGGTACAGCAGTACGCGCGGCGGCTTGTTGGGCAGCTTGCGCTGGATCAGCTTGCCATTCACGCGGACCTGGTCGGTGGCAAGAATGCGCTGGCCGATGTGCGCCGGCAGGCCATTCACGGAAACACGGCCTTGCAGGATCAGGTCTTCCATGTCGCGGCGCGAGCCGAGCCCGGCGTCAGCCAGGATCTTGTGCAGCTTGGGCGCGTCATCGTCAGAGGTCAGTTCGCGCGCTTTGGAGGGCTGCGATGCGCCGCCGGTGTCGGCTTCTGTATCGTACGCACCGGAAATCACGTACTGGAAGACATCTTCGGAACCCTTTGCACCCTTCGGACCCGTGCCACCGCGATTCTGATTGGGGCCACCAGCCTTGCCTTGCGGCTTGCCGTTGCGGTTTTCATTGCGGTTCTGCGGCTTGCCTCGCCCGCCAGCATTGGCATTCCTGCCGCTGGCGCCTTCTGTCCGCTCAGCACGTTCGGCACGTTCCGCTGGCTGGCCTTCGCCCTGACGGGGGCGATTCTTGCCAAAACGTCCACGCGGGCCGCGTCTCTCGCCTTGGCCCTCTGCCGGCACTTGTTCAACTGGCGCGGCGCCTTCTGCAGCAACGACCGCAGGCTCGCCCGCTACCTCCTTCGGCTTGCGCGCCCGCGGCGCGCGGCTCTTGCGCGGCTGCGCTGGCTGGCCGGCATCCGCCCTACCCGCCTCAGCGGCTTCGCCTTCGGGGCGACCGTCCTGCTGCGGGCGGCGCGAAGCCACGAGGTTGCGCAGGCCCCGGCGCAATCCCTTGCGACGAGGCGCGGCCTCGGTCCCATCGCCGCCGTCTTGGCGGGGCGGCTGAGCGTCGGCGTCGGCCGGCATACGTGTATCCATGGAATCTGGCTGAGTACTCACAACGTCTTTCAAATCTAGGGGTTCAGGCCATGCGCCAACTGCGCGGCTGGCATGGTGTTACGAATGCTCGTTAACGGGAGCCGCAGGCGGCTCGGCCGGTGTTTTGTGTTCGCCTTCCGGCGCAACCTCGTTCGCATTCACCGCTTGCGACTCGGTTTCCAGCGCGGGCTCGTCGGCCGACATCACCTCAGGCTGCGCTTGTGTATCGGCGACGGCTTCAATGGAAGCGTTGTCGACCGGCGATTCGGTCGCGCCTGCGGCCGGAACTCCCGCGCTTTCGGCACCTTCCGGCGCCTCATTGACCAGCGTGGTCAGTTCTTCCACCGCAATTGCACCGCCCTCGAACTCGATGGCGCCCTGCTCCAGCAGGCTCGCCTGCGCCTGCGCGCGGGCATCTTCCAGCGGCGGCAGTTCGTCGAGCGAGCGCAAGCCCAGGTCGTCAAGAAACTGCTTGGTCGTCGCATACAGCGCCGGGCGGCCCGGCACGTCACGATGGCCGATGACTTCGATCCAGCCACGGTCTTCAATCTGCTTGATGATCTGCGTGTTGACCGTAACGCCGCGAATGTCTTCAATATCGCCGCGGGTGACCGGCTGGCGATACGAAATAATCGCCAGCGTTTCCATCACTGCGCGCGAGTACTTGGGCGGCTTTTCCGGATGCAGACGATCGAGATACACACGCATCTCGGGGCGGCTCTGCAGGCGCCACCCGGAGGCAAGCGCAACCAGCTCCACACCGCGATTCAGCCAGTCCTGGCGCAGCTCTTCGAGCAGCACACGGATCGTGTCGGCCGAAACATCTTCGTCGAACAGCTTGCGCAAGTCATTGACTCGCAACGGGTCCTGCGCGCAGATCAGCGCGGTCTCGAGGACGATTTTCGCCTCTTGGGTATTCATCGGGTTGAGCGGCTCGTCATTGCTCGCGCTCGGCCAGTCGCCGTCACGCTTGAGGTTTGTCGTCCCGCCGCGAAGCACGCGGCATTTCTGAATGCTGTTGCCCGCCCGGGCCCGGCGCACAAAGGCCCATTGATTCAATTGGGCCCTGCACCAAAACGCAGTGGCTGTGCCCGCAAAGTAGGGCCGGAGGAGCGAGTTGATCCGGTGCCGGTCAGGCACCACAAGGGCAATTTCTTCCGCCGCCATGGGGACGGATACTGCACCGAACGACCGCCAACGAAGAAGGCAGCTCGCCCGAATCGACTGTCCAGGGTGACTCTACCGCTGGATGGCATCGCTTGGCGCCGCGCTTGGGATTGTTGAGTTGCGCGGGTGGCGAATCGAATTGTTGTCGATTGTAGGGCAATTTCGCGCGGCGCCGCAACCGGGAAGATGTCCTAGCACCCCCTCCCAGACTGGATAACGATCTGGGCGCGCTTTAAACGGCTACAGCACCAGACAAAAGCCGTGTGCGTTAAGCATCTCAGGCAGCCAGATCGCGTGCACCAACCCCCAAACGCCGAATACGGCGATGGCGGCACCGGCCACGCTACGCGCCCATCGCCGGCGCGACAGTCCGCGCAGCCACCCGGCCAAACCGGACATCATCAGAAGATTCGGAAGCGTGCCCGCACCAAAGGCGAGCATGACGACGGCTCCCGAGGCAGCGTTGCCTGCCAACAACGCCACAGCCAGTGCGCCATACACCATGCCGCACGGCACCAGCCCCCAGGCCATTCCCGTGACATAGCGGCGCAGCAACGGCGGCTGGCGCTGCAACTTGCCGCCTAGCGCGGCACTCACCCGAGACAAACCGCCGGCGACGCGACCGAGCAACCGCTCAAGCCACACACTGCGCCACGTATCTCCGGCAGAGCGAACGAGCAGCAAAACACCGTAGGCGAGGAGCAACGCGCTGGCGAGGGCAAACAAGCCACGCTGAATCGGCAGCCATTGCTGACGCCAGACAGTCGCGCCCATCGCCCCCATGACTGCGCCGAGCAGCGCATAAGTTGTCAACCGCCCCGCATGCATGACGATCTGCTCGAACCACAGCCGGCGTCGCGACACGATCCGCACTGCCACGGTTGCGCGTTCGGCCGCGAGTGCGATACCGCTGCACATCGCCAGACAATGCACGCCGCCGAGCAATGCAATCAAAAAAACGCTCACAAGCGCCGCGGCACTCATCTTTTCGACGCTCTTTTGATATGGACCAAAGTTTTCGTTCTGCTGTTGCGAACCAAGCTGAATTCGCGCATTTTGTCACATCGGAAATGTCCGATGGCAAGACGGCCGCCGTTATAATATGCGCGAGTCGTACCAGAAGAATTATTCATCTCACTTTCTCGAAATTCAGTCGCCCCCGCCCGTGCTCACTCGAATCGCACTTACCGATCAAGCCTCGCGTTGTTCCACCTGCGTACTCGGGCAAATTTGCCTGCCAGTGGGAATGAATTCGGACGACGTGCGCAAAATGGACGATTTGGTCAACGAGCGCATCCGAATCAAGAAGGGGCAATCGCTCTACTCCCTTGGTGAGCCGCTTGAGGCGGTTTACGGTATTCGTTTCGGCACGCTCAAGACACATGTGACGCTTGAAGACGGTCGCCACCAGATCACGGGGTTCCACCTGCCGGGGGAAATCGTCGGGCTCGACGGCATTGGCGACATGCGTCACGTGTCGGACGCCACCGCGCTGGAAGATACCGAAGTCTGCGTCGTGCGCTACGACCAGTTGCAACAGCTTTCGCGCCGGCTGCCTTCGCTGCAGCATCAGTTCCTGCGCATCATGAGCAAAGAAATCTCGCAGGATCATCTGATGCTGCTCACGCTGGGTTCCATGCGTGCGGAAGAACGTCTTGCGGCATTCCTGCTCAACCTTTCCAAGCGTTCGGCCCAGCGCGGGTATTCGTCGACGGAGTTCGTGCTGCGCATGAGCCGCGAAGAACTGGGCAGCTATCTCGGCCTCAAGCTCGAAACCGTCAGCCGCCTGTTCTCGCGCTTTGCCGAGGCCGGCCTGATTCAAATCCGCCAGCGTCACGTCAAGCTGATCGACCTGGCCGGCCTGCGCCAGGTGATGAGCGGTCAGGCCGCCTAAGCGGCTTTCCATGATGCCCGCTCACACGAGCGGGTGTTCATGCGCTTCCAGTTTGCCGATACCCGGCGACACATAGAGCGTCAGCGCGCTCGACAATCCGCACAGCAGCCAGAACACAAAGAACGATACGGTGTAGACCGCCTGGGCCGACACCGCAATCTGTTCACCAAAAAAACGCAGGTCGGCCGGATCCACCACCGCAAAAACGACCAGCTCCGCCAGTGCGGCCGACAGAAACGCCGGCCACAGAATCCACATCAGCAGTCGCCGCTTCATCGCGCCTCCGCATGAATGGCATGTGCCGGCGCGGCGGCCGGCTTTTCGATGACCAGGCCGCGTCGCACGACGTTGTCGTGGATAACGGCATCAGGATGTGACGTCGCCAGCCAAATGGTGACGCCACAGCCAACCATGGCAACAAACGGCCCGGCCATCAGCAGCCACGGCCAGGGCTCACGCCACCACGGCCGGGCGGGTGCGGAAGTTTGCGTTGCGTGCATCGATGCCTCCTGTTGGGGATACCGCTGAATACCGCGTTAGCGCGGCACGATGAAGCTCGACGGCTCGCGCAGCACGAGGCTGCCGCTGCCGTTATCTGCATGAATGACGAAACGGATCTTGTGCGAGCCGGGGGCGGCATCATCGGCCGGGCGACGCACGCGCACCGGCAACAAGCGGTTGGCGGCGGGCGGCAATTCAAGCGTGGTGGATTCGCCGCGACCGCCCTGCACGTCCAACTCAGTCATGCCTTCTGCGGTGATGGTCACGCGCATGGGTTGCTCGGAGGCGTTCATCAACTGCAGGCGATAGACGTTCTCGATCTTGCCGCCGTCGACTTCGCGCGCGAGTGCGCCACGATCGCGGATCACGTCCACCTTGAGCGGCTGGCGCATCATCAGTGCGGTGATGAAGCCGACCACGAGCATCAGCATGATCCCGCTGTAGATCAGCACGCGCGGGCGCAGCAAGTGCTGCCGGGTCTCCTTCGGGTTGAGCCGGTCGCGTATGGCGCGCTCAGACGTATAGCGGATCAGGCCGCGCGGATAGCGCATCTTGTCCATGACTTGATCGCAGGCGTCGATACAAGCGCCGCAGCCAATGCATTCGTACTGCAGGCCCTGGCGGATATCGATGCCAGTTGGGCACACTTGCACACAGATGCTGCAATCGACGCATGCGCCCAGGCCCTGTGCTTCGAAATCCGCATTGCGCGAGCGGCTGCCGCGCGGCTCGCCGCGTTGCGTGTCATACGTGACGACGTAGGTATCGGGGTCGACCATCACGCTCTGGAAGCGTGCGTATGGGCACATGTAGCGGCATACCTGCTCGCGCATGAAGCCGGCGTTGCCCCACGTGGCGAATGCATAAAACAGCATCCAGAAGGTTTGCCAGGGGCCGAGGGAGAACGTCCAAGTCTCCATGCCCAGATCGCGAATCGGGGTGAAGAAGCCGACGAAGGTGAAGCCCGTCCACAGTGCGATCAGCACCCAGGCCGAATGCTTGGCGGCTTTCAGACGCAGCTTGCGCGGGCTCCAGCGCTCGCCGTCGAGACGGATGCGGGCAAAGCGGTCGCCTTCGATATGCCGCTCGATCCACATGAAGATTTCGGTGTAGACCGTCTGTGGGCAGGCATAACCGCAAAAAAGCCGTCCCGCCACTGCCGTGAACAGGAACAGCCCTAGTGCCGATAGCACGAGCAGCAGGGTGAGGTAGATCACGTCCTGGGGCCACAGCACCAGGCCGAACAGATAAAACTTGCGGGCGGCCAAATCGAACAGCACCGCCTGTCGACCATTCCACTGGAACCACGGCAAGCCATAAAAGATGGCTTGCGTGGCCAGCACCAACCAGACGCGCCAACGCGCGAAGGCGCCTGTCACGGAGCGCGGATAGATCTTGCGCCGCACTTCATAGAGCATCTGCTCGGTCGGGGCGTCGTCGGCACCTGCCGCCGCTGCGGCGGAGGCAGGCGTCATGGGGCGCCAGGCGGGTTCTTGGTCGCTCATTGCTGGGCGCTCGGGTTGTTGTTCGACAGGCCCCACACGTAGGCGGCCAGCATGCGGATCTTCTCGGGCGAGAGCAGATTCTCGTGCGCTGGCATGGTGTTGTCACGGCCCTTGAGAATGGTCTCGACGATGGTCGCTTCCGCGCTGCCGTACAACCACGTGCGGTCGGTCAGGTTCGGCGCGCCCAGCGCCTGATTACCCTTGCCGGTAGCCATGTGGCAGGCCGCGCAGACAGATTTGAAGGTCGGCTCACCACGTGCGGCCTTGATCGGGTCATAAGCCAGGCCCGACAGCGAACGCACGTAGTTGGCAACGTTCACTGCCTGATTGCCGTCTACCACAGCAGCCAGCGACGGCATGACACCATGTCGGCCCTTGGTGATGGTGGTGAGGATCGTCTCCGGCTCGCCGCCATACAGCCAGTCGCTGTCGGTCAGGTTCGGGAAGCCCTTCGAGCCGCCTGCGTCCGAGCCATGGCATTGCGCGCAGTTGTTCAGAAACAGGCGCTGGCCGATCTCTCGTGCCTGCGGATCTGCGGCGATCTGCTTGATGTCCATGCTCGCGTAGCGTGCATAGAGTGGACGCACTTTCGCATCGGCTGCCGCACGCTGCGAGGCCAGTTCGCCGCGCGACGAGAAACCCAGCACGCCACCATAGGCACCCAACCCCGGATACAGCACCAGGTATGTCGCCGCAAAGATGCACGCCAGCAGGAACATCCACATCCACCAGCGCGGCAGCGGGTTATTCAGCTCGCGCAAGTCGTCGTCCCACACGTGGCCGGTATCGCCACCGGCGCTTTGCCCCGGTGCCATCTGAATGCGCCGCTGCGAGAACAGCAGCCACACACACCACACGATGCCCACCAGGGCAATCGCCGCAATGTAGTACCCCCAAAACTCCGAAATGAAGTCGCTCATGATTCTGTGTCCTTATTGATGCGGTCGCGACGCGTCTGCGCGCGCACCGGCGACCTCGGCCTCGTCGGGCAGCATGAACGGCAGCATGGCCGATTCAGCATTTGCGGCGCGGCGATGTGCCGAGAACGCCCACCAGCTGATGCCGACGAACAGCACCAGGAAGACCGCCGTGGCAATTGCACTCAATGTGGCCATGACTCACTCCTTTGCGGCAGCAACGGTGGCCGGTGCTGCTGGCTCGACCGCTACGTCATGAACGTTGCGCATTTCCACACCCAGGCCTTGTAGATAGGCAACGACGGCATCTTCTTCCGTCTTGCCTGCGAGTTGCTCGCGCGCGCCGGCAATCTGCGCATCGGTGTACGGCACGCCGAGCTGGCGCAGCACGTGCATCTTCTTCTCGATGTCGCCGCTGTCCAGCTGCGTCTTCGAGAGCCATGCATATGAAGGCATGTTCGACTCAGGTACCACCTCGCGCGGATCACGCAAGTGGATGCGATGCCAATCATCGGAATAGCGCTGACCCACGCGCGCCAAATCCGGGCCAGTGCGCTTGGAGCCCCAGAGGAACGGGTGGTCAAACACGGATTCTCCGGCCAGCGAATAGTGGCCGTAGCGTTCGGTCTCAGCGCGCAGCGTGCGCACCTGCTGCGAATGGCAGCCGACACAGCCTTCGCGGATGTAGATATCGCGCCCAGCCAGTCGCAACGGCGAATACGGTGCGATGCCCTTGACCGGCTCGGTTGTCGAATGCTGGAAGAACAGCGGCACGATCTGCACCAGCCCTGCGATGCTGACCACAACCAGCGTCGCCGCGATCAGGAGGCCGATGTTCTTTTCCAGTGTCTCGTGCGAGAAGAAGCTTTTCTGTTGATTGCTCATGTTCATCCCCTCACTGCGCTGCGACCAGCGGAGCCTGGGCCGGTTGAGGAATCGGCGCGTCGATCGCCTTGCTGCCCTGGATGGTCTTGAACACATTGAAGGCCATCAGCAGCATGCCGCCCAGGAAGCACAGGCCACCCAGTAGACGAATGATGTAGAACGGGTACGTCGCCTTCACCGCCTCGACAAAGCTGTAGGTAAGCGTGCCGTCAGCCTCGGTGGCGCGCCACATCAAGCCTTGCATCACGCCGGCGATCCACATGGCGGCGATGTAGAGCACCACGCCAATGGTGGCCACCCAGAAGTGCACTTCGATCAGGCGCGTGCTGTACATCTTCTGGCGCCCGAACAGGCGCGGGATCATGTAGTACATCGAGCCGATGGTGATCATCGCGACCCAGCCCAGCGCGCCGGAGTGCACGTGGCCGATCGTCCAGTCCGTGTAGTGCGACAGCGCGTTGACGGTCTTGATGGACATCATCGAGCCCTCAAACGTCGCCATGCCGTAGAACGACAGCGCCACCACCAGGAACTTCAGAATCGGATCGGTGCGCAGCTTCTCCCAGGCACCCGAGAGGGTCATGATCCCGTTGATCATGCCGCCCCACGACGGCGCCAGCAGAATCAGCGAGAACACCATGCCCAGCGACTGCGCCCAGTCCGGCAGCGAGGTGTATTGCAAGTGGTGCGGGCCCGCCCACATGTAGGTGAAGTTCAGCGCCCAGAAGTGCACGATCGACAGGCGATACGAATAGATCGGACGCTCGGCCTGCTTGGGCACGAAGTAATACATCATCCCCAGGAAGCTGGTGGTCAGGAAGAAGCCCACCGCATTGTGGCCATACCACCACTGCACCATTGCGTCCTGCACGCCAGCGTAGGCCGAGTACGACTTCCACATCGTCACCGGCAGTTCGGCGTTGTTGACGATATGCAGCAGCGCAATCGTCAGGATGTACGCGCCGAAAAACCAGTTGGCCACATAGATGTGCCGGGTCTTGCGCTTGACGATGGTACCGAAGAACACCAGCGCGTATGCCACCCACACGACAGTGATCAGGATGTCGATCGGCCATTCCAGTTCTGCGTATTCCTTCGAGCTGGTGTAGCCCAGCGGCAGCGTGATGACTGCCGCCACGATCACCGCCTGCCATCCCCAGAACGTGAAAGCCGCCAGCGTGTCGGAAAACAGACGCGCCTGACACGTGCGCTGCACAACGTAGTAAGACGTCGCAAACAACGCGCTGCCGCCAAAGGCGAAGATGACGGCATTGGTATGCAGCGGACGCAGCCGGCCATACGTCAGCCAGGGCACCCCGAAGTTCAGTTGCGGCCAGATCAACTGGGCCGCGATCAGCGCACCGACCGCCATACCGACAATGCCCCAGACGATCGTCATGATCGAGAACTGGCGGACAACGCGGTAATTGAAGGTCTGGGTGGGCTGCAACGCGCTGGACGATTGCATGCTTGCTCCCCGAGTGTGTTGGTTTGATACGGTCATGTTAAGAATCGGGCTGCATTGAAGTCTTGACGTGCGTCAAGGCACCCCGGCCAATGTGGTCAAGTAGTTCCGTCCCGCGACATTGCGTCGCGTGCTGGGGTATCGGGGTCGAGCAGAATCGATTCCGCGGGCGCCTTGAGATCGTCGTACTGCCCCGAGCCAACAGCCCACCACAGCACGCCAACAATCGCCATGACCAGCATCAGCGACAGCGGAATCAGCAGAAACAGCGTTTCCATTTCGATCCTTTAAACCGCGCTGGACAAACGCCACGCATTGAGCGCCACCAGCAGCGACGACACCGACATGCCGATGCCCGCCGCCAGCGGCGACAGCCACCCCAGCGTGGCGAGCGGAATGCTGATCGCGTTGTAGACAAACGCCCAGCCGAGGTTCTGACGCACCACGCGCAACGTCCGGCGGCCAATCGATACGGCTTCGGTGATGGCGAACAGGCGCGGCTCGGTGAGGATGGCGTCGGCGCCAGCCTGGGCCAGCGGCGCCCCCGACCCGATGGCGATGGAGACCTGCGCCTGCGCGAGCAGCGGCGCATCGTTGATGCCGTCGCCGACGGCCAGCACACGTGCGCCGTCCGCCTGCAGCTTGCGCACGTATGCGCGCTTGTCTTCGGGGCTGGCACCGCCCACCGCATGGTCGATGCCAAGGCGGTTGGCCCACCAGTGCACGGTCTCCGGCGCATCGCCAGAAACAAGGTGCAAGCGCAGCCCTTGTTCACGCAGCGCGCTCAGGCACGCAGGCGCATCGGCACGCGGCGTATCAGCCAGCGTGAAGCGCGCGAGCGGTTGGCCATCACGGCCGAGCCAGACCGACGTGCATGCGGCCGCCGGCGGCACCTCTTCCATCGGCGCTTCCGTGCCGTAACGGATGGAAGCGACCGGCTGATCAGCGTAGTGCACGGCTGCGAACGGTTGCGTGCCCAACCGCATCAGTCGGTTATCGACCACGGCATACACGCCCTGCCCCGGCACGTTAGTTGTCCGCTCCAACGTGGGTAACGGCATTGCCTTGGAGGTGGCGGCACGCAGCGATTGAGCGATCGGGTGGTTCTCTGATTGCTCCATCGCGCACGCCAATGCTAGGCAATGTTCAGCATCCACATCGGCGAATGTCTCGATGCTCAGCAGGCACAGGCGCCCTTCGGTGAGCGTGCCCGTCTTGTCGAGGAGCACATCGGTGACGGCCGCGAGGTTTTCGATGGCATGGCCGCGCGTGACCAGCACACCGCGCCGCGCCAGCGCGCCACTGGCCGCCGCCAGTGCAGACGGCGTGGCCAGCGACAGTGCGCACGGGCAGCTCACCACCAGCACCGCCACCGTAACGGCAAACACGCGCGTCGGGTCCACCCACCACCACGCAATCGCGGTAAGCAACGCCCAGCCGAGCAGTACAGCCACAAAGCGCCCGGCCACGCGATCAGCAAGTTCAGCCATGCGGGGCTTGTCGGTCAACGCGCGCTCAAGCAGATCGACGATGGCGGCGAGGCGCGTTTGCGCACCTACGCGGTTCACACGCACGCGAATCGCGCTGACGACGTTGTAGCTGCCGGCCAGCACGGTCGCGCCCACGTCGCGCGAGCGCGGCACGCTTTCACCGGAGAGAAGCGATTCGTCGATTTTGGTCGTGCCGTGTTCGACGATGCCGTCTGCTGGCAGGACTTCACCGGCGCGCACTTCCACGCAATCGCCTGGCTGCAACGTCGCGACGGGAATGGTTTCGAGCACCCCGCTTGCAGGCTCGATGCGCCGGCAAGTGGCCGGCAGTTGGCGCACGAGCGCCTCGGCACCGGAAGCCGCGCTCTGCCGTGCGCGCAGTTCGAGATAACGCGCCGCCAGCAAGAATGCGACGAACATCGTCACCGAATCGAAGTATGTTTCGCCGTGGCCGCGCAGGGTCGCAACCACACTGGCGATGAACGCCGCGCCAACCCCAAGCGCTACCGGCACGTCCATGCCAACGTGCGCATGCCGCACTTGCCGCCACGCGTTGATGAAAATGGGCCGCGCCGAAATCAGCACCACCGGCACCGTCAACACCAGGCTGGCCCACTGCATCAGGCGGGTCTGGCTGAGCGGGATATCGCTGCCGTGCAAGTACACCGGCCACGCGTACATCATCACCTGCATCATCCCGAGCATGGCGATGCCGAGGCGGATCAGCAGGCTGCGGCGTTCTCGCGCCTCGGCCATGCGGCGCGCGGATGGCTGATCGGGCCACGCCTCATAACCCACATCGGCAATCGCAGCAAACACAGCGGACAGGCGCATGGCGCCGGCATTGCCCACAATGCGCACACGTTCGGTGGCGTAGTTGACGGTCGCTTCACGCACGCCCGGCACACACGAGAGCGCGCGTTCGATCAACCAGACGCACGCGGCGCAGCGCATGCCGCTGATGGCGAGGCAAAGTACTTCCGCGCCGTCTGCACGCATGCGCACGAAGCGCTCGCGCATGACAGGCAGGTCGTAGGTAGCCCAGACTGCTTCGGCCTCGGCGCGGCGATCACCTTCGATGGGCTTGGCAAAGGCGATCGGGCCGCTATAGACGTGCCCCATGCCGGAGGCGTGCAGCGTTTGCGCGACGGCTTGGCAGCCGGCGCAGCAAAACGCACGGGATTGGCCTGCAACGTCAGCGTGGAGCGCGGTGGCACCGTCCAACGGTGAGGCGCAGTGATAGCAGGTGATATGCGACGCACCCGCCTCGCCCATGGCAATGGGCGAGCCTGTACCGGCAACCGGCGCTGCTGGGTAGCTGGGGGCGAATGTCGTCGTCATTATGAGAACAATGCTAACCAGCATCCCCCGACCCGCCCTTGATACGAATCAAGCACCGCGCAATAAAAAACAACTGGGAATGCGGCCCGCAGCGCACCCCGAGCACCCCGACCCTCCCACAAAAAAATAAGCCGCCTATAGTTGATAGCTGCACCAGGCAAACAGGAGGGCGCGACATGGCAACCGAATTCAGCCTGTACAACATCCACTGCGAATGGGGCGAGCACGGTGCATCGGCGTTGGCACCGCATTGCGACGCCGTCATCGTGGTGGACGTCCTGTCCTTTTGCACCTGTGTGGATGTGGCCGTGGCGCGCGGCGCACGTATCTATCCGTACCCATGGCGCGATAGCAGCGCAGAAACCTTCGCGCGTCGAGCCGGCGCCATGCTGGCGGGCCACAACCGCAGCCAGGCGGGCTATACACTCTCGCCCGCGTCGCTGCGTGAGTTGCCGATCGGCAGCAGCTTGGTCTTGCCCTCACCCAATGGCGCAACGCTGGCACTCGCCACCGGATCAACGCCGACGTTTGCCGGCTGCCTGCGCAACGCTCGCGCCGTGGCGGAAGCCGCGTCCCGGCTCGGTCGACGTATTGCCGTGGTAGCGTCAGGAGAGCGCTGGGCTGATGGCAGTCTGCGCCCCGCCCTGGAAGACTGGCTAGCCGCTGGTGCGATCGTGCATCACCTGTCGGAAACAGTGGCGGGCTTCCTGCCGCAAGCACTATCGCCCGAAGCACTGGCCGCCCGCGCGGTCTATCGCGAGGCGTCGCAGACCGGCATGATGAAAGCCTGGTTGCTCGACTCGGTGTCGGGCCGCGAACTGTGTGAACGCGGCTTTACTGAAGACGTGACCATGGCCTCGCAGACCGATGTGAGCAACGTCGCCCCGATGCTGGTCGAAGGTGCGTTCCGCAACGTCAATCGCAAGACCGAGCGCCTGCCGCAGGATTTCTTTGGCGCAAACCTGCGGCCCTCACAGGCCCCGACGTCGCACCGCAACCCGCCGCCGACGTCGCACTAGGCACTGGATGAAATCAGGTCAGTGACGTATCCACTTCGCGGCGAGGTGCCTCGAGGTATTCGCGCGATTGCATCTCGACAATACGAGACACGGTGCGCTGGAATTCATTGGCCATCTGCCCCTCGGTGTATAGCTCCTCGGCCGCCACTTGCGCCGACATCAGCAGCTTGACCTTGTGATCGTAGAACACGTCGATCAGCCACGTGAAGCGACGCGCTTCAGACGCCATGCGCGGCGTCATCTTCGGCACATCGGCCAGAATGACGGTGTGAAAGCGCGAGGCGATTTCCAGATAGTCGTTCTGTGAACGTGGGCCACCGCACAGCGTGGCGAAATCGAACCACACTACGCCGCCGGCCTTACGCGCCGCGCGAATTTCACGGTGTTCGATACGCAGCACCGGCGATTCGTCCGGCACTTCCGCCACCGCCGCAAAAGCATCGCGCAACGCCGAGTTCGCCTTGGCGCCCAACGGCGTGTAGTACGCCTGCACCTGCTCCATCGCGCGCTTGCGATAGTCGATGCCGGCATCGACGTTGAGGACGTCGAGCCTCTCCTGCAGCAGTCCGATGGCAGGCAGCACACGGTCGCGGTGCAGGCCATCCGGATACAGCAGATCCGGACGGTAGTTGGAGGTCATCACAAACTGCACGCCGTTGGCGAAGAGCTGATCGAGCAGGCGGTGCAGAATCATCGCGTCAGCCACATCGCTGACATGAAATTCGTCAAAGCAGATCAAGCGGTAGCGCTTGGCGATGCGGCGGGCCAGTTCATCCAGCGGATCCGCGCGCCCGCGCAACTCTTCCAACTGGCGATGCACCTCGCGCATGAATTCATGAAAGTGCAGGCGCGTCTTGCGCACCACCGGCACGCACGCATAGAAGGCGTCCATCAGGAACGACTTGCCGCGCCCCACCCCGCCCCACATGTAGACGCCGCGCGGCAACTCCGGACGCACCAGCATCTTGCGCAGTGCGCTGGAACGCCGGGCCTTGTAAGCGACCCATTCGTCGTAACACTGCTGCAGGCGATCGACGGCGCGCTGCTGCGCCTCGTCGGGCTGATAGCCGCGCGCCTTCAGTTCCTTGAGGTAGGTTTCCTGGACGTTCATCTGCGTGGGGCCGGCCGTTTGGTGGCCCAAATGGACTGATGCCCGGCATCTTGTGGATGGCCGGGCATCGTGCTTGCCTCGCGGCGAGCAGTTACATATTGAGCTGACGCTTGTCGACCGCCAGCGCTGCTTCGCGCATCACTTCCGACATCGACGGGTGCGGATGGCAGATACGGCCGATGTCTTCAGCCGCAGCCTTGAACTCCATTGCCACGACGGCTTCAGCCACCAAGTCCGACGCGTTGGCCGCCACGATGTGCACGCCCAGGATTTCGTCGGTCTTCGCATCGGCGATGATCTTGACGAAACCGTCGGATGCGCCCATGCCCAGCGCACGGCCGTTGGCCATGAACGGGAACTGGCCAGCCTTGGTCTCGCGGCCTTCGGCCTTCAGTTGTTGCTCGGTCTTACCGACCCATGCGATTTCCGGGAAGGTGTAGATCACCCACGGAATGCAGTTGTAGTCGATGTGCGGCTTCTGGCCGACGATGCGCTCGGCCACGGCCACGCCCTCGTCTTCCGCCTTGTGCGCCAGCATCGGGCCACGCACCACGTCACCGATCGCCCACAGGTTCGGCAGCTTGGTCGCGCAGTGGTCGTCCACCTCGATAAAGCCACGCTGATCCGCCGCCAGGCCGATCGCTTCCAGGCCCAGGTTGTCGGTGTTCGGCACGCGGCCGATCGAGACGATCAGCTTGTCGCACTCCAGCACTTGCGCGGCACCGGCAGCGTCGGTGTAGTTGACCTTCACGCCCTTGGCCGACGATTCGATCTCACCCACCTTCACGCCAACGTTGATCTTCAGGCCCTGCTTGGTCAGCAGCTTGTTGGCTTCCTTGGCAACCGATTCGTCCGCCGCGCCGAGGAAGCTCGGCAGCGCTTCGAGAATCGTCACTTCGGCACCCAGACGGCGCCATACCGAGCCCAGCTCCAGACCGATCACGCCGGCGCCGATCACGCCCAGCTTCTTCGGCACCTCGGCAAACTTCAGTGCGCCTTCGTTGTCGGCAACGATCACGTTGTCGACCGGCACGTTCGGCAGATGGCGCGCCTTCGAGCCCGTGGCGATGATCACGTGCTTGGCTGTCACGACTTCCGTGCCGGCCTTGCCTGCCACCTCAACCTGGTAGCCAGCGTCGGTCTTGCCGACGAACTTGCCGTAGCCCTTGAGCAGCGTCACCTTGTTCTTGCGGAACAGGAACTCGATGCCCTTGGTCATCTTGCCGACGATGTCGTCCTTGCGCTTGAGCATCTTGGCGACGTCGACCTTCGCGCCTTCCACCGTGATGCCGTGGTCGGCCAGGTGGTGGTTCACGTTCTCGAACTCTTCCGACGAGGCCAGCAGCGCCTTGGAAGGAATGCAACCGACGTTCAGGCACGTGCCGCCCAGACGCGGCTCGCTCTTCGGATCGTCGTAGGCGTTGCCTTCGCAGCAGGCCACGTTCAGACCCAACTGGCCAGCGCGGATGGCGGCGATGTAACCGCCGGGGCCGGCGCCGATCACCAGCACGTCAAATTCTTTGCTCATGGAGAAATCCTCGATTCGGACGCCGCCGCGCGTGGCGCGCAACGGCGTCTCGTGTCATCAACGTGGTCGATTACAGGTCCAGCAGCAGGCGAGCCGGATCTTCCAGCGCTTCCTTCATGGCGACCAGGCCCAGCACGGCTTCGCGGCCGTCGATGATGCGGTGGTCGTAGGACATGGCCAGGTAGTTCATCGGGCGAACCACGACTTGACCGTTCTCCACCACAGCGCGGTCCTTCGTGGCGTGCACGCCCAGGATGGCCGATTGCGGCGGGTTGATGATCGGGGTCGACAGCATCGAGCCGAACGTGCCGCCGTTCGAGATCGAGAACGTGCCGCCGGTCAGGTCGTCCAGCGTCAGCTTGCCGTCCTTGGCCTTCTGGCCGAATTCAGCGATCTTCTTTTCGATGTCGGCCAGGCTCATCTGGTCTGCATTGCGCAGAATAGGCACCACCAGACCGCGCGGCGAGCCGACAGCGATACCGATGTCGAAATAGCCGTGGTAGACGATGTCGTTGCCGTCCACCGAAGCGTTGATGATCGGGTACTTCTTCAGCGCATGGACAGCAGCCTTCACGAAGAACGACATGAAGCCGAGCTTCACGCCGTGGGTCTTCTCAAACTGGTCTTTGAACTTGGCGCGCAAGTCCATCACCGGCTTCATGTTGACTTCGTTGAAGGTGGTGAGGATGGCGTTGGTCGATTGCGACTGCACCAGGCGCTCGGCGATACGGGCGCGCAGGCGGCTCATCGGCACGCGCTCTTCCGGACGGTCGCCCAAGGCGGCGAAATCTACCGGCGCAGCGACTTGCTGCAAGGCCGGACGTGCGGCTTGCGGAGCAGCGGCGGCAGCCGGCTTGGCACCACCAGCCACGGCACCCAGCACGTCACCCTTGGTAATACGTCCATCGCGGCCCGTGCCGGCCACTTGGCCCGCCGACAGGTTGTTCTCGGCCATCAGCTTGGCAGCCGACGGCATCGCCACGCCACCCGTGGCAGCAGCGGCCGGAGCGGCAGCAGCCGGTGCGGGGGCAGCAGCAGGCGCCGGTGCGGCAGCGGCCGGTGCAGCAGCGCCCGCCTTGCCTTCGGTGTCGATCTTCGCCAGCAGTTGCTCCGACGTGACGGTTGCGCCGTCCGCCACCAGCACTTCCGCCAGCACGCCAGCCGACGGAGCCGGCACTTCCAGCACGACCTTGTCGGTCTCGACTTCGATCAGGATTTCGTCCTGGGCCACGGCTTCGCCCGGCTTCTTCTTCCAGGAGATCAGCGTGCCCTCTTCAACGGACTCGGAAAACTGCGGGACCTTGACTTCAACGATAGCCATTTCGATGGTTCCTTGGATTCATGTGCGCCCGCTCCCTCTTCTTGTGGAGCGGCGCTTCAATTCGATTACGGTGGAATTCGGGAGCGAAGATGCGCCAAGGCGACAGCCGAAGCCGCCGCCTTGGTGCAGATACCGCTTACTTGTTCAGCACGAAGCCCTTGAGCTTGCCGAACGCGGCATCGATCAGCGCCTTCTGCTGCTCGTTGTGCTTCGCGTAGTAGCCCACAGCCGGCGATGCCGATGCCGGACGGCCTGCATAGCCCAGCTTCTGACCCTCGGTCATGTTTTCCAGAATGTAGTGCTGCACGAAGAACCAGGCGCCCTGGTTCTGCGGTTCGTCCTGGCACCACACCACTTCGGCGAGGTTCGGGTACTTCTTCAGCTCGGCCGCGAACGCCTTGTGCGGGAACGGATAGAGCTGTTCCACACGGATGATGGCGGTGTCGGTCAGGCCACGTTCCTTACGGGCGTTGACCAGGTCGTAGTAGACCTTGCCCGAGCACGCCACGACGCGCTTGACCTTGGCGGCGTTCAGATCCTCGGCCGTATCGGCGATCACCGTTTCGAAATGACCCTTGGCCAGATCCGACAGCGGCGACACAGCGTCCTTGCTGCGCAGCAGCGACTTCGGCGTCAGGATGATCAGCGGCTTGCGGAACATGCGGATCATCTGGCGACGCAGCAGGTGGAAGATCTGCGCCGGCGTGGTCGGCTGCACCACTTGCATGTTGTGGTCTGCGCAGAGCTGCAGGTAACGCTCCAGGCGCGCCGAGCTGTGCTCCGGACCCTGGCCTTCGTAACCGTGCGGCAGCATCAGCGTCAGGCCCGAGGCGCGGCCCCACTTCACTTCACCCGACGAGATGAACTGGTCGATCACGACCTGTGCGCCGTTGGCGAAGTCGCCAAACTGGGCTTCCCAGATCACCAGCGTGTTCGGCTCAGCCGACGAGTAGCCGTATTCGAAGCCCATCACGGCCTCTTCCGACAGCACCGAGTCAATCACGGTGAACGGCGCCTGGCTTTCCGACACGTTCTGCAGCGGGATGTAGCTGCCGGCGTCCCAGCGCTCGCGGTTCTGGTCGTGCAGCACAGCGTGGCGGTGCGTGAACGTACCGCGGCCAGCATCCTGACCGGTGATACGCACCGGGTAGCCCGATGCCACGAGCGAGGCGAACGCAAGGTGCTCCCCCATGCCCCAGTCCAGCGACAGCTCGCCCTTGCCCATCTTGGCGCGGTTGTTGACGACGTTCTCAACCAGCGGGTGCAGCTTGAAGTGATCAGGAATGGCGGTAATGCGCTCGGCCAGACGCTTGAGTTCGGCCATCGGCACAGCGGTGTCGGCAGAATCCGTCCACTTGCGGTTCAGGAACGGCAGCCAATCTACGGCGAACTTGTTCTTGAAGTTCGAGAGCACCGGGTCAACCGTGTGCTTACCGGCATCCATGGCGGCGCGGAATTCCTGCACCAGGCTGTCCGGCTCTTCGGTCTTCAGCGTGTTTTGCGTGACGAGCTTGTCTGCGTACAACTTGCGCGTACCGGGGTGCGTGCCGATCTTCTTGTACATCAGCGGCTGCGTCATCGCCGGCGTGTCTTGCTCGTTGTGGCCGAGCTTGCGGAAGCAGATGATGTCGACTGCGATGTCCTTCTGGAATTCCGTGCGGAAGTCCACGGCCAGTTGCATAGCCAGCACGACAGCTTCCGGATCGTCGCCGTTCACGTGCAGGACCGGCGCTTCGATCATCTTGACCACGTCAGTACAGTACAGCGTCGAGCGCGTGTCGCGCGGGTCCGACGTCGTAAAGCCGATCTGGTTGTTGATGACGATGTGGATCGTGCCGCCCGTGCCGTAGCCGCGCGTTTGCGCGAGGTTCAGCGTTTCCATCACGACGCCCTGGCCCGCGAAGGCCGCGTCACCGTGCACCTGCACAGCCAGCACTTGCGCGCCGTGCTTGTCGTCACGGCGTTCCTGGCGTGCCTTGACTGAGCCTTCCACAACCGGGTTGACGATTTCCAGGTGCGACGGGTTGAACGCCAGCGACAGGTGAACGGGGCCGCCCGGGGTGGTCACGTCGCTCGAGAAGCCCTTGTGGTACTTCACGTCGCCGGCCGGCAGGTCGTCCACATGCTTGCCTTCGAATTCGGCAAACAGATCGGCGGGCATCTTGCCCAGCGTATTGACCAGCACGTTCAGACGGCCGCGGTGCGCCATGCCGATCACGATTTCCTGCACGCCCTTGGCGCCGGAATGCTGGATCAGCTCGTCCATGGCCGCAATGAAGCTTTCGCCGCCTTCCAGCGAGAAGCGCTTCTGACCGACGTACTTGGTATGCAGGAAGCGCTCGAGGCCTTCAGCGGCCGTCAGGCGTTCCAGGATGTGCTTTTTCTTTTCAGCCGAGAACGTCGGCTTGGAGCGGATGGTTTCCAGACGCTCCTGCCACCAGCGCTTCTGCGCCTGGTCGCTGATGTACATGAATTCGGCGCCGATCGAGCCGCAGTACGTTTCGCGCAGGTTGTTGACCAGCTCGCGCAGGCTCATCGATTCCTTGCCGAAATACGTGTTGCTGGCGTTGAAAACGATGTCCTGGTCGGCTTCGGTGAAACCGTAGAAAGCCGGGTCCAGATCCGGAACCGGGGGGCGCTCCTGACGCTTGAGCGGGTCAAGATCGGCCCAACGCAGGCCCACATTGCGGTACGCGGCAATCAGTTGCGTGGCCGACACACGCTTGCGGCCCATGTCGGAATCGGCAGACGCGACGATCGTCCTGATCGGGCCGGACTTGGCGCGCTCAGCAAACGAGGTAACGATGGGGGCGTGGGGGATATCCCGGGCGTTGGAACCGTCGACGGCGGGGACGTTCTGCAGCGCATCGAAGTACGCGCGCAATGCCTCGCTGACGGACGTGGGATCTTGAAGGTACGCTTCGTACTGATCTTCAACGTAGGCGGCGTTACCGCCGGACAGGTACGAAGTGTCCAGGTACTGCTTATACAGCTCAGTCATGGGGCGCTCACTTTTCTCCGGGTCTGCCGGAGTTCAGCGGGTTCATCAACCTTCCGCGACACGGCTTGACCGGTTAGCGGATCGCAAACTAAATCGCCTGAAATCACCTGGTCGGACCGGATCGCGCATGGCAAAAGGGAGGCACCGAGACAGCTTTTACAGACAAGTTGTGCGGGAAGGACCTAAGTCTTCACGGGCGAGAAGCATAGCACGTTTATAAGCAATATTCTGATTCTTTGACGTGACAAACGACCCGCGTTGTGCCACGTCAAAGCAGTGCTTTCATCACATTCAGGCGGGCGAAATGCGGTCCACCCAATCGGTGATCAGGCCGTCCAGCCCTGCGCTCCAGAGCAACTGGGCGCGATCCAGGTCGTTGACGGTATAGCAGCAGACGCGGAAGCCCGCTGCGTGTGCCTCGTCAATGATCTCGGGCGTCAGTTCGCGGTGGTTGGCGTCGAGCGCAGCGCAATCCAATGCGCGCAGACGGTCAAGCCAATCGGCGGGCAGTTTGTCGAGCAGCAACGCGCGCGGTAGCTCAGGAGCGGCTTCGCGTGCGGCGGCCAGTGCTTCTTCCGAAAAGGACGACAGCAGCGGTGGCACGTCAGCGTTTGCCCACAGCATGCGCGCGTCGAGCGCGACGGCCGCTCCAGTGCGCCGCTCTGCACCCGGCACCGGTTTGATCTCGATATTGGCGAGGAAGCTATTGGCACGCAGGTAGCGAGCGATGGCTGCCAGCGTGGGCACCGGCTCACCGGCGTAGTCGGGGCTGTGCCAGCTGCCGGCATCCAGTTGCGCGATCTGGCCAAGCGTGAGCGCATCGAGGCGGCCAGCGCCATTCGTTGTGCGATCGAGCGTGGCGTCATGCAGCAGCACAGCCGCGCCGTCGCCCGAGAGCTTCACGTCGAACTCGAACATGCGATAGCCGAACGACGCACCATGGCGGACTGCCGCTAACGTGTTCTCCGGCGCCAGCTTGCCAGCGCCGCGGTGCGCAATGGCGCGCGGATACGGCCAGGCCGGCAAGGCGCGGGCGTCGGTCATGCCAGGGCCTCGATGCGGCGCGTGCTCTCTGGATCGAACCAGTGCAGGTGTTCGGCCGAGGCCGTAATGGGCAGCTTGTCGCCAGCCTTGACGCTGGCGTGCGGCTCCAGGCGCACCACAACAGGATGACCCGCCAGCGCACCGTATGCGAAGGCATCTGCGCCAAGGGCTTCGACCACACGTACGTCGATAAAGGCGATGGCCTGGTCGGCCGAGCACGGCTCGATGTGTTCCGGGCGCAAACCCATCAGCGCGCGCTCCGGCAGGTGAAGCCCCATCGGCAGATGACCGAGCGTGGCAGCCTCATTGCCCACATTCGCGCCCTCCTTCGCACCATCCACGCGGATTTGCGAGCCCCCGCCGGCATTACGCGACACGGGCACGAGGTTCATCGGCGGCGAGCCGATAAAGCTGGCGACAAAGGTGCTGGCCGGGCGCGAGTACACCTCCAGCGGTGTGCCGATCTGCTCGACCCGGCCGCCATTGAGCACCATCATGCGGTCGGCCAGCGTCATGGCTTCGACCTGATCGTGCGTTACGTACAGGCTGGTTGTACGCAGACGGCGATGCAGATCCTTCAGTTCCAAGCGCATCTGCACCCGCAGCTTGGCATCCAGGTTGGAGAGCGGCTCGTCGAACAGGAACACGGCCGGCTCACGCACGATCGCACGGCCCATGGCCACACGCTGGCGCTGACCGCCCGAGAGCTGGCGGGGCTTGCGATCAAGCAGTTTGCCGAGCTCCAGAATGCCCGCCGCCTGCTCCACACGCGCTTGAATATCGCTCTTGGGCAAGCCGCGAATCTTCAAACCGTAGGCCATGTTGTCGAACACGCTCATGTGCGGATACAGCGCGTAGTTCTGGAACACCATCGCAATATCGCGCTCGGCCGGTTCCAGTTCGTTGACAACACGATCGCCAATCCACACTTCACCGCCAGTGATGGGCTCCAGACCCGCCACCATGCGCAGCAGCGTAGATTTGCCGCAGCCCGACGGGCCGACGATGACGATGAACTCCCCGTCGCCAATTTCCATGTCGATGCCATGCACGACCTGGAGGTTGGCGTAATGCTTTTGGACGTTGCGTAGAGACAGTTTTGCCATCTTGAGTCTTCGATTCTTTTATTTCTCGGTTTCCACCAGGCCCTTCACGAACCACCGCTGCATGCCGATCACGATCGCAGCGGGCGGCAGCATGGCCAGCATGACAGTGGCCATCAGCAGGTTCCAGTCGGTGGCGGAATCGCCGGAGCGGGAGATCATTTGCGTCACGCCCAGCACGATCGGGGTCATGTTCTTTTCGGTGGTGATCAGCAGTGGCCAGAGGTACTGGTTCCAGCCGTAGATGAACTGGATCACGAACAGCGCCGCGATGCTGGTGCGCGAGAGCGGCAGCACCACGTCCCAGAAGAACTTGAGCGGGCCAGCGCCATCGATGCGTGCGGCCTCTGCCAGTTCATCGGGAATGGTCAGGAAGAACTGCCGGAACAGGAACGTGGCGGTGGCCGACGCGATGATCGGGATCGTCAGACCGAAGTAGCTGTTCAGCATGCCTAGATCCGACACCACCTTGTAGGTGGGCAGGATCCGCACCTCCACCGGCAGCATCAGGGTGACAAAGATCAGCCAGAAGAACGTCTTGCGCAGCGGAAAGCGGAAATAGACGATCGCAAACGCCGAGATGATGGAGATCGCGATCTTCCCGAGCGAGATGCCCAGCGCCATGATCAGGCTGTTCATCAGCATGGTGCCCACCGGCGTGGCCGAATTGCCCATGCCATGCGTAAGCACTTCGCGGTAATTCTCGATCAGGTGCGGGCCGGGGATCAGCGTCATCGGAGCTTGCAGCACCTGCTCGGTCGTCAGCGACGACGCGACAAAAACCACATACACCGGAAACGCCACGACGATCACACCGAGGATCAGCACGACGTGGGTGAGGAAGTCCAGGAATGGACGGCGTTCAATCATGGTTCTTGTGCCCTCCTTTTAGTATTGGACTTTGCGTTCAACGTAGCGGAACTGCACGATCGTCAGCACAATCACCAGCCCCATGAGGATCACCGACTGCGCTGCGGAGCCGCCGATATCGAGCCCGCGCACACCGTCCTGGTACACCTTGAACACCAGCGTCTCGGTCGCCTTGAACGGCCCGCCCTGCGTGACCGAATCGATAATGGCGAAGGTGTCAAAAAACGCGTACACAACGTTCACTACCATCAGGAAGAACGTGGTGGGCGAGAGCAGCGGAAACACGATCGACCAGAAACGCTTCCACGGCCCGGCACCGTCGATGGCCGCCGCTTCAATCAGCGATTTGGGAATGCTCTGCAGCCCCGCGAGGAAGAACAGGAAGTTGTAGCTGATCTGCTTCCACGCCGCGATGATGACCACCAGCGTCAGCGCTTGCCCACCATTGAGTACGAAGTTCCAGTCAACGCCCATCTTGCGGATCACGAACGACACGATGCCCAGCGACGGGTTGAACAGGAAGCTCCACAGCACGCCTGCCACAGCCGGCGCAATGGCATACGGCCAGATCAGCAGGGTCTTGTAGAACGTGGCGCCACGCAACGCGCGATCAGCAAAGTACGCCAGCGCCAACGAAGAACCCAAGCCGACGAGCGCGACGCCGATGGCGAACACGGCCGTGGTCTGGAACGACCCGAGGTAGGTCGGATCGTTGAAGAGATCACGAAAGTTCTCCAGCCCCACAAATTCGAGGTTGATGCCAAAAGCATCCTGACGCAGCAGCGACTGATACAGCGCCTGTCCTGCGGGCCAGAAGAAGAACACCAGAGTGACGACGATCTGCGGGGCGACCAGCACATAGGGCAGCCAGCGCGATCGGAAAACGACGCGTTTTTCCATACGACATTCCAAAAACGCACCGCCGGCCGGTGCAAGCGCACGAGGCCGGCGGTTGACGACAAGCGCGTTGTTGCGCTTATTCCTTAACGGTCTTCTCGAAGCGAACGAGCAGTTCGTTGCCGCGTGACACAGCCGTGTCCAGCGCTTCCTTCGGCGTCTTTTTGCCGGCCCAGACAGCTTCCAGTTCTTCGTCAATCACCTGACGGATCTGCGGGAAATTGCCCAGACGGATCCCGCGCGACTTGTCGGTCGTCTTCACGATCATCTGCTTGACGGCCACGTCGGCGCCCGGGTTCTTGTCGTAGTAGCCCGACTTCTTCGTCAGCTCATACGCTTCCATCGTGACAGGCAGGTAGCCGGTCGACTGGTGCCAATCGGACTGGATATCCGGGCGCGACAGGAACGTGAAGAACTTCGCCACCCCCTTGTACTCCTCAGCCTTGTGGCCGCCCATCACCCACAGCGAAGCACCGCCGATGATGGTGTTCTGCGGCGCACCCGGCACACCGGCTTCGTACGGCAGCGGTGCGGGGCTGAAGGCGAACTTCGTGCCAACGCCCTTGCGGATGTTCGCCAGGGCTGCCGACGAACCTGTATGCATGGCGCACTCACCCGCGATGAACTTCGCCTTCGGCTCATCCTTGCGGCCGGCGTAGGTGAAGTAGCCCTTCTTCTCCATGTCGAGCAGGTTCTCGATGTGCTTGATCTGCACCGGACCGTTGAAGTTCAGGCGAGCCTTTGCACCACCAAAGCCGTTGTTCTCGGTGGCGAACGACACGTTGTGCCACGCCGAGAAGCTCTCCAGATGCACCCACGACTGCCAATCGGTCGTGTAGCCGCACGGCACGCCAGCCGCCTTCAGCTTGGCCGAGTCGACGGCCACTTCCTGCCACGTTGCGGGCGGCTTGTTCGGATCAAGGCCAGCCTTCTTGAAGGCGTCCTTGTTGTAATACATGATCGTCGTCGAGCTGTTGAACGGGAACGACAGCATCTCGCCCTTGTTCGACGTGTAGTAACCCGCCACCGCCGGCACGTAGGCCTTCGGGTCAAACTTCTCACCCGCGTCTTTCATGATCTTGGCCACCGGCACGATGGCGCCCTTGGCGTTCATCATCGTTGCCGTGCCCACTTCGAACACCTGCAGGATGGCCGGTGCGTTGCCGGCGCGGAATGCTGCGATGCCTGCGGCCAGCGATTCATCGTACTGGCCCTTATAGACCGGCACGATCTTGTAATCGGACTGGCTGGCGTTGAACTTGGTGGCGATCTCGTTCACCTTGTCGTTCAAGGCGCCTTCCATCGAATGCCACCATTGGATTTCCGTCACTGCGTACGCGCTTTGCGCAAACGTACACGCGGCCAACACTGCCGCCGCCCCCGCAATCTTCTTGATCGACATCATTTCTCCTGTTTTTACGACCCCGGCGGGCTCCCTCGCTCCAACCACGGCGCGCCGACTCTAGTTCAACGATCGGGCAGTTTTATGACAGCGGGATGTTACGTGTCTTTTTGTCACAAAGAAATCGGGAAATCCCTCCAAGGTTTGGCTTGCAACGGCCGTTAGAATGGGTTGAAGCCATCCTCTATTGCACTCGCAGCATGCTCGCCCCGCCCGCTACTCCTGCCGCTCCGGACTCGCCTGAAACCACACCCGTCATTGCCGCGCAACGCGCTCCATTGGCGTTGCATCAGCTCTCGGATGATGCACTGCGCAATATCACCGGCGTCTTCACCGACGTGGACGGCACGCTCACCACGCGCGGCAAGCTGCCGGCGCAGACGTACTCGGCGCTGGAGCGGCTGCACCGTGCCAGCATCAAGATCGTGCCGGTAACCGGCCGCTCGATCGCCTGGTGCGAAGTCATCGCGCGGTTGTGGCCCGTCGACGCGGTGATTGGCGAGAATGGCGCGTTTGCCATGCGCGTCGATTCGCGTGGGCATCTGGCCACCGATTTCGTTGACGACGCACAAACACGCGCACGCAATCTGGAGCGCATCCGCGAAGTGGGTGCGGAGATCCGGCGCGCGGTACCGGGTTCAGCGCTGGCAACAGATCAAGCCTGGCACGCAGCCGACCTCGCAGTCGACCATGCCGAACAAGTCCCGCCGCTGCCGCAGCACGCCGTGCAGCACATCGTCGACATCATGCGCACGCATGGCATGCATGCCACTGTCAGCTCAATCCATGTCAATGGCTGGTTCGGCAAGCACGACAAACTGAGCGCCAGCGTATCCCTCGCCCGCCGCGCGTTCGGCATCGACTTGCACGCCGAGCGCGAACGCTGGGTGTTCGTGGGCGATTCGGCCAACGATGCGGCGATGTTCGAGTTCTTCCCACTCTCGGTAGGCGTGGCCAATGTGTTGGACGTGATCGACACGCTGCCCGTACCGCCCGCTTATCTGACCGAGGCTGAGGGCGGTGGCGGTTTTGCCGAAGTGGCTGAGCGCATCCTCGGTGCGCGCTCGCCCGCGCTGCCCGCCCCGCGCGACTGACGCCACCGACGCCACCGACGCCACCGACGCGACTGACGCGGCTGACACCCCTCTCGCACCGCAACAAGCGCTGGAGTTCCGGCGTCGCCTGCTGCACACGGCACGACGCTTGCGCCGAAGTTGGGCGTTGCACCGCTTTGCATCATGTGACGGCCTCATAACGGTGCATGCGGCGCCAACGCCCTTTTCTCGCAACCGACAGGAGCCCTCCATGCAAACAGAGAAACTGCGCCAGCGTTTTGAACATGCGGAAAGCACCATCGCTGAACTGGCCCGGACCTGCGCCTCGCACAAGGACGTGCCCGATTCACTAAAGCAATCGATCCAGCAACTGGACGATCAAGCCCGCCAATGTCACTCGCGCCTGGAAGGCGCTGACGACCAGCAGACCTTCGTCGAAGCCATCGACAAGCTCGAAGCGTGCTCCGACCGCGCAAAGATGGCGTGCCAAAACGCGAGCGGCAAGGTAGACCACTCCGTGGAAACTGCCGTCATGCGGGCCCACGAAGAGCTGTCGCAGCTGAAGCACAAGCTGCACTAAGCGCACCGCGCATTCACGGCGCAAAAAAAAGGGCGGATTCCGCAGTCGGAAATCCGCCCAATCCCAATCGCCAAGCTCGACGATATTCGGTTGGACTGGTCTTGCTGACGGCGTGTCAGTCGAAGCCCAGCTCCTGCAATTTGCGCGTGATGGTGTTGCGACCGATGCCAAGACGCGTTGCCGCTTCAACGCGACGCCCGCGCGTAACCCCGAGCGCAGCCTCCAGAATCGCTTTCTCAAAGCGACGCGTCAGCGCGTCCATCACGTCGGGCTGGCCCGCTTCGAGCATGGCCTTGGCCTCGCCCGCCAGCGCACGCTCCCAACCTGCGGCAATCGATGCGCCCACGGAGGCGCTGGAAAGCAATGTGTCCACCGACGGCGCAACGCCATACGGCTCTCCACCATGCGAAGGCTCACCGATGAAGACCGGCCGTGTGGTGGCATCGCCCATGGCCGGCAACATCTGCGCGTTGCCGCGCACGAGGTCGGCGGGCAAATCCTTGCTTTCGATGGTCTGCGCCGGCGCCATCACGGTGAGCCAATTGCAAAGATTTTCCAGTTGCCGCACGTTACCGGGGAACGGCAGCGTGGCGACATGCGCCAGTGCATCGTCCGACATGCGCTTGGGCTCCACGCCCAGTTCTTTGGCACTTTTCTGCAGGAAATGGCGCGCCAGCAGCGTGATGTCTTCCGGGCGCTCTCGCAGCGCGGGCAGGCGCAGGCGGATCACGTTCAGGCGGTGGAACAAATCCTCGCGGAACAGGCCGTCCTTAACGCGGGTTTCAAGATTCTGGTGCGTGGCCGCAATGACGCGCACGTTGGCCTTGAGCGGGTTGTGCCCACCCACGCGATAGAAGTGCCCGTCTGACAGCACGCGCAACAAACGCGTCTGCAAGTCGAACGGCATGTCGCCGATTTCATCAAGGAACAGCGTGCCGCCCTCGGCCTGCTCGAAGCGGCCGCGGCGCATGGTCTGCGCGCCAGTGAAGGCGCCGCGCTCGTGGCCGAACAGTTCGGATTCCAGCAGGTCTTTCGGGATCGCCGCCGTGTTCAGCGCAATGAACGGGCCGCTCGCGCGCGGGCTGTGTTTGTGCAGCGCGCGCGCCACCAGCTCCTTGCCCGTACCGGATTCCCCGGTGATCAGCACCGTCACGTTCGACTGCGACAGCCGGCCAATCGCGCGGAACACGTCCTGCATGGCCGGCGCCTGGCCGAGGATCTCGGGCGCGTCGCCCAAGCGGTCTTCGATCTCCTCTTCGCGCAGGCTTTCTTCCAGCGCGCGGCGAATCAACTCGACCGCGCGATCCACGTCGAACGGCTTGGCGAGGTATTCGAAGGCCCCGCCCTGGAACGCGGCCACGGCGCTGTCCAGGTCGGAATACGCGGTCATGATGATGACTGGCAGCCCCGGGTGCTTGGCCTTGATGGCCTGCAGCAGATCCAGCCCCGAGCCGCCCGGCATGCGCACGTCGGAGATCAGCACTTGCGGCGTCTCGTCATCCAGCGCATTGAGCGCATCGCGCGCATTGGTGAAGCTGCGCGACAGCAAGCTCTCCCGCGCCAGCGCTTTCTCAAGGACCCAGCGGATGGATTGATCGTCGTCGACTATCCAGATTGGCTTCATGTGTTGGTTCGTCTGCTTGACTTCATATCTCGACACTGCGGCCTGGTCCTTGTGCGCTGCCGTCAGTGCAGTGGCACGAGAATGCGGAAATCCGTCTGACCTGGCCTGCTCTCGCATTCGATCAGGCCATCGTGCTGCTGCACGAACGTCTGCGCGAGTGTCAGGCCCAGCCCACTTCCCCCCTCCCGCCCGGACACCAGCGGAAAGAAGATTCGTTCGCGGATGTCGTCCGGAATACCAGGACCGTTGTCCACCACATGCAAGTCCAATGCCAGCTTGTAAAGGCGTTTTGCAATCGTGACTTTGCGCGCGACGCGTGTTCGCAGAATGATTTCACCGTCGCCCCGCGCAATGCGAGGGCCAAGCGCATGCGCTGCGTTATGAACGATGTTGAGCACCGCCTGGATGAGTTGCTCCTTGTCGCCGCGAAACTCCGGCAGGCTTGCGTCGTAGTCGCGCACGATGCGCAGGCCTTGCGGAAACTCCGCCAGCACTACCGAGCGCACACGCTCCAGCACCTCGTGGATGTTCACGTCGCCAACAATGTGCGGATGCCGGTGCGGCTCCAGCAAGCGGTCGACCAGTGTCTGCAGCCGGTCAGATTCCTTGATGATGACCTGCGTGTACTCGCGCAAAGAGCGCTCGGGCAACTCGAATTCCAGCAACTGCGCTGCGCCGCGAATGCCGCCCAGCGGGTTCTTGATCTCGTGCGCGAGGTTGCGGATCAGTTCCTTGTTGGCAGAAGTCAGATCGAGCAGACGCTCTTCGCGCTCGCTGCGGATCTTCTGCTCGTTGGGCAGCAGCTCCAGCAGCACGGCGCCCGGCGCAAAGTCGATTGCCCCAACCACGGCATGCGCGTGCAGCGGCTCGTGGCCAGGTCGATCGAGCGACACGTCGCGCCGCTTGGCGTCGAACTGGCGGCCGGCAACCGTGGCGATCATCTCGGCAAGCCCGCTCGGATCGGCAAACAGTTCGTGCAGCGACATCTCCACCAACTGGCGGCGGGAGACCGCCAAGGCCGCTTCAGCGGCGGGGTTGGCGTAGAAGATCGTCAGCGCCGGATGGCGGACGAAGAGGATGGGATTGGGCACTGCGTCGAGCCCGGGGAACGACGGCGGTGCGCCATGTGAGAACGGAATTGGCGGCGGCCCGTCGACGGGCTCGCCTGCGGACACCCCCAGCCCGGCGGCGGCTGACGCCGCAGATGGCGTCGGCTGTTCCTGTTCATCGCGGCGTGCCGCTTTGCGGATCAGTCGACGCATCGTTCACCTACTCCTTGAGATTGCCCAGCTCCCGGCGGATCGAATCGACATTGGCCTGGCTGCGCTCGATGTCGCCCTTCAACTGCGCGGTGCGGTCCAGATACTTCTGATAGTTACGCTCATTGCCCTGGCGCTCGGGCTGACCGTTGTTGTATTCGGTCTTCAACGCCTGGAGCTTGCGCTCCTCGTCTGCCAACTCGGCTTCCAGCACCTGGCGGCGTTCGCCGTCACGTGCCTTCTGCGTGGCGTTGTCCACGCGCGGGAAACCGCCGCCCGCATTGTTCTGCGCCGGTGCGGTCGCAGCCCCCGCACTACGCGGGCTGCGCGTGCCCGGCACGGTCACCACATCGGGCAACGTCAGCTTCTTGCAGCCTTTCACGTTGCCGCTGTTGCGGTACTCCGGCACGCCGTTGGGGCCGGTGCACAGATAAACATCATCGGCGTACGCGGGCGCCTGCACGGCCAGAAGCCCAAGCGCCGACAGAGCGGCAAGCAGTCCGGTTGCGAAGCGCGGGGAAGGACGGAACATGAGATGGAACCTGGCGGATACGTCAATCGGGCGCCGGAGTCCGGCGGACGATCATTCTAGCCAGAAAATCCCACTTCATAAAAAGGAAGGGCGACCTGCGCCGCCCCTCCTCTCACAACCGTCTCTTCGCCCCGACACATCACCCGGGGCGCTCGCAGATTACAGCGAGTAGTACATCTCGAACTCGAGCGGGTGCGTCGTCATGCGGAAGCGCGTCACTTCCTCCATCTTCAGCTCGATGTAGGCATCGATCATCGCGTTGGAGAACACGCCGCCACGGGTCAGGAACTCGCGGTCCTTGTCGAGGTAGCCGAGAGCCTGATCCAGGCTGTCGCACACGGTCGGGATCTTTGCATCCTCTTCCGGCGGCAGGTCGTACAGGTTCTTGTCGGCAGCTTCGCCCGGGTGGATCTTGTTCTGCACGCCATCCAGACCAGCCATCATCAGTGCCGAGAAGCCCAGGTACGGGTTCATCAGCGGATCCGGGAAGCGCGTTTCGATACGGCGGCCCTTCGGGTTGGCAACGTACGGAATACGGATCGAAGCCGAACGGTTACGTGCCGAGTAAGCCAGCTTGACCGGAGCCTCGAAGCCCGGCACCAGACGCTTGTACGAGTTCGTACCCGGGTTGGTGATGGCGTTCAGCGCGCGAGCGTGCTTGATGATGCCGCCGATGTAGTACAGCGCGAATTCCGACAGACCGGCGTAGCCGTTGCCTGCGAACAGGTTCTGGCCGTCCTTCCAGATCGATTGGTGAACGTGCATGCCCGAACCGTTGTCGCCCACGACCGGCTTCGGCATGAACGTGGCGGTCTTGCCGTAGGTGTGCGCGACGTTCTGGATCACGTACTTTTGCAGTTGCGTCCAGTCGGCGCGTTGCACCAGCGTGCTGAAGCGCGTGCCGATTTCATTCTGGCCCTGGCCAGCCACTTCGTGGTGGTGCACTTCAACCGGAATGCCCAGCGATTCGAGAATCAGGCACATTTCCGAGCGCATGTCTTGGAACGTGTCGATCGGGGCGACCGGGAAGTAGCCGCCCTTCTTGCCCGGGCGGTGGCCCGAGTTGCCGTGTTCGAATTCCTTGCCCGACGACCACGGGGCTTCTTCGGAATGAATCTTCACGAAGCAACCCTGCATGTCAATGTTCCAGGTCACGCCGTCAAAGATGAAGAATTCGGGTTCCGGACCAAAGTAGGCGGTGTCGCCCAGGCCAGTGCTCTTCAGATAGGCTTCAGCGCGCTTGGCGATCGAGCGCGGGTCGCGGTCGTAGCCCTTGCCGTCCGACGGCTCGACCACGTCGCAGGTCAGCACCAGAGTCGGCTCTTCGTAGAACGGGTCGACGTGCGCGGTGTTTGCATCCGGCACCAGCAGCATGTCCGACGCTTCGATGCCTTTCCAGCCGGCGATCGACGAGCCGTCGAATGCGTGGCCGCTTTCGAACTTGTCTTCGTCGAAGTGCGAAACGGGGACCGAGACGTGCTGCTCCTTACCCTTGGTATCGGTGAAGCGGAAATCGACGAACTTGACGTCGTTTTCCTTCACGAGCTTCATCACGTCTGCAATGCTTTGGGACATGCCATTCTCCTGGTAGCGCAATAACGCAAAGTATTGTGAGCCGGTAGTGTGACGGATCGCCGCTCAATCGGCTGCAACTCGCCCTCACTCCGAAACATCTTCTTTCCAGCAAGGCCGTCCGACACGAACGGACGCCCCCGAAAAAGACCGCGAGAATCTTAGCAGAAACTATGCCAATTACCGCCTGACAATAGGCAAGCGTTCCCGCAAACAGTGCAGCGTCTTGCCAGCCCATGCCTGACACGGTGCGCAGGCCGCGCAGACTGATCGCCCCTCGCCGCACCGGGCCGCCCGCGAGAAGGGTCAAGGCTGTGCAAGCAGCATAGTCAGCGCACACTAAGAGTGCATAAGAACCAGTAATGCACTGTTTTCGTGCAATCAGACCGCGCACGCACCACCATGGGGATTTTCGCTCGCACCATGTGACGGCGGCGCTAGAATGAACGCCTCCCCTTACGCTCACCCTGATCGCCATGACTGCCACCACGCTCACCCGCGAGTCCCTGCTGGAAGCCGCTGCCGCCCGCCGCGAGGCTGACCAGTTGCCGTACTTCGGCGCGCTGTCACCGCAGGAGGCCGCCGCCCTGTTGGCCGCAGACCCACATGCGCGCCTGGTAGACGTCCGCACGCGCGCCGAACTCGACTGGGTCGGCACGCCAGACATTTCGCCCAAGCAGTTCGTGCATGTGGAGTGGAATCAGTATCCGGGCGGCGTGCGCAATGCCAATTTCCTGAGCGCGCTGGAAGCTGCCGTACCGAAGGATGCGCCAGTGCTGTTTCTATGCCGCAGCGCCGCGCGCTCCAAGCATGCTGCTGCGGCGGCCGCGCAAGCGGGCTATGCGGCAGCCATGGATGTGCTGGAAGGTTTTGAAGGCGCCAAAGACACCGATGGCCATCGCAAGACCGTAGAAGGCTGGTGCTTCCGTGGTTTGCCCTGGCACGGCGCATAAGGACCGCGGCTGAGCGTCAGGGTGCCGCCGTGGTGTCCGCCTCGAAAATCTCGCCGCCCAGCGCCAGCGCGCCTTCGCGCAGCATCACATAGGCGCGCGCCACGGCTTCGGGCAACCCTTTCACCCCCAGATCGATGTGCGAGCGGGCATAGCGCTCGCCGCGCGCCGCATCGCCCACGCTGGGGAGGCTGAACACCTTCACGCCATCGAACTCGGCTTCGATGCGCTCCATCAGCGGCGTGAGCCGAGACTCCGGCAAGCCAAACACCAGGAACGAGCGCTCCTCGCGCGGCGCGCGGTGGAATTGATCGGCGTAGTAGGTGTCGAGCACCCACTCCATCATCGGCCACGCCATCACCGGAAAGCCCGGCATGAAATGGTGATGCGCCACCGAGAATCCGGGAATGCGGTTGTAGCTGTTCGGGATGATGCGCGCGCCCTGCGGAAACTCGCCCATCTTGAAGCGGTGCTGGTTCTCGGGCGTGGAGACATCGGCCTTGACCGGATCGCCGTTGGCCGCTTCGGCAATGCGCAGGGTGATCTGCTCGCGCGCATCCGGATGCAGCGCCAGCGGTACGCCCAGCGCGGCAGCAGCGCACTGGCGCGTGTGGTCATCGGGCGTAGCGCCGATGCCACCGGTGCAGAACACCACGTCGTCGCTGGCAAACGTACGCTTGAGCACGCTGGTGATACGCGCGGGCTGGTCGCCGACATACTCGGCCCATTCCAATGCCAGGCCGCGCTCGCCCAGCACTTCGATCAGCTTGCGCAGGTGTTTGTCTTCGCGGCGGCCGGAAAGGATTTCGTCGCCGATGATAATCATGCCGAAAGCCATGTCAGTCCTTGTTACTTACTCGCGAGGCAGTTCGATGGACGTAACGTCGATGACGCTGACTTCGACCATACGTGCCGGCGGCGCCTCGGCGCGCAGACGCGCAAGCGCGCGCAGGCAGAAATGGCCAAACCACAGCGCTGAGAAAATGAAGATCAACACATACAGCCAGATGACGGCGATGGCGATGATCGGGAACAGCACAATGGTCACCACCGACGACACCCACAGCAGCGTCGGCGCCGAGCCCAGCATGCCGACCGCCACACCGATACCCAGCAACGGCAACCGGTAGCGCTGCATGATTGCGCGTCGCTCATCGGCTGTAGCGTGGTCAGCCAGTGCGTCGTATGTCATCAGGCGGTACGTGAGCCAACCCCAGAGCAGCGGCGGGATCAGCGCAAAGAATGGTGGGATGAGCCACAAGGGCAGCGTGACGATCGCCACCAGGATGAACACGAGCGTGCACAGCAGCGCATGCGTCAGGCTGCCCACCACCGAGCCCCCTTTGCGGCGCTCAAGCTGCGGATAGCTGCGGTCAAGAAAACGCATGACCACCGGCACCGACGCCACGCTCACCAGTACGAGAATCGATACGACAATCACCGGCACCAGCAAGGTGATGACCAGCAGCGGCGCAATGGCCGACCACAGCCCTGTCATGCCGATGGCGTTGAGGCCGCTCTTGATCCAACCCATGAAAGCCCAGCCTTCCACGGCGTTGCGAGCCATGCCGTTCATGGCATCCCAGCCGAAATACAGCACCCCGCCCCAGACCACCACGGCCACAACGAAAGGCAGCACCGTCAAGAACAGCATGCGCGGATGCAACTGCGAAAGCAGCGCGCGGCCAAATGAGCGAATCAGGTCGTTCATGCAGAAATCGGGAAATCAGGGAGCGGACAGCCTAGCACAGCATGCGGACATGACGCGGGCGCCGCCCCATCTGCCCTTTACGTTACGCGCGGCCAAACAGGCGTTTGAGGCCGAGCCACTGCTGTCGCAGCACGCCGCGCCCGTAGTCGCGCGAACTGCCCTGCGGCGCGGGCAGTTGATCGCGGATGCCGGTGGCGTGGTAATCCGGCGAAAAGATGGCGGTGCCGAACAGCATGTCCCACCACGGGAAAAGCACGCCGAAATTGCAACCGCCCAGCACTCCCGGCCTGCCCGGCACTTCATGCCCCAGGCCAATGGCGTGGTGCAGACGATGAAAGCGCGGCGAGATCAGCAGCCGCTCGCCCAGCCAGCCGAAATGCAGTCGCACATTGGCGTGTTGCAAGCTCTGCAGCAACTGCGAAATGGCGACCAGCAGCACGTACTGCGAGGGCTCCACCCCAATAACGAGCGCCGCGATGGCAAACACTGCGCCCCGCAGTACATCATCAAGGATGTGGTTGCGATCGTCCGACCACAACGTCATCTGCTGCTGGCTGTGGTGCAGCGAATGCAGGTTCCACCACCAGTGGAATTTGTGCGACAGGCGGTGGTACCAGTAGTCGAGCAGGTCGAACAGCACCAGATAGATGAGGAAACTGACAACGGCAACCGACGTGACGCCCGGCCACCAGTCTTCCACGTTCAGGTGCGCCCACCCCCAGAAACGCAGCTTGCCGTCCAGACTGTCGATCAGCGGCTGCAGGGTGAAGAACAGCAGCAACGGGAAGAAGCCAAGGCGATGGAACAACGTATAAATGATATCGGCGCGCACGGCCTTGCGATCCTGTATCGGCTCCACCGGGCGCCAGCGCTCGAGCGGGCGGAAGATCAGCAGCAGCACCGCGATCTGCACCAGCCCCATCAGCAGCCATTCGGTGCCGGGATACGCATCCTCAACGTAGCCACCCAGGCCGATGGCATAGGTGATCGGCATCACGACGTGCTGAAACAGCACGTCCTGCGCCTGCGTGAAGGTGTCGGCAATCCAGTCGAACATGTCAGCGGGCCGCCGCGTGTGCCGGGCGGGCAGCAAACCAGGCCTTGTACTGCGGATGATCGCGCAGCGTGGCGAAACAGAAACCCTTGCGCTCCAAGCCGACGATCAGCGGTTCCAGATCGGCCGGCGCCCACGGATCCTTGCGCGACCAGATGCCCAGATGCGCCATGGTGATGTCGCCATCACGCAGGGTTGAGAGCGCCTTCTGCAGCAGCGCGTCGTTCGGATAGCGCTCGGAAGGGAGCTCATCGCCCAGGAAGCCGGCTGGCGCCCAAGCTACGTGGGCAAACCCGCATTGCTTGGCCCAGGCTTCGGTCGTCGCTGACAGGTGGCCGCCCGGCGCGCGCCACAGCGGGTCCATCGCCTGGCCGGTCATGGTCTTGAAGCGCTCGGCGCTGTGCTTGAGTTCTGCGCAAAACTCGGGCTCGCCCCAGACGACGTTGCGACCGCTCTGCTCGCCAAATTGCGGGCGGAAGCGGACTTTGCCCGCTCCGGCCTCGCCCTTGTAGTAGACGTGATCGAAGGTGTGCGTGCCGAATGCGTGGCCATCGGCGGCGAGCGATTTCCAATACGGCACCCAGCCATCATCCAGCGTGCTGTCGCCGTGGATGGTCTTCTCGTTGGCCAGGAAGAACGTGGCTTGAATACGATGGCGACGCAGTGTGTCGGCAATCAACTGCGCCTGGCTCATGCTGCCGGTGTCAAACGTGAGGTAGACCGTGCCCTTGCACGCACCAGCGTTCACGCCGCCGGGGCCAGCCACAGCCAAGGTGCACAGCCCCAGCGCCGTCATAGCAGTTGCCGTGCGCAACATCGACAGGCCGGATTTCATCTTCGTCACACTCAGATCAACGGAGCGCGCGTGCGGAAATAAATGCCGTGCGGCGAGCGCCCGACCTTGATCTCTTCCACGACCTTGCGGCTTGCCACATCCACGATCGCCACGCGCTTGGCCCAACGGCATGTCACCCATAGCTGCTTGCCGTCAGCGGTCAACTCCATGTCATCGGGGCCGGGCGGCAGGCCGGTGATTTCACCCACCTTGGTCAGCGTTTGCTGATCGATGATGCTGATCGTGCCCGACACGCGGTTCGAGAGGAACAGGTGGCGCTTGTCGCCCAAAGCGCGGAAGTTGTGCGCGCCCTTGCCGGTTTGGATGCGCTTAACGCTGGTGTGGTTGCGCCAGTCGATTACCTCAACGTAATCCGCACCGGTCATGCCAACCAGCAGATATTTCTGATCATTCGTGACCCACACACCGGCCGGCGCGGAGCCAATGGTCATGCGCCACATCACGGTCTGCGTGGGCAGATCGATGGCCATCACCTCGTTGGAATCCTGGAGGGTGATGAAGGCGATCTTGCTGTCGGCGGTAAAAGCAATGTGGCTCGGCGTCTTGGCGGCCGGGATTTGCTTGGCGATGGTCAGCGCGTGACCATCCCAGCGGTAGATGTCAACACGGTCCAGGCGGTTGCCGGTGGTCAGGAACCATTTCTGGTCAGGCGAGAAGCCGATTTGGTACGGATCGTCGATGCGCGGCACGCGCTGCTGGATCTTGCCGGTCACGGGGTCGAGGAACACCAACTCATTACCGACCGCGTTGGCGACGATCAGTGACTTGTCGTCCGGCGTGGCGATCAGGTGGTGCGGCTCCTTGCCGATCGGGAACGTCTCTAGCACCTTGCGGGTGTCTTTGTCGATCAAAGAGATGCTTGCGTCGCCCGAGTTGAGCACGGTGACGACTTCAGCACGCGCCGCATGCGCCGCCATCAGGGCAGCGGCCGACAGGACAAGTGTGGAAAACCAACGGGGAGCAAACGAGGCGCGCGAGGCAGACATAGCAAGGAGATTCAGCAACTTAGCTCGCCATTTTAACGCTCGCACTTACACCATCGCTGACACAAATCAAAAAAAGAAAGCGGGAACTTTCCCCGCTCTCAACAAAGCATTGCAGCTATCGCTGCATGGATTCCCACACCTTCTGCAGCCGCTTGACCGACATGGGCACCGGCGTGCGCAACTCCTGTGCGAACAGGGCGATGCGCAACTCCTCCAGCATCCAGCGGAATTCCTCCATGCGCGGATCATTGCCGCCCTGCCCCTGCACGCGCAGCGCCTTTTCCGCGCGTTGATATTGCTGGATGAGCGGCGCCATCTCTTGCATGCGCTGCGTATCGCGCGTGGGGTCAGCCTTGAGCTTGTCGACGCGCAACGCGATGCCCTTCAGATAACGCGGGAAATGCGTCAACTGCGCGTACGGCGTCGCCTCAATAAAGCGCTTATGCATCAGCGTTTTCAGTTGCGCGTCGATGTCCGCTGTGGCAGCGGCAAACGGCTTGGCGATCTGCAGCTTGCGCGGCAATTGCGCGTATTCAGCCAAGATGGCGCCGACCAGCCGCGCGATCTCCTGCGCCAACAGCGTCAGGCGGGCGCGGCTTTCATCCTTGCGGGCACCGAAGCTGGCGTCGTCGGTAGGCAACGGGTCTTGCAGGCAGGCGCGCTCGAGCGTGGCATCCAGAATCTGGTCGCGCAGTTCGTCCTGCGTGCCCAGGTTTATGAACTGGATCGCCATCTGCGACAGGCCGGGGATGTTCTTTTCCAGGTACTTCAGCGGCTCGCGCAATTGGATCGCAAACAGCCGGCGCAAGCCCAGCCGATGGATGCGCGCAGCCTCCGCCGGGTCGTCAAAGACTTCCACATCGCAGTGGTCGCCCGCGTCGACGAGCGCCGGATAGCCGAACAGCGTCTGATTGCCCTTGCGGACTTCCAGCAACTCGGGCAGCTCGCCGAAGTTCCAGGTGGTCAGGCCGGAGTACAGCGCGGCGTTGGGCGGCGCATCGGACTTGCCCGCCTTGCCAGCCTTGCCGGGCTTGGCACCGTCGTTCTGGCCGCCAACAGCGGCCGCATCCTGCGCGGCGATTGACTGGAAGGTCTGCTGCGCGCGTCCGCCGAGTTCCGCCCGCAACTGGGTCAGATTACGGCCCATGTCGAGTTGGCGGCCGTGCTCGTCAATCACTTTGAAGTTCATGAAGTGATGCGCGGGCAGCGTTTCGAGCTTGAAGTCGGCACGCTTGAGCGCGATGCCAGTCTGCTCGCGCACATCGGCGATCAGGCGGTCGAGCAGATCGCCATCGCCCAGCTTCACGCGGGAAACAAAACCGGCGGCGTAGTCCGGCAGCGGCACACAGTGGCGGCGCAGCTTCTGCGGCAGGCTCTTCAGGAGCAGGTGCACCTTCTCCTTGAGCATGCCCGGCACCAGCCATTCGGCGCGCTGCGCGGGCACCTGGTTGAGCGCGTACAGCGGCACCGTGAGCGTCACGCCATCGCGCGGGCTGCCGGGCTCGAAATGGTACGTCAGGCCCATGTCGATGCCGGCAATCGGCAGCGTCTTGGGGAACAGATCGGTGGTGATGCCGGCCGCCTCATGCCGCATCAGGTCGTCGCGGTTCAGATACAGCAGCTTCTGGCCGCCCTTGGCGGCGTCGGCATACCAGCGCTCGAAAGCGACAGCGTTGTGGATGTCCGCCGGAATCTGGCTGTTGTAGAACGCGTAGATCAGTTCATCGTCCACCAGCACGTCTTGCCGCCGGGACTTGTGCTCCAGGTTCTCGATCTCGCGCACCAGCCGCTGGTTGTGCGTAAAGAACGGCAGGCGCGTTTCGAATTCGCCATCGACCAGCGCACGGCGGATGAACATCTCGCGCGCTTCCTTTGGCTGCATTGGACCGAAGTGCACGCGGCGCTGCTGGTAGATCGGCAGGCCATACAGCGTGCCGCGCTCGAAGGCCATCACCTGGCCGGCCTTCTTTTCCCAGTGCGGATCGCTCCACGACGCCTTCAACAGATGTGCGCCAACCTTCTCAACCCACTCCGGCTCGATGCGCGCGAGCGTACGCCCGAACAGGCGGCTGGTTTCGACCAACTCGCCCGCCACGACCCACTTGCCGGCCTTGCGCGCGATGACCGAGCCCGGCCACAGGAAGAACTTGATGCCGCGTGCGCCGAGATATTCGCGCCCCTTGCCATCAGCCTCTTCAATGCGCACGCCGATATTGCCGAGCAAGCCCGTCAACAGCGCCAGGTGCAACTGTTCGTATGTCGGATCGGATGCATTGAGTTTCCAGCCCTGCTCCGCCACCGTGGTGTGCAATTGCGAGTGCACATCGCGCCATTCGCGCAGCCGCAAGTGCGAGAGAAAGTGCGACCGACACTGATCCTGCAACTGCTTGTTCGACTTCTTGTGCGCGACGGCCTCTTCAAACCACTTCCACAGCTTCACCCAGCCGAGAAATTCGGATTTCTCGTCGGCAAACTGACGGTGTGCCTGGTCCGCCTGCTGCTGAAGCTCCTGCGGACGTTCGCGCGGGTCCTGCACCGACAAGGCGCTCGCAATGATGAGCATCTCGCGCAGGCATTGATGGTCTCGCCCCGCCAGGATCATCCGCGCCACGCGCGGGTCCAGCGGCAGGTGCGCGACCTGTTTGCCCAGTGGGGTCAGCGCATTCTCGTCGTCGACAGCACCGAGTTCCTGCAGGAGTTGATAGCCATCGGCAATCGCGCGGCCCAGCGGTGACTCAATGAAGGGAAACTGCTCGACGTCGGTCAGCCGCAGCGCCTTCATGCGCAAAATCACCGCCGCCAGCGACGAACGCAGGATTTCCGGATCAGTAAAGCGCGGCCGCGCGATGAAATCCGCCTCTTCATACAGGCGAATGCACACGCCATCGGCCACCCGGCCGCAGCGGCCCGCGCGCTGGTTGGCCGCAGCCTGCGAGACCGGCTCGATCTGCAGTTGCTCGACCTTGTTGCGATATGAATAGCGCTTGACGCGCGCCAGCCCCGTGTCGACCACGTAGCGGATGCCCGGCACCGTGAGCGAGGTCTCGGCCACATTGGTCGCCAGCACGATACGCCGTGCGTTGGACGGCCGGAATACGCGTTCCTGCTCTTGTACGGACAACCGCGCAAACAGCGGCAGGATCTCGGTATGCGCCGGATGGTGCTTGCGCAGCGCCTCAGCCGCCTCCCGGATCTCGCGCTCGCCCGGCAGGAAGATCAGCACGTCGCCGGCGCCTTCGCGGGCGAGTTCGTCCACGGCATCGACGATCGCCTCAAAGAGGTCGCGCTCCTTGTCTTTCTCGTCGCGCTGGACGGGGCGATAGCGCACTTCAACCGGATACAGCCGGCCGCTGACTTCGATGACGGGCGCCGGACCCTTCTTCCCATTCAGCCCGGCAAAGTGCTCGGCAAAGCGCTGCGCATCGATGGTCGCCGAGGTGATGATCACCTTCATGTCCGGCCGCCGCGGCAGGAGCTGCTTGAGATAACCGATCAGGAAATCGATGTTGAGGCTGCGCTCGTGTGCCTCGTCGATGATGATCGTGTCGTAGGCCCGCAGCAGCGGATCATTCTGCGTTTCGGCCAGCAAGATGCCGTCGGTCATGAGCTTGACCGACGCGCCAGCCGACAGCGTGTCGTTAAAGCGCACCTGGAAGCCGACGTGCTCGCCTACTGGCGTACCGATTTCCTGGGCGATGCGCTTGGCCGTAGACGTGGCGGCAATCCGCCTCGGCTGCGTGTGCCCAATCAGCCCGGTGCCGCCCGCGCCAATGCCCCGCCCGATCGACAGACAGATCTTCGGCAACTGCGTGGTCTTGCCCGAACCGGTCTCGCCCGAGACGATCACGACCTGGTTGGCGGCAATAGCCTCGGCGATCTCTTCGCGGCGGGCCGACACGGGCAGCGCTTCGGGAAACGTGATCGGCGGGACGCGGTTGGCGCGTGCGCGGCGGGCCGCAAGTGCGGCGGCCAATTCTTCCGGCGTGGGTTTCGGACGACGCTGCGGACGGCCATTGCCGCCGGGCTTGCGCTCAGGCGGCGGCGTGTCTTTCGGCGATTTCGGGGAGGGAGCCGCCGGGCGTGGCCGGGACGGCTGGGCGTGGGAATCTGACATCGGGCGGGATTATAATCCGCGCATGTTTGCCTGCACTGGCCGCCATCGTTGGCCCAGCCTCCCGCCCCACTCATCCACCGCCCGTGACCGCTCGTTCCTCCGCCCCCGCCTCCGGCGTTTCGCTGGTGGCGCACACGCCCGCCCCCATTGACATCGCCCCGATTCCGCCCACGCCCGAACAGCAGCAGTTCGTGGACTGGCTGCGCGCGGTGGCGCCGTACATCCACGCCTTCCGCGACAAGACCTTCGTGATCGGTTTCGGCGGCGAGCTGGTCAAGGCCGGCATGCTGGGTTCGCTGGTCAACGACATCGCCCTGCTGCACGCCATGGGCATGCGCATCGTGCTGGTGCACGGCTCGCGCCCGCAGGTGGAAGAGCAACTGGCGCTGCGCAACGTGCAAACGCAGTTTGTCGATGGCATCCGCGTGACAGACAACGCCGCACTGGAATCGGCCAAGGAAGCCTCTGGCGAATTGCGCCTCGACATTGAAGCCACCTTCAGCCAGGCGCTGCCGAACACGCCGATGGCCGGTGCGCGCATCTCGGTGGTGTCGGGCAATTTCGTGACGGCGCGGCCGGTGGGCATCGTGGGCGGCGTGGATTTTCAGCACACGGGGCTGGTACGCAAGATCGACGCCGATTCGATCCAGCAATCGCTCTCCAACCGCAAGATCGTGCTGCTCTCACCGCTGGGCTTCTCGCCCACGGGGCAGGCGTTCAATCTGTCGATGGAAGACGTGGCGGCCAACACAGCCACGGCGCTGAAGGCCGACAAGCTCATCTTCATCACCGAGGTGCAAGGGCTCGTCGACCGTGTGGGCAAGCTGCAGCAGGACCTGTCGATGGAAATGGCCATCGAGCGCCTGCGCGACGGCAGCCTCACACCAGACGTGGCCTATTACCTGCAGCACATCACCAAGGCCATGCGCGGCGGCGTACGCCGGGCCCACCTGATTCCGTTCGCGCTGGACGGCAGCATCCTGCTGGAGCTGTTCCTGCACGATGGCGTGGGCAGCATGGTGTCGCACACTGATCTGGAATACCTGCGCGAAGCCACGCTGGACGACGTGGGCGGCATCGTGCAATTGATCGAGCCGCTGGAAGCCGACGGCACGCTGGTACCGCGCGAACGCCGGCTGCTCGAGCGCGACATCACCAACTTCTCGGTCATCGAGCACGACGGCATCATCTTCGGTTGTGCGGCGTTGTATCCGTACCCGAAGGAAGGTGTGGCCGAGATGGCCTGCCTGACGGTTTCACCCGATAGCCAGGGCACCGGTGACGGCGAACGCCTGCTCAAGCACATCGAAACGCGCGCCCGCGCCATCGGCCTCAAGCACCTTTTCGTGCTCACCACACGCACCGAGCACTGGTTCCTCAAGCGCGGCTTCGTGCGTGCCACCGTGGACGATCTGCCGGAAGACCGCCGCAAGCTCTACAACTGGCAGCGGCGTTCAATGGTGCTGATGAAGAAGCTCTAAACGCTAAACCCTTGGCGCGCGTCGTGGAATCCGAGCCCGGCGGCGCGCGGCCTTTACAATAGCGGCACCTGCGTCGCGAAAGAGAAGAGCGACGCTCCCGCCACACAAGAGGAACCCCCATGGCCCGCATGGTCCACTGCGTCAAGCTCAACAAGGAAGCCGAAGGTCTCGACTTTCCGCCCCTGCCCGGCGAACTGGGCAAGAAACTCTGGCAAAGCGTCTCGAAAGAAGCGTGGGCCGGCTGGCTCAAGCACCAGACCATGCTGATCAATGAAAACCGCCTGAACATGGCGGATTCGCGCGCACGCCAGTACCTGCTCAAGCAGACTGAGAAGTACTTCTTCGGCGAAGGCGCAGACGAAGCCGCCGGCTACGTGCCGCCGCCCTCGGCCTGATCTGCCGCCAACAAAAAAAGCCGTTCAGGTTGCGCTGAACGGCTTTTTTGTTCGGCAATGGGTCCGACGCCTATGCGGGCGCGACCACTCCGTCCATATCGACCTTGAAGATCGCCACGGCACGGCGCAGCGCATCGGCCTGATCCGCCATGGCCTGCGCTGCGGCAGAAGCCTCCTCCACAAGCGCAGCGTTCTGCTGCGTCACCTCTTCGATCTGGCCCACCGCGATATTCACCTGTTCGATGCCGGTACTCTGTTCGGCCGATGCGGACGAGATTTCCGTCACGATCTGCGTCACGCGCTGCACCGAAACGACGATCTCGTCGATGATGCTGCCGGCATCCTGCACGAGGCGCGCGCCGGCTTCCACGCGTTCAGTCGATTGACCAATCAGGCCTTTGATCTCCTTGGCCGCGGTGGCGCTGCGCTGCGCGAGCGTGCGCACCTCACCGGCTACCACAGCAAAGCCGCGGCCCTGCTCGCCAGCGCGGGCGGCTTCCACCGCCGCGTTGAGCGCCAGGATGTTGGTCTGGAAGGCAATGCTGTCGATCACGCCGATGATTTCGCCCACCCGGCTGGAACTCTCCGAGATGCCCTGCATTGTCTGCACCACATCGCTCATCACCTTGCCGCCGCGCGCGGCCGTGTCCGACGCGTGGCCCGCCAGCGACGAAGCCTGCACGGCGTTCTCTGAATTGAGCCGAACCGTGGCGGTGATTTGATCCATGTTGGCAGCCGTCTCCTGCAGCGAGGCCGCCTGCTCTTCTGTGCGCGACGACAGGTTCAGGTTGCCCGAGGCGATCTGCGAACTCGCAGCCGCTACGCCCTCGGCATTGCGGCGCACTTCGCTCACCACGCTGGCGAGGCTGCGCTGCATCTCCTTGAGCGCGACGAGCAACTGGCCAATCTCATCGGTGCCGCGCACTTCAAACGGTTTGGCCAGATCGCCGTGCGAAACGGCGCTGGCTACTTCCACGGCGCGCGACAACGGCCGTGTAATTGAGCGGCTGAACAGGAACGCGCCCGCCAGCCCCAGTCCGAACGCCGCAAGCATCAGCACAACACTGACCATCAGCGCGATATGCGCAGTCTGCGCGGTCTTGGCCGATACGGCTGCGCTTTCCTTTGCGATCTCCTGCGCCGCCTCATCCAGCAAGCGTGCCGGTTCGCGGTCCACACCCGCGACCACCTTGTCGCCCACTGTTGGGTCAAACGAGGCAGCAACGAACATGTCATGCCCCTTGCGATAGCCCACGCCCATGGCCGCGTGCGCGGTGGCGAACTGAGCGATCAGGTCTCGACTCTTGCCCGGCGGCAGAGAGATCTGCAGAGCCTTGGCTTGGTCCGTGACCGCCTGTTCGCCTTTGACAAAAGCGCCCCAGTATTTGTCCAGCTTGACGGGGTCTTCTCCGCGCAGCAGCGTGTCCTTCCATTCCTGCACCTGCGTCTTGAAGGTCACGAGCATCTTCGTCACCGCCCGTTCGTCGGCCACGCGCGCTTGCACTGTGGTGTTGTATTCGACGATGGAATGGCTGAGCGATGCAATGCCATAGATGGCCCCGGCAAACATCAGTAACAGCGCCGCTGCAAAGGCCAGGGGAAGTTTGATTGCGAGTTTCATGAGAGGAAGAGGTGAGACGACTTCGGATGGGCAGTTGGGCTGCGGCGTATCCGTGTTATCGGCCACTTTACGTCTCACTTAAGCTCGCTTTCATTCACTGGCCTGCCTCAAACGTGAGCGTACAAATCACATTTGACAATGCGTACGGCGAAGTGGAGCAATGGGCACAAAAAAAGCTGCCCGTTGCATGAGCAGCTTCTTCAACAATGTGCAGACAGCCATCAGAAATCGCGGCGTTGCACTCCAGCCTGAGTACCCAGCAGCAGCACATTGGCACCACGCTTGGCAAACAATCCGACCGTCACCACGCCCGGAATATCGTTGACAACCGATTCCAAGCCCTTCGGATCGGCAATGCGCAGGCCCGCCACGTCGATGATCACATTGCCGTTGTCGGTCTTGTAGATCTGACCTTCCTTTGTCATGCGCAGGCGCGGCTGCCCGCCCAGTGCTGCCAGTTGGCGCGCTACGGCGGCGCGTGCCATCGGCACCACTTCCACTGGCAACGGGAAAGCGCCCATGGTCTCGACCAGCTTGCTGCTATCTGCAATGCACACGAACACGCTGGCGACCGAGGCAACGATCTTCTCGCGCGTGAGCGCACCGCCACCGCCCTTGATCATCGCGCCCGAAGCGTCGATTTCGTCAGCGCCATCCACGTACACGGGAATGGCATCGACTTCGTTCAAATCCAGCACCGTGAAGCCGTGGCCCTGCAGGCGGCGCGTGGAAGCCTCGGAACTGGACACCGCACCGGCAAAGCGCGCCTTGTGCGGCGCCATCGCGTCGATGAACAGGTTGGCCGTCGAGCCGGTGCCGACACCCAGTACCGCACCTTCGGGCGTGTTGGCCAATACATAGTCTGCGGCGGCCTGCGCCACCAGTGCCTTCAGTTCATCCTGCGTCATCGCAAAAACTCGGTCGGGATCGGAAAACCCGGTAGTGTACCGGATCAATATGATGGCTCTCGGCCGGCTGGCGGAGCCAAACGTGCGGAGTACAATCGATTCATCTCCTCTCCTCCGGCACAACGCTGGAACGTCGCTTGAACCTATTGCGGATTCGCTTCATGACTCAGCTCGATCAACTCAAGCAGTTCACCACCGTCGTCGCCGATACGGGCGATTTTCAGGCCATGCGCGCGTATGCGCCGCACGATGCAACGACCAATCCGTCGCTGATCCTCAAGGCCGTGCAGAAAGCCGAGTACCGCCCGCTGCTGGAACAAGCCGTGCGCGATGCGCGCAGCGACAGTGTGGAAGACATCATCGATGCGGTGCTCGTGGCGTTCGGCTGCGAGATCCTGTCGATCATTCCGGGCCGCGTGTCGACTGAAGTCGATGCGCGCCTGTCGTTCGACACGGAGGCGACGGTCGCCAAGGCCAAGCATCTGATTTCGCTGTATGAAGCGCGCGGCGTGGCACGCGAGCGCGTGCTGATCAAGATCGCGTCGACGTGGGAAGGCATCCGTGCGGCTGACCAACTCCGCGCCGAGGGCATCCGCTGCAACATGACGCTGCTGTTCTCGCTGGCGCAGGCCGTAGCGTGCGCGGAAGCGGGCGTGCAGCTCATCTCACCCTTTGTCGGTCGCATCTACGACTGGTACAAGAAAGACGCCGGTGCCAACTGGGACCCAATCGCCCAAGGCGGCGCAAATGACCCAGGCGTGCAGTCCGTCCTGCGCATCTACAACTACTACAAAAAGTTCGACTATCCGACCGAAGTGATGGGCGCGAGCTTCCGCAACATCTCGCAGATTGTCGAACTGGCCGGCTGTGACCTGCTGACAATCAGCCCCGATCTGCTCGCCCAACTGCAGCAATCCGACGCGCCGGTCGAACGCAAGCTGTCCACGGACAACGCAAACGCCGCCAACATCGTGCGCCTGCCCGCCGACGAGAAATCGTTCCGCTGGCACATGAACGCCGACGCGATGGCGACAGAAAAGCTGGCCGAGGGCATCCGCCTGTTTGCAGCGGATGCGATCAAGCTCGAAGCGTTGATTGAGCCGCTGCGCGTGGCGGCTTAAGGGACAGCAGGGGGTTATCCCAGCATGGCGGGCAAACACACGCCCGCCGGCTGATGGATCACGAGGTCAGCCGTTGCATCCAGTGCGCTCGGCTCCGGATTCACGACGATCACCTTTGCGCCGTGGTCCTTGGCCAAGCCCGGTAGCCCGGCTGCCGGATACACCATGCCGGACGTGCCCACCACCAGGCACACGTCGCACGCGTTGGCCGCCTCTTCGGCGCGGTAGTTCGCCACCAGCGGAAGCTGCTCGCCAAACCACACCACACCCGGACGCAGCATCGCACCGCACATCGCGCAACGCGGCGGTCTGCCCGGCTCGGCTGTGGCGATATCGCATTTACCGCATCCGCCCAGCCATTTGTTGGCGAAAAGATTGCCGTGCAACTCGATCACGCCATCACTGCCGGCGCGCTGATGCAAGCCGTCGACGTTTTGCGTGACGAGCGTCACTGTCTTGCGCCTGGCAAGCGCGGCAATGGCCAGATGCGCAGGATTCGGCTGTGCCTGAAGCACGCGCTCACGCCGTTCCTGGTACCAATCCCACACCATGCGCGGGTGCTTTCGGTACGCAGCCTCGGTGGCCATGTCTTCGGGGTTGAAGCGCGACCACAAGCCGGTCAGTGCATCACGAAATGTGGGCACACCGGATTCGGCTGAGACGCCCGCGCCGGTCAACACCATGACGTGCTGCGCGGCCTCAACCCAGGCGTGAGCCTGGGCCAATGCAGCCGCATCCAATGCGGCCGTCGGTTCTGTGCTCATCCCTTCTTGGCAGGTGCCGCTGTGCGCTGGCGCACTGCTTCAAACAGGCACACGCCACTGGCCACCGACACGTTCAGGCTTTCCACGCTGCCCGCCATCGGAATGCTGACCAGCGCGTCGCAGGTTTCGCGCGTGAGGCGCCGCATGCCCTCACCTTCGGCGCCCATCACAATGGCGATGGGGCCCTTGAAATCCGCTTGGTAGAGATCCTGTTCGGCTTCATCGGCGGTACCGATTACCCACACGCCACGCTCCTGCAGCTCGCGCAGCGTGCGTGCCAGGTTCGTTACGGTGATGTACGGGACGGTCTCAGCGGCACCGCTGGCCACTTTGGCAACCGTCGTGTTAATCCCGACGCTGCGGTCCTTCGGCGCAATCACTGCGTGCGCGCCTGCTGCATCGGCCACACGCAGGCAAGCGCCAAGATTGTGCGGATCGGTCACACCGTCGAGCACCAGCAGCAACGGCGTGCCTTCGATACCGTCGAGCAATTCGTCGAGATTCAGCGCCAGCGACAGCGATTCCGCCTTGGCAACCACGCCCTGATGGCGGTCGGTGCCCGCAATGCCACGCAGGCGGTCGGTGTCGGCAGGAATCAGGCGCACGCCGGCTGCTTCCGCCGCCTTCAGGAAATCCTGCATGCGGCGGTCGCGGCGGTTGGCCTCGAAATAGATTTCGTCGATCGACTTCGCGCCGTGGCGCAGTCGGGCGGTTACGGCATGAAAGCCGATGAGGAGCTTGGATTTAGACATGGCGCGATTGTACCCGTCTGCCCTCACCCCTCGGCCGTTTTAACGCCCCTTCGGCTTGCGCGGGGCCTTGCCTGCCGCCTTGCGCGGCGCGGCAGTCTTGGCACCGCTCTTGGGCTTGATCACACGCGCCGCCTGCTTCTTGCGCGCCGGCTTGGCATGCGCATGGCCTGGGGGCTGTGCGCGGCCACCTGGCTCAAAGACGGGCTGCTCTTCAATGACGCGATCAAGCGTTTCGTCGAACGATTCTTCCGGCTTGGCCGTACCGCCCAGCAGCGCCGCCAACTGGCGCGGTTTCTTACGGCCGACCGACGGCGCCGGCGTAGCAACCGCTGGCTGACGCGTCGCCGTGGCTTCTGGTGCGCCGGTCACCTTGGCGGGGCGCAGGGCCTTGGTCGAAGGTTCCTGGATCAGACGGAAATCCATCTTCCGTGCATCCAGGTCCACACGCAGGAGCTGCACGCGCACGCGGTCGGTGAGGCGGTAGCGGATGCCCGTGCGTTCGCCGCGCAACTCGTTTCGGGCTTCGTCGTACTGGAAGTAATCGCTCCCCAGTTCGGTCACGTGCACCAGACCTTCCACGTACAACTCATCGAGCTGCACAAAGATGCCGAACGAAGTGACCGCGCTGACGGTGCCAGAGAACTCGTTGCCGAGCTTGTCGCGCATGAAGTAGCACTTGAGCCAGGCCTCAACGTCTCGCGAAGCCTCATCGGCACGGCGCTCATTGGCCGAACAATGCACGCCCAACTCATGCCAGATTGCCTCGGCCTTGGCCTTGTTGACGACGGCCGCGGGCACGCCCTTCTCAGCCTCGGTCTGCAGACGACGCGCCTTGGGCGACAGCGCACTATTGAGTTGCACGCCCGGTGCCAGTGACGGCACATAGCGCGTGCGATGCAGGATCGCCTTGATGGAGCGATGCACCAGCAAGTCCGGATAACGGCGGATCGGACTGGTGAAATGTGCATACGCCGGATACGCCAGACCAAAGTGACCGATGTTGTCCGGGCTGTAGACCGCCTGCTGCATCGAGCGCAGCAGCATGGTCTGCAGCATCGGCGCGTCAGGACGCGCGGCAATCTTCTCCATCAGCTCGGCGTAATCGGCCGCCTGCGGCTTGTCGCTGCCACCCAGCGTCAATCCGCTGGTTTTAAGGAAAGCGCGCAGGGCCTGCAGCTTTTCTTCGGTCGGGCCGGCGTGCACGCGATACAGCGCCGGGTGTTTGTACTTCTCCAGCATCTCGGCCGCGCAGACGTTGGCCGTCAACATGCATTCTTCGATCAGCCGGTGCGCATCGTTGCGGGTGCGCGGCAGGATCTGCTCGATCTTGCCCTGCGCATTGCAGACGATGTACGTCTCAGTGGTATCAAAGTCGATCGCACCGCGCTCGCGGCGCGCCTTGAGCAACGTCTGATACAGCTCATACAGGTCTTGCAGATGCGGCACCAGTGATGCGCGCTTGGCCGCCTCCGGACCCTTTACGTTCGACAGGATCGCCCAGACCTCGTTGTAGGTCAGACGTGCCTTTGAATGCATCACCGCCGGATAGAACTGATAAGCCTTGATCTCGCCCTTGGCGCTGATGACGGCGTCGCAGACCATGCACAGACGGTCCACTTCCGGGTTCAGTGAGCACAGTCCGTTGGAGAGCTTCTCCGGCAACATCGGGATCACACGGCGCGGGAAATAAACCGAAGTCGCGCGATCAATAGCGTCGGCATCGAGGGGGAGCCCTGGACGCACGTAATGCGACACGTCGGCAATCGCCACAATCAAACGCCAACCCTTACTGCGGCCGATCTTGATCGGCTCTGCGTAGACCGCGTCATCGAAGTCGCGCGCATCCTCACCATCGATGGTGACGAGCGACACATCGCGCAAGTCGATCCGGCCCGCCAAGTCGGCATCGCGCACCACGTCTGGCAACGCTTCTGCCTCGCGTTGCGTCGGCTCGGAAAACTCATGCGGCACGCCGTACTTGCGCACCGCGATTTCGATTTCCATGCCGGGATCGTCAATTTCACCCAGCACTTCGATCACGCGGCCAATCGGCTGCACGTAGCGGTCTGGATATTCCAGGATCTCTACGCTCACCACCTGGCCGACCTTGGCCTTGCCTTGCCCCTTGGGCGCGATCAGGATGTCGCGGCCGAGGCGCTTGTCTTCGGGCGCCACCACCAAGGTGCCGCCCTCTGAGAGCAGCCGGCCGATAACGCGCTTGTTGGCACGCTGCAGAATCTCGACGATCTGGCCTTCCGAGCGCCCACGGCGGTCGTAGCCGACGGCGCGCACCAAGGCGCGGTCGCCGTGCATGGCCTTCTGCATCTCGCGCTCGGGCAGGAAAATATCGGGCTCGCCGTCATCGCGCACGAAGAAGCCGAAACCATCGCGATGGCCGATCACCCGGCCTTCGATGAAATTGGGCTGGTGCGCCAGCTCATAGCGCCCCTTGCGGTTGAGTTCGATCTGACCATCCCGCTCCATGGCGGTCAGACGCTTGATAAAGCCGTCGTGCTCTTTGCGCGTGACCGACAGGGTCTTGGCAATATCGGTGGCTGACAGCGGAGACCCCGACGTGCGCAGCACACCGAGGATTTCCTCCCGGCTCGGGATCGGATAAGTCGGTTGATTCAATTTTTTCTTCTAGAGTGTTGACAGGATCGCAGGATCCCGTAATAATTACAGCTTCGGTACACGCACACCTGCCCAGGTGGCGGAATTGGTAGACGCACTAGTTTCAGGTACTAGCGGGTAACTCCGTGGAGGTTCGAGTCCTCTCCTGGGCACCAGAGTTTAGGAACGGCGCAACGCAAGTTGCGCCGTTTTTCTTTTCCGTCGCCGGATTGTTGTTGTTCACTAGCTGACGCGACATTCCGCGAAGGGCAACGTGCATTGTGTCTTGGCTATCGCGCCAGGGCCAAGCCAGGATCACTGGCCTCACCTGCCCCAAACGCAGGGTGGGCTCGAAGCGCAGCGCATCCACAAAGACGCACCACACTTCGATCAACCGCGCAGCTCGTATTGGGCATGTTCTACAAAGCCAATCCGTACGCGGGTTTCGGGCCAACGTTGCAGCCCGTGACGTCAGGTTACCGAAGTGGCAGGCCCCGCGCAAGCCGCACACGCCACTCCATTCACGCCTCAACGCAGTCGACCACCGGCTTAGACGCCCGGCGCCTCACCGCTACCGTTCGCGCGCGCCTTGCCACGCTTGATCCACGCCGCCAGGTTATGTGGCCGCAGCGTATCGTATTCCTCAAACGGTTGATGGATCCACGGGTTGGTCGGCAAGAACTGCACAGCATAGTCCGGCTTGATCTTCGAGCACCCTTTGTGCCACAGCACGGCGGTACGCACGTCCGTCACGGCCGGATAGCGCTCCTTCAGGTGACGCCCCACACGCTCCAGCGTGATGCCCGAATCCACCAGATCATCCACAAGCAGCACTCGACCCGACAACTCACCACGCGTCATCGTGATGTACTGCGCGATGTCGAGATCGCCCTGCTGCGTGCCAGCCGCCTCGCGATAACTGCTGGTTGCGAGAATAGCCAGCGGCAAGTCGTAGATGCGCGAGAGCTGATCGCCTACACGCAAGCCGCCGCGCGCCAGGCACAGAATTTTGTCGAACTTCCAGCCCGACTCATGCACAACGAGCGCCAGGCGCTCGATCAGGCCATGATAGTCATCCCAGGATACCCACAGATGCGAGTCGTCGTTGATCGGCTGGTTCATGGTGTTCCTCTACGTATCGTAAATGCGGTGTGAGTTGCCGCTATCGTGTTTTATAAAAAACGGCGCTCCATGCAAATTCGCCCGGCGAATGACCGGGCGAATCTGGGAGCAGTGCATCAGTCCTTGTATGGATGACGCAGCAGGATGGTCTCGTCGCGATCAGGGCCGGTCGAGATCATGGCAATCGGAATACCGGCCACCTCCTCGACGCGCTTGAGGTAAGCCTGAGCGGTCTCGGGCAGCGCGCCCCATTCCTTCAAGCCGAAGGTCGAAGTGTTCCAGCCCGGGAACTCTTCGTAGATCGGCTGGCAACGGGCCACGGTATCGGAGCCACGCGGGAGGATGTCGATTTCCTTGCCGTCAAGCGTGTAGCCGACGCACAGCTTGAGGGTTTCAAGGCCATCCAAAACGTCGAGCTTGGTAATGCACAGGCCCGACACACCGTTGATCTGGATCGCACGACGCAGCGCGGCGGCGTCCAGCCAGCCGGTACGACGCGGACGGCCGGTGACCGAGCCAAATTCCTTGCCAACGTTGGCCAGACGCACACCCACTGGGTCCTGACGCGCCGGGTTGTCCGCGTCATACAGCTCGCTCGGGAACGGGCCGGAGCCCACGCGCGTGCAATACGCCTTCGTGATGCCGAGGATGTAATGCAGTTGGCCCGGACCGACGCCCGCGCCTGCGGCGGCGTTACCGGCCACGCAGTTGCTCGACGTGACGAACGGATAGGTTCCATGGTCGATGTCGAGAAGCGTGCCTTGCGCGCCCTCGAACATCAGGTTCTTGCCAGCCGCGTTGGCGGCAAACAGCTCGGCCGACACGTCCGTCACCATCGGGGCCAGGCGGTCGGCGTACGACAGCATCTCGTCCAGCGTCTGCTGGAAGTCCAGCGCCGGGTGGTTCAGATACTGCGTCAGGACGAAGTTGTGGAAGTCCAGGTTCTCGCGCAGACGCTCGGCAAAGTAGGCCGGGTCGAACAAGTCCTGGACGCGCAACGCGCGGCGAGCAACTTTGTCTTCATAGGCGGGACCGATCCCGCGACCGGTCGTACCGATCTTGGCGGCGCCGCGCTTAGCTTCGCGCGCTTTGTCGATGGCAACGTGGTACGGCAGGATCAGCGTAGTCGCTTCCGAGATGCGCAGACGATTCTGCACCTGCACGCCGGCCGATTCCAGTTCGTCGATTTCTTTGAACAGCGCCTCGGGCGAGAGCACCACACCGTTGCCGATATAGCACGCCACGCCATCGCGCATGATGCCCGACGGGATCAGACGCAGAATCGTCTTCTTGCCGCCGATGATGAGGGTATGGCCTGCGTTATGTCCGCCCTGGAAACGAACCACGCCTTGCGCATGATCGGTCAGCCAATCGACGATTTTCCCTTTACCTTCGTCACCCCACTGGGTGCCGATGACGACGACATTGCGTCCTTGGCTCACTGCTGGTGCGGACATGTTGAATTTGCAGATGGGTTAAAAACGTATTCTACCCTTGTTGCCAAGGGCTTCCCTGAAATTACCGGGTATTTACACAACGTTATGCAACAGCCTCAGACAGAAGCGTTGCGGGGCTTGACGATCCAGCGACCACCCTCTTCCACGAGTTGGCGGTCGTAAGCAAACTCCTCCAGGTCTTCCGGATGGCCCGGCAGCGACTGGATGACGATTTCGCCAGCGGCACGCAGGGCAGCAATTGCCTCGCGCAACTTGGCATCACCGGACCACGGCGCGTGGATGGCGGCTGCGCGAGCCTCCACCGGCGAGATGCCGGCGACCTCGCGCAGGTCCAACGAAAAACCGGTTGCCGGGCGAGCACGGCCGAAGGCCTCACCCACCTTGTCGTACCGGCCCCCACGCGCCACGGCGTTCGGCACGCCTGCCACATAGGCCGTGAACATCACACCGCTGTGGTAGTGGTAGCCGCGCAGGTCAGCCAAATCGATATTGATGGTCGCACCGCCCGCACGTTCGGCCAGCGTGGCCAGATCGTCAAGCGCGCGGCCAATGGCGGGCAACGCGGGCAACTGCTTGCGCGCATGGTCCAACACATCAATACCGCCGTACAGCGATGGCAACAAATTGATCGCATCGCGCTGCGCCACTGGCAAATCGGCCGTGATGGCGCGCAGGGCGGGCACATCCTTGGCGGCAAGCGCCGCGAACAGGTCGTCCTGAATGCGAGCGGCAACCAGCGATTGCTCCAGCAGCGCAGCCACCACGCCAACGTGGCAAAGGTCCAGCCGCACATCCGCCAGCCCAGCGGCCGACAGCGCGGCAAGCATCAACTCCTGGATTTCCAAATCGGCTTCCAGACCAGCGTGACCATAGATTTCGGCCCCGATCTGCAGCGGCTCGCGTGTGACGTGAAACCCACTCGGACGCGTATGCAGCACCGAACCGGCGTAACACAAGCGCGTCACGCCGGCGCGGTTCAGCAAATGGGCATCGATACGGGCGACTTGGGGCGTGATGTCGGCACGCAGACCGATCGTGCGGCCAGAGAGCTGATCGACCAGTTTGAAAGTCTTCAGATCCAGATCGTGGCCGGTGCCGGAGAGCAGCGACTCGATGTATTCCAGCATCGGCGGCATGACCAGTTCGTAGCCGTAGGTGCGAAACAGGTCGAGCATGCGGCGGCGCAGCTCTTCAATCTTGCGCGCCTCGGAAGGCAGCACATCGGCAATGGATTCAGGCAGCAGCCAATTGGTCGGCATGGCGGTCTCGCTCAGGAGTCTTGGTACGGCAGAAATTCGAAAAACGCAGGAAGCAGGCTAGCGATGCAGCAACCGCAGGAGGATCAGCCCAATCGCCATCGACACGAGGCCGATCACGCGCAGCTTTTCGTCAGGCAGGTCGGTCAGCGCTTGGAAAGCACGCCGCCAGGCCCGCGGTGCCACGAACGGCAGAATGCCCTCAAAGACGAGAACCAGCGCGCATGCGGCCAGCAAAACGGTGGGGAGTGACTCTTCCATGGGATGCGGGTGGCGAACGAACAAAACCCCGGCAAGCCGGGGTTTGTCCGCCTCAAATACAATCAGCGACGCATTGTACTAGCGATGGCGCCCTGTCTGGGCGGCTGGTGCTGCCGCCGAACCACTGCCCGAGTTACCACCATTTGGGCTGCGCATATATTTGAAGAAATCGCTGTTCGGCTGCAACACCATCACATCCTTGCGATCGCGGAACGACGCACGATACGCCTCCATAGAGCGCCAGAATGCGGCGAACTGCGGATCGCGGCCAAACGCATCGGCGTAGATGTCGGCGGCACGGGCATCGCCTTCACCCTTGATTTTCTGCGCGTCACGATAAGCGTCAGCCAGCACGACTTCACGTTGACGATCGGCATCGGCACGGATCTTTTCGCCTTCGGCCGCACCGGTGGAGCGCAGTTCGTTGGCCACGCGCTTACGCTCTGCTTCCATGCGGCGGTAGACCGATTCGGTCACGCTCGCCAGCAGATCGACGCGCTTCAGACGCACGTCGATGATATCGACGCCGACCGACTTGCCGTATTCCTGCACGCCTTTGAGAATGCTCTGCATCACCGCTTCACGATCCGTCGATACCACGTCGGAGACCGTGCGCCGAGCGAACTCGTCGCGGGCGATGGAGTTGATCTTCTGCGTCATGCTGTCTTGCGCGAGGCGGTTATCGCCCTTGAAGCTCACGTAAAACAGACGCGGATCAGACACACGCCACTTCACGAACCAATCGACCAACAGGTTTTTCTTCTCGGCCGTGATGAAGCGGTCGGCGCCGGCCACATCGATGGTCTGCAGGCGTTTGTCCATGAACACCACGTTCTGCAGCGGCGGGGGCAGCTTGAAATGAAGCCCCGGCTCCTTGATGACCTGCTTGATCTCACCAAAGGCGAACACCACGGCGTACTGCCGCTGGTCCACCACGAACACCACTGACGAGAACACCGCCAGAGCAATGACAAGCGCCACGAAGGCAGAAATCAGACGATTCATCGTGCCCTCCTGTTAGCGCGAATCGCGGTCACGGTTGCGCAGTGCTTCGCGCGAGCGCGAGTCTGCGTCATTGGCCGGTGACGGATGGGAGGGAGTGGGCACACTCTGTGCCGAGCCGCTGTCCTGTGGTGAAGTGCCGGGCGCGGCGGCCGGACGCGACGTGTCGCCCTGCGTTTGTGCGATCAGTTTGTCCAGCGGCAGATACAGCAGGCTGCCGTTGTTTTGATCGACCATCACCTTGGTCGAATTGGCGTAGATGTCCTGCATGGTTTCCAGATAGATACGGTCGCGCGTGACCTGCGGGGCCTTCGCGTATTCGCGTTGCACCGAGGCAAAGCGGGCCGCATCGCCCTCTGCACGTGCCGTGACGCGTGCTTTGTAACCCTGGGCCTCTTCACCCAGGCGGGCGGCTGTACCCTTGGCACGGGGCACCACATCGTTGGCGTAAGCCTGGCCTTCGGAGATGGCGCGCTCACGGTCCTGGCCCGCCTTGGTCACGTCGTCGAATGCGGCCTGCACCTGCTCGGGCGGCTGCACGCTTTGCACGTTGACGCTGAGAATGCGGATACCAGTCTTGTACGCCGACAGGATGCGCTGAATCGATTCCGCCAGATTGCGGCCGACAGCATCACGCCCCTCATACAGCACCGCGTCCATCTTGTTGCGCCCGACAATCTCACGCACAGACGTTTCAGCCGCTTGCGTCACGAGTTCCTCGTCGCCGCCACGGTCTGTGCGGTTGTAGAACAGGTAATCGACCGGGTTGGCAATGTTGTACTGGACCGAGAAGCGCACATCGACAATGTTCTCGTCCTGCGTGAGCATCGACGAGTCTTTCAGGTTCGTATCCTTGATTTGCGTCGTGCGACCGATCTCAAGCGTACGCACGCCCGACAGGTTGACGATCTCGTGCGACTCGATCGGATACGGCAGGCGCCAGTTGATACCCGGCGTGGCCAGATACTTGAAGCGGCCGAACTGCAGGATCACGCCAGTCTGACCTTCCTGCACGATGAAGAAGCCGCTGGCCATCCACAGGCCCACGAGCACCGCCAGCAGCACGCCAACACCAAGGCCCGAACCCGCGCGGCCATTACCCGGACGCAGCGGCGTGGGGCCGTCATTACCATTACCGCTGTCCTTGCGGCCGAACAAGTTATTCAGGCGGCGATTGAAATCGCGCCACAACTCGTCAAGATCGGGCGGCCCATCCTGGGGCGGCTTGCTTTGGCGCTTCGGCTCGTCTTTGTCTTCGCGCTCGGCGTTATTGTCATCGCCGCGACCCCAGCGCGGGTCGTTCAGCGAAAGCAGCACGCGTAAGCGGTGCCACAAACCTCGCGCCGAACGGGGCGAGGCCATGGAAGAAGACTGGGTCGAAATCTCGGGCATGAGCGGTCGGGCTTGTCCTGATTGTCTGACTGCGAAGGAGTAACGGGGCATTCTATCAGCCCTCTTCGTCACCTTTGGCGGAAGAACCGCTGCTCGGCAAGCTTTGCGACAGTTCGTCACGGTGCGCCGGCAGTGAATCACGGCGGGTGTCGAAACGGGGATCGAAATCGCCACCATGCGACGCTGGGTGCTCACGCAGGCGAATCGCGGTCTCGACCAACGCTTGGCGCAGCAGATCCAGCCCGGCCCCCTCGATGGCAGAGACGAACACGCGCCGCACGGCACCGGTTTCATCACGCTCGATGCGCGGGCCGGCGGCACGCAACTCCTCAGCCGCATCGATCTTGTTCATCACCAGAATCTGCGGGATGCCGCTGGCGTTGATTTCATCGAGCACGCGATCGACCTGTTCCATCTGTTCATGCTTGACGGTACTGGCAGCGTCCACCACGTGCAGCAGCACGTCGGCGTGCACGGTTTCTTCCAACGTGGCGCGGAAGGCGGCCACCAGTTGCGTGGGCAGATCGCGGATAAAGCCGACTGTGTCCGACAGCACCACGTTGCCCAATCCCTCCAGATACAACCGGCGCGAGGTCGTATCCAGCGTGGCGAACAACTGGTTGGCTGCGTAGGCGCGTGCCTTGGTCAGCGCATTGAACAACGTCGATTTGCCCGCGTTGGTATAGCCGACCAAAGAAACGGAAAATGCATCGTTGCGGCCGCGCGAACGGCGTTGCGTGTCATGCTGACGCTGCAGCTTGTCCAACTCGGACGATAAGCGCTTGGCGCGTTCATCCAGCATCCGGCGATCCAGTTCGAGCTGGCGCTCGCCAGGGCCACCACGCAGGCCGACCCCCCCCTTCTGACGCTCCAGGTGGCTCCACGCCCGCACCAGACGTGCCGCCTGATAGCGCACGCGCGCGAGTTCCACCTGCACCTTGCCGACGTGGCTCTGTGCGCGCTGGCTGAAGATGTCGAGGATGAGGCCCGTCCGGTCCACCACGTGGCGGCCGAAGAAGCGCTCAAGATTACGCTGCTGGGCGGGGCTCAGCGCGTGGTTGAAGATGACGATTTCAGCGTCTTCCTCGTCCGCGGCGATCTTTACTTCCTCCGCCTTGCCTGAGCCGATGAACAGCGACGCGTCTGGCCTGGAGCGTTTGCCCGTGACCGCGCGCACCGGCTCGGAGCCGGCGGTGGACGCCAGCAGCGCCAGTTCACTCAGACTTTCCTGGAAATCGTGTTTGCCGAAATCAACCGCGACCAGAATGGCGCGAGTCGGCTCCGAGCTGGAGGTGGGATGGGATGCCAAGCGGGGAAATAAAGAAGGAAAAACCGGGGGTGGGTGCGTCCCGCCGCGCGGATGGCGGCGGGAGCGAGGCAGAATCAGGCGTCAGGCGCTTCGTCCACGCGGAAATTCACGGCACGGGCCGGCACCACGGTGGAGATCGCATGCTTGTACACCATCTGCGTCACGGTGTTACGCAAGAGCACAACGTATTGGTCGAACGACTCGATGTTGCCTTGCAGCTTGATACCGTTGACGAGGTAGATCGACACCGGTACATGCTCTTTACGCAGCGCATTCAGAAACGGGTCTTGTAGCAATTGCCCTTTGTTGCTCATGGCACACTCCAGATTTATAGGTTTAGTGATGGGTTATGGGGCTAGGAAGCCCGGGTTCAAGCAGGCGACGCAAAAAAAGTTCGTCAAAAGAGTCGGCCAGACGCGTCCAAATGACGCCAATGGCGCCTGGGTTTGTGGACACCAAGCGCCATGTCTCGAGAATTTAGCCTTAGAAATCAGGGAAAGCAAACGGAAAACCGATGACCCCGCCAGATGAAATGGCTCGGCCGTTTTGGTGATCCCCCGTTCGAATGCCCCCGCGTCACACGCTCCCGCCGTCGAGCACCGCCCGTGCAACGCTCAGTCGTTGGATTGGGCGTACGGGTTTTTGTTCGTACGAAATTCGATCCGCAGCGGAGTGCCCTTCAGTTGGAAGGCCTCGCGGAAACGCCCTTCCAGGAAGCGGCGATAGGTTTCGGGAATATTCGACAGCGCATTGCCATGAATCACCACGATTGGTGGGTTGGAACCACCTTGGTGCGCGTAGCGCAGCTTCGGGCGCGAGACGCCGGCGCGACGCGGTTGCTGATACTCGACCGCCTCCATCAGCACCCGCGTAAGCTTGGGGGTCGGCAGCTTGACCATGGCAGCAGCGTAAGCGGCATCCACAGACTTCATCAGCGCGCCAATGCCCGTGCGCTCCTTGGCGGAGATGTAGTGCACGTTGGCAAACGACAGGAACTGCAGTTTGCGCTCCATATCGTGTTTGATGCGATCACGCGCATGTCCCGTGAGGCCATCCCACTTGTTTACACCGATCACCAGCGCGCGGCCGGACTCGACAATGAACCCCGCGATATGGGCATCCTGGTCGGAAATGTCCTGCTGCGCATCGAGAATCAGCACAACCACATTCGCATCGGCGATGGACTGCAGCGTCTTCACCACCGAAAACTTTTCAATCGCCTCAAACACCTTGCCACGTTTGCGCAGGCCGGCCGTATCGATGAGCGTGTACGGTTTGCCGTTGCGCTCGAAATCCACGTAAATGGCATCGCGCGTGGTGCCCGGCATGTCGAATGCGATCACGCGCTCTTCGCCGATCAGCGCGTTCACCAGCGTTGACTTGCCGACGTTCGGGCGACCGACGATGGCGATGCGGGTACCGTGGTCGTGCGCATCGGCTGCCTCGGCAAGCTCGGGGCGCTCGGCAAATGCCAGATCGAGCGCCTCTGCCACCAAATCGTTGACCCCATCGCCATGTGCAGCGGAAATGGCTGCCGGATCGCCCAGACCAAGTTCGTAGAAATCGCTGGCGACAGCGGTATAGCGCATGCCCTCAGCCTTGTTGACGGCCAAAAGGATGCGACGTCCCGTCTTGCGCAGATAATCGGCAATCACGCGATCCTGCGGGGCCAGTCCCAGGCGGCCATCAACGATGAAGATCACGACATCGGCTTCGACCACAGCCTGGCGGGTCTGCTTGGCCATCTCGGCAACAATGCCTTCCTTGGCGACGGGCTCGAAGCCGCCGGTATCGATGGCGATGAACGGACGCTCACCGACGCGGCCTTCACCATAGTGACGGTCGCGCGTCAGGCCGGGGATGTCCGCGACCAACGCGTCACGCGAGCGCGTCAGACGGTTGAAGAGGGTCGATTTGCCGACATTCGGCCGCCCCACGAGGGCAATGACTGGTTTCATGCTTGTGTGCCGTACGCGAATGGCGTCACGGCAAATTCTGGTTATTGCAACTGCGGTTGGCATCTGCACGGCTGAACGCCTGGATGGCGCAGATGCAAGACGCCCGCGGGGTACGCGGGCGCAAGTTCAAGGCGACGGCGCCGCCCCGATGTGATGCGTGTGCCGCCGCAGCCCATTCGGGCCGAGGCGATCGATACTACTTCGGCAGATAGCCGTAGACGCCGCCGCCGCGAGTCTGCACGACCAGCGTCTGGCCGACCACCACGGGCGCAGCACCGATAGCACTGCTGTCAGTCTTCACGCGGGCAACGAACTTGCCGTCATCACGCGAGAGGAAATGCAGCCAACCTTCGGAATCACCCACGATGACCGTGCGGCCAAATGCCACCGGTGTGCCAAGATCGCGCCACAACAACGCGTCGTTCTTCCACAGGTCCGCACCGTTTTGCGCATTGAAGCCGTAGACCACCGACTTCTCGTCAGCGGCGAACAGCCCGCCATCATCTTGCGTGACACCGGTCGGTGACGAGAAATCACGCCCCCAACGCGGAGCGCCAGTGCTGATATCGAAGCACGCCACGCGCCCCTGGAAGCTGGCGGCACACACTTGCGAACCGTTGATCGACGGTGTGCCAGTCACGTCGTTCAAGCGTTCGATCTCCGATACGCCATGCGGGTACGATACTGCCGCTTCCCAACGCAGCGCGCCATTGCTGGCCGACAGTGCACCCAGCTTGCCACCGGCAAAGCCGAGGATGATGTTGTCGCCGGCAAAGACCATTGGCAGGCTGCTACGCAGGTTCAAAGCCGACGGAGAGCGCTGGTAAATCCACTTGCGTTCGCCGTTGCTGGGATCCAGGCCCAGGACGCGGCCGTCTGTCGTGCGGACGATCACCAGCCCTTGACCCACCAGCGGCGCCGTCAGGACTTCACCGTTGACGGCGATCTTCCACTTCTGCGCGCCCTTCTCGTCGAATGCGATGACAGCGCCCTTCTCTCCCGCCACGGCCGTCAACGTGCCGTCGCTGCCGGGGCCGGTGGTCAGGTCCGCATCCGCTTTCCCTTGCCAAAGCGTGCGGCCCGTGGCGCCATCCAGGGCAGTCACGGTACCGCCGGCTGCCGACACGTAGACATTGTTGCCTGCCACCGCCGGCTGCATTACGTAGCGACCGCTCTTGCCGACGCTCACGCTCCACGCCTGGCGCACGGCCAGCACCTGCTGAACTTCCTTCAGCTTGGTCGGCTCATGCTTGTTCTTGCTGCTGAACAGCGAGCAACCGCCAAGGACAGCCGTCGCTGCCAGTGCCAGCACTGCCACGCGTGCCGCCTGTGCGACACCGCGCGCGACACCACCCTGCTCAAGTGCGTGAATCATGAAATCGGGATCCTTTTGTTATGCGTTGAATAGCACGGGTTGCGCCGATCAAGCGCCGCCCAGGGCATCCAGCTTGAACTGCACAATCTGGCGCGCCGAAGCGTCGGCCGGACCGAACTTCTCCAGCGCCAGCTTGTAGGCAGCGCGGGCATCTTCGTTCTTGTTCTGCGCGGCTAGCAGATCGCCACGACGGTCTGCATACAGCCCGGCAAACGCCGGCGCAACATCGCCGGAGACTAGCGCGATGCCCTGATCGTAGGCTTTCTCGTCTAGCAGCAGACCAGCCAGACGCAGCTTGGCAAGCGCCTTGTACTCATCGTCGCGCGCATGATCAACCGTCCATTGCAACTGCGCCTTGGCGCTGGCCGCATCGTTGGCTTCGTACAGCGCCTTGGCTGCAGCCAACGCGGTCATCTGTGCATAGGCCGTGCCGCCAAACTTGTCTTCCATGTCGGTAGCGGCGCGCTTGATCTTCTCGGCATCTTTGCCGTCAACGGCCTTCTGCACCTGCTCGTACAGCACGGACGCCTCGCCCGCCTGCTTGCGCTGCCAGTTCTTCCAGCCGAACCACCCAGCCACGGCCAGCAGCACCACGATAGCGACCCACGTGATGACGTTGCCGTTATCGCGCCACCAGTGCTTGAGATTCTCTAGTTGTTCCTGTTCTTCGAGATCGTAGGCCATGCTTTGCAGAGCTTGAGTATTGGAAGTGAATCGCGGTCGTTCGTTGCCGAAATCAGCCGCTGCGGTCAGTCGTTGTTGGCCACCATGGCATCAATCAGGCGATCGACCAACTGGTCGGACGGCACGGTCTGCTGGGCATCCGCGGTCGGATCGCCGCGCAGCGGCTTGATCTGCGCCACGCCTTGGGTGACTTCATCGTCGCCAATGATAACCGCATAGGATGCACCACTTGCGTCAGCGCGCTTGAACTGCGACTTGAAGCTACCGTTGCGCCCCTCCGGCGAGGCATGAAGGATGACATCGAGCCCAGCATCACGCAGCCGCTCGGCCGCAATCAGGGCCTGCACCTGTGCCTCGTCGCCCTGGTGGACGATGTAGACGTCGCAACCTTGCGCTTCGGGCTCCAGCTTTTCTTCACGCAACAGCTCGATGATGCGCTCCACGCCCATCGCCCAGCCGCATGCGGGCGCTGCCTTGCCGCCAATTTGTTCGATCAGCGGGTCGTAGCGGCCGCCACCGGCCACCGTGCCCTGCGCACCGAGCTTGTCGGTCGTCCACTCGAACACGGTGAGGTTGTAATAGTCCAGCCCGCGCACCAGACGCGGGTTGATCGTGAACGGAATGTTGTTTGCCTTAAGCAGCTTCTGCACGCCTTCAAAGTGCGCACGCGATGCTTCGCCCAGATAGTCGATCAGCTTGGGCGCGCCGGCAGCCATGTCCTGCAGCGCGGGGTTCTTGGTGTCGAGCACGCGCAGCGGGTTGGTGTACAGGCGGCGTTTGCCGTCTTCATCAAGGATGTCCTGGAAACCCTCCAGGTACTTGATGAGATCGGCACGGTGCGCTGCGCGCTCTTCCGCCTGACCGAGCGAGTTCAATTCGAGCTTCAAGCCGACCAGGCCGAGGTCGTCCCACAGGCGCTGGCACATCAAAATGACTTCAGCGTCGATATCCGGGCCGGCAAAGCCTAGCGCTTCCACGCCCACCTGATGGAATTGGCGATAGCGTCCACGCTGCGGACGTTCATGGCGGAACATCGGGCCCGTGTACCACAGTCGCTTCGGGCCGTCGTACAGCAGGTTGTGCTCGATCACGGCGCGCACGGCGGCGGCTGTGCCTTCCGGGCGCATCGTGAGTTGCTCGCCGTTCAGCGCATCGGTGAAGGTGTACATCTCCTTCTCGACGATGTCCGTCACCTCGCCGATGCCGCGCACGAACAGTTGGGTCTGCTCGACGATCGGCGTGCGAATCTGCTGATAACCATAGGCGCGCAGCATGCTGCGCACGGCGTTGTCAAAGTGCTCCCACAGCGGGGCGTCGTCAGGCAGCAGATCGTTCATGCCTTTGACGCCGGCGATCTTCTGCACGCGTTGTTTTTGTGTATCGCTCATGATGTCACGTTGAAAGCTGACCACCTCTGCGGGCCAGCTTGTCGCTTCGTGTTCCGAAGCCTTATGCCGTCGTCTCGGCTTGCGCGCCGTAATGCGCGCGCACGTACTCGTCGACGATCGTCTGGAATTCTTCTGTGATGCGCTCACCGCGCAGCGTCTTCACCTTCACGCCGTCAACGAACACAGGCGCCGCCGGCGATTCGCCCGTACCCGGCAACGAAATGCCAATGTTGGCGTGCTTGCTCTCACCTGGGCCGTTGACGATGCAGCCCATGACAGCAACGTTCATCTCTTCGACTCCGGGGTACCGTTCCTTCCACATGGGCATCTGCTCGCGCAAGTACGACTGAATGCGCGCCGCCAGTTCCTGGAAGACCGTACTGGTCGTACGCCCGCAACCCGGGCACGCGATGACCATCGGCGTGAAGTTGCGCAGGCCCATGGTCTGCAGAATCTCCTGCGCGACGATGACTTCCTTCTCACGCGGCGCACCCGGCTCCGGGGTGAGCGAAATGCGAATCGTGTCGCCGATACCTTCTTGCAGCAGCACTGACAGCGCCGCCGTCGAAGCGACGATCCCCTTGCTGCCCATGCCGGCCTCGGTCAGGCCAAGGTGCAGCGCGTAGCTGCAACGACGCGCCAGCTCGCGGTACACGGCAATCAGATCCTGCACCGCCGAGACCTTGCACGACAGGATGATCTGGCTACCGGGCAAGCCCAGCTCTTCCGCCTTCTGCGCGGACTGGATTGCCGAGGTGATCAGCGCCTCGACCATCACGGCACGGGCATCCCACGGCGTCGCGCGTTGTGCGTTCTCGTCCATGATGCGAGCCAGCAGATCTTGGTCGAGGCTGCCCCAGTTCACGCCGATACGCACCGGCTTATCGTAGCGGCAGGCGATCTCGATCATCTGCGCGAATTGCGTATCGCGCTTCGCGCCCTGCCCGACGTTGCCCGGGTTGATGCGGTACTTGGACAGCGCTTGCGCGCATTCCGGATAGTCCTGCAACAGCTTGTGGCCGTTATAGTGGAAATCGCCAACCAGCGGCACATCCACGCCCATGCGGTCGAGCTGCTCACGGATGGCAGGCACCGCAGCGGCTGCGGCTGGTGTATCCACCGTGATGCGCACCAGCTCCGAGCCAGCGCGCGCCAGCTCCTTCACCTGGATCGCGGTGCCGATTGCGTCCGACGTGTCGGTATTCGTCATCGACTGCACGCAGACCGGCGCATCGCCGCCCACGTGCACAACGCGGTCGCCCCAGCGGATTTCCGCGGCGCGCGAATTCCGGCGTGGCAGCGGACCAACCAAGGCAGGAGCGCAATCGAGAGGCGTGGAGATTTCCATGATCAGACAAGGCGCGCCGCCTGATCGGGCGGCGCGCCATTTACAAAACGGTTCAGGGCAGCGTGGCCCGTGCCACGCGATTGCGGGCGTACTTCTGAAGATTGACGGACACACCGCCCACTGCCAGCGATTCAACCGCTTCGGCATTGCCGAAGACGACCTTGAACGGCGGCGTTCCAGTGACATCACGCGCGTCGCCCGCCCTGGAGATGCCACTGGCGAGCGTCTTGCCGGATTTGTCCTTGATCTCATACCACGACGAACCCGAGAAGCGCACAGAAACCGTGCCGCTGCCAGCCGCCGCCTCGACTGGCTTGACGGCTTCCGCCGGCAAGGCAGCAATCGGAGCTTCGACGCTGATGACAGACGGCTTGGCACCCGTGACAGCTACCGCAGGCACTGGGGTGGCACCGTTGTCCGAGCGCGGCAGAGTAGACGGCGGCGCCAGCGGCGCAGTCACCACCCCCGAGGCCGAAGCGCCAGGCGTAGCAGGCACAGGCGTCAGCGGTGTCGGCATCGAGGCGGCGGGCGCTTCTGATGGCGCCTGCTCTGGCGCTTGAGCCGTTTGTGCCGGTGCGGCTTGCTCAATTGCCGGAGCTTCATTCGTGCCCGATTCGGCGTTTTGCGTGGCGGCCGTCTGCGTGGCAAACCACTGCTTCAAACGATCCATACCGACCAGCGCACCGGCAGCCACTGCCACAGCAATGAGCACACCGATAAGCCAGCGACCGCCACTACCGCGACGCTTAGCGAAGCTTGGCCTATCGGAAAACGATTCACCCAGCCCGCCTTCGGGTCGCAAACCGATGTTGGTGACCGGCGCACGCGCGTTCAACCGCACAAGCTGGTCGTCGACGTCGACCTGCAGGGCGCGCGCATAGGCGCGGATCAAACCCTTGGTGAACGTCATGTCAGGCAATGCACTGACATCTGCAGACTCCACCGCCGACAACTTGCCTGGCGCCACCTTCAGGCGCGTGGCCAGATCGTCAACCGTCAGACGCTGGCGATCGCGGCCCGCACGCAAGCGTTCGGCAATCTCGCGCAGCGCATCGTCGCGCTCGGGCGATGCAGCGGCGGACGGATTCGGGGCAGGCGCCGCACCGTGAGAGAAGTCGGTAGCGCTTGCCACGTCGCGGTCAGTCATCCCATGCTCCTCGTTCGAATGCCGCCTCTTCGGGCGCATTGGGGAAGCGGCGCTGCAATTGCGCGCTCCATGCGTTCTGCTGCGAAGTGTTGCCCAGGCGGCGCGCGATACGAGCACCCAGCCACAAGCTTTCAGCCGTCGGATTGCCGCGGCCATTTACACGCTCGACGAACGGCATGGCACGCGAATATTCACGGCGTTTGTAATACAGCTGCGCCAACGTAAGGTTGGTCAGCGGATTGTTTGCGTCGATGTAGGTGGCGCGCGTCAGGCTCTTCTCCGCACCGTCCAGATCGCCCTGGCGCATCTGGCAGACACCCAGGTTCGTCCACGACTTGGCCGGACTGCCAGCAGCCGGCACCTCGATGGCCTGGCGCAGCATGGCCATACCCTGATCGGGCTTACCGCCCTGCGAACACAGGAACCAGCCGTAGTTGTTCAGCAAATCGCCATCTTGCGGCGTTGCGGCCAGAGCACTGCGGAAACTCTCGTCCGCCTGCTCGCGCTGCCCGAGGTTCATGTAGGCCAGCGCGCGGATGTGATACGCATTAGGCACGTTGGGGTCGATCGCGATGGCGTTCTTGATTTCCTCAAGCGCAGTCGCGTTTTGACCCGCTTCCAGATATTGCATTGCAAGCTGCAATCGGATCGCGGCCCGTCGACCAGCGTCGGCCGTTTGATCGGGGGCTGTCGTGACTTCTCGTGTCTGTGTCTGGACCGGCGGCGACAACGCGCACCCGGCGGCGGCCAGCGCAAAGACCAGACTGACAGCAGTCGACCAACGCTTCATGCGGTACCCATACGGTGAGTGGAATCGGCCCCGACCACCGGGATCTCGACGATCTTGCCGAATTTACCGCGTTCGGCCAGGCGCGTGCGATCTTTGACCTCGCCAGCGAGTTGGCCGCAAGCCGCGTCGATATCGTCGCCACGCGTCTTGCGGATGGTGGTGACAATGCCGGCGTCCAGCAACACTTGCGAGAAACGGCGGATCTGCTCGTTGTTCGAGCGCTTCAACCCGGATTCAGGGAACGGATTAAACGGGATGAGGTTGAACTTGCATGGCACGTCAGCCACAACGCGCAGCAGTTCACGGGCGTGCTCGACGGTGTCGTTGACGCCATCAAGCATGCAGTATTCAAAGGTGATGAAATCGCGCGGCGCGAACTCAAGATAGCGGCAGCAGGCAGCCATAAGTTCAGCCAGCGGGTACTTCTTGTTCAGCGGCACGAGCATGTCGCGCAGCGCATCGTTGGAGGCATGCAGCGACACGGCCAGCGCTACGGGCACATCGCGCGCCAGGCGGTCCATCATCGGTACCACGCCAGAGGTGGACACCGTTACGCGACGGCGCGACAGACCATACGCGTTGTCGTCCAGCATCATGCGCAGAGCCGGCACCACAGCATCGTAGTTCAGCAGCGGCTCCCCCATGCCCATCATCACGACGTTCGTGATGACGCGGTCATCCTTGGGGCCACGGCCCAACTGCTTGCGCATAGCGAATTCGGCCATCCAGAGCTGACCGACGATCTCGCCCGTGCTGAGGTTGCGTGAGAATCCTTGCTTGCCGGTCGAACAGAATCGGCAATTGACGGCACATCCCGCCTGAGACGACACGCACAGCGTGCCGCGCGTCTCCTCAGGGATGTAGACCGTCTCTACGGCATTGCCCTGCCCTACGTCGACCAGCCACTTGCGCGTGCCGTCCGACGACAGGTGATCAGAGATGACCGCCGGCGCCTGGATGTTGGCGCGGGTCGCGAGCTTTTCACGCAACGACTTGGCGAGATCGGTCATCTCGCCAAAATCGGACGCGCCCGACTGGTGAATCCAACGCTGCAATTGCTTGGCGCGGAACGACTTCTCACCCAGGCTCTCACAGTACGTGAGAAGACCCTGTGCGTCGAAATCGAGGAGGTTCACCACATCGCTCATGACTTGCAACCCGAAACTACCAATCCCAGTCTAGTGTTGACGCTTAGCGGCTGTAAATGTTCAGGCCCGGGAAGAAGAAAGCGACTTCCACAGCAGCCGTTTCGGCAGCATCCGAACCATGCACAGCGTTGGCATCGATGCTGTCAGCGAAGTCGGCGCGAATCGTACCCTTCTCAGCCTTCTTCGGGTCGGTTGCACCCATCAGGTCACGGTTCTTGGCGATTGCGTTTTCGCCTTCCAGTGCTTGCACCATCACCGGGCCCGAGATCATGAAGTCCACCAGGTCCTTGAAGAACGGGCGCTCCTTGTGCACGGCGTAGAACTGCTCGGCTTCAGCGCGCGACAGATGGATCATCTTGGCTGCGACGACCTTCAGGCCTGCGCCTTCAAAACGGGCGTAGATCTGGCCGATGACATTCTTAGCCACGGCATCCGGCTTGATAATCGACAAAGTGCGTTCGAGCGCCATCAAAAACTCCAAAAAATGAAGGTGTTACGTGAAAGATAAACGGCAGATTCTAACACGGTGCGCAGCAGGATTGGATGTCACGCGGTGCAACCCGATACCGCGCATGCTGGCACATAAAAGTGACGCAACAATCATTTACACCGATCGCGCCATCATCCCGATAAAACAGCCTTAGCATCCCCTTATTGGGAGCACAAAAAGTCACGTACGAAGGGCTTTTTCTGTCACCACTGCCCACCGACGGCCGGAACCGCGTGGCATGCTGGCTCTCCAAGCAAGGACGATGTGGCTTGCAAAAGCTTCTTTCGGATGCCACATTCGGTGTGTTGTCGCATTGTCTGCAATGTCATTTACCCAAGGAGTTCGCATGGACAACCAACTCAACACGTACGGTTTTGGCGCTTCCGGCACCGCCGGCGCGTTGGCCGTCCGCAACCGCGTGCTGCGCAATACCTATTGGCTGCTCGCGCTTTCCATGATCCCCACCATCCTGGGTGCGTGGATCGGCGTTACCACCGGCTTCAACCTGATGGGGCGCAACCCGCTGATGGGGTTCGTCATCTTCATGGCAGTGGCTTTCGGCTTCTTCTACGCCATTGAGCGCTTCAAGAACAGCGGCGTGGGCGTAGCCTTGTTGCTCGGCTTCACGTTCTTCATGGGGCTGATGTTGTCGCGGCTGATCGGCATGATCCTGGGTTTCTCGAACGGCGCGTCGCTCATCATGACGGCCTTCGGCGGCACGGCGATCATTTTCGGCGTGATGGCGACGGTGGCCACGGTCAGCAAGCGTGACTTCTCGGGCCTGGGCAAGTGGCTTTTCATGGGCGTGCTGGTGCTGATCGTCGGCTCGGTGGCCAATATCTGGCTGCAACTGCCGGCGATGATGCTAACGATCTCGGTGCTGGCCATCGCAATCTTCTCCGCCTACATCCTGTTCGACGTGCAGCGCATCGTGAATGGCGGCGAGACCAACTACGTGACAGCCACCCTGGCGATCTACCTGGACGTCTACAACATTTTCACGAACCTGCTGGCGATTCTGGGAATCTTCGGCGGCAACCGAAACTAAACCCGCGGCGCCCTCGATGGCGCAAAATAAAAAAACCGGCGCCTGGTGCGCCGGTTTTCTTTGCCTGCAAGATATGCAACGGCCTTAGTCACGCTCAAATACCGCCATCGACTCCACGTGAGACGTGTGCGGGAACATGTTCACCACGCCCGCACCGGCCAGCCGATAGCCTGCTTCATGCACCAGCAAGCCCGCATCGCGCGCCAGCGTCGCCGGATTGCACGACACGTAGACGATGCGCCTCGGCAGCAGATCAGCCGCCTCACCACCGCGCTGCGACAGCTCGGCCAGCGCCTTCGACACAGCCAGCGCCCCTTCGCGCGGCGGATCGACCAACCAGCGATCAAACTTGCCCAACGCGGCGATATCATCCGCCGTGATCTCGAACAGATTACGACACGCAAACGTCGTCTTCGCGTCCAAGCCGTTGTGCTGAGCATTGGCGAGTGCTCGTGTCGTCAGCGCCTCGCTGCCTTCAATGCCCATCACTTCGCGGCCCCGCGTAGCCATTGGCAGCGTGAAGTTGCCGATACCGCAAAACAGGTCGAGCAGACGATCGCCCGGCTGCGCATCAAGCAACTTCAACGCACGCGACATCAGCACACGGTTGATCTGGTGATTGACCTGCGTGAAGTCCGTCGGTTTGAACGGCATGGTGATGCCGAACTCAGGCAGCGTGTAAGTCAGCGTGCGATCGAGTGGATGAAACGGATAGACCGTGTCCGGACCCTTGGGCTGCAGCCAGAACTGTACGTTGTGCTGATCAGCGAAGGCTCGCAGTTCTGCCTCGTCGTCAGGGGTAATCGGCTCCAGATTGCGCAGCACTAGCGCAGTCACGTCCTGGCCGACGGCCAACTCGATCTGCGGCATGCGCTGCACGATCGACAGACGCCCAACCAACTCGCGCAGCGGCACCAGCAGCGACGACACATGTGGCGGCAGCACCTCGCACGATGTCATGTCGGCCACGTAGCTGCTCTTTCGCTCGTGAAAGCCCACCAGCACGCCACCTTTGGCTGCCACGTGACGCACGGTCAAACGCGCGCGGTAACGGTAGCCCCAATCGGGGCCGGCAATTGGCCGGAACACGACATCCGGACGCAGCTTGGCGAGATGCCACAGGTCGTCTTCCAGCACGCGCTGCTTGATGGCGACCTGCGCACGTGAATCCAGATGCTGCATCGAGCAGCCGCCGCACACACCGAAGAATCTGCATTGCGGTGTCACACGCGAAGCAGACTGGCGCAGAATGCTCACGACGCTCGCCTGCTCGTACGACGGCTTCACACGGTGGCTGCGGTACATCACCTGTTCGCCTGGCAGAGCACCTTCCACGAAGACGACCTTGCCCGGCGTGCCATCCTCATTGGTCAGACGGCCGATGCCACGGGCTTCACTATCGAGCGAGATGATGTCCAACGGGCCCGCCACGGGCATCTCTGACTTTCGGCGCCCACGCGGGTTGGCCGCCGGCTTGGTCGGCGCGGCAGTTGCGGAATCCGGAGACGAAGGCGTGACGTTGGGTGCAGCTTGAGACACGAGCGAGCCTGGGCAAAATGGGGACAAGGGCGGCATTGTAAGACACAGGAGGACCAGCATGGGCACCATCATCCTGACGTGGAACATCCAATGGGGCCGTGGTGCAGACGGGCGCGTCAGCCTCACGCGCCAACTCGCACAAGCGCGCGACATGGCCGAGTTCGATGTGCTGTGCCTGCAGGAAGTCACCTCCGGTTTCGGTGATCTGCCTGGTCAGCCGGGCATCGACCAATGGGGCGAAATCGCCGATGTGCTTGGCGCCGAATACACCGTGATCCGCGGCTTCGCGCTGGAGCGCCACAACGGCACACAGGTGCAGCGCTTCGGCAACGCGATCGTCACACGCCTGCCCGTGCAGTACATCATGCGCCACACGTTGCCATGCCCGCCTGATGCCACACCGTATATGCCGCGCATGGCCATCGAAGCGATCGTGCTGGCGCCGTTTGGCCCGCTGCGCGTCGTCACGACGCATCTGGAGTACTACTCGGAGCTTCAACGTCTGGCGCAGATCGATGCGCTGCGAGCCATCCACACGGAGGGCTGCGCACGCGCGAATCAATCACCAGTGCTCGGCACAGAGCCCGAAAGCGGCCCCTTTCGCCCACTGGCGCAAACGACGGCAACCATCGTCTGCGGGGACTTCAATTGCAAGCCCGATTCCACGCCCAAACGCCTGGCCACTGTGCCATTCACCCGGGAACCGGCTCTATACGATGCGTGGGAGATCGCCCATGGCGCGGCACCGCAGCCGCCGACCTTTGGCGTGCACGACCGCGTCGGCTGGACAGACCCTGCGTACGCGTGTGATTTCGTGCTGATCAGTGAACCGCTGAAACCGCGCTTGCTGCGCGTGGAGGTCAACAGCACGACGCAAGCGTCGGATCATCAACCGATGCTGCTGGAACTGAGAAACGACTGAAAGCAGGCAGAAGAACGAGAACAGCGGCGCCTTACAACACCGCGTCCTTACGCACGCCCTGCGAGGCGAAATGCCGCTTGAGCTTGACCAACGCTTCCTGCTGGATCTGGCGCACGCGCTCGCGCGTCAGGCCCATCTCGGCGGCCAACTCTTCCAGCGTCGCAGGTTCGATGTAGTTGAGGCCAAAGCGGCGCTCAACCACGTAGCGGTGCTTATCGGACAGGCGCGCCAGCCACGACTTCATCAACTGCGACAGCTCACGATGCGCCACCTCCTGATCGGGCGAGGCACCGTGCTCATCCGACAAGAAATCAAGCAGGCTCGTGCCCGGATCGAGATCGAACGGCGTATCGAGCGAGGTCGTGTGCTCATTGAGCGAGAGCACGTCCTGCACCTCGTCCGTGGTTTTGCCGAGCAAGTGAGCGATGTCTTCGAGACTCGCGTCGCGGCCGTCCACGCCGCTCTTTTCCAAATGACGCTTGGCGCGCAGCACCTGATTGAGTTCGCGGATCACGTGCACCGGCAAACGCACCGTGCGTGCCTGATTCATGATTGCTCGCTCGATGCTCTGGCGGATCCACCACGTTGCATATGTGGAGAAGCGGAACCCGCGTTCCGGATCGAATTTCTCGATCGCGTGCATCAGGCCGAGGTTGCCCTCTTCGATCAGATCGAGCAGCGGCACACCGCGGTTCAGATAGCCCTTGGCAATGCTCACGACCAAGCGCAGGTTGCGCTCAATCATGACTTGGCGCGCAGCAAATTCACCCGCCTTGGCCAGCGTCGAGAAGTGCAGTTCTTCGGCCGGCGTCAAAAGCGGCTTGATGCTGATGCGATTGAGATAGTGCTGAACGGTATCGGCGGCCAGTTCGGCCTGCAGTACCTTGCGGAAATCCTCTTCGGGCGCGGCCTCCTCGGCCTCCTCGCCCTCTTCCTCTTCTTCGTCCGGCTCGTCGGCACTGTCAGACGTGTCGTTGAGATCGGCAGATTCGGAAGCAGGCACATCGTCGATCAACGCGTCGACGACTTCGATTTCTTCCGCAGGAGGCTGCGCTGCGACCCGCGCACGCCGCCCAGCGCGCCCGTTTTGGGTGCGTTGGCCCTCTACAGCAGCGTCGACGGTGTCATCGGCGGGGGTGACGGGCGTGGCGGCTTTCTGGCGCGGCATGCATTCCTCTATTGAGGCGGCAAGTAGCGCATCGGATCGACCGGCTTACCGTTGCGGCGCACTTCAAAATGAAGCTTCACGCGATCCGCATCAGTGCTGCCCATTTCGGCGATCTTCTGCCCTTTCTTGACCGTGGATTGCTCGGTGACCAGAACCTTGTCGTTGTTGCCGTAGGCGGTCAGGAACGTGTCGTTGTGTTTGATGATGACAAGATTCCCGTACCCACGCAAGGGTCCAACGTGGATCACTTTTCCATCATCGGCAGCGACCACCGCATCACCGCGTTTACCACCGATATCGATACCCTTGTTGCTCTTGTCATCGAAACGGTTGATGAGCGAGCCGTGTGCCGGCCAAGCCAGAGAGACTGCGCTGTCGGTTGCCCCGGCAGGAGCACCTGACGACGCTGCAGGCGGCGTGGCCGGCGTGGAATCAACCGGCTGCGTGCTCGTGTTGCCCGGTCGAACCGGCGTGACGACGGCCCCGCTGCTGCTGACATCCGCGTTCGGCGGAACAACACGTAACAATTGATCGACTTCGATCTGGTTCGGGTTGGCGATGTTGTTCCAGGCCACCAGGTCACGCGGTGCTTGGCCATTGCGCAAGGCGATGCTGTACAGGGTATCGCCACGCTTGACCCGATAGTAGCCCGGGGGCGACGGCTCTTGCGACGCGGCACCGGTGCTGCCGCCACGCGAGGTGCGGTCGAGAACGGGGGCTTGGTTGCCGGAGGATGCGCAAGCCGCCAGTAATGCGGCCGACACCATCGCCACGGCGAGCCGGCCTGCGCGTGCGGGGCTTGGACGGTTCATGGAGCTCCGGGGAGTGAACATACTAAACAGTTCCTGATTTTAACGGGACAAAGAAAACGCCTTCAAGCGCAGTACTGTGAAACTGGAAGCGGCTGCGGCGCTCGATGAGAACGAGCTGCTGCGCAGGGCCGCTATTACGGTCGGTGGCCACCGGGGCGATCAGCCGCCCGCCGATTGCGAGCTGATCGAGCAGCGCCTGCGGCACCTCGAGCCCCGCCGCCGCCAGGATGATGGCATCGAACGGCGCGGCCTTCGGCAACCCCAGCATGCCGTCGCCATAGTGCAGACGGATGTTTGGCACACGGAGTGGCCGCAAGTTCGCTTTGGCTTTTTCGTGCAGCGGACGGACCCGTTCAATCGAGTACACCTCATCGGCGAGCTGCGCCAGAACAGCCGCTTGGTAGCCGCAGCCGGTGCCGATTTCCAACACGCGCGCGAGCGGCATGCCAGTGCGAACGGGCCGTCCGCCCAACAGCAATTCGATCATCCGGCCCACGACCGACGGCTTCGAGATCGTTTGCTGATGACCGATCGGCAATGCGGAATCTTCATACGCCTGTGAAGCCAGGCCAGCGTCGACGAACAGGTGGCGCGGCACCGCGCCGATTGCGGCGAGCACGCGCTTGTCGCTCACGCCACCGGCCTGGACGCGGCCGATCAATGCCTGACGCGCACGGTCCGACGCCATGCCGCCGGCCGCTGCATGCGCTGCCGCCGTACGTGCCTGCACCGCGCTCGCGGCAACCGCGCCGACTGCGGCGTCGACACCGGCCACACGCTGGGGCGAAGGCGTGGGAGCGGATGGGGTCGATGCGCGTTCGACGGATGCTGCGCGCACCGGCGTGGGGCGTGACACAGCGCTCACCCCAGACGAGATGCGCATCTCACGCTGGCGCTCCACAGGTTTGCGCTCGACCACTGCGTCGAGCGGCAACGGAAAGCGCCGGTCGCGCGGGCGTTCAGACATGGGCCACCGTGGCGATCATGGCGTCTGCCAGCGGCGCACGGTGCGCAGTTGGGCTGTGTCGGTCAAGTCGAGCTGCAGTGGCGTCAACGAGACGAAGCCATGCGCGACGGCGTGGAAATCGGTGCCTTCGCTGGCGTCCTTCGCGTCGCCAGCGGCGCCGACCCAGAAGATCGGCTCGCCACGGGGATTGGCTTGGCGGATCACCGGCTGCGATTGGTGCCGCTTGCCCAGACGCGTTGCGCGCCAACCGGCCAGCTCGCCGTACGGCAGATTCGGGATGTTGACGTTGAGCAGGACCGGACCTTCCAGCGGATCGGACAGATAGCGCTCGACCACCTCGCGGGCGACACGCTCGGCGGCGTCGAGATGCGTCCAGCCCTTGTCTGCCTGCGAAAACGCAATCGACGGAATACCGAACAGATGGCCTTCGATGGCAGCGGCGACGGTGCCGGAATACAGCACGTCTTCGCCCATGTTCTGGCCCTGATTGATGCCGGAGACGACCAAATCGGGCTTCTCTTCGATCATGCCGGTGAGCGCGATGTGCACGCAATCCGTCGGCGTGCCGTTGACGAAACGAAAGCCCTTCTGCGCACCCTCGGTGGCTTCAAACACCGAAAGCGGCCGCTGCAGCGTGAGCGAGTTCGACGCGCCGCTGTGGTTCTGCTCCGGTGCGACCACTGTCACGCGGCCGAGGGGACTCAGCGCGCGATGCAGCGCCGCGAGCCCGGGCGCGAGATATCCGTCGTCGTTGGCAATGAGAATATGCATGGCGCGAATTGTAACCGAGCAACGTTCCCGAATCGTGGTCACGCGCACGTTCTACGCGCTTACAAAAAATGCATCGACAAGCCACCCGACGCATCGCACCCCATAAAATCGAACGACCGTGCTTTTACTCGGTTACACTGCCAGACGAGATCGCGTGCAATGCATGCGAGATGGCGAACAATCCACCGCAAGACTGTTGAGGAGACACATCATGAAAGCCGTCGTCTGCAAGACCTGGGGCCCGCCCGAATCGCTGGTGATCGAAACGCTGCCGGACCTTTCGCCGGGCGCCGGTGAAGTCGTGATCGACGTAAAGGCGGCGGGGGTGAATTTTCCTGACGTGCTGATCATCCAGAACAAATATCAGTTCAAGCCGGAACTGCCCTTTACCCCGGGTTCGGAGGTGGCTGGCGTGGTCAATGCGGTGGGTGAAGGTGTGTCGCACCTCAAGGCCGGCGATCACGTGATTGCCTTCCTCGGCCAGGGCGCGTTTGCTTCGCAGGTGAAGACGTCGGCCAAGGTGGTGATGCCAATGCCGCCGGGCATGGCGTTTGACACAGCCGCCGCATTCACGCTCACCTATGGCACATCGCACCATGCGGTGGTCGATCGCGGGCAACTGAAGGCCGGCGAGACAATGCTGGTGCTCGGCGCAGCCGGTGGCGTTGGGTTGGCGGCAATCGAGATCGGCAAGGCCATCGGTGCGCGCGTGATCGCTGCAGCGTCGAGCGACGAGAAGCTCGCGGTCTGCAAAGACCACGGCGCCGACGCACTCATCAACTATTCGACCGAAGACCTGCGCGAGCGCATCAAGGAATTGACGGACGGCAAGGGTCCGGACGTGATCTACGACCCGGTCGGCGGCATTTATGCAGAACCGGCGTTTCGTTCGATTGCCTGGCGCGGCCGCTATCTGGTGGTTGGTTTTGCCAACGGCGAGATCCCGAAGATGCCGCTGAACTTGGCGCTTCTCAAGGGGGCCTCGCTGGTGGGCGTGTTCTGGGGTGAATTTGCACGCCGCGAGCCAAAGGCGAATCTGGCGAACATGATGCAAATGCTCGGCTGGATGCAGGAAGGCAAGATTCGCCCGCATATTTCTGCGCGCTATCCGCTCGAGCAGACCGCGCAAGCGCTGCTGGACATGGCGGCGCGCAAGGTGACGGGCAAGGTGGTGATTCAGCCGTAAGCGCGATCACCGCGAAAAAAAAGCCGCGCTGGGCGATAAACCCGCGCGGCTTTTTCTTTGACGCAACGCCTGGTCAGGCGGCTTCTTCCAGCGTCGGATAGTCGGTGTAGCCCTTTTCCTGGCCGCCGTAGAAGGTCGCGCGGTCCGGTTTGTTGAGCGATGCACCAGCGCGGAAGCGCGCCACCAGATCCGGATTGGCAATGAACGGTCGGCCAAACGCCACCGCATCGGCCAGACCGGAGGCGATCATCTGCTCGCCCTCTTCCGCCGTGTATTGGCCGCACACGATGAGCGTGCCCTTGAAGGCCTCACGCAGTTGGCGGCGGAAATCGTTGGTCAACTCGGGGCCACCCGCCCAATCCGGCTCGGCGATATGCAGATAGGCGATGCCGCGCTTGGTCAACTCGCGCGCGAGGTACAGCGCGCTTTCTTCGGCTTGTGCATCGGCAATATCGTGCGCGACGAAGTGCGGCGACAAACGGATGCCGACGCGTTCGGCGCCGATCTCGGCGATGGCCGTATCGACCACTTCGAGAATCAGCCGCGCGCGGTTCTCCAGCGAGCCACCGTACTGGTCGGTGCGCTGGTTGCTATTGGTCGACAGGAACTGATGCAGCAGGTAGCCGTTGGCGGCGTGGATTTCAACGAAATCAAAACCGGCGCGGCGTGCACGCAACACGGCTTGGCGATACTGCGCGATCACGCCCGGAATTTCTTCCGTGGCCAGGGCACGCGGCTCGCTGGTCGGCACATTGCCGGGGGTGCCGTCGGGCTGTACGACAAAGCTCTGCGCGCCCTTGGCGACGATGGCCGACGGCGCGACGGGCGCTTGACCATTTTCCTGCAGCAGCGTGTTCGAAATACGCCCCACGTGCCAAAGCTGTTGCGAGATGCGACCGCCCTTGGCGTGCACGGCGTCCACCACGGTCTTCCAGCCGGCTTCCTGTGCGTCGGTGTACATGCCCGGCGTCCAAGCGTAGCCCTGGCCTTGGCGGGAAATTTGCGTCGCCTCCGTGACAATCAGGCCCGCAGTGGCACGCTGCGCGTAGTAAGTCACGTTCAGTTCGGTCGGCACGTCACCCGGCTGGCCGGCACGTGAACGCGTGAGCGGCGCCATCACGACGCGATTGGCTAGGGTCGTACGGCCAGTCTGGATGGGGGACAGCAGTTGTTGGGTCATATCAGCTCCTGAAAGAGAATCTATTCGACCGGTCATCTAGAACCGGAGTCAAAGAAAAAGCGAGGAACATGCCTCGCCGGCAATGGCTTCTGGTGTGATCAGTGTTTGGGTTTGGCCAACAGAATTTCGGTTTGCGCCACGCAGCTTTTGAACGCTGCAACAGTGCGATGCGCCTTCGCCAATAGCGCGCCACCCATCCACATGGCGTACAGGCCTTCAGCCAAGTGGTGCGCATCATGCACCGGCGCCAGCGAGCCATCCGCCACACCTGCATTGACGGCGCTGGCGATGCGATCGACCATGCGCGTCATCCCCGTCGACAAGACTTTGCGCATCGGCTCAGACAAGTCCGACACTTCGCCGGACAGCTTGACCGCTAGGCAGGTGACTTCACATGCGCTGCGCTCGTGCAGATCGATCCAGGCCATGAAGTAGCGCAATAACCGTTCACGCGCGGTGATGCGCGTATCGTTGAACAGGCTGACGACGCCGGCATCGTAGTCCTGAAAATAGCGCTCCAGCATGGCGACGCCGAAGTCTTCCTTGGACCCGAAGTAGTAATAGAACGAGCCCTTGGGCACCTGCGCGCGACCGAGAATCTCCGCCAGCCCGACGGCCGAGAAACCGCGTCCGAGAATCAGTTCGGCACCGGCGTCCAGGATGCGGTCGCGGGTGTCGTGCCGGGCTTCGGCGCCTTCAGCGGTGACGGGTTCAGGGTGCTTGCTCATGGTGGATCGCATTGTAGTAGACCGACCGTCTAGTTGCATGATCCTGCCGAATGACCCCACACCGTGCAGGGTCGGTGTGACGTCCACGCCGTTGGCGCGTTCGCTCAGAGTTTCTCAGTCTCGCCGCTTTTGGGCTGCCAGCGCATCAGGCGCTTTTCCATCAGACCAACGAGCCAGTCGAGTACCAGCGCAAACACCGTCAGCACGACGATACCGGCAAACACGGTGTTGATGTCGAACGTGCCTTCGGCCTGCAGGATGAGGTAACCGACACCGCGCGCGGAGCCGAGATATTCCCCCACCACCGCCCCGACGAAGGCCAGGCCCACAGACGTATGCAGCGACGAAAACACCCAGCTCGTCGCACTCGGCAGATATACGAAGCGCAGCAGTTGCCGTTGCGATGCGCCCAGCATGCGCGCGTTGGCCAGCACGACGGGGCTCACTTCCTTTACGCCCTGGTAGACGTTGAAGAAGACGATGAAGAACACCAGCGTCACCGCCAATGCCACCTTCGACCAGATACCGAGCCCGAACCACACCCCAAAGATTGGCGCGAGGATCACGCGCGGCATCGAGTTGGCGGCCTTGATGTACGGATCGAGCACTGCCGATGCGGCCGGGCTCAACGCAAGCCACAACCCGGCGCCCAGGCCCGTAGCCGTACCGATGGCAAACGCCAGGACGGTCTCGGCCAGCGTGACGCCGAGGTGTTGATAGATATCGCCTTCGGTCACAAACCACGCCCAGATGCGCTGGGCAACGACGAGCGGTTCACCAAAGAAGAACGCAACTTCCTGCGACCGCGTGGCGAAGTGCCACACACCCAGCGTGACAACCAGCAGGCCAAGCTGCCAGGTGCGCAGTACGAATGGGGAAAGCGAACGGTTAGCCATGAGTACGATCCCAGATTCAGGTCAAGCTACGCGACGGTGTTGCGCATAGCCCTTGAGCACTTCTTCGCGCAGCACATCCCAGATACGCGAATGCAGATCGACAAAGCCAGCCTGGTCGCGAATCTCCGCCACATCGCGCGGGCGCGGCAGATCGATCACGAATTCACCGATCGGGTGCGTGCCGGGGCCGGCCGCCAGCACGACCACGCGGTCGCTCATGGCAATGGCTTCGTCCAGATCGTGCGTGATGAACAGAACGGCCTTGCGCTTGGCGGCCCAGAGGTCCAGCACCTCGTTCTCCATCAACTGGCGCGTCTGGATGTCGAGCGCGGAAAACGGCTCATCCATGAGGATGATGTCCGGGTCCAGCACCAGCGTCTGCGCCAGGCTCACGCGTTTGCGCATGCCGCCGGAAAGCTGATGCGGATAGCGGTCTTCAAACCCGGCCAGACCCACGCGCACCAGCCACGACATCGCCAGGTCACGGGCTTCCTTATCGGGCATGCCGCGAAACTCCAACCCGGCCATCACGTTGTCGAGCGCACTGCGCCACGGCATCAACGCTTCGGCCTGGAACATATAGCCGGCGCGACGGTTGATGCCCACCAGCGGCTCGCCGAACACCCTCACCTGCCCTGAAGACGGCTGCAACAGCCCCGCCGCCAGATTCAGCAACGTGGATTTGCCGCAGCCCGTCGGGCCCACCACCGAGACGAATTCACCGGCCTGCACCTCCAGCGAGGTGTTCTGCACGGCGGTATAACGCTGGCCCGGTGTGTCGGGTGAGATGAACGTGCAAGTGATCTGATCGAACGAAAGCGCGGAATGGGACATGGCGTGCGGTCCAAAAACAATGCGCCCGGGCGAAACCGGGCGCGCTGCTGAAAGCCTGTGGAAATTACTTGTACTTGGCGTTGGCCTTCTGCACGAAGGTGTTGGTGAAGGTCTGGTCGAGCTTGATCTGCTTGCCCTTGACTTCCGCGTCAAATTCCGACAGCGTGCGCAGCGCCGTGGCGGGGCCGTCGGCCGGCATCGTGCCATCCGGCGAGATGGCCTCACGCACCTTGTCCCAAGCAGCCAGATAGAGCGCACGGTCGCCCAGCAGATAGGTTTCCGGCACGGTCTTGACAATGTCCGACGGGCCGGCCTTCTGCAGCCACTTGAGCGCACGCACCATGGCGTTGGTCATCGCCTGCGTCGTGTTCGGATTCTTCTGAATGAATGCGGTGGAAGCGTACAGGCAGCCGGCCGGCATGTTGCCGCCAAACACCGCCTTGGTATCGGCCAGCGTGCGGGTGTCCGACACGACACGTACTTCGTTCTTCTGCGTGAGCATTGACACCACAGGGTCCAGATTGGCCAGCGCATCGATCTGGCCAGCGCGCACGGCGGCAATGGCGCCGCTGCTCGGGCCCACACCGATGATCGACACTTCGTTCGGCTTGATGCCGGCGCGGGCGAGCACGTAGTTGACCATGATGTTGGTCGATGAACCCGGCGCCGTCACGCCGATCTTCTTGCCTTTCAGATCGGCGATGGACTTGTAGTTGGGCATCGTCTTGTTATTGACGGCCAGCACGATCTGCGGGGCGCGGCCTTGCAGCACGAACTCCTGGTACATCTGCCCCTTGGCCTGCAGCACCAGCGTGTGTTCGTACGCACCGCTCACCACATCAGCGCTGCCGCCCACCACGGCCTGCAACGCCTTGGCGCCGCCGGCAAAGTCGACGATTTCAACATCCAGGCCTTCGTCCTTGAAGTAGCCAAGACGCTCGGCAATCGTTAGCGGCAGGTAGTAGAACAGGGCCTTGCCGCCCACTGCGATCGTGATCTTGTTCTTCTCAGGTTTACCCTGGGCCAGCACGGCGGGGCTCGCCGCCAGCAGGCTCACCGCGCACAGTGCGGCGCCCATCCATGTTGCCCAGCGGCCGATGCCTCGTGTCCCCATGCTCGCCTCCTCAAAAGCGTTGTTTTCCGGCATTGATTGCCTTGGCGGCAAGTCTATCGCAACGATTTGCCACGCAACATGCGGGATGGTCCTAGCTATTAGCTATTGGGCGATGCAGCTTCTGCAATGACACCCTGCGCCGCGAGCGCGTCGATCTGCGTGTCGGTCAGGCCGTGGCTGCGCAGCACGTCGCGCGTGTGCTGACCCAGCCGCGGCGCGCTTGCTTGCACGGCGCCCGGTGTACCGCACAGCTTGGGCATCACGCCTGGCATCTCCACATCGATGCCCGACTGCGCGCGCACAGTCTCGATGACGCCGCGCGCACGGTAATGCGGGTCGGCGGCAATGTCGGCGATGGTGTAGATCGGTCCGCACGGCACCTCGGCCGCATGTAGCGCGGCTAAAACATCGCCGATGGGTAATGTGCCTGTCCAGGCATTGATGGCGGCGTCGATTTCGTCCGCCCGCGCAGCGCGGCCGTCGTTACGGGCCAGGGCCGGATCGTCGGCCATATCCTGTCGCCCCATGTGCTGCATGAGGCGGCGGAAGATGTTGTCGCCATTGGCAGCGATCAGCACGTACTCACCACCGGCGCAGCGGTAGGCGTTGGACGGCGCGATGCCCGGCAGCGCCCCGCCAGCCGGCTGGCGAACGGCACCAAATACCGAGTACTCCGGCAGCAGGCTCTCCGTCAGGTTGAAGACGGACTCATACAACGCCACGTCAATCGCCTGTCCTTTGCCGCCACGCGCATCGCGTTCGTACAGGGCCAGCAGCACACCCAGCGCGCCATGCAATCCGGCAATCGTGTCGCCCAGTGACAGCCCGGCACGGGCCGGCGGACGGCCGGGCTCGCCCGTCAGATAGCGCAGGCCCGCCATCGCCTCAGCGATCGCTGCAAAGCCCGGTTCATCTCGCTTAGGGCCCGTCTGGCCGTAGCCCGACACGCGCAGCATGATCAGCTTCGGATTGACGGCGGAGAGTGCCTCGTATGACAGCCCCCATTTTTCCATCGTGCCGGGGCGAAAGTTCTCGATCAGTACGTCGGCTTGGGCAGCCAGCTTGCGTACAACGTCCTGCCCCTCGGGCACGCGCAAGTCGACACAGACCGACTGCTTGTTGCGCGACTGCGCCTCCCACCAGACAGACGTGCCCTCATACAGCATCCGCCATTTGCGCAGCGGATCGCCCTGTCCCGGTGGCTCGATCTTGATGACCTGCGCACCAAAATCGGCAAGCGTCTTGGCGGCAAACGGCCCGGCAATCAACTGCCCGAGTTCAAGCACACGGATATCCTGCAAAACCTGTGTCGGCATGATCGTATAGAGAGCGTTGAATTCAGAGCGCGGCGGGGTTGCCGAGCAGATACGTCATCAACAGGCGTGCGGAGCTGGTCAGCGCATCAGGGTCACGCACACCCACCAACAGACGGCGATGCGCCCATTCGTCTTGCAGCGCGACCAGCGCGAGCCCCGCACCTGAGAGGCTCGACACATGCCCTTGCGCGGCAAGGCGTGGCAGCACACCCACGCCCAGGCCCGAGGCGACCATCCGGCAGACGGCTTCAAAGCTGCGCACCTGGATGCGCAAACGCAGCGGCTTGCCCAGACGCTGGCTCTCCTCGACCAGTTGTGCGGCCAGCGACGTGCCGGGCGGAAGGCTGACGAAGTCGAAATCCACCGCATCGGCAAAGTGCGCGTGCTTGCGCCCGGCCAACGGGTGCCCACGCGGCGTGACCAAGGCGAGGTCGTCTTCACGGTAGTCGAACGATTGCAGCCCCTCGCACGGCGTACCGGCAGCAAAAATGCCCAGGTCCGCCCGGTTCTCGCGCAATGCGGCAACGATATCGCCGCTGTCCTGCTCTTCCAGCGCGATGCGAATGGCCGGATTGGCCAGCATAAAAGCGGCCAGATCATCAGCCAGAAACTGGGTGATCGACGAGGTATTGGCCCATACGCGCACCAGCCCACGCGTGCCGGCGGCAAAGTCTGACAGAGCGCCAGCCATGCGCTCGACGTCCTGCAGGATGCCAACGGCATGGCGGAAACACGCCTGCCCGGCCTCCGTCAGTTCAACGCCCGCGGCATGCCGATACAGCAACGGCGCGCCCACGGCGGCTTCCAGGTCAGAAATCCGCTTGCTGGCCGCAGCCACTGCCAAATGCGTTTGCCGTGCCCCGGCCGAGATACTGCCCAGCCGGGCCACCGCCACAAACAGGCCGAGGGTGACAAGATCGAAGCGGGCGAGGTTCATCGTGGGGCCGTCCGGGGCTGAGTTGGAGAAACGCGACAGGTCTGTGCAAACGGCGCAGTTTTCACCGGTTGGTCATGACTCGGCGTTTACCATTGCTGGGTTTTTGCCTATTCCGAGCGCGCAAGTTTGGAATTTTAGCGGCTGCCCTCCCTGTTGCGCCTATGCTCTTGCCGTCTCTTTGCTCGGAACCCCGGTCTCCATTCCATCATGCCAAGCGTGCAAATGCCGCACAGCAAGCGCTGATGGCCGCCATGCTGGCGCTTGGCCTGCAAAGCCTTGCCTTGGCAGCAGACGCCGATGCCACCAACACAGACATCCCCGAACCGGAGCGGTGGAGTATCCACGGGCAAGTCACCAACGTGACGCAGTGGCACCCTTCATTCAACGCGCCCTACAGCGGCGCCAACAGCCTGACGCCCGAGAACAGCAACAAGGAAACGACCGACGTCACGCTCTACCTTGGCCTGCGCCTGTGGAAAGGTGCCGAGCTGTATGCCAACCCGGAAATCGACCAGGGTTTCGGCCTGAGCAACACGGTGGGCCTGGCCGGCTTTTCCAGCGGCGAGGCGTACAAGATTGGCAAGAATGGTCCATACCACAAGCTGCCTCGCCTGTTCCTGCGGCAGGTGTTCAACCTCGGCGGTGAGCAGCAGGCCGTCGAGTCGGGGCCCAACCAGCTTGCCGGCAGCCACTCGGCCAACAACGTGACCGTCACCGTCGGCAAGTTCTCGGTGGTGGACATCTTCGATACGAACACCTACGCGCACGACCCGCGCGGCGACTTCCTGAACTGGTCCGTCATCGATGCCGGCGCGTTCGACTACGCCGCAGACGCCTGGGGCTACACGCACGGTATGGCGGTGGAATGGACGCAATCCTGGTGGACGCTGCGCGGGGGGCTCTTCGCACTATCGAAGGAGCCCAACAGCGTCACGATCGATACGACGTGGAAGCAATATCAGTGGGTGGGCGAATTCGAGGCGCGTCAGAACTGGCTGGGCCGCCCCGGCAAGATCAAGCTGCTCGCCTTTGCAACGCGCGGCCGCATGGGCGGATATGGCGATGCGGTCAATCTCGCGCAGCAGACCGGCAGCACGCCGGACGCCGCTCTCGTCCGCCGCCTGGCCTGGCGTCCCGGCATTGCGTTAAACCTGGAGCAGGAAGTCACGGACGATCTGGGCGTGTTCGCCCGCGCGAGCATGAACGACGGCAGCAAAGAGACGTACGAATTCACCGATATCAACCAATCGGTGTCGGCCGGGCTCTCGCTCAAGGGCTCGCACTGGGGGCGCCCGAACGACACGTTCGGCGCAGCAGTGGTGGTGAATGGTTTGTCACGCGCGGCGCGCCAATACTTTGCCGCCGGCGGCATGGGCGTGCTGATTGGTGATGGCGCGCTCAACTACGGCACCGAGCGTATCGCCGAGCTGTACTACAACGTGGCAGTCATCAAACACCTCACGCTCGGTCTGAACTACCAGTACGTCGTTCACCCCGCATACAACCGGGATCGCGGCCCCGTGTCGATCGTCGGGGCACGTATTCACGCAGAGTTCTAAGGAACGTTCCGCAAGATCAAAGCTGGCGCCGATCCAGCACCGCGCGGGCGATGGTGCCCGCATCCACGTATTCCAGTTCACCGCCCACCGGCACACCGCGCGCCAGACGGGTCGCCTTGATGCCGCGTGCCTTGAGCATTTCGCCGATGTAGTGGGCAGTCGCCTCGCCTTCACTCGTGAAGTTGGTGGCAAGGATGACCTCGGTGCACGGCCCGCCCAGCGCGGGGTCAGTCGCGCGGGCCAGCAGGCGTTCGAGGTGAATCTCTTTCGGGCCGATGTTGTCCAGCGGCGAAAGCCGCCCCATCAGCACGAAGTATTGGCCGCGATAGGTGAGCGTCTGCTCGATCATCATCTGATCGGCCGGCGTTTCCACCACGCACAGCACCGACGCATCGCGACGCGAGTCCAGGCAGGTTTCACAAACCTCCTGCTCGGTAAAGGTATTGCAGCGGCTGCAATGCTGAATCGATTCCGTCGCCTCGGACAGTGCCTGCGCCAACTGTGCCGCACCCTCGCGGTCGTGCTGCATCAGGTGATACGCCATCCGCTGGGCAGACTTGGGGCCCACGCCCGGCAGCACGCGCAGGGCTTCAACCAGCATCTGCAGCGCCGACGGCGTACCTGGGGCGTTACGCATCACACATGCTCCAGAACCGTGGTGTGATGCAGCACTTCCGGCATCGGATCATAGAAGTGATGTAGCAGCGCACGCCAGCGTTGGTACTCGGCCGATTGGCGAAAGCCGATCGTGTGGTCTTCCAGCGTCTGCCATTGCACCAGCAGCAGGTAATCGCTCCCCCGCTCCATGCAGCGCGACAGCGACAGCGAAACGAAACCCCGCATCGCACCGATGATGTGGCGAGCCTGGCCGAAAGCTGTCTCGAAGGCAGCTTCGTGGCCAGGCTTGACGTGCAGCAGCGCGGATTCCAGCACCATGGCGCGATCCTGATCGGCGTTGCTTAGAATGGCAGTTTGAAGCCCGGCGGCAACATGCCGGCCATGCCGCCCAGACCCGAGGTGAGCGAGCCCATCTTCTCTTGCGTGGTGGCCTCGGCCTTGCGCACGGCGTCATTGAACGCAGCGGCGATCAGGTCTTCCAGCAGATCCTTGTCTTCGCCTTCGGCCAGCAGGCTCGGGTCGATCGACACGCGCTTCACGTCGTTCTTGCAGGTCATCAACACCTTCACGAGGCCGGCGCCGGACACGCCTTCCACCTCGATCTGTGCGAGTTGTTCTTGCGCCTTCTTCATGTTTTCCTGCATCTGCTGGGCTTGCTTCATCAGCCCGGCGATCTGGCCTTTCATCATGGTCGTAGCTCCTTGAAATGGGTCATGCAAAGCGCGCCGCTCAGGTGGGCGCACCGGTGTTCAATGTTCAGTCTGGGAATGGCATTCAGTGCGCGTGCGGTTGGATCGAACCGGGAACGACCTGCGCGGCAAAATCCCGAACCAGCGCCTGCACAAACGGGTTGGCGGCGATGGCGTCTTCGGCATTGCGTTGACGCTCGGCGCGTTGCTCGGCATCCACGGCGGCGGCCGTAGCGCGCGCAGCGCCGATATCGCACGCCACGCGAACGGGTGTGCCGAAGTGTTCCGTCAGCGCAGCCTCAAGGCGCTCGACGACGTTGGCTTCGGTCAGTGGGGGCAGTGGCACGCGAAGGCGCATCGTGACGCCTTCCACGGCCACCAACTCACTCTGGTAAGCCAGTTGCTGCGCCAGACCGCGCATCGGCAGGCTCGCCGCCAGCGCAGGCCAGTCGCCATTGAATGTGGCAAGGCCGCTGGCACTCAAATCGGGCGGCGTAGCGGCGGCGGCAGGCTCCCGCGCGACCGTCTTGGCTGGCGCGGGAACAGCAACCGGTGCCTCGATCTGTGCAGGACGTGCCACCGGTTCCGGTGTGTCAGGACGTGCGCTCGAAGCTGAATCCCAGCCAGCAAACGCCGCATCCATCTCTTCGAGCGACGGCGAAGCAAATTCGCCCGGCATTTCATCCCAGGGCGGCGGACCATCATCGGCAGATGCGGCTGACGCGATCGGCTGTTCGCGGCGCGGCGGCGCGGATGCGGGCGGCGCAACAGGATTCGGGCGCGGACCCGCGGCAGGAGCAGCAGGACGGGCGGCAGGTGAAGCCGGCGGCGGCGCGGCAGGCGCCGAAGCACCGCCACGACCACGGGTCGATGCCTGGCGCGCGGCGGCCAATGCTTCCATGGCCGGCGAGCGACGCACCGGTGCAGCCGGCGTCTCCACAACCACCGCAACGGGCGCTGGGGCCGGCTGGCTGGCTTGATACGTCGCGCGCGGCGCCTCAACCACCGGCTCCGGACGCGCAACCACCGGTGCAGCCTGAGCAACCGGTGCGGCCACAGGCGCTGTCGCTGTTACCGCTGGACGCTCCGCTGCGGCCGGCGCAGCCGCCAACGGCATCGCCCGCTTGCCGCCCCCACCGCCCGAAGGCGGCGTTGCGTCCCCACCCGACTGTCCGGGCTGGAACGCCAGCATGCGCAGCAGCGTCATCGTGAAGCCGGCATATTCGTCCGGCGCCAAGGCCAACTCATTGCGGCCGAGGTTCGCAAATTGGTAGAACAGTTGCACCGATTGCGCATCGAAACGCTCGGCCAGACGGCGTACATCGTCGGCTTCGGGCCAGTCGTCCTGCACAGCGGCAGGCACAACCTGCGCCAACGCAATCTTTTGCAGCAACGACGCCAGATCCTGCAGCGCCCCCGAAAAACTCAGGCTGCGCCCGGCCATTTCGTCGGCAATCTCGACCAACCCGGCGCCGTTCTCGTCCGCCAGCGCGTCGAGCAGGCGCACGAGATAACTCTGATCAATCGCACCGAGCATGCCGCGTACGGCGGCTTCGCTCACCTCACCGGCGCTGTACGCGATGGCCTGGTCCGTGAGCGACAGCGCATCGCGCATCGAGCCCTGTGCGGCCGCAGCCAGCAGGCGCAGCGCGTTCGGCTCGTGGGCGATCCCCTCTTCACCGAGGATGCGATCGAGATGGGACACGATGTGCCCCGGCGGCATCTGCTTGAGATTGAACTGCAGGCAGCGCGACAGCACCGTCACCGGAATCTTCTGCGGATCGGTGGTCGCCAGAATGAATTTGACGTGCTCCGGCGGCTCTTCCAGCGTCTTCAGCATCGCGTTGAAGGCGTGGTTGGTGAGCATGTGCACTTCGTCGATCATGTAGACCTTGAAGCGGCCGCTCGTGGGAGCGTAGACCGCGCGGTCCAGCAACTGCGCCATCTCGTCGACGCCACGATTGGACGCGGCGTCCATCTCGATGTAATCGACAAAGCGCCCGGCATCGATTTCGGTACAGGCGCGGCACACGCCGCACGGCTGCGCGGTGATGCCGCCCTGCCCGTCCGCACCCACGCAATTGAGCGATTTGGCAAGGATGCGCGACAGCGTCGTCTTGCCGACACCACGCGTGCCCGTGAACAGGTATGCGTGGTGCAGGCGCTGCTGTTCGAGCGCATGCGTGAGCGCTTTCACCACGTGTTCCTGACCGACCAGCGTGGTGAAATCGCGAGGGCGCCACTTGCGGGCGAGCACTTGATAACTCATGCGGCGGATTGTAGCAAAGCGAGGTGGATTTCCGACGCGGTTTCGGAGGGGTCAACCGCCATGCGCGCCGAGCGAATTGCAAGGATATTCAAGTGCAGATACGTAGATGCGGTGCGAGTCGGTTACAATGCCGGTCGGACGGGCCTCCTCGCATGGTGGCGCGGTCAACCTGGTCAGGTCGGGAACGAAGCAGCCACAGCCGTTTTCCGCCAGTGCCGAGGGTCAGGCTCGTCCCCTCTTCTCTTTTCCCGTCCGCATCATCCCTCCCCTTTTTGTTTGTGCCACGCACGTCAGAACAGCGCACCCTGGCTGTCGTCGTGTGACGCCTTAGCCGGCTTCGGCAATGTTTCCAGATCGATCCATTCGCCTTGCGCGGTGGCCACACCGGCGCGTATGGTGCGCCCGGGATACATCGGCGTAACAGCCGCCACATAACCGCGCAATTGATCTGCATAGGCATCGCGTTCAACCGGTAACAGGCGCAGCTTGTAGTCGACCACGAGGACGTCGTTGCCACGTTCGATCAGGCGATCGATGCGCAACAGCGTGCCGTCCGGGCCGAAAAGTTCGACCTCGTTGTGCGCGGCATCGAAGCGTGCGGGATCGAAGACATGCGCCAGCGTATCGGCGGCAAGCATCTGGCGCACGGCGTCGGCAGCGCGCGTGGCGTCGGTTTGGGTGACGCCGGTCGCGCTGAACCAGCGCACGATGGTCGCAGCATCTGGCACCTGTTCGGGCAAGCCGCGGCGTGTCAGGCGCTCAAGCACGGAATGCAGCAATTCGCCTTGCGCGACGGCACCCTGGTCGAACACGACATCGGTAGGGCTCTCAGCCGAAGCGCCAGCGGCACCCACTCGCACCGTCACCGTCAGCGGTGCGCGGAAGTCGTGGTACGAGACAACCTCTGCTCCTACCGAGCTGACAGTCGAATCGGCAGCGCCATCAAGCACCGGTGCAGGCGAGGCAACGCCTGCGGTGGCGAGCAGCGTGTACCAGCTCGCCGTACCGTCCACTTCGGGCGCGTCACCCTCATCGACGGATTGCGCTGCCGCTGCATCGCGCTTGTTCGCAACGCCGGAAACAATCAACGCCTGCCGCGCACGCGTCATCGCCACATAGAGCAGGTTCCAGTTCTCGCGCTCGGCGAGGGCGCTTTCTTGTTGGAAGAGCGGCTCGCGTGCAAGGCCGCGCTCGGACATCTTGCCGAACGCGGAGAAATGCGTGGGCGCCTGCGCGCCGGGTGGCCAGTCGATCAGAATACCGGCGGTATCGACACGCGCATCGCTGTGGTGGCTATCCAGCAGCACGACAAATGGCGCCTCCAGGCCCTTCGAGGCATGCACGGTCAGGATCTGCACGGCGTCCAGGCCTTCGCTGGCGACTTCGGCGTCGATGGCATCCAGGGCATCCATGTCGCCTTGCATGCCTTCGTCGGGGCTCTCTTCGTCGTCGCCCTGGCGGATGGCGCGCAACTCGGCCATGAACTTCGGCAGGCTTGGGTAGCGGCCGCCGTCCAGGTCGAGCGCGAGCTTGAGAAACGCATCGAGGTTGGCGAGCACCTGGTCGCGGTTGGCGGCGGGCGCGCGTTCGGCATAGCGGCGTTTGAGCTCACCGGTGTAGACGATGTGGTCAAGCAGATCATGTACCGGCAGCGTAGGCGCGACCGCCAGCCAGCGCGAAAGCATGCGATGTGCGTGGCGCAAGGCGAGCGCCGCATCGGTCTGGCCGGCCAACGCGGTCAGGCGCTCCCACCATGCCAATGCGACCGCGCCTTCGCCAAACTGCGCAAGTGCGATGAGGTCAGCATCTGTGACGGCGAAGATCGGACTGCGCAGCACATGCGCGAGCGACAGATCGGCCTGCGGCGTCATCAGGAAATCGAGTAGCGCGCACAGATCAAGCGCTTCGAGCGTAGCCAGCAGACCTCCGCGGCGCGGGCTCAGATACGGCACGCCCGCATCGCGCAGAGCACGTTCGTAATCGGCGAGGTAGCGCTTGCGGCGGACAAGCAGTTGGAAATCACTCCAGCGGACGGGGCGCTCGATGTCGCCCTCGCGAATGCGCTCATTGGCATGCAATGCGCGCAGGCAGGCTGCCACTTGACAGCCTTCTTCGTAGCGCTGCGAATCGCCAGCCTCTTTGCGAGGCTCGGTCAGCGTATCTCGGGGCGCTGCTTCGTCAGCCGGCTCCGCTTCGGGCACCGGCACCAGCGGCAACAGCAGCGCCTGGCCGACGGGTGCGTCCACAGCAGTGCTTTGCTCGGCGTAGATCGGATAGTCGCCACGCGCACGTGCTTGCAGGAACACGGCGTTGACCCATTCCAATACGGCCGGCGCATTGCGGCGCGTGCGGTTGGTGCGCAACACGGTCGCGTTGAATTCAGCGACCAGCATGTCACGTGCGGCCTCGAACAACCGCGCATCCGCGCGACGGAAGCGATAAATCGATTGCTTCGGATCGCCCACCAAAAACACGCTCGGCTGCGTGCCGGTGCCTGCATAACCGGCCAACCAGCCTTGCAGGATGCGCCACTGCATCGGGTTCGTGTCCTGAAACTCGTCGAGCAGCAGATGCTTGTAGCGCGCGTCAAGCCGCACCTGCAGGTAGGCAGCCGTGTCTTCTTGCTGCATCAGGCGCGCGGCTTCCCATTCGAGATCGGTGAAGTCCATCGCGCGCGCTTGGCGCTTGTAGGCCTGGTACCGCTCGATGAGCGCATCGCCCAGAGCAAACAATGCGGCATTGACAGCGCGCACCTGCGCTTCCTGGCGGCGAGCCTGGACCTTGGTTAGTGCCTCACACAATGAAGCATGGAGGGTCACCAGTGTTTGCGCATGGTCGTCGCCGACGGCTTTGATAAGCACCTTGGTCGGCTTACAGGCGCGCGCCTTGCCGGCCTGCGTGTGGAAGGCGGCGAAGAGCGTATCAAACGCCTGCGCGCGAGCCGCTTCGTCCGACACATCCATCGCACGCGCTGCGGTAACCGCCGATTCGATCGTGATCGCGCGCTTGCCCTCAGCCGCGCCGCCTTGCCCCAGCCAGCCAGACACGCGCAGCATGTCAGCCAACAAAGCCGCATCTTGCAGCGCTTCGATCAGTGGATCGACTGTCGCATCGTCACCAAGCAACGCGTCCAACGCATCGAGCGGATGTTCGCCCGATTGGGTCTTGTAGGCCCACCAATCGCTGCGCTGATGGAACATCGCATCGAGCAGGCGGCCGGCCTGGAAATCGCCAACCAGATCGGCGAGCATTTCATATGCGGCGCGCAAATCAGCGTGACCTTCGGCCAGCAGACCGCGCCAGAACGGCGCCTCGGATTCACGCCGCAAGCGCCCAGCATCCTCACGCAACGCCGCACCCTGCTGCACGCCCGACGACAACGGCGCCCCGCGCAGCAGCGATCCAAACCAACCGTGAAAGGTATCGATCGCCATCCGAGACGGCGACTCCAGCACGCGCGCATACAATCCGCGCGCGATTTCAATCAGCGCAGGCGCATCGCGTTCATCCACCGTGCGCGCGATCAGTTCGCGCACCACGCCTTCGTCGTCGGCGCTGGCCAGTTGCGCAAGAATGTCAAGCAAGCGCTGGCGCATCTCTTCGGCCGCTTTGCGCGTGAAGGTGATGGCGAGAACGTCCGACGGCGCCGCGCCTGCCAGCAATAAACGCAACATGCGCGTGACCAGCAGCCACGTCTTGCCGCTACCCGCGCACGCCTCTACCACGACAGAGCGCGCCGGATCGCACGCAGCGCGCGAGAAGGCTTCGGGCGATACGGCTGCGCCGTCGCGTTCGTAAGCGTGGTCGCTCATGCCGTGCCCTCCGGCTCGCGGGGCGCGCCTTCTGTCCAGTATCCCTTGCGGCACAGGCCGCGCGCCGCGCAGTAACGGCATGCCGATTCATCGCCAAACGCCGGCAGCGGCGCGCCGGCTGCGAGCGCCGTCATGTCCTTTTGCATCTGTTCGATCAACCAGCCGACGACTTGCGTGAAGTCGGGCAGCCCAACGTCGCGCTTGTCACCGCGCGCCTCGCCATCGAGCGAAACCCAGCCACCCGACTCTGCGCGCGCATCAAGCACGCCGTAAAACGGGAGCTGGCAATCCTCGAATGGCGTCTTGGCGCGACGCACCAGCACCATTTGCGATTGTGTCTTGTAGTCGAGCACCGCCACGCCGTGTTCTTCGTGCACGTCAATGCGATCAATACGGCCGCGCAAGCGCAATGGGCGCCCTGAATGTTCGCCATGCAGCATGATCGACGTATCGACATCAACTTCGCCCGCTTCAAAGCGCCAGCCATCCGCTTCGCGCGCAGCTTGCCACGCCAAGTACGACGGCATCACGCCATGCCAGCGCCGATAGAAGCGCAACGCATTGCCATCCTCGGCCAGCAGCGGGCCGAACAGTTCGTCAGTGATGGTCTGCAGCAACGCCTGACGATCGGCAGGATCGTGCATCGGCGCCGCCAGCAATTGCCGATGAAAGCGATGCAGGATCGCGTGCAGGATCTCGCCAATGTCGCGTTTCTCCAGTTCGTCGGACACCTCTTCCAGCTCGCCCAGCCGCAGCATGCGTCCGACGAAGAACTGGTAAGGGCACCGTCGCAGGCTGTTGTATGCAGCCGCACTCAGCGCCGATGGGGCCAACGCAGGCGCAGCGGGCGCGGGCATGTCGGTCGGTTGGCTCGTCGTCTGCAGGCTGGGCAGCACAACCGACGTATCGATACGCACACCGCTCACCGCCAAACGGCGTTGCAAGCGTTCGAGCCAGCCGGAAAGGCGATGCGGTTCACCGCGTCCTCCATGGCGTTGCCAAGTCAGCACCACCTCGGGCTGATTGAGCAGCACCTCGGCCAAGTCGCGCGCCTGCTGCGCAAAGCGCTGCGCGCGGTCAGGCAAACCCAGTTCGCGGCGCACATCGTTTGAAAAGAACAGCCACTCCGGCTGCGCAGATGGCAATTGCGAATCGTCGCAACCCACCACCACCACGCCATCAAAGCGCCGCATGCGTGCACCGTTCAGCGGCAAGATCACAACACGCCGATCTGCTGGCGGTGAAGGCTCGCTGAACACCGCCGACTCGAGCAGCATCGACAACAATGCGCGCCATTCCGCGAGCGAAAACCGCGCACCGGCGTCGGTGCTGTCATGTACAGATATCCGCAGACGATCGATCCAATCGAGCAGCTGACGGCCAGCGTCATCGCTCTGTAAGCCGGTACGCATGTGCAGACGGTCGAGCGTGCCTGCGAGCAGCGTCACCCAAGCGTCGAGCGTGGTACTGCCGGCGCGGCGCCACAGCGCGGCTTCATCGGCCAGTACGCCCAGGCGATCGGCCAGTCGGCTGATCTTCTGTTCGCCCTCGGCATCGTCGGCCGGGCGATCCGCAACCAGCCGGCGCAATCGACCCCAGCCACCCGACACGTTATGCCGGCGCACGCGGCGCTCAAGTTCAGCAACCCACGCTGGCGTGGCAATGCCGGCGTCGGTATCGCGCAAACAAAACGGGCTCTTGATGAGATCGAGCAGCGCCGCGGTATCGCCGTCACCCTGCACCACGTCAACCCACCGCATGAGCGCCGCGGCGGCGCGCGTAGTGGAAAGCTTCCAGCCGGTCTCGTCACGCACGGGGACGTTCACACGCGCCAGCAATGCGCGAACCCGCCGCGCGACGATGCGGTCCTGCGCCACCAGCGCCAACGATCGGCGCCCCGCGTTCAGCCAATCGACCAGCGTATGCGCCGCGAACGCAGCTTCGTCTTCAAAGCGGGCAGCGCCGGCAATGCGCAGAACTGGTGCGGGAATCTGCGAGTCGGAGCCAACGTCCGGCGCCTGCGCAGACGTGGCAGACATGGCAGACGTGGCGCACTCGGGCCAGGCGTGCAACAGCAGATCGCGAAAATCCGCATGTGTGGAGGGCACCGTGGATGCGCCACGCTCAGGGGCATTCCAGTCGTAACTGATGTTCAGCACCGGCACGCGTTCGGCGGCTCGCTGCAGGAAATCCAGATCGACGGCCTCGGGGTCAGTCGGGCTCATCCACACGATCGGCCCGTGCAATTCGGCCAGCAGGCGTCGCATGGCACGCAACCGCATCGGAATCGGATCTGCCGCGCCTGAGAGCAACCGCCAGAACGTCAGCACAATGCGCGACTCGGTACCGAGAAAGCGTTCGGACAATTGCGCGTAAGTGCGCTCCAACGCCTCGGCCAACGCCGACTCCAGCGCGTCGGGCCGCCCATCTGCGCCACTGTGTGCTGCGTCCAGCGTCAACCAACGCTGCGACAACTCATCCGATACTGTGACAAGCACCTGCGCTACGCCCCACAGCGCGGCATCGTCCTGCGCGCCGAGCGCTTCACGCAGCCATGCTTGCGTCTTGAGTGCCTGGTGCACCGCCAGCAATCGCGAGAGCGGTGTGCGCACAGCGGGCAAGCCCGCTTCCGGCGGCAAATCGAGCAGCCAATGCCCCAACGTCAGGATGCGCGGCAGCAAGCGCGGCGTCCCAGCCGCTTGCGCGCTGGCCTGCAGCGCAGCGCGCACGCCCGGAATCTGCGCGGCCGTCGGCACGACAATCGTGGCGGTACCGGAGGATTGCGCATGCGCATCCAGAAAGCGCCATGCAGCGCCGGCTGCACGGAAAAGGAATGCTGGGCCAGGCGCGAAGGCAAGCGTCTGCATGCGTGGGAACGTGGCGATAAACCGGAAGGCGAAGACCCGCGGCTATCGGCGTGATAGCCACAATCAACGGTTGGATCGGTTGAAAATGGAGGCGTCGGTACTATATCAGCAGCACCCGCGCCGACAGTGGTCCCAATACACGCCGGTTCGTGTAATCGTGTAATGTATGGGTTCGGCGCACGTCGCCAGCTTTTACGAAATAACAGAGGTTCCCGCCATGAGCGAACAGATCAAGTATGTGAGCGACGCGTCCTTCGAGGCAGACGTGCTCAAGTCCGACAAACCCGTGCTGGTCGATTTCTGGGCTGAATGGTGCGGTCCGTGCAAGATGATCGCCCCGATCCTGGACGAAGTTTCCAAGGACTACGGCGAGAAGGTGCAGATCGCCAAGATCAACGTCGATGAAAACCAGGGCGTGCCGGCCAAGTTCGGTATTCGCGGCATCCCGACGCTGATTTTGTTCAAGAACGGCGCTGTGGCCGCGCAGAAAGTTGGTGCATTGTCCAAGTCGCAACTGACTGCATTCCTGGACAGCCACCTGTAAGCCGTTTTTTAGGCTGCGCGCAACCCTTCGCGTCGCCCTCACGCACGCTGGCGCACTTCCGTCTGGAAGCTCGCCAGCGTTGTGCTAAGATTGCAGCCAATCTGTTTCTCCGAGCGTTCGCTCGACCTTTCCCCCTCCCCCCGTTTCTCCCTTTTTGAGCCTTGCTGCCCATTCGGGCCCTTCCCTCATCTTTCGTCTATGCATCTGACAGAACTGAAATCCTTGCACGTGTCCCAATTGCTGGAAATGGCGGGGCAGCTGGAGATCGATAACGCGCAGCGCATGCGCAAACAGGAATTGATGTTTGCCATCTTGAAAAAGAAGGCGAAACAGGGGGAAACGATTTTCGGTGACGGCACGCTTGAAGTGCTGCCCGATGGCTTCGGTTTTCTGCGCTCGCCGGAAACCTCGTATCTGGCCAGCACCGACGACATCTATATCAGCCCGTCGCAGATCCGCCGCTTCAATCTGCACACCGGTGACACGATTGAAGGCGAAGTCCGCACGCCCAAGGATGGTGAGCGCTACTTCGCGCTGGTCAAGGTCGACAAAGTCAACACCCAGCCTCCTGAAGCGGTCAAGAACCGCATCATGTTCGAGAACCTGACGCCGCTGCACCCGAACAAGCCGCTCACGCTCGAACGCGACATCAAGGCTGAAGAAAACATCACCGGCCGCATCATCGACATGATTGCCCCGATCGGCCGCGGCCAGCGCGCACTGCTGGTGGCGTCGCCCAAATCGGGCAAGACCGTGATGCTGCAGCACATTGCGCACGCCATCGCGACCAACCATCCGGAAGCCGAGCTGTTCGTGCTGCTGATCGACGAGCGGCCGGAAGAAGTGACGGAAATGCAGCGTACCGTGCGCGGCGAAGTGGTGGCATCAACGTTTGATGAACCGGCCGTGCGCCACGTGCAGGTGGCCGAAATGGTCATCGAAAAAGCCAAGCGTCTGGTCGAACTGAAGAAAGACGTGGTGATCGTGCTGGACTCGATCACGCGCCTGGCTCGCGCTTACAACACCGTGGTGCCAACCTCGGGCAAGGTGCTGACCGGTGGTGTGGACGCCAACGCGCTGCAACGTCCGAAGCGCTTCTTCGGCGCCGCGCGCAACCTGGAAGAAGGTGGTTCGCTGACTATCATCGGTACGGCGCTGATCGAAACCGGCAGCCGCATGGACGACGTGATCTACGAAGAATTCAAGGGCACCGGCAACATGGAAGTGCACTTGGAGCGTCGCCTTGCCGAGAAGCGCGTCTACCCCGCCATCAACCTGAACAAATCGGGCACGCGCCGCGAAGAACTGCTGATCAAGCCGGATATCCTGCAGAAGGTGTGGATCCTGCGCAAGTTCATCCATGACATGGATGAAGTCGAGGCGATGGAATTCCTGCTCGACAAACTCAAGACAACGAAAAACAACGCCGAGTTCTTTGACATGATGCGGCGCGGCGGCTAAGTCTCCCGCCCGTACCCCGAGAAGCGCACCCACTGTGGTGCGCTTTTTTATTGCTGCGTCAACTGCCGGTTGTTGCACCGGATTTTGACGGCAGCCTCATGAAATCCGCTAGTTCATTTGCATTACAGTCCGCCCGCGCAACCGTTTGCTTCCATCGTCCTAAAACGTCATCGCAAAAGAGAAACCCGGCAACCATACTGCAAGCCTGCCTTGGCCGAGCCGCCTCGCGCAATGAATGAACCACACCAAAAATCGAACGGGGAAACCATGCGCGAAGAGTCACTGGAATGTACTACCGCGTGCCGAACCGTCGTCGTGGCGTCACGCGCAGGGATGAAGGAGATCGACGAGACGATTCTGGGCGCGGACTGGCACGTGCGACGCGTCACGTCGATGCGTGAACTGGGCTGCGCCATCCGCGATGGTGTTCCCAAAGCGGGGTTGGTCGATTTCAGCAGCGCTTTCTCGGCTGCGGAGCTGGATCTGCTTGAGCGCTGCATGCAAGTGCCGCATGTGGGATGGGTAGCTGCGCTGCCGCCGGCCATGCTGAACCATGACCGTGTGCGCCAGCTTGTGCGCGATTACTGCGTCGACTACGTGCAGATGCCGCTGCGTATGGACGAGGCTGCCTACTCGCTGCGTCATGCCTGGGGCATGGCCTCGCTTGCGCAGCAAAGCACGCCGGCGCCCAAGGCCAATCATGCGCGCATGCTGGGCGAGTGCCCCGCCATGCATGGCCTTTTCCGCGCCATCCGCAAGGTCGCGCAGAACAGCGCACCGGCCTTCATCGCAGGCGAATCCGGCACCGGCAAGGAACTGACCGCCCAGGCCATTCACGAAGCCTCGTCGCGCGCCGGGGGGCCGTTCATCGCCATCAATTGCGGGGCGATTCCGCCGCACCTGATCCAGTCGGAATTGTTCGGCTATGAAAAGGGCGCGTTTACCGGCGCGCATCAGCGTCATATCGGCTGGGTCGAGCACGCCAATGGCGGCACGCTGTTCCTCGATGAAATCGGCGACCTGCCGCTGGAGAGTCAGGTCAGTCTGCTGCGCTTCTTGCAGCAAGGCACGATCACCCGGCTGGGCGGACATCAAGCGATTCCGCTGGACATCCGCATCATCTCGGCAACGCACGTGGATCTGGAAGCTGCGCAGCTCCACGGCGGATTCCGTACCGACCTGTTTCATCGACTGTGCGTGCTGACCTTGTCGGTGCCGCCGCTACGCGAGCGCGGCAGCGACATCGTGCTGCTCGCCGAGCACATCCTGGCCCAGCACGCCAGCGAAGCGTCGCACCGCATCCGCGGTTTCACGCCTTGCGCGCTCCACGCGATGATGCATTACCCGTGGCCGGGCAACGTGCGCGAGCTCATCAACCGTGTGCGCCGCGCGCTGGTCATGACCGACAACCGCAAAATCTCCGCCGCCGATCTGCATCTCGAAGGCTACGCGTCCGTGTTGGGGCAGACGCTGGAAGAGGCACGCGAAGGCGCCGAATCGGACGCCATTCGCACGGCCATCGCCCGCAACGGCTTTCACATGGGCATGACGGCGCGTGAGCTGGCGGTGTCGCGCGTGACGCTGTACCGGCTGATGCAGAAGCACGGTATTCGGGCTGAGCATCCGCTGCACCCGGCCTGAGTCTGATCGCATTGGTTTCATTCCAGACGGCGGCGGGCCGTAGCTTGGACGCTGCGCCCTTCCTTCGACATTCAATTCGTTCCCTGCTTGGTTCAATGCGCTGAGCTGAGTTTAGCTGTGGGCATCCTGATAAACCGGGGGCGCCAGCGCGGCAAACGCAGTCCGGTTGGCTTGCATGGGGATCCTTTCAGGATGGCTACTAAGAAAAGAGTGCCCGCCGGGGGACGGAGCACGAAACCGTTGAACAATCGTCATGTCGTCCCGCGCCGCGCACGTTGCGAACGCGCCACATTTTGGTGCATGCATCGTCGTATGACGGAGGCGCGGCTCTTGGCATCCACGTGTGGCGACCGGCATAACGGGAGCACACCCCACTTCCGTGGGGATTGCGCCAGCCCCGTTGCCTTTGGATTGTTAAGCCACGCATGCGACGTACTCAGTTCGCCGTCCGATAGCACGGACACGACAGAACCGGTGGATGGATCGAATGCGCGGGTGGGAACAAGACCGAAGGTGAGTCGCGCCGGCAACGCATCGGCGAGAACACTTCGAAGGGCGACCAGCAGCGTGATTGCACGCCGCACGATGAGGCCGCCGTCTACTGCGAGCGCGGACACCATAACGACCATGGCCGCGCGGTTCGCAACCACTCCGGTCTTCTCGACCGTCCACCTGAACGGCAAACGTCGAGCACAGCGCTGCGCGATTGTCGGCATGGCTCGCCCCTCCCCGACGGGAACAGAGCGACATCCATGCCATGACGGCTAATACCTTGTTTTAACGGGATATTTTTCACACGGAGAACCAACAAGCCCGGCATACCATGCGATTTTTGTGTCGCGACTGAAACAGCCGTCGCCATAAAAACCGCTGTGATCGGGCGCGGGCTTTCCGGTGGGCGAATTGCGCGCCCTGGCAAACGCTGGGCTACAGTAGGCAGGACGCGGCAATGAGGGTCCCGAGGCATGGCCGTGGCGGCTGTCATTTTTGACTTCCGCCACTAAAATGATTCGGAACGGGGGTCTGCTCCGGCCTGTATCTCGCCTGGGCGACAAGGATGTTCGCAAGATCGGTAACAGGTCGAGAACAACGATGAACACTGTTTTGATCGAAGCCCATCCGTTGGTGCGTACGGGCATTGCGCACCTGCTACGGACGCTCAAGGGCGTCACTGGCGTCACGGTCGTCGAGCCAGACGAGGGGATGTTCGACGCCATCGAAACCAATGCTGACGCCGGTCTTCTTGTGATCGGCCTGCCGTTGCCGCATCTCGATGAGCTGTCGGCCATCGGCGAGATCATGCATCGGCCGCACGCCCGTCACGTGGTTGTGCTGGCTGAATCCGAGTCTCCTGACATCATCCGCACGCTCATGCAGATGGGCTTGTCGGGCTACACGCTCAAGCATTCGCCGGGCGAGGTCATCGCGGCTTCGCTGGAGCTGGTGCTGGTGGGCGGGCAATACATTCCGGCCAGCGCCCTGCTGCCGGAATCGCGCCTGGACGGCGCGCCAAACCCGGCGCTTGCCGGCGATCCGCAGACCGACCCCAAGCTGCTTGGCATTACGCCACGGCAGTACGAAATTCTGGTGCTGCTCTCGCGCGGGCATCCGGTCAAGACCATCAGCCGCATGCTGAACATCTCCGAGGCGACAGCCAAGGCGCATATCAGCACACTGTATCGGCGACTGAAAGTCCGCAGCCGCACCGAGGCCGTGTACGTCGCCAATCAGCGCGGCGCGCGGTTGCTGTCGGTCGCCTGATCCCTCACCAGGGCGAAAGCGCGCCGCAAAGCCAGGGGGTCGCGGCCGATATACTGGACGCATGCTTTCGTCCGTCCTCCGCTGGTTCTCCGGCCGCGCACGCACGCGGCGCCTGACGCGTTACGCCATCTCCGACGTGCTGTGGTCACGCACGCTCGACGGCCTGCCATTCCTGCTCGACTGGCCCAACACCGACCTCGCGCGCCTGCGTGAAACAGCCACGCTGTTTATTGCTGAAAAGGAATTCACGACCGCGCATGATCTGCCGCTCACCGACGACATGGTGATCAACATTGCCGTGCAAGCCAGCGTGCCGATTCTGGAGCTTGGCATTGCGTGGTACGGCGGATGGCGCGGCGTGGTGATCTACCCCGGCGAGTTCGTCATCCGCAAAGAAGTCATGGACGAAGACGGCGTTGTGCACGACGTGCGCGAAGAAGCCGCCGGCGAGGCGTGGGAACACGGCCCCGTCATCCTCTCGTGGCAGGACATCGAACTCGGCGTGTTGGCTGAGCCGGGCGCGCAGCCGTACAACGTGGTCGTGCACGAGTTCGCGCATAAGCTCGACATGCTCAATGGTGAATCGGACGGCATCCCGGCGTTCTCGTCGCGCCTGCACGCCAATGTTGACCGAGCGCAATGGGCCAACGATCTCTACGCTGAATACGATGCCTTCGCCGATCGTTGCGGCCAGGTGCCTGAACGCCGGTGGGGCGACGATCCGATCCTCTCGCTACTTGATCCCTACGGCGCGCAACATCCGGCAGAATTCTTTGCGGTGGCCTCCGAGGTATTCTTTGTCGAACCGCAGGCACTGCTTGAGACGCTGCCATTGTTGTATGCGCTCCTGCAGGCCTTTTACCTGCAAGACCCGGCACGGCGCGTGCTGCAGGCTGAGCAACGCCAGGAGGGGTTCCTGTCATGACGATCCGCCAAACGCTTCATGCAACGCTGCTCGGTTGTTGCCTCGCTACGGGCACAGCGTGGGCGCAACCAGCCATGCCTGTGGTCCTCAGCGTAACTGCGCAATTCGATGGGCAATCGGAAACCAAACGCGTCACGCTATCGACCGACTCGGCCGCCACGGGCCAGCATGTCGCGCTGCTCGAACACACCCATACATATGACGTTGGCGGTTCGATGCCACGCAAAGAATGGGAGGAGCGCTTCGCCGCCGGCCTGCCCGACGACACAATCCCGCTTGGCTGCGACACCACCACGTGCCAGTTCATGCGCCACCGCTGGGCCAAGACCGGCGTGGACGTCACCCTGCGGCCGATGATCGTGTCGGGCGAATTCCAGACGCTTTCCATCGGCGTAACACTGCACCGATTCCAGCCCTCACCCGACGCCGAAGCCCCGGCCCGCGTCGACACTTGGACGCGCAATCTCGATACCTCGTTGCGCGTTGGCGACACGCGCAGCATGGATCTGGACGGCCAGGGCGTGCTCACAATCGAGCGTCTCGCCAAACCTTGATCAAAATAAGCCCTGCAAGTCACTTTTCGATATGCTGGGGCGACGGATTTTGGGGTAAGCGCGTTGCCCAAGCCTTTGTTTCTCTGGCATAATCCTCGTTTCTCCACCCGGCAAGTGATTCGATGGCTGGTCGCACGGTGCTCCTGCCATGTGAGCACCTGAAGCGCGCCGCGAATTGGCTACCTCTACCCCAGGGCCCATCATGAAAGAAGGCATTCACCCGAATTACCGCGAAGTCGTGTTCCAGGACATGTCCAGCGACTTCAAGTTCATCACCCGCTCGACAATCCAGACGAAGGAAATGATCACGCTGGACGGCAAGGAATACCCGCTGGCCAAGATCGAAGTCTCGTCCGAATCGCACCCGTTCTACACGGGCCAGCAAAAGGTTCTGGACACGGCCGGCCGCGTCGAAAAGTTCCGCCAGAAGTTCGGCAGCAAGGTCGGCAAGGCTGCCAAGTAATACCGGCGCCGGAGACGGCTCAGCGCATGACCCGTGCAGTGCAGACCCGTCCCACTGAAAAAAAAGGCAGCTCCGGCTGCCTTTTTTGTTTCTCGGCAAATTAGCGGGCTTTTGCTCTGGCCCCTCTTCACGATCCGCACGTCGCTGTGCAACCCTGACTGGGCTCGCCCGGTCTGACACTCGATGAACACCACCCGCGTCTCGCGCATCCGCCTGACTGCCGCCGCCACCCGCGAGCTGCCGCGTTGGCTGCTGCTCGCCATCTGCGCGATCTACGGCCTGTCGGGCTTGTTCTCGCGCGACCCATGGAAAAACGAAGACGCCGCCGGCTTCGGCGCGATGTGGACGCTGGCCACCGGCAACGCGCAAGACTGGTTGATGCCGAACATCGTCGGGCGTCCGGTCGTGCAATCGGGGCCGCTGGTGTTCTGGATTGGTGGCGCGTTCATTCGCCTGTTCGGACAATGGCTGGGCCCGGCGGATGCATCGCGTCTGGCAACCGCCCTCTTCTTTTTCGTCACCAGCGCATGCATCTGGTATGGCGCTTACCTGCTTGGCCGCCGCGCGGAGGTTCAACCGTTTGAGTTCGTCTTCGGCGGCCAGCCAAATACGCGTGACTACGGCCGTACGCTGGCCGATGGCGCACTGCTGATCTTCCTCGCCTGCGTGGGCTTGGCGCAGCGCGGCCACGAGACGACGCCGCTGGTCGGGGCGCTGTGTTTCGTGGCAGTCGCGGTGTACGGCCTGATCCGCGCGCTGGACAAACCGGTGCACGGCAGCTTCATCTACGGCATCGGCATCGGCTGTCTGGCATTGGCGGGCGGGCCAATCCTGCCACTGGCCATTACGGTGGCCGTGCTGATCACTGCGCACGCCACGCGCGTGCTGCCGCTGCGTCCGCTGCTGACGGTGGCGCTGCCGGTGTCACTCGTGCTGGGCTGGTCGTGGCCGGCGATGGCTTACTTGCTGGCAAATAATCCGACCGACGCCGTGACCTATGTCCGCGAGTGGGCGCGTTTTGATCGCCGCCAATACGCGGGCCCAACCGGCCACTCGCTTGGTTTTGTCGCACGCAACCTGCCACTGTTCGCCTGGCCGGTCTGGCCGCTGGCCGCATGGGCCTGGAAGAGCTGGGGAGGCATGCGCACCGCTCCGCATATCGCATTGCCGCTGGCCTTCCTGCTGCCTCAGTTGACCCTGCTGCTGATGCAACCCCACCCCGGCGACGATGGCTTCCTGCTGCTGATTCCGCCGATGGCCGTGATGGCCACCTTCGCGCTGCCGACCCTCAAGCGCGGCGCGATCAGCGCGATCGACTGGTTTGCGCTGCTGGCCTTCACCATCCTGGGCGGCACGCTATGGCTGCTGTGGATCGCCAAGATGACGGGCTTTCCGCCTCAACTTGCGCGTAACGTGTACCGCATCGTGCCGGGCTATCGCCCCGAGTTCAGCTGGACTGCGCTGGCTTGTGCGCTGTTGGTGACCGCGGCGTGGGTGCTCATCGTCGTCTGGCGCACGTCGCGCGCGCCCAAGGCCATCTGGCGCGCGGTGGTCATCTCGGCCGCCGGCACCACGCTGATGTGGGTGCTGATGATGACGCTGTGGCTGCCCACCATCAACTACGCCAAAACGTATCGCGACGTCGCGCAGTCGGCCGCGCTGGCGCTGCCCCGTACTTACACATGCGTGCAGCCGATCCGCATGGGCGATGCACAGCTTGCCTCGTTCGCATACTTCGGCCACATCCGCTTTGGCAGTGCTGAAGACAATTGTGACATCCTGCTGCGCCACGACCCGTACGATTACGGCGCACCGACGAGCGTCTCCAACTACGAATGGCGCCTGATCTGGGAAGGCCGTCGCCCGGCTGACCGCGACGAGCACTTCCGCATGTACCGCCTGACGGAAGCCGCCGCCGCCGCGCATCCGCCACCCACCCCGACAACCACGCACCGACGCAAGCTGCGCCAATAACGTCTTCGGTAGCACCCCACATGTTTGTCGCCGACATCCGCCGCATTACCGCGCTGGCCTGGCCGGTACTCATCGGCCAGTTGGCTGTGGTCGCCTTCGGTGTGCTCGATACAGCGATGGCCGGTCGCGCCTCTGCGGCAGACCTCGCGGCAATCGGGCTGGGCGGGTCGATCTACGTGACGGTGTACATCAGCCTGATGGGCGTGCTACAGGCGCTCTCGCCCATCGCCGGGCAACTTTATGGCGCGCAGAAGCACGCGGAGATCGGCGAAGAAGTGCGACAGGCTGTTTGGCTCGGGATCGCACTCGCGGCAATCGGCATGCTGATCCTCTGGTTCCCCACCCCGCTGCTGCAACTGGCAGACGCAACGCCAGAACTCACAGAGAAAGCCACCGCCTATCTGCGCTATGAAGCGCTCGCGTTGCCCGCAGCGCTCGGCTTCCGGATCTACTCCGCGCTGAACAACGCGCTGTCCCGCCCGGTGATGGTGACCATGCTGCAGCTTGGCGGCCTTGTCATCAAGTTTCCGCTCAACGCACTGTTCCTCTACGGCGGCATGGGCATCCCGGCGATGGGCGGCCCGGGCTGCGCACTCGCCTCGATGATCATCAGCTGGCTCTGGTTTGTGGCTGCGGCCGCAATCTTGATGCGCAATCCGGCTTACAAGCCGCTCGCGATTTTCACGCATTACTCGCCGCCCAACGGGGCACGGCTGCGGGCATTGGTGCGCCTCGGTGTGCCAATGGGCTTCACCTACCTCATTGAGATCACGTCGTTCACACTGATGGCGATCTTCATCGCACGCCTGGGTACAGTCGTACTGGCCGGGCACCAGATTGCTGCCAACCTGGGTGCGGTGGCGTACATGGTGCCACTGTCTCTGTCGATCGCGACGTCAACGCTGGCAGCGCAATCAATCGGCGCGCGAGATCGTATAGCAGCCCGGCGCCTTTCGCTAAACGGCATCAAGTTGGCGGTGGCGTGCGCAGCCATCGTCGGCGCGGCCGTGTTGCTCTTACGACGCGAGCTGGTCAGCCTCTACACACACGATGCAGCGGTGTTGACCATTGCAGTACCGCTATTGCCCTTTATCGCGTTCTACCAGATGTTCGACGCGCTGCAGGTCATGGCAGCGTTCATCCTGCGCGCGTACAAGATTGCACTGATCCCGACCGTCATCTATGCGCTGTCGCTGTGGGGCGTGGGCCTGGGCGGCGGCTATGTGCTCGGGTTTGGGCTGCTAGGCGACACTGCCATGGCGCTGCGCGGCGCAGCCGGCTTCTGGACGGCCAATGGACTCAGTTTGATGGTGGCTGGTGCGCTGCTGGTCGGCTATTTCAATCGCGTAAGCCGCGCTGCTGATTAAAGCAAGCCATTTCCGCCAGCTTTAAAGCAGCATCAAACCCGATCGGCCTGAATTGAATTGAAAGCGCAAAAGAAAAAACCCGCTGCAAGCAGCGGGTTTTGATTTGGCGGAGCGGACGGGACTCGAACCCGCGACCCCCGGCGTGACAGGCCGGTATTCTAACCGACTGAACTACCGCTCCGTGTCGGTTGCAAAGCCAGCTAGAGACTGACTTTGCTAACGAGCTTCTGGTTAAGCTCTTGTTTTGGCGTCCCCTAGGGGATTCGAACCCCTGTACTCACCGTGAAAGGGTGATGTCCTAGGCCTCTAGACGAAGGGGACAGAAACTGTTTTGCAACGCTTTCTGTCTTACGCTGCGAAGTCCGCTACTATAACGAACTTCTTTGCGCTTTGGAAGCTTCTTTTCAAATTTATTTTTTGAACCGAATCTTCCGGCATTTTGGTGGAGCTAAGCGGGATCGAACCGCTGACCTCTTGCATGCCATGCAAGCGCTCTCCCAGCTGAGCTATAGCCCCGAAGTACTGCCTGGGTACTACCCGTTACTGCTTGCTTCTTACTGCATTTCGCTTCGTGTTGCAGCGAAAACAAGAGTATAGGGGAAGTGTTCAGCGCTTGGCAATACCCTTTCGCAAAAATTTTGGCGCCGCACACATCACGCCGCTAGACGGCGCAGAACAACGTCGCGGCCAAACAGTTCCAGCACCGCATCAATCGACGGGGTCTGCAGTTGCCCCGCCACAAGCAGGCGCACCGGCATCGCCAGTTTGGGCATCTTCCAGCCGTGCGCCGCGAGCACTTCCTTAAAGGCAGCACCGATGGCCTCGCGCTTCCACTCGGGCAATGCACCGAGCTTATCGGCCAGCGCGGCAATGCCCGGACGCACTTCATCGGTGAGGTGCTGTGCGGCGAGCTCCGGTTCGACAACCAGATCCGTGCGATAGAACAGCAGCGCGGTCTGTGCGACTTCACGCAGCGTGTTGGCGCGATCCTTCACCAGTGCGATCACGTCTGCCAGCACCGGGCCGCCATCAACCTTACCGCCCAGCTCTTCGATGAACGGCTTCACCAGACCCGCCAAGCGCACGTTGTCGGCCTGCTTGATGTAGTGGTTGTTCAGCCACGCGAGCTTCTCAGGGTTGTATTGCGCGGGCGACTTGCCCAGGTGCTCGAGGTCAAACCACTCGATGAACTGCTCACGGGAGAAGATTTCGGCGTCCCCGTGCGCCCAGCCCAGGCGGGCGAGGTAGTTGACGATGGCTTCGGGCAGGTAACCGGCATCACGGTAGCCGGTCACGGCCATCGCACCATGGCGTTTGCTCATCTTCTCGCCCTGCTCGTTGAGCACGGTCGGCAAGTGCGCGTAGACCGGCGGCGTACCGCCCAGCGCGCGCAGGATGTTGATCTGGCGCGGTGTGTTGTTGACGTGGTCATCCCCGCGAATCACGTGGGTGATCTGCATATCCATGTCGTCGACGACCACGCAGAAGTTGTACGTGGGTGTGCCGTCGGGGCGCGCGATGACGAGGTCATCGAGTTCATCGTTGGAGATTTCGATGCGGCCCTTCACGGCGTCATCCCACACGACGCTGCCGCCGATGGGATTCTTGAAGCGAATGACGGGCTGCACGCCGGCGGGCGGCGTCGGCAGAACCTTGCCGGGTGCGGGGCGCCAGGTGCCGTCGTAACGGGGTTTTTCGCCGCGCTCGCGTTGCGCTTCACGCAAGGCGTCGAGTTCTTCCGTGCTCATGTAGCACGGGTAGGCCAGTTCCTGCTGAACCATTTGCGCGACCACCGCGCGATAACGGTCCATGCGCTGCATCTGATAGAACGGACCTTCGTCGATGTTCATGTCCAGCCAGTCCATCGCTTCCAGGATCACGTCGACGGCTTCCTGGCTGGAGCGCTCCACATCGGTGTCTTCAATGCGCAGGACGAAGTCACCCTTCATCTTGCGCGCGAAGGCCCACGGATAAAGTGCCGAGCGGATATTGCCGAGGTGGATGAACCCCGTGGGGCTGGGAGCGAAACGAGTGCGGACGCGCTGTGTCATAGGAATGGCTGAACGAACAAGGCCGCATGATGAGATCCGGAGAGAATCGCGAGCGGCCTTTATCAAAACCGAAATTATAGCAACCGTGTCCTGCTCACTTGGCTGCCTTGCGCTGGAACTTTGGCACAATGGCGACCGGCCGCAGCGCACCTGAATGCAACTGCCCGACATACTGAACCGCCCCAACCTCCTCATGCAACGCCGCCTCTTCCTGGGTGCCGCCAGCGCCTCCGTGCTTTCCGCCTGTACCGTGACAGGCTTCTCGTCAGGCAAAACGGACACGGCCGCCACACCGCCCACAGCCGTTCTGCCGCCCACGGCCCAGCCCGCCACGCAACCCGTGCGCATCGGGCTGGCGCTCGGAGGCGGCGCCGCGCGCGGTTTTGCGCACATCGGCGTGATCAAGATGCTGGAAGCGCAAGGCATCCAGATCGACTTCATTACCGGCACGAGCGCCGGCAGTGTGGTGGCGGCGATCTACGCGTCGGGCATGTCGGGGCTGGAAATGAATCGCATGGCGCTCAAGATGGACGAGGCCATGATCGCCGACTGGGCACTGCCGTTCGGCACTCGCTTCGGCGGCTGGCTCAAGGGCGAGGCACTGGAGAAATACATCAACCGCCTGGTCAAGCAGAAAACCATCGAGCAGATGCACATTCCGCTGGGCATCGTGGCAACCGATCTGGCAAGCGGCAAGCCGATTCTGTTCAGGCGCGGCAACACCGGCCAGGCGGTGCGTGCGTCGTGCAGCATCCCGGGCGTGTTCCAGCCGGTGACGATCAGCGGCCGCCAATACGTGGACGGCGGCTTGGTGGCGCCCGTGCCTGTCACCTACGTCAAGCAGATGGGCGCAACCTTCGTGATTGCGGTGAATATTTCGGCAGACCCGTCCAACCAGGCGGTCTCGGGGCAGGCCAGCATGCTGCTGCAAACGACGGCCATCATGGGCCAGAGCATCAACAAGACGGAGTTGGCCCAAGCGGATGTGGTGATCACGCCGTCGCTGCCATTTGTGAAGGGCAGCGACTTTACAGCGCGCAACGAAGCGATCCTGGCTGGTGAACAGGCCGCCCAGGCCGCCATGCCGTTGCTGCGCGAGAAGCTGCATCTGACGCAGACCATCGTGGGCACCCCGCTGCCGCCGCGCTGACGCCTGTGTCAGCAGACAACAAAAAAGACCGCCGCGGCGGTCTTTTCTTTATGGAATGACAGCGAATCAACCGCCGTACATTGCCAGCGGCTTGCCGGCGGCATTCGGGTCAACGCGCTTGAGTTGCTCGACAAAGTTGTCGGCGCCGTCCTTGATTGCGGCACCGGAGCTGCCCTCGATGCGGCGGGCGCCGTTGTAGCGCGTCACCCAGTACGAGGCAGTCATGTCGTCCACGCGGATCTTGCTGCCCGTAGAGGGCGCGTGCACAAACTTGTTGTCCCCGATATAGATACCGACGTGCGAGAAAGTGTGGCGCATGGTGTTGAAGAACACCAGGTCGCCGGGGCGCAGCTCAGCCGTTTCGACGCTGGTGCCGACACGGCTCATTTCTACGGCGCGGCGCGGCAGCAGGAAACCGAAAGTGTCGTTAAAGACGTAGCGGACGAAGCCGCTGCAGTCGAGGCCAGATTCCGGCGTGTTGCCGCCGAAACGGTAACGCAAGCCGATCATGCCCAGGGCATTCATGACCACGTCGCCGGTCTTGCTCATCACGTTGGAGATGAGGCCAAGCTTGGCTTCGGGTTTGATGTCGGCGCGGACTTCCGTATCTTTGAAGACCGTATCAGCATGTACTGCATTCGACACGATCACGCCGCAGCCGATCACAACCCCTACCGCCAGGCGCGCCATGGAATGAAGTACGAAATGCTGCATTGGTTCTCCCTCGGAAACTCGTAATGATGCAGCCGGCATATACCGCTGCAAATGAGACCGGTCCGAATCTTGTTAAAACAATCTCGCAGGATGATAAAAGTGACACCTTGACTTGTCAAAGGTCGTTACAAATTCTCTGGAATCCACATGCAAATCAGGCACTTAGACATGACTTTAGATGCGCATTCTTACAAAAACAGCGCATCTAAACTGCTCTGATCTGGGGCGGAGCCTGCGGATTTTAGGGGTTATCCCGCGAAGGAACGAGCGAGGCGGCCGCCATCAGCTTGCAGGTGTAAGGGTGGGAGGGTGACGCCAACACAGCTTCAGTGTCGCCCTCTTCCACCACTTTCCCGTCCTTCATCACCACCACGCGATGTGACATCGCGCGGATGACGGCAAGGTCGTGGCTGATGAATAGATACGACAAGTTGTATTTTTTCTGAAGGGCTGACAGCAGCGAAAGCACCTGCTGCTGGATCGACACATCCAGTGCCGAGGTCGGCTCATCGAGCACCAGCAACTGCGGCTTGAGAATCAGCACGCGGGCAATGGCGACGCGCTGGCGCTGCCCACCCGAGAATTCGTGCGGATAGCGGCCCAACGCGGTGCGGTCGAGGCCAACCTCGCGCAGGGCCTCAAGCACGCGGTGGCGGCGCTCGGTGGGGTTGACGTGCGGTTGGTGCAGGGCGAGTCCCTCGCCGACGATCTCTTCGATCGTCATGCGCGGCGACAGTGAGCCGTATGGGTCCTGAAACACCACCTGCATGCGCGCGCGTACGGCACGGCGCTCCTCTCGGGAAATGCGCAGCAGCGAGTTGCCAAGGAAACGCAACTCACCACTCTTGGCCGCTTGCAGACCGAGCAGCGTTTGCGCCAGCGTCGTTTTGCCCGAGCCGGATTCCCCCACGATGCCAAGCGTTTCGCCTTCACGCAATTGCAGCGACACGGCATCGACCGCCGTAAACGGATCAGTCCGGAACCAGCCGGCAAACCCAGGGCGATGGCGTTCGTAGGTGACGGTCAACTTGTCGGCTTCGAGCAGCACGGGCGCGAGCGGCACCAGCGGCAGCACATCGCGCTGTGGGCGGCTTTCCAGCAAGCGCACGGTGTATGGGTGCTGAGGCGCGGTGAACACCGTGGCGGTATCACCGATTTCAACCAGCACGCCCCGCTCCATCACGCCCACGCGCTCGGCAAAGGCACGCACCATGTTCAGGTCGTGCGTGATCAGCATGATGGCCATACCGAACTCGGCCTGCAGCTCGCGCAGCAATTGCAGGATCTGCATGCGCACTGTCACGTCCAGCGCGGTGGTCGGCTCGTCGGCCAGCAGCAGCTTGGGCGAGCACGCGAGCGCCATGGCGATCATCGCGCGCTGACGCTGGCCACCGGAGAGCTGGTGTGGGAAGGCATCAAAACGGCGCGGCGCCTCGGCGATGCCGGTGCGCTCCAGCAACGCGATCGCCCGTGCCTTGGCGGCGCGCTTGTCCAGGCCTTCGTGCAGCTCCAATGTTTCGACGATCTGGTTGCCGATGGTGTACAGCGGGTTCAGCGCCGTCATCGGCTCCTGGAACACCATGGCGACATCCGCACCCCGCAGGCCACGCATCTCGCGCTCGCTGGCGGCCAGCAGGTCGCGGCCTTCAAGGAGGATGCGGCCGCTGTAGTGCGCATCCGCCAGCAGTCGCATGATCGACAGCGCGGTCACAGATTTACCGGAGCCCGACTCCCCCACCAGCGCGAAACGCTCACCGGCATGCAGGTCTAGCGAGACATGCTTGACGGCTTGGGTCGCCTCGCCGTGCTCGGATTCGAAATGCACGCACAGGTTATCCAGCTGCAGCAGAGGACCATCGTGCTTGGGCGCGGAGGAGCGCAAGTCAACGCGGGTCATTTCACCCCCGCTGGCTTTTGGCGCGTGCGCAACTGTGCGAACGACAAGCGCGTGTCGAAGGCGTCGCGCAACGCGTCGCCCATGAAAGTCAGCAGCACGAGGGTCAGCACGAGCACCACGAAGGTCGATAGCGAGATCCACCACGCATCCAGGTTGGCTTTGCCTTGCGCGAGCAACTCACCGAGGCTGGGTGTGGATGGCGGCACGCCCAGGCCAAGGAAATCAAGGCTGGTCAGCGCAAGAATGGCCGCGCTCATGCGGAATGGCAGAAACGTGATCACAGGCGTCAGGCTGTTGGGCATGATGTGACGCCACATGATCTGCCAGTTGGACAGCCCCATCGCCCGCGCGGCCTTCACGTAGTCGAGCGAGCGATTGCGGTAGAACTCGGCGCGCACGTAATCCGACAGGCTCATCCAGCCGAACAACGACAGCAGAATGATCAGCAGCCCGAGGCTGGGCGTGAAGATCGACGCGAAGATGATCAGCAGGTACAGCTCCGGCATCGAACTCCAGATTTCAATCAACCGTTGCGACACCATGTCGAAGCGCCCGCCAAAGAAACCCATCAGCGCGCCGGTCAGCGTGCCGACCAACACGCCGAGCACCGTAAGCGCCAGCCCGAACAGCACCGACACCCGGAAGCCATACAGCAGCCGCGCAAACACATCTCGTCCACGGTCATCAGTACCAAGCCAGTTCTCCGCCGACGGCGGCGCCGGGTTGGGCTCCTTCGAGAAGTAGTTCAGCGTCTCGTACGAATACGGATTGGGCGGATAGATCGCAAAGCTGCCCGGCGCCTTGAACTTGTCCCGAATGAACGGATCGAGGTAGTCGGTGGGCGTGGGGAAGTCGCCGCCGAAGGTCGTCTCGGGGTACGCCTTCACGATCGGGAAGTACCAGTTGCCGTGGTACTTGGCCACCAACGGGCGGTCATTGGAGATGCACTCGGCGCCAAGGCTGAGCACAAACAGCACGGCAAAGAGGATCAGGCTCCAGTAACCCAGCCGATGCTGCTTGAAGCGGCGCCACGCACGCTTGAGCGGCGAGGGCGAGTGACGCACCGCATGCGGTGCCGCCGTGTTGGACGAATGTGCAGAAGTGCGCGAATACTGGGTCATGATCACCGGCCCTATCGCCCGACCGAGCCGAAATGGATGCGCGGATCAACCAGCACGTAGCACACGTCGGAAATCAACCGCGCGGCCAGGCCGATCAGCGTGAACAGGTACAGCGTGCCAAGCACGACCGGATAGTCGCGCCGCATCACCGCCTCATACGACAGCAGTCCCATGCCATCGAGCGAAAACAATTGTTCGATCAGCAGCGACCCCGCGAAGAACGCGCCGATGAAGGCTGACGGGAAGCCCGTCACGAGCGGCAGCAGCGCGTTACGGAAGATGTGCTTCCACAGCACCCGCCGCTCCGACAAGCCCTTGCTGCGCGCGGTCAGCACGTACTGCTTGCGGATCTCTTCCAGGAACGCGTTCTTTGTCAGCATCGTGATCACGGCGAAGCTGCCCACCACCGAGGCCGTCACCGGCAAGGCGATGTGCCAGAGGTAATCCGTGATCTTGCCAAGCAGACTCAGTTGATCCCAGTTGTCGGACGTGATGCCCCGAATCGGAAACCACTGGAAGAATGTGCCGCCACCAAACAGCACCAGCAACAGCACGCCCAGCACGAACCCCGGGATGGCGTAACCGACCAGCACGATGATGCTCGTCACCAGATCAAACCGGCTGCCCGCCCGTACTGCCTTCGCAATGCCGAGCGGCACCGCTATCAAATACGTGAGGAAGAACGTCCACAACCCAATCGAAATCGATACCGGCAATTTCGACTTGATGAGATCCCACACGCTGCGGTGCTGGAAATAGCTCTCGCCCAAGTCAAAGCGGGCAAAGCGGCCCAGCATCAGAAAGTAACGCTCGACCGGGCTCTTGTCGAAGCCATACAACGCGCGAATTTCCTTGATTTTCTCGGGGTCGACACCGCGGCGGCCGCGATAGTCGAAAGCGCCACCACCACTGGCCTCGCCACCAGCGCCGCGCCCTTTCATCTCCATCATCATCTGTTCGACCGGGCCACCGGGCACGAACTGGATCACGACAAACGTGAGCGTGATCACGCCAATCAACGTCGGGATCAGGAGCAGCAGCCGTTTGATCAGGTACGCAAACATGGTGTCACCGATGCAGTCATTTGCCAGCTGATTGGGCGGATTCCGGCGTTCGCCACCAGGCCGTCAACACCCAGGTCTCAGCCGAGTAGTAATACGGCAGGCGATCCGGGTACATCAGGTTCTTGTTGTAAGCCACGCGATGCGAAGCCGAATACCAGTGCGGGATCACATAGCAGCCGTGCAGCAACACGCGGTCAAGCGTGCGGGAAGCGGTGACCAGCTCGTCGCGGTTGTCGGCGCGCAGCACATCGTCGATCAGCGCGTCCACGGCGGGCGACTTCAGGCCGATCACGTTGTCCGAGCCGGCCTCGTCAGCCGCTGCAGAACCAAAGCGATCCTTCAGTTCGTTGCCAGGGCTTTGCGAATCGGGAAAGCGCAGCGAGATCATGTCGAAATCGAACTCTTCCAACCGCTTTTGGTAAAGCGCGAAATCCGTCATGCGCTGGTTGACCTGGATACCGAGCTTCTCAAGGTTGCGCGCATATGCGGCCATGACGCGGCTCATGGCCCCGCCGTCATCGAGCATCTCGAAGACAAACGGCTCGTCCTTGCTGTTGCGTAACGCGCCGTCGGAGTATGTCCAACCCGCCTGGGCCAGCAGGCGACGCGCCTGGCGCAGGTTGTCGCGCAGTGAGCTGGGTGCATCCGTGGAAGGCGGCGCGGGCAATACGCCAAACACGTCCGGGTCAAGCTTGCTGCGCAACGGCTCCAGCAATGCCAGCTCGCCCTTGCCGGGCATGCCCGTGAGCGAATCCGACGCGGCCAGTTCGCTGTTGGCAAAGTAGCTGTCGAGGCGGCGATACGCACCGTAGAAAAGCTGGCGATTGAGCCATTCAAAATCGAGTGCCAGCGCCAGCGCCTTGCGCACCCGCAAGTCCTGGAACAACGGCCGCCGCAGGTTCATCACAAAGCCCTGCATGCCCGCGCCGTTGCGATGCGGGAATTCGCTCTTGATCAGTTCGCCGCTGCGGAACTTCACACCGACATAGCTCTTGGCCCAGTTCTTGGCGCGGTACTCGACCATGGCGTCGTACTCGCCGGCCTTGAAGGCTTCCAGGCGGGCGGTTTCGTCTTTGTAGAGCTTGTATTGGATGCGCTCGAAATTAAACGCGCCACGACGCACGTTCAGGTCACGGCCCCAGTAATCGGGGTTGCGGCGGAAGGTAATGCCGCGTGACGGATCAAAGCGATCGATCACGTACGGACCGCTGGCGATCGGGTCCTGGAAGGTGAGCTTGTCGAACGCGACATCCTTGCCACCGTCCGGGTCATCTGGCTTGCCGCTACCCTTGCCCCACTTTGGCGAGAACACTGGCAGCCCGCCGACAATCAGCGGCAGCTCCTTGTTCTTGCGCTTGAACTCGTAGCGGATGGTGCTGGTATCTACCGCCGTCACCTTGGCAACGTCAGCAGTCATGCTGCGGTAGGCCGGGCTCGCGCCCTTGCCCATCAGCATGTCGTACGAGTATTTGACGTCCGACGCGCGCACCCGGTCTCCATTGGAGAATCGCGCACGCGGGTTGATGTGGAACGTCACAGAAAGATCGTCGGGGGCGACCACCACATCATCGGCAAGCAGGCCGTAACCGCTGGCGGTTTCATCCCAGCTCGTGATCAGCAGGCTTTCAAAGACAAGCTGGTTCAGCCCCGGCGCAGACGTGCCCTTGATGGTGAACGGATTGAACTTGTCGAAGCTCGTGCGCCGATCAGGGTTGCCCAGCAGCAGCATGCCGCCAACGGGCGCCTTGGGGTTCAGGTAAGCAAAGTTGGAGAAACCTGCCGGGTATTTCAGATCGCCGTATTCGGCGTAACCGTGCGCCGCCCAGACGGGTGTCGCGCAGATAGCCGCCTGCAGGTAGGCCATCACCATCAATCGCTTGTGTGCAGCAACGCGCACGCTCATCGCGCCCCTCGCCCCCGTTGTCTTTGCATGCGTCGGTCCGATGATCGCTATGTGAAAAATTGTTTCTGACGATTCTAACGCCCTCACGCCGTATTCCCGTCAAATCCCGCCCGGGGATCGTCCCGCATTGACAAGGCCGACAGGCGTTGTGCGGCACTGCGCAAATGCAGAGTCGCCCCGCACTTTCCGGTATGATCGCGCCGACCTCATTACCTCGTGCCCGGATACCGCTGCTGCGTGAGCGCAGTGACGAGTGGCCACAGCAACATACGGGCGCGACGTAGCCTCACATTTGTATGGAGAAACCATGGGATTCCTCGCTGGCAAGCGCATTCTGATTACCGGCCTTCTGTCCAACCGCTCGATCGCCTACGGCATCGCCAACGCCTGCAAGCGCGAAGGCGCTGAACTGGCCTTCACCTACGTCGGCGAACGCTTCAAGGACCGCATTACCGAATTCGCCAACGAGTTCGATAGCAAGCTGGTGTTCGACTGCGACGTCGGCAGCGACGAACAGATCGCCAAGGTTTTTGAAGACCTGGGCCAGCACTGGAGCCACTTCGACGGCCTGGTGCACTCGATCGGCTTTGCGCCGCGCGAAGCGATTGCCGGCAACTTCATGGATGGCCTGTCGCGCGAGTCGTTCCGCATCGCGCACGACATCTCGGCGTACAGCTTTCCGGCTCTGGCCAAGGCCGCGCTGCCGATGCTCTCGCCTAATGCCTCGCTGCTCGCCCTGACCTACCTGGGTGCAGAGCGCATCGTGCCGAACTACAACACGATGGGTCTGGCCAAGGCCTCGCTGGAAGCCGGCGTGCGTTATCTGGCCGGCGCGCTAGGCCCGAAGGGGATCCGCGCCAATGGCATCTCGGCCGGCCCGATCAAAACGCTGGCGGCCTCGGGCATCAAGGATTTCGGCAAGCTGCTGAAGTACATGGAAGATGTCGCCCCGCTGCGCCGTAACGTCACGATCGAAGAGGTTGGTAACGTAGCTGCGTTCCTGCTGTCGGATCTGGCAAGCGGCGTGACCGGTGAAATCACTTACGTCGATTGCGGTTTCAACGTAACCGCAGGTGTGCCGGAGAGCGCTGGCCAAGACTGATGCGTTGATGCAGATGCACGCCATCCTCAATGGTGGCGTGCGCATCCGAAGCTCACAAAGAAAAAGCCCGCATGGCGCAAACCATGCGGGCTTTTTGACGTGCATTGCAATGCGAGCCGTCACGTCAGCTCGACTCGCATCCGCCTGTTAGATGCACTTCCCGCGAGAAGCGCCAAACTGGCGGAGACGGAGGGATTCGAACCCTCGATCCAGGTTTTGGCCCGGATGCTCCCTTAGCAGGGGAGTGCCTTCGACCTCTCGGCCACGTCTCCCAAACTTGCGCCGCACGAAGGAGCCCGTGCAACGAAGCGCGTATTCTAGCCACTTCACCCCACCCGGTCAACGACAACCGCATGACACGCGGTGAGAATGTGTGGCTCCGGATCGCCATCCGGCGGCCAGTTCAGTCCATTAGGCCTGATCCAGCTCGAACGCCTTGTGGAGCGCGCGCACGGCCAGCTCCATGTACTTCTCATCGATCAGCACCGAGATCTTGATTTCCGACGTGGAGATCATCTGGATGTTGATGCCTTCTTCCGACAGCGTGCGGAACATCTTGCTGGCGATGCCCACGTGCGAGCGCATACCCACACCCACCACCGACACCTTCGACACCTTCGGATCGCCCGACACGCTGGCCGCACCGATATGCGCCTTCACGCTGTCATTCAGGATCGCCAGGGCACGCTGGTATTCGCCGCGCGGCACGGTGAAGGTGAAATCCGTCTTGCCTTCGACCGACTGGTTCTGGATGATCATGTCGACGTCGATGTTGGCGTCGGCAACCGGGCCCAGAATCTGATACGCAATGCCGGGCTTGTCCGGCACACCAATGACGGTGATCTTGGCTTCGTCGCGGGCAAAGGCGATGCCGGAAATGGCGGCGGCTTCCATGTTCGAATCTTCCTCAAAAGTAATCAGCGTGCCCGAGTTCATCTCGACGTCGAGCGGCATCAGCGGATCGGTCAGCGACGACAGCACGCGGGTCTTCACACGGTACTTGCCGGCAAACTCCACCGAGCGAATCTGCAGCACCTTCGAGCCGAGGCTGGCCATTTCCAGCATCTCTTCGAAGGTGATCTTGTCCAGGCGGCGCGCATCGTCCACCACGCGCGGGTCGGTCGTGTATACGCCGTCGACGTCGGTGTAGATCAGGCATTCGTCGGCTTCGAGCGCGGCGGCAACTGCCACTGCCGAGGTATCCGAACCACCGCGGCCGAGCGTGGTGATATGGCCTTCGCTGTCGATACCCTGGAAGCCAGTGATGACGACCACGCGGCCAGCGTCGAGATCAGCGCGCACGCGTTCGTCGTCGATCGACTGAATGCGGGCCTTAGTGTAGGCGGAATCGGTCTTCACCGGAACTTGCCAGCCGGTGTAGCTGCGGGCGTCGATGCCTTCGGCATGCAGCGCGATGGCCAGCAGGCCCACGCTCACCTGCTCGCCGGTCGAGGCAATCATGTCGAGTTCACGCGGGTCGGGTTGGGCCGAAAGCTCTTTGGCCATACCCAGCAGGCGGTTGGTTTCGCCAGACATGGCCGACGGAACGACCACGATCTGGTGACCTGCACGGTGCCACTTGGCAACGCGCTTGGCGACATTCTTGATGCGTTCAACCGAACCCATCGAGGTGCCACCGTATTTGTGAACGATGAGAGCCATCTTGGAGAGATCAGGAGGAGGCGAAGCGGTGCAAAAGCTTTTGAAAATACAGTAATTTACATCGATCGGCAAGCATTCCGCCGCCGCCGATGTATATCAGGACGCACTCTCAAGGGCAGCAGACCACGTGATCAGCCAACCCGGGCCGTTGTGCGTGGCCGCCCGATCCATTCCCAGCCCGGCGGCAAACACCAGCGTTTCACCTGCATAGAGCAACGGTAGACGCTGGCGCTCCCAAGCCGGAATGCCGGCCTCCTGATACGCCTGCTTGAGCCCCCGCGAGGGCCCGCCGGGGCGCAGTACGATGCGTTCGCCACCGCGGCGGGGCAACAGCGACAAGGGCGCTAGCAAAGTTTGCGCTGCGATGCCATCGCTCGTCACGGGCGAAAACAGCAAGGCCCCGCCCCATGCGTCCACGCTCACACGCTGATCGGCCAAACGTGCCGGATCAAACTGCGTCACCCCGATAGCGATAGCCACCGGTTCGGGGGCATCGTTGGCACCGGTCTCGATCCATGCAATACCCCGATAGCGTCTGATCTGCCCTGCCGGCAATTCAATGCACAACGCGCCGTCATCGCGGGCTTCAATCAGTTGGACGCGCAGATCGTCGAGGCGGCGCGCAGACAGCGCGCGCATGCCCGCCTCGGCCAGCCATGCACGCAACACTGCACGCTGACGCGGCGCGGAGAGCGTAATCAGCGCTGCCACCGCAAGCCCATCGGCCGAAGCGACCTGCGTCAAATCCGCCTGCGCAATCTCGTCGATCAACGCGGCCGCATCCGCCAGATGTGTCGCACTGCGCGAGAGCGCTTCACGATATGCAGGGAAATGTCTGGCCATGCCCAAGAGCAACGGCCGCAGCGCATTGCGCGCGTAGCGTGCATCGCTGTTGGAGGGATCCTCGACCCACGTGAGCGCATGCGTGTGCGCGTACAACTCGATCTCACTGCGCGGCACGTCAATCCACGGGCGCAGCAATGTGACAGCGCCCGCGCGAGCCATCGGCATGGCAGCAAGACCATCAAGACCAGCGCCACGCATCAATTGCAGCAGCACGGTTTCAGCTTGATCGTCTTGATGATGCGCCGTCAGTAAAACGGAGGCGCCGCTCTCTGCGCAAAGCGCCTCCAGTGCTGTGTAGCGGGCTTCGCGCGCCGCTTCTTCCACGCCCTGCCCTGCATCGACAGCCACATGGACGCGGCGCGCATGAAACGCAACGCCAGCAGCTTGCGCCATGCGTTCGCAGGCGCATTCCCAGACATCGGCATCGGCCTGCAAGCCGTGGTGAATATGCAAGGCGACAAGACGCACCTGGGCACTCGCATCGCGCCACGCCGCGCATGCATGCAGCAGCGCGGCGGAATCGCGCCCACCCGACAGCGCAATCGCCACTGTCGGCATCACCGGCATCGGCGCCTCGCCAGAAACAACAAAGGCCGCACACGCGGCAACGCGTTGTGCGACCTTGCTGACCAGCCGGGCTGATGAATCAGCGACCTTCGGTTTCCTTGAACTTGCCATAAGCCATCAGGCGTTCGTGACGGCGCGCCTGGAGTTCCGATGTCTTCATGCCCTGAAACTGGCGCAGCGATTCAGCCAGCGCGCGCTTGAGCATCGTCGCCATGTTCTTCGGATCGCGGTGCGCTCCGCCCAGCGGCTCGTTGACGATCTTGTCGATCAGGCTCAGCGCCTTGAGGCGGTGTGCGGTCAGGCCCAGTGCCTCGGCGGCTTCAGGTGCCTTTTCCGCGGTCTTCCACAGAATCGACGCGCAGCCTTCCGGCGAAATCACAGCGTACGTGGCGAACTGCAGCATGATCACCGCATCGCCCATGGCGATGGCCAGCGCACCGCCCGAACCACCTTCGCCGATGATGGTGGCGATCAGGGGCACCTTCAGGCCAGCCATGACGAAGAGGTTGTGGCCGATGGCTTCGGATTGGCCGCGCTCTTCCGCATCGATGCCCGGGAATGCACCCGGCGTATCGACAAACGTGAAGATCGGCAGACCAAACTTGTCGGCCAGCTCCATCAGGCGCTTGGCCTTGCGGTAGCCCTCGGGCTTGGACATGCCGAAGTTGCGCAGCGCGCGCTCCTTCGTGTCGCGGCCCTTCTGGTGACCGATCACCATGCAAGGCTGGCCGTTGAAGCGTGCCAGACCGCCAACGATCGACAGGTCGTCCGCGAAGGTGCGGTCGCCATGCAGTTCGTGGAAGTCGGTGAAGATTTCGCGGACGTAGTCCAGCGTGTACGGCCGCTGCGGGTGCCGCGCGATCTGCGCGACCTGCCAGGGCGTCAGGTTGGCGTACAGATCTTTGGTGAGCTGCTGGCTCTTGGAGGCCAGGCGAGATATTTCTTCAGAAATATCGACAGCGGAATCGTCTTGAACGAAACGAAGTTCTTCGATCTTCGCCTCAAGTTCTGCGATCGGCTGCTCGAACTCCAGGAAGGTTGTTTTCATGGATCTTCTGAAAGGCTCGTGAAGGCGCGCATTCTACCGGATTTTGACCACGGGTTGATTGTGCAGGTTCATGCTGCGCCTTTCATCGAAATGGACAATCAATAGGTGGTCGCTGTATCGAGGCTGCGCCACATATACCAAGTGGCCACGGTGCGCCACGGTTCCCAGTTGGCCGCCACTTCGCGTGCTTCACTGCGAGTGACGGGCTCGCCACTGAAATAATTTTGTGAAATCGCGTTGATCAGCCCGATATCGTCGAGCGGCAACACATTCGGGCGCATCAGATTGAACATCAGAAACATCTCTGCCGTCCATCGACCGATGCCGCGGATTTGCGTCAGCTCGGCAATCACATCCTCATCTTCCATCTCGGCCCACTTGGCGACATGGACGGTGCCGTTACGGAAGTGGTCGGCAAGATCGAGGATGTATTCCGCCTTGCGCTTGGACAAGCCGCAACCCGCCAGCTTCTCTTGGCCAGCACGCAGGAACTGCGCGGGCACCAGCTTGGGGCACACCGCCACCACACGCTCCCACACCGACTGCGCAGCCTTCACAGAAATCTGCTGACCGACAATCGACCGCGCCAACGTGACGAACGGATCGCCACGCGAAGCCAGGTGCGCAGGGCCATACGTCGGGATGATCTTGCGCAGGATGCGGTCGCGCTTCATGAGGTCAGCGCACGCTTCCTGCCAATACTCGGGTGGGCCGGAGAGCACCACCTCTGCCGGCACAGGCAACGTCTCGTTGGCGGCCAGCGCGTCAGGCAGCGGCACCTTGCTCGCCGGCGCGCGCTTGGCCGGTGCCTTGGCGGACACCTTTCCCGCCTTGATGGTCGTCGTCTTGGCGGCGACCGTTTTGCTCGTCGCGCCGTCGACTTTCTTGGCGGCTGCCTTCTTGGCAGCCGGCGCCTTCACAGCCGGTGTTTCCTTGGCCGTGGTGCTGCGCGCCACGCTGGCTTTCTTGGCCACCGCGTTCATGCGCGTCTCCACTCGGTCACGCCGCCCGGCTTGTCTTCCAGCACGATACCGGCAGCCAGCAGATCGGCGCGGATGGCATCGGCGCGGGCGAAGTCGCGGGCGGCCTTGGCGGCGCGGCGCTCTTCGATACGGGCTTCAACCGCTGCGGCGTCCATGCCGTCCGCTGTCACGCCGCCTTGCAGGAACACGTGCGGATCACGGCCCAGCAGACCCATCACGCCGGCCAGCGCCGCCAGTTGACAGGCCAGCTCGGGCGAGCGCGTCTTGTTCACTTCGCTCGCCAGCTCAAACAGCACTGACACGGCGACCGGCGTGTTGAAGTCGTCGTTCATCGCCTCGAGGAAGCGCTTGCCGTGCGACTCGTTCCAGTCAGGCTGGGCGCCAGCCGCAGCGGGCACATCCTTGAGCGCGGTGTACAGGCGCGTGAGCGCGTGGCGCGCGTCGTCCAGGTGGGCGTCGCTGTAGTTCAGGTCGCTGCGATAGTGCGAGCGCAGGATGAAGAAGCGCACGACTTCGGCGTCGTACACCTTGAGCACGTCGCGGATGGTGAAGAAGTTGCCGAGCGATTTCGACATCTTCTCGTCATTCACGCGCACGAAACCGTTGTGCATCCACGTGTTGACGAACGTCTTGCCGGTCGCGCCTTCGGATTGGGCGATCTCGTTTTCGTGGTGCGGAAACTGCAGGTCGGCACCCCCACCATGCAGGTCGAAATGCTCGCCGAGCAACTCGCAGCTCATGGCCGAGCACTCGATATGCCAGCCCGGGCGCCCCTCGCCCCACTGCGACGCCCAGCGGGATTCGGCTGGTTCGTCGGCCTTGGCGGATTTCCACAGCACGAAGTCGAGCGGATCCTGCTTAGCGTCGTTGGCGGCCACACGCTCGCCGGCACGCAGGTCTTCGAGCGACTTGCCCGAAAGCTTGCCGTAGCCCGGGAACTTGCGCACGGCGTAGTTCACGTCGCCATCAGTGGCCTGATAGGCCAGGCCGTTTGTCTGCAGCTTGCCGATCATGCTCAGCATCTGCGGCACGTATTCGGTGGCGCGCGGCTCGTGATCGGGGCGCTGGACGCCGAGCGCATCGGCATCTTCATGCATGGCCGTGATGAAGCGATTGGTGAGCGCGCTCATCGTCTCGCCGTTTTCAACCGCACGCCTGATGATCTTGTCATCAATGTCGGTGATGTTGCGCACGTAGGTCACGTTGTAACCAGCCGCGCGCAGCCAGCGCTGCACCATGTCAAAGACCACCATGACCCGCGCATGCCCGACGTGACAGTAGTCGTACACCGTCATCCCGCACACGTACATGCGCACATGACCGGGCTCGATGGGGACGAACGTCTGTTTCTCACGCGCGAGCGTGTTGTAGATCTTGAGTGATTCCATGAAGCGGTGTCGGGAGACTCAGCGCGCCGCGCATGCGAGATACAACCTTGCGGGCGGACTAAATTGGAGGCAATCGGCGCCGGCGCGGCGCCTGCAAAACTAGCGGCATATCTTACCGGAACTGCGCTGACAGGGCGGCCTGCCGGCGCGCCTGGCATGCTCCCCGTCAAGAACCCTTCCCGGCACGCACGGCCGCCGCTACGCGCAAAGACGGTTTGTTAGAATGCGGCGGAGTATAACGGAACCGATTCTCATGAACAGACCGCTGCGTCAGACCGCTGCAACCCTGGCTTGCCTGCTCGCCGTGTCAGCGGCACCGGCCCTTGCCCAGACCGCCGGCTTCGCCTTGCCGGCCGACTTGATGCCCAGCACGCAGCAAGCCCCGCAGGTCGCGCGCCAGAAGCGCATCGACGACGAATTGACCAAGAAGCAATACGCGCAGGCACTGGCCGAACTGGACAAAGACGTCGCCTCGCAGCCACGCAACGCGCAGGCCCGCTTCCAGCGCGGCGTAGCACTTGCCGGCCTGGGCCGCGCCGACGATGCCATCGTCGCCTTCAGCCAGATGACGCAGGATTTCCCGGAACTGCCCGAGCCGTACATCAACCTGGCGGCGTTGTACGCCGAGCGCGGTGAACTGCTCCGTGCCCGTGACAGCCTGATCATGGCGAACCGCGTGGCGCCGGAAAACGCGCTGGCGCAATCCAATCTTGGCGATGTCTACGTTCGCCTGGCTGCACAGTCGTACCAGAACGCGATCAAGCTGAACCCGAAGAACGCCGCCGCGCGCGCACGCCTGGATGCCCTGCCCGACCTGCCGGGCGTACATCCTGCGTCCAAACCCGTCACGACCACGCTGCCCGCAGCCAGCGGCGTGAGTGCCAAGCCGGCGAAGCGTCAATAAGAAGACGCGGCCGATCCTGCTTTTCCCACCCCAAGCGCTCTCTTCCTGACCATGCTCCGTATCCGCTCTCTCTTTGCCGGGCTCGTGTGTGCACTGGCCGTAACCGCCACCGCAGCCACGGCAGCCACCGCTTCCGCACAGCGCGTCCAATTCAAGACGTCGATGGGTAACTTCACCGTCGAGGTGTATCCGGACAAGGCACCCAAGACGGTCGCCAACTTCCTGCAATACGTGAAGGACGGCTTCTACAAGGGCACGATCTTCCACCGTGTGATGGATGGCTTCATGATCCAGGGCGGCGGCTTCACGCCCGACATGAAGCAGAAGGACACGCGCCCGCCGGTTGAGATCGAATCGAAGAACGGCCTGAAGAACGACAAGTACACGATCGCCATGGCCCGCACGATGGATCCGAACTCCGCCACCGCGCAGTTTTATGTGAACGTGGTCGATAACAACATGCTGAACTACCCTGGTCAGGACGGCTACGGCTATACCGTCTTCGGCAAGGTGGTCGATGGCACCGACACCATCGACAAGATCAAGGCGGTGGAAACCACCACCAAGTTCCCGCACCAGAACGTGCCCGTGAAGCCGATCCTGATTGAATCGGCCACCGTCGTCTCCAAGTAACGTCCCCGCAACGCCCGAACAACGTATTTCGCATCCCCCAAGGAACTCACCATGACCCAAGTCAAGCTGCACACCAACCACGGCGACATCACCCTGGCGCTGGACGCTGAAAAAGCACCCAAGTCGGTTGCCAACTTTGTCGCCTATGTGAAGGACGGCCACTACAACGGCACGGTGTTCCACCGCGTCATCAAGGGCTTCATGATCCAGGGCGGTGGCTTCGAGCCGGGCGAGAAAATGAGCCAGAAGCCCACCAAGGCGCCGATCGACAACGAAGCCAACAACGGCCTGAAGAACGAGCGTGGCAGCATTGCCATGGCACGCACCAATGATCCGCACTCGGCCACCGCGCAGTTCTTTATCAACACGGTCGACAATGACTTCCTGAACCACAGCTCGCCAACGCCGCAAGGCTGGGGCTACGCCGTGTTCGGCAAAGTGACGGAAGGCATGGATGTGGTCGACAAGATCCATTCGGTGCGCACGGGCAACCGTGGCTTCCACCAGGATGTGCCGATGGAAGACGTGGTCATCGAAAGCGCTGAAGTGATCGAATGATCGACACAGCGCACGCCTTACAGGCATCCGCGCTGAAGACACCGGTCCGGGTTTCGGGGCCGGTGTTTTTTATTTCGGATTTGCACCTGACGGCCAGCATGCCGGCCACCGCCGCCGCGCTCGAGCGCTTCCTGCGCACACGCGCCCGCGAGGCACGCACGCTTGTCATCCTGGGTGACTTCTTCGAATACTGGGTCGGCGACGAAGAGCTGGCTGATCCGTTCCATCAGCACATCGCCAACCTGCTCGCCGAACTTGCGCCGGCCGGCACGCGTGTACTGTTCATGCACGGCAATCGTGACTTCCTGCTCGGCAAGCGTTTTCTGGCTGCCGCGCATGCCACGCTGCTGCCCGACCCCGCCGTGCTCGAAGCCGATGATGGCCAGCGCATCGTGCTTGCCCATGGCGACGCCCTTTGCACGCGCGACACGGCGTACATGCGCTTTCGCCACTGGACGCGCAAACGCTGGGTGCAGCGGATTTTCCTGGCGATGCCGCTGCACTGGCGGCTGAAGATTGCGCAGAAGATGCGCGCGGAAAGCGAAGCCGGCCGCGCCATATCAGCCAACGTTGTGGGTGAACCACGCGCCGCCGCGGTGATGGGCGACGTGGCCCCCGACGCCGTTGATGCACTGTTCAAGGCAGCAGGCTCACCCACGCTGATCCACGGCCACACGCACCGCCCGCAACGGCACCACGAGCCGAGCGGCGAGCGCTGGGTGCTCTCGGACTGGGATTTCGATCACGCACAGCCGCGCGGCGCCTTCCTCAAGCTGGAAAACGGTGCGCTGACGGTCGAGCAAGCGGCCGCATAAGCCGTACTGCCCTTCCTTACTTGAGCATCCGTTTCAGCTCGCTCGCGTCGAACGGGTCGTTCGGCGAGTTCTCCAGATGCGCGCCCAGGCGATCGAGCGCAGAGAGAATCGAGTCGATACGCTCCTGCTGAAGCTCGCTGTGGTCAATCAACCGCTTGAGCGCGAGTGACACCGGGTCATCCGCATCCGGCGTGATGCCGTAGGCTGAAAACTCCTGCTTGAGCGCAGACTTAGCCTCGGCCGCCACATCGCGCTCAATGATGCGCGCCGGAATGCCAACCGCCGTTGCGCCCGGCGGCACCGGCTTGAGCACCACCGCGTTGGAGCCAACGCGCGCGCCATCCCCGATGACGAATCCGCCGAGCACCTTGGCGCCCGCGCTGACCACCACGCCCTTGCCGAGCGTCGGGTGTCGCTTGGCGCCCTTGTAGAGCGAGGTTCCGCCCAGCGTCACGCCCTGGTAGATCGTGCAGTCGTCGCCGATGTCCGCCGTCTCGCCAATCACGACGCCCATGCCGTGATCGATAAACACGCGCCGGCCGATGGTCGCGCCGGGGTGAATCTCGATGCCGGTCAGGAAGCGCCCGAGGTGCGAGAACCACCGCCCGAGCAACTTGAAGCCACCGTGCCAACACGCATGCGCGACCCGATGGACGATGACGGCGTGCAGACCCGGATAGCAGGTCAGCACTTCCCAGCGGCTGCGTGCGGCCGGGTCTCGCTCCATGATGGCGCCGATATCTTCGCGAATGCGTGTGAACATCTTGGGTCGTGTGTGGATCGTTGTATCTATATGCGCAAAGCGCTGAGGGCAGTGTAAGGCATTCCCTTACCGCACCACGGCAAGGGTTTTAGCCCGACATGCAGGGGATGCCGCCCCGTTTTATCAACAACGGGCGGCTTTCAAGAAGGTCAGCGACAGTCGTCGGCTGCGCCGGTGGGCGGGGCAACCGCTTCGGCACGACGGCCAAGCATGCGCTTGGCGATCCCGCGCAGGATGTTGACCTCCTCGCTCTCCAACTGCGTGCGGGCAAACAGCCGCCGCAGGCGCGGCATCAGCTTCTTCGGCTGTGCGGGGTCGAGAAAACCGATCTCGACAAGGCCCTGCTCGAGGTGCTCAAACATCCCGTCGATCTGCTCCGCTGTAGCCGGTTCGCCGACAAAGCCGACACCTTCCATGCGGGTGTCACCGGTGCCGGTGTCGGCCAGCAGCGCCATGCGCACTTCATACGCAATCAACTGCACCGCCTGCGACAAGTTCAGCGATGCATACGCCGGGTTGGCCGGAATGTGCGTGACGACGTGGCAGCGGTCCACCACCTCGTTGGGCAAGCCAAAGCGCTCATTACCGAAGACGAAGGCGACGGTGGCGTCCGGTGCGGCCAGCAATGCAGCCACCTCTTCGGCTGCGGCGCGCGGGCCGATACGGCGTGGGCCGAATTCGCGCGGGCGGGCCGTCAGCGCAATGGTGAGCGAGGCGCCAGCCAGCGCCTCGCCAATGTGGTCAACCACGCGGGCGCCAGCCAGCACGTCGTCTGCGCCGCTTGCCATGGCAACGGCATCGGCGTGGGACTGGTGAGACTGACCAGAGCCCTCGCGCGGGCGCACGAGTATGAAGCTGCCGGGCTCGCCAAACCCCATCGTCTTGAGGGCGCGTGCCGTGGAGCCGACATTGCCAGGGTGGCTGGTCTCCACCAGCACGAAGCGGCAACGCGCGGCACGCTGGCGCAGCGTTTCAGGGTCGACGGGGGTAGTGTTCGATGTGCTCATTGGCGCAATTCGCGGGGCGCCGGGGGCGGGGTTCATATACAATACGGTCACTCTTTTGACGGCGGGCAGGATCATGTGATTGGCCCGCCGCTCGTTCTTCTACAATTTGTTGTGTTGTTCGCCTGCGGCCGCTTCCGAAAAATCGGCACGCCAGGCGCGGAGATCCCTCATGCATCCGATGCTCAATATCGCCGTCCGGGCTGCTCGCAAGGCCGGCACTGTCATCAACCGCGCGTCCTTCGACGTCGATGGCCTGCGCACCGAGCGCAAACAACACAACGATTTCGTTACCGAAGTCGATCGCGCGGCTGAAGCAGCGATCATCGAAGTCATCAAGACTGCCTACCCCGATCACGCGATTTTAGCGGAAGAGTCCGGCCAATCCTGGGCCGATGGCGAAACCGCCAGCGAAAACGTCTGGGTCATCGATCCGCTGGACGGCACCACCAACTTCATCCACGGCTTCCCGCAATATGGCGTGTCGATTGCGCTGATGCAGCGCGGCGTCGTTACCCAGGCCGTGGTGTACGACCCGACGCGCGACGAACTCTTCACTGCCTCCAAGGGCGCCGGCGCGTTCCTGAACAACCGCCGCATCCGCGTTACGCGCCGCGACAAGCTGGCCGACTGCCTGATCGGCACCGGCTTCCCATACCGCGACCTTGAAGGCCTGTACGACTACACCCGCCTGTTCGCCACCATGACGGAAAGCTGCACTGGCCTGCGTCGTCCGGGCGCAGCCGCGCTGGACCTCGCCTACGTGGCCTGCGGCCGCCTCGACGGCTTCTTCGAGCAAGGCCTGAGCAAATGGGACATGGCCGCCGGCTCGCTGCTGGTGACCGAATCGGGCGGCCTGGTCGGCAACTACACTGGCGAATCGGGCTACCTCGACCAAGGCGAAATCCTGGCCGGCAACCCGAAGGCCTTCGTGCAGATGATCAAGATCACCTCACCGTTCTCGCGGTCGAAGGCTGAGGCTTGATTGATACGCCAAGCCAAAACAAAAAAGCCCGCATCGTGCGGGCTTCTTTTTCGGCGATACAACTTACTTCTTGGCAACCGGCGGCTGGTTAGGCGCAAAGCTCAACGACGGCAGCTCGGCTTGCGCCTTCTCCGGCGTTTCCAGCTCCGGCACGATGCGGCCGACCAGCAGACCAAACGATACCGACGTGCGCACGTACTTGGTCTCGCCGGCGTCCAGTGCGAAGCTCAGCGTCTTCTCCGTCTCCGTCGCTGTCGACACAACGTACTTGCCGGCCGGACGATCGACATAGAAGAAGCCGCCCGGCTTGGACTGGCCAACCACCTCGTTATTGAGCTTGACGTCGGGCTGCAACGCGGCACCCATCATTGACGACGAGCGGAAGAAGTACACGCGGCCTTGATCCTGCTTGATGGTCGGAATCGTCGAAGCCATCTCGGAATACTTCACCCCCGACGCGCAACCCGCCATCAGAACAGTGATACCGATGGCGGAAACCAGTGCGCGCAAAACTCCCTTCATTGTGATTCTCCTGTTGTGATTGAAACGGCTGTGGAAAGCGGGGAATACGCCTGCTCGCCGGGCAGGTAAAACCCGACCAGACGTTGCTTGGCGATAACGAGATACGCTTCGTGAACCTGACGGCCCTCGATCGTGAAAATCGTGCCGACCGGGCGATAGACAGTGCCTTGCGACAGCCTGCCAACGCGCTGCCAACTGGAGTTGGCTGTGAGCGTGCGCGTGTAGCCGGTCTCCAGACGGATCTCCGTTGACGATTTGAGCTGAATGCGCGACGGCCCAGTCGCGTCGTCCGTGGCCAACGTGGCCGGTGTGGTTGACACCATTGGCGCGCACGCGCCCAAGCCGGCCAACGCAATACCTGCCGCGACGACCCAATGCAACATCGGCTTTCGCACAACCCCTCCCGAATCTTCTTGTTGGTGCCAAGGCGGCACTCTGTGAGGCGTCATCTTAGTGACGTGGCGCAGATGCAGCATCCCCTCGAATCCGGTTTTTCGGGGGGGTGCGTGATGCATTCTTTTAAAAGCTGATGTAAATAACACTTAGCCAGCACGCGCAGTCCCAAGGCCACATCGCCGTTTTAACAACCACAGGCAGATGGAACGCCAGAGACGCCCAGGATTCCCAGCTCGGCAAGTGGACCTTCTTTTTCTCGGCGCTCCAACCCCTGCGCTCGATGAATGCGCCTTTTGCCCGGTACATCGCGTTCAAAATCCAGCGCACGGCACCACAAGCCCTCACCAGACGCGCGGGTTTTGCCCTCCTGAGCCGTCCTTCACAATGGGCATCACCCGAACCTTCCGTACCCGCCATGAAAACCGCTCTCGCATTGCGCCACGTCCCGTTCGAGCATCTCGGCATACTGCAGCCGCTGCTGGAAGCACGCGGATACTCCGTACGCACGGTGGACGCCGGTGTGCAACTCGTGCCGGGGCGCGACATGCTCGCCGCCGATCTGTTGATCGTGCTGGGCGGGCCCATCGGCGCGCATGACGATGCGATCTATCCGTTTGTACGCGACGAGGCCGAAGCCATTGCGCAGCGGTTGGCAGCGCGCAAGCCACTCATCGGCATCTGCCTGGGCGCGCAACTGATGGCGCGGGCACTGGGCGCTGCGGTCAGGCCGATGGGCATGAAGGAGATCGGCTTCGCGCCCATTACGCTCACAGCAGAAGGTGCCGGCTCCCCACTCGCGCCGCTGGCCGATGGCACGCCGGTGCTGCACTGGCATGGCGATCGATATGACCTGCCGCCCGGTGCGCAACGGCTGGCATTCACGGCGGTCTGCGCGGAGCAGGCTTTCGCCATCGGCGATCACGCACTGGGGCTGCAATTCCATCTGGAGGCGAATCTGGATGAGCTGGAAGCGTGGCTGATCGGGCATGCGGCGGAACTCGGCGCGGCGGGCATCGACCCACGTGCGTTGCGTGCGCAAGCACCAGCGGTTGCGGAGCGCCTGTCACAACGCGCGCGCGAGGTCTTCACTGCATGGCTGAATCGCGCGGAGGCCGCATGACGCTGCCTGGCCCTGTCCGTATCGATACCGTCCTTACCGGCCGCGCAGTCGACTACACGCGTCCTGGCTCACGCAGTGCTATCGACAAGCGCCCCGTGAACGATGCGGTGGAGGTGGGCATCAACGGCATCGTCGGTGATGAGCAAGGCGACCTTCGTGTGCACGGTGGCCGCGACAAGGCGGTCCACCACTACCCGTTCGATCACTACGCGGCTTGGCAAGCAGACATCGGCGCGCAGCCGTTGCTTGCTCAGCCCGGCGCGTTTGGCGAGAACCTGAGCACGGCGGGCGTCACCGAAGCGGACGTCTGCGTGGGCGACCGCCTGCGTGCAGGCGGCGTCGTGCTGGAGGTGTCGCAATTGCGCCAGCCGTGCTGGAAACTCAACGATCGCTTCAGTACGGGCGACAACCCCGTGCGCGACATGGCACGCCGCGTGCAACACACGGGCCGCACGGGCTGGTACTACCGGGTCTTGGAAGGCGGCACGCTTCGCGCGGGCGATACGCTCGAATGGCTTGAGCGGCCATGGCCACAATGGCCGCTGGCGCGTGTGCTGGAGGTGCTCTACCGCAACATGCTCGACCGTGCTGCGCTGACCGACATGCTGGCGCTGCCGCTCACGCCGTCATGGCGCAAGCTGGTGGAAGGCCGCCTCGCGCGCGGCGAGGTAGAGAGCTGGACCAAGCGGATCGATGGCCCAGCGCTCAATGCCTAAGTTCTCAACCGCTCAGAACGTTTCCCAATCCGCATCGGAACCGCCACCGGCCACGGCCAGCGTCTGCTTTCTGGCGGAAGCGGCAACAGGAACAGCGGCGGCGGGTGCAGCCGGCGCAGCAGCTACCGGCTGAGCCGCCAGCTTCGGCTCACGCTTGCGGATGGCTGCGCGCGCAGGCTTGGCCGGGGTGAGCGGCCTAGCGGCAGCCTTGGTCACAGGCTTGGCAACCTTCTCAGGTTTCAGTGGGGCCATGGCGGCGGTCTCCGCCCCGTCCAGCCGGAACTGCGATACCACCTGCGCCAGGTTCTGCGCCTGCTCTTCCAGCGACTGCGCGGCAGCCGCGGCCTGCTCGACCAGCGCGGCGTTCTGCTGCGTGACCTGCTCCATTTCCGTCACGGCCTGGCCGATCTGCAGGATGCCCTGCGTCTGCTCGGCGGATGCGGAGGCGATATCCTCAACAATATTGGCCACGCGGCGCACGGCCTCCACCGTCTCGGTGATGGTCTGGCCAGCCTGCGCGACCTGCGTGTGACCCGCTTGCACACGCGACACCGAGTCGTCGATCAGCGTCTTGATTTCCTTGGCCGCTGCGGCACTGCGCTGGGCCAGCGCACGCACTTCGCCAGCCACCACGGCAAAGCCGCGGCCCTGCTCGCCGGCGCGGGCGGCTTCCACGGCGGCGTTGAGCGCGAGAATGTTGGTCTGGAACGCAATGCCATCAATCACGCCGATGATGTCGGCCATCTTGCGCGAGCCCGCGCTGATGTCGTCCATGGTGGCCACCACGCCGCGAACCACGTCGCCACCGCGCGAAGCCAGATCAGCGGCGTTGGACGCCAGCGCACTGGCTTGGCGCGCATTGTCGGAGTTGTTCGTCACGGTGGAGGTCATCTGCTCCATGCTCGCGGCCGTCTTCTCCAGCGATGCCGACTGCTGCTCCGTGCGCGTGGACAAATCCAGGTTGCCACTGGCGATTTCGTGCGCGCCGGTGTTAACGGAGTCCGAGCTGTTGCGCACCTGGCGCACGGTGTTCACCAGGCTCTCGCGCATGCGGCCCACGGCGGCCAGCAGGCGGCCGAGTTCATTGCGGCCGCCCGTCTTCACGTGGATGGCCAGATCGCCTTCGGCCACGCGGCTCAGCACGGTCACGGCTTCGTTGAGCGGCGTGATCACAAACGCCTTGAGCCCATAGAAGACCGCCACGATCAATGCAAGCGCCATGGCAATACCCAGCGCCACAAACTTCAGGATCGTTTCGTAGCGTGCGCGGCCGCCATCGGCTTGGTCTTTGGCCAGTGTCTTGACGAGCTGCTGGAAGTTCTCGATCTGTACCGACCAGGCCGCACCGGTATCGGTCACGTCCTTGTAGTTAATTGGAGCGTAGGCTGCGGCGTCGCCGGCGCGCAAGGCGGCCAGGGCTCGCTGCACGGCCTCGATATGCGTCTGCGCGGCTTGAACGATCGCTTGGTGCTGCGCCTGGTCGATACCTTCGATGGGCGGCGCATTCTTGAACGCTTCCACCTGCGCGATCGATTTCTTCAAACCCTTTTCCGAACTGGCGAGCGCTGCCGACTTGGCCGCATCGTCCATGTTCTCGCGCAGGACGCTGTACAAGCGCGACATGCCGGTGCGCGCGCGCTGCATGTCTTTGTACGCGTCGTTCAGCAGCATGCTGCGGTCTGAAATGTCATGCACGCGCTCGGTCGCGGAGTTGGTGGTGCGCAGGGCCAGAACGCCCACCGCCGCCCCGACCACGATCATCAGCGCAAAGGTGATCAGAATCGCCAGCAGGCCAGCACGCACACTGGTGTTCTTCAAAATGCGGTCCATCTTTGTCTCCGGAATCCGGCCAGCGCTGAGTAACGTTGCACCGGAGGCAATACGTTGAATATCAGAACGTTTCCCAATCGGAATCGTCGCCGGCCGCGACCAGCGGTTTTGCTTTGGCAAGACTGGCGGGCACGGCAACCGGTGCAGGCTGCTGGGCGGGTTGCTGGGCGGGTTGTTTCGCGGCCGGCTTGGCAGCGCCCTTGCGCAGCACGGGCGCCTTGCGTGACGTGAGCTTGGGGTGGGCGGCTTCGGCGCTCGGCTTCGCAGGCTCGCGGCGTGGCGCTTCGTTCCTGGCCGCCGCCGGAGCTGCGGCTGCAACAGGCTTGAGCGGTGCAACCGCCGGCTCGACCTTGGTCACCATGGCAGGAGCGTGCAGCGCATGCGCGTCCAGGCGGAATTGCGCGACCACTTGCGTCAGGCTCACCGCCTGCTCTTCCAGCGATTGCGCGGCTGCAGCGGCTTGTTCCACCAGCGCGGCGTTTTGCTGCGTGGCGTCGTCGAGCTGCGTGACGGCGTGACTGACCTCTTCAATGCCCGAGCGCTGTTCCTGGCTCGCGGACGCAATCTCGCCGACGATATCGGTCACACGCTTCACGCTCGCAACAACCTCGCGCATGGTCGTGCCCGCCTCTTCCACCAGCGCGCTGCCTGCGTCCACATTGACTACGGAATCGTCGATCAGCGCCTTGATCTCCTTGGCGGCGGCCGCGCTGCGCTGTGCAAGGCTGCGCACTTCGCCAGCAACGACCGCAAAACCGCGGCCCTGTTCACCGGCACGGGCAGCTTCCACCGCGGCGTTGAGCGCGAGGATGTTGGTCTGGAAAGCGATGCCGTCAATGACACCGATGATGTCGACGATCTTGCGCGACGACGCGTTGATCGAACCCATGGTCTCCACCACGCGCGTCACCACATCGCCACCGCGCACGGCCACATCCGAGGCGGACGCGGCCAGTTGATTGGCCTGTTGGGCGTTGTCAGTATTCTGCTGCACGGTCGACATCAGCTCTTCCATGGCCGAGGCAGTTTCTTCCAGCGAGCTGGCCTGCTGTTCCGTGCGCGACGACAGATCAAGGTTGCCGCTGGCGATCTCGCGCGTGGCAGTGCCGATCGTTTCCGAGGCGCCCTTGATGCGGCCGATGGTCTGCACCAGCGCGCCGCGCATGCGGCTCATGGCGTAGAGCAAGCTGTGGTTGTCATCGGCGCGGGTGGCGATCTCGACCGTCAGGTCGCCGCCGGCAATGCGGTTGGCCACCTCGGCTGCGTAGGCGGGGTCGCCGCCCAGCGTGCGCTGCAGGCCGCGGTTGGCGACGCTGCCCAGCAACAACAGCAGGCCCCCGACCAGCACCAGCAGGCCGCCGGTCTGGTACAGCGACGTCATGAACGCAGCGTTGATGTCGTCCATGTAGACGCCAGTCGAGAACACCCAGTCCCACGGCTCATAACGCATTGCGAAGGCCGTCTTGGGCACCGGCTCCGATCCGCCGACTTTCGGCCACACATAGCTGGTGAATCCGCCTTTCGGATCTTTGGCGGCGTTGGTCAGGCCCATGTAGACGGCATTGCCCTGCGCATCCTTGAAGCCGGATTGATCCTTGCCGATGAACTCGGGCTTGATCGGGTGCATCACCACCACGTTGTTGGAACTGGTGATGGTGAAGTAGCCGTCCTTGTCATAGCGCAGCGCCTTGAAGCGGTCGAGCGCCTGTTTCTGCGCGGCATCCTTGGTCAGCGTGCCGCTCTTGGTCAAATCGTCGTACTGCTTGACGAGGTTCATGGCCATGGTGGTCACGCTAACCAGATTGTTCTTGCGCTCTTCCACGCGGATCTCGCGCGCCTGATACGCGTTGAATACCGAGATCAAGGTCAGCGCGACAAGGCTGATGACCAACGGCAACCAAAGCTTTTGGCGAAAGCTGAGCTTGCTCATTCCAGAGTCTCCGAATGCGGAGCCGCGGAGCGCCGTTTGCGCAAACGCGTTTCCATAGAGTTTTAGGGGTTCGATAGGTCTATCGGCAGGTGGCTCACCAATCTTGAGTAGGCGTAACCCCGCAAAACGTGGCGGCTGCGCGCCTGAACCGGCGCCAGGTGCCGCTTGCATCGCCCGATATTTGCAAAAAACGCCGCGTTTGGCAGAATTCTTTTGATCTGAAATTGATAATCAACGATGAAAACGACGCTCGAAGAACTGCTCGCCTTCCGCACCGTGGTCGATACGGGTTCCGTGACGGCCGCCGCCGAGCAGCTCGGCCAGACAGTGTCGGGCGTGAGCCGCGCGCTGCGCCGCCTGGAAGAGAAACTGGACACCACCCTGCTCTCGCGCACCACGCGCCGGCTGTCCCTGACTGACGAGGGCGCGACGTTTCTGGCCCAGGCCCGCAGCATCCTCGCCGCCGTGGACGAGGCCGAGGAGCAGATCGCCCTGCGCCGCCAGCAGCCGGCTGGCCGCCTGCGCGTCAATGCAGCCATGCCGTTCATGCTGCATGTGGTCGCACCGCTGGTGCCGGACTTCCGCGCGCAATATCCGCAGATCGACCTGGAACTGAACACCAACGATTTGGTGATCGACCTGCTGGAAGAAGACACCGACGTGGCCATCCGCATTGGTACGCTGCGCGATTCCACTTTGCGTGCGCGGCTGCTCGGCACCCGGCGCCTGCGCGTGCTGGCGAGCCCCGCGTATCTGAAAGCGCACGGCCAGCCGCGCAGCGTGGATGACGTGCAGAAGCACGCCCTGCTCGGCTTCATGCAGCCGGAATCGCTGAACCACTGGCCCCTGCGCGGCCCGCACGGCGACCGCTTGCGTATCGAACCCACGCTCAAGGCGTCCAGCGGTGAAACCCTGCGCCAGCTCGCCTTGCACGGCGCCGGCATCGTCTGCCTGGCCGATTTCATGACCGCCGAAGACCGGCTCAAAGGGGATCTCGTGCAGGTGCTGCCGGATGCCACAGTGGAGGTGCTGCAGCCCATTCACGCGGTGTACTACCGCAATACGCAGTTGGCTTCGCGCATTGCATGCTTTTTGGATTTTCTCGAAGCCCGACTCGCTGACGATGTGCGGTGAAGCTGCATCGCAGGTGTGCAACAATTGCGCGATTCAACACCTTCCGCGCACGGCCCAATCGGATTCAATCGGGCTGCGCGCCACGCATGACACCGCATGGCTGAACACTCCGCTCCGGTTCTGGAGATCGATCCGAAATACGGCCCGTTCGACAAGCACACCCCGATGATGCAGCAGTATCTGCGTCTTAAATCGGGGCATCCGGACACGCTTGTCTTCTACCGCATGGGCGACTTCTACGAGCTCTTCTTTGAAGACGCCGAGAAAGCCTCGCGCCTGCTGGATATCACGCTCACCGCGCGGGGCAGCTCCAATGGGCATCCGATCCGCATGGCGGGCATCCCGTTCCACGCGGCCGAGCAATACCTCGCCAAATTGGTCAAGTTGGGCGAATCGGTCGCCATCTGCGAGCAGATTGGAGACCCGGCGACCACAAAAGGGCCGGTTGAGCGCAAGGTGGTACGCGTCGTCACACCCGGCACGTTAACGGACGCCGCGCTGCTCTCCGACAAGGTCAACAATCATCTGCTGGCCATTGCGCATCTGCCGGCCAAGCGCGGCGCGGCGCCGTTGATCGGCCTGGCGTGGCTCAACCTTGTCGGCGGCGAACTGCGCCTCATGGAATGCAGCCCAGACCAGCTCGACCGCGAACTCGAACGCATCCGCCCAGCCGAAGTGCTGGCCGACGATGCAACGCTCAACGCCATCCAAGTCGACGTTGCACGCACACGCCTGCCCGATTGGCACTTCGACGTGGAAGCCGGCACGCGCCGCCTGCGCGAACAACTGGGCGTGGCGAGCCTCGTCGCCTTCGGCGCGGAAACGTTGACGGCCGCGCTGGCGGCTGCCGGCGCGCTGCTGAACTATGCCTCGGCCACGCAAGGCCAATCACTGCGTCACGTGATCGGCCTGACCGTCGAGCATGAAAGCGAGTTCATCGGCCTGGACACCGCCACACGCCGCAACCTGGAACTGACCGAGACGCTGCGCGGGCAGGAATCGCCGACGCTGTTCTCGCTGCTCGACACCTGCGCCACCAGCATGGGCAGCCGCCTGCTGCGTCACTGGCTGCATCACCCGCTGCGCGATCGCGCAGTGCCGCAAGCACGGCAACAAGCCATTGAAGTACTGCTCGGCAGCGATTGGCAAACGCTACGTGCAACGCTGCGCACGCTGTCAGATGCGGAGCGCATTACCGGGCGGCTTGCGCTGCTAAGTGCACGCCCGCGCGATCTTTCCTCGCTGCGCGACACGCTTGCGCGCTTGCCCGAGATTCGCGAAGAGTTGCCGCAGAGCGATGCCGCTCCGCTGTTGGCCGAGCTTTACGCTGCGCTCACGCTGCCGGAAGACGCTCACGACCTGCTCCAGCGCGCCGTGATGACTGAACCGGCGGCGATGGTGCGCGACGGCGGCGTGATCGCCCGCGGCTACGATGCGGATCTCGATGCGCTGCGAGACATCTCGGAGAACTGCGGTCAGTTTCTCGTCGACCTGGAAGCCCGCGAGCGCGAACGCACCGGCATCGCCAATCTGCGTGTCGAGTACAACCGTGTGCACGGCTTCTACATCGAAGTCACCAATGGCCAGGTGGCCAAGGTGCCCGATGACTACCGCCGCCGCCAAACGCTCAAGAACGCCGAACGCTACATCACGCCCGAACTGAAGGCATTTGAAGACAAGGCACTCTCCGCACAGGATCGCGCCTTGTCGCGCGAAAAACTCCTTTACGAAGAATTGCTGCAGAAGCTGCTGCCGCATCTGGCCGAGTTCAAGCGCATCGCCGCCGCGCTGGCACAGGCCGATGTGCTTGCCACACTGGCCGAGCGCGCGCATGCGCTGTCGTGGTCGCGCCCGATGCTGACGGATGCGCCCGGTATTGAACTGACGCGCGCGCGCCATCCTGTAGTTGAGCAGCAAGTCGAGCAGTTCGTCGCCAACGACTGCGTCCTGCAGGACGCGCGCAAGCTCCTGCTGATCACCGGCCCGAACATGGGCGGTAAATCGACCTTCATGCGCCAAACCGCATTGGTCGTGCTGCTTGCATACGTGGGCGCGTTTGTGCCGGCGGAAGCTGCGACCATCGGCCCGATCGACCGAATCTTCACACGCATCGGCGCAGCCGACGATCTGGCCGGCGGACGTTCGACCTTCATGGTTGAAATGACGGAAGCCGCCGCCATCCTGCACCGCGCCACGCCCAACAGCCTGGTGCTGATGGACGAGATCGGGCGGGGCACGAGCACGTTCGATGGTCTGGCGCTTGCGTGGGCAATCGCGCGCCATCTGCTCTCGCACAACCGCAGTCACACACTGTTCGCCACGCACTACTTTGAACTGACGCAACTGCCGCAGGAGTTCGCACAAGCCGCGAACGTGCATCTCTCGGCCGTTGAACACGGCGAAGGCATCGTCTTCCTGCATGCCGTGCAGGAAGGCCCGGCCAGTCAGAGTTACGGCTTACAGGTGGCGCAACTGGCAGGTGTGCCGCAACCGGTCATTCGTGCAGCGCGCAAGCGACTGGCCTGGTTGGAGCAGCATTCTGCCGACACCGGCGCCACACCGCAGCTCGACCTCTTCGCGCTCGCAGCGAATACCCCCCTCGACGACGAGGAGGCCGACGACGAGGACGACATTGAGGCTCCTGGCGCCGCGCTGACCGACGCCCTCGCTGGCATCGATCCCGACGACATGACGCCGCGTGAAGCGCTCGACGCGCTGTACCGGCTCAAGGCGCTCGCGAGCCCGACCGCCTGATCCCGATGGCCCGGCACGGCTCGGCTTCCCGCACGCTCCAATGCATCGCCATGATGTGGGCAATGCTGCTGCCGATGGCCGTACCGGCCGCGCCCAAGGCCGCGAAACCTGCCCCGGACGCACCGGCAGCCTTCACGTTTGCCGTGATAGGCAACGTGCCCGAGCGCGCCGAAGATGTGGCCCCCGCACGCGCATTGCTCGACGCTATCGACGCCGAACACCCGGCCTTCGTCGTCCACTTGGGCAACCTCAAAGGCCGCGACGAATCGTGCTCCGACACGCTGCTCGAAACGCGCCACGACCTGCTCGACAGCCTGATCACGCCCGTCATCTACATCCCGGGGGACCACGACTGGAGCGACTGCCAGCGCCCCACCGCCGGCAACTTCGACCCCGTGGAGCGCCTATTGCGCCTGCGCGAACTGTTCTACCCCGACGACAACACGCTCGGCCAGCGCACCATGACAGTCATGCGCCAATCCGATCAGGCCAAATTTCGCAGCTACCGCGAAAACACGCGCTGGACGATGAACGACGTGCTGTTCGTCACCCTCAACGTGCCTGGCGACAACAACAACTACAAGATCGCCGGCGGCCGCAACGGCGAATACGAAGACCGCCTCGAAGCCAATCGCCAATGGCTCGCCCGTGCCTTTGCCGTTGCCCGCCAGCGCAAAATGGCTGGCGTCGTGATCATGATGCAGGCCGACCCGCTCTTTGAAGACGGTTGGGAACGCCGCCGTGCTCCTAACCTGCTCGACGGTCTGCTTCGGCGCCGCACACATGACGGTTATCTGGCACTCAAGCGGCAACTGCGCGCGCTTACGCAGGGCTACGACGGTGCGGTGCTGCTCGTCCATGGTGCGAGCCAGACCTTCGTGCTCGACCGACCGCTCAAGGACGAAGACGGCCAGCCCGATCCGCACGTCATGCGCGCACGCACCTATGGCTCGCCGGTGCTCGATCGCTGGCTGGAAGTGTCCGTCACGCCGGGCCGCAAGCCGCTCTTCCATATCCGCAGCCGCCGCATCGACAACACCCCCGCTCCGGCCCCGGAAATCACGCCTGCACCGGCGCAATGAAAAACGGGAGCCGAGGCTCTCATACCCTGCGGGTGCATAGTTTGTGAGGTAGTGCTCGCGAAATAGTCGGTGACAACCGTTTCCACGCCTATGTGCAAGTATGTAGAAATACATCGCTCAACATAGTTTGGTTGAGCGCAGACGCCACGTCGGTGCCTTCTCGTATCCCTTCCCGATGGCGCTTGCCAATCGGCTACTAGGTCCGTAGTGCGGGGCGTTGGCTCTCTCATGCACTGCAGGCAGCTGATTGAGGAATGGCGTATCGAGTACAACACCGAGCGGCCTCACCGCTCGCTCGGCTATCTGCCCCCCGCGCAGTTTGCGCAGGGGCATGAGCAGAAAGCGTTTTTAACCTCGGACTCTACGTGCGATTCGTACTAAACCGGGAGCAGGTCAAGCCAACTACAAGGTCGTTTGTAACGCCGATATAAGCTCGCGCTCGAACGACGACAGCGCCATTGACGATGTGTTTAGATGGCGCAACTCCTCTAAGGCTACGTCCAACGACGTAGGTCCGCCAATTGCCCTCCATAGGACCTCTCCAACCTGGACGGGAATCCCATACTCGTCTAGAGCATTCACAACGGGGCTCCGGCCCAAATTTTCGATATGCGCGATGTAGGCGTCGTAATTCCCTGGCACGAGGTTGAATCGTTGAAAGATGTGCTGTTGGATACGATTCAGTGCGGAGAGCAGGTTCGGGGCCTTAAATTCAGACCACTGACGCTGGAAGTCCAACGCCGAATCAATTGCGTCCTCGATATGTGAGCCGTCTTTGTGAAAAACTCCGACAACTTCTTTGAACGATTTGGCACCCAAAACCTTCCACAGTAAGAACGCCAGCTGAGCCCCGGAACTCACGCCACTTCGCCGGCGTCTATCCGTAAAGTGCTCCCACACTAGCTCACAAGTCCACTTAAATTGCTCCCAATCGGGGTAGGGTATGGCTTCCAAAAAACGCGGACAAAAAAACACCCCTGCATGAGGGGCGTCTGAGTAAAAAACTAGCACTCTTCAGCTAACTATGTATTCCCGCTTGGGGGGAATAACCGAAGCTCCCGTTCTCTATATCCGGATGGACTTGCCGATCAGTGCAGCGTGTGTGGCTTGTCGTCGTCTTCGTCCTCGTCCACCACTTCGAGGCCGTTTTCGCCGTGCACGTGGCCGTGCTCGATTTCTTCAGCCGTGGCTTCACGCACTTCGGTCACCCTGAGTTCGAAGCGCAGCGCCATGCCGGCCAGCGGGTGATTGCCGTCCAGCACGACCTTGTCTTCGGCCACGTCGGTGACGGTGTAGACAATGGCGTCTTCCTCGTCACCGTCTTCGGGCACGCCCTCGAATTGCATGCCGACTTCCAGCGGCTCCGGAAAGCGATCACGCGGCTCGATCTTGATCAACTCTTGATCATAATCACCGAAAGCATCGTCCGGCTCGAGTTGCAGGTTGGTCTCGAAGCCTTGCTCCTGGCCGTCCAGCGCTTCCTCGATCTTGGGGAACGTGCCATCATAGCCGCCGTGCAAATACACCATCGGCTCATCGGACTCCTCGATGACGTTGCCCTGCGCGTCGGACAGTTTGTAAGCCACCGACACCACCGTATTCTTCGCGATTTTCAATTGCGCACTCCATGAACGAAGCCCCATTATACGCTGCCGATGGCGGCGTCCAACCCGCTCTTCCGGCGGGGCATCCGGCACAGCTGCTTGGCGGTCTTTCGCCGCGCGATTTCATGCGCACGCACTGGCAGAAGAAGCCCCTGCTGATCCGTCAGGCACTCTCGCCCGAAGAGATGCGTGCGCTGCACTTTCCGCTGTCGCCCGAACGTGTGCTGTCGCTGGCCGAGCGCCCCGACGTTGAGTCGCGGCTGATCGCGCAATCGCGCGGACGCTGGTCGTTCAACCACGGCCCATTCGACGAGCGCCCGCTGCCCTCGCGCAAGACGCGCAACTGGTCGGTGCTTGTGCAGGGTGCGAACCTCGTCGAGCCGGCCGTCGAAGCGCTCATGCAGCGCTTCCGATTCATTCCCGACGCGCGGCTCGATGATGTGATGATCAGCTTCGCCACCGACGGCGGCGGTGTCGGCCCTCATTTCGATTCGTACGATGTGTTCCTGCTACAGGCGCATGGCAAGCGCCGTTGGCGGATTTCCGCTCAGGACGATCTCACGCTCGTGCCCGACCTGCCGCTCAAGATCCTTGCCAATTTCCAGCCCGAAGAGGAGTTCGTGCTCCAGCCCGGCGACATGCTCTATCTGCCTCCGCACTACGCGCACGATGGTGTGGCTGAGGGCGATTGCATGACATATTCGATCGGTTTCCGATCGCCCTCATACCGCGAGTTGGCGGGCCATTTTCTAGGCTTCCTCTCGCAAACACTGGAAGACGACCCCAACTTCGAAGGCCGCTACGCCGATCCCGATCAGAAGCCGACCGACCGACCGGGCGAATTGCCGGCCGCCATGGTCAAGGCGCTCGCCCAGAAGCTCAATGCACTGCGCTGGACGCCCGAACTCGTGGGTGAATTCCTTGGTGCGTACCTGTCCGAACCCAAGGATCACGTCGATTTCGTCACGCAACCTCGTCTGCCGCTTGCCCGCTTCACCGCCCGGGCACGCAAGGAAGGTATCGTGCTCGATGCGCGCACGCAGGCGCTGTATGACGCGCAACGCTTCTGGATCAACGGCGATACGTTTGAGCCCTCGGGAACACTGCTTGCGTGGCTTTGCGCGTTGGCGGACGCGCGCCACGCGAGCGCTGCATCGGTCGATGCTGCGGCCAGCTTGCCTGATCTCATGGATACGTTACACGCATGGTACGAAGAAGGCTGGCTGAGGTTGGCCGGGCCTGCGCGGCAATGATTCCGCGTTGAAACAGATCGTTACAAAAGTGCTTGGATCGTACGTGCGCCAGGCCAGACTGAGCTACACAGGGTAAGTAAAGGTCGCTATAATCCGACGCTAGCTTGCAGGCCGAGCAGCCCTCGTGCAGCTTGGCTGCCAGCATAGAAGAAGGTGTAGTACCTGAGCGATAATTACCGGTAATTATTCATCGCCCTTTCTGTTGTCCGCTTTCCATATTCAGTTTAAGGATCGAAAAAATGAAAAAGTCTCTCCTGATCGCCTCGCTGATGGCTGCTGTGGCTCTGGCTGCTTGCGGTAAGAAGGAAGAAGCAGCTGCTCCGGCCGCTGCTCCGGAAGCCTCGGCTCCGGCCGCTGCTGCTCCGGCCGCTCCGGCTGCCTCGGACGCTGCTGCTGCTCCGGCCGCTCCGGCTGCTTCGGACGCTGCTGCTTCGGCTCCGGCTGCTGAAGCTTCGGCCCCGGCTGCCAAGCAATAATCGCGCTTCTCGCGAGACAAAAAAGCCGACCTTCGGGTCGGCTTTTTTTATGCGCATGATTTAGGCGACAACCAGCACAGCAATTGCACCACCCGACTGCCACTCAAAGTTGTTTCTGAATCTTACAAGCAGTCCTTGCCGAGCCGCCTGCGCTCAAACGGTGCGCCAGAGCAGGCCCTCTTCCTGATCCGCAATCGGGACGTCTTCAACGCTTGCCCCCAGTGGCACAGCAATCGCCTGAGCCGCTAGCAACGGAGTGTTGTTCTGCTTTGACAGATGCGCGGCCACCACCGTATGCAACGCGTCATGGTGCACGCGCGTGAGAATCGCCGCGGCAATGTCATTGGCCAGATGGCCAAAATCCCCGCCGATACGGCATTTTAATGACCATGGATAGGCCGAGTTGGCCAGCATCTCGCGGTCGTGGTTGCACTCAAGCACGAGCGCGTGCATGCCCTTCAGGTGCGTACAAAGGTATTCCGTCGACATACCGGCGTCGGTCAGCACACCCAGACGCCGTGCACCATCGTGGAAGACGAACTGCAACGGTTCGCGCGCGTCATGCGGCACGGTGTACGGCAAGACCTGCAGGTCGTCAATGCTGAACATATCGTCAGCGCGGCAGAAGCGCACGGCCGCGCGGTCAGCGCCGCGCAGGTTCTCGGTGGCACGATACGTGCCGTGGCTTGTCCAGACGGGGAGATTGAATTTGGCGGCAACCGCATAGGCGCTGCCAACGTGATCGCTATGCTCGTGCGTGACGAGGATGGCGTTGAGAGATTCCGGCGTGCAGCCCAGGCGTTCGAGCCGCCGGACGGTTTCGCGGATACCGAACCCGCAATCCAGCAGGATGCGAGTGCACGTCGTTCCGCTCGCGGATTCGACGAGCAGCGCATTTCCTTCACTGCCGCTGCCAAGGCTGGCGAATCTCAGTGTCATCGCCCACCCAGGCAGCCGTACTGCATTATGCTGATTACCGCAATTGCTCGTCGAGCAGCGACAGAATGCGCTTGCCGATGTCGCCGGTCTGCGCGGAGCCGTCATCGTTCTGTACCAGAACCGTCGACGACGTGCCGGCATCCTTGACCACCACGCGATAGCGCTTGGCGCGCTTGAGGTCTTCAATCTTGGTGCCAGAGAACAGGCGTGAGAAGAAGCCCGGTGCGTTGGCTTCTGCACGGGTATCAGCGTAGCGGACGAAGTACACGCCTTGCGTGCGGTCGCGGTCATCCACAGTGAAGTTCACGCGGTCCAGCGCCAGACCCACGGTGCGCCAGGCGCGATCGAAGGGTTCCGGCACCTGCAGGGCTGGCTGACCATTCGATTGCGTCAGCAGCGACGGGCCGGCGGCGCGCACAGTCTGCACGCCCTCGGTCTCCTTCGTGCCCGCTTGCACCGGGTGCGCAGTCTGCGTTTGTGCCAGCTTCTGCTGTGCGGCTTCCTTGCTGGCGCCCAGACGCTGCATCAGGCGCGAGAGGAATTCGGCTTCGAGCTCCGGATCGGCCGGACGTGGCGTCCATACGGTCTGGTCCTTGGATGAACCCACCAGCTGTTCCTGCGCGCCGCGGTGCGAGATGTAGACCTCGACCGAACCGTTCGGCCCCTTCTCGATGCGGGTGCGGAACTTGTCGCGCTCAGAGGTCGAATACAGGCCGTCGAACACCTTGCCCACCGTGCGGCGGATGATGTCCTGCGGAATTTTCGCGCGGTTCTCAGCCCAGTCGGTTTCCATGATGCCGGTCTCGGGCGAGTCGATCACCAGCAGGAAGCCGAGTTCCTGCCAGAACGTACGCAGTTGCGGCCACAGGGCGTCCGGCGTGGTCTTCACGACAAGCCAGCGCTGATTGCCGTCGCGCTCGATGCGCATGTCGGATACGGCGGGCAGCACGTTCTCAGTGCCCGAGCCGGGCGCCGTAACCTTGGGTGCCGTCGAGGTATAGGCCGACAGCGTGGTCGTGCCCGTGTCCGGCGCAGCGTAGCGGCGGTCAGCCTGAATGCCGGTCAGATCGGGCGGGACCTCAAGCGTCGGGCCCTTCTTGGCCTGCGATTTGTAATCGATGCGGTCGGGCTGCATCGCCTCATTGACGGTATCGCAACCGGAAATCAGGGCAACCGACAGCGCGGCCAGCAACAGTTGAGCGGACGTCGCCACAGCCCCGCGACGGGTTTGGTGCAGTTTCATTGACTTGCGATCCTTCAGATGAGAACGATGGCTTAAGGGCCTGAGAAGCGCCTTGAAACAATCAGGAGAGCAGCCCGGCATCTTTCAGGGATGCGCGCACAACCTCGTGATACTGGGGAGCCAGTGGCGTCAACGGCAGGCGGATGCCGCCCTCCATTTTGCCCATGGCCTGGAGAGCCCACTTGACGGGAATCGGATTCGCCTCGACGAATAGACTCTTGTGCACCGACAGCAACTGCATGTGGATGCGGCGTGCCGTCTCCACATCGCCGCGCATGGCGGCAGCGCACAGCTCGTGCATGGCACGCGGTGCCACGTTGGCCGTCACAGAGATGTTGCCGTGACCGCCCAGCAGCATCAGCGCGATGGCGGTCGGGTCATCCCCGCTGTAAATCTTGAACGACGCTGGCGCGCCCTTGATGAGCTGCGCGGCACGGTCGATGTTGCCGGTGGCTTCCTTCACGCCGATGATGCCCGGCACTTCGGCCAGACGCAGCATGGTTTCGACCGTCATATCGGCCACCGTGCGGCCGGGCACGTTGTACAAGATGACGGGCAGGTCAACCGACTCAGCCACCTTGCGGAAGTGCAAATACATGCCTTCCTGCGTCGGCTTGTTGTAGTACGGCACGACTTGCAGCGAGGCATCGGCGCCCACCTGCTTGGCGTAGGCCGTCAGCTCGATCGCTTCGGTGGTGGAGTTGCCGCCGGTGCCGGCGATGATAGGGATGCGCTTGTTGGCTTGCTCGACCGCCACGCGGATCAGCTCACGATGCTCTTCCACCGATACGGTCGGAGATTCACCGCTGGTGCCAACGATCACGATGCCGTCGGTACCCTCGGCGATGTGCCAGTCGATAAGCTTGCGCAGGGACGGGAAATCAAGGCTGCCGTCCTCGTGCATGGGCGTGACGATGGCGACGAGACTGCCGGAAATCTGGATCATGGTTTCGAAAGCAGACAAAAGCGTGAACGTAAACAGTCGGATTGTACCGGATCGTCAGAACGGATTCGCCACATCTGAGACCCACCAAGAGACGGGTACGACACGACACTCAGCAACTTCAAAGTGCGTAGCGCAGGGCAACCTCGCCGGCAGGTTCGCGAACCGCGCAAACCCGCTGCACATAAGCATCCCGGGGCGATGCGAGAAAACCGTCTTCGTAGCCGATCACGCGCAACTGACCTCGCACAGCATCGAGCAGCTCGCCCGGCGCCAGCAGGAATGCCGGATTGGACGGCTTCCCGACGGTTTCGTTTCCAACGGCGAAGGTTTCGTAGATCAGCCGGCCACCCGGCGCAACGGCTGCCAGCAACTGTGGCCAAAGTGGCCGGTGCAGGTAATTCGTGACGACAACGGCATCGAACGTGGCTCCGGCAGGCAACGGCCAAGGGCCCGCCTCAATGTCGGCGAGGATGGTTTTGACGGCCCCCGAAAGGCCTGCAAGCGCTGCCGCATCGCGGTCGACGCCAGTCACACGCAGACCACGCGTGGCAAGCCAGCGTGCGTGACGGCCGCTGCCGCAGGCGACATCCAGCACCGAGGCGCCGGCCGGCAGCTCAGCCGCCCAACGCGTCACCCAAGGCGAAGGAGCTGTCAGCGTATGCGGATCACGTGCAACAGCAGACATCAACAGCCCATCAGCTATAGGACAGGCCCATCGCCTCGCGCACCTCACGCATGGTCTCTTGCGTGACCTTGCGTGCGTTGTCGCAACCATCGGCGATGATGGCGCGCAGCAGAGACGGGTCGTCCATGTACTTCTGGGCGCGTTCGAGCATCGGCTGCTGCTCGCGCAAAATGCCTTCGATCACTGGCTGCTTGCACTCCAGGCAGCCGATGCCGGCGCTGCGGCAGCCCTTCTGCACCCACTCTTTCGTGTCCGAATCGGAGTAGACCAGATGCAGTTGCCAGACCGGGCACTTGTCGGGGTCGCCCGGATCGGTGCGGCGCACGCGAGCCGGGTCAGTCGGCATGGTGCGGACCTTTTTCTCGACGGTTTCCTTGTCCTCGCGCATGCGGATGGTGTTGCCATAAGACTTGGACATCTTCTGGCCATCGAGACCGGGCATGCGCGACGCTTCAGTCAGCAGCACCTGCGGCTCAGGCAGGATGATCTTGCGAGCGCCTTCCAGGTAGCCGAACAGGCGCTCCCGGTCACCCATCGAGAGGCTTTGCGACTCGGCCAGCAGCGCGTGAGCCTGCTCCAGCGCTTCGTCTTCACCGCGCTCCTGGTAGGCCGTGCGCAGCTCCAGATACAGCTTGGCGCGCTTGCCGCCGAGCTTCTTGGCCGCTTCCAGCGCCTTTTCTTCAAAGCCAGGTTCGCGGCCGTACAGATAGTTGAAGCGGCGGGCGACTTCGCGCGTCATCTCGACGTGCGGCACCTGGTCTTCACCCACCGGCACGAAGCCAGCGCGGTAGATCAGGATGTCAGCAGCCTGCAGCAGCGGATAGCCGAGGAAGCCATAGGTGGAGAGATCTTTTTCCTTGAGCTTCTCGATCTGATCCTTATAGGTCGGCACGCGTTCGAGCCAGCCCAGCGGCGTGCCCATCGAGAGCAGCAGGAACAGCTCGGCATGCTCGGGCACGCGGCTCTGGATGAACAGCGTGGACTGCGTCGGATCGACACCAGCGGCCAGCCAGTCGATCAGCATTTCCCACACGGACGCCTCAATCACCTCGGGCGACTCGTAGTGCGTGGTCAGCGCGTGCCAATCGGCAACGAAGAAGAAGCATGGGTATTCGGCTTGCAGCCGGACCCAGTTTTTCAGAACGCCGTGGTAATGCCCCAGGTGCAGAGCACCGGTCGGACGCATGCCGGAGAGAACGCGGTCAGGAAACATGTGGGAAATGGAGTTGAAGACTCAGGAAAACAGCATCTGCAGCGGGCTCAGAATCCACTGCAGCAATTGAAACAGCAGCGCCATGATCGGGCGCATCCAGAAATTGGTGATGACGTCGTAAATAATCAGCGCCATCACGATAAAGAAACCGAATGGCTCGATGCGCGCAAACGCCAGCGCCGCGCGCGGTGGCAGCAACGCTGTCAGCACGCGCCCACCATCGAGTGGCGGCAACGGAAACATGTTGAACGCCGCCATCACCATATTGACGAGAATGCCAGCGCGCGCAATGCCGATCAGGAACGGCTCATTCACGCCGCCCACGGCGAACAGCACAGCCAGCGCTCCCCAGAGGATCGCCTGGACAAAGTTAGTGGCCGGCCCCGCCAGCGCCACCCACATGCCGTGCCAGCGCGGATCGCGCAGGCGGCCAAAACGCACCGGCACCGGCTTGGCGTAGCCGAACACGAAGGCGCCCTTGGTCGCGAAATACAACAGCAGCGGCATCGCAATCGTGCCGATCGGATCGATGTGCCGCAGCGGGTTGATGCTGATGCGGCCCATGACATAGGCGGTATCGTCGCCGAAATGCTTGGCGACATAGCCATGCGCGGCCTCATGCAGCGTGATGGCAAACAGGACGGGAATCGCGTAAATCGCGATGTTCTGGATCAGGGTGGGGTCCATAGGCGGGCTATTGTAGCAAGCGCGCGTGGCGGCACGGCGCCGCCGAAACACGCGTCGAGTGCGCGCTTACAAGCCGACGCGGGCGGGATCGCCCCGACCCTGACGCACGAGTTCAGGCTCGCCGCCGGTCAAGTCGACGACGGTGGTGGGTTCAGCCGGTGCGGGGCCGCCGTCGATGACAAGTTCGAGCTGCTTTTCGAGCCGGTCCCGAATGGTTTCGGCCTCATTAAGCGGCGCATCATCGCCGGGCAGTTGCAGCGTGGCCGATAGCAGCGGCTCACCCAGTTCGGCCATGAGCGCCAGAGGAATCGGGTGTTCGGGCACGCGCAGGCCGATGGTTTTACGCGACGGGTGCGAGAGCCGACGCGGCACTTCCTTGGTCGCTTCCAGCAGGAACACGAACGGGCCGGGCGTGGCCGCCTTCAGCACTCGGTATTGCTTGTTGTCGACGCGCGCGAACGTAGCCAGTTCGGAAAGATCCCGGCACATCAGCGTGAGGTGGTGCTTTTCGTCGATACTGCGCACACGGCGCAGGCGCTCGACGGCCGATTTGTCGTCCAGATGACAGGCCAGCGCGTAGCAGGAATCGGTGGGCAGCGCGACCAGGCCGCCGGCACGGATGATTTCAGCCGCTTGGCGAATCAAGCGCCCTTGGGGCGTAGTTGGGTGGATTTGGAAGAATTGGGACATGCGGCGCGGACGGGGACGAGGGCGAAGACCTACGACATCCACCGGCTCCATACCGGCGTCAGATTGTCGGGCAGCGGCGGCAGCGCGCCGAGTTCGACCCGGCCCTCACCGGGGCCGTGAAAGTCGGAACCGCGCGAAGCCAGCAAGCCATAGCGGCGCGCCACGTTGGCGTACAGCGCGTATTGGTCGGGCGTATGGCTGCCGGTAATGACCTCTACGCCCTCGCCTCCCAGCGCCTTGAATTCATCAAACAACGCGCTGTGCTCGACCAGCGACAGCGTGTAGCGGCCTGGATGTGCCATCACCGCGACGCCGCCCGCGCCTTTGATCCAGCCAACCGCATCGGCCAGGCGCGCCCAGCGGTGCGGCACGTAGCCCGGCTTGCCGTCGCCGAGGTAGCGCTCGAACACCTCGTGAATATCGCGGCAATGGCCGTGCTCAACGAGAAAACGTGCGAAATGCGTGCGCGAGACCATGTCGGGGTTGCCAGCGTAGCTCAGCGCGCCTTCGTAGGCACCTTCGATGCCGAGCTTGGCAAGCGCGGCGCTGATGTCTTCGGCGCGCGCGCAGCGGCCGGAGCGCGTGCGTTCCAGGCCCTGCACCAGATCGGCGTTGTCCGGATCGATGCCCAGGCCGACGATGTGCAGCGTACGCCCCGCCCATGTGACGGAAATCTCCACGCCCGACAGGTAATCCATGCCCAACGCCGCCGCTGCTTCGCGCGCTGCGGCCTGACCGCTCACTTCATCATGATCGGTCAGCGCCCAAAGCGTCACACCGTGGGCGGCAGCGCGTGCAGCCACTTCGCGCGGCGTGAGCATGCCGTCCGACACCGTGGAATGACAGTGCAGATCGGCGTTTCGGGCAGAGGCAGCGGAGATGTTCGGCATTTGGTCATTTTACTGCTGCAGCGCGCCACCTGGGGCCTTCACCCCACCACGGAACGGCATTCGGAAGACCCGACTGCCCGTGGCGGTGTTTGCGGCGAGCCGCTTGCTGCAGGCTATAGTGGCCACATTGTTTCGTTCTCTGCGCTTTGTCATGACTTCCGCCGCCACCCTCCCCACCGATTCCGCCCAACCCGTGGAGCAACGCATCGACGTGCTGATCGTGGGCGCCGGGCCGGTTGGCCTGTTCGCAGCGTTTCAGGCGGGCGTGCTCGGGATGTCGTGCGTGCTGGTGGATGCACTGGACCGCCCGGGTGGTCAATGCACTGAGCTGTATCCCGAAAAACCGATTTACGACATCCCAGCCCTGGTGTCGTGCACGGCGCAAGAACTCGTCGACCGGCTGATGGCGCAATGCGCGCCGTTCAACTATCCGATCCTGTGTGGCCGCCGCGCTGAAACCGTGGAGACACTGGAGGGCGAGCATGGCCGGCGCTTTCGCGTCACCACAAGTGCTGGCGATGTGTTCGACTGTGCGGCCGTACTTATCACCGCAGGCAACGGCGCGTTTACGCCGCAACGCGTGGCCCTGCCCGAAGCGGCCGCGCTGGAAGACCGCCATCTGCACTACGCCGTGCGCGACACCGCCCGCTTCGCGGGCAAGCGCGTTGTCATTGCCGGCGGCGGAGATTCGGCACTCGACTGGGCGCTGGCGTTGCGCAAATTGGCCGCGCGCGTGACATTGGTGCATCGGCGAGAAGGTTTTCGCGCGGCCGAGGCAAGCGTCGTCGAAATGCGCGCCGCCGTTGCTGCCGGTGAAATGGATTTCGTGCTCGGCATGCTCTCCCGCCTGGACAGCACACCCGACGGCACACTCACCGGCGCGGCCATCCGCGGGCGCGAAGGCGAAACCGTTGTGCCCTGCGATGAACTGATCGCGCTGTACGGCCTGGTCTCCGAACCGGGACCGATCACCAACTGGGGCGTGGACATGCGCGCGGGCCGCATCACGGTGGAGACCACGGCTTACGAAACCTCAAGACCGGGTGTTTTTGCGGCGGGCGATATCGCGCTGTATCCGAACAAGCAGAAGCTGATCCTGTCGGGCTTCCATGAGGTGGCGATGGCGCTGCGCCGCGCTTACCGCTACGCCAATCCGGACAAGACGCTCGTGCATACGCATTCGAGCAACGACGCCGGGCTGCAAACGAAGCTGCATGTGACGGCGGACTAAGTCGTCCGCATGCGTGCACCGTCCCCGGAAACCTGCATCCCGCCGCTGCCCGTCGTCGTGCAACGGTTTCTCGACTGAGCCCCGGGGCTCAACGCTGCAAGCAGAATTCCTCGATCAGCGCGGCCACCTGCTCGGGCTGATCGTGATGCAGCATGTGCGCTGCATCCGCGATCAATACCTCCCGAAAATCAGGAAACGCCGCAAAGCGCGTCTTGAACTCGGGCAACGGCACATCGCCGGCAATGGCCTTCAACGTGGGCGAATCGACCGCCTCGACGTGCAACACGGGCGCAGTCACGCGGCGCCAGATCTCCATCACCTCATCCAGCCGATACAACTGCGGATTGATGATTTTGTGTGCAGGGTCGCCCAGAATCTCCCACCGGCCCTCGGCGTTCTGGCTCGACCAATGCTGCGCCAGGAATGCCGCCTTGTCAGCAGGCAAGCGTGGGTTGGTCTTCTGCAGGCGCGCGGCGACGTCTTCAACGGTGGCATAGGTGTTCAGGCGCGGTTTGTCCTTCAGCTCATCGAGCCAGCGCGCGTAGCGGCGCGGGGCCTGCGACGCCTTTGATGCCGACATGCCGAAACCTTCCAGATCGACCACACGCCGCACGCGCTCGGGCCGGATGCCCGCGTACAGGCAAACCACGTTGGCGCCCAGGCTGTGGCCGACGAGCGCCACCTGCCCTTCAGGCTGGTAGTGATCGATGATGGCTTCGAGGTCGGCCACGTAATCGGCAAACCAATAGCTCTCAACACCGGGGGCATCGGTGGGCCGGGCGGTCTGGCCATAGCCACGCCAATCCGGCGCCACGATGTGCCAACGCTCACGCAGCGCATCCACCAGAAACTGAAATGACGCCGACACATCCATCCACCCATGAAACAGGAACAGGATGGGCGCACCGGGCTCGCCCCATTCGCGGATGTGATAGCGCAAGCCGCGCACAGGCAAGTAAGTCGAGCGGGAGACTTGGCGCGCCGCAGGCCGTGTGGTGTAGTCCATGGTTTTCGTCACCGAATAGAAATCGAACGATCGTTCTTTTTCTGGGGATTATAGCGGCGGACGGCCAATATCGTGGCGCTTAGAACGTGGCTTCCAGCGCGGCGATTTCGTCGTCGTCAAAGCCGGCCTGACGGCGAGCTTCAAGGTTGAACGGCCCACGCAGCCGCGGTGCTCCGTATTGTTCGGCCAGCGCGCGATACGTCGGCACGGGGTCCAGCCCGGCGCGCTCGCACAGCCAGCGGTACCAGCGGTTTCCGACTGCCACGTGACCGATCTCGTCGCGCAGAATGATGTCGAGGATGCCGGCGGCCGCCATATCGCCCGCCTGCGCCAACTTGGCGCGGATCGGCGGCGAGGCGTCAAGCCCGCGTGCTTCCAGCGTGCGCGGCACCAATGCCATGCGCGCGAGCGGATCGGGGGCGGTCTTCTCCGTCATCTGCCAGAGGCCATCGTGGGCGGGGTGATCGCCGTAGCGGCAATCCAGCGTGGCCAGATGAGCGCAAAGCATTGAAAAGTGCGTCGCCTCCTCCGCCGCCACGCGCGTCCAATCCTGGTAGAACGCGACCGGCATGCCGGCAAAGCGCCACACGGCGTCCAGTGCGAGGTTGATGGCGTTGAATTCGATGTGCGCGAGCGCATGCAGCAGCGCAGCGCGTCCACGCGGCGTATCGATCGCACGGCGGCGCGGAACGGCGGCAGGTGGCACGAGCACCGGCACGTCTGGCCGACCGGGGACGCCGCTTGCCGGTGTGGCGATAACGTCTTCAGCGCCCCAGCTCGCATCGTCGGCGCTGTGAGCACGTTCGCCCAGTCGCAGCGTGGCGCCCACCTTGCTGGCAGGATCCGTAAGACACAGCGCCGCCAGGGCGGCCTGGCGCAGCGTGTCGGTGGGCGGTTGGGGGCAAGGCTGTGAAGCGGTCATCAGCGTACAATTTGGACTTTCCGCCATTTTAATTCGACGCATCGGCCTGCCGTGCTCGGCAAGCTTGAAGACGCGCGCTTTTTCCTCACTTACTGGCCCACTGAGGCAAATTCTGGAGACCGATCGCATGGCCCTCTACCAACTCGGCGACGTTGCCCCGACCATTGACGAAAACGCCTATGTGGCCCCGGAAGCGACCGTCATCGGTCGTGTGGAGCTGAAAGCGCGCGCGAGCGTGTGGCCGGGCGCCGTCATCCGCGGCGACAATGAGCCGATTACCGTGGGCGAGGCCAGCAACGTGCAGGAAGGCTCGGTGCTGCACACCGATCCGGGCTGCCCGCTGAATATCGGCAACCGCGTGACGATCGGCCACCAGGCCATGCTGCACGGCTGCACGATCGGTGAAGGCTCGCTGATCGGCATCCAGGCAGTGGTGCTCAACCGCGCGGTGATCGGTAAGAACTGCCTGGTGGGTGCGGGTGCGATCGTCACCGAGGGCAAGGTCTTCGAAGACGGCACGCTCATCCTGGGTGCGCCCGCCAAGGCCGTGCGCAAACTGACGGAAGACGACATCGCCAAGATGCACCTGAACACTGAAACATATGCAGTGCGCCAGGCGATGTACAAGCAGCAACTGAAACGGATTGATGGATGACTGACGAGCTGAAGAAATTTGTATTCGACGCCGCGCCCGTGCGCGGTGAACTGGTGCGCCTGCAAGGAACGTGGCAAGAGGTGCTGAACCGCCGCCGCTACCCTGCCCCGGTCAGCACGCTGCTGGGCGAGATGATGGCCGCCGCCGCGCTGCTGTCGGCCAACCTCAAGTTCAACGGCGCGCTGGTGATGCAACTGCATGGCGACGGCCCGGTGCACATGCTGGTCGTCGAGTGCAACTCCGACCTCTCCATGCGCGCCACCGCCAAGATCGCCGAAGGCGCCGTGATTGGCGATGACGCCACGCTGGCTGCCATGGTGAACGTACACGGCAACGGCCGTTTTGCCATCACGCTCGATCCGCAAGACAAGAAGCCGGGCCAGCAGCCGTATCAAGGCATCGTGCCACTGTCAGACGAAAACGGGCCGCTCGCCAGCATTACCGAGGTGCTTGAGCACTACATGCAAAGCTCTGAACAGCTCGACACGCGCCTGTGGCTGGCCGCCGACAACAGAGTCGCCTCGGGCATGCTGCTGCAGCGCCTGCCTTCGTATGGCGGTGCCATGGAGGGCCGCACGGGCCATACACCCGCGCAGGTGGGCGAGACCGGCCAGCCGCTGCACAAGGACGTGCAGGAGCAGGACCTCGACACATGGGAACGCGTTTGCCAACTCGGCAAGACGCTGCGCCGCGAAGAACTGCTTGAGCAGCCCATCGACACGCTCATCAAACGCCTGTACTGGGAAGAAATGGAAGCAGCCGGCATCCGCATGTTCGAGCCGCAAAGCCCGCGTTTCCGCTGCTCGTGTTCGCGTCTGCGCGTGGGTGCCATGCTGCGCACGCTCGGCCAACCCGAGGTCGACAGCATTCTGGAAGAGCGCGGCAAAGTGGAAATCGACTGCGAATTCTGCGGTCAGCACTACAGCTTCGACGCTGTGGATTGTGCACAGCTTTTCGCGCAAGAGACCGTCGCACAAGGCATCCAGGGCGCGCCCGAGCAGCGTCATTGAGCACAGCGACATCGTATAAAGAAGCGTGGCTCGCGGCACTTACCGGTACCGCCCACACGCTGAACCGGTTGTTTCGTCATCTGCCGCGCGTTGCGGAGCGCACCATGTCTGAGCCTACTATCCGGTTCTTGCGATTGTTGAATCTGCCACGACCCGGCGCGCTGGCGTTGCCTATGGTGGCAGCGCTGCTGGCGTCGGCCTGCGTTGCGGTCCCGCGTGGTCCGGGTGGTACGCCCTACACCGCGCGCCTGACGGACGACACACAAGCTGCGGCACCGACGCCATTGTCGGCGGACGAACGCAAGAAGCTCGATGCGCTGAATGCCAAGGCGCTGCGCGAATCCGATCAAGCCATCGAACGCGATGCTGAAGCGCGTGCCTACACGGCTACACCGTACTACGTACCGTATCCGTATTACGGAGGCTATTCGGTGTACTACGGCAGCGGATGGCGCCGCCATGACGGCTGGGGCGTGGGCTACGGCGCACCCGTCTGGGGCTATCCGTACTACTGGTAGGCCCGAGAAATTGCCTTGAAGACGAGCGCCTCATTCAGGATGCAAGCGCCCAGCAGGCTCAGTGATGGCCTTGTTGGCCTGCAGGAGGCGGCGGTGGCGGTGGGGTGTCGCTGATCTTCGGTGCCGGCGCGACAAATTGCACGAAGCCTTCGTCATCCTTGACCATCCCCAGCTCATAGCGTGCGCGCTCTTCAATGGCGCCCGTGCCTTCCTTCAGATCCTTCACTTCGCCTTCGAGCTTGGTGTTGCGCTGCTTCAGTTCAGCGTTGCGCTGATTCTGCGCCGTCACCTGCTTCTGCATGTCCCACACGCGCAGCCAGCCGCCCTTGCCCAGCCAAAGCGGGTACTGAATGGCAAGCAACAGCAGCAACAGGAACAGCGTAATCAGGCGCATAGAGACAAGCGTTGGCGGTACTCGGGCTCCAAATGCCATGCGACCGCCAGAGCGGCGGTCGCACGGTCACGCAGAGCGAAACTGCGGGGGATTATCGCAGGTTATAGAACGCCGACTTGCCCGGGTAGCTAGCGATATCACCGAGGTCTTCTTCGATGCGCAGCAACTGGTTGTACTTGGCCATGCGGTCCGAGCGCGACAGCGAGCCCGTCTTGATCTGGCCAGCGTTCGTGCCAACGGCAATGTCGGCAATGGTGCTGTCTTCGGTTTCGCCCGAGCGGTGCGAGATCACGGCGGTGTAGCCCGCGCGCTTGGCCATCTCGATGGCGGCAAACGTCTCGGTCAGCGTGCCGATCTGATTGATCTTGATGAGGATCGAGTTGGCGATGCCCTTCTCGATGCCTTCCTTCAGGATCTTGGTGTTGGTGACGAACAGGTCGTCGCCCACCAGTTGCACCTTCTTGCCGAGCTTCTCGGTCAGCGCTTTCCAGCCGGCCCAGTCGCTCTCGTGCATGCCGTCTTCGATCGACACGATCGGGAACTTGTCGGCCAGGTTCGCCAGGTAGTTGGCAAAGTCTTCCGATGACAGTTGCAGGCCTTCGCCTTCCAGGTGGTACTTGCCGTCCTTGTAGAACTCGGAAGCAGCGCAATCCAGCGCCAGGAGCACATCTTCACCGGCCTTGTAGCCAGCCTGCTCGATGGCCGACAGGATGGTGTTCAGGCACTCTTCGTTGCTGGCGAAGTTCGGTGCGAAACCGCCTTCGTCGCCCACGGCCGTGCTCATGCCCTTGTCCGCCAGGATCTTCTTCAACGCGTGGAAAATCTCGGCGCCGCAGCGCAGGGCTTCACGGAAGCTCGACTGGCCAACCGGCATCACCATGAATTCCTGGATGTCCAGGCTGTTGTTGGCGTGCGCACCGCCGTTGACGATGTTCATCATCGGCACCGGCATCTGCATGGCGCCCGAACCGCCGAAGTAGCGGTACAGCGGCAGGCCGGCTTCTTCGGCAGCAGCCTTGGCCACGGCCATCGACACGGCCAGCATGGCGTTGGCGCCCAGGCGGCTCTTGTTCTCGGTGCCGTCCAGGTCGATCAGGGTGCGGTCCAGGAAGGCCTGTTCCGAAGCATCCAGGCCCATGATGGCCTCGGAGATTTCAGTGTTGATGTGCTCGACGGCCTTCAGCACGCCCTTGCCCAGGTAACGCGACTTGTCGCCGTCGCGCAGTTCGATGGCTTCGCGCGAGCCGGTGGAAGCGCCCGACGGCACCGCGGCGCGGCCCATCACGCCCGATTCCAGCAGTACGTCGCATTCGACGGTGGGGTTGCCGCGCGAGTCCAGCACTTCGCGACCGATGATATCTACGATGGCACTCATGTAATCCCTCTTGGTGTCATTAAAGCAGGTGAAGCAAGTGGCCGGGCTCAGATGCCTTCAACCACGATCATATTCATCTTGGCAGCCTTGACGCGCGCCTCACGCGCGGCGCGATACTCCTCGCTGTCATGGAAAGCCTTGGCAGCGTCATAGCTCGGAAACTTGAGCACAACGATACGGGTGGGGTTCCACTCGCCTTCCAGTTGCTCGGTCTTGCCGCCGCGCACCAGCGGCTCTGCACCGTGCACTTGCATGGCCTTGGTCGACAGCACCTTGTATTGCTCGTATTGCACGGGGTCCGTCACGTCCACGTACGCGAGGATGTAGCCAGCGGCCATGTGTCTCTCTCCGGATGCAGCAACAAACGACGACGGCAGCATACGCTGCCGCCGGTCTGGGTGGGATCAGTCAATCAGTCGAACTGATTCTCCAGGAAACCGCTGCGCTTGGTGAGCGCATCCAGTTCTTTCAGTACTGACAGCAAGTCTTTCATGCGACGCAGCGGCACGGCATTCGGACCGTCTGATTTTGCACATGCGGGATCGGGGTGCGTTTCCATGAACACGCCCGACACACCCGCGGCAATGGCTGCGCGGGCCAGCACCGGCACGAACTCGCGCTGACCGCCCGAGCTGGTGCCCTGACCGCCCGGCAACTGCACCGAGTGCGTGGCGTCAAACACCACTGGCGCACCCGTCTCGCGCATGATCGCCAGCGAGCGCATATCCGACACGAGGTTGTTGTAGCCGAACGAGGCACCGCGTTCGCAGGCCATGAAATTGTCTTCCGGCAGACCGGCATCGCGGGCAGCGTGGCGCGCCTTGTCGATGACGTTCTTCATGTCGTGCGGCGCGAGGAACTGGCCCTTCTTGATGTTGACAGGCTTGCCGCTCTGCGCGCAGGCGCGGATGAAATCGGTCTGACGGCACAGGAAGGCCGGCGTCTGGAGCACATCCACAACGCTGGCCACCGGCTTGATCTCGTCGATCTCGTGAATATCGGTCAGCACCGGCACGCCCACCTGGCGACGGACTTCTGCCAGGATGCGCAGCCCCTCTTCCATGCCCAGACCGCGGAACGACGCGTCCGACGAGCGGTTCGCCTTGTCGAACGACGACTTGTAGATGAACGGAATGCCCAGGGCACCCGTGATCTCCTTGAGCGTGCCGGCGGTATCGATCGCCATCTGCTCAGACTCGATCACGCAGGTGCCGGCAATCAGGAAGAACGGTTTGTCGAGGCCGACTTCGAAATCGCAGAGTTTCATGATGTTCCCGTGCGCCGGCCCTTAGGCCACGGCGCGTTGCGCGTTCTGCTGACGATGCGCCAGCGCGGCTTCCACGTACGCCTTGAACAGCGGGTGGCCGTCACGCGGCGTCGAGGTGAATTCCGGGTGGAACTGCACGCCGACGAACCACGGGTGCATCGAGCTTGGCAGCTCCATCATTTCCGGCAGGTTTTCCGACGGCGTGCGCGCCGAGATGATCATCCCGGCCTTTTCCAGCTGCGGCACGTAGTGGTTGTTCACCTCATAGCGATGGCGATGGCGCTCGTTGACCTCTGCGCCATAGATCGTCGCCGCCTTGGTGCCCGACTGCACCGGCACGCGCTGCGAGCCCAGGCGCATCGTGCCGCCCAGGTCGGAGTTGGCCGAACGCTTTTCCACCGCACCGTCACGATCCAGCCACTCGGTGATGAGGGCGACCACCGGATGCTCGGTCTCGTCGTTGAATTCCGTGCTGTTGGCGTCCTTCATGCCGGCCAGGTGGCGGGCGAATTCGATCACGGCCAACTGCATCCCCAGACAAATGCCCAGATACGGCACGCCCTTCTCGCGGGCGTACTGGATCGCGCGGATCTTGCCTTCCGTGCCGCGCTTGCCGAAGCCGCCCGGCACCAGGATCGCGTCGAGCGAATCCAGCACTTGCACGTGGCCCGATTCCAGCTCTTCGGAATCGATGTATTCGATGTTGACGCGCGTCGAGGTATGCAGACCGGCGTGGCGCAGCGCCTCGATCAGCGACTTGTACGATTCCGTCAGATCAACGTACTTGCCGACCATGCCGATCGTGATCTCGTGCTGCGGGTTCTCCAGCGTGTGCACCATATGTGCCCACACCGACAGATCCGCCGGCGGCGCCTCAATGCGCAGTTCTTCACAGATGATGCGATCCAGCCCTTGCTCGTTGAGCATTTGCGGGATCTTGTAGATGGTGTCGACATCCCACACCGAGATGACCGCGTCCTGCGGCATGTTGGCGAACAGCGAAATCTTCGCGCGCTCATCATCGGGAATCGGACGATCAGCGCGGCACAGCAGCGCGGTCGGCTGCACGCCGATTTCGCGCAGTTTCTGCACCGAGTGCTGAGTCGGCTTGGTCTTCAACTCGCCGGCACTGGCGATGAACGGCACCAGCGTCAGGTGCGCGAACGCCACCTGGTTACGGCCCAGGCGCAGGCTCATCTGACGCGCGGCTTCCAGGAACGGCAGCGATTCAATATCGCCCACCGTGCCGCCGATTTCCACGATCGCCACATCCGCCTTGCCGTCGTGCGATGCTGCAGCACCGCGCTCGATGAAGGCCTGGATCTCATTGGTGATGTGGGGAATGACTTGCACCGTCTTGCCGAGATACTCGCCGCGGCGTTCCTTGCGGATCACGGATTCGTAGATCTGGCCGGTGGTGAAGTTGTTCGACTTGCGCATCTTGGCCGAGACAAAGCGCTCGTAGTGGCCAAGATCGAGGTCGGTTTCTGCGCCGTCTTCGGTCACAAACACCTCGCCGTGCTGGAACGGGCTCATGGTGCCCGGGTCGACGTTGATGTAAGGATCGAGTTTGAGGAGGGTGACTTTGAGGCCGCGCGACTCAAGAATGGCCGCGAGCGAGGCGGCGGCGATGCCCTTGCCGAGTGAGGACACTACGCCACCGGTAACGAATACGAACTTGGTCATGACCTAGCTTGCCGGGGAAAGCCGGATTATAGCAAAGGTGCCTTGTTCGATCCGTGACAGAACGGTGGAATTTGCCCCAGAACAGGGTTGTTTATGCCGCGTGCCGCATGGCGCCTGCATTCGCGCGCATTTCGTTGATCAACTCACGGATCAGCTGGGCGGTTTCCAGTGGCTTTTCCATTGGATACAAGTGGCTGCCCTCGATCCAGCGCAGCTTGCTGCCGACGATGCGCCGGGTGGCACCCAGCCCGACCTGGCGGATTTCACGCGAACGCGTGCCGGCCACAAAGCTGACCGGAAACGGCGTGCCGCCTGCAACTTTGCGCCCCATATTGGTCGGCAGCGTTCGGTAGATCTGGTATTCGATTTCGCGTGAGAAACGCAGTGTGCGCTCGCGGTCACGGCCGGTGGGCTCGGTACCATGCTCCACATAGTCACGAAGCACGTCTTCGTCCCACCGATCGAACTTGCGCTTGGCCTTGAAGTGATTCCAGACGGAGTCGAGATCGGGCCACAGATGGCGCCGGTTCTTGGTGGCAGCTGCCGGCGATTGGCTTTCGTCAATATCCAGCCACTGCGCCACGCGCAGCAGCTTGGCGCGCCATCCGGCAATGATCGGTGAATCGAGCATCACGACGCCGCGCACGCGCTCGGGCCGCCGCAGCGCAGCCATCAGGCTCAAAAAGCCGCCCAGCGAATGACCGGCCAGCCAGACCGGCTCGGGCTGCGCGTCGATTTCCGCCAGCAGTTCTTTCACCAGCCCCGGCCAGGAACGTGTGACCGGAAAGCGCGGATCGTGCCCAAAACGCTCCACCGCGCGGATGTCGAATTCATCACCGAGCACGCCCAGCATCTTGCGATACGTGCCGACCGGAAAGCCATTGGCATGCGAAAAGAGCATCACGTCGCGCATCGCGAGGTCCTGTATCGGGTTCAGTGCGACTTCTGCGATCCGCCTGCCACGCGCTGGATCGTGGACACCTGCTCCAACGCGGGGCCCGGTGCGCGTTGCGGCATAGCAGGCGCGTCCGCGGCGGGCGGTGCAATGCGTACGGGCTCGACCTCGATGGAAGGGTGCCCTTCGCGGCGCAGCGGATGCAACGGCGACGTACTGGCCTCCCAATCCGGATCGTCGATCTCGGCAAACACCTGGCGCAGGCGCTTGCCCCACGTGCCGCGAATCATCGCGAAATACGGGTTCTCTTCGTCGATGGCGACAAAGCGCGTCACGCGCAACGAGTCAGCCTCGTAGACCAGCAGATCAAGCGGCAAGCCCACCGAAATATTCGACTTCAGCGTCGAATCCATCGAGATCAGTGCGCATTTGGCAGCTTCGTCCAGCGGCAGCGCCGGGCTGACCACGCGATCGATGATCGGCTTGCCGTACTTGGCCTCGCCGATCTGGAAATAACAGTTCTCGGGCGTGGCTTCAATGAAATTGCCCGCCGCGTAGACATTGAACAGGCGCGGGCGCTCCTCGCCGATCTGCCCACCAAAGATAATGCTGACGTTGAAATCGATCTTGGCTTTGGCCAGTGCGGCGGCGTCGCGGTCATAGACGTCGCGCACGGCCTCGCCAACGATCGTGGCGGCCTCGAACATGTCCCGTGCCGTCCACAGCGAGCGCGGCTTGTCGCGCGCCTCGGCCAGCACTTGGCGCACGGCCTGGCTGATGGCGAGATTGCCTGCCGTCAGCAGCACCATGACACGATCGCCTTCGCGCTCGAAGACGGTCATTTTGCGGAACGTGGAAATGGCGTCGACGCCCGCGTTGGTGCGGGAGTCGGACAGGAAAACAAGGCCTGCGTCCAGGCGCATGGCGACGCAATAAGTCATGGGCGAAACGAAAAGCGGCAACGGTGGGTTGAAAGCATTCTAGCGCGCCGATCGGAACCCATCCGCGCGCTTGGAAGCGATACTCAATTCACCTCGGCAGCCTCGGCGGGCAGTGGCTCGATGGAAATGCTGACATCCAGCGTCTCGGCACCCCCGCCCTGCCGCACACCGCGAACGGGCGCGGCGGACTGGTAGTCGCGTCCGACCGCCAGCCGGATGTGGCGCGCATCGGTAAAACATTGATGGGTCACGTCGATGCTGCACCACGTGTGCGATTCGGCATCGAGGCAAACGTCAGCCCAGGCGTGGCTGGCGAGGTCTTCTTCGCCCACTGCATAGAAGTAGCCGCTGACGTAACGCGCCGGCACACCCAGTGCCCGGCAGCACGCGACCATCACCTGCGCCTGGTCTTGGCATACCCCTGTGCCCAGGCCAAACGCCTCGGCTGCGGTCGTGCCGACGTGGGTGGTGTTGGGCTTGTAGCGCACGCGCTTGGCGATCGCTTGCGCCAGACGCACTGCGGATTCTGCATCGCCGCGCGCCAGCGCGTGCTCATGCGCAAAGGTGACCATCTCGGGCGGCGCGGAAGTCAGCGGAGTGTCGCTCAGAAAGTACAACGGCGAAACACGATAGCGCCCTTCCCCCGGCGCATCTGTAAAACGTTGGCTGCCGGGCGTGCCGGCGGGAAATGCCTCGACAACGCCGCGCGCGTCGATGATGACGTCTTCCGTGCGATTGCCGAGCGTGAAGTGATGGACGACGTTGCCAAAGCCGTCGGTGGCGCGCGTAAGGTTGCCGGGCGCATGGATCTGCCAGCTATCCACCTGTTGCAGCGCGCCGCTGCGAGGCGTCAACCGTAGCTCATGCACGCTGTGGCGCAGCGGCTCGGCATAACGGTAGACCGTCGTATGTCGAATTTGGTATTTCACGATGACACGTGCGCCACCCGAAAGCGGCGCCCCGTTGTGTGCACGATGCCCTGCACGAATGTCCGCACGTCAAGCCGCCTCAAGCGGCACCAGGAAATCCTGGCTGATGCCGTTGCCCAGGTCGCCAATCCGCTCCAGGAAGTTGGTCAGCCATGCATGCAGGCCAACCGCAAAAATATCGTCGATGCGGGCGTACCGCAGGTCGGCGTGCAGTTTACCAGCGCGACGCTCCGTCTCCGCCGACTGGCTGTTACGCACGGTAGAGAGAATGTCGACCACTTCGTCCATGCTGGCCAACAGGGAGCGCGGCATGTCGCTGCGCAAAATCAGCAGCTCCGCCACGCGCGTCGGCGTGATGATGTTGCGATAGATCTTGCGGTAGACCTCGAAGCCCGAAACAGAGCGCAGCGTGGCAGCCCAATGATAGAAGTCGCCCTGCTCGGCGGCGGCTTCGTCGCGCGTGGGGGTGGACTGGAACTTCACGTCGAGCAACCGTGCGGTGTTATCAGCACGCTCCAGGAAGGTGCCCAGGCGCATGAAGTGGAACGCGTCGTCCGTCAGCATGGTGCCGACCTGCACGCCGCGCGACAGGTGCGAGCGGAACTTCACCCACTCGAAGAATTGCGACGGATCATCGCGCAGCATGCCCTCGGCGATCAGCCGCTGCACATCCAACCAGGTGGTGTTGATGGTCTCCCACACCTCGGTCGTGATGGAGCCGCGCACGGCGCGGGCGTTCTCGCGCGCGCCGCGCAGGCAGCTCATGATCGACGACGGATTGGTCATGTCACGGACCATGAAATCGATCACGTCATCGCGCGAGAGCAGGCCGTAGCGCTCGTCAAACACCTGCGTAAGTTCAGAGATATCGAGCATCGCCCACCAGCCCTGCTCCGCCACTTCCGCCGATTGCGGCAGCAGCGAAGTCTGGTAGTTCACGTCGAGCATGCGGGCGGTGTTCTCGGCGCGTTCGGTGTAGCGCGCCATCCAGAAGAGGTGATCTGCGGTGCGGCTGAGCATGGCGTTTCCTATGGGTATTCGTTTATGTCGATTGCAATTGCGAGCCCGTCAGACTCCAATCAGCGCTCCAGCACCCACGTATCCTTCGTCCCGCCGCCCTGCGACGAGTTGACCACCAGCGAGCCCGCCCTCAGCGCCACGCGCGTCAGACCACCCGGCACCATGCGCACGTCCTTGCCTGACAGCACAAACGGGCGCAGATCGATGTGGCGAGGCGCGATGCCGGCTTCCACGTACGTCGGGCAGGTGGACAGCGCCAGCGTCGGTTGGGCTATGTACTGATCGGGGCGTGCCTTAACGACCTCGCGGAAGGCAGCAATCTCTTCCTGCGTGGCGGCCGGGCCGACCAGCATGCCGTAGCCACCGGCACCGTGCGTCTCCTTCACCACCAATTCGCCCATGTGGTCGAGCACGTATTGCAGGTCATCGGGCCGGCGGCACATGTACGTCGGCACGTTGTTGAGGATCGGCTCTTCGTCCAGATAGAAGCGGATCATCTCCGGCACGTACGGATAGATCGACTTGTCATCCGCCACGCCGGTGCCGATGGCATTGCAGATGGTGACGTTACCCGCGCGATAGACCGACAGCAGCCCCGCCGCACCCAGCGAGGAATCCGGGCGAAACACCAGCGGGTCGAGGAAGTCGTCATCAACACGGCGGTAGATCACGTCGATTCGCTGCGGGCCCTGCGTAGTGCGCATGTAGAGATGATCGTCCTGCACGAAAAGGTCGTGACCTTCCACCAACTCCACGCCCATCTGCTGGGCCAGGAACGCATGCTCGAAATACGCCGAGTTGTACATGCCCGGTGTGAGCACCACCACGGTCGGGTCGGCAATGTTTTGCGGCGATACGCTGCGCAGCATGTCGAGCAGCATGTCCGGGTAATGCGCGACGGGCGCAACACGATTGCGCGCGAACAGCTCGGGAAACAGCCGCATCATCATCTTGCGGTTTTCCAGCATGTACGACACACCCGACGGCACGCGCAGGTTGTCTTCGAGCACGTAGAACTCGCCCTCGCCTGCACGCACGATGTCGATACCGGCCACGTGCGCGTAGATGTCGCGTGGCACGTTCACGCCAAGCATATCGGGGCGGTATTGCGCGTTGTTATAGATCTGGTCAGGCGGGATCACGCCTGCGCGCAGGATGTTCTGCTCGTGATAAATGTCATGCAGGAAGCGGTTGAGCGCGTCCACGCGCTGGCGCAGTCCGCGCTCGAGTTTGGCCCATTCGTTGGCCGGGAAGATGCGCGGGATGATGTCGAACGGGATCGTGCGCTCGGTGCCGCTGTTCGATTCATCTTTGTCGCCATAGACAGCGAAGGTGATGCCGACGCGGCGGAAGATGAGGTCAGCCTCGGCACGCTTGTTCTGCAGCGTGGTGGCGGACTGCGCGCCCAGCCATTCGGCGAAACGTCCGTAGTGGCCGCGCACCTCGCCCTGCTGGACAAGCGCTGCCGGGGCCGGCTCGGCGGCATGGGGGCTGCGGCCGCCGTCATGCCAGTTAAGCATTTCATCGTAGAACCGGACTGCCATGCTTTTCTCCCCCTGACGGCGCCGCGCGATGTACGCGGCACGTGGTTTTTATAGCACAGCGGTTTTGACCCCCACAATGGGGCCAACCCGTTGAGCCAGCAAGTTTTACGGCTGGGCGTCGAGAGCGCCGGCGGCCGTTGCCAGGGGTTCCACCTCCTGCGCGGAAGACCAGTACCGCCGCCGCATGGTGCGCGCAGTCTGAACGTCCAGCGCATCGCCGTCGGTCTGGATGACGACGGCACCAGTCTTGTCCGTACGCAAACCGTCGATATCGCGCGCCACATAGCGCTGCCATACCTGGGGATGCGGATGGCCGTACCGGTTGCGGTAGCCGACCTGGAAAACCGCCACCTGCGGAGAAACCGCGTCCAAGAACGCACCGCTGGAGCTCGTCTTGCTGCCGTGGTGCGGCACAAGCAAGATATCTGCCATCAGCCGTTCAGGGGTCTCGCGGGCGAGCAGCGCGGTTTCCTGGGCAGCATCAATGTCGCCGGTGAGCAGCGCGGCGTGCCGGCCATTGCCGATGCGCAGCACGCAACTGCGTGCGTTGCTGGTCATGCGCGCACCGTCGGCGGGCATGTGCACCGGATGCAGCACTTCGAAGACCACGCCATCCCACGTCCACGTCTGCCCAGCCAAGCAATCGGCGAAGCGAATATCGTGGGCACCGGCCACGCTGCGCAGCGCATGTCCCTGCGGCAAAGACGCCAACATAGTGCGCACCGGCACTGCCTCGATCACGGTTTTGGTGCCGCCTGCGTGGTCACTGTCTTCATGACTGATGACGAGGGTGTCGAGCGAGTCCATGCCATGCCCGCTCAGGTAGGGGGTGATGACGCGGGCGGCGGCATCGGCGTGGCCGCCGTAGCGGGGGCCGGTATCGAACAGAAGACGATGGTTGGCCGTCTCGACCAGCGCTGCGGCGCCCTGGCCGATATCAAACGCTACAAGGCGGAATTCGCCAGGCAGTGGCACAGGCAGGCGCGCCAGCACCATCGGCAAAAGGAGCAAGGCCCCTTGCGCCCGCCATGCCCACGCGCGCAGGCCACCGGGCAACAACAACAGCGCCACGCCGGCCATCGACAGCAGCAACGCCCACGCAGGCGCGACCGGCGCAACCCACACCGACCAGGTCGGCCTCGCCAGCCATTCGAGCCAAACAACCAGCCAACTGAAGCTCGCTTCGGCCAACGCCAGCACCGGCTGCGCAAGCGGATCAGGGAGTGCCGCGCCAATCAGCGCCAGCGGCGTCGTCACGAAACTTACTGCGGGAATCGCCAGCCCGTTGGCCGCTGCGGACACCACCGACGTCTGTTGAAACAACAGCAAAGTCAGCGGCAACAAGCCGAACGTGACGGCCAATTGAATACGCGTGCCGCCCGCCAACCCGCGCTGGGCGCGCGCAAACAAACCGTTTGCTTCGCCGTTGCGGCGGCCGTCAAGCACCATCTGCGCCGCGATGAAGATGACTGCCACCGCGCCGAACGACAGCCAGAACCCCGCTGACATGACCGCCCACGGGTCGACCACCGCCACCACAGCGGCCGCCCAGCACAGCGACAGGCTGGCCGGCACATTGCGGTCGGTCAGCCGGGCGATGACCACGGTAGACAGCATCAGCAGCGTGCGCTGCGCCGGTACGCCCATCCCGGCCAGCAGGCAATAGCCGAAGGCTGCCAGCATCGCCGCGATGGCGCCCGCGCGCGGGGTCGGCATGCGCAGCGGCAACGGCGTGCGCAGCCAGCGCGCGAGCCCGAACGAGCGGCGCCATAACGCCATCCAGAGCGCAGCAAAAAGCCCCGCGATCATCGTGATGTGCAGCCCCGAAATGCTGACGAGGTGGCTGATGCCGGTGCGGCGGAACAGCTCCCAGTCGTCGCGGGCGATGCCGCTCTGATCACCCACCACAAGCGCAGCGATGACAGGCGCATAGCGCGCATCGGGCAACGCCGCGAGGATGCGGCCTCGCACGCTGGCTCGCCACCGTTCCACGCCAATGCCAAAGCCGCTGCCCGCCTCGTCCAATGCGATGTTCTGAGCGCGCTTGCCCGTGCGCACGTAGCCAGTGGCGCGGATGTTGTCGGCCAGCATCGCGTACTCGCCATCGAAACCGCCGGGGTTGGTCAGGCTGTGCGGGCGCTTCATACGCAGCGTGAGTTTCCAGCGCTGGCCGGGCTGCAGATCAGGGATGCCGGCACGCCGGCCGCGCGCGGCATTTTTCTCGCCTGACCTACCCCAACCGCGCGTGCCGTACCACGACAGGCGCACGCGTGGCGGCACTGCATCGCCGGCGTCGCTGGATTCGATCTGGAAGAGAAAGCGCGTGGCGTCATCGCCGATTTGCGGCAGCTCGGCCACCACGCCGGTCGCGAGGATGTCCTTGCCTTCCCACGCGGGGGCGAGCGCTACAGACATGCGCTGTTGCGCGCGCCAATCGCTCCAGCCAAAGCCCGCCGTCATGGCGCTGGCGGCAAGTAATAGCGGAAACAGCGTTAGCCTGCGCCGCGCACCCACCGCCAGTAGCAGGCAGAGCGACAGAGCCCCCAGCGGCTGCCACACCGGCACCAGCGTCGCCTGCATCTGCAATGCCATGCAGCCCGCAACAAAGCCAATCAACCCCAAACGCATGCGCCAGCCTCAGGCTTGCAACAGGGCTGCCAAGCGAGGAATGGCCTCGATGCTATTGCGGCGCGCCTGGTCGGCCAGCGCCTCGATGGTGATGCCGCGCAGTCGCGCCATCGCACCGGCAACGCGCGCCACTTCTGCCGGCACATTGCGCACACCGGCCTGCTCGCCAAACTGGTCGGCGGCCAGCCATGCGGGCGCGAGGTCGGGCGCGTCGGTTTCCAGCACGATCGACTCGATCGGCATCTCGGCGGCCAGCCGGCGCACGCGATTGGCGCGCGAGAAGGTGAAAACGCCACCAAACCCCAGCTTGAAGCCGGCATCAACAAAGCGATGCGCCTGCTCCGGGCTGCCATTGAACGCATGCGCAATGCCACGGACCCCCGCCTTGGCGGCAGCACTACGCACCTGGTCCTGCGACTTGCGCACGTGCATCAGGACGGGCAAATCGAATTCCCGCGCGATACGCAGTTGCGCGCGAAAAACGGCGTTCTGCCGCTCAACATCGTGGTTGGGAATGAAGAAATCGAGCCCGATCTCACCAACGGCCACAAAGCGCGGGTCATCCATTGATGCCGCCACCTGGCGCCGCAATTCAACCAGATCATCGTCACTGGCTTGTGCGGCATAGATCGGATGAATGCCCAGCGCATAACTGCAGCCAGCATGCTGAGAAGCCAGTGCGCGCACCGTGTCGAAATTCCAGCGCGCCACGGCAGGCACGACAATGTGGTCGACACCCGCCGCATGCGCCTGGGCTACGACAGCGTCACGGTCGGTATCAAAGTCGCTGGCGTCGAGATGGCAATGGGTGTCGATCCACATGGTCGGCTCTGCGTTGGCAAAACGGCAACGTACCGGAAAGAGCGGCGTTCTGGAATCCGCCTTTTCCGATCATGCCGCCCCGATCAGCGTTCCTGTTGCAGATGGCCGTCTCGCAGGCGGAAGATGCGATCGCACCGGCCGGCCAGTTCGATATCGTGCGTAACGATGACAAAGCTGGTGCCCAGCGTGCGCGTGAGTTCAAGCATCAGGCCGAACACTTCACCGGCGGTATGGTCATCAAGATTGCCGGTCGGTTCGTCGGCCAGCACGCAAGCCGGGGACCCAACCAATGCGCGCGCAATTGCCACGCGCTGACGCTCGCCGCCGGACAGCTCGCCCGGGCGGTGCGCCGTGCGCGGGCCCAGACCCACACGCTCGAGCATCGCCTGCGCGGTGTGGCGCGCCTGCGCCTCTTCCACGCCACGAATGCGCAACGGCATCGCCACGTTGTCCAGTGCGGTGAACTCGGGCAGCAAGTGATGGAACTGGTAGACGAAGCCCAGCGCCTGATTGCGCAGCGTGTTGCGCTCGCGCTCTTTCATGGCGGTGAAAGGCTTGCCGAGCAGAGACACGCGACCCGATGTAGGCGCATCCAGCCCGCCCAGCACATGCAGCAGCGTGCTCTTGCCCGAGCCCGAAGCACCCACGATCGCGACTTTCTCGCCCACGCCGATACGGATATCCACGCCCTTGAGCACATCGACGTTCAAGCCGCCCTGGCGGAACGACTTGGACAGCCCCTCTGCCTGCACCACCACACCCTGGGGCGCTGCGCCCGGCGTTTCCATGGAAGTCATGACGGCCTCACTCATAGCGCAGGGCCTCCGCCGGATTCACGCGCGAGGCATGCCAGCTCGGATACAGCGTCGCCACCGACGCGAGGATGAAGGAAATGATGCCGATGGTCGCAATGTCGTTCACGCGGGGGTCCGAGGGCAGTTCACTGATGAAGTAGATGTCACGTGGCAGGAATTGCACGTGGAAGAGACGCTCGATGAAAGGCACGATCACGTCGATGTTGTAAGCGATGAGCGTGCCGAAACCCACGCCCAGCAGCGTACCAATAAAGCCGATCGCCACGCCCTGCACGATGAAGATCTTCATGATCGAGGCCGGCTGCGCGCCCATGGTGCGCAGAATGGCGATGTCGGCCTGCTTGTCCGTCACCGTCATCACCAGCGTGGACACCAGGTTGAACGCCGCTACGGCAATGATGAGCGTGAGGATGATGAACATCATCTTCTTCTCGGTCTTCACGGCGGCGAACCAGTTGCGGTTCTGGCGCGACCAGTCCCGGATGTACAGCTCGCCCGTCAGCGTGCGTGACAGTGCCTCCGCCACCTGCGGCGCGCGGTCCATGTCGACCAGTTTGAGGCGTACGCCGGTTGGGCCGTCCAGGCGGAACAGGCGCTCGGCGTCTTCCACATTGACCAGCGCCAGCGAGCTGTCGAACTCGTAGTGGCCCGATTCAAACACGCCCGTCACCGTGAACTGTTTAAGGCGCGGCAACACGCCGGCCGGGGTGATGGTGCCCTGCGGCGCCACCAGCGTAACCTTGTCGCCTTGATGCACGCCCAGGCCGTTGGCCAGTTGGCTGCCCAGGGCAATGCCAAATTCACCGGGTTTCAGATCGTCAATCGTGCCCGACTTGAAGTCTTTGGCGATATCTGACACCTTCGGTTCGTCAGCCGGCGACACACCGCGCAGCAGCACACCGCGCACCGCCTCGTCACGCGTGATCATGGCCTGCGCGCCCACGTACGGCGCGGCACCGATGACTTCCTTGTTCTGCATCGCCTCATTGGCGGTACGCTGCCAATCGGGCAAGCTGTTCGGCGCCATCACCTCGATATGCGCCAACACCGACAGCATGCGGTCGCGCACCTCCTTCTGGAAGCCGTTCATGACCGAGAGCACGATGATCAGCGCCGCCACCCCCAGCGCAATGCCGAGCATGGAAATGAGCGAGATGAAAGAGATGAAGCTGTTGCGACTGGCGCGCTTGCTCGCGCGCGTATACCGCCAGCCGATCTGCCATTCGTATGGAAATTTCAAAGGGGCATCCCCGTGTGGTGTGATTTTCCCGACGCACTCGCCGGGCAGCCGGAAGTTTACAATCTCGGAGCCATGATTCCCGAACTCACCCTGATTGTCCCGTTTTGCGCGCCCGCGGCCGAGGTCGCAGACGATGCCTTCCGTCAATTGACCTTGCCAGGCCTGGAAAGGTTGCTTGCCCGCGCACGCGAGGCAGAACACGAGCGCCACGACGATGCCTACCTGCCCACCCTGCCGCACGAGCGCTGGCTGGCGGCGCATGCCGGGTTGCCGATTTCGCCCCTGCCGTCCGCCCCGTACATGCGCCTGGCGGACGGCGGCAGCGCCGACACGCGCACCTGGGCCTGCCTGCAGCCGGTACACATTCACGCCGCCCGGGACCATCTGGTAATGCTCGACCCGGCCCAACTCCGCCTGGAAGCCGCCGATGCCGACGCCCTGCGCGCCGCCATCGCCCCATTGGTGGCGGAGATGGGCATCACGCTCGACGCAACGCACGCCGCCCGCTGGTACGTCGCCGATGCGCCGTTCGGTGATCTGATTGCGGCTGCCCCGCAGCGCGCCACCGGCCACAACATCGACATCTGGATGCACAAGGGCGAGCAGGAACGCGCCTGGCGCAAGTTCCAGAACGAGATTCAGATGACGTGGTACGACCACCCCGTCAACCAGGCGCGTGAGGCGCGTGGCCTGCTGCCGGTCAACTCGGTCTGGCTGTTCGGCCAAGGCGCGCTGGTCGATGCTCGCCCGATTGCCGAACGCATGATCGGCACTGATGCCTTCTTTGCCGGCCTCTGCCATGCCGGCAACGCTACCGAACTGTGCGCCCAAACGCTGGCCGCCGTGCCGTCCGACGGCACCAGTGCCGCCGCGCTGCTCGACGCCGCCGGCAAGCCCTACCTTTGCGCCGACTGGTACGACTGGATCGAAACCCTGCGCGCTTACGACCGTGACTGGTTCACCCCCGCCGCCGACGCGCTGGCCGACGGCCGCATCGACGCTGTCTCGCTCATTCTCACCGGCGATTCGCATTACGCCCACTACCACGTCACGCGCCGCGAACTGGCCAACGGTCCGTTCGGCTGGCTACGGCGTTTCCGCCGTGCCCGCACCCTGCGCGATGCGCTGTTCCCGCTTTCCATGGCCGCCTGAGAATGACCCGCATCGCCGTCCGCCCCCATTCCTCCGAGGCCGCCACCACGCTGGCCGGCCACGGCATCCACCCAGTCCTGGCGCGCATTCTGGCCGCGCGCGGTGTAGCCCGGCCAGACGAACTGTCGACCGAGCTGACCGACCTGCTGCCGCCCGCGCACCTCAAGGGCATTGACGACGCAGCGCGCTATCTGGCCGACGCCATCGCCGCCGGCAAACGCCTGCTGATCATTGCCGACTACGACTGCGACGGCGCCACCGCCTGCGCCGTGGGCGTGCGCGGCTTGCGCATGCTCGGTGCGCAGGTGAGTTACATCGTCCCGAACCGGTTTGAGTATGGCTACGGCCTGTCGCCCGAAATCGTGGCGCTGGCCGCGCGCGAGAAACCAGACGTGCTCGTCACCGTCGACAACGGTATTGCCGATGTGGCGGGCGTGGCGGCGGCCAACGCGCTGGGCATCGATGTTGTCGTGACGGACCATCACATGCCGGGCGCGCAATTGCCCGAAGCGCGTGTGATCGTCAACCCGAACCAGCCGGGCTGCAGCTTTCCGAGCAAGAACCTGGCGGGCGTGGGCGTGATGTTTTACGTGCTGCTGGCGCTGCGGGCAGAACTCCGCAATCGCGGCGCGTTCACGCCGCGGGATCAGCCTCGCCTCGATGCGCTGCTCGATCTGGTAGCGCTGGGCACGGTGGCTGACGTGGTCAAACTCGACGCCAACAACCGCTTGCTGGTTGCACAGGGGCTCAAGCGCATGCGTGCGGGGCGGATGTGTCCTGGCATTGCCGCCCTTTTCCGCGTGGCCGGGCGTGAAGCGCGGCGCGCATCGACGTTCGACCTCGGCTTCGGCCTTGGCCCGCGCCTGAATGCCGCCGGGCGCCTGGCCGACATGTCGCTCGGCATCGAATGTCTGCTCACCGATGACTACGACCGCGCCATGGCCATCGCCGCTGAACTCGACGGCATGAACCGCGAACGCCGCGAGATCGAGGCCGGCATGCAGCAGGAAGCGCTTACCATCCTCGACGGCATGAACGCCTTGGATGGTGCGAGTCGCCACACCATCGCCGTCTACAACGAAACGTGGCACCAGGGCGTGATCGGCATTGTTGCCTCGCGCATCAAAGACAAGTTCCATCGCCCCGTCTTCACCTTCGCGCCGGGAGACGACGGCGTCATCAAGGGCTCGGGCCGCTCGATTCCCGGTTTCCACCTGCGCGATGCGCTGGACGCGGTGCACAAGCGCAGCCCTGGGCTGATCGTCAAATTCGGCGGCCACGCGATGGCGGCAGGGCTCACGCTGCGAGAAGACGGCTTCAACGATTTCGTGACCACCTTCGAGGCCGTCGGTCGCGAATGGCTGACCGAGGCTCTGCTCTCGCGCGTACTGGAAACCGATGGCGAAGCCGATGCGGAATGCTTCACGCCGCAGTTTGTCGAGCTGCTCGAAACCCATGTCTGGGGTCAGGGCTTTCCGGCACCCAGCTTCTGCGGCGAGTTCGATGTGCTTTCGCAAGCCGTGCTGAAAGAAAAGCATCTGAAGCTCAAGCTCGGCCGCGGCAAGCAGCATTTCGACGCGATCTGGTTCAACCACGCGGAGCCGCTGGGCGCGCGGGCGTTCGTCGCTTACCGGCTCGACAACAACACCTTCAACGGCATCACGCGCGTGCAGATGGTGATCGAACATGCGCAATAGCAAGGTGATCAAACCTTGCGCAAGCGCATAAACACATGCCAAAACTGTCTGACGGCGTGCGGATGACGCTGCCGTCGGGCACAGCCGGTGCGCTACAATACGCGCTTGCCGGCATGGAAGCACGCCCGTGCTCATGACCGCGCGCCCCACGAATTCCTAGCATCAACTTCCAAGCGAAATGACTCACGTCGTTACCGAAAGCTGTGTCCGCTGCAAGTACACCGACTGCGTGGACGTCTGCCCCGTCGACTGCTTCCGTGAAGGCCCGAACTTCCTGACTATTGATCCGGACGAGTGCATCGACTGCGCTGTCTGCGTGGCCGAGTGCCCGGTCAACGCCATCTATGCCGAAGAAGACGTGCCCGCCGACCAGCAGAAGTGGATTGCCATCAATGTCGAGCTTGCACAAGCCGGCTGGCCGTCCATCACCAAAACCAAGCAACCCCTGCCCGACGCCGACGACTGGAAGGACGTGAAGGACAAAGAGCAATACCTCGACCGCGGCTGAACGCGGTCGAACGAATATGCCCGACACACTTTTTGTGGTGCATCGCAAAAAAGGTATTGACGAGCAGATCGGAAACTAGCTAGAATTCATTTCTTCGCTGTTGCAGCGATTCCCCGATAGCTCAGTCGGTAGAGCGCCGGACTGTTAATCCGTAGGTCCCTGGTTCGAGCCCAGGTCGGGGAGCCAAAATAAAAAACGCCTCGCTTCGTGCGGGGCGTTTTCATTTGCGGCGTCGGTCTCGTGTATTGTCTTGCACCGGCGCCCAAGCCCGAGTGGTGAAATTGGTAGACACCGCGGACTTAAAATCCGCTGCGCCCTAATCGGCGCGTGCCGGTTCGATCCCGGCCTCGGGCACCAATCCCCTCTTCGTCCTCCCCGTTCTGCTTGAGCGTTTTACGACGCGCAGCACGCATGCGTTTTGGGCGCGTCTTCGTATTCGTCGTGACGGCGTACCCATGACATGGGGCCAGTCTCATTGCGGCCCAGCGGCGCACGATCGAGCAGCAGCAGCGTGCCAACCATGTCTTCCAAACCGCGCGCATACGTTGAATACGTGTGGAAGACGTTGCCCGCCTCGTCCTTGTAGAAAGCGCTCATACCGGGGAGTTCGTCATGGGCGTCTTCGCGCGGCGTGGCCGTGTAGTTGTAGTCGACCGAGCCGCTTGCGAGTTCGTCGGACGAGAAGCTCACGCGATAGTCGTGATTGAACGTTGTGCCGAACGACGATACCCAGGGAAATTGCCAGCCCATGCGTTTCTTGTAGGCGGCGATCTTGTCCATCGGCGCGCGGGACACTGCAACCCAGGTCACGTCATGGTGGTTCAGATGCACGAGCATTCCGCCGACATGGTCGGACAGGAACGAGCACGCGGGGCAGCCCGCCTCCCACTCGGGGCCGAGCATGAAGTGATAGACCATCAACTGGCTACGGCCATCGAATAGCTCAGCCAGCGTCTTCTTGCCTTCGTGCGAATCGAATACGTATTCCGCATCGACCTTGACCCAAGGCAGCGCCTGACGCTGGGCGTTGATGACGTCGCGCAGGTGAATGGCCTCCTTCTCGCGTGCAAGCAGCTCACGACGTTTGATGAGCCACGCGTCTCTTGAAACGACGGGATGCGGTTGCATGATCGACCCCTTTGCCTAAGACACAGGAGCTTCATACTAGGCGGCCTCCCACAAATGAAAAGCCGCAGCGCGCAAGTCGTCAACCGGATGCGACTTGCACGCCAGAGAAGAGAATCAACCGTCTCTACTCGCGATGTTTCAGGTGCCGGATCAGCCCACCAGCCAGCGCACGCTCACGTTGATGAGTGCACCACCGCCCACAAGCCCGCCCCACAGCACTGCGGCGCACAGTAGCGGACGCAAGCCCGACTTCAGCAACATCGGCACATGCGTTTGGGTGCCAATGGCGAACATTGCACAGGCCAGCATGGCGGTGTCGACGGCGTCGATGGGGGCGTGCCACGCAGCGGGAATCGCCCCGGCGGAGTTCAACAGCGTCACGATCAGCAGCCCCACAGCAAACCAGGGCATCGCTTTCCAGGCATGGCCAGCGGCTTTGCGCAGGGCATCCTTGCGAGTTGTAGCGGCGGCAGCCAGGCCCTCGGCCGGCGTCGTGCAGGCCAGCACCACGAGCAGCGGAGCCAATGCCAGCACACGCACCATCTTGCTGACGACGGCCGCGTTGGTGGCGTCGTCACCCAATGGGCGCGCGGCCGCAATCACCTGCGCCACTTCATGCATCGTCGAACCGATGTAGACGCCGAAATGCTCGGGCGTGACGGCCATGCCGGCATGCGTAATAAGCGCATAGAGCCACGGATACAGGAAGATGCCGACCGTGCCGAACAGCACCACGCTGGCAATCGCCACGGCCGTTTCGCGCGGCGACGCCTTGACCGCTGGCGCAACCGCCAGCACGGCCGCTGCCCCGCACACGGCGCTGCCCGCAGCCACCAACACGGCTTGAGAACGTGCGAGCCCAAACCAGCGAGTACCGATCCACGTGCCAGCCAGCATCGTCGCAGCCAGTACCACCAGCGGAATCATCACGCCCGAGGTACCCAGATCGTGGATCTGCGCCAGCGTCAGCCGCGCACCGTAGAGGACCACGCCCGCCCGCAGCAGTGTGTGACGCGCAAACTGGATCGCGCCGGGGGTCAGCCAACGCTGGTGCCCTGGCACATGCCCCACCGCCATGCCCAACAAGATGGCGAGCGTCAGCGCGCTCAAACCGAGATGCCCGGCCCACCGCATTGCGCCGAGCATCACAGCCACGCCCGCGCAGCCGAACAGCACCACCACGCTGGCAAACGTCCGTCCGTCGAGCCCCGACACCACGCCTTGGGGCACCGTCTGTTTTTGTGAAACCATCATCACATTCGCCTTGCTTATTCGCTATGCGCATAACGATATGCACATCGTGATAACATGTAAAACAGGTAATTTTTGTAATTTCAACCACTTTTATGGATAACAAAGCGCCCCGTGTAACGCTGCGGCAATGGGCTGTCTTCGCGGCTATCGCCCAGAGCGAAACGACCACTGCCGCCGGCGAAGCCCTGGGCCTGTCGCAATCCGCTGTCAGCGCGGCACTGGCGGAGCTGGAATCCACACTCGGACATCCGTTGTTTGACCGCCATGCGCGGCGTCTGCATCTGAATGCGCTGGGCCGGCAACTGCTACCGCAAGCGCAAGCGCTGCTCGATCACGCCGATGCGCTTGAGCATGCAACCGCCCAGCCCAGCGTGCGGTTGAAGCTCGCGGCCAGCAGCACGATTGGCAACTACGTGCTGCCTGCCCTGCTGGCGGGTTTCCGACAGGAGATCGCACCCGATAGCCAGCTCGACGTGCTGATCGGCAATACACAGGACGTGGTCGACGCGGTGCAGCGCTTCGAGGTGGACATCGGCCTCATCGAAGGCACCTGCCGCGGCGAGGCGCTGGAGATTGAAACGTGGATCGACGATGAGATGGTGGTCGTGGCCGCGCCGGGGCATCCGCTCGCGCAACGGACGGGGCCTGTCTCGCACGCCGCGCTGCGTGAAGCGGGCTGGCTGATGCGCGAGCCCGGCTCCGGCACGCGTGAACTCATCGACAGCCGTATTGCTTCGGTGGTGGGGCCGCTGCATGTGGCGCTCGAACTCGGCCACTCCGAGGCCATCCAGCGCACAGTGGCAGCGGGCTATGGCATCAGTTGCCTATCGCGCCACGTCGTGGCCGATGCGTTGCGCGACGGCCGGCTGGTCGAGGTTGACAGCGGCCTGCCGCGCATCGCCCGGCCGCTGCTGATCGTGCGCCATCGCGACAAACATCCGACGCACGGACTGACCCAATTCATTGATGTGCTGCGCGATTACGCGAGCATTTCCGAAAAAAATCTCGCAGAGGACTAGCGCGATCTGAGAAAGGTTGATATAGTCTCACTTCTTCGCGGGGCGTTAGCTCAGTTGGTAGAGCAGCGGACTCTTAATCCGTAGGTCGAGTGTTCGAGTCACTCACGCCCCACCAGTATCTGAAAGGGTTTGCAGGCTAGTTCCTGCAAACCCTTTTTCAATTTCTGGCCGCCATGTAGCCGCCATGTAGGCGCTCAACGGGTTGTCTCACCCCACAGTGGCGGGGTGTAAGCTCGATTGTCGTTTACAAAGCGACAGCTCTTATAAACTCGCAGCATCGATACGCTTTAGGTGGGCGCGATGCCAGTCGAGAAACCGTTGACCCTGGAAACGGGGCAAGAGCAGGAAGGCAAACCGGTATTCACCAGCGAAGATGGCACGCCCGCTACCTGGCTTGAGGTGCCGCCGGAGCGCACCCGTCGCAAGGCGCTGGCTTGGCGCGCGGGTATCGGTCTTATGCTTGCCATCATTCTATGGGGGCTCCAGCTCAATGACGGCGTGCTCGACATCGCCCACGGTTGGGTCGGCGCCGTGCCCTTCGCCATTGGGCTGGCTTGGGGTTTGCTGGCTTACCGGAATGGTGTCGACGCCGTCCGCCGATACACGACTGTGCGGGTCAACTACACGGTGCGAGAGCGTTTCTATCGGGCGCTTCCGTGGTGGGTCACGAGCATCGCCATAACCGGTCTGGTATGGTGGGTCCAACTCGAGCATGCGCAATTCACCGAGTACTGGTGGTACGCATGGCCTATGCTTCCATTTTTCCTTGTTGGGATAGGGTTGTTCAGGCTCCGGGCCAGTGACGAGCTGTCTCCCTCCGCGAAAAAAGCCAAAACGTACTTCAACATGCTCGCCGAACAGACGCGGGAGCAATCCGGGCGCTCATCGCTTGATGATTTCCTGGAAAAGCCGGCTGTAAGGTACGCGCTCGCTGCATTACTGCTCTATGGCGCCTATTACTTTGCCGTGGAGTTCCAAGCTCGGAACTCGGGATGGATAGCGCTTGGAGCCTTCGTAGGCGCGGGCGCTCTTGCGCACGAGCTTTCCAAATGGCTTTTCGGGCTAGCACTCATAGGCGTTATCATTTGGGCGTTCATAGCCGGCATTTCTGCTCTGCCCGTGAGCGCGGCCCTCATCATCGGCGCGCTTATCATCGCCAGCGCCATGCAGAAATAACGATAAGCAGATGCGACCGGCGAAGTTGGCTAACCAGAACAAGCAGCTAGGCTCAATGCTGGGGGAGAACCAATGGATTATGACTCTGCTGAAGAGGCGCACGCGCTTCGTCAATTTGTTCGAAACATTGCCCGCCTAAATGCCCACGGTGACCGGCTCCAAGACGGCCAAGAAGTTGTGTGGGATGAGCGCTATAGCCTGGCGCAGTTGTGGGAGGTAATCTCTAGTGCTCGACTGCTGGCAGGTGCCTGCCCAAGTAACACAAGCGCCTTTTTCACGCCCATGCGCAGGCCGGCACCGCACCACAATGTTGTACGAACCTACCCTGACGACGCGTTTGATGAGGACTAAGCTCTTCATTCTCTTCTGATTTGCAGAAGGGCATGGGGTCCCCGCGCGATGCATGCGGGAAAGTCGCCAACAAACCGTAACAGGCAGCCGTCTCGCCCAGCCCTGCTTTCATCCTGTTAGCAGGTTCATCGCTGGGGGCGATAGCACCACGACATGGCTGTTTCTGTGCTGCTTTCCGTATTCGCAGGCAAGTTATCCCTAGTTGTTTCCAGTTGCTCTCAGCAGCGCCGCCCGCTTTGAATTTTTTTGATTGTTTTCAATTCAAGCTGAGTCCGCTTCACTATCTTTCACTACTTTAGCAATCGCCATGTCCGCCCTCGTGCGCGGGCGCGTACTGGTCTCGAATTGGCGGCTGCCTATCAACTTACTTGGACTTATTTTCTGTTTGCGGCGCCCAATAGTCCGGGCGCTTCCTGGCTTCTCCTAGCAGCAGGCGTTCCAGTGTCCTACCGCCACACTCGTGAGGCTGCCGCTTCGCTGCGAGCATTGCCGCCAACTCGGGGCAAACCCACGCAGACAGACGCTTGAAGCCAGCCTTGCGCATTTTGGCCTTGTACTGCGCCAGCCTTTCGGCATTCTTCGATGGCATCGGCAACTCTTTGTTTGAAGGGCAGAAATCCCGACTAACTCATCCGCCTGCACCTATTTGCGCCTACTTTAGAAAGCCTCATCCTCGAACCCGTCGCCGCCAGCCGGCGGGGCCTGATGTTGGACGGCCTGCCGCTTGCGCTTCACGTGATAGGCAGTCAAAACGGCATGGGCCACCATGTCCAGCGCTGGCCGCGTCTCGCCGTTCTTGTCCGTCCAAACCTTCGGGGTCAGCACCCCAGATAGCGCCACGGAATCGCCGTCCTCCAGCGCTAGCAGTGCATCCCCAACGGTGCGGCTGAACGTGATGACGTTCACGAACAACGTTTCACCGTCGCCGCCAGCAGCCCGCACCTTGGCCGTGACGAATGCCTTGCCGCTCTTTCCAGTGCGTTCCTCAGCGGTGCCGTACAGCTTGCCGCCAATCAGACCATCAATCATTTTTCACCTCGCTCATGCCCACGGCAGCACGCCGCGAACGAATACGCACACACGCAACAGCACTACCCAGGCACCTTCTGACACGGCCTGTAGGAGTGCTTTCAACTTGTCCAACGGGGTTGGACGATTCACGCGCATTCGTTGCTCTCCTGATTGACTGGCGCGGTCAAGGTGGCCAAGGTGTCCATGGTTTCAACGTTGGACAGGTTGGCCATGTTGGCCACCTTGGGCAGGCTCCAATACCACTTCCCACCCTCGCCTTTGCGGCTTTTCACACCCAGCGCGTCGGCAGCGCGGCGCACGGTTCGCCACGCAATGCCGGCTTCCTTCGCCTCGGCCTCGATAGCCTTCATCGGCACCACGTCATCGCCCAGCACCTCCTTAATGAACTCGATTGCAGCATCCTTCGCACTCACTTCGCCGTCGTCCTGCTCCTCCGGGTCGGTCAACAGTTCGCGGGCGGTCCCAGCCACCGAGGCACCCCAGGCGACATAGGACGCCAGAATATCCGGCAGCGGTTCGGACTGTTCAAGGCGATATTCGAACCCGCCTTCGTCCGGGCCGATGTTGGATTTGCTGCGGGCCAGGATGCGGCGGTCTTCGCCGTCCTCGCTTTTCACTTTGGCGGCCACCAGCACCACGCGAGCCACGGCAGTAAAGGCAACGGAGCCAACCACACGTTGCGTCGGGTCAGAACCTTGCCCACCTTTGCTGAAGTGCGTAATGCCCACCACGGCGGCACCCATGCTGGCGCCCAGGTCGACCAGTGGTTGCAGCGCACGGCGCGTCTCGGTGTTCTTGTGAGAGTCGCCGGTAACGGCGCTCACCACCGGGTCAACGATGAGGAGGCGGACATTGCCGATGCGCTCGGCCTCGGCTTGCAGCGTTGCCATGTCGCGCGCCGGGTCGAAGCTCTCAACCTCGCCATTCACGCGGGAGCCAGCGACAAAATACACGCACCCTCGGTCACCACCGGCAGCCAGCAAGCGCGGCAGCAGCGTATCGGCGGGGTCGTCCTCGCCAGACCACACCAGCACGTTACCCGGCTCACAGCGCGAGCCATCCGGCCAGCGTCCGCCGCTCGTCACCGTCGCGGCAAAGGCCAGGGCAATTGTCGTCTTGCCTTGCCCCGGGGCACCGGCCAGGATGTGCAGCTTGCCCAATGCCAGCCAGTCACGCCACAGCCAACGCACCGGTTGCGGTTCCAGGTCCGCGCCATTTACAAGGATGACACCATCGCGCACCGGCTCGGGCTTACGGATGCGCTCAGCATTGGCGAGCACGCCGCGTATGATTTCAGCGGGGGCGTTCATGCGGCCCCCTTGATTGCGTCGTTCAGGTCGTTTTGGGCTTGGCGCGTGATGAACACCTCAACGTCAGCAGCGACCCACCTAGCGGCGCACGCTTGGGCGGCCGCATGTCCGGCCGCGTCGTTGTCCGCGCCGATGGCCAGCGCCTCGATACCGGACAGCACAGGAAAGCCCGCCATGTTCCCGGCGTCGATACAGGCCCACACCGGCGCATAGGCCCATGCCAGACTGAGTGCCGTTTCGATGCCCTCCGCGATGCCCAGGCCGACCGTCACGGCTTCATCAGGCCACAGACGAATCACACCCCCTTGCTTGCGATGCCCACCCAACAACAGGCGCGGCGGGTCAACGTCAGCCTTGCGGCCATCGGCTTGAACCCAGGTACGGTGTAGGCTCAGCGGCTCGCGCGTCACAGCATCCGTGATGAGGCCCACCAGTGCGGGGCCAGTGTCGCCGGTCGGGTGCTTCAACGCCGGATGAAAGCGCAAATCACCGTCAGCGGGCGGAATGACGCAGCGGCGGCCTTCAAGATAGGCCACGGCAACGCCCGACAGCGGCTTACAGGCGCGCCACAGCTCGCGGCCATAGTCGGACAGCACCGCATGCCGTTGCATCGTTGTGGCCTTGATGCGTGGCTTGGCGGCTTGCTGACGTGCGCCACGGTCCGGGTGGTAGCTCGCGGTGAAAGCGCAGCGGAAACAATGCGCCACACCTTTACCGCCCGCCTCGATGGTCAAGCCCAAGGTCTTGTCGCGTTCACCACGTCCGCAGGCGGGGCAGGTAACGCGATGGTCGCCAGTCGCGTAATCAGTCCAAACAACCATGTCGGCCCCCTTACGCCATCGAGGAACCATGCGTGGGCATCAAAGCGTATCGCGCGACACGATGCATGCGGCCCGCCTGGGTTGCCTCCTGCACCCAGTACAACGCGATGTCGTAGCCTTCGCGGTGCCGAAGCTCGAAAACCCGCGCAGCAGGCATCAGAATATCGAGGTCGCGCCGCGCCTCGATGGTTGTCACGGGACCGCGCCGCAGAGCGGCCAGCAGTCTGGCGCGCTGCGCCTCGGTCGAGTTAAAATCACCGCGTTCGTTGGCGCTCGATTGGCTCTTGTCGGTCGGGCGTTTTTTCATTATTGCCCCCCGTTCAGCAGCTTCGCCAAGTCGACAACGCGCCAGGCCAATCGACCATGGATGCGAACGGGGCGGATAGGGCCGTTCTCAAGGCAGGCCCATTTGCGCATCGTCTGGTCCTTGCGGTTCAGAACAGTGGCGGCTTCATTGGTAGGCAGGGCGTCACGCCCGCGTGCGATGGCAGCGAGTCCGGGCGGGATGGGTTGAACCAGGTTGTTCATATCAACGTCCAATTTCGGGCCGCGCGCGGCGGGTCCTGGTACGCTGATAACGTGCTGAGTTCGTTTCAACGCTCCAAGATTCCGCCCCAATCGGCTTTAAATCTCAGCGTTGATATAGGTTCGTACTTCTGCAGCGGGGAAAAATTGGGCCGATTAAATATCCGCTTCGACCCTTGCCAGTCCTTCAGCGGTCAGCATTCCTCGCGCCATTTCTTCAATAGCTTGCGGACCTCGGTGTAGGCCGTTTCAAGCATTGCATTCGCGCGAGACTCCCGGAGCTCGCCGTTTCGTTCCCCTCGCTGGTCTGGCGGGGCGGCATTGTGCCGCCGTATCGCCTCCACCAACTCCTCGCGCACGGCCTCTTTCATTGCGAGCGGTCGACCGTCTGCGTCTGCCTGTTCCATGCGCTGCTTTACCTGCCATGCGAGCGCCGCATAGTTCGACTTTTGGGAGACCGTCACCTTGCCATCTTTGCCCATGACAAATGCGGCATCGTCGTGGCGCGGCCGGCCTCGCTTGGCGGGCGTCCGGTCAGTGCGGTCGAGCCTCGATGCAAGCTCGATTGCCGCTTGTTTCCACTGCGCCTTCGTCCAAGCCGATTGCGGACGCCCGAACCTTGCCGCAAATTCGTCCAGTGCAGCCATGGCACCCCTTCACGTGCAAACCTTCGCATGGGAGCCCCTGCCAGGCCGGTGAAGGTCTCCGGCTTTTCGCCCGCTAAAGCTAGGCAGGGCAGAACGGTTACGGTCAGACGGCCTCGACTTCCTCGGGGGCGCGCTCCACGTGAGATACCCCACTCTGGCGGGCAAGCCACAAGTCATACGAGGCCTGCTCAGCTAGCCAGACATCCGCCGACCCGCCGCGCTCGACTCCGAGCCACGCCTCGATGCGCAGCGCCATTTCGGGCGAGATGGCGGCGTGCTCGTTCAGCACACGCGAGAGGGCAACGCGAGTCACGCCAAGTTGGCGGGCCGCTTCCGTGACTGACAGTCCAAGCGCAGGCAGCACATCCTCGCGCAACGTGGCGCCAGGGTGCGGGGGGTTATGCATTCGCGTCATGGTCGTTCTCTCAGTGGTAATCCTGGTAATTCACAATCTCGGCATCCTCGCCGTCAAAGCGGAAGGTCAGGCGCCAGTTGCCGCTGACCCACACGGCCCAATGCTCCGCCAACTCCCCGCTGAGCGGGTGCAGCTTCCAGCCAGGGACATTCATGTCCTGCGGCTTTGCCGCAACGTCCAACCGTGCCAATTGCCGCCGCAGCTTGTCGGCGTGGTTCGCCCGGATGCCCGCCTTGCTGCCCGTGGTAAAGAATTTCTCCAAACCCTTGTGGGCAAAGCTCTTTATCATGATTGTATAGCGTAACTTTACGGGTTACAAGATTGTAGCAGACCACCGCGCGCCAAGCCGACTCGGCCTGACGCTGGGCATGCCGGACAGGGTCATGCAGCCAGCAAGGGGGCGACATTCGACTGCGCCGGACTGTCCAGCAGGGCAAATAGCACCTCCAGGGCGTGCCGCTTCTCGTCCATGTACTCATGGCCGTCGTAGTGCCGGTCCTGCACGCCGGTGATGCCATGGGACTGCAGGCGGCCGCGCACGTCCTTCGAAATGCGGGCGGCAGCCAAGGCGGTTTCCACCCCGGAGCGGATGCGCTTGGCCTGGAAACCGGCGATGGCGGCCGGCGCCGCCTCCTTGGCCCAACCCGATAACGTGAGGGAGGCAATGTGCGTAGTGCCTCCGGTCGTGCTCAGCGCATACTCACCGCTCGACTGCAGCTCACGCAGGGCCTCAGCGGCCAGCGGAATCAGGGGCACGCTGTGCGGGCGCGGCGGTTTGCCGGGACGCCCCTTGCCGTCGTATAGGGTGATTTCGGTGTCCGTCACCTTCGCGGTCTTCAGTCTCAGCAACTGCTCAATGCGCTGACCGCCGGTCAGCAGGTGCAGGCGCAACACCGCGCCCCGCATGCCCTCCAGGGGTTTGATGGCCTGCCAGTAGCTGCGCAACTCCTGCAGGCTAAGCGGGTTCTTGTCGGGTTGGTTGGCCGCTTCGTCTGGGACCGTGGCCGCTGCGGGATTGCTCGTCACACCATAGCCGTGGAAGCACAGCGGAGTCTTCGGGTTGGACGAGGCCGTGATGGCGACCTGGAACGCGGCCATCATGAAGCTGCGCAGCTTGTTGGCCGTGCGGCTGTGGCCCTTCTCCATGGCCTTGCGCATGAACATAGCCACCTCGTGGTGAGTGACGATGCAGGCGGCCATCTTGCTGGCTTTCGGCCAAGGCGTGAAAACGTGGTTCTTGAAGATGCTGCGCGCGTCGCGGTGTGACGGCTTGCCCTGCTGCTCAAGGTAGTCGGCATAGTCGGTCAGCAGACGGTGCAGGGTGAAATGCTCGGCACGCTTGCGCGCGTCGCGCTGGCGGCGCTCCGCCTCGATGGCTTCGCGCAACTCCTCCCGAGGGTCGATGCCGCAGTCGACGGTGACGGACAGCCGGCGCGCTTCCGCGCGGGCCGCTTCGATGCTCCACGACTGCACGGCCCCAATGGTGGTGCGGATGGTCTGGCCGCGCAGCTTGGCCTCGAACACGAACGACTTCGCGCCCGCCATCGTGACGCGCACGCGCAGCGAGGGCGCCTCGCTGTCGCGCAAAAACGCCTGGTCCTTGCCGTCCGGGCACTTCAGGCGCTCGATGTGCCCCACGGTGAGGGCGACCCGCTGGCTCAGGTCGGGGGTTTGGTCCTTCTTCGGTCTGGCCACGGCGCCACTCCTTTTCTAAAGCGGCGGCTCCATGTAGCCGCCATGTAGCCAGTCTACCTGAATTTAGCGGAATTTTAGTCAACGAGAGCGAGGCCTTTTCAATGGCTAAGCCACTGATTTACAAGGGAATGTGCATTGAAAATCAACGGTGGGGAATGTTGCGAAATGCCGCGACTGTCGGACTCTTAATCCGTAGGTCGAGTGTTCGAGTCACTCACGCCCCACCACCCTCCCTGAGGGTAAGAAAATCAAGCACTTGCGAGCAATCGCCGGTGCTTTTTTTTCGTCCCTAGCGAGGGGGCGCAATGCCGAAACTGTACCCTTTGCCGGAATTTTGCCGGAACGGAGAATCGGGCCAAGCGAAACATCAACCTTTCGCATGGAGTCTCCGGAATGGCATACATCAGCCAACGCGGCGCCTACTGGCGCGCCGAAGTTCGCAAGCGCGGACACAAGCCCATCTACCGCACGTTCGACACGCGACAACAAGCCCAGCAGTGGGCTGAACGCACGGAAGCCGAAATCACCATCGGCACCTACGTTGATCGGACAGAAACTGAGCGGACACGCACCGTTGAGTCCGCGTCCCTCAAATAACGCGCGCAGGGCCACCCTTGTTCAGCGGAGCGCGGTCGGACACCGACGCCTTACTACTGCTTAGCAGGACATCAATCTGAATACCCGGCGGGATTTTCACGGCACCACGCAGTGCCTCGGTCATGCACTGGCGTTGAGACGCCGCATCTTCGGGCGGAAACTCCAGTTGGCCGTATGCCGACGTCGAACGTTCCCCGCAAGGATGTGGAACCTTCGGGGAACCCCCCTTCAAGACGGCCCGTTACGCCGTAGCAGGTGGTTTCGTTTTTGCCCTCTTGGGGGTGCGCTTTACCGCCGGCGCCGACGGCTGCGCCTTGACTTCGACTTGCGCGCGCAAGGCGGCCACGAGGAGCGTGAAGATTTCTCGGTGCTCCAGCATCTGGGCACGATTGAGGAGAGAAAGCATGTTGAGTTTCTCGCTGCCGGGCGCCTTCCGAACCTCATCGAGATAGCTCAAGCGATAGAACGAGGTGCACAGCCACTTATACGACCCGTCATCGCCAAAGGAATCCCATATCGCATCCAGGTCGTAGGCGTCCCATTCAGACTCGTCGCACCCCACCAGTTCCTCGAGGTAATAGTGGATGGTGTCGTACTTGAAATTGTCCGGGTCATCAAACCCACGGGCATCGTGGATCTTTCGAATCGTAGCGCTCATCCACTGTGGGTCGCTGTCAGCCAGCGGCACGATTGCTCCGCTCTTGCCTGTCTTACTGACCAAGACGGCAGACATGGCCTGGGCTGCGGCCTTCGCGGTCGGGTACTTGGTGGTGCTCATGGCAGCGATACCTCCGTGCTCTGGTGGCGCAATGCGCCAGCAGCCGATGGGTCGAGAACATGCTGATCGGCATCGTGCGCTGCATAAGCGCAGCACACGATGCTCGGTCAATCACACCTTGGTAATTTTCGGAAACGCCAGCGAAGCCAGATCGCCATACGAGCCCGAACGGGGGCCGCCGTCATACACAAGCTCCATACTTCCCGGGTTGTCCAGACGGAAGCGCGAGATAAAGCGGCGTGACCACCTTGAGCCATATTTCGCGAAACGCCCCAGCCCTTGCCGCGGTGGCTGCTCAGTTTCCACGACACCACCGCACAGATACACCGTGCCTTGCGCATCAAAGGCAATACCGATGTAGCGCGTATGCCCCGGGAGCTGCACCGGGGGAACTCGGTACAGATGGCGCGCTTTCCACTCGGTGAGGGAGCGCGTGTCCTCCACAACCCAGATATCACCAAGGGCGGCAATGAAATAAGCACGGTCATTGCCATCGAACACCAGATCGGCCACGAACTGTGCATCGCCCTTTCCGAAAGGCACGGGCCCACCGCCTTCCAACCTGACGGTCAGACGCCCCGGTTGAATCTGCGCATTGGGTGATGGGTCGTGCTTGAAGTAGGCAATGGATGGGCTCTGCGTATGCAACATGAATCCCATGTTGTCTTGCCGGAAAGCAAACCCGTCGATGTACGCCCATCCAGCGGGCTTTGAAAGGGACGAGAGCTTTTGCGGCGCCCCGCCTTCCCGCATGCGGACTACGTCCGTGTTGTTCTGGACGTAGTAATGCCAGCCATCCGATGTAATGGCGTTGCTCTGTCCCATGGCACTGCTGTTATCCACCACCTTGCGCTTGACTGCGCCGGTTTTGGCTTCGTGGATGTAGATATCGCTGTTGTCGTCGTAGTTATTGGCGGCCCACCATATCGGGTCACTCAGCACGATCGCGTAGAGATCATCATTCACGCTGATGGGCTCTTTCTTCTCGGGCGGCGGAGCGACGGGCGGCTCTTTTGCTGCGGGCGGTTCTTTTTTCGGTGGCGTTTCAGGCTTGTCGCAGTCTTTGCAGGGCACATCCTCTGCACTGCCAGGCGTTGTGCGGCTGCCGCAAATCACCTTCTCGAGCAGCGCCTGAAAACCGCCCAATGCGTCCTTGTCGGTAAACGACTGACCACCTGTTCCACTGGCTACGCGTGCAAGTTCCGATTCGAGCTTCTTGCGCTCCGCGGCCTTGACCTTGCTGGTACCGAGGTAGGTACCCTTCTTGTCATCCTTGAACCACCCCTCGACGCCCAAATACGTCACGCGCAAGTCCGACGGGCACGTGCTTTTGGCGGTCTCGATCGCCAGTTCTACGGCATCGCTCAGGCACTGGGCCTCGTCCAGCATCGAATAGCTGGTGTCGATCAGCACCACAAGATCGACCGCCGGCACGATCAACTCGCCCTCCGGCACGATGTTCTCGCGGGGGAATGCCACGGTGCGGCCCTGATTGGTGAAATCGCCAGCAGCGCCACGATGTGCGGAAACGTTCCCCGCTCGCTCCTTAGACACAACCTCTACCGCAATACCGATCTGTCCGGCGCGCTCGGCCTCAAACGAGAAACGCGCCGTGCCATCCGTACTGAATGTGAGTGCTTTCAGGTCAAGCGGCCCAAGTGTTCCCACCACCGAGTCGTGGTACCAAAAATTCTCGACCTTGACGGAACCCGCGGCCCCATCGGAGGGGTGCGACAAAGTGACGGCGCCAGGCGTCCCGCGATAGCTGAAGCAACCTCGACCGAATTCGGTCCCATCAGCGTTGCTCACCGTAAATATTTGCCCGATGATAACTGGATTGGTCATACCACGATCTCCATGTATTTACGTACCCCCCAAAGCATTTATTTTTTAAAAAGACTCACCCCTTCGTCATCGCAACGAAGAAAATGAAAAAATCAGAATTTCCTGATTATTAATCGCAAAGCCGAGCGAACGCGTGCCACGCGCTTAATCTGGCCATCGACTAATCATCAAAAACAAATTGAACGTCACCGGACCGACAGCAAAGAGTGCCGGCATTTCCGCTAGAAAGGCCGTCGGCGGCGGACGCGAGGATGTCGGCTGTGCAGGATGCTCGAACCGAGAAAGTACCGAATTTGCAAGCCAGACAAGGCGCCTGGCAGATTGACCTCGAAAACGAGGGGCGTAACGGTAAGGGACTGCATGGCAATACGATTCCAAGTCAAGACTTCTGACGGCGCAAATGATGGATTATCAAACTGTCACACCATCATTGCGACTCACTGCCCTAGCAGTATTTGCGAATGTTTGCCTCATAGCAAATTCGACGTGTTTCTATCTCAATTCAATCAACTCATACGTTACATGTTTCGCGCCGCACAATAATCAGTATCATCCGCGCAAAAATTCTCCAAAACCACAGAAAAAAGAAAGGCCCGCATTATCCGGGCCTGATTCAGTGCGTAGCGCATATCGTCAGCTATTTCAGGCGTCTCCTATCCGCAGTTGCATGTGCAAGCGCAGCATCTCGCCAGGTTCCAATGCGCGCAGGCCTGTTCCCTTCCACCCCTGCGCCGCTCCAGTACGACACCCACCGCGCGCCGGCTGGCAGGTAGACCTTGCGAGCGGTCTCGCCCTCTTCCACCGTGGGCACCACCAGCAGCAACGTGCCGAGCATCATGTCATCGCACTCGGCGCACATAACGCAGCATGCCAACGCCGCCCGAGCGCGACACGAGGAACGGCCGGCGCTGCGGCGCAAACTCGAGCTGTGCTTCGCGCGAGGCGCGCATCATCAGCATGGTGTGCAGCACCTTGGCTTCACGAATGGGCGCCTTCTTGCCGAAGCCGTGGGCGAACGCATTGGGCGTCCAAACCTCGAACTCGTTGTTGTCGTTCCAGGTTGACGCCATACCGTAGTCGAGCAGTGCGCTCTTCACGTTGGCCTTCCACCAGTCGAGCGTTTTTGGGTTAGTGAAGTCGAGATATGCGCCCACTTCTTCCTAGAACTGCACCCAGGCCGGTTCACCCTTGGCATCGCAGATCAGCAGACCAGCGGCCTTAGCCTCTTCAAACTTCGGATGGTCCCGCAGCAGACACGGCTTGATGCTGGGACACAGGCGAATGCCCGCACCCAGATAGCTTTGAACAAAACCGCGCGCATCGGGAAACTTGTCGGTGTTCCAGTTGAAGACGTAGCGCTTGGGGCCAATCGACGTGTAGCCCGACGGCAAGTGGAACGAGTCGCACAGGATGTCGTGCTCGCGGCGCCCCTTGATGAACTCGGCCATCTGTTCCTGCGCGTTGGGCGCGTCGGTGTACGTCATGATCGAGCCGGAATAGCCCAGGCCCCACCTCGGCATCCGCGCCGGGCGGCCGGTCAGCCACGTGAAGCGGCGCGTGGCATCGAGCGGCGTGTCGGGCGACGCGATGAAGTAGTAGTCGAGATCACCGTGCGGCGCGACGAAGTAGCGGTAGTGGCCGTGGTGGTTGTCCAGCTCACGGCCCATATCGAAGCTGCAGCCGGACAGCGTGTCGTAGAACGGAATGTGCTTGTACAGCGGATCGGTGGTGCGCGCGCTGTAGCCCATCGCGTCGATGTTGCGCATCTCGTAGCGCTGATGCGCGCGATTCATGTCACCTACAGAGCAATTGCATGCCAGTGGCTCCGTAAGCTGAGGCTGTCAGTGCGTTGCGACCGAATCCATCACGCGCTCAAGGCAAAAGCCTTGCCCATAGATTGCGCGCAGCCTCAGGCCGTTCTCCGCGCCCAGCAGCAGCTTCTTGCGCAGGCGCGAGACATGCGTATCCAGCGTGCGCGAGTACGGGCTCAGTTCGCGGCCCCACAGTGCCAGTTCAATATCGGTGCGTGAGAGCAGGCGCCCCGCATTCGCGAACAGCAGCAGCGCCAGCTCAAACTCCCGTGCATGCACCGATACCGATACATCGCGCAAGCGTATGGAGCGGTTGTGTCGATCCAGTGTGTACGGCCCCAGGCGGATCTCGGAAGCACGTACCGCGCGGCTTACGGCAAAACGGCGAATCAACGCATCGAGCCGAGCAAGCAATTCAGGTGCGCGGATCTCACCCTGAAAGCACAGGTCTGCGCCATGATTGAGGGCGTCGGCGGTCTCGGTATCGGCTTGGCCGTCGGCGAGGTAGATGATCGCCATACCGGGGCCCACGCGCTCACGAACGGTTCGCACCAGCGACAGTCCAGGCATGTCGTGCGCATGCGCGCCCACCATCAACAAGTTGATGCCGTGCAGATCAATTGCTTCAAAAACTTGACGAGAGAGAAACAGCGGCACGCATTCAAAGCGCGTGGGCTGCAGCGCGGAGTGGATCGCCTGCTGGCGAGCAAGATGCGTGTCGATCAGACCGATTTTCATGGCTCGGTTTCGTAGGTGGCTGCGTGCGGCACGATCAATCGATGGTGCGACGATGGCGTTGTGCACTGCCGTCGTTGCGACCGCCGCCGCGCCGTATGGATAGATGCTGACCCGCCAGCCAGAGGCGCTCGCCCTGCAGCGTGATCCCGTCGCCATGCAGGGCCTGATGCAACTGCGTGCAAACGCGTTCGTAATCGCATTCGCTCGAAACATCGGCTGCAGCCTGGCTCAACATACGTGGCGCCTCGGGGGTGTCTGTGCTCGATTTTTCCCAGGTGCCGCCGTCTCTCGACCGGTGTGTCACCGGCGCATGCTGTGCGGGTCAGCCAACGAATTGTAGGGCCGCCGCAGTGCAGGAATGCAAATGATTGAAAAGGAAATGTGGCGAAGGCCACACGAGACCACGATGGCCTCAGGTGTCGTGGCGATGCGTACCGCGCGGCAGCCAGAGCGTGAAGGTGGAACCCAACCCTGGCGTGCTCTGGACGGCAATGCGGCCGCCATGCCGGTCGACCACCGTCTTCACAAACACCAGACCCAGCCCGCTGCCCGAGGGCGCATTGGCTGCGCCTTCGTGCAAACGATGGAACGGCTGGAACAACCGCGGCTGATCGGCCAGCGCAATGCCCGCACCCTGGTCGGCCACAGCCACCGAGAACATCGCCTCGTCCCGCTCTACCGACACCGTCACTACAGAACCGGCCGAACTGAACTTGATAGCGTTGTTGAGCAGGTTCACCAGTGCGCGTACCAGCAAGCGTGGCTCGCCCCGCACGGCCGCTTCAATGTCAGCCACCACGCGCACTTCCACCTGATGACGATTTGCCAGCGGCCAGACCTCGTCGGCGGCATCGAGCACCAGGCCCACCAGATCCACGTCTACCAGCTTGAGCGTCTGCGATTCCGCACGTGCCAGGTCGATGAACGCATCAGCCAGCTCCAGCGTGCGCGACGATAGCTGACCAATGCGAGAGAGCAACACCTCGCGATCCAGCGCGCGTGAAGCGTCGCGCTGCAACTCGATCAACGCAAGGATGGCGCTCTGCGGCGAGCGCATGTCGTGCGAGATGAAGCGCAGCGCTTCTTCACGGTGGCGCTCTGCCTGACGCACCGGGGTGATGTCGACAAAGCTGACGATGATGTCGACGGGGTGGCCTGCGTCGTCGCGCAACGCCGCAGCGTGCATCAACATCGAGCGGCCGTCGTACGTACGCAGTTCGACAGGTTCAAGCCCGGTGGGGTCCGCCAGCCAGCGTGTCCAGTAGTGCTCCCCTGTGGCCGGGTCAGGAAATGCGCGCGCCAACAGCATCGACAGGTCACGCAGCGCGGCGGCGCGATTCTGGCCAGGCGTCTGCAACTGGCCAGCCAAGTCTGCACTACGGCCATTCGCCAGGCGGATCGTGCCGTCACGCGTGCAGACGACGGTTGCATCGGGCAGGCTCTCCAGCGCATCGGCCAGAAAGCGGCGCAGACCCCGAAGCTTGTCGGTGAGCGAAGCGACGGTATCCATGTGGGCACCCAGCGTGCGGCCGGTCCGGGCCAGCGGCGCGGTATCCGCCAACACGCCGGGCTCGCGTGCCAGACGCTGCATCTCGTCGCGCAGAAAACGCAGCGCGGCTTCCTGCTGGCGCCAGCTCCACAACGGGTACAACACCAGCGGGCCAACCAGCGCGGCAAACGGCGGTAACCAGCGATTGCCAAACACCAGCGCGCCAATCGCGCCCAACAGCAGTAGCACCACGCCCGCCAGCGACACGGCGAGCGCCATGCGCGGCGTGAGCCAACGCACGGCCAATGCCGCCATCAGCAGGGGCAACAGCGTCATCGCCCAAAACACGCCCGGCGGCACCGGCAGAATGGCGTTGCCATCAAGCAGCGTCTGCGTGGCGTTGGCCAGCACTTCCACGCCGCTCATCGTGCGCGACGGCGGCGTCGCAAAAATATCGGACACGCCCGAGGCTGTGGCCCCGATCAGCACCAGCTTGCCGGCAAACGCCTCGGGCGATACACGGCCGTTCAGCACGTCCAGCGCCGGCACATGCCGGTACGTACCAGCCGGTCCGGCAAAATTCAGGCGGATAGGTGCCCGACGCGTCCAACCGTCCGCGTCGGTTTCCACATCAGCCAACGCTGGCATGGAGGCCGGCGAGCGCAATGCCTCCCGCGCTAGCTGCACCGCAAGATGGTCGAGCACGTGCGCGCGCGGCCCCTCGGCCAGATACACGCCGCGCACCACGCTGTCCGCATCGGGGGCGGCGTTGATGTGCGTGACGGAGGCCTTGATACCAAGGAACGGATAGTGATACACACGCCCCTGCTGCGTGCGCTCCGGCAACGCGGGCAGAATAACGTGCGTGGCCTGCTCGATGGCGGCCGTCAGCGCGCGGTCGCCATCGGGGTGCGCGAGATCGGGCTCGATCAGCAGAATGTCGATGCCGATAGCACGGGGCCGCGCCTGACCCACGCGTGCGATCAGATCCGCCAGCCTGCCGCGTGGCCACGGCCAGCGCCCCACCGCGTCAAGGCTCTGGTCATCAATGGCAACAATGACGATATCGTCGCGCGGCGCATGCCCGTGCAGCGTAACCACCGCGTCGTACAGCGCTGCATCAAGCCGCGCGACGACGCTCCAGCGCACTGCACCCAATGTCAGCAACGCAGCGAGCGCCACCAGTACACCCCACTCCACCAGCGCGCGCAGCCCTAGGCGGTGCACGGCCGACTTGGCAGATGCGGGTTCAGTCATTGAGGAGGAGATTGCCGTCGCCGCTCTGCACCGGGCTGCGCGCGGAATCGCCGACGAAGGCACCGACGTCGATGCGCTGCGGCTTGGCATAAACCACCGATGCCGCATCGCCCAGATCCACACCGGTGCGGATGTAGTACACGCCAGCCTGTGGCCGCGCAATGGTGGCCTCGTTACCCTCACTCACGATGTCGGCGATGGGCTTGGCGAAGGTTGTGTCGCTCGCCAGTTGCACGCGCGTGCGCGCACCGGATGCTGCCAGATCGGGCGACAGCGCTGACCAGTGCGCGTGCAGCTTGCCGTCACTGCCGGCATCAACGGCAGCGGTCGGCACGGCATCAGGTGGAATGTCGAGCACGCGAAAACGCAGCGCATCGCTCCACGGGCCGGTCTTGCCGTCCGCGGCCACCGAGCGCACGCGCCACCACCACGTGCCGGCGGTCAACGGCCTGGTCAGGCGTACGTCCTTGCCATGCTGTTGAACGACTGGCGAGGCAAAGGTTTCTGCGCCGGCCACCTCCGTGTCATAGCTGCCGGCATCGGACACGACGGCCCACGCGAACGCAACATCGCCGCTGCGATAGGTTCTGCCGCTGGCAGGCTGGATCGTGTATGGCGCTTCCGGATGCAGGCGCACAGTGAACGGCCGCGTGGCAGATTCACTCGTCAGCCCGAGTGCGTCAATGCTCTGCACGACCAGCGTGTAGTCGCCATCCTCATCGCCGCAGAGGTTTGCTGCAGGCGTCTTGATCGATTGATAGCCACCGAGTTCGGTCAGCGCGGCATCCCGCGCCACGGCAGCGCGGTACCCGACAGCGCCCTTGACCGGCTGCCACGTCACGCGCAGGCACGGCGTCTGCACAAGCTCGGGAAAAGCGTCCAGCCTGGGCGCCGCCGGTAGCGCCGCACGCCTGAGGTGTCCGCCCGATGCCTGCACGCCGAAGCCCGCCTTGACTGCTTGCCTCTGACGACCGGCGCTCGTGGCTACCTCACCTTCGAGCACTGAACTCGTCGACATCGATTCACTGGCCTGCACCCGGAAACGCGTACCACGCACGCCCGTCACCAGCGCCGGCGTGGAGATCTCATAACGGCCCACACCGCTCTTCTTTGGCGAGACATTGGATTCTGCCTCGCCCTGCTTCACGTGTACGCGAACGTCGACCAACCCAGTACGGGCAAACGCCCGCACACGCGACAGCGCCACGTGGCTGCCCGGTGGCACCGTCACACGCGTGCCGTCATCAAAGGCGAGCGTAATGGCGCCTTTGTCGCCCGTGTCGATCTGTGCGTCTTCTGCGAGCTTCATGCCCGCTTGCAGCGGCTTGCCGCTGGTGGTCGCATCGCGCGCAAACATCACCTGCGCCATAGTCGGCACCACCGGAATGCGATCAAACGGAATACGCAGGAGCGAACCGGGCTTCAGCCGATACGGATCGGCCACATGGTTGCGTTGCTGCAGCAGGTGCCACCCTTCGACGCTGTCCATGTAGCGACTGGCCAGGTTGATGAGCGTGTCACCCTCGCGCACACGATAGAGAAAATCTGTGCCGGCGGCGCCAGATGGCTGTGCCATGGCCGTCTGCCACACGCCGCCAAAAAGAACGAACGCGCCGACAAACGCGGCGCGCCCAATTGAATCACCCCAACGTGCGTCAGCTTGCTTCGCCATCTTCCTGTGTGGTTTCGAGCCGATAGCCATGCGAATACACCGACACCAGCCGCACGCCATTCTTCTGATTGAGATCAAGTTTGAGCCGCAGCTTGGAGATATGCGTGGCCAGCGTGCGGGAATCCGGGCCGATGCTGCGGCCCCAGACCGCCTGCTCGATCAGCTCACGCGGCACCAGTTTGCCGACATTGCGGAACAGATACAGCCCCAGATCAAACTCGCGCGGCGACAGCTCGACCTGCGAGCCGTTCAACGTCAACACGCGGCCAACGGGGTCCACCGCATACGGGCCTACGCGAATGCGCTCGAGCGACTCGCTCGTGCGCGGCGCTGCACGGCGCAGCAGGGCACCGACGCGTGCCACCAGCTCGGCGCGGCGCACCGGCTTGATGACGTAGTCGTCCGCACCGGCGGCCAGGCCGCGCACTACGTCGTCTTCGAGCGAACGGTTGGTCAGGAACAGCACCGGCAACGCCGGGCCGACCGTCTGCCGCACCCAGCTCACGAGTTGGATGCCGCTGATATCGGGCAACTGCCAGTCGAGCAGCAGCAGATCGAACGTGCGATCCCGCAGCGCCTTGACGAAGGCATCCCCATTACTGAAACACTCGCATTCGTACCCGGACGAAACCAGGATCTCGCGAATCAAATCCGATTGCGCCTGGTTGTCTTCTACCGAGGCAATTCGTATCGCCATCTGGACTGCCCTTTCCCCGTATCGGGTCCGGCCATCGCTATGCGGGATGCCGGCTCACTTCCTTTGTCGTTGTGGTCGGGGTCCCGGACCGGCGCATCGTTGTTCGATCCACCAGCCACCAGCAGCGACTGGCGCGGCACCCGCTCCCCGCGCAAGACCTTACCTACGCCCAGCCAGCATGTGCCGCCCGCCGACTTGAGCCCAACTCATCCTAAAAGGCCGCCCCCGTTGCATTGCAAACAATTGTGAAAAGATAAGCTTAGAGGCAAAATTTTATGGCGTTCTATCATTTTTCATCACGCCAGTACAAGCCACGATTACCGAGGAAGTATAGGAGCCAGCCAGCGGGCAGATCTACCGAGCATAGACCCGCCCTGGATTCTCACCGGCAACCCTTCTGCTGACGCTCGTGTTTGCGGGTCCAAGCCACGGTTACCGGCCAAAACCTGATGCCGCCCCCCATGCATCATTAAGCGCAAAGTCACATGCCAGTACTTCAAGCAATGGTTGGGCGAAGTCAACGTTGAATATGCTGGCCGCTGCGCAAACGTCCTGCATGACAACCCACCCCGCGGCACCGGGAAACAGGAAGCTATTGTCTCGGCCGAAAGCCCGCTGGCAAGACAATCACGGCACATCTCCCACATCTATGGTTTCAAAATAGGACCACATGGGTCTGAGCACGCCCGTTTTTCCATGCAACCATTTAGGCAATGCGGTCACTTAACATCAGCGCCCTGCCAACAACCGTCATTTCGCGGGTCGAGTACAAATTTTTTAGCTTTCATAATTGCCGTGTACCATGCACTTGATCATCAAACCGAATCGATTATTCACAGCATATTGATCTTCATCAAAATAAATCGACCTCGATTGTCAATCAATACATCACCATCATGCGAATCATGCGTCTACTTGCCGGTCTGCTGATCTCTGCCTTGTTTGCGGCTTGCTCGACCTCAGAGGCCACCCCGGACATTACGCTGAAGGGCACGTTAAGCCAGGTGGGAAATACGCCCTTCCAATATCTCGCAGTGCGCACCGAGGACGGGGGCCTATGGAAACTCGATGTGGCGGACCCGCAGGCGCTGCTGCCGCTGGTCAACCAAGCGGTGCTCGTCTCGGGTGCGCCGGAAGCTCCCCACGCTTCGGGTTCTTTTCCGGAACGCACGCTGCACGTTCACAGCATCAGACCGTTCAAGCCCTGATCGCCCTGCGTTACCCCCCCCACGCCGTCGTTCTGCGTCATTCATGCAACAGAACAACGATGGTGGCCACAACCCCTCGGGAGGACTGACAGCACATATCCGGGATGGCGACAGCCAGCCCCATAGGCAACTGCAGCGAATACAAAAATAATAAATACTGAATTAAGCAGGATTATCTGCTTCACAATTACCACACAGTTGAATTCAGGGTCAACCACCTAACCCTAGGGTTGCCCCCAACCCCGACATAACCAAACATACGCTTCCGCAAGGTCGCCACAATGCGGCCCGATTTAGCTTGCAGTGACAGCGAGATAATCAAATATATTAAGGCTTATTAATATATCAAAAGGCATTAGATAAAAGATGCCACCTCAGGGGCGGATATGCGTTTCAAAAATCAAAAATCGACTTTCGGAGTCGGCCTGGCTGTTTTGATGGCTGCGTGCCTGACCGCATGCGGCGGCGGCGGTGACGACGTTGCAGCCACCACGCCGGCAACATCCACGGGTACCACCAGCCCGAACACACCAACGCCCACACCCGCTCCGGCCAAGCCGCAAAACGACTTCCAGGCAAGCTGCACGGGCACGGGCTGCGCGGCAGCAGACCCGGCAACCTACTCGGGCTCGGGCATCGGCGTATGGTCGGCTGCAAACACGGGCGTTTCGGCAAAGGTCGCCCAGGCCAACATCACAACGACTGGCGGCCTGACCGGTCAGGACGTGCGCGTGGTGTACACCAACCCGACAGACGCTCCAGCCGCATTCTCTACTTTTGTCAAACCGGCCAGCGCCAACACCGTGTCGCCGCAAAGCGTGCAACTGCCGGTGACGACCGACGATCAGATTCGCGAACGCATCCAAGAGTTCAACCGCACGGGCTTTGCCAAGCTGCTTGGTCCGCGTGCCAGCGAGTCGCAGATGGGAATCGCCGGAATGCGGCTTCAAGCGTCAACTGTCTATGCGGTCAACGACCAGCGCCAATGGAATGACATGAACAACGTGGCGCGCACCGCCACGCTCGTCAAGCAACAGGCCGCAGGCGACGGCAAGATGATCAACCTGTGGGTGGAAAACACCGAGATTGCGGCGAACCGCATCACGCAGGCCATCATCAACAAGACGCTGGATACGTACGCGCGCAGCGGCGGCGTCTACGACATGTTGACCTCGGTGGGCGGGCCATTGTGGGGCCCCCAGCCATACAGCAACCTCGTCGGCCCGACGCAGCCGATTGATCTGGTTCTGCTGAACTTCGACAACAACGCTAAACCGTTCGGCATCGTCGGCTATTTCTATGGGCTGAACAATGTCCTGAAGAGCAGCCAACCCACGAGCAACGAGTCGATATCGCTCTACCTGGATACGGAAACCATGTACCTGGGCGGCAGCTTCGGCCTGCAGGCATCGCTCATGACGCTGGCGCACGAAGGCATGCACATGCAGAACTTCTACCGTCGCGCTGTGCTGAAGGGCCAGCCCTACGCGTTCGATACGTGGCTGGAAGAACAGTCGGCAATGATGATGGAGGACTGGGCGAGCTTCAATATCGATGCCACGTTCAACAACGTGCGCGACACCCGCGTCTCGGGCTTCGTGCAAACGGCCGCTTACACATGCCCGCTGACCACGTTCACGAGCAGCAGCGGTCAATGCGATAGCTATTCGGTGAATGGTTCGTTCGGTGGCTTCCTGAACCGCCAACTCGGGCTGAACTTCTACAAGGATATGCTCACCCGCACGGACAGCACGGACTCGAAGACCCTGCTCGACAACGCCATCAAGGCAGCACGTAGCGATTCCAGTTTTAACGCAGAAGCTGAACGATTTGCCGTAACCATGGCGGCGCTGATGCCAGCGACGGGCGGCCCTTCACGCTACAGCTTCCCGGTGCGCGCAGAAAGTGGCTTCCAGTTGCCAGCCATCAATCTCAAGCCGTACCAAGCCACACAAAGGCTGGCGACCCTGCCTGCTTCGCTGGTCCCCCATTCCGCGTTCGTATCAAGACGCGGTGCTGCGACGGGCACGTATAGCGATACGATCACGGTACCGCCGGGCACGAGCGCTTGGGTGGTGATTCAGCCGAAGTAATCGGGTTACGTCGCACTGAGAGAAGCAGCCCTCCGGGGCTGCTTTTTCTTTGGAAAGCCACTGCAAGTAGGCCATGACATTCACCACAGCCTGCAAGCCCGTCGCAGTGGATACAAGCTGCAAGAAAAAATCAGCGCAGAAAAAGAAAAAGCCCCGAACAAGTCCGGGGCTTCTTTCTGCATTCTGGAGGCGGAGGCCGGAATCGAACCGGCGTACACGGCTTTGCAGGCCGCTGCATAACCACTTTGCTACCCCGCCAGGGGCTCAGCACCGCATTGTAGCAATTCATGGCGAACTGCGTCTTTGCTGTGCCGATAAAGAAAAAGGGAAGCAAGGCTTCCCTTCGGGATTGGAGCGGGAAACGAGGCTCGAACTCGCGACCTCAACCTTGGCAAGGTTGCGCTCTACCAACTGAGCTATTCCCGCGTAACCGGCTATGCCGCCGCGCTTTTCACAAGCACGGCCACACATTTCAAATTGGAGCGGGAAACGAGGCTCGAACTCGCGACCTCAACCTTGGCAAGGTTGCGCTCTACCAACTGAGCTATTCCCGCATTTTGGCCATCAGCACTGCCGTACAACCTTTGTGCTGCCAGACCGTTGCGTCACATCACTGCAACGCGAGAAAGAGATTATGGCAAAAAAGAATCGTGCTCGTCAACACTTTTGCGCAAGAGTTTTTGCAGGCTCATTTTGCGCGCTCACGGATCTGCGGCCAAGCGAGCTTCATGTAGTACGCCATCGACCACAGCGTGAGCACCGCCGCCACATAGATCAGCCACGTGCCCCACGCCTGCGCGTCGATCACGTCAAATAGACGGCCTTCGAACAGCAACAGCGGAATCGCGATCATTTGAAACGTCGTCTTCAGCTTGCCCAGGAAGTTGACGGCCACGCTCTTCGACGCGCCGATCTGCGCCATCCATTCGCGCAGCGCGGAGATGGTGATCTCGCGGCCGATGATGACAAGTGCAATGACATCCGACACGCGGCCCAGCGACAGCAGCACCAATAGCGCGGCTGCCACCATCAGCTTGTCGGCCACCGGATCAAGGAAAGCCCCGAAGGCCGAGGTCTGGTTCCAGCGGCGCGCGAGAAAGCCATCGAACCAGTCGGTCAGGCTCGCGACGATGAAGAACACCGCAGCCGTCAGATTCTTGGCGGGCAGCGCCATCCAGGTGTCCGGCACGTAGAACACGCCCACCACCAGCGGAATCATGGCCACACGCAGCCAGGTCAGGAGGATCGGGAAGTTGAAAGGCATGGCAAATCGAGAGGACAACCACCACGCCAGCCAGCAGAAAAACGCCAGCCCACGCGGCACGATGGAGCATTGTCGCCGATCAATGCAGTTGACGGTAGATTTCTTCGGCGAGGGTCTGCGAGATGCCCTCCACCGTGGCCAGCTCGTCCACGCTGGCAGACATCACGCCGCGCAGGCCGCCGAAGCGCGCCAGCAGCCGTTGCCGGCGCTTGGCGCCAATGCCCTCGATCTCTTCCAGCCGCGACGTGTTGCGCGTCTTGGCCCGCTTGGCGCGCATGCCGGTGATGGCGAAGCGATGCGCCTCATCGCGAATCTGCGCGACCAGCATCAGCGCGGCGCTGCCCTGTCCAAGCTCCAATGAAGGGCGGCCGTCGGCGAAGACCAGTGTCTCCAGACCGACCTTGCGGCCCTCGCCCTTGGCCACGCCAACCAGCGATCCAATGTCGAGCCCCAGTTCTTCAAACACCTGCCGCGCGACTTCCACCTGCCCCTTGCCGCCGTCGATCAGCACGATGGTGGGCATGTTGGGCGCGTCTTCGCCAGCCTGCTCGACGATCTTCTGGTAGCGGCGCGTGAGCACCTGGCGCATGGCCGCGTAGTCGTCGCCCGGGGTGATGTCCTGGATGTTGTAGCGGCGGTATTCACCGTTCTGCATGGCGTGGCTGTGGAAGACCACGCACGAGGCCTGCGTGGCCTCGCCAGCGGTGTGGCTGACGTCAAAGCACTCGATACGCAGGGCGGCGAGGTCTTCAAGATCGATGCCGATGGTCTCGGCCAGCGCCAGCGTGCGAGCCTGCTGGCTGCCTTGCTCAGAAAGCCGGCGCATCAGCGAGAGCTCCGCGCCCTTCTCCGCCATCTCCAACCACGCGCGGCGCCCGCTCTGCGGCTGGCGCACGACCGACACGCGACGCCCAGCCTGCTCGGCCAGTGCATCAATCAACTCAGTCGCGTGGATCGGGTGACTGACCACCAGCACCGGCGGCACAAACTGGTCGAGATAGTGCTGGGCGACAAAGGCCTCGAGGATGTCGCTGGCCATGCGTTCAGCGTCGCGCGCCGTTTCCGAAGCAACTTCGCCATCAGCCTCCACATCCACGCCGACGATGGCTGCGCCTTCTTCCACGTGCGTCGGAAAGTAGGCCTTGTCGCCCAGATGCCGTCCGCCGCGCACCATCGCAAGATTCACGCACGCGTGGCCGCCCTTGATGGCCACGGCCAGGATGTCGATGTCGCTGGCGGCGCCGACTTCTTCCACGGACTGCTGCTTGAGCACCGTCGACAGCGCGCCGATCTGGTCGCGCACGATGGCGGCCTGTTCAAACGCCAGCGCCTCGGAGTAACGCTGCATCTTGTCCTGCAGCGTCTGCATGACTTCGTCCTGACGGCCTTGCAGGAAGCCGGCAGCGTTGGCGACGTCGCGCGCGTAATCCTCAGAGCTGATCGCCTGCACACATGGGCCGCTGCAGCGATGGATCTGATGCAGCAGGCACGGACGTGTGCGGTTATTGAACACGGTGTCCTCGCACGTGCGGAGCTGGAACACCTTTTGCAGAATCTGCATGCTCTCACGCACCGCATGCGCGCTCGGGAACGGGCCAAAGTACTGGTGCTTGCGATCCGTCGCGCCACGGTAGTACGCCATGCGCGGATACGCGTGCTGCGTGAGCTTGAGATACGGATACGATTTGTCGTCGCGAAACAGGATGTTGTAGCGCGGCGCCAGCGCCTTGATGAGGTTGTTCTCGAGCAGTAGCGCCTCGGCCTCGCTGCGCACGACGGTGGTGTCGATGCGCGCGATCTTCGCCACCATCATCGCAATGCGCGGCGAGAGCAGCGTCTTGTTGAAGTAGCTGGAAACGCGCTTCTTCAGGTCACGCGCCTTGCCCACATAGAGCACGTTGCCCTGCACATCGAAGTAGCGGTACACCCCGGGCAGGTTCGGCAGACGCGCGATATGCGCTTTCGCATCGAACTCAGGTGCGTTCGGCTCGACGCTCTCTGGCGCCTGAGGGGTATCGGGTTGCGTGGGGTCGGACGACATGGCGTTCGCTGGATCAGAGGCCGTCAGTGTAGAACAAGCGGCCGACTACAATGTCGCCCCATCGTCTTCGTTGCCCGACTCGCCTTCCTGCATGCGCACCATCACGTCCTGGGATATCTTCTGCCGCGTCGTCGACAACTACGGCGATATCGGCGTGTGCTGGCGCCTGGCTCGTCAGCTTGTGCAGGAACACGGCCACACGGCCCGCCTGTGGGTTGACGATCTCCGCTCATTCGAAAGAATCTGCCCCGCCGTCGATGCGCGAGCCGAGGCGCAACGCGTGTCAGGTGTTGATATCCGGCAGTGGGGCGACGACGCGCAGATGGCCGCGCTGCTTGCCGCAGATGCACATCCGGCACCGCACGACGTCGTGATCGGGGCTTTCGCCTGCCCCACCCCTGAACCGATGCTGCAACACATGGCCGAGCAGTCATCTCACGGCGCGGCGCCAGTCTGGATCAACCTGGAATACCTGAGCGCAGAAAACTGGGTAGCAGAACACCACGCGATGCAATCGCCACATCCTCGCCTGCCGCTGGTGAAATACTTCTTCTTCCCCGGTTTTGCACGCAACACGGGCGGCGTGCTGCGCGAATCGCACCTTGGCGCGCAGCGCGCAACATTCGAGGCCAGCCCAGCGGCCCATCAGGCGTTGTGGCACCGCCTTGGGGTGGACGACTTGATGCGCGAGAAGCCCGATGCGTTGCGCGTGAGCCTATTCGCTTATGCCAATCCAGCGTTGCCCACACTGGTCGCTCAATGGGAAGCGTGCCCCCAGCCGGTCATCTGCCTAGTGCCCGAGGGCTTGGCGGCTATGCAAATCGCCGAATTGCTGGGCGAAGCCGGCACTGCCAAAACCGGCGTCCGCTGGACGCGCGGCAACCTGACTGTCGCGGTTGTGCCGTTCGTCCCCCAAGAGCACTACGATCCACTCCTGTGGGCGTGCGAGATCAATTTCGTCCGCGGGGAAGACTCCTTCGTGCGCGCCCAATGGGCGCAGAAGCCATTTGTCTGGCACATCTACCCGCAAAGCGACGACGTGCACCTCACCAAGCTGGATGCCTTCCTCGCCCGCTATACGCCCGCGCTGGCAAAGGGCGACGCCAATGCACTCACGGCCTTCTGGCACGCCTGGAATGGTTCCCCAGCGTCACTCAACTGGGCCGAATTTGCGGCCATTGCCCCCCGCTTGCGCACGCGAGCCGTCACGTGGGAGCAAAGCTTGATGCAACTGGGTGATCTCGCCGCGAATTTGGTGGCATTTTGCGAAAAACAGGTAAAATAGCGGGCTGATCTGTATGCGGCCCCGGCTCTGACCTGGTTCGTGCGACCCGAGGGTATCGCGCGGTGCTTCGTTGCTTGGCGCGCATCGAACCCTCTTATTCTCAGGAAATGTGAAATGGCTTTGAAAATCGCGCAAGAACTCCGCGCTGGCAACGTGTTCATGATCGGTGACCAAGCGCAGGTTGTGCTCAAGACTGAGTACAGCCGCTCGGGCCGCTCGGGCGCCGTCGTCAAGATGAAGTACAAGAACCTGCTGACGGGCGCAGGCGGCGAGTCGGTGTTCAACGCCGACGACAAGATGGACCAAGTCATCCTGGACAAGAAGGAAGCCGATTTCTCCTACTTCGACGGCACGATGTACGTGTTCATGGATCCGGTCAGCTACGAGCAATACAACGTCGAGCCCGCCGCCATGGGCAACGCACTGAACTATCTGCAAGACGGCATGAAGGTGGAAGTGACGTTCTACAACGAGAACGCCATCTCGGTGGAACTGCCGACCACGGTTGTCCGCGAAATCGTCTACACCGAACCGGGCGTCAAGGGCGATACGTCGGGCAAGGTCCTGAAGCCTGCTCAGATCAACGACAACAAGGATTTCGTGATCCAAGTGCCGCTGTTCTGCAACCAAGGCGACAAGATCGAAATCGACACGCGTACCGACGAGTACCGTAGCCGCGCCAAGTAAGCTGGCGCCGCAGCAAGAAGAAAGGCTCCCTCGGGAGCCTTTTCTTTTGCGATCGTGCTTTCTTGCATTTTCGGGCTACGCGATGAGCTTCGCCTCGCGCAACGTACGCAGTGCCTGCCTGTAGGCCGATTGCTGCTGCAGCTTCGCCCAGTCCTTCACGGCCCGGCCGCCAAACAGCCGCCGCACGCGCCGCTGCGATGCCTTGCCCATCGGCACATCCAGCTCGCCGAGCAACTGGTCGGCCTTTTCCGGCGCATTGCAGATCAGCACCATGTCGCAGCCGGCCCTAAGCGCTGCGCGTGCACCATCGACGACCGTGCCGGCAACGCTCGCACCTTCCATGCTCAGGTCATCGCTAAAGATCACGCCGTCAAAGTTGAAATGCGCGCGCAGCATGTCCTGCAGCCAGAAGCGCGAGAAACCCGCCGGATTCGGATCGACCGCCGGATAGATAACGTGCGCCGGCATCACCGATTGCAGGCCGATGCCCATCCAGCCGTAGGGCTGCGCGTCGTCAGCCAGGATAGCCTCCAGCGGGCGCTCGTCCACCGGCACAGCGATGTGCGAATCAGCCTGGACGTAGCCGTGACCGGGAAAATGCTTACCGCAGTTGGACATGCCGGCAAGGCGCAAGCCGAGCGTCAGGTGGTTGGCGAGCATTGTCACCACGCGCGGGTCGCGGTGGAAAGCGCGATCGCCGATTACGCTGCTGGTGCCGTAGTCGAGATCTAGCACGGGTGTGAAGCTGAGGTCGATATCGCATGCGCGCAGCTCAGCGGCCAGCACGTAGCCGCAAGCGGTGGCCGCACGCGTGGCAGCCAGTACGTCGGCATCCCACAGCTTGCCCAGCGCGCCCATCGCGGGCAGATGCGTAAAACCGTCGGTCTTGGCCCGCTGCACGCGGCCACCTTCGTGATCGATACAAATCAGGACGTCGTCACGAATCGCACGGATGGCTTGCGTGAGCGCCATCATTTGCGCGCGCGATTCAAAGTTGCGCGCAAACAGGATCACGCCGCCCGTCAGTGGGTTGGCGATACGGCGGACGTCGTCGAGCCCGAGTTCGAGGCCAGCGACATCCAGAACGATCGGACCGGGGTGTTTCTGCTTCTTGATTTGAGTCATGCGGAGGGTTTCGTTTGCAACTCGGCGACTGCGAAGGCGACTGCGTAGTCGCGCTCGTCTGTCACGCTGATCTGGATATAAAGGCCGTGCTGCGCAATCCAGTCGGCCAGTTCACCGCTGTAGCGCACCACCGGCTGACCGGAGGGGAGATTAAGCGTCTGCACCGCTCGCCACGTCATCGGCCAGCGCATGCCCAGGCCGATGGCCTTGGACACCGCCTCTTTGGCTGCGAAACGTGTGGCGAGGAACGCCAGACCTCGCCGCTCAGAGCGCGCCTTGCGGGCATGATAGACACGCAACTCGTCGGCCCCAAGCACCTTTTCGGCAAATCGGCCGTTAGTCCGCTGCATCACGCCTTCGACGCGCTCGATCTGGATAATGTCGGTACCGATGCCGTAAATGGCGCCGGATACCGAGGTGGCTGCGGCATGCCCGCTCATACAGGCACGCCCGGGTGTGCGGCGGCCGGTGTCGTCGACGACAACCGCGCCGCCACCATGATCGCCTTCATCTCGCGCACTGCGTTCTGCCAACCGGCAAACACAGCGTGCGCAACGACGGCGTGGCCGATATTGAGTTCATGAATGCCGGCGATGGCCGCGACCGGTTGCACGTTCGTGTAGTGCAAACCGTGGCCGGCGTTGACGCGCACGCCCCACCGAATACCTTCCTCCACGGCCGTTTCGATGCGGACGAGTTCGGCCCGCAACTCGGCATCGTCGGTGGCTTCGGCATAGCGGCCCGTGTGCAGTTCTATGACCGGCGCACCGGCAGCAGCGGCGGCCTCGATCTGCGCGGCATCCGGATCGATGAACAGCGACACGCGGATACCCGCATCGGCCAGTTGCTTGCACGCGGCTTGCACCTTGGCAAAGCCACCCACCACATCCAGGCCGCCTTCGGTGGTCACCTCCTGACGGCGCTCGGGCACGAGGCAGACGTCCTGTGGGCCGATGTCGCACGCGATGTCGAGCATCTCCTGCGTGACGGCGCACTCCAGGTTCATACGCGTGCGCAGTTGCGGGCGCAGCGCACGCACATCGGCGTCCTTGATGTGACGGCGGTCCTCGCGCAGGTGCAACGTGATGAGATCGGCGCCAGCTTCCTCAGCCAGCAGCGCCGCAGCGATCGGATCCGGGTAGGTGGTGCCGCGCGCATTGCGCAGCGTGGCGACGTGGTCGATGTTGATACCCAGGTCGATGATTCCCGGCGAGGCATGAAAGATCATAGTTTCTGCAAGTCGATCAGGATCTGGCGCGTCGAAAGCGGCGTGCCATGCAAATGATAATGCAGCAGGAAACGCATCAGGCTGCGGCTCTGCTGGGCGGTTGTCGGGCGTGAGGCGTAATCGTCGCGCTCCATGTCGATCAGGGTCTGGCCGCGCAGAACAGGCCACGACGACGGATCGCTCGGCAGCGTGCGCCGGATGCCGCGTTCGGGGTGATAGACGTATTCGGCGTCGGCCTGCACGGGTTCGCCGTCGATGCAGCGGTCGAGCTGTGCGGCAAAGCCCGTCTCGCGCAGCAGCACACGTTCGAACGCGCGCAGCGTGAAGGCTGCGGGTTCTCCATGGGCAAGCTTGTTGAGTGTTTCGACGTAATGCGCGAACAGCACCGGGTGGCCGTCTTCGCGAGCGACGAACTTGACGAGCAGTTCGTTCAGGTAAAAACCGGACAGCAGCCCTTCTCCGCCCAACGGCAGCATGCCGCCGACCCACTCCGCGCGGGTCAGCGTGCGCACATCACCGCGCCCGCTCCATGACAACGACAATGGTTGAAACGTCTGCAGCACAGCACGCAGTGCCGAATGCGGCCGCTTGGCGCCTTTTGCGACCAGCGCCATGCGGCCGTAATCCGGCGTGAAGACGTCGATGATGAGGCTGGTTTCGCGGTATGGGTAGCTGTGCAGGACGAATGCCGGCTGCGCTGAGACGCGCGTTTCGGAGCGCCCGGCGGGAAAGCTCCTGCGCGGCGCGGCGCCGGCAACGCCTTCTTCGGCCAGCCATTCCGCGGCTTCGTCCGGAATCGGATCGGATCGTCCCGCCATCGAGCGTGTGTGGAGTGGCGCGGCTGAGTGATTACTCGTAGCCGTAGGCGCGCAGGCCGGCTTCGTTGTCGGCCCAGCCGCTCTTGACCTTGATCCAGACCTCCAGATACACCTTGCCGTCGAACAGTTTTTCCATGTCCATGCGGGCTTCGGTGGAGATCTGCTTGAGCTTGGCGCCCTTCGCGCCAATGATCATCGCTTTGTGCGCATCGCGATCAACCAGGATGGTCACGAACACCCGGCGCAGGCGGCCTTCAGTTTCAAACTTGTCGACGATGACAGTGCTGGAATACGGCAGCTCGTCGCCGGTCCAGCGGAAGACCTTCTCGCGGACGATCTCGGCGGCCAGAAAGCGCTCGCTGCGATCCGTCAGCGCTTCGGGGTCGTACATCGGCTCGCCTTCGGGCAGATACGGACGCACGATGCCGAGCAGGCGCAGGATGTCGTCGCGATTCTTCGCCGACATCGGCACAATTTCGGCAAACGGAAACACCTGCGCCATATCCTGCAGGAACACAGCGACCATCTCTGCGCGTGTATACGCGTCAAGCCGGTCGACCTTGTTGACGATCAGGATCACGGGCGTCTCGCGCGGCAGCAGCGACAGCACCTTCTCGTCGTCGGGGCCATAGCGGCCAGCTTCGACCACGAACAGCACGGCGTCCACCGACGTGAGCGTGGAGGTGACAGCGCGGTTCAGCGAGCGGTTCAGTGCCGTAGCGTGACGTGTCTGAAAGCCAGGTGTATCGACGAAGACGAACTGCGCGTCATCCGTCGTCTGGATGCCAGTGATGCGGTGTCGCGTGGTCTGCGCCTTGCGCGACGTGATGCTGACTTTCTGGCCCACCAGGGCGTTCATCAGCGTGGATTTGCCGACGTTCGGCCGCCCAACAATGGCGACCATGCCGCAGCGGAACCCCTCCTGCACGCCGGATTCCGGCTGCGGAGGTTGCAATGGGGTGTCGCTCATTTACCTGATTATTCCTTCAACCTGAGAGACAACTGCGGATCGGGCGGCGTGGCTTGCTTGCGCGTCTTGCCGGTACGCTCGGCGCGGCTGCGCTTGACGAGTTGTGGCACCAAGCGATGCGCCTCGTCCAAAGCCAGCTTGGCCGCCGATTGTTCAGCCGCGCGCCGCGAGGCCCCGTTGCCAGAGACACGAATCTCCAGCTTCGGGATCGTGCACTCGACCTCGAATTGCTGATTATGCGCTGCGCCGTGGGTGGCAACCACCGTGTACAGCGGAAGCGCAATCTTGTGACCTTGGAGGTACTCCTGCAGCAGCGTCTTGGCATCCTTGCCCAGCGTGCGCGGGTCGACCTGCTCCAGAATCGGGATGTACAGTTTGCGGATCAGCGTGCGGGCGGCGTCGAAACCACCATCGAGGAACACCGCTCCGAAGATAGCTTCCAGCGCATCAGCCAGAATGGACGGGCGACGGAAACCGCCGCTCTTCAATTCACCCTCGCCCAGACGCAGCGCATCGGGCAATTGCAGCATCTGCGCAATCTCGTACAGCGCTTGTTGCTTGACCAAATTGGCCCGCACGCGCGAGAGATCGCCTTCGTCCAACTTGCCGAACATGCCATAAAGCATGTCGGCGACGGCGCAATTCAGGATTGAATCGCCAAGAAATTCCAGGCGCTCGTTATGCATCGCGCTGTGGCTGCGATGGGTGAGCGCCTGCTGCAGCAACTCCGGTTTGCTGAAGCGGTAGCCAAGACGTTGCTGCAATGCATCCAGACTCATTTCAACGCTGGGTCCCCGAATAGGTGATCACCAAACCGATGGGGCCATACAACGGAATCTCGCGCTTGTACGAGAAGCGTACGGCTTGAATCGAGCCGCCGCCATCCAAGACTTCCAGATCCTCACCCTTGATCGACGTGATGTCGTCAATCGCGGCTTGCCTATCGAAAGCATTAGCGATCTCTTCACGCGTGCTCGCACGCTCGCGCGCCTGCTTCACGGCGCGCGTGATGGCTTGGTATTCCATCAGACTCGGTACGGACCGGATGGCCGGAAGCACAAACGTAATCAGCACGATGATGCCGATCAGGATGCCGAACATCGTAATCCCGCGCGACGGGCGTTTCAGACCAGCCTGACGAATCCGCATTGCATTTCCCCCGTTGTGCAATTGCCGAGTTTTAATAAGAGATTCCTGCGCCACTTATGAGATCAGTGGAAAGCACCGATCCGCTTCAGATCACCCAGGTTCATCCAGATGAAAAACGCTTTGCCGACGATGTTCTTGTCCGGCACGAAGCCCCAGTAACGGGAGTCCGCGCTGTTGTCGCGATTATCGCCCATCATAAAATAGTGACCTGCAGGTACCTTGCAGGTGAAGCCGGTCTGATTGTAAGTGCAGTTCTCACGGAACGGAAAATCATCCGGACCAGAGACATAGGCGGGGCGATCGGCGTCGTTCAGGATGTTGTGCGTAACGGTGCCGAGCGTTTCCTGGTACTGCTTCGAGTACGTCAGTCGCTCGCCATCAAGATAATCGGCTCGCGGCGCGTACGTGGCCGGCTGGCCATTCACTGTCAAGCGCTTGTTGTCGTACTTCACCACGTCACCCGGCACACCGATCACGCGCTTGATGTAATCCATCGACTCGTCTTTCGGGTAACGGAAGACCATCACGTCACCGCGCTGCGGCTGGTTCAGCTCGACGACCTTCTTGTTCACGATCGGCAAGCGAATGCCGTACGTGTACTTGTTGACGAGGATAAAGTCCCCGATCTGCAGCGTCGGGATCATCGAGCCTGACGGAATTTTGAACGGCTCGATCACAAACGAGCGCAGCAGGAACACTGCGGCGATCACCGGGAAGAAACTTGCGGTGTATTCCAGCCACCACGGCTGGCGCAGCTTGTCTTCGGCCAGTTGCAGACGCGCCGCGCCGATGTCGCCACCACCACCGTACTGCGCTTGCACCTGCGCGCGCGCATCGAACTCAGCCAGTGCTGATGCGGCGGCGGCTTGGCGCTGGCGCTGGAACACGAGCTTGTCAGCCACCCACGCAATGCCGGTAAGGATGACGAGAACAAACAGAATCAGGGCGAAGTTCATAGGTGAGAGATCGTCCGAGCGATGTCTGGATTATTTTTCTTCGACGCGCAGGATGGCGAGGAATGCCTCCTGCGGAATTTCAACGGTACCGACCTGCTTCATGCGCTTCTTGCCCTCTTTCTGCTTCTCGAGGAGCTTCTTCTTGCGCGAGATATCGCCGCCGTAGCACTTGGCCAGCACGTTCTTGCGCAGCGCCTTGACGTTCTCACGCGCGATCACGTTGGCGCCGATGGCGGCCTGGATAGCCACGTCGTACATCTGGCGCGGGATGATCTCGCGCATCTTGGCGGCCACTTCGCGGCCACGGTACGTGCTGTTGGAGCGGTGAACGATGATGGACAGCGCGTCGACTTTGTCACCGTTGATCAGGATGTCGACCTTGACCACGTCCGACACGCGGTATTCCTTGAACTCGTAGTCCATTGACGCATAACCGCGCGAGACGGACTTCAGCCGATCGAAGAAGTCCAGCACGATCTCGCCCATCGGGATTTCGTACGTGAGCTGAACCTGGCGACCGTGGTAGCTCATGTTGATCTGCGAGCCACGCTTCTGTTCGCACAGCGTGATCACAGCGCCCACGTATTCCTGCGGCATGTAGAGGTTGACCGTAACGATGGGCTCCAGGATCGCCTCGATCTTGCTTGGGTCTGCCGGCATCTTGGCGGGGTTTTCCACCTGGATCATGGTGCCGTCGCGCTGCTGCACCTGATAGACCACCGTCGGCGCGGTGGTGATCAGGTCCATGTCGAATTCCCGCTCCAGACGCTCCTGCACGATCTCCATGTGCAGCAGGCCCAGAAAGCCGCAGCGGAAGCCAAAACCCAGCGCCTGCGACACTTCCGGCTCGTACTGCAACGACGCATCGTTCAGCTTGAGCTTCTCCAGCGATTCACGCAGCGCTTCATACTGGTTGGCTTCCACCGGATACAGGCCGGCAAACACCTGCGGCTTGACTTCCTTGAAGCCCGGCAGCGGCGCCTCGGCCTTGCGCGGCGCCACGTGGGTGATCGTGTCGCCCACCTTCGCTGCCTTCAGTTCCTTGATGCCTGCGATAACGAAACCCACTTGCCCCGCCGACAGCGACTCTCGCGGCACCGACTTCGGCGAAAACACGCCCACCTGCTCCACCAGGTGCTGCGCACCGGTTGCCATCAGCAGGACCTTGTCCTTGGCGCGCAGCGTGCCGTTCACCACGCGCACCAGCATCACCACGCCGACGTAGTTGTCGAACCATGAGTCGATGATCAGCGCCTGCAGCGGCGCAGCCGGATCACCCTTGGGCGCCGGCACCTTGGCAATCAGCGCTTCGAGCACGTCAGCGACACCCACACCCGTCTTGGCCGAACAGCGCGTCGCGTCGGTCGCGTCGATGCCGATCACGTCTTCGATTTCCTGGATCGCGTTGTCCGGGTCGGCCGCGGGCAGATCAATCTTATTGAGCACCGGCACCACTTCCACGCCCAGCTCGATGGCGGTGTAGCAGTTGGCGACGGTCTGCGCTTCTACACCTTGAGAGGCATCGACTACCAATAGAGCGCCCTCACAGGCAGACAGCGAGCGGCTGACTTCGTAGCTGAAGTCGACGTGTCCCGGGGTGTCGATCAGGTTGAGGTTGTAGACCTTGCCGTCCCGTGCCTTGTAGGACAGCGCGGCGGTCTGCGCCTTGATGGTGATGCCACGCTCCTTCTCGATGTCCATCGAGTCCAGCACCTGGGCTTCCATCTCGCGGTCGGAAAGGCCGCCACACAACTGGATGATGCGATCGGCCAGCGTCGATTTGCCGTGGTCGATGTGGGCGATGATCGAGAAATTGCGGATATTGTCCATCGAATGCGTCGAAATGCGCCCATCCCAGGCGCGTCTGCCGGGAGCGCGAGGCGATCCGGCATGGCCAGCGCGCGTTGCGGCGCCAGCAGGAGATATTGGGTTTCAAGCCGAGGTCGCAGCACAAAAAATCGTGCAGTGCAAAAATCGGCGCTAACAGGCGATTTTACCGGATTTCAAGAGCCCACCCGCCCCTCTTTTTGCGGCGGCGGCGTTGTGTCAGCGGCGCGCTCTTTGCGCTGCGAGCCACGCCTCTACGGCAGGTACATCTACGAAGTAATGGCACAGCTCGCGCGCGTCTTCAGGATACGTTTGCGGCGCGCCGGTCATCAGCACCGGCACCAGCTCGCCAAAACGATCTTCCAGCGCCGGATCACTGTCGACGTCCACTTCGTGGAGCACAAAAGAAAAACCGCGCCGTAATGGCTCCAGCGCGCTCTTCATGTCATCGCACAAGTGGCAGTACGTGCGTCCGTAAAGCGTCAGTTCGATCACGGTAACCTGTGGCTCAGCGCGCGGTGCTCGGACGGAGCGTCACCACCTGCGTGGCATCGCCCCGGCGTACAAACACCGCAACCATGCGGTTCTTGTCGAGCCTGGAAACCACATCGTTGAACTGCTTGGCATTGATGACATCGGTATCACCCACGCGCAGGATCAGGTCGCCAGATCGAATGCCAACGCGTGCCGCTGGCCCTTCGGACACCTGCACCTCGACACCACTCTTGGTTTTGAACTCACGACGCGCGCCGTCGGACAAATCCGCCACCACCAACCCCAGCGCATTCGGCTTGCCTGCCCCCTGCTGGCTGTTGTCTGGCTGCGCGCCCTTGTTACGCTGCGCCGTCTTCGTATCGGCCTGCAACTCAGCCACCGTCACAGTCAGATCGCGCGTGGCGCCCTTGCGCCAGACTTGCACGGTCGCGCGCGTGCCCGGCTTGGTCTCACCGACCTGGCGCTGCAGATCGCCCGCCTTCTCGACATCGCGGCCGTTGTACTTCAGGACGATATCACCGGCCTCGATGCCCGCCTTGTCGGCCGGACCACCCGATTCGACATTGCCGACGTAAGCACCGCGCGCGCGGCCCAGGCCCAGCGATTCCGCAGCGTCCTTCGGCACATTGTCGATTGCCACACCGATGCGGCCACGCGTCACGCGCCCCGTCGTCTTCAACTGTTCGGCCACGCGCATCGCTTCGTCGATCGGGATCGAGAACGAAATGCCCATGTAGCCGCCGCTCTGGCTGTATATCTGGTTATTGATGCCGATCACCTCGCCGCGCAGGTTGATCAGCGGGCCGCCCGAATTGCCTGGGTTTACGGCCACGTCGGACTGGATGAAGGGCAGGTAGTCGCCCGTATCGCGCCCCTTGGCCGAGACGATGCCCGCCGTAACGGTGTTGTCCAGCCCGAATGGCGAACCGATCGCAAGCACCCACTCGCCCACGCGCACCTTGTCGGAATCCCCCAGCTTCAGGCTCGGCAGACCCGTAGCCTCCACCTTGACGAGCGCTACGTCGGTACGTTTGTCGAGACCGATCAGCTTGGCCTTGTATTCGCGCTTGTCGATCAGCGTAACGTAGATGGTTTCCGCACCCTCAACCACGTGCGCATTGGTCAGAATGTAACCGTCGCCCGAGATGATAAAGCCTGAACCGACGCCGCGGCTCTGCTCTTCTTCCGAGTGCGGCGGCGGGTTGCGGCGCTTCTGGCCTTGCCCCTGACCAGGCACACCCGGCATCGGCACACCAAAAAAGCGGCGAAAGAATTCCGCCATATCGTCATCGCTCGGCCCACCCTGCTGCATGCGGACCTTCTCCGTCGTGCGGATGTTGACGACAGCAGGGCTCACCTTCTCGACCAGATCGGCAAAGTCGGGCAAGCCGTACGTGCCCGTGGCCACGCTACCCGTGGCGTTCTGCGCGTGAGCCGGCGCCAGCACGCCCCCTACAGCCATAGCGGCAGCAACGCACAGCAGACGCAAGGCGTGAACGGATCGAGCGGTACGCATGAAGGCTCCCCGAAACAAAGGCAGATAAAGAAATGGCGCTACGCGGCCATGCCGCGCAGCCAAAACAGATGCCGGCTGCAGCTACTGCGGCGCACTGGCCGGCTTGCTGGTCGCGTTACTCGCGCCCGCGGACACCGGCCTGTAGTCGACTGCCGCGCCAAACTGCTTGATGGTAGCAAAGGGAACTTCGCCCACCACCGTCAGCCAGAAATCGGCAATACGGCGCACCATCACATGCGTGGCGCCCTGCGAAATGAAGCCTTCGCGCCGCGTGCGCTTTTCCGACACCGGTTCAATGAATAGCGACAGCCCCGCCAGCCCGTCGCTAAACACGATCTGCTGCACTTCGAAGCCGGACCCATGCTTGCCAGCCGGCGCAATGTCGCCCAGCGGACGGCGCACTTCGCGGATCTTCTGGAAACCCTTGACGGGGCTGCCGATCGTCCAGCCTTGCTCGGCCAGATTGGTTGGCTGCGTGACGATCTCGTACTGGTTCCAGCCGCTCAGATTTTTGAGCGCGGCGACGATCTTCTGCTTTTCCGACGGCACGCCGAGCTCAACTTGCGAGAAGGCGACCTGCTCCAGCACCTTGCCGTCCTCGCCGATGGTCTGCGCGCGCATCAGCAGGCCGCTATTGCGTTCGGCCCAAATACGGTAGGCATAACGGAAGCCATCTTTCGGATCGAGCTGAAACACTTCGCAATCCATGCCCGCGACGCGCTCGGCCGGCAGGTGGCGCATGTCGTACTGATCGAGCACATCACCGTTGGTCGTGGCGAGCAGCGCAGGGAAGCTGTCCTTGTGCTCCTGCTTTTCCGTCACAACAAGTTTGACGTCGTAAATCAGGTTCCGGACGACGTCATTCTGGCGCAGCATCTCGCGCTGTTTGCCGTCCAGCGCCTCGACACGCTCGTACTCGTTGTTGAAGAGATCAGCGTAATGCTGGATTCGGGTGGAATGCATGCCGGTACCACGCTGGTATGTAAGCGTGCCGACATAGTTCTGCTTGAGCGCCGCGCGATGGATTTTGACCAGCCAGGAGGCCGCGTCCTTGCGCGGCATGGGATCGGGTTGCGGCTGAGCGGCCGTCGCCAGCGCCGAGACACACAGAAGAAGAAAAACCGACCGGCGAACGGCCTGCAGCTTGCGGGCGCCTGCCCCGGCAACGGGGTGCCACACCTTCGACATGGATGCCCGCATTATTCCTGATTGGAGTCCTGGGTGTTCGCCACCCCATTGGCCACTGCACGCAGATACGGAACCACCATACCATTGGTCGCCGACTGACGATGGGCGCTCAGGTATTCATCTAGACGCACATCGCGGATCATCGGCGTATTGTCGGCCGCCGCCACTGTCAGCGCTTGTGCGCCAGCACCTTGCGTCGCCTTGGCAACCAGCGCGGGGGATCCATCGGCACCATCGACAGGACCGCGCAATTGCGGCACGACGACCCAGCTAACGGCCGCCACCGCCGCTGCCACAGCGGTCGTAGGCATGATCCGGCGGACCCAAGCGGGGCTGACCAGGAAGCGGTGCCTCTCTTCGGTTTTCGTGCGCTGCGCTACAGCCGGCACCAGCAGGTGCGGTTCGGTATCGAGCTTGGCCGAAAACCGGTTGAGGAAATCCTCCGAGGAACGCGTGTTCAGCAGATCTTCCGATCGGAGCACATCGCCGATCAGTTGATATTCGCGCCAATGCGCTGCGCCCTCACCATCCTTGGCGAGTTCAACGGCAGACGACACTTCGTGCGCAGCAACTTCACCGTCCATCAAGGCAGAGATGCGTTGTGCGAACTCCGCTTCTGCCGATTGCAATTGAGCCTGACCCATTTCCCGACCCCAAAAACTCCAACGTCCAATCAACGATCCGAGAGAAGACTTCCCGAGGTTTCACCGTTTGCAGCCGTTTGCGGCCGCCGGCTTGTCGTATCGGCTGGCTACCACCGTTTGCCCTCCACTGTTCCCAGCAGCGGGCGCAATTTCTCGGCAATCGCCTCGCGGGCCCGGAAGATGCGGGACCGGACCGTGCCGATCGGGCATTCCATCGCTTCGGCGATTTCCTCATAGCTCAGACCCTCGATCTCCCGAAGGGTGATTGCGGTACGCAATTCTTCGGGCAGCGCTTCCATTGCGCGGTTGACCGTTTCGGCCACCTGCTTGGTGTGCAGCATTGAGTCCGGCGTATTGATATCCCTTAGTAGCTCGCCGTCGGCAAAAGTTTCAGCCTCTTCGGTGTCGATGTCGCTGGACGATTCCGGGCGCCGGCCCTGAGTCGCCAAGTAATTCTTGGCCGTGTTGACGGCGATGCGATACAGCCACGTATAGAACGCGGACTCGCCCCGAAACTGGGGTAATGCACGGTAGGCCTTGATAAAGGCATCCTGTGCCACATCCTCGACTTCGGCCGGGTCACGGATCAGACGCGAGACGAGCCGAATGATCTTGCGGTGGTACTTGACCACCAGCAGCTCAAACGCTCGCTTGTCGCCTTGCTGGACGCGCTCGACGAGGACCTGGTCGGCTTCGCGTTCACTCACGGATTCTTCACCTGCAGTGTATCGCCTTGAATTTTTGTGACTTGGAAACGTTGTATTTTACCTACGACACACCGGACACCCGAGAAACCACCGGCGGCGGCCCCAGGCGCAACACACTTCGCATACGACGGAGCGTCCCGGCGGCAAACCATGGCGGCATCAGCACAAAAATCTGCGGACACCACCCGTGGCGCGCAACCCCAAGGACCAAGACACGCTCACCGAGCGGCCATGACCATAACAGACGCGCATTTCGGACTGCTTCTGGCGTTTTCAATCGGACCTGCCATCCGGGCTGGCCCGGTTCCCCGCTTTCTTTGAGACGGGCGCGCCACATCAGTTCCATCGTGAGCGGCGAAGGGTTCACCATCAACGGAAGACAGGCAGCAATAGCCAGCCCGCCGATGAAGGCCCAGGTGATCAATGGCAACACGGTACCCCACGTCTTGATCGCCCAGCACAAGACGAGGCAAATGAGGCCTGCCATACCGAATCGACCCATCGCGCACAACCGTCGATACGGCGCGGGGAAAACGATGCGCTGAACAATCAAGACAGAAACGAAGCGGCACGCGCCGTGAGGCTACGTGCCGCCTTGCCTCACGGGCGCTTGAAGACCAGCGTGCCGTTGGTCCCGCCGAAGCCGAAGTTGTTCTTCACGGCAACGTCGATCTTCATGTCACGCGCGGTGTTGGCGCAGTAATCGAGATCACACTCGGGATCCTGATTGAAGATGTTGATGGTCGGCGGCGACACCTGATTATGCAGTGCCAGCACCGTAAACACCGATTCCAGACCGCCCGCGCCACCCAACAAGTGGCCGGTCATGGACTTCGTGGAGTTCACGACAACCTTGCCGGCGTGATCACCAAAAGCCGCCTTGATGGCTTCGGATTCGTTCTTGTCACCCAGCGGCGTGGACGTACCGTGCGCGTTCAGGTACTGGACCTGATCTGCGTTCATGCCGGCATCGCGTAGTGCGTTGAGCATGCAGCGGCGCGGCCCATCCATGTTCGGCGCGGTCATATGGAACGCGTCGCCGCTCATGCCGAAGCCTGCCACTTCCGCGTAGATCGTGGCATCGCGTGCTTTGGCCGACTCGTACTCTTCCAGCACCATCACGCCGGCACCCTCGCCCAGCACGAAACCGTCGCGGTCTTTGTCCCAGGGGCGGGACGCTGTGGCCGGGTCGTCATTACGTGTGGACAGCGCACGGGCCGCGGCAAAGCCGCCAATACCCAACGGCGAGACGGTCGATTCAGCGCCGCCAGCAACCATCGCGTCAGCGTCGCCCGCCTGAATCAGGCGCGCAGCAAGACCAATGCTGTGCAGGCCGGTGGTGCAAGCCGTGACGGCCGCCAGGTTCGGGCCTTTCAGGCCGAACATGATGCTCAGGTGGCCGGAGATCATATTGATGATCGAGCCGGGCACGAAGAACGGTGAAATCCGGCGCGCACCGCGATCGACGTAGGTCTGGTGCGTATCTTCGATCATCGGCAGACCGCCGATACCGGAGCCGACCAGCACGCCGATGCGCTCCGCATTGGCTTCGGTCACTTCCAGCCCGCTGTCCTTGAGCGCTTGCACGCCGGCAGCAATGCCGTAATGGATGAATGTATCCATGTTGCGGGCTTCCTTCGCCGGGATGTAATCCTCAGCGTTGAAACCCTTTACCTCGCCCGCGAAATGCACGGCCAGGTTCGACGGATCGAATTTGGTGATGGTGGCAATCCCGGACTTGCCGGCGACCAAATTGGCCCACCCCTCGGCGACCGAGTTCCCTACCGGAGAGACCAGCCCCAGGCCGGTTACGACTACGCGACGACGGCTCACTATGCTTTCCTGCAACTCTGTATCAGCGACAAAGGCCACAGAAAACGCGCCACCCGGTCAAACCGGACAACCGCCCTTTCTGTGGCCCGCGATGTCAAGAGATCGATTGACGCTTACGCCTTGACGTGGGCGGTTGCGTAGTCGATAGCCTGCTGCACCGTGGTGATCTTCTCGGCTTCTTCGTCCGGGATTTCCATACCGAACTCGTCTTCCAGTGCCATCACCAGCTCAACCGTATCGAGCGAATCCGCGCCCAGATCGTTCACGAACGATGATTCGTTCTTGATGTCCGCTTCGGCCACGCCGAGTTGCTCAGCAACGATCTTCTTAACGCGTGCGTCGATGTTGTCCATTTAACCCTCCAGGGAAGTATTCGACAAAAAGTGCGCGCATTCTAGCAGGTTTGCGCGGCGAAAAACCGCGTCAGAATCCGTGCAAAAAATACGCCCAACATGATGCTAAAAGCCTGTTAATTCGGCGATTCCGCAAGAACTTGCGCGTGTGCAAGGCCCCACACAATCACCGGGGGACGGCTTCCTTATCCCATATACATGCCGCCGTTGACGTGCAGCGTTGAGCCCGTAATGTAGCCCGCGGCCGGTGACGCCAGGAAGGCAACCGCGCTGGCAATGTCTTCCGGCGCACCCAGACGGCCCAGCGGAATCTGCGCCTTCAGCGCGGTATGCTGTTCTTCCGACAGGACCTTGGTCATATCGGTATCGATAAAGCCCGGCGCGATGGAGTTGACCGTGATGTTGCGACTACCGATTTCGCGGGCCAGCGCGCGAGACATGCCTTCAACACCGGCCTTGGCTGCCGCGTAATTGGCCTGACCCGGGTTGCCGACCGAACCCACCACCGACGTGATGTTGATGATGCGGCCACCGCGTGCTTTCATCATCGGGCGCAGCACCGCGCGCGACAGGCGGAATACGGCGGAGAGGTTGGTATCAATGACCGACACCCACTCCTCGTCCTTCATGCGCATCGCAAGGTTGTCCTGAGTGATGCCAGCATTGTTGACGAGGATGTTGAGCCCACCATGCGTTTTGATGGTTTCGTCGATCACGGCTTCGCAACGCGCGGCATCATTCACGTTGAGCACCACACCCGCGCCCTTCACGCCGGCCTCAGCGAAATAAGCCGTAATGGCTTGCGCACCGGCTTCCGACGTGGCCGTACCGACCACCGTCGCACCCTGACGCGCCAGTTCCAGCGCGATGGCACGACCGATACCGCGCGATGCGCCGGTAACGAGCGCAACCTGATTGTTCAATGCTTGGGTCATTGCGAATCCAGTTGATTATTTGAGTTGGCCCAGCACGGCTTCGAGCGTTGCCGGATCGAAAATCGCGTCGCCGACGATGTCACCGTCGATACGCTTGACCAGACCGGCCAGCACCTTACCCGGACCGCATTCGACCACGCGGGTAATGCCGTCGGCCTTCATCTTCTGGATCGTTTCCACCCAGCGCACCGGCGATGCTGCCTGACGCACCAGCGCTTCCTTGATAGCAGCAGGCTCGCTCACGACGCCCACGTCCACATTATTGATGACGGGAATGGACGGCGCGTTGACCGTCACGCTGGCGAGATAGTCGCGCAGACGATCCGATGCCGGCTTGAGCAACGACGAGTGGAACGGCGCCGACACGGGCAACGGCAGCGCGCGCTTCGCGCCCTTGGCCTTGGCGATTTCGCAGGCTTTCTCGACGGCCATCTTGGCACCTGCAATCACCACCTGGGCCGGCGCATTGAAGTTCACGGCTTCGACCACGCCTGCGACGGAAGCTTCGGCACATGCAGCGCGCACGTCGTCGTCCGACAGTCCAAGGATTGCGGCCATGCCGCCCTCGCCGACCGGCACGGCTTCCTGCATCGCCCTGGCGCGGAAACGCACCAGCGGCACAGCATCCTTGAATGCAATGGCGCCAGCGGCGACCAGCGCCGAATATTCACCCAGGCTATGGCCGGCCACGACGGTCGGCGTCGGGCCGCCAGCAGCTTGCCATGCACGATAAACAGCAACGGCTGCCGTCAGCATGACGGGCTGCGTGTTGGTGGTCAGATTCAGCTCTTCAGCCGGACCTTCGGCGATCAGCCTGCCGATGTCCTGACCCAGTGCATCAGACGCCTCAGCCAGCGTAGCTGCGACAGCCGGATGATCGGCAAATGCATTGAGCATGCCGACCGATTGCGAACCCTGGCCGGGAAAGACGAAAGCGAATGTCATGGCTCGTATTTGTGTTCTGGAAATTCGTCGATCAGAAGCGCAGCAGTGCCGCGCCCCAGGTAAAGCCGCCGCCCACGCCTTCGAGCATCACGTGCTGACCACGCTGGATGCGGCCATCGCGCACCGCAACGTCGAGTGCCAGCGGAATCGAAGCGGCCGACGTGTTGCCGTGCTCGTCGACGGTCACGATCAGGCGTTCGTTCGAGAGACCCAGCTTCTTGGTCGTGCCCTGCATGATGCGGATATTGGCCTGATGCGGAATCAGCCAATCGACTTGAGAAGCATCAAGCTCTGCCGCGGCCAGCGCTTCGCGTGCGACCTTGTCGAGCACCGTTACAGCCAGCTTGAAGACCGCCTGGCCGTCCATGTACAGGAAAGCGCTGCCCTGGACCACGCCTGCGGCCACGTTGCCTGGTACGCACAGAATGTTTGCGTGGCTGCCGTCAGCGTGCAATGCGGTCGACAGGATGCCCGGCTCGTCGGAAGCCTGCAGCACCACAGCGCCGGCACCATCGCCGAACAGCACGCACGTGGTGCGGTCGCTGAAATCGATAATGCGCGAGAAGACTTCCGAACCAATCACCAGCACGTTGCGATACGCGCCCGAGCGGATGAACTTGTCGGCCGTAGCCAGCGCGTAGACGAAACCGGAGCATACCGCCTGCACGTCGAACGCAGCGCAACCATTAGTGATGCCCAGTTTCTGCTGCACGAGGCAGGCAGTGCTCGGAAATACGAAATCCGGCGTGGACGTCGCCACCAGGATCAGGTCGAGTTCGGAGCGATCGATGCCGGCCGCTTCGATGGCGCGCTCGGCTGCCTTCACGGCAAGGTCGCTGCATGCAACATTGGGCTCGGCGAAATGGCGGGCACGGATGCCGCTGCGCGAGACGATCCATTCGTCGCTCGTCTCGATACCCTTCTCGGCCAGTTGGGCCGCCAGTTCGTCATTGGTAACCCGCTTGGGCGGCAAGTAGCTGCCCGTACCGATGATCCTTGCGAAACGTGTCATGTGCGGTGGGGTGAAATCTGACTCGGAGGCGACGCGTTCAAGCAGCGTCGGCGGCCGGAGTGGAAGTGGAGACCGGCGCAGCGCCCGCTGCGTCATGGTGCGATTCGAACGCCTGCGCAATGCGGGCGATCACGCCGTTGGCCGCGGCGTCATAGGCACGTTTGATGGCCCATTCAAACGCATAGGCATCGGCCGAGCCGTGGCTCTTGATCACGAGCCCGCGCAGGCCGAGCAGCGCGGCGCCATTGTAGCGCCGATGGTCTACACGGCGTTTGAAACGCGTCAGCACGGGCAACGCCACAACGGCGAGCAGCTTGGTGAACCACGAGCGGTTGAATTCCTGGCGCAGCATCTCACCGATCATCTTGGCGAGGCCTTCAGTGCTCTTGAGCGCCACGTTGCCCACAAAGCCGTCGCAAACGACGATGTCAGTCGTGCCCTTGAAGATGTCGTTGCCCTCAACGTTGCCGAAAAAGTTGAGATCGGAGGCGCGTAGCATCTCACCCGCCTGCTTGACGACCTCGTTGCCCTTGATGACTTCTTCACCGATGTTGAGCAGGCCCACCGTCGGACGCGGCTTCTGCTCGACCACCGACACCATCGCCGAGGCCATCTGTGCAAATTGCAGCAGGTGTTCGGGTTCGCAGTCGGCATTGGCGCCGAGATCCAACACCGTGGTGCCGGCACCCTTCTCGTTCGGGATGGCGGTAGCGATCGCAGGGCGGTCGATGCCGTCAAGCGTCTTGAGAACATAACGCGACACGGCCATCAACGCGCCGGTATTGCCGGCAGAAACGCACGCTTGCGCGGTGCCTTCCTTGAGCTGATTGATGGCCACACGCATCGAAGAATCTTTCTTCTTGCGCAGCGCAATCTCGACCGGATCGTCCATCGACACCACCTCGGAGGCGGGAACGACGTGGACGCGAGGATTCGCGGTAGCGTGGAGTCGCTTGAGCTGCGCTGCAATGGCATCGGGCTGCCCGACGAGCAGCATTTCGACGTCTTCGTGTGCGGCGAGAAAATGGATCGCTGCTGGGATTGTCACGCCAACGCCGTGATCACCACCCATGCAGTCGATGGCAAGCTTGATGGTCATGCGAGTCTGAGTTGCGGTTTCACGTGCGGCTCCGGCCGTTGGCGCGCGTATGGTACACAAACCCGTACACGCATTGCCGAATTTCGCTCAACAAAAAAGCGGCAAATTGGCTTGCCGCTTTTTTGCTTGCATCATGAACCTGTGCGTTCAGACCAACCCAACACGCTTGCCAGAGAACTGGCAAATCGCATCAGTCGTTCTTGGTCTTCACAACCTTGCGGCCGCGATAGTAGCCGTTCGGGCTCACGTGGTGACGCAGGTGCACTTCGCCGGTGGTCGGCTCGACAGCGATCGGGGCCGCCGCCAGGAAATCGTGCGAACGATGCATGCCGCGCTTGGACGGCGACTTCTTGTTTTGTTGAACAGCCATGACTGACTCCTAAGCAATTTGATCGATTTTATCACATCACACGGAGCCGGAGCGTAGCCATTCCGGTAGGCGTGTGAAACGTACTGCCATCAACGCGCGCAAGACTCGCGCGCGCCTAATGTTTGGTCTTTAAGTTGGCCAGCACCGCGAACGGCGACGGCTTTTTTTCAGCCTCAGCCTCTTCCGGCAACACCTCATCCGGACAGACGGCATGACGCGGCGACACCGGCAATGCCAGCAACAGCTCGTCCTCGATCTGCGTGATCAGGTCGAAGCTGCGCGAGCCCACAATGACATCCGCCTCGTCATCGTCCAGCGGGGCCGCATCGGCCTCAGCCTCCGAACGCATCACTTCCAGGCGCGAGCGCACCGGCAGGGGTTGCTCGTAAGCTTTCAGGCACCGCTGGCATTGCAGCCAGACTGCGCCATCCACTTCCAGATCAATGAAGAGACGCTGACGGGCCGCCTGACCCGCAGTGGCTTCTTCGCGCACTGCGCCGTGCATCTTCCAACGGAACTGCGTGTTGACATCAGCAGGAGCATCGGCGGCTTGTTCCGCCAGCAGACGAGACATATCGGCCAAATTGACCGTACCGCTTGCCGGCTCACCCGCGCGAATGAACGCGAAAAGATCGAATGCACGAAAATTCACGAATCGAACCTACTGAACGCGTTGCTGTTGGTGCGCGAAACCGGATCAACCGCATTGCAGCGTCCAACATCTTGCGCCCCGGCGCCCGGTTTGCGACACTGCGCGGCCAAACCGCGAAACGCGGGATTATAGCGGGCAAAAACCTCTGACGTCAAAAGGTTTTGCTCAAAATCCACTGCATCTTCAAGCACTTATGACTTCTGCATCGCGTCCGCCGCTAATTCTCGCCTCCAGCTCGCCATATCGGCGGGAATTGCTCGAACGCCTGCGCCTGCCGTTTGAGATCGTGGTGCCGAATATCGACGAGACTCCGGCCCCGGATGAATCGCCCGACCAGACCGCACTGCGCCTAGCCCAGCAGAAGGCAGAGAAGGTTGCGGCAGGCTATCCGGGCGCGCTGGTAATTGGCTCCGATCAGGTTGCCACGCTGGACGGCAAGCAGGTCGGCAAACCCGGCGACCATGCCCGCGCGCTGGCGCAATTGCACTGGATGCGTGGTCGTACCGTCACATTTCATTCAGCGTTGTGTCTGTACGACGGCCGCACCGGGCAGCACCAGAGCGAGGACATCCGCACGCTGGCGACTTTCCGCAACCTCTCCGATGAGGAACTGGATGCCTACCTGCACCTGGAACACCCGTACGACGTTGCCGGCAGCGCCAAATCGGAAGGCCTGGGCATCGCCTTGCTTGAACGCGTGGAGTCATCGGATCCGACCGCGCTCGTCGGCCTGCCACTGATCGCACTGACCAGCATGTTACGCAACGCACACTATCCGCTGTTCGCGTAAGCCATGGCCGGTACGCTCTATCTCATTCCTAACACGCTCGGTTCGCGCGATGCGGCCGACCCGCTGCCTGACGTGATTCCGGCTGGCGTGCAGCAGATCACCGCGCAACTCGATTACTTCGTCGCCGAGCACGCCAAGACGGCACGCGCGCTACTCAAAAAGCTGGCCGAGACCACGCCGCTCGCGCGTCCGCTGCAGGAAATCACCATCCGCGAGCTCAACGTCAAGACGCCTGAATCGGAACTGAAAGCCCTGCTGGCACCGGTAATTGCGGGACAGGATGCTGGCCTGATGTCGGAAGCCGGGGTACCGGCAGTGGCCGATCCGGGCGCGAACCTCGTGCGCCTCGCGCATCAGCATGGCGTGCGCGTGAAGCCGCTGGTGGGGCCGAGTTCGATTCTGCTGGCAGTCATGGCGTCCGGCCTGAACGGCCAGAGCTTCGCGTTCAACGGCTATTTGCCGGTCGATGCGGCAGAGCGCAGAACCAAGCTGCGCGCGCTCGAACAGCTTTCACGCTCGGCCGGGCAAACTCAGGTGTTTATCGAGACGCCCTACCGCAATGGCGCTTTGCTGGAGGCCATTCAGGCCGGTTGCGCCCCCGGTACGCTGCTATCGATTGCAGTGGACCTGACGCTGCCCAGCGAGCAGGTCGTCACCTTGCCTGTGAGCGACTGGCGCGCCGATCGCATGAATCTGCACAAGCGACCGGCAATCTTCTCGCTGCTGGCGCGATAGCGCGTTCACAGCCCCCAACCTATTCCTTCATCAAGAGCTTGAGCTGGCCCGTGGTGGCCAGCGCCTTCACCGCGCCCGCCCCCATTGCCGTGCCAAGCTTGCGCGCCACGCGGGAGGCGAAGTTTTCCTTGACGGTGTAGTCGACCACGTCGGGCGCCTTGATCACGCTGCGCGCGACAAAATCCGAGCTGCCGATTGCGTCGGCCAAGCCCAGATCTACGGCTTTGGCACCCGTCCAGAACAGGCCCGTGAACAGCGCCGGATCGTCCTTCAGGCGATTGCCGCGCCCCTGTTTGACCACGTCGATGAATTGCTGGTGCACCTGATCGAGCATTTCCTGCGCGAACTGCTTCTGCTGCGGCTGCACAGGCGAGAACGGATCGAGCATTCCCTTGTTCGAACCGGCGGTCAGCAGGCGGCGCTCCACGCCCACTTTGTCCATCAGACCAGTAAAGCCGAAACCGTCCATCAGCACGCCAATCGAGCCAACGATGCTCGCCTTGTCGACATAGATCTTGTCTGCGGCGGCGGCCACGTAGTAGCCACCGGAGGCGCACATTTCCTCCACCACCACGTACAGCGGAATGCTCTTGTACTTGGCACGCAGGCGACGAATCTCATCGTTGATCATGCCAGCCTGCACCGGCGAGCCGCCCGGCGAATTGATCTTCAGGATAACGCCGACCGTGTTGTCATCCGCGAACGCGGCCTGCAGTGAGGCGTTGATGTTCTCGGCGCTGGCGTTCGTATTGGCGGCAATTTCCCCTTCGAGCGTCACAACGGCGGTGTGACGGCCGGTGCTGACCGTCTCGCCCTCGAAACTTGCGAACGCATAAATCAACAGGCCAATGAGGCCCAGCGTCACGAAGCGGAAGAAGATGCGCCAGCGGCGCGCGGCGCGTTGCTCGCGTATGGTCGCCATCAGCACTTTTTCGAGCACTTCGCGCTCCCAGCCGCCAGCCGGCGCCGATGCTGCCGGCGCCGATGCGGACGCGGGCTTGCCTGCCGCCGAGTCACGCAGCTCGGCTTCGAGCGGGTGATCGGCGAGCTGCGTCACCTCCAACGCTTCCGGCTTGCCAGCGTCCTCGCTGCGTGTGTCTTCGGGGCCTTTCGGTGGAATCGAATCGGTCATGAACAAGAGAAAAAACGGTCGAAGAGAAGAACGGTGCCGCTAGACGGATGGGGTGGGTGCCGGCGCAGGGGCAGGCGCACGAAACAGCGCATCGGGCTGCCACCAGACCGCGCCGTCGCGCTCGGCAATCTCGAGCTTGGACAAATGCGAGCCTCGGCACGGCCCGCCGACGCATCGGCCGGTATCCGGCTCGTAAATGGCGCCATGCGTCGCGCACATCAGATACAGGCCCGAGCTTTCAAAAAACTGGCCCTCCTGCCAATCCATTTCCATGGGCACGTGCGCGCACTGGTTCAAATAGCCATGCACACCGCCCGCGTAACGGACGACAAACGCGCAGACCAGCCGCCCACGCACATCCACCTGAAAGCGCACGCCCAGACCGCCATCTTCCAGCGCGGCGCTTTCGCACACACGAATCGGCTCCGCCATGTCAGGCATGTTGCGTCAGCCAGTGGTGCAAATCGGGCACCGACCTGGCGCAATACAGCGGCGTAAGCGCGTGCAGCACGTCGGCGGGATGCGCGCCGTATGTGACTGCCACGCCAGCAGCGCCTGCATTGGCCGCCATCTGCAGATCGTGTGTCGTGTCGCCGATCATCAGCGTGCGCTCGACTTCCATGCCGAGATCGCGTGTGAGTTCGAGCAGCATCGCCGGGTGCGGCTTGGAAAATGTCTCGTCGGCACACCGCGTGTTGTCGAACACGCCCGTCAGATTCGTCACTTCCAATGCGCGCTGCAGGCCAACGCGCGACTTGCCCGTCGCCACGGCCAGCAAGTAGTTCTCGCGGCGCAGCGCTTCCAGCATTTCGCGCACCCCCGCAAACAGCACGAGATGCGCATCGCGACTAAGGTAATGAAAACGATACCGGTCGGCCAGCTTGCCGTAGTCGGCGGGATCGAGCGTTGGGACAGCATATTCAAGCGCGTCCCGCAGGCCCAGACCGATAACATGGCTCGCGTGCGCGTCATCCGGCACTGGCAGGTCGAGATCCCGGCACGCAAGCTGGATCGACCGGGTAATGGCCGACGTCGAATCCATCAACGTGCCATCCCAGTCGAAAACGATCAGATCAAAGCGCTGCTGCGGCATCGGAATCCGGGCCTCGGAAAGCGTTAAGGAACTCTGCACACTCGGCAGGCAGCGGCGCGTTGAACGTGACAACTTCGCCGCTTTGCGGATGCGTCAGTTGCAAGCGATGCGCGTGCAAGAACATTCGTGCCAGCCGCGGCGAAGCGTTGGCACGCGATAGCGCCTTGTTAAGCGCGAAATCGCCGTATTTATCGTCGCCCAGAATCGGAAACCCGGCGTGCGCCAAGTGCACCCGGATCTGGTGCGTGCGACCGGTTTTCAGCTCGGCTTCCAGCAGCGTGTAGGGGCCGAAAACGCCCACCTTGTTGAAGATTGTGTGCGAGGCTTGCCCATCCGCCTGAACACGCACGCGACGCTCGCCCTCCGGTGTGGTGTATTTATGCAACGGCGATTTGATGTGCTGACGCTTGTGCGGCCAGACACCCTTCACAGCCGCAAAGTAACGCTTGTCGAGTTGTCCTTCGCGGATCTGCTCATGCAGCGCCACCAACGCCGAGCGCTTCTTTGCAAGCAGCAGAACACCCGAGGTTTCGCGATCCAGACGATGCACCAACTCCAGAAATTTCGCTTCCGGGCGCGATTGGCGCAGTTGTTCAATCACCCCGAACGCCACCCCTGAGCCGCCATGCACGGCAACTCCAGCGGGCTTATCGATGACCAACAGGTGCGTATCTTCGTGAAGGATCGTGAATTCAGCGGCAGGAACTGCGCGCGGCGCTTCCGCCTGCTGGGCAATCCGAAGCGGCGGAATGCGGACCAGATCGCCGAGCTTCAGCCGATATTCCGCATCGATACGGCCCTTGTTAACGCGCACCTCGCCTGACCGAAGAATGCGGTAGATATGGCTTTTGGGCACCCCCTTGGCCAGGCGCATCAGAAAATTGTCAATGCGCTGCCCTTCGGCGTCGTCGCCAATCTCGACATAGGCGACGGATTTGCCATCGAGTGCATCTCGTACCGCCTGTTGAATGCGGCCATCAAATGGATGGCGTAACTCATTCATTTTCAATATAATTTTCTCGCTGGACAGTCGTTTAGGCGCCAGCAACAGCCGGTCGGAACGAAACAACAGGTATTGTACACAGCCACCGTTTCGACCCCGAACGTGCCGTTCCTCCGTCCACTTGTGTTACAAAGCTAATCACGTGGCCGGTGTACTCGGCACGAAAGCAGCACGCACCGCTGTCCCATCGCGCAGGACGTGAACCAAAGATCACGTCGGCAACATCGGTCAGTGTAGAACGAGCAGCTGGTAGAACAGAATTCAAAAGCGGGCGCCAATGGTTATCCATACGGCGCCCGCTTGGTGAAAGAAGCCCTTGCCGCACCAAACTGGTGCCGGCCGGCTGAACATCCGGTTACCGCGTTGCCATGGCGGTCCGGCGGCAAAACTCTAACAAGCAGCACGCCGCCCGATTTGCCCGCCGCGGGTTTCGTCCGGACAGGCCGTCCGTCAATTCGCTCTTTGTGGTCGCTTCACGCGACTCGCCGCCGCCGGCCCGCTTGCAAACGCATTAGGCCCGTAGCACGAGTGACAGGACGCGCAACCGGATGCCAACCGCATCTGCGCAATCCGCCCTGCCATCCATGGTGACGCGTGTAATGCCCTCATTTCTTTCGCCCGTGCCCCGTCGCGCCTTTTTTGTTGGCCGACACCTCGGCAATTCGTTGACCACCCGCTCCGCCTTTGCGTGCTCCATGAAGCGCCGTGCTTGCACGGCATTGGAGTGAGGTTGCAATGAAACGCATGTTGTTCAATGCGACGCAGCAAGAAGAATTGCGCGTCGCGATTGTCGACGGTCAGAAGCTGATCGACATCGACATCGAAACCGCCGGACGCGAACAGCGCAAAGGCAATATCTACAAGGGTGTCATCACCCGCATCGAACCGTCGCTGGAAGCCTGCTTCGTCAACTACGGCGAAGAGCGGCACGGTTTTCTCCCCTTCAAGGAAGTCGCCCGCGCCTATTTCAAGGACGGCGTGGACGTGCGCGGCGCGCGCATCCAGGACGCCCTGTCCGAAGGCCAGGAACTGATCGTCCAGGTTGAGAAGGAAGAGCGCGGCAACAAGGGGGCAGCCCTCACCACGTTCATCTCGCTGGCCGGCCGTTATCTGGTGCTGATGCCGAACAACCCGCGTGGCGGTGGCGTATCGCGCCGCATCGAAGGTGAAGACCGCCAGGAACTGCGTGAGACGATGGCGCAGCTGCAAGTGCCGGACGGCATGAGCATCATCGCCCGCACCGCCGGTATCGGCCGCTCGGCCGAAGAGCTGCAATGGGATTTGAACTACCTGATGCAGTTGTGGAAGGCCGTTGATGGCGCCGCCGTCGACAACAAGGCTCCGCTGCTGATCTATCTCGAATCCAGCCTGGTGATCCGCGCGATTCGCGATTACTTCCAGCCGGATATCGGTGAAATCCTGATCGATACGGACGATATCTACGATCAGGCCCGCGCCTTCATGAGCGTGGTGATGCCCGACAATATGAATCGGGTGAAGAAGTACCGCGACGACGTTCCCCTGTTCTCACGCTTTCAGATCGAACATCAGATTGAATCGGCGTACTCGCGCATGGTGATGCTGCCCTCGGGCGGCGCCATCGTGATCGACCACACCGAGGCGCTGGTTGCCATCGACGTGAACTCGGCACGCGCCACCAAGGGCGCAGACATTGAGGAAACCGCCGCGCGCACCAACCTCGAAGCCGCCGACGAAATCGCCCGCCAGCTGCGCCTGCGCGATCTGGGTGGCCTGATCGTGATCGACTTCATCGACATGGAGTCGAGCAAGGCCCAGAAGGACGTCGAAACCCGCCTGAAAGACGCGCTACGCCATGATCGCGCTCGTGTGCAGATGGGCAAGATCAGCCGCTTCGGCCTGATGGAGCTGTCGCGCCAGCGCCTGCGTCCGTCGCTGTCGGAAGGCTCGCACGTCACTTGCCCGCGCTGTAACGGCACGGGCCACATCCGCGATACCGAATCGTCTGCCCTGCAGGTGCTGCGCATCATCCAGGAAGAGGCGATGAAGGAAAACACCGCCGCGATCCACTGCCAGGTGCCGGTGGAAGTGGCTGCGTTCCTGCTCAACGAGAAGCGCCCAGACATCAACCTGATCGAGACGCGCTTCAAGGTCAACGTGTTGCTGATCCCGAACAAGCATCTGGAGACGCCGCACTACAAGCTTGAACGCCTGCGCCACGACGATCCGCGCCTGGACGACGACAAGGCCAGCTACAAAATGGCCGAAGAGGCTGCCAAGGAACTGGAAGCCGACACCGCTTACAGCACCCGCAAGGAAGCCGCAAAACCGCGTCAGGAAGCTGCCGTCAAGGGCATCACACCGGATCAGCCGGCGCCCGTGTCGGTGCCGCGTGCTGAGCGTCCGGCTCGCACTGAAGCCGCTTCGGCACCGCAAGCGCCGGCTCCGGTGCCTGCCCAGGGTGGCTTTGTTTCGTGGCTGAAATCGCTGTTTGGCGCCAAGCCGGCCGAGCCGGTGGTGGCCGCCCCGGTCGAAGCGCCGAAACAACGTGCTGAAGAAGGCAACCGCCAAGGCCGTGGTAATCGGCAGGATCGTGGTGGTCGCGGCCAGCGCGGCGAACGTGGTGAGCGCCAAGGTCAAGGCCAAGGTCAGAACGGCCGTGATGGCAACCGTCAAGGTCGTGACCGCAACGAAGCCCGTGATGGTCAACAATCGGGTCAGCAACAAGGCCAGCGCGAGGGTCAACGTGATGGCCAACGCGGCAATCGCGAGCGCAACCGCCAGCCGGCCCACGTCGAAGGCGCCGCTCGCGAGACGGCTGAAGCCCGTCAGCCGCAACAAGGTCAGGAAGCCCGCTCCGAGGGCCAGAATCAGGGCCAAGGCCGCCGCGAGCGCAACCAGGAGCGCCGTGAGCGCCAGCCGCGCGAGGGTCGTGAAGGCCGTGAAGGCCGTGAGCCGCGCGAGCCACGTGAAAACCGTGAGCCGCGCGAAGGCCGCGAGCGTGACCAGCAAGCCAAGGAAGCCGCTGCCGCCGCAGTGACGACGACCGAAGCCCTGATCGACCAGACCGCTGCACCGCAAGTGCCGCAACCGCTGCTGAGCACCGCTGCTCCGGCAGAGGGCTTCGAGGCAGAAGGCGTGGCGCAGGGTGCGGAAGGCAATGGTGAAGGCGAAGAGCGCCGTCGTCGTGGCCGCCGTGGCCGCAACCGGTATCGCCGTGACCGCGAAGATGCGGAAGGCATGCGTGCGGACGGCGAAGGCGCCGAAAGTGCTGACGAAGCCATCGCCGAAATGCATGCTGAGCCAGCGTTGCCGGCCACCGTGACTGAACCGGTGCAGACGACCTCGTTCACCTCGCCGGTCGAAAATCCGGCTCCGGTGGTGCACGAGCCCGTACATGCGGCCGAAACCGTGGCGCCTGTGTCCGCCCTGCCGCAAGTGCAGCCGACGGAACCGACGCTTGCAGCAACTGCCGCTGCGCCCGCGGAAGAAGTGCCTCAAGAGGCCATCGTGACGGCCTTTGCCGAAGTGCCGGCCCCGGTCAGTACGGTCGCCAAGGCTTCGCCGCTGCCGATCGAGACGCTGCAGAGCGTGCTGGATAACGCCGGTATGACGTGGGTCCATACGGACAGTCAGAAGCTGCGCGCTTCCCAGGAAGAAGCTGCGCGCACCGTGACGGCACCGCGTGTGCCGCGCGAGCGCAAGCCGCTGCCGCCGGTCCAGCACGGCCCGATGGTTCTGGTCGAGACCAACCGCCCGGCGGGTGGCGCAGACCAGCAGTAAGCGGCACTCCGGCGGAGCAGCCGCCGGTGTATTGCCTGAGGGCGGCTTCGGCCGCCCTTTTTTTCTGTGCGCGGTATGTCGAGCATGAAACCCCACCGCTCGCGCGGAACAGGGGCTGCGCTACACTCGGAGCTATATCAGGTGCAACAGTCCCGCTTCGTGGATTGACTTGACGCACCGCACTGCACCATGACTGAAACCGTCATCCCCCTCTACGATCTGCGCGACGGCCAGCACCATCGCGCCACGGTGCCCACCGTGCCCAACACGCTTGTCCCCGCAAAGGGCTTGCTGACGGACACACGCGGGCGCCGGTTGCACGATCTGCGCATCTCGGTGACGGACCGCTGCAACTTCCGTTGCGTGTATTGCATGCCGAAGGATGTGTTCGACAAGGATTATCGATTCCTGCGTCACTCCGAGTTGCTATCGTTCGAAGAGATCGAGCGCATGGCGCGGCTGTTCATCGAGCACGGCGTCGAGAAAATCCGCCTGACTGGTGGTGAGCCGCTGCTGCGCAAGAACATCGAGCGCCTGGTCGAAATGCTCGCGCGCCTGACCACTGCGCAAGGCAAGCCGCTGGATCTGACGCTCACCACAAACGGCGCCCTGCTCGCACGCAAGGCGCAGTCACTCAAGGACGCTGGCTTGAGCCGTGTGACCGTCAGCCTCGACGGTATTGACGATGCAACCTTCCGCCGCATGAATGACGTCGACTTTGCCGTGGGCGAGGTGCTGCACGGCATTGAAGTCGCGCAGAAGGTGGGACTGGCGCCGATCAAGGTCAACATGGTCGTCAAGAAAGGCGACAACGATGACCAGATTGTGCCGATGGCGCGCCACTTCCGGGGCAGCGGCGCCATCGTGCGCTTTATCGAATACATGGACGTGGGCACGACCAATCACTGGGAGATGCGCTCCGTCGTGCCATCGGCCGAGGTGGTCAAGCGTCTGTCAGCGGAGTTTGCGATTGAACCCGTGTCGGCCAACTACAGCGGCGAGACCGCCGAGCGCTGGCGTTATGTCGATGGCGCGGGCGAGATCGGCGTGATCTCCAGCGTGACGCAGGCGTTCTGCCACGATTGCACGCGCGCCCGGTTGTCGACCGAGGGCAAGCTGTATCTCTGCCTGTTTGCCACAGAAGGCTTCGACCTGCGCGCGCTATTGCGCGGCAGCGCGACCGATCTGGAACTGTCCAACGCCATCCGCACGGTCTGGCAAGGCCGAGCCGACCGCTACTCCGAATTGCGCGCCAGCGGCGAGGCCAGTCCGGCCGGGCGGCGCATCGAAATGTCCTACATCGGCGGCTGAATCCGCCAGCGTTCACCTCCATGATTCCAACTTCCGACATCACCGGCCTGATCCTGGCCGGCGGCCGGGGCAGCCGCATGGGCGGCGTCGACAAGGGCCTGCAGACGTTTCGCGGCGCGCCGATGGCGATGCACACGCTGATGCGCCTGTCGCCCCAAGTTGACCACATGCTCGTCAACGCCAATCGCAATCTGGCCGCGTACGAATCGTTCGGCGTGCCGGTAGTCGCGGATTCGGTGCCGGATTTTGCCGGGCCGCTGGCGGGCATCCTGGCGGGGCTTGAGCAATGCCAGACGCGCTATCTGCTGACGGCTCCGTGCGATTCGCCGTTTGTGCCGACTGACCTCGCGGCCAAACTCTCGCAAGCGCTGGAAGAGGCCAACGCGCGCATCGCCATGCCGGTGACGATAGAGCCGGATGCGCAAGGTCAACCGCGTCGGCAAGTGCAGCCGGTATTCTGTCTGATCGATGCACTGCTGGCCGACGACCTCATCGCCTATCTGCAAGGCGGTGGGCGCAAGATCGAAACCTGGACTGCCCGCCACCCGACAGTTGACGTGCTTTTCGACGACAGCGCAGCCTTCGCCAACATCAACACGCTGGAAGAATTGCACCACCTGGCCGAGCGCCGCTAGAGCGTCAACGCCATCCGATTCCTCATCGACGTCATGACCACCCTCGCCTCCGTCGTTTCCTGCCTTTCCGACTACGATCCGAACGCCCTGCCCGTTGCCCAAGCGCAGGCCATCATGCGCGACTTCGTGCAGCCCGTGAGCGGCGTTGCGCGCGTGCCCATCCGCAGCGCGCTCGACCGCGTGCTGGCCCAAGACGTGCTGTCGTCTATCGATGTCCCTTCGCACGACAACTCGGCCATGGACGGCTTCGCCTTCGCCAGCGCCGAACTTGCGGGCGACGCGGGCGACGTGTCGTTGCGCGTGATCGGCACGGCGTACGCCGGTGTCGCCTTTGATGGCACGCCGGGCGCAGGCGAAACCGTGCGCGTGATGACCGGTGCCGTCATGCCGGCAGGCTGCGATACGGTCATCCCGCAGGAGTTCACGCAAGGCGATGCAGACACCGTTCGCTTTGCGCGCGATGCCGTGCGCGCAGGCGACAATCGCCGTTTGCGTGGCGAAGACCTCGCCCAAGGCAGTGCCGCGCTGTCCACTGGCCGCACGCTGCGCCCCGCCGATATCGGCCTGCTCGCCTCGCTCGGCATTGCTGAAGTGTCGGTGCGCCGCAAGCTGCGCGTTGCGTTCTTCTCCACCGGCGATGAGCTGCGCTCGATTGGCGAACCACTCGACGCTGGCTGCGTGTACGACTCGAACCGCTATACGCTGCACGGCATGCTCTCGCGCATGGGCGTAGAACTGCTCGACATGGGCGTCGTGCGTGACGACCCGGCGGCGCTGGAGGCCGCATTCCGCACTGCTGCTGAAAACGCCGATGCAATCATCACTTCGGGCGGCGTCTCTGTTGGCGAAGCGGACTTCACCAAACAGATGATGGCCAAGCTGGGTGATGTAACGTTCTGGAAGATCGCCATGCGCCCGGGCCGGCCGATGGCGTTCGGGCGCATCGCGTCAAATGGCCGCAGCGCCTTCCTGTTTGGCTTGCCGGGCAACCCGGTGGCGGTCATGGTGACGTTCTATCACTTCGTGCGCGGCGCGCTGCTGCACATGATGGGCGCCACCGATGCCGGCGCACCGCTGGTGCCGGCCGTGAGCGTCGCCCCGATCCGCAAGCGCCCTGGTCGTACGGAATATCAGCGCGCCATCGCGGCCCTGAACGATCGCGGTCAGCTCGAAGTCCGCCTGACCGGCCAGCAGGGTTCCGGCGTGCTGCGCTCCATGAGCGAGGCAAATTGCTTTGTCGTGCTTGCCCACGAACAGGGCCAGATCAACGCGGGCGACGCCGTACAGGTACTGCTGTTCGACGGCCTCGTCTAAGCGGCGTGGCGGCGGCTCTTGCACCGGCTGCAATATCGCATGCTGTCGGTTTTTTGCGTCACCCGCGGGCCGCGGGTATCGGCGCATCGGTCGATTCGCTACACTCTGCGCCAGTTTGATTGTTTCGAATTTGAGCTTGAGCACTGCCATGATGACCAAGGAGATTGCGTATCTTCACCCGGCCCACACCGCCCGCGCGCTGGTGCTGGTGTATCTCTGTTTTTCGCTGCCGGTCGTGGGGCTGTTTTTCTTTGTCGGCTTTGTCCGCTATGGCGAGCTGCCGACGATCGTCGTGCTCAGCGGCCTGATTCTCAATGCGCTGGTTGGTTTTGGCGCACTGTGGCTCGCCTGCCATGCCTACAACTGGGTCGCCGAGCGCTTCGGCGGGATCGAGATCCTGCTGCGCGACGTGCCTGACGAAGCCTGATCCAGGCGCACTCGGATAAAAAGAAGGGGCGGAAATATCCGCCCCTTTTCTTTTGCTGATGCCGATGGCTCGTTTGCCCTCGCCTTATTCGGCCTCAGTTTCGTCGTCCTGCTGCACGGCGGCTTCCAGCCCCAGCACATTCTGGGCGGAATCGCTCGGCAGCGCTTCTACGGCCTTGAGCTTGCGGTTCATCTGGCGCGTACGCACTTCGGCCTGCTCGATGTTGCTGACCGCGCGCTCCAGCGTCTTCTTGGTCGCGGCCAGCACATCGCCGAACTTGCCGAACTCGCTCTTGACTGCGCCCAGCACTTGCCAGACTTCGCTGGAGCGCTTTTCCAGCGCCAGCGTGCGAAAGCCCATCTGCAGGCTGTTCAAGATGGCTGTGAGCGTAGTCGGCCCGGCCACCGTCACGCGAAACTTGCGCTGCAATTCATCTGTCAGACCCGGGCGGCGCAGCACTTCAGCGTAGAGCCCTTCGGTCGGCAGGAAGAGAATGGCAAAGTCGGTCGTGGCCGGCGGCGCGATGTACTTCTCATGGATGGTCTGCGCCTCCTTGCGCACCGCTGCTTCAAGCTCCCGGCTGGCGGCTGCAGCGGCTTCGGCATCGGCACGTTCCTGCGCGTCGAGCAACCGTTCGTACTGCTCTTTCGGGAACTTGGCATCGATGGGCAGCCAGACAGTGGCATCGCGGTCGGCGTCAGTCTTGCCAGGCAGGCGAATGGCGAATTCCACGCGCGCGCCGGTACCGTGCACGGTCTCGACGTTCTTGTCGTATTGCTCGGGCGTGAGCATCTGCTCCAGCAGCATCTCGAGCTGGACTTCGCCCCAGGTGCCGCGCGTCTTCACGTTGGTCAGCACCTTCTTCAAGTCGCCCACGCCTTGCGCCAGCGCTTGCATTTCACCCAGGCCGCGATGTACCTGTTCGAGCCGGTCCGATACGAGCTTGAAGGATTCGCCCAAGCGTTGTTCCAGCGTGGCGTGCAGCTTTTCGTCGACGGTGCGACGCATCTCGTCGAGCTTGGTCGCGTTGTTGGCCTCGATGTCCTTGAGCTTTTGCTCCAGCGTGGCGCGCACCTCGGCCAGACGGCGCTCATTGCCTTCCCCCAGTTGGGCGAGCTGCTGCTGCATGGTCTCGCCAAAACGGCGCAGCGCGTTGCCCTGCTCTTCGCGGGCCTGCTGGGCCTGCTGCTGCAGGCTTTGACGTACGGCTTCGAGTTGCTGCGTGTTTGTCTCCGTCAGCTTGGTGAGCTGCTGGGCGAACGTGTCGATCTGGTTGTTCTGCAGCGTGGCAACGCTGGTAAGCTGCGTTGCCAGCACCTGCTGGAACTGACCGAGTTGTTGCGTGACGTCGCTGCGGCCGATACGCGCCGTCTCGGCAATCTCGCCACGCAACTCGCGCTCGATGCGCTCGTTGCCGCGTGTGAGTTCGTCGCGTAATGCCGTGAGCATTGGCGACACATCGTCCGCCGCAGGGCGAGACACGCCGCGCCAGATCAGCACGCACAACACAGCCACCACGGCCACGCCCAGCAACGTCAGTAGAGCCAACCAATCCATATCAGCGTGTGATCAAGAAGACGTGCGCTGCGCCAGCGCATCCGGGTTCAACAAGTTGGGCGGCTGCCCTGCACGCGGGCCGAAGCCGAGCGCGGCGATCAGATTGTCGGCCGCCAGGTTGGCCATGCCCAGGCGCGTGCCGAACGTAGCGCTGGCAATGTGGGGGGTGAGCGCGACGTGCTCGGCCTCCAGCAGCGCCGGATGCACCTTCGGCTCGCCCTCGTACACGTCCAGGCCGGCGGCGAAGATGCGCTTGTCAGCCAATGCCTGTGCCAGCGCCGCATCATCGACGATGCCGCCACGCGCGAGGTTCACCAGCGTGGCCGTCGGCTTCATCTGCGCCAGTTCCGCCGCGCCGATGGCGTGGTGGCTGTCCTTGGAATACGGCAGCACCAGTACCAGATGATCGGCCTGCTTCAGCAGGTCTTGCTTGCTGACGTAGGTGGCGCGCGTATCCTGCTCGACTTCGGGCGCAAGCCGGCTGCGGTTGTGATAAATCACGCGCATCGAAAAACCGCTCGCGCGCCGCGCCAGTGCCTGGCCGATGCGGCCCATGCCGAGAATGCCCAGCGTGCTGCCGTATACCTCGGCACCGAGGAAGGTGTCGTACGTCCAGCGCTTCCATTGCCCCGCCCGCAGCCAGCGCTCAGATTCCGACACGCGGCGTGCGGCGGCCATCAGCAGTGCCCAGCCGAAATCAGCCGTTGTCTCCGTCAGGATATCCGGCGTATTGGTGGCCAGGATGCCTGCACGCGTCATCGCCGCGAGGTCAAAATTGTTGTAGCCCACGGCCATATTGCACACCGCGCGCAGCGTCGGCACGCGGCTGATCAGATCGGCGTTGATGGTGTCAGCGGCGTTGGACAGCAGCCCCACACGGCCCTGCAGACGCTCGGCCAAGGCCTCAGGCGGATAGGTGACGTCCGCCTGGTTATCGATCACGTCGAAAGTTTCGCGCAGGCGCTCCAGCACTTCAGGAAACATCGCGCGGGTGACAAGGATTCCGGGTTTCATACGCTCAGACACGTTCGGTTAGCGGAAGAAGACGAAGGTCATCAGAACGAAAATCGGCACAAGAATGCCGACTGACCACAGCATGTAGCCGAAGAAGCTCGGCATCTGCAAGCCACGGCTTTCGGCAATGGCCTTGACCATCAGGTTGGGGGCATTGCCGATGTAAGTATTGGCGCCCATGAACACCGCCGCGGCAGAGATGGCCGCCAGCGTCGATGCGCCCTCGCTCATCAGCATGCGCGCATCGCCGCCGGCGGTGTTGAAGAACACGAGGTACGTCGGCGCGTTGTCGAGGAACGATGACAGCAGCCCCGTCGCCCAGAAGTACATCGCATTGTTCGGCTGCCCCGTGCTGTCGTTCACGAGGTGGACGATGCCCGCGAACGGGCCATCCACGCCGGCCTTGAGCATGGCAATCACCGGCCCGATGGTGATGAAGATGCCGGCGAACAGCTTGGCGACTTCCAGGATGGGCTCCCAATTGAACTCGTTGCCCGCGCGCGCGCTGCCGGGCGTGAGCCACAAAGACAGCAACGCGATGGCTACCAGGCCAACGTCACGCACCATGTTCTGCAGCAGCACTTCGGTGCCCATCACGTAGAAAACGATTCCGGGCTTCCACAGCCCGCTCATCAGCACGAGCCCGAGAACGCCCGCCAGCAGCACGAAGTTGATATTGCCCTCGAAGCGCAGCGGACCCGCATCGTCCGGCGTGGCGTCGGTGATGTTGGGCAGTTCTTCCTTGCCTGTGTGATAGAAGTAGCTGTCGATGATGAAAAAGATGGCCAGCAGGAGCACCCACATCGTCAACGTCTGGCGCCACAGGTGTTGCGCGGTCCAGAAGAAATCCACGCCCTGCAAAAAGCCGAGAAACAGCGGCGGATCGCCCAGCGGGGTGAGCGCCCCACCGGCGTTGGCCACCAGAAAGATGAAAAACACGACAACGTGCGCGCGATGCCGGCGTGCCTCATTGGCACGCAGCAGCGGCCGGATCAGCAGCATGGCCGCGCCGGTCGTTCCCATGATGCTGGCCAGGACCGTGCCAAGCGCGATCAAACCCGTATTGAGTTTTGGCGTGCCATGCAGATTGCCGCGGATGCAGATACCGCCAGCCACCACGTATAACGCGGCGATCAGCGCGATGAAGGGAATGTATTCGGCAAGGGCTGCGTGATTAATGGAAGCGATAGCCGCCTCCGAGCCGAACACAATGCCGAACGGCACCAGCAGCGCCAGGGCCCAGCCCGCTGCAATCTTGCCGTAATGGTCATGCCACAGCTTGGGTATCACGAGCGGCGCAATGGCAATCGAGAGCAGGACGCCGGCAAACGGTACGCCCCATAACAGGTGCAACTCCGCACCGTTCACATCAGCGGCACGCGCCAGGCCACAGACAAACAGGAAGACAAGGGGCCAAAGGCGTTTCACGTAGGCGTTCTCCTAAGCGTGGGCGCACACTGCAAACGCAGTCGCGCCACACAAACAAAGACGCCAGTGTAAACGCCCGAGGTCTGCCACCTCATAAACGTCCACAGAAATTTGACTTGGCAGCCAGCCTCGGCTGCCGACTCAGGCAGCCGTCACCACGATCACGTGTACGCGGTACGGGCCATGCGCGCCGAGCACGATCGTCTGTTCGATATCGCCCGTACGCGAGGGGCCGCTGATGACGTTGGTGGCACGCGGCAGTTCGCCCCGCTCTGCGCGCATCAGCGCGTAGGCGTCTTCCAGATTGGCAACGATGCGCGACTGCGGCACGACGGCAATATGCGTCTCGGGCAGCAGCGCCGTGGAGGCGACGTTTTCCGGCCCCGAGAGCAGCATCAGCGAGCCCGTCTCGGCAATCGCGCAGAAGCAACCCGTAATGCCAACGAGATCGCCGTGCTCCTGATCGGCTTGCGCTTCACGCACTGGCGGACGGAATTCAACGGCGATGCCCGCAGCCGCCCAGTCGAGCGATTGCAGCGTAGTCCAAGCGACCGCCTGCGGCTTGAGGCTCAGGCCCGACAGATAGCGCGCCACGGCAGCCGGCACGTCGGCCAGCGCACCCACGGTGTCCAGTGTGGACGCCATCTTCAGCGCCTGCTCGGCGAAATGCGCAGTGAGGTTCTCGGGCACCGGCGGTCGCGGGCCAGCGGGATGGCGTGCAAGGTAATCCGCCACCGCGTCGCGTTCACCCTGTGTCGGTTGCTCGGGACGATGCTGCGCATTGCGAATGCGCGCAAAGATGGCGTCGCGTGCGCGGCTGGTGTCAAGCGGGTCAGCGGGGGTGTCCGGTTGTGATTCCATGGCGGCTCCGAAAGATCGGTCGATTATACGAGCCGCTTTCAGCGTGGTTCGCCAGCGCCGTTGAAACTTATTCGGCGGCCGCGTGAGCCTTATTGCACGCCAAAGACTTGCTTCAGATACGTGAGGTAAGCCGGGTCGTCGCACATGGTCTTCTCGGGTGCGTCCGACAGTTTGGCAACGGGCTGGCCGTTGCAGCGGACCATTTTGATGACGATCTGCAGCGGCGTGTAGCCCAGATCATTGGTCAGATTGGTCCCCACCCCAAACGCCAGCTTGCAGCGGCCGTGAAAGCGCTCATACAGACCAATGACCTTGGGCATGTCGAGGCTGTCGGAGAAGATCAGCGCCTTCGATTTGGGCTCGGCGCGCATGTCGTCGTAATGCTTGAGCATGCGTTCGCCCCATTCGAACGGATCGCCCGAATCATGGCGCACACCGTCGAAGAGCTTGCAGAAGAACATGTCGAAATCGCGCAGAAAGGCGTCAAAACCATAGGTGTCTGACAGCGCGATACCGAGATCGCCGCGGTATTCCTTGGCCCAGGTTTCCAGCGCAAAGGTCTGCGAATCGCGCAGACGCGGGCCGAGTGCCTGGCACGCCTGCAGGTATTCATGCGCCATGGTGCCCAGCGGCGTCATACCGTGCTTCATGGCGAAATAGACGTTGCTGGTGCCCGCGTACTGGGCGCCCAGCTGCGCGCGCGTCTCCAGCAGCACATGTTCGTGCCAGGTATGAGAAAAGCGGCGGCGCGTGCCGTAATCGGCAATGCGGCATTCCTCCAGCCCCGGGCGCATCAACGAGGCCAGCTTGTCGGTCAGACGGCGCTTGCCCTCGTCCCATTGGGGGTGCGTCTGCGTGCGGCTGAAGAACACCTCGTTGACGATGGCCAGCACCGGCACTTCGAACATGATTGTGTGCAGCCACGGCCCCGCGATGACGATCTCGATCTGCCCGTCGTTGCCGGCATCATTGGCAGATGCAGGACGCACCTCGATGTATTTCTCGTTGAGATGGAACAGGTCGAGAAAATCGACGAAATCGCTCTTGATGAAGCGCATACCGCGCAGATAATCCAATTCCGCCTCGGTAAAGCGCAAGGTGCACAGATGACGGATTTCCGCGCGGATTTCCTCAATGAACGGCACCAGATCGACGCCGGGATTGCGGCACTTGAAGCGGTATTCGACCTGCGCGCCGGGAAAGTGATGCAGCACCACCTGCATCATCGTGAATTTGTACAGATCGGTATCGAGCAGCGAGCGGATGATCATCTGGGCAACGCCAAAAGCCACGGGAAGTGGGCGTCATGCTAACCGAAGCCCGGCGCAGTGCCAGATGGGGCTCATAAATCTCTCCCGAAACGCGGCTTTTACCGGCCCGCGCAGGCGGGAAACCCCTTGATTCCGCTATAATTTCCGGTTTCCGACCGGATTTTTGCACCATGGAAGCAGAACGCCTCAATGCCGTCCAGAACACGTTGGCCGACCTGAAGTCGCGCGCCGACGACCTTCGGAGGTATCTTTGACTATGACGTCAAATCTGAACGCCTAGTCGAAGTCGATAAAGAACTCGAGAACCCCGAGGTCTGGAACGACCCAAAACGCGCCCAGGAGCTGGGCCGCGAGAAGAAGTCGCTTGAAACCGTCGTACTGGCACTGACCAAGCTCGACGAAGACCTCACCGGCGGCGCCGAGCTGTTCGAGCTGGCCCGCGAAGAAGGCGACGACGACACCATCGAAGCCATTGAAGCCGACACGGCAGGCATGCGCGCCATCGTCGAAGACATGGAATTCCGCCGCATGTTCTCCGGCCCGATGGACGCAGCCAACTGCTTCATCGACATCCAGGCCGGTGCCGGCGGTACCGAAGCGTGCGACTGGGCGTCGATGCTGCTGCGCCAGTACCTGAAGTACTGCGAGCGCAAGGGCTTCAAGACCGAAGTGCTGGAAGAATCCGAAGGCGATGTCGCCGGCATCAAGAGCGCGTCGATCAAGGTCGAGGGTGAATACGCCTTCGGTTTTCTGCGCACCGAGACCGGCGTGCATCGTCTGGTGCGCAAGTCGCCGTTCGACTCGGCCGGCGGGCGTCACACATCGTTCTCATCGATCTTCGTGTACCCGGAAGTGGACGATTCGATCGAGATCGAAGTCAACCCGGCGGATCTGCGCGTCGATACGTACCGCGCGTCCGGCGCGGGCGGCCAGCACATCAACAAGACCGATTCGGCCGTGCGGATCACGCACATCCCGACCGGCATCGTGGTGCAGTGCCAGAACGACCGCTCGCAGCACCGCAACCGCGCTGAAGCCATGACGATGCTGAAGTCGCGTCTGTACGAGCACGAACTGCGCAAGCGCCAGGCTGCTGCTGACGCACAGGAAGCGGCCAAGACCGACGTAGGCTGGGGCCACCAGATCCGCTCTTACGTGCTGGACCAGAGCCGCATCAAGGACCTGCGCACCAACGTGGAAATCTCCAACACGCAGAAGGTGCTGGACGGCGACCTGGACGCCTTCATTCAGGCCAGCCTGAAGCAAGGCGTCTGACCCGAGCCAAACCGGAGCGACTGCCATGTCTGACACGTCTTTGTTCATTCTGACCGGTGCCTCGCGCGGCTTGGGCGCCGCGCTGGCCGAGGCGCTACTGCAGCCGGGCAACCACCTGATCTGCGTGGCGCGCGGCGACAACGCTAAAGTGCGCGCGCAGGCGGCTGCCGCTGGCGTAACGCTTGACTGGCACCAGGTCGACCTGTCCGACGCGCATGCCGCCGAGGCCTGGATGACCAAGACGCTGGCCGCCCTGCCCGCCCACGCCAATGTGACGCTGGTGCTCAATGCCGGCGCGGTCGAGCCGATCGGCACCATCGACACGTTGCGCGCTGACACGCTGCTGCCGCACCTGCAATTGAACCTGGCCGGCCCGATGGCACTGACCGCCGCCCTGCTGCGCGGCACTGCCGCCTGGAGCGCGCGGCGCCGCGTGCTGGCGATCTCGTCGGGCGCCGCGCGCCGGCCCATCGCCGGCTGGGCCGCGTACTGCACGGGCAAGGCCGGGCTCGACATGTTCGTGCGCGCGCTCAACGCCGACGGTGACGCCAGCGTGCGCGCCGTGGCATTGGCCCCGGGCGTGATCGACACCGACATGCAACGCACCATTCGTGGCGCCGACTTTGCCGGCGTGCAGCGCTTTCGCGATCTGCACGCGCACGGCGAGCTGGTCTCGCCGCAAGACGCCGCCACGCGCATCGCCGCCTACCTCGTCCGCCCCGACTTCGGTGCGACCGAGTTGGACGACCTGCGCAACATCGCCTGACACGACTTTCCTCTCATCACCACCATGACCGAACAGAACAACCCGGCCGAATCGAACACTGCGGCCGCCGTGCCAGCGCAGGACGACAACAAGATCATCGCCGAGCGCCGCGAAAAGCTGGCAGAGATCCGCCAGCAAGGCGTCGCGTTCCCCAACGATTTCCGTCCGACGCACCATGCCGGTGATCTGCAATCCAAGTACCGCGAGCTGGAGCAGGCTGCGCTGGAAGCGGAACCGGTGCAGGTGGCCATTGCCGGCCGCATGATGCTCAAGCGCGTGATGGGCAAGGCCAGCTTTGCCACCGTGCAAGACGCCACCGACCGCATCCAGTTCTACATCAGCCGCGACGCCGTGGGCGAAGACGTCTACGCCAGCTTCAAGAAGTGGGACTTGGGCGACATCGTGGCCGCCAGTGGCACGCTGATGAAGACCAAGACCGGCGAACTGTCGGTGGCCGTGACGGAACTGCGCCTGCTCTCCAAGAGCCTGCGTCCGCTGCCGGGCGACTACTACGGCCTGGCAGATCAGGAGCAGAAGTACCGCCAGCGCTATGTCGACCTGATCGTCTCGAAGGAAACGCGAGACACCTTCCGCGCCCGCACCAAGGCCATGGCCTCGCTGCGCAACTTCATGGCCGGTAACGGCTTCATGGAGGTTGAGACGCCGATGCTGCACCCGATTCCGGGTGGCGCGGCAGCCAAGCCGTTCATCACGCACCACAACGCGCTGGACATGCAGATGTTCATGCGTATCGCGCCGGAGCTGTACCTCAAGCGCCTCATCGTCGGCGGCTTCGAGCGCGTGTACGAGATCAACCGCAATTTCCGTAACGAGGGGGTGAGCCCGCGCCACAACCCCGAGTTCACGATGATGGAGTTCTACGCGGCCTACACGGACTACCGCTGGCTGATGGACTTCACCGAGCAACTGATCCGCCAGGCTGCCATCGACGCGTCGGGCACCGCCACCCTGACCTATCAGGGCCGAGAACTGGATCTTGCCAAACCGTTCCATCGTCTGACCATCTGCCAAGCGATCCAGAAGTACGCGCCGCAATACACCGACGCGCAACTGGCCGATGCGGACTTCCTGCGCACCGAGCTCAAGAAGTTCAAGATCGACACCGACGCGCCGCGGTTCCTGAACGCCGGCGTGGGCACGCTGCAACTCGTGCTGTTTGAAGAGACGGCCGAATCGCAGTTGTGGGAGCCGACCTTTATCATCGACTACCCGGTCGAAGTGTCGCCGCTGGCGCGCGGCTCCGACACGCTGCCGGGCATCACCGAGCGCTTCGAGCTGTTCATCACGGGCCGCGAAATCGCCAACGGCTTCTCCGAGCTGAACGATCCGGAAGATCAGGCCGAACGCTTCCGCAAGCAGGTCGAACAGAAAGACGCCGGCGACGAGGAAGCCATGTTCTACGACGCCGACTACATCCGGGCGCTCGAATACGGCATGCCCCCGACCGGCGGCTGCGGCATCGGCATCGATCGGTTGGTCATGCTGCTGACCGACAGCCCAAATATCCGCGACGTGATCCTCTTTCCGCACCTGCGCCGCGAAGACTGATCGGCGGGGTCATCTCGCATCGGAATGAATGCCCCTTCGGGGGCGTTTTTTTCTGCCCGTGCGGCGGCAAATCACGCGCCCACCCCGCGATTTGTAACATCGCCCCGCGTTCACAATGTGTATCAAAGGGCGTCAAGCTGCTGATTTTTAAGGAAAAAATCAGAGTACAGATGCTTACAAATTAAAACGGCATCCATTTGGGCGATGAACCACACTGTGATCATCGAAGGGCCAAAACGATCACTGACGATCACGGCCGCAGGAGAACGATGATGAACAACAACATCCAACCGAACCAAGGTCAACAACCGTACGCTAGCGCATCGCCGGGTCAGGTGCCGCCGCCGTCGCGCCGCATGCATCCGTTGATGACTGCAGCCGCCGTGGCCGTGATCATCGCCAGCCTGACTGCGGTGGCCGCCATCACCGGCGTGCTACCGACCTCGAAGGCCACGCAAGGCAGCACCGATCCGAACGTTGCAGCCCAATCCACAACCGCCACGCCGGGCGCGTCTGCCCCGCTGGCGCTGGCTGCTCCGGGCCAGACGACGCAACCGAACCAGGCAGCGCCGTACCCGACCCAGAACGTGGCACCCGCTCCGGCGCGCACTCGCGAGCCGTCGTACGCTGAACGTGCTCCGTCGACAAGCCCGCACTACGCACAAACGCAGCCGCGTCAATCGGCGAGCCCGTATGCCGGCCGTGTGACATCGATCACCCCGATCACCACGCAAGCCAAGGAAACGGGGCTCGGCATGATTGGCGGCGCAGTGGTGGGTGGTCTGCTGGGTAACCAGATCGGTCGCGGCAATGGCCGCACGCTGGCCACGGTTGGCGGCGCGGTAGCCGGCGGCTATGCAGGCCACGAGGCAGAAAACTACTACCACCGCGATACCCAGTACCGTGTGAACGTGCACATGGACAACGGTACCAATCGCAGCTTCACCTACAAAGCTGCCCCGGGCTTCCAGCCGGGTGAGCGCGTGCATATCGAAGACGGTTCGCTGGTGGCAGGTTGATCCGGCTTGCGCGTCGCCTCAAAAGAAAAACCGGCCTTCGGGCCTAATGCCGTTCAGTTAAGGTCTTTCCGAAGATATCGAAGGGCATAACGAGCAGGACGGGATTT
>NZ_BHVX01000001.1 GCF_003851545.1 Ralstonia sp. SET104 | reverse complement strand
GCCCTCCGTCAGCCAATATCCGTTTGACAGAGTGAAGCCGCAACAGTTTATTCAGACATAGCCTTTCTTATTGGCGTGACAGCCAGGATGGGTCAGCTCCAAGGGCCGACCCACAGATCACTCGTCGCGGTGTTCGCGTGCCTGATGCAGCGCTTCGAGCAGACGGCGCGTACGCAGCTTGCGCCACATGACCGGCGCAACGATCGCGGTGGCGATCAGACACGGCACAGCCCAGCCAATGGTGGATTCCAAAAAATTCGTCATGATGCGCCCCTCCCGACACATGTTGCTGATGCGCACAGTTGGGCGGTGCGCATCATGTGGTCCCCGCAGGGCTTTGTTGTTTCGGCGGCGGCCGAAACGCCCTGACATTTATATGGACGGCTATCGGCGCTGTGCATTCAAACCTGAAGCCCAACGTTTGCCGTTTGTGCTATTTCCCGCTTATCGCAATGAACTGTCAATAGTATGGCGATAAGGTTGTAGAACATTGTGGCGCCACACTAACAGGGCCCGCGTGTGTCTGACCCCACTCCACAGTCTGACCGCAAAGGTAACGGCAGATTACGGCGGCCCCGGCGCGAGCGTTGTCAACGCGTGGCAGGCGGTCGGCCGCTGGCTTGGGCGTCATAGTTTTGCTTACAAACGGTAAAGCGCGGTTGCGAGGCGTTTCCATACAGTGAGGCCAAGTCCAACGACAACCACGGAGCCTCACCATGAAACGCACCATCGCCCTGCTCATCCTTGCTGCTGCCGCTGCGTCCGCGCTGAGCGCGTGTGTGGTGGTGCCAGCGGGCGGCTATTACGACCGCCCGCACTATCACCCGTACTACCGCGGTTATTAATGAGTAACTGCGGGGTAACTGCGGGGTAACTGCGGGGTGACCGCGGGGTGACATACGCGGCGGGGCCGGCATGCCCGCCGCTCAGGCCTTGCGCGCCTGCAGCATGCGGATGCGCGCGACGGCCACGCTCACGTCCATCACCTGCAGACCGTGCTCGCGTGCAAAGGCGCGGACGGCGTCGATGTCGCCGGTGGTGGCGCCAAATTGGGCGGCTCATTCTTCACGGGTCAGGGATGTGGGCGGTGGGGTGCCAGCAGCGTGCGCGTGGGCAAATCCGCAGAGGCGGGCGTCTTCAGGGATGGTGCGTTCGCTGCCGCGCAAGGGATGCCGGACCATGGGCCATCTCCATGCAGGTAGGTGGCCCCGGCGTCGCAACCGGCGTGCCGAGGGTACCGAACAGGATGCGGCGCCACCTCCAATCACGTTAGGCGATGGCCTGCCCGCTTGATCTGGCGGGTGCGTCAGTCGGCAAAATCGGCGCCGCCCGCACCTTCTGCGGGACGCTGCGGCTTGCCCTCGGCAAAAGCGCGGCGGATGAGCGCGCCGCAAGCAGCGCTGCGCACATAGGCGCGTGGGCCGAGCGTCTCGCGTACGAGCATGCCGTAATGGCGCTTGTCAGCGGTGATCCACGGATAAAAGCCGAATGCACCGGCCGAGCTGAAGGCGCCGTCACCGCCGTCTTGGTCTTCGATCCAGTAATTGAGCGCGTAGTGCCACGGTTGCGAGGCCGGCGTGCTGACGGCGGTCGGGCACGTGCCGGGCTCGGTGCATACGGCATGCTGGCCGAGCATCTTGCCGAGCTGGTATTCGCCGCGCATCAGCCGGCGCAGGAACTGGCCGTAAGCGAGCGGCGTGGCGATCATGCCGCCGGCCGGCTCAGGCGCAAGGTAACGAATGCCAAGCGGCTGGCCGGCATCACTCAGGCCGGGCACATTGGCTAGCTGGCGGTCGAGATCGTTGTTGAGCATTTCGACATCGGCGCGGCCAAAACCGAGATCGATCAGCAGCTTCTGGTCATGGCCGCCGTTGTAGCTGAAGCGGCCCACATGACCCGGCGTAAAGGTGTGATTGCGGCCGCGCTCAAAACAGCTTTGCACGGTGTCATTGCGATTGCACAGCAGCGGATTGAGCCCGTCGTAGCCAGAGCGCATGGTGAGCGCATCGATCTCGGCGGGGGTGGGCTTGCCGTGCGTGCGCTCGACCACGTATGCACCAAAAACCCATTTGGACGCGGACGCCAGGCGCACCGTTTTGTTGGCACCCACACGCTTGCCCTGCTGTCCGTGCATCAACGCGCCATGGGCGTCGCCGATTTCCCAGTAGTAATCGCCCATGCGCTGGCAACTGCCGGCGTGCGCCAGTGTCGATTCCACTGCGGCGCGGCGTGCTGCCAGGCTCGGCTCGGCAGCGTGCGCGGCGGCCGTTGCCGCCAATACTGCCGACGCCGCCAACGCGGCGGCAATTCCCCCTCGCCCCAGCCCTGCGAGCGCCCTGGTGCTCCGGGCGCGTCTTGCTTGCGTCATATCGTGTCCTGCTCGTTCTCAGATGCCTTGCCAGCCCGGCGGCACTGTACCGCAGCGTGCGTGGCATTTCGCTGTTTTGCGGTGGGACGCCCACTTCTGTGCAGTCTTGCAACACCCGACCCACGAAAAGCGCATGACTGTATCGGCGACACCTTGCAGGCAGATTGCGAGGTGCGATCGGCACGCGTTTCAACGTAATCGTTTGCACTTCGGTTAATTGTCCTCGCAGATCATGAAAGCCGTTTCATATTCGCACCCCCAATATGTCCTAAACCTCCCGTTTATGAGCCAAATGGAGGATAAGGATCATGCCAAGGCACGCTAGCGGTCTGCGCAGAGTGGCCTAGAATGCAACCGAAGAAAAAGAGAATTAAATAACATTAAATTCGCCGCCACAGCGAGCTTGCAGGAGCGGGCCATGGGAACGATCAAACGGGGAATAGCGGGCCTGAGTGCCCGTCGGGGGTGGGGGCATCACCCTGCCAATTGGCAGGTGATTCCAACGCGTCGGCGTCTTTTTCAAACACGCCTTCCGGCGACGCGCGCATCCACCGTTTTGCTCTGGCTGTTTGCTATCTCGATTGCCGTTGGCGTCGGGATGTTGCATCGATTGTGGTAACCCAAAAAACCTATAACTGAATTTTGTACGGGGAAGGTCGCAGCGCGAGAGCAAACCCGCAATCAGTCACCGGATTGACAGACCGCATAACGGCACCGAGGGATAGTCCGACCCGCTTTACTGGGTCAATTGCATCCGGATGGATTTAACATCTGGAGCATCGTCATCCCTCCATTCGGAAACCACGCTCCCGCATGTGATCACTGCGCCGCGAAAGCGGCATGTGCGGCACGCCGCTCAACCGGCACGCCTGATCAATGGGGGAGCATCATGAACATCTCATTCACCGGCAAGACTTTCAGGTCCGTGGGCGACCTGTTCTTCCAAGCCATCGTCGACGGCAAGGTTGTGAGCTGTTTCGTCACGTCCGAAGCGCTGTCGCTCTGCGATTGCGCACATCAGAAGATCACGGCGGAAGAGGTCTATCGCAATTACCGCGATTGGATCGAACTGGCTGCGTCAGACCTGATCCGGGCAGGCACGCTCGCCCCGGTGATCGTGCGCGGCCGTGACCTTGCCGCTTCACGCGCATCGCTGCCGCACGGTGGCGTGCCGGCCTACGACTTGGATCGCGCGCGTCAATTGCGCCTGGTCCCACGCTCGTCGCGCTGATATCGATCAGTGCTGGCACAGCGGAATGTGCGGTCGAGGGCCGCACGTTCTGTGAGTGCCAAAGCACTGCGCGCAGATCAATCGGCCGGAAAATCCTCTTCCCAATACTCCTGCATATTGCGCACGCCCGCGGCGCTTTCGCTGCGCGCGGCTTCACGCAAGCGCAGTTCGACGCGCCGGATCTTGCCCGAAATGGTTTTGGGCAGATCGGCAAACTCGATGCGCCGTACGCGTTTGTACGAAGCCAATCGGTTGCGGCAAAACCGGAGGACGTCGCGCGCCAGTTCCGGGCCGGCTTCGTACCCTGCACGCAGCGCCAGGAAGGCTTTCGGCACGGCCAGGCGTACTGGGTCAGGGCTTGGCACGACGGCGGCCTCCGCAATGGCCGGGTGCTCGATCAGCACGCTCTCCAGCTCGAACGGGCTGACACGGTAGTCCGACGCCTTGAACACGTCATCGGCGCGCCCGACGTAAGTCAGATAACCGCTGGCATCGCGCGCGGCAATGTCGGAGGTGTGATACACGCCGCCGCGCATGGCTTCGGCGGTTTTATCGGCGTTGCCGGCGTAGCCTTCCATCAGGCCGGTTGGGCGGCCACCCTGGCGTGAACTCAATTCGATGCAGATCTCGCCTTCTTCTGCCTCGTTGCCATCGGGGTCGCGCAGGGTGATGCGGTAGCCCGGCAGCGGCCGGCCCATCGAGCCGGCCTTGACCGGTTGCCCTGGGCTGTTGCCGATCTGGCAGGTGGTTTCAGTCTGGCCGTAGCCATCGCGGATGGTGATGCCCCAGGCAGCGCGTACGCGTTCGATCACCTCGGGGTTGAGCGGCTCGCCAGCGCCCACGAGTTCTCGCAGCGCGGGCTTCCAGGCGGCCAGGTCTTCCTGGATCAACATGCGCCACACCGTGGGCGGCGCGCACAGCGTCGTCACCTTGGCGCGGCAGAGCACGTCGAGCGCCGTCTTGGGCTCGAAGCGCGCGTAGTTGTAGATGAAGATGGTAGCGCCAGCATTCCACGGCGCGAATAAGCAGCTCCACGCGTGCTTGGCCCAGCCGGGTGAACTGATGTTCCAGTGCACGTCGCCCGGCGCCAGGCCGATCCAGTACAGCGTGGACAGATGCCCCACCGGATAGCTGGCATGCGTGTGCATCACAAGCTTGGGTTTGGACGTGGTGCCGGACGTGAAATACAGCAGCAGCGGATCGCTGGCCTGTGTTGGCGCGTCGGGGGTGAATTCGGCGCGCGCATCGTAGGCGTCTTCAAAGCGGTGCCAGCCTGCTGGCGCTTTGTCTGTACCAACAGCAATGCGTGTGAACGTGCCCGATACGGCGTCGAGCTTGGCGCAATCCGCCGCACCCACCACCACATGGCTCACCTCACCCATGGCAATGCGTTCGCGCAGGTCTTCGGCCGTGAGCAATGTCGTGGCGGGGATGATGACCGCGCCGATCTTGATGCTGGCGAGCATCACATCCCAGAGCCCCGGCACGTTGCCGAGCATGAGCAGGATGCGGTCACCCCGTTGCACGCCAAGCGCACGCAGATGGTTGGCAACGCGCGCAGAGCGCTCGGCCATTTGCGCGAATGACAGGCGTGTCTCGTGGCCCTGGTCGTCGACCACCCACAGGGCGATGCTGTCGTTGCCACGCGCCATGGTGTCGAAGTAATCGAGCGCCCAGTTGAAGCGATCCAATTCGGGCCACGCAAAATCGCGCACGGCGGTGTCGTAATCCTCACGGTGCGCGAGCAGAAAGTCGCGGCACCGCAGGAAGGCGTCCAGCGATGTCATGCCTGTCTCCTGGGTTTTGACTGCATGCGCCTCGTCCGGGCGCCACGTAAAACGCATGGGGTCTGTTGCCCCTGCCAACCGACATCGCCACTTATAGGAGGATTTTGTCCGCCAGACCAGCCCGGAATCACCCGAGCCATACGCTCATTGCGAGCGCGGCGGAAAACGTAGCGATCGGCCGCCGCCCAGGCTCAACCACGCCCAAGCCCCTGCTGCAACCACGACACCCAGCACGACGATCCATTGGGCGCTGACCAGCATCAGCTCAACGGTACCTGCCATGTCCGGCAGGATTTGCGGCCAGACGGGCGCAAGCCAGCCATCTGCGTCAAACCATGCGCCGCGTCCGGCACCCGTGGCCAGCTCTACCGCCAGCAGCGCCGCATTGATGGCTGCGAACGCCATGCCGCTGTGTGCCAACAAGCGGCTGAACACGGGCAATTCATACAGGGGCCTGAGATATTGAATGTGCCGCGCGAGCGACCACGCGCACACGATAAGCAACGCAACACTGATGGCCACCATGGGTGCGGGGCTGCGCAAGCACACGCCCAGCGCAATCCACGCCAGCGCATTGATCTCGTGGCGCCGATAAATGCGCAGCGCACGCGCGGCGTGCAGCAGGCCGATCGGGGGAACATCAGGGGGAACACCGGCAGACGCCATGATGTGCTCCATAAGCGGGAGGTTGGTGCGGCGCCGCACGTCTGTAGCGCTGGACGATCCGCAACTGTTTGCAGTGTACCGACGCGTTTTCACGCGCGCGAGTTCAAACAGCATGCCTCCGCCAAATGAAGGACGCGCACCGTGCTCAGGCCTCGCGCAAATGCTCGATCAACTGGCGCGCAAAGACGGGCAAGTCGTCGAAATGACGCACGCAGATGCGTAACAGGCGTGTCGCCCAGGCGTCGGTCAGGCGCACACGGCGTATGCCCATGGAGCGCTGCAACCGGATCGCCGCATGCTCGGGGATGACGCCAACCCCCACGTTGCGCTCGACCATGCGGCACACCGCATCGAAGCTGCGCAACCGCACGCGGTATTTGAGCCGATACCCCGCTCGCGCGGCATGCCCGGCCAGATACGCCTGCAACGCGTTGTCCCCCGTCAGGCCAACGAAGTCTTCCTGCAAGGTGTCGACAAATGCCAGTTCGCGGCGCTCGGCCAGCGGGTGGTCGCGCGCAGTCACGAGCACCAGACGGTCGTGCCGGAACGGGAAGGTCTCCAGCCCCGACAAGTCCACCGCGTCATTCACGATGCCAATGTCTGCCCGCCCCTGCGCGATCGCCTCGACAATCTCGTGGCTGACCAACTCCTCCAAATCGACATCAATTTCAGGATGCGCAGCCAAGAAAGCGCTGAGCGTTTCGGGCAGAAATTCCGTCATCGCGGCTGTATTGGACAGCAGCCGCACGTAGCCTTTCAGGCCCCGCGCGTATTCGCCCAACTCGCCGCGCATGCGATCCATCTGCTGCAGGACGACGCGCGCATGATGCAAGAGCGTGCGGCCAGCGGCGGTGGTTTCCACACCGCGCCGGTTGCGCGTCAGCAACGGCACGCCCAGGGTGTCTTCCATGCCGCGGATACGCGCGCTGGCCGAAGCCAACGTCAAGTGCGAACGCTCGGCGCCGGCGGTGATGCTGCCGGCCTCAGCGGTGTAAAGGAAGAGCCGCAGGTCAGTCAGATCAAAGCGCACGATTCGTCTCAAGATTGGCGTGAGCCTCAGTTTCAGCCTAAGGCTCAGTCAATGTATCGCAGATTGCGGCATTGCCACCAGTGGCAGAAACTGAGGCATCTCACAACACACCACCCCAACCTCGCCCCCAATGGAATCCGCCACGCTGCTGCTCTTTGGCGCGGGCCTGCTCGCCGGCACGATGAATGCGCTGGCCGGCGGCGGCTCGTTTGTCACCCTGCCCGCACTCATGTTTGCTGGCGTGCCGTCAGTGTTTGCCAATGCGTCGAGCACGGTGGCGCTGCTGCCCGGTGCGGCCACGTCGGCATGGGCGTACCGCTGCGACTATCGCGGGTTCGAGCAGGTTTCGATGCGCGCCATGGTGGGGATCAGCCTGGCGGGCGGCCTGCTTGGCGCGTTGTTGCTGATGAATACGTCTTCACGCGCGTTTGATTTCATCGTGCCGTGGCTGCTGTTGATCGGCTCGCTGGCGTTTACGTTCGGCAAACAGGCGGGCGTGTGGCTGCGCCGGCGCGTACAGATTGGCCGGACGACGCTGCTGGTCACGCAAGGCGGGCTGGCCATTTATGGCGGCTACTTTGGCGGCGCGGTGGGGATCATGATGATGGCCGTCTGGGCACTGTTCGGCCATGACAACATCAAGGCACTGAACGCGTCGCGCACGCTGCTGGTGGGCGCGACCAACCTCGTGGCCGTGCTGTGTTTTGCATTGGCGAAGATGGTGTGGTGGCCGCAGACGCTGGTCATGCTGGTGGCTGCCGCGCTGGGCGGCTATCTGGGCGCGCACGTCAGCAAGCGCCTGCCCGTGCCGGTGGTGCGGGCGTTGATTTCCACCTTCGGTTTTTCGATGACGGCGCTGCTGTTCTGGCGCGCGTGGTCGCACGCTTGAGCATGAGGAGGATCGCCGCCATGTCTCACCCGCCCATGCAGCCGCATCCGACACACCGCGCGCCGCGCGCCTATCGCGATGCGGTGCCGCGCCACACGGCGCGCAGTGTCTGGCACACCCAAGCTGCTCAAGCCGGATCTCGTGAGCCGGAAATCGCCGGCGCACAAACGGTGTTTTACGTCGCGCGAGGCGTTGCGGTTCTGCTGGCCGCAATGGCTGTCAGCTTGGGCGCGGTATCTGACGAGACGCAGCGACCGTCTGCGGCATACCCCACTTCAACGCAAACGACAACGCGCTGAAAGCCAGCGACCATCCGCCCCGCGATGCGGGCCAGCTTGGACAAGCGCGAGGCAAAGAAAAAGCCCGCGGGCCGGGGGGCGGGCGGGCTTAACATCTTCAGCCTTTGACGACGAAAGATGGTCGGGTGTGCTTTGTGAACGAGCAATGCGCCGGAATTCACAAAGCGTCGCCATTATAAAAATTGCCCGCCTCCCGACATACCCCAACAACGAGGGGGGTCTGCATCGTTTCCGCGTCGTTTCCGCATCGTTTTTTAAGGACTGTTCATACTCGGAATGTATGCAGCGCCGCGCGTAAGCCAACGCTAATCCTTGAGCGCTGCATCCAGCGTCTGCGGCGTCAGCAAACCGCTCGATGCATGGCGACTGCCGTCGGGGCGCAAGATGATCGTGCGCGGCATCTCGCCCTGCCAGCCGGGGTCGAGCGCGGCGCGCAGGCGCTCCGGCATGTCTTCGGCATTGGCGTACTGCGGCACGCGCGCAAGCCCAATCTTGCTGTCGCGCGCCAGTGGCGCCAGCGCGCGGTTCAGCATCTCGGCTTGGTCGGGGCCGTCCATCGACACCATCACCACATCCACGTTCTGCCTGACAGTGCGACGCCACTGCGCAATGCGCGCGATGTTCTCTCGGCAGTAGCTGCATTCCAGCGACCAGATCTCGACGATGAGCGGGCGCGCATGCTGTGTCTGCAGCAGCGCCGGCACATCGCGGGCATGCAACGGCTGGAACGGCAGTACCCCGGCCGCCTGCGCAGCGAAGGCGGCGGCAGACAGCGCCACACCCATCGCCAGCGACTTCCATCGAATGTTCATTGCGATGCCTCCAGTGTTGCGTTGGCCGGAACAGCGCCGGTCACGTCAATGAACCGATAGCCCTCTGCCTGCGTGCGCCACGACAGGTAGACATGGCCATCGCGCGCGAGCAGTTGCGGGTGGTCATTGCCGCCCTCCGTGCTCGCCAGGCTGACCGGGGCCGTCCAGTGCGCGCCGCCGTCGGTCGATTTACGCAGCAGGATCTGCATGCGATCGTCGGCAAACTGCTTCCACGCCAGCCACAGCGCGCCGCCGGCCGCCAGCAGCGCCGGATGCGCTGCCTGCGTGCCGGCTTGTGCAGAGCCCGCAAAGGCCCATGCGCCGCCGATCGGTTTGCCATCGGCCGAGAGTCGGCTGTAGAACAGGCCGGGCTTGTCCTGCAGCACCGAGAACCACGCCATGTGCCGCACGCCGTCGGCCGTCACAGCCAGCGCGGGGCCATGGTGCGGACACGCATCAACGCGCCACTCCGAAAACGTCGCGCGCGTGACGGCAAGCGGCGTGCTATCGATCGGCAAAGTCGCCAATGCGTGATCACGAATCTGCCCCGCAAACACGTTGCGCCACAGCGCGAGCATGTGGCCGTCAGCGTCGGGGGCAAGTGCGATGCGGCAGCACTCACAAGTCTGGTCAATGACCTTGCGCTCGGGCGCGAAGGTAGCACCGCGGTCGGTCGATACGGTGTAGTAGAGCGCTGCGCCGTCATACGGCTGTTTGGCCGCCTGCGCGCGCAGCAGGTCGCGCTTGTCGATCCACGTGACGAAGATGCGGCCTGCGCTGTCCACAGCAATCGAATCGAAGCGGTGCGTGATCGGCTGGCGGTCGTCATGGACAGTCACCGGCGCGGCCCACGTCTTGCCGCCGTCAAGCGAGCGCGAAAACCGCACGAAACCCGTGTATGGCGCATCGAGCGGCCGCGACCAACTGATGTACAGCGCGCCGTCCGGGCTGGCGACGATTTTCGGGCGGTTCTCGCCGTCGGTGTAGACCGGCTCGGGTTGCGGGTTCACCCGCTGCGGCTTGGAGAGCGTCTTGCCAAGATCGTCGGACGAGGCAACCACCACGTGCTGCCCTTCGGCCCACGTCACCCACAAACGCCCTGCTTTGTCGAACGCGGCTGTCGTGGCGAGCTGCGCGCGTTGTGGCTGGGCGGCAGCTTTGCCCGCCATGGCGCCATGATCGTGGCCTTCGTGCGCTGCGCTCAACGTTGCGGCCAAGGCCAGCAACGCACCGGCTATCCACCGAGGAATCGAGTGCATTACAGACGCCATTTCAGTTGTCCATAGAAAGTGCGCGACGGATACGGGTGGTACACGAAGTACCGCCGATCGGTCAGGTTATCGACCCCCAGCGCCAGCGTGACGTGCTTGTCGATGCGATAGCTCGCTTTCAGATCCACGGTGACAAAGCTGCTGGTGCCACCGTAGACGTTGGGCAGCACATCCGTGTTGTCGAGCGTGCCGTATTGCCGACCGGAATAGCGCACACCCGCGCCCACCGTCCAATCCTGCGTAGCGTGCCAACTGGCAAACAGGTTGGCGCGCACGCGCGGCATGCGCGGCCAGGTCTTGTCGACGTAGTTGGGGTTGGCGGCGTCGGCCAGCGTTTTCGATTGCGTCAAGGCAACGTTGGCCTCGACATCCACACCGCGCACACCAGCATCTTGCAAAACGTCCTGCCCGGAATACGCCAGTTCAATGCCGCGCGTGCGCACGCGGTCCACGTTCTGCACGTTCGTCACGTTGGGCGTAACGGTGATGTTCGTCTGCGTGTAAATGCTGTCACGCACGTCGCTCTGGAACAGGCTGGTGCGCAGCACGCCGTACGGCACAGCCTGCTCGACGGTGAAGTCGAGATCATTGGCGCGCTCCGGCTTGAGGTGCGGATCGTTGTTGACGATGGTGTTGCCGCTGATCGTGCCCTGGAACAACTCTGCCACGGTGGGGAAGCGCACCGCACGGCCGTATGACAAGCGCAGCAACGTATCCCGCGTGGCCTGCCATTGGATTGCCGCCTTGGGGCTGAACGCGTCTTCGGTGCGGCTGGCGTAACCGAGCGTGCTGCTGTTGTTGCCAAGCTGGCCGTTGTAAGCCCGCCAGCTCTCATAGCGCAGGCCCAGCGTTGCCAGCCAGCGCGGCGCAAAGGCCCAGGCGTCCTGCAGGAAGACGGCTTGTGTTTGCGTGTCGCCCTGGTAGCTGGATTTGAGTGTGGAAAGGGTTTGCGCCGCCCAGTCTGTGGCATTGAAGGTCTGGTTGCGCAGGTGGTACTGGTCGTAGTGGTAACCGGTCGTGAACGTGTGGCCGGACACCGTGGGCGACGTTGCCTTGATATCGAAGTTGGACCAGCCCGTGCCATCGCCGTAGAACACGGTGCCCGGGCCACTGCCGGCGGCCGTGTTGGATGCACGCAAAATGTCGCGCGTGACGTTGTAGGCCGAAGCGTTGGTGTCAATCTTCCAGCCTCCGACCGCGGCCCTGACGCCCACGCCGTAGAGCCAGTTTTCCTGATCGCCGTTCTGTGGGGCGAAGGCATTTTGGGCAATCGTGTAGGGCGTGCCGTTGATCAGCACATTGCCGCCCGTGACAACGTTGCCGGCAGCATCGCGAAGGAAGCTGACCGCCTGATCGGCGAAATGGTTTTCCCAATGCCCCAGTGTGAGCGACGCCTCCAGGCTGTCGCTGAAGATATAGCCCAGGCGTAGCGTTTCCTGCAGTTGCTGGGTGCGCTCCAGCATCTGCGGGCCGAGAATCACGCGCGGCTGGCCGTTGAGGCCGAGATCTTGCCGCGCGCCCGTCACCGGTACCGGCGTACCACCGGCCGTGAACTTCGAATTGGGCGTGGCATATTGCATCGGCTGGCTGTCGTTCTCCAGCCGGTCGACCGACAGCGCATACCAGAACTTGCCGATGCGGTCGCCCAGCGATGCGCTCTCGTGGTTGCCGGTGACGTTGCGCGAGAAGCCATACGCATCGTTGTAATGCTGGCGCATCAGTTGTGTCTGCGCGGCGGCCTCGAATTTCTCGGGGCGGCGCAGCGTCATCGCGATGGTCGTGCCCATCGAGTTGCCCGGCAGCAGCGCCGAGAACGGCCCGTACAGGATATCGACGCGCGCCAGATCATCCGGCCCGACCATCGACCAGCGCGGCGGATAGCTGTAGCTGGAACCGAGCAAATTCGAGAGCAGGATGCCATCGGCATACAGCAGGCCGCGCGCGCTCTGGATCTCGTTGAAGTCGCGGCCGGCAAAGATGGAGTTGCGGTCGCCAATGAAACGGCGGCGCACCATCACGTTCGGTTGGTATTTGACCGCGTCTTCGGTGGTGACGACGTTGCGGTCGGCAAGTTGGTCGGCCGTCACGCTTTGCACAACGGCGGGCGTGTTGCGGGCGAACGGCGTGGGGTTGGCGCTGGCGCGCACCACGGTGGGCGCGAGTTCCTGGGTGACGGGCATGGGTGCCGCATCGTCAGCGGCGAAGGCAGACAGCGGTGCCGCCGTGCTCAACGCGAGCACCGCGCAGCACACCAGCGTGCGCCTGGGGCAGGCGGCCCCTGTGCGCTTGTGGGATGACATCGGAAAGGTCTCCGGATTGCGATGGCGCGGGCCGCAACTGCAGCCCAGCGCGAAGGCGCCGCGAGACTTACTCCCGCAGGCGCGTCAGATCGACAACGTCGGAGACACAGGCGGCGCGCGCGACTCGGCCACACGCAGCGCGCTGCGCGCGTACACGGGCGCCGGGCTGGCCGGCTGCCGTACGCGATAGACGAAATGGGCGGAAGGCACATCCAGCGCCGGCACGGATGCCAACGCAAACCCGGCAGCAAACCCCGGGCAATACAGGCAGTGCGCCACGCTGTGGTGGGCTGCCGACCCATCGGCGGAGCCATTGCCTTGCAGGTCAACGGCAATCCGGACGGTCCTGCCCGCTGTTCCGTCATGCCGTGCCGTTGCGCTGCACAGTTCGATGGCAAGCGTGCCCGTGGCTGCCGCGCGCGCGGCAGCGAGCACCGGCGACAGTACGTTCAGTACGATCGCAAGCCAGACGAGGAAAAGCCAACGGCGGTGGAACATAGAGATGAAACGTCAGAATGTGTGGAGTATAGCGCTGCACATAGTTCCCTCGAATTGCCTGCGGCACAGTGCCGCGTAAGGGGAAATCGGCGGAAATCGACTGGCAACCCGATCAGAATTAGCCTTAATTATTGGATTGGCTATAATTTATACCAACCCCCATAATCAGCCCTAAACCAGGCTTCCAATGGACCAAGACACCGACACCGGCCGCTTTAACTTCCACCGCCAGGACCTCGCCAACACGCTGTGCAACAGCCTGGAGGGCAAGGGCTTGGCCGACGCGCGCTCCGGCCTGTTCCTGGCCGCGCCCCGGCGCACCGGCAAAAGCACATTTCTGCGTGAAGACCTCGTGCCGGAGGTGGAGCGTCGCAAGTGGATCGCCATCTACGTGGACTTGTGGGCCGACCGCGCCCGCGACCCTGGCCTGCTGATCGCCGACGCCATCAAATCGAAGCTCGCCCAGTTCGACGGGCCGATCGCCAAACTGGCCAAGCAGGCCGGCATGGAGAAGGTCGACGTGCTGCGCACCTTCACCTTCAACCTCGGCAAGATCGGGCTGCCGCCGGGCATCACGTTGGCCGATGCGCTGGATGTGCTCTACAAGGCGGTCCGGCAGCCCGTTGTGCTGATCATCGACGAGGCGCAGCACGCGCTGTCCACCGAGGCCGGCACCAACGCGATGTTCGCGCTCAAGGCCGCACGCGATCAGATGAACCAGGGCGTGGAAGACCCCCGCTTGTTCCTGGTGTTCACCGGCTCGAACCGCGACAAGCTCGCCAACCTGCTGCTCAATCGCACGCAGCCGTTCTTCGGCTCGCGCGTGACCAACTTCCCGCTGCTGGGGCGGCCGTATGTGTTGGCGTACACGGCATGGGTCAACCAGCACCTGGCGCCCAACAACCAGTTCAAAGAAGACGATATGTTTGCCGCCTTCCAACTGGTCGGGCACCGGCCGGAGATGCTCAAGGGCATTGTCAGCGAGATCGCGCTGGAACTGGGCGAAGCCGCCAGCCTGGGCGAACTGCTCAAGCGCGGCGCGCAGGGGTTTCGGGACCGCATCTGGGGCGAGATCGAAAGCGATTACAGCGCACTGACCGAAATCCAGCGTGCAGTGCTGGCCGTGCTGATCGAGCGCGGGCAAGGCTATTCGCCGTTCTCGGAAGACTCGATGAAGGCGTATGCGGCCAAGCTTGGCCACAGCGAATTTTCCACCGCCACAGTGCAGGCGGCGCTGGATGCGCTGCGCGACAAAAACCTGATCTGGAAGGAGTCGCGCGGTGCCTATGCGCTGGAGGACGAAAGCTTGGCGCTGTGGTTTCGTGAAACGCGGGGCGCGCATGCCGTGCCGTCGCGTTTAAGCAAATAGGCGCGCGCCGCCCGTCGATTGCGCGATAACCCGCGCTCGCTACACTGTACGAACGACCACAACAACATTTCGGGGAGCGGCCAAATGGCACGCAATCGCACCATGTGGCGCACGCTCACGGCCGCGCTCTGCCTGTTGGCGGGCATCGACGCCGCTGTCGCGCAAGAGCCGACGGCTGCACAGACACCAACCACGAACTGCCCGCCCCCGGCTGCCAGCTTCATCCCCAAGGACGGCTGGGCCGCTGCCGCCCAACGCGCAACCGACCACGGCCTGCTCTGGCGCATCGAAAAAAAAGGCCATACATCGTGGCTCTACGGCACGATCCACGTCGCGCGGGCCGACTGGATGCTGCCCGGCCCCGCCGTGCGCAATGCGCTTGGGCAGGTTGACAGCATCGCGCTCGAACTCGACCTGCTCGACACAGACACCAACCGCAAGCCGCTCACCGCGCCCAACACCAGCGAAGACCGCCGCCTGATGACCGGCCGGCGCGGTGAGCGCCTCAACAAGCTGCTCTCTGCGGCCTGTCTGCCTGACACGGCACTCACGCAGATCCGCAAGTTCCAGCCGACCATGCAGTTGGCCTCGCTGGCCGTCCTGGGCGTGCGCACCGACGGGCTCTATCCCGATTTCGGCATCGACCTGTTCCTCACGACCTACGCCAAGAGCATGCATCTGCCCATCGTGCCGCTCGAAACGCTGGCGCAGCAGGTGCGCGTGCTCAATGAGATCGTGCCGAAGAACGAAGTCGTGCAGCAGTTCGATACCGTGCTGGATGCGATTGAATCCGGCGAGGCGCGCACGCAGACGCTCACACTCGCCAACGCCTGGGCCGACAGCGACATCAGTACGCTGGAGCACTACCCACAGTGGTGCGATTGCATGAAAACGGCATCGGATAAGCGTGCCTTCCAACGCCTGGTGACGAACCGCAATCGTGCCATGGCCGAGAACATTGCACGCGTGCACGCCAGTGGCCAGCGCGTGTTTGGCGCGGTTGGCGCGCTGCACATGATCGGGCCTGAAGGGATTCCCGCGCTGCTGGCGGCACGCGGGTACAAGGTCACGCCGGTGTTGCCAGCGCCGGCTCCGCACTAGCCCTTGTGCAGTGTTCGCAGGTCGGGCGAAGTTCGAGCATTGTGTCCTCGGTGTGGTGAGTTCAGTCCATTGCAGCCTGAATCCACTGCGCGCACGTTTCATCGGTCACAATCCGTGCGGTTTGCGTTTTGATTGCACTGGGGCCCGCTTTGGAACTGCTTCGTGTTGCCATGCTGTTTGCCGTCACCGCCGTGGCAGAAATCGTCGGTTGCTACCTGCCGTGGCTCGTGCTGCGGCAAGGCAAACCGATCTGGCTGTTGCTGCCGGCAGCGGCCTCGCTGGCGCTGTTTGCGTGGCTGCTGACGCTGCATCCGGCTGCTGCCGGGCGCACCTATGCCGCGTATGGCGGCGTCTACATCGCCGTGGCGCTGGTATGGCTGCGCTTGGTCGACGGCGTTACGCTCACGCGCTGGGACATCGGCGGCGCGGCCATCGCGTTGGCGGGGATGGCCGTGATCGCCCTGCAGCCGCAGGCCAGCTGACCGAGTTGCGCGCGATATTTAGGCTTTCCTGAGAGAAACGGAACCCTAAGCCGCCGCTGTGATCGGAAGGAGGGTCATTGCTGCCGGCCACCGCGCTGCGCGCCGGCCGCCCACGCATCCAACGATCATCCAACCGTTTTGTTCTGGAGGCCATGATGCCTGCCAACACCCTCAAGCACCTTGTCGTGGCGTCGACCTTGATGTCGGCAGCCATGACCGCCTCGGCCCTGACCACGTCAACCTTCACCTTCACCGATCAGGACCTGCAAGGGATGCTCGCCCACAGCCAGCCCCCTGTGCCCGCTCAGCAGACCCACCCCACCGAAACCGCATCCACGAACAGGCTGCGCGTCGGTTTGAGCGATCCGGGCACGCAACTCGTGCTGCCCTGGTTCCTGGCGGATCTGGTGGATGCCATCAACCAGCGGTCCTCGCCCCAGGACTTTGCGAAGAAGCTGCGGGACGGGATCTGATCGCGGGGTTCGTCATCCACCTTGCTCACGTTCCCCGGGCAGGCAACGCAGTGCTGTATATTTATACAGTTATTTTTTGTGACGCCCTGCCGTGCTCTCCGCTTCTCCCAACCCAGACATCGCCAATGATCCGGTTACCCCGGATTACCTGGCACAACTGAACGACCAGCAACGCCAGGCGGTTGAGTTCGGCATTTCGGGGGCAGATGCGGCGCAAACCGGCCCGCTACTCGTGCTGGCCGGTGCTGGGTCAGGCAAAACGCACACGCTGGGCTGGCGCGTCGCGCATCTGGTGGCCAACGGGGCTGATCCGCAACGCATTCTGCTGCTGACGTTCTCGCGCCGGGCGGCGAGTGAGTTGTCCAACCGCGCCGGCCACCTGCTGGCGCGTGCCATGCAGGGCGCGCGAACAAACAGCGCGCTGAATTGCGCTGGCACGTCGTACAAAACCACCCTGCCCTGGGCCGGCACCTTCCACGGTATCGGCGCGCGGCTCTTGCGCGAGTACGCCGAGCGCGTCGGCCTCGCGCCCGATTTCACCATCCACGACCGCAGCGATTCAGCCGACCTGCTCAACGTCGTGCGCCACGAACTGAACCTGTCGACCAAAGAACGACGTTTTCCGCTCAAGCAGACGTGCATCGCAATCTACTCGCGCGCCATCAACGCCGAAAGCCCACTGAACGCCGTGCTCAAGCACCACTTCCCGTGGTGCGCGATGTGGGAAGCGCAGTTGCGCACGCTGTTCGACGCATATACCGAAGCCAAGCAGGCGCAGCACGTGCTCGACTACGACGACCTGCTGCTCTACTGGCACGCGATGGTGTCCGACACCGAGCTGGTGGCCGAGATCGGCGCGCGCTTCGACCACATCCTCGTCGACGAATATCAGGACACGAACCGGCTGCAATCGTCCATCCTGCGTGCGCTGCGCCCGGATGGCCGCGGCGTAACGGTGGTGGGCGACGATGCGCAGTCGATCTACGCGTTTCGTGCGGCGACGGTGCGCAACATCCTCGACTTTCCGCGCCATTTTTCCCGCCCGGCACACACGGTGCTGCTGGAGCGCAATTACCGCTCGACACAGCCGATCCTGGATGCGTCCAACGGCGTGATGCGCTTTGCCACCGAGCGCTTCGCCAAGACGCTGTGGACGGATCGGACATCGACGCATCGCCCGCGCCTGATCTCGGTACGCGACGAAGCCGAGCAGGCGCGCTGCGTGGCCGAACAGGTGCTGCATCAGCGTGAAGGCGGGTTGGCGTTGAAATCGCAAGCGGTGCTGTTTCGCACGGCGAGCCACAGCGCGCCGCTGGAAATCGAACTCACCCGCCGCAACATCCCGTTTGTGAAATACGGCGGTCTGAAGTTTCTGGAAGCCGCGCACGTGAAGGACGTGCTCTCGGTGCTGCGCTGGGCCGAGAACCCGCGCAACCGCATCGCCGGGTTTCGCGTGATCCAACTGCTGCCGGGCGCAGGCCCCGCCACCGCCGCACGCGTGCTTGACGCAATGGCCGAGGCGGCGGACCCGATTGCCGCGCTGCTCGCTTACGAGCCGCCCGCACGCCTGGCGGGTGACTGGGCCACGCTGATGACGCTGATGCAGACGCTGCGCATACCCAAAGACAGCCTGGAATGGGCCGGCGAACTCGAAGCCGTCGGCGCCTGGTACATGCCGCACATGGAACGCCTGCACGACGATGCTGCCGTGCGCCAGGGTGATCTGGAGCAGCTTGCCCGCATGGCCGCCACCTATGCCACGCGCGAGCGCTTCCTGACAGAAATGACGCTCGACCCGCCCGAGCTGACCAGTGATGAATCGGGCGACCCGTACCGCGATGAGGACTATCTGATCCTGTCCACCATTCATTCATCGAAAGGCCAGGAGTGGAAGGCGGTGTATGTGCTCAACGCCGTGGATGGCTGCATGCCGGCCGACCTGGGTGCCGGCTCGCATGACGAGCTGGAGGAAGAGCGCCGCTTGCTTTACGTGGCGATGACGCGCGCTCGCGAGCATCTGGACATCCTCGTACCACAGCGGTTCTACGTTACGCAGCAAACGCCCAATGGCGATCGGCACATCTATGCATCGCGCACGCGTTTTATTCCGCCTGCGTTGCTGCCGCTGTTCGAGGCCTGCGCATGGCCAACACCAGTGCCCGGCGCAGACCCGGCGGCAGAAGCGCGCTCGGCAGCCAAGGTCGACCTCAGCAAGAAGATGCGTGGCTACTGGAAGAAGTAGCCGAGCGCAGTCAATGCACTTCCATCTCGGGCCGTTTGATCACCTGCGTTGACTCGAAGCGCGAGAGCTGCGCGAAGATCCACGCCGCCGCGCAGGTCATCACGCCCACGCAGACGAAGGTCTTGTGGAACGCCGCCAGCGTGTCGCGCCCTTCCGGCCCGGCGGTAAAGTCGGTAAAGCCGGTGAGCAACGCCCCGGCCGCAGCCACGCCCAGGCTCATCGACAGCATCATCACCATGGAGAGCATGCTGTTGCCCGCGCTGGCCAGCGGGCCGGTCAGGTCTTTGAGCGTGAGCGTGTTCATGGCCGTGAACTGCATCGAGTTGAAGGTGCCGAACAGCGCCAACTGCACGATGCGCAGCCACAGCGGGCGATCAGGCGTCATCACGGCAAAGCTGGCCATCATCAGCCCGACCATCACCGTGTTGGCAGACAGCATGCGGCGATAGCCGTAGCGCTTGATGGCCCACGTGCCCAGCGGCTTGGCAGCCATGCCGGCAGCGGCCACTGGCACCATCATCAGCCCGGCCTGCAGCGGCGTATACCCCAGGCTCACCTGCAACAGCAGCGGGATCAGGAACGGCATGCCGCCGCTGCCGATGCGCGCAAACAGGTTGCCCAGCACACCAATCGAAAAACTCGGAATACCGAACAGCGAACGCGGAAACAGCGGCCCCGATCCGCGCTCATTCACGCGCCCCGCGTGCAGCCAGTACGCAGTGAGCGCTGCCAGCCCGAAGATCAGCAGCACCAGCACCGTTGCATGCTGAAAGCCCAGTTCGGACAAACCATCAAGGGAGAACGACACTGCCGCCATGCCAAAGGCCAGCATCAGATAGCCCGACCAGTCGAAGCGGGCGTCTTCCTCCGCGCGCACATCGGGCATCACCTTGAGTGTGACCAGCGCGCCGATCACACCCACAGGAATGTTGATCAGGAAGATCCAGTGCCACGACACCGCCTGCACCAGCCAGCCACCCAGCGTCGGGCCGATCAGCGGGCCGATCAGCCCCGGGATGGTGACAAAACTCATGGCCGGCAGAAACTGCTCGCGCGGCACCACGCGCAGCACCGTCAGCCGCCCCACCGGCATCAGCAGCGCGCCACCCACACCCTGCACCACGCGCGAGATGATCAGCATGTCGAGGCTGCGTGATTCTGCGCACAGCAACGAGCCGATGGTGAACAGGAAGATGGCTGCAAAAAACATCTTGCGCGTGCCAAAGCGATCGGCCAGCCAGCCGGAGGCAGGCATCAGCATGGCAGTCGTCAACGTGTAGGCGATGATGACCGACTGCATCTTCAGCGGGCTTTCCGACAGGCTGCGCGCCATGGCCGGCAACGCCGTGTTGACGATGGTGGAATCGAGCGTCTGCATGAACAGACCCATCGCCACCAGCCAGAGCAGCGGCTGAAGCGACTTGTCGAGGGAAGCGGAATGCGTGGTGGACATAGGGCGATAGGGCGGGGGCGGCAAAAACGGCAGAGCGCGCGGCGGAGCCGTCATTGTGGCGTGCCTGGCCTGGGCCCGCAAACGGTGTACCCGGCAAAACCGTGCGCTCCCCCATCTGCCCTATCGCCAGCATGGGCACTGGGCTCTGCCTATACTGGAGTGTTCGTCCCAGTCACCTCGCGCCCTTCTTTCTGCCATGACCACCCGTACTGAACGCGACACCTTTGGCCCCATTGAAGTCCCTGCCGATCACCTGTGGGGTGCGCAAACGCAACGCTCGCTGCAGAACTTCGACATTGCCGGAGACCGCATGCCGCGCGAGTTGATCGACGCGCTCGCGCGCATCAAACGTGCCAGCGCCGCCGTCAACCATCGCCTCGGGCTGCTGCCCGCTGACAAGGCCAACGCCATTGTGAGCGCGGCCGACGAAGTCATTGCCGGCAAACACCCGAACGAATTCCCGCTGGTGGTCTGGCAAACGGGTTCGGGCACGCAGACCAACATGAACATGAACGAGGTGCTCGCCAACCGCGCCAGCGAACTGCTCGGCGGCGAGCGCGGCGAAGCGCGTCTCGTGCATCCGAACGATGATGTCAACCGCAGCCAGTCGTCCAACGACGTGTTCCCCACAGCGATGCACGTGGCTGCGGTGACAGCCATCACGCAACATCTGCTGCCCTCGCTGCGCACCTTGCGCGAAACGCTCGCCAGGAAGGCGTCGGACTTCAACGACATCATCAAGATTGGCCGCACGCATCTGCAAGATGCAACGCCGCTCACGCTCGGCCAGGAGTTCTCCGGCTACGTTGCCCAACTGCAGCACAACGAAACGCACCTCAACGCCGCCCTGCCGCACTTGTGCGAGCTGGCACTGGGCGGCACGGCTGTCGGCACGGGCCTCAACGCACCGGCCGGATACGCCGAACAGGTGGCCGCAGAGCTGGCCCAACTGACCGGCCTGCCTTTCATTACCTCGCCGAACAAGTTCGAGACCATGGCCTCGGCTGATGGCCTGGTGCATGCGCACGGCGCGTTGAAAACGCTGGCCGCCAGTCTCACCAAGATCGCCAACGACATCCGCTGGCTGGCCAGCGGCCCGCGCAGCGGCCTGGGCGAAATCGCCATCCCCGAGAACGAGCCGGGCTCGTCCATCATGCCGGGCAAGGTCAACCCCACGCAGAGCGAAGCCGTGACGATGCTGTGCGCGCAGGTGTTCGGCAACGATGTCGCCGTCAACATGGGCGGCGCGTCGGGCAACTTCGAACTGAACGTGTTCCGCCCGATGATTGCCTACAACTTCCTGCACAGCGTGCGCCTGCTGGCCGACGGCATGCGCAGCTTCAACGACCACTGCGCCGCGGGCATCGAGCCCAACCGCAGCCGCATCGACGAGCTGGTACAGCGCTCGCTGATGCTGGTGACGGCGCTCAACCCGCACATCGGCTACGACAAGTCAGCGCAGATCGCCAAGAAGGCGCACAAGGAAGGTACGAGCCTGCGCGAAGCCGCCCTGGCGCTGGGCTATGTCACACCAGAACAGTTCGACGCGTGGGTGCGGCCGGAGAATATGGTCGGCCGTTAAGTCGTTGTATGTTCTTGCCCCGCAGCTTACTGCGCGTGAGTTATCTTTATCTTTTTCGCCCGTTTCAAGCGCGCCGGCCCGACCGGCGCCCTCTTGCGCATGAAACCCGCCCCGATTCCACATAACGAAGCAGAACGTCTGGCCTCGCTGCAGGACATGCTATTGCTGTCCACGCCGGATGAGGAACTGTTTGACCGTGTCACGCGCACGACCAAGCGCGTGTTCGATGCGCCGATCGTGCTGGTGTCGCTCATTGACGCGCAGCGGCAGTGGTTCAAGTCGTGCGTTGGCCTGGGTGCGCGTGAGACCCCGCGCGACATCTCATTCTGCGGCCATGCCGTGGCCGCAGACCAGATGCTGGTCATTCCTGACACCATGGCCGACCCGCGCTTTGCCGACAACCCGCTCGTGACCGGCGCGCCGCACATCCGCTTCTATGCAGGGCGCCCCGTCAAGAACCTCGCGGGCTACGCCGTCGGCACGCTCTGCGTGATTGACCAGAAGCCGCGCGCGTTTGATCAGACCGAGCGCAAATTACTCGACGATCTGGCCAGTTGGGTGGAATCGGGTTTTCGCGAGCGCGAACTGAGTGAAACGCAGCGGTCCATCCTGACCGAGCTGCAGGTCGCGCGGCATGAGAGCCTGACCGACCCGATGCTGAGCATCTGGAACCGGCGCGCTGCCATGGAACTGCTCACACGCGAATGCGGCCACGCAACGCTGCACGAGCAGCCGCTTTCACTGCTGGTGGTGGACGTTGACCACTTCAAGCGCGTGAACGATACCTACGGCCACCCCGTGGGCGATGCGGTATTGGTTGAGATTGCACGCACGCTGCGGGTGAATTCGCGCCCCATCGATACGGTGGGCCGCTACGGCGGCGAAGAATTCCTGGTGGTGCTGCCCGATAAGACCACCGTGCAGGCCGCCACCATCGCCGAGCGACTGCGCAGCGCGGTGGAGGCCTCGGAGATTGCCACGCCGGAGGCCGCCATCCGTTGCACCATCAGCCTTGGCCTGGCGAGTTGCAAGCCCGGCCTGGACCTGTGCACCCCCACGGACCTCATCATGCGCGCCGATGCCGCACTGCTTGCCGCCAAACGGTTGGGGCGCAATCGCGTGATATGCGACGGCCAGACGGTGTAGATCAGTTCGGTGCGGGCGCACCACCGCGCGGGGCGACGCGCACGTTACGGTGTATGGCATCCGCTTGCGCACGCAGATCCGCTGCGCAGACCTGACGCTACGCGGGCACGCGATGGCAATTCCCACACCGGGCTTCCTCTCACGGCCGGGCATTGCGCGCCTGCGTGAGAGCGCCGGGCCGATCCACTACGCGCGTGCGGATCTGTCCGGCGACTCGGTCGTTGAAGAGGCTGCGTGGTGGGGTGATCGCGCGGCGCGGCGCATTCTGGGCGGCTGAGTTCCCGGCGGCGCGGCCGGCCCCCCAGCTGCCGTTGGTGCGGCAGCGCCGTGAATCATAGCGGCGGCGGTAGCCTGGCCGACGCGCCCAATTACAGCATTTCGTGAGCGCGCCTTACCGCCAAACCCGCCTGTCGTGCTGCGCTTACCCCTGACGCGACCAGAGCGTGCGGCCGAAGAACGTCAGCGCCCGGTCCCACGCATGCTCGGCCCACACCGGGTCGTACTGCGTGATGGCGATACGGTTCGGGCCGACGGCGGTCTCGTTGGCAAAGGCGTGATGCGCGAGATAACGGTGGAACTCGACGTCCACGCCGGCATCGACCAGCTTCTTCTCCAGCGCATCGACCGTTTCGATCTTGAAGGCGTTGTCTTGCGTGCCCCAATGGCCCTGCACCGGCACCTTGATCTTCGAGGCATCGATGTATTCCAGCGGCGGGAAGCCGTACCACACCACACCGGCTGCGGCTTCGGGCACGTTGCACAGCGCCAGCAGCGTCAGTGCGCCGCCCATGCAGTAGCCCGTCACGCCCACGCGGTCGCAGCTTTGCTTCAGGTATTGCACGGCACCGCGAACATCCTGCGTGGCCGCGTCGCCAAAGTTCAGGTTGCTCATGAGGTGGTGGGCCTCCTCCTCTTCCACCGTCATGGTGCCGCGGTAAAGGTCGGGCACCAGTGCCACGTAACCGGCGCGCGCCAGGCGGTCAGCCACGCCGCGAATCTGGTCGTTCAGGCCCCACCACTCCTGGATGACAACCACCCCCGGCGCGCCCTCTGCCTTGGCCGGCTTGGCCAGATAGCCCTGGAGTTCCTGCCCATCCGGGCGCTTGAACGAGATCATGGATCCATGCGGTGCAGTCATACGAAAAGCTCCTCTGCGTGAAACGAAAGCGCACAGCATAGCCCTCGGCGGTGAAATTTGCAGCCGCGCCTCCAGCGAGGAAGCGCTCTCAGACGCACGCCTTTCATTCAATTTAACCCGGGTATTATTGAGATGCCATTTATACCCGGGTAATAATCGCCATCAGCATTTGCCTTCGACACGACCGCATCACGCAAGGGCCGACCATGACCGATCGACGCGAACTGAAACGCCAATATCTCAAAACTCGAACACATTGGCTGGCCTGCATGCCTGCGTGCCAGGCCAGCTCTGTGGAATGCGTGCAACCACTCGGCTTGCCCGGCCCCGCCGTGCTCAGGCGCGTGCTGGCCTTGGAGAAGATTGGCCTGATTGCCCGCGAAGGCGCTCGCGATGCCCGCGCGCTGACCACGTTCTGAGCCCCCTTCACCGGGGGCAGGCATCCGGCACAAACTCTCTATCATGGCGGCAAGCTCACTTTCGATGACCGCCATGATCAAAACACTCGCCCTGCTCGTGTATCTGCTCGTGCTGCTGATCCACGTCTACATCGTCGTGCTGGAAATGGTGCTGTGGAAGACGCGCGGCCCCAAGGTATTCCGCATCACGCCCGAGAAAGCCGCCGAGACTGCGGCCATGGCTTCCAACCAGGGCTTGTACAACGGCTTTCTGGTGGCGGCGCTGGTGATCGGCCTGGTAGCGCCGGACCCCGCCGTCAACGCATCGTTTGCATTGTTCGGGCTGATCTGCGTGGCGGTGGCTGGCATCTGGGGCGCCATCACGGTCAACAAGCGGATTCTCTTCGTGCAGACGGTGCCGGCGGTGGTGGCATTGGCGCTGGGGTGGTTTGCCTGAAGCGCGCAGCGGTACGCGTCTGTGCGTTGATGCGACGGCGGCGATGCTTGTCTGCACTGCCGTCGCGCACTAGCTTGAAAGGAATCAGAAAGGCCTGCACAACCGGTGCGCCCGCCGGTGGGACCGATGGGGCTGACAGGGCCGATAGGACGATAGGACCAACAGGACCAACAGGACTTCACACATGTCGCCCACGCGTTGTCGAACGCGCAGAACGTGCGCGCTGACGTTATTGCTGGCGATTGTGTGCAGCTCGCCCGCCTCCGCTCAAGCGAGGAACACCATGACGCTCACCCTGACCTCGCCGGCCTTTGCTCCCGGCGGTGAAATGCCTGCGCACCTCACATGCGAAGGCGCCGATATATCGCCACCGCTCGCATGGACGGGCGTGCCGGCCGGTACACGTAGCCTCGCCCTGATCATTGATGATCCGGACGCACCCGACCCGGCAGCGCCGAAGATGACCTGGGTCCACTGGGTGCTCTACAACATCCCGGCCGGCACGACCGCGCTGGCCGAAGATGCCGCGCGCAAAGGGCTGCCGCCCGGCGCACGCCCCGGCAACAACGACTGGAAGCGCACCGCCTACGGCGGCCCCTGCCCACCCATCGGGCGCCACCGCTACTACCACAAGCTCTATGCGCTGAACGTGGAATTGCCGGAGCTTGGCGCCCCCACCAAAGCCGAGCTGGAACGCGCCATGCGTGGCCATGTGCTGGCAGAGGCGGAACTCGTCGGGACGTATCAGAAGCACAAACCCTGAACCCACCGCGCGTTCGGCGCAACGCTTACGGCTTGGCGGCCGCGCCCTTGCGAAACAGCGCGTAGGGCACGCCGCGCTCCGGGTGTGCGGTTGTCTCGTTGATGAAGCGCTCGACATCCGGCACCTCGCGCAGCGCCGCCATGAACGGCGCAAACGCATACCCCGGCGCCACGCACCCCTGCACGAGCACCCAGCGCTGCCAGACCGTCACCCACAGGCTCGTCTTATCGCGCCATCCGGGCACGTGGATCGACATCCACTGCAGGCGCCGCTTCGCCGTCTCGGCAATTTCGTCGTCGTAAGAAAACGCGTTGGGCAAACGGCAGCGCCCCTCAACCCAGCAGTGGTTGCCGTGCTCGATGCGGTGATGCGAATCGCGCTTCCACTCAGCCTCGCTGATGCGCGGGCCGGCGGGCTCGGGGCAGTTGGCAACGCCAGACGAAATCTGGAAGAAGGGATCGTGACCGCGGTTTTGCAGGTCGTCCTGCGCAAGAACAGCGGGCACGGCCAGCAGCAGCGCCAGGGCAAGGCAGCACGGGGGAATCGTCACGGTGGCCTCCTCGCCCGCGCGGGGCGGCGGCTGGAGCAATGCTGCGAAGGATAGGCGCAAAGTGCCGTGCCAACCAGACGCCCTGACGCCTTGACGCCCTGAAGCCCCACGGCGCCCCCGCTACCTCTGCTTCACATGCGCCGCGAGCGGCCAAGCCAGGTCAGGCGCGCGCCGGATACTGTGCGAGCACCTTCTCGCGGATCGACGGCTTGATATTCGCCAACGACATGTTGCCGTTGTAATGCGCCACCACGCGCGGGTTCATTACACGGAACCACAGCGGCGGCACATAGGCGATCAGGATCATCGCCGCATAGCCGGCAGGCAGTTGGGGGGAATGCTCGAAATGCCGCAGCGCCTGGAACGAGCGCGTCGGGTTGGCATGGTGATCGGCGTGTCGTTGCAGTTGGTACAGGAACAGGTTCGTCACCACGTGGTTGCTGTTCCACGAATGCTGTGGCGTGCAGCGCTCGTAGCGGCCGCTGGGCAGTTGCTGGCGGCACAGCCCGTAGTGCTCCAGGTAGTTCACCACCTCCAGCAGCGAGGCGCCGTAGACGGCCTGGATGATCAGGAACGGCACGGCTTTGGGCCCGACGAACGCAATGCACACGCCCCATAGCACCACGGTCATTGCCCACGCGTTGAGCACGTCGTTACGCCAGGACCAGACCGAATGGCCGTGCAGCTCCAGCCGCCGCTTCTCCAGTGCCCAGGCAGATTGGATGCTGCCCACCACGGTGCGCGGCAGAAACGACCAGAACGATTCGCCATAGCGCGCGCTTGCCGGGTCGGCCGGCGTGGCCACGCGCACGTGGTGGCCGCGGTTGTGCTCCACAAAGAAGTGGCCATAAGCCACCGGCGCCAGCGTGATCTTCGCCAACCAGCGCTCGAAACCATCGGTCTTGTGGCCCAGCTCGTGCGCGGTGTTGATCGAGATACCCGTCACCACGCCCACTGAAAACGCAAACGCAAGGTAGTCGTACCAGGCAAGGTCGTACGTGCGCAGCACCCACATCGCCGCCGCAAAGCTCACGTAGAGCACGGTGGTGGCCAGATAGACGATGCGGCGGTAGTAGCGTTGCTTTTCCAGCGTCGGGACGACTTCCTCGGGCGGGTTATCGCGGTCGTCCCCGATCAGGTAATCGAGTAGCGGGATGATCGTGAACACGATGAACGGCCCCGCCCACCAGAGCGGATGCCAGCCCGTCGCAAGCGCCGAAACGGCTGCGATGATCGGCAGCGTGATGGTCAGCGCGCCGAGCATCCAGAGATAGCGTTTGCCGTCGGTCCACTCCACGGACGCGACCATGCCGGGTGTTGCCATTGTCTTCCTCCTGTTTGCCCCGCTGGGTGGCTTGGCTGTGTACGCACATGCGTGCGCCGCCGGGGTCATGCCCGACACCTGCGTTATAGGCGTGGGAGGAGAAGAGGCCAACGCCCGAAGCTAGGGGCAAACTTCCAAACAAGGCCGCCGCTGTGCAGCGTTCTGTCAGCGGGGAAAAAGCAGTTGATTGAAACGGCCGATTTAAAAACGGTCGTTCGATTTTGGTGCGATGCACCTGAACCGAGGCTCGCAATAAGCGTCGATGCCAGCACCTGAACGGCGCTGGCCGGCAATGCGGATCAAATGGATGCGGTGAGGAAAGCGTTGACTGCATCAAGCACGGCAGTCTCCTGCTCCCGGTGCGGCACGTGCCCGCAACGCTGTACCAGCTTGAGTGTGGCGGGTGCGCCAGCCAGCGTGACAATGCGCTCGGGCTGCGCGGTCGAGCCGTATTCGTCTTCGGTGCCATGCAGCGCCAGCACGGGGCTGCGCACCGCAAGCAGCGCATCGTCCAGGCACCACTGCGCAAACGCCGCAGACAACCACGTGTTGACCCACGCATCCAGCACCCATGGGGCCTTGGTGCCGTGGTACCGCTCCAGCCGGCTCATCTGGGCGGGCTCGGCAAACTGCCTCCGGGCGACACGGATGCCTTCTCGCGTCTGCTCTTCCACAAACGCCTGCGCCGCCTCGGTGATCAAGCCCGCGCAGCGGCCCGGATACGCTGCCGCAATCGACACCGCCATCCCACCGCCCACGCTGTGGCCAAAAGCGATGAAGCGATCCACGCCAAGCTGCTCGGTCAGCGCGGCAAAACCGCCATACGCTTCCTGCTGGATGAAGCCCGGATCGAGCTGACCCGGAAATGCATCGGATTGGCCAAAGCCGAGCCGGTCGTAAGCGATGACCGCATGCCCGGTCGACTGGGCCAGGCGCTGCGGAAAATCACGCCACAGTTCAACGCAGCCGAGCGAATCGTGCAGCAGCACGATAGGCGGCTTGGCGGCATCATCCATCGGGCCGCCCCATTGCTTGGCATAGAGACGGCCATCAGGTGTGGTGACCCACACCTCTGCAGCATCAACGGAGAGCGGGGAAAGCGATTCAGCCATCCCGGGCTCAGAACAGGCGGTCGAGCCAGTTGTGCGGATCCGGCGCGCGGCCGTTCTGCAGTTCAACCAGCGCTGCCTTCAGCTTGGTTGTCAGCTCACCTGCCCTGCCGTTGCCGATGGTGAAGTTGTGCTTGTGACCCTTGACCTTGCCGATCGGCGTGACCACGGCGGCCGTGCCGCAGGCAAAGGCTTCGCGCAGGCGGCCGCTTTGAGCGTCGGCTTGCCATTGGTCGATGGAGTACGGCTCTTCGCGCACGGTCAGGCCCATGCCGCGCGCCAGGGTGATCAGCGAATCGCGCGTGATGCCCGGCAAGATCGTGCCGGTGAGCGGCGGCGTCTGCAGCGAGTTGTCGTCAAAGACGAAGAACACATTCATGCCGCCGAGTTCTTCAATCCATTTGCGCTCCACCGCATCGAGAAAGACCACCTGGTCGCAGCCCTCTCGCGTGGCCTCGGCCTGCGCGACGAGGCTGGCGGCGTAGTTGCCGCCGCACTTTGCCTCGCCGGTGCCGCCGGGCGCGGCGCGCGTGTAGTTGTCCGACACCCAGATCGTGACGCCCGACGAAGCGTCGCCCTTGAAGTACGCGCCCACCGGGCAGGCAATCACGCAGAACAGGTACTCAGCCGACGGCTTCACGCCCAGGACCACCTCGGTGGCAATCATGAACGGGCGCAGGTACAGCGCCGAGCCCTGGCCCGACGGAATCCAGTCGCGGTCCAGCTTGACCAGCTCGCGCACGGCTTGCAGAAACAGATCTTCCGGCAGGGCAGGCATGGCCAGACGCTTGGCGGAATTCTGGAACCGGCGCGCATTCGCGTCCGGGCGGAACAGTGCACCACCGCCGTCCGGCAGGCGGTAGGCCTTCATGCCCTCGAAAATTTCCTGGGCGTAGTGCAGCACCAGCGTAGACGGATCGCACTGGATCGGGCCATGCGCGCCGATCTTGGCGTCGTGCCAGCCCTTGCCCTCGGTGTAGCGGATGGTGGCCATGTGGTCGGTGAACACGCGGCCGAAAGCGGGGTTTTCCAGCAGGCGCGCGCGCTCATCCGCCGGAACAGGGTTCGGGCGCTTCTCGATAGAAAGGGCCGACTCGACAACGTTGTTCATACCGTCTCCATGGGGTGCGAGGGCGCAAAAAACGCCCAAACCGCTATTTTGCGCCAATGGCGATGCAATTTGGTTGCGTATTCACGCACATACGTTATTGCAGGCGGCGGAAAACAAAGCCCCTGGATGGGCATACCGTCGGGCGCAATGCCAGCGCGACACAGCCGGCCAAGTTCATCGTGTTTTTCATCAAGAACAAGGGCGCACCGATCTTGATGCCTGTGAAGTAACGCAACCGCTTGTGCGGGCACCAGCGGCGTCAGTGCTGCACTACGCTCGGGTTGGCGTAGGTGTTCGCGCTGGCCGCGCGGCGCTGGATGATGGAGATGACATCCGGCGAGTGCCCGGGCGTACCGGCGGTTTCCGATTCATGGAGCCCTATGGTACGGTTGACGCAATGAACGCCACGACCTTCCATCTCCTGCTGATGCACGGCTGCACCGAGGTGCCGCTGGGGAGTGTTGCGCACCATGAGTGATGCGAAACACGATCCGCGTCGCCAGATCCGCGCTGAGAAAGTGACCATCAGCCGGGCTTTGCGCATGAGCGTGCCCCCAGAGGCCCGCCCCGCGCCGGTGAATCGAAAAGACTGGCTGCGGCAACGGAAGGAACAGCTCCAGGCCGCGCGGGCCGCCGCCAAGCAACGACGCGATCAACTCAAGGCCGAAATCCTCTCGGCCGCTCAGGAAGTTGCCCGCGAGGAACGCGTTGCCGCGCGACTGGAAGCTGAACGCGTCAAGGCTGAAGCCAAGGCGTCCAGCGTCCACGCGAAGGAAGACGCACGCGCGGCCGCCAAGTTCGAGCGCAGCAAGCCCGCTCGTCCCGCCTCAAAACGCAAGACGCTTGGAACGGGAAAACGCAAATTGGTCTCGTACGCCGATCTTTTGCGCATGCGCGGATGATGCCCCGGCATTTTCGCGCGGCATCTGATTGGCGTGGGGCTGGAACCGGAACCTGCTCCACGCTGGGCAGCAATCCCTAGCGCGCCTGCACCGCCTCGGCCTCCACGTTTTTGGCTCGGAACGGCTTGGCATCCAGCCGACGGAAGATCAGCGCAGACAGCACAGTCACTAGGCCCATGGTGAAGAACGCCAGCCGGTACGCCGGTGCAGCCACACCCAGCTTGACCGAGAACAGGCTGACCAACCCGCCCCCAATCGAGACTCCCAGGCCAATTGCCAGCATCTGCACCATCGAGAACAAGCTGTTTCCCGCGCCAGCGTCCTGGTGCGACAAACCCTTGAGCGTGATGCTGTTCATGGCTGCGAACTGCATCGAATTCGCCCACCCGAATACCGACAGTTGCAGGATCGACAGCACCAACGGCCAGCCCGGAGACATGGCCGCAAACGAGGCAATCGATATGCCGACAACCCACGTGTTGATCTGCAGAAACATGTCGTATCCAAACCGGTTCACGAGGGGGACGACCCAGCGCTTGGCGAGCATGCCCGCAATGGCGATCGGCAAGAGCAGCAACCCCGAACGAAACGGCGAATACCCAAGCTGCAGTTGAAACAGCAACGGCAGCAGAAACGGCACGGCGCCCGAACCAATACGGCAGAACAGGTTGCCGATCAGCCCAACGCTGAAGTTCGGTTCGCGCAATAGTGCAAGGTGGAACAACGGCGCGGCGCGGCGCCTTGCGTGCGGAATATAGAGCAGCGCGCTGACGATGCTCACGGCAATGAGCCCCGCGCTCCACGGGCTATGCGCGCCGTTTTCCAGTGCCAGCGAAAAGGCCACCATGCATAACGACAGCAGGCCGCAGCCCACCCAGTCGAACGGCGCCACCGCGCTCACCGCGTCCTGCGGCAGATAGCGCCGTACCGCGAACAGACCCACGAAACCCACTGGCACGTTGATCAGGAAAATCCAGTGCCACGAAGCGTCCTGCACCAGCCATCCGCCCAACGCCGGGCCTAGAAGCGGGCCGACCTGGCCGGCCACCGACACGAAGGCCAATGCGGCGATGTACTGCTCGCCTGGGATGTTGCGCAATATCGCCAGCCGGCCGATGGGCAACAGCATGGAACCCCCAATGCCCTGCAGCACGCGCGCGATCACCAACTGCTCAAGCGTGTGCGCCATCGCGCAGAACACCGAGCCCAAAACGAAGATCAGGATCGCGCTGAAATAGACGCGCCGCGTGCCGAACTTGTCTGCCAGCCATCCCGATGCCGGCGTCAGCATGGCCATGGTCAGCGTATAAGCCACCACCACCGATTTCAGATCGAGCGGCTTTTCGCCCAGGCTGCGCGCCATCGATGGCAGCGCGGTATTGACGATCGTCGTGTCCAGCGCCTGCATGAAGAAGCCGGCAAAGACGATCCACAGCATGGCCTTCCGGGCGGCGTCTTGTGGGGCGGAAGTTGAAGCGGTCTGCATGCGAATCCTGGAATGCCTGTCCGGAAGCGCCGGACATCCACCCGCAATGCTACCCATGGCGAGCCAATCGGGAACCCCTCTAGAGACGTTGACTGTTATCGGAAACCCCGATGACAATGCCCGCATGCTCAATCCCGTCTGGATTCAAACCTTCGCCACCGTGGCCGCGGCACATAGCTTTACAGATGCCGGGCGCCAGCTTGGCCTGTCGCAATCATCCGTCAGCGATCACATCCGCCGGCTGGAACACAGCGTGAACCGGCGGCTGTTTGTGCGCGACACCCATTCGCTGTCGCTCACGCCCGATGGCGAAGCGCTACTCGTTCACGCGAAGCTGATCCTCGAATCGCTGGCGCGTGCCGAGTTGCAGTTCAGCGCGCCCCGGCTGCAGGGCCGCGTTCGGTTGGGATCATCGGAAGATCTGGCCCAGGGACCGTTGCCCAATCTGCTGGCGGCGTTCCGGGCCACGCACCCCGACGTCGAACTCGAAATCACGATGGGGATGACCAGCAAGCTTTACGAGGGCATTGAAGACGGCTCGCTCGACCTGATCGTCGGCAAGCGCCGCGAGGGCGAGCGCCGTGGCGTGCCGCTGTTCCGCGGCCAACTCGAATGGCTGGCCCGGCCTGGCACCGTGGTGGACTTGGGCCAGCCGCTACCGCTCATCCTCGTCAACGAGCCTAGCGTGACCCGCTCCGTTGTTTTGGACACGCTGGCTGCGGCGGGCTGGCTTTGGCGTGTGGTCTGCACCAGCAGCAGCCATTCGGGGTGTATTGCCGCAGCGCGTGGCGGGCTGGGGATTACGGTGCGTGCGCAGAACCTGGCCGGCGGCGGGCTGGTGCCGCCAATCAATGGCGACGCATTACCGCCGCTGCCCGCAATCGAATTCATCACACTGTCGGCACGGCGCTTGAGCAAGCCTGCGCAAACCCTGCTGCAACTCATCCGCAAGAGCGACTTGCGCGCCGGGCGGACAGACTGACTGGGACATCCACCGGCACGATCCGCCGTTAGCCACCACGGCCTCGTCCACCTGCCCCGCGCCCCGTGTTGGCAGACGAAGGGGCTCTGGCCGCTCAGGCCGCTCAGGCCGCTCTGGCCGCTCTGGCCTGTGGCATTGCGTCGAGCTGGTCGCCGCCCAGACTGTCGACCAGATCCGTCAGCATCCGCGCCAACTCGCCGGTCATCAGTGCGACATCGGAGTCAAAGCGTTCGTCGTCGTTCTGCGCGGTGGGGTCTTCCGCCTCCTTGATCACGTCGAGCGGCGTAACGCGCTTGATCATGAGCGACGGCGTCAGCACGAACGACACGCGGTCGTCCCACGTCATGGCCAGACGCATGCATTGCTTGCCGGCTTCGATGTGCCGCCGCATGTCGTCCGCTTCCAGCGCATGGCCGACGTACCGCACCGTGGCGCCGCCTTCTCCGGTCGAGCGCAACTCGGCATCCTGGTCCACGGTAAAACCGCCCGGCGCCTCGCCGGAGAGCAGCCACTCCGTCATCGCGGCAACCGGCGAATGCGCCACGCGCACGCTGGTCATTGGCAACTGGTCGATCGACTTCACGAGCAGGCCGCGAATGTCGTCGGCCACCGCCTGCGAAGCCGCATCGATCACGAGCCAGCCGTTTGCCGTATCGATCCACACACGGGTATCGCGGCGAATGCTGAACGCGCGCGGCAGCAGCTCGTCGGTCACCTGTTCCTTGAGTTCGCGCATCTGTTTGCGGCCGGGCTTGAAGCCCTGTTGCTCCTCCGCCTCAAGCGCGCGGGCTTTGGTCACCTGATTGATGACCGATGCCGGTAGCAGCTTCTTTTCAGCGCGGAACGTGAGCAGCATCTGCCCGTTGTTGGCATACACGAGCGCGCCGTCATCGCGCGGCGATGCCCAGCCCGAAGTCTGCTTCTCGACGCTGTTGCCTGGTTGAAACGCGTGCGGCGCCAGCCATGTCTCAAGCTGATCCGGGGTCACGGCCCACGGGGCGGGCAGGCGATGAAGCTGAAGGTTTTTGAACCACATGGGAGTCTGGGCAAAGTGCGCGATTCTAAAGGATGGCGGCGGCCTCCTCCCAATGGCGGATGTCCGGCGCGGCGTGCGCGGCATGTTTGGCCGGCTCGCCGCGCGTGTGGCCAGCAACATCAAGCGTCACCGGCTGGCCCCGGTACTAATATGCATGTCCGGACGCCGGCATCCATGGATGCCCCCCAGGGCGTCGAAACGCAGGCAAACCGGAGGCAACGATGACACGCATTCGCGTTGAAGGCTGCACCCTCTCGCTCGACGGATACGGAGCGGGCCCGGATCAGGACATCAACAACCCGCTCGGCGTTGGCGGGACCGAGCTGCATCAGTGGTTGATCCCGACACGCACGTTCCAGCGCAACCTGTTCGGCAAGGACGGCGGCACCACCGGCATTGACGATGACTTCGCCGCCCGTGGCTTCCAGAATGTCGGCGCCTGGATTCTTGGGCGCAACATGTTCGGCCCCATCCGTGGGGACTGGCCGGACGACAACTGGAAAGGCTGGTGGGGAGACAACCCGCCGTATCACGTTCCCGCGTTCGTCCTGACTCATCACGCGCGCGCGCCCATCAACATGGAAGGCGGCACGACATTCCACTTCGTCACAGGCGGCATTCACGAGGCGCTCGACCGCGCACGCGAGGCCGCCAACGGAAAAGACGTGCGGATTGGCGGCGGGCCGGGCACCATCCGGCAGTACCTTCGCGAGGGCTTGGTCGATGAGCTGCACATTGCGATCTCGCCAGTACTGCTCGGCCGCGGAGAACCGCTGTTCGCGGGGCTAGACCTGCGGGCGCTGGGCTATGCATGCGTTGAATCCGTCGCATCGGAAAAGGCCACACATGTCGTGCTGCGGCGCCAATAGCGCAGCGCCAGCGGGCGAATCATGGCGCTCGTCACCACAGCGGCGCGGGTGCAAGGAGCGGCGCGGCTAATCGTTCGAAACGGCCTGCATCATGCAGGTACACCTCCATCCCCTCTGATGCTCCGTCGAGATGGAGCGACGCCTGCCTGGCAACGGGCAACGGGCAACGGGCAAGCCATTGCCAGACTTAACGGATACGTAACGATGCCGCCAGGCGATATGTGACCCCAAGGTCCTATACACTAAGTCCGCTCTAAGTCTCGGCTTCTACCTTCGCCTGACCTCCTGGCGCCCACTACCGGGCACGGCAGGTTGTACTGGCCCAACGGTGGCGTTTCCATTCGACAAAAGAAAGAAAAAACCAGCGATGAAGACTGCAACCACCATTCGCTTCCGTTGGCCGCTGTTCGTGCCGATTGCAGCTCTGCTCCTGAGCGCGTGTGCCTTTGACCGTTATGACGCACGGCCGCTTTCAGCGGCATCGGTGGCAGATGCTTATACGGCGCGTTCCCTGCAATCACCGGAATTGCGTGAGTACATTCGTCAGCATGATCCGCAGGCCGCAGAAGCCTGGCCGCCCAGCCGATGGAACCCGCAGAGCCTGACACTCGCCGCGTTCTATTTCAATCCGGCGCTGGAAGCCGCACGCGCCAGGCTCGCAACTGCGGAAGCGGCAACCACAACGGCTGCGCAACGGCCGAACCCTACGCTGCAGTTGCCGTTTCAGCGCACGCTCAACCCCAAGAATGGCGATTCCCCCTGGACGCTCGGTATGGCGCTGGACATTCCTATTGAGACTGCCGGTAAGCGGAGCGCTCGCATCAGTGAGGCGACACACCTGTCCGGCGCAGCCCGGTTTCAGGTTGCGAACACGGCGTGGGGCGTCCGCAGCCAACTGCGGACACAGTTGCTCAATCTCTGGCTTGCCCGAGAAAAAGCTGAACGCCTGGGCCAGCAACTGACACTGGACCAGCGCACCGCTGCCATGCTGGAGCATCGCCAGACGGCTGGGGACGCCTCCGCATGGGAGGTCAACCAGCAGCGGCTGGCCGTCATGGAGGCACGAACCAACCTGCTGACAGCACAACGCGATGCCGCTGCGGCACGTGTCCAAGTCGCCACTGTGCTGGGGCTGCGAGCGAGCGCGCTCGACAACATCGAACTGGACCTCACGGAATATGCCGGGGCCTATCCCGCAATACCGGCGGACACCCTGCGGGTGCAAGCACTCCTGAACCGGGCCGATGTGCAGGCCGGCGTTGAACAATACGAGGCCAGCCAAGCCGCTCTGCAATCAGAGGTCGCCAAGCAGTATCCGGACATCCATCTTGGGCCCGGTTACACCTTCGACCAAGGTGCCCGCAAGATCGGATTCGACTTTGCCGGTCTGGTGCTGCCGATATTCAATCGCAACGAAGGCCCCATTGCGCAGGCGCGTGCCCGCCGCCTGGAAGCCCAAGCGCATCTGCAGCAGTTGCAGGCCCAGGCCTTTGGCGAGACCGACGGCGCGATCGCCGCTTACCAAGCCACCCAAGACATCGTTCAGCAAAGCAAAGCGCAGCTTGCGGCGCAATCCCGCCAGTTGACCACAGCGCAACGCGCATTCGAGATTGGCCAGTCCGACCGTCTGACGCTGACGCTGGCAGAAAAAAGCGCGCTCACAGCCCAGCTCGCCCTGACTGATGCGACCTTCCAGATGCAACAGGCGGTCGGGCGCATGGAAGACGCCATGCAGCGCCCTCTTACCGCAATGCCACTCAAATAACCATGTCAAAACGCACCTTACTCAAAGGCGTGGCGCTCTTCTCGCCGGTCATCCTGGTCGCCTTGGCGGTGGGCGGGTTCATGCTGAGCCGAGGCGAGCAAGCGCGCGAAGCCGAACAAGAGGCAGCGGTGCACAGCCCAGTGCGCATCACCCTTGAGGATGGCCTCGTCACGCTGACAGTGGATGCAGCCGCCCAAGCTGCCAGCGGCATCCAAGTGCGCGCGTTGAGCGCCACCGAGAGCACCGCTGGCGCCGCCGTTTATGGCACGGTCATGGACTTGCAGCCGCTGGCCGACCTCTCAAGCCGGTACGCGGCCACCAAGGCGGACCTCGACGCCGCAAAAGTCGCGGCAGACACCGCACGGGCAGAACTTGACCGGACGCAAACGCTGTATGCCGATGTTCAGAACGCCTCGTTAAAGACGCTTCAGGCGGCGCGCTCCGCGAGCATCGCGGCAACGGCCAAGATCAAGTCAACACAGGTCAGTCTGGATGCCACCGTGACGGCGGCCAGGCAGCAATACGGCGCAACCATCGCGGGGTGGATCGCATCGCCAGCCTCCGCCAATCTGGCGCGTTTGCTGGACCGGCGCGACGTTCTGCTGCGTGTTGTGTTTCCTGGCGGCCAAAGCGGTGCGGCGCCTGCTTTGCTGAAAGCCACCGGCGACGGCGTTGCGCCGTTCGAGGCGCGGCTTGTATCGGCCTCCCCACAAGCGGACCCCGGCATTCAGGGGCAGGCCTACTACTACCGTGCGGCAACGCAGCTCGGGGCGGGCGCACGCATCAGCGCCAGAGCGCCTGCCGGGGCGAGCGCAAAAGCGGGCGTCCTGGTTCCGGCCGGCGCCATCGTCTGGTATGGCGGACAACCGTGGGCGTATGTCCACACGGGCAAGCACACCTTCCAGCGCCGCGCCGTCGATGCACGGTTTGCGCAAGACGGAGACTTCTTTGTGGCGGATGGATTCAAGCCCGGCGATCTCGTTGTCGTGCGTGGCGCACAGTTGCTGCTCTCGGAAGAGTCCCGGGCCCAAGGCGGCAACCAACCTGACAACGATTAACGGGCGTCTGCCCGCCAAGCGATGCTGACGTCCATCATCGATTTCTCCGTCCGCCTGCGGGGCATCATCTTTGCCCTTGCCGTTCTCTTGCTCGGCTACGGCCTCTACGCGCTGTATCACGCCAAGCTGGATGTCTTCCCGGAATTCGCCCCGCCGCTGGTGACTGTGCAAACGGAAGCGCCCGGATTGTCCTCCGAGCAGGTCGAGCAACTGGTTACCCAACGCGTTGAGAACGTACTGGGCGGCGCCATCGGGCTTGAGTCCATGCGGTCCCAATCGATACAGGGGCTTTCGGTCGTCACGCTGATATTCAGCGAACAGACCGACGTGCTGCGGGCGCGCCAACTGGTGGGGGAGCAACTCGCAACGCTCTCCGGCGAATTGCCTGTGGGTGTGCGCGCACCCAAGATGACGCCGCTGAGTTCGTCCACCAACCTGGTGCTGGGCATCGGGCTCACGTCCAACACACGCTCGCTGATGGATCTGCGCAGCTTTGCAGAGTGGACGCTCAAGCCACGGCTGCTCAGCCGTGCCGGAGTTTCAGACGTCGGCATCTACGGCGGCGAGGTCAAGCAATACCAAGTCCAGGTGGCCCCCCAACAGCTGGTTCGCCTGGGCTTGTCCATTCATGACGTTGTTGGTGCGGCGCAGCGGGCGACGGGCATCCGTGGCGCTGGCGTGCTGGACACCGACAACCAGCGCATCGTGCTCAACACCGTCGGGCAGAGCACAACGGCGGAGCAGCTAGGACAAGTCGCGCTCCTGCAAAAGAACGGTGCGGTGGTGAGGCTGGCGGACATCGGCAAGGTCGTGGTGGGCCAGGAGGTGCCGGTGAGCGGCGCAAATGTTCAGGGCAAGCGCGGTGTCGTCGTCATGGTGAGCAATCAGTACGGCGCGGATACGGTCTCCGTCACCAAGAACGCTGAAGAGGCGCTGGCCGCGCTTCGGCCCGTTCTGGCGGCAAACGACATTCAGCTCCATGCAGACTTGTTCCGGCCGGCCAACTTCATCACGGCATCCATCAACCATTTGCGTACGGCGCTATTGGTGGGTGCCGTACTGGTGGTCGTGGTGCTGTTTCTGTTCTTGTTCAACGTTCGGACGGCCTTTATTTCAGCAACGGCGATTCCGCTGTCGTTGCTGACCGCCATCATCGTGCTGCATCACTTCGGTGTGCCGCTGAACACCATGACGCTAGGCGGCCTGGCCATTGCATTGGGCGAGGTAGTGGACGACGCCATCATCGACGTGGAAAACATCTACCGCCGCCTGCACGAGAACCGGCTGAAAGGCAGCCCGCTGTCTGCGTTGCAAATCGTTGTCAATGCATCCACCGAAGTGCGCAGCGCGGTGATTTACGCCACCTTTACAGTGGCCGTTGTTTTCTTGCCAGTGCTGACGCTATCCGGCGTGGCCGGCAAGCTGTTTGCGCCGTTGGGCACGGCCTATATCCTGGCCATCCTGTCTTCCCTTGCGGTGGCGCTCACGCTCACCCCGGCGCTGTGCTACGCGCTGTTGCGGCAGGCCACCAGTGAGACGAAGGAGCCGCGCGTCTACCAATGGCTCCACGTGCGATACACGGCCATGCTCGCCCGTGTGGAGCGGCACTCGGTCATGGTGATGAGCGGGTTCGCCGGTCTCGTTCTGGCAGCCCTTGCGACCCTGCCCTTCTATCACCTGCAATTTCTGCCGGAGCTGAGGGAGGGCCACTTCATCACGCACATGCAAGCCGTGCCCGGAACGTCACTGCAAGAGTCCTTGCGCGTTGGCGAGCGCGTCAGCCGTGCCCTGCTTGCGGTGCCCAACGTCCGCACCGTTGCCCAGCGCGTTGGGCGAACCGCGCGTGGCGTGGATGTGTTCGGGCCGCAATACAGCGAGTTCGAAATTGACCTGAAGCCCGGCTTGGGGGCAGATGCCCAAGAGGAGACGCTGGCGCAGTTGCGTGCAAAGCTGGGCGAGTTTCCGGGCCTGACCTTTACCACCGAGACATTCCTGACCGAGCGCGTGCAGGAGACCATTTCCGGATACACAGCCCCTGTCATCATCAACGTATTCGGCCCTGACCTGGATGTGCTCGACAGCCTGGCACGGCAGGTATCGGCAACACTCGGTTCAGTGCCGGGCGCTTCTGGTGTCACGCTGCCCGCGCCGCCAACGCTGCCTCAGTTGTCCATCCGCCTGCGGCAAGACCAGCTTGCCCGCTGGGGCTTTGCGCCGGTGGACGTGATGGAAGCCATTCAGGCGGCCTACCAAGGCGCTGAAGTTTCCCAGGTCTATGAAGCCAACACGGTGTCCAACGTTGCGGTGGTGCTGGCCGACAGTGCCCGGCGCGGTCCTGCCCAGATTGGCGAACTGCCGCTGCGCAACGCTGACGGCCTCATCGTCCCGCTGAGCCGGCTTGCGGATATTGGCCAGACCGATGGACGGTATCTCATCCAGCACAGCGGCGGCCAGCGCTTGCAGACGGTGACAGCGCAGGTCAACGGGCCCTCGGTTGGTCAGTTCGTGAGGCAAGCCCAGCATCGCATCGACACCGAAATCAAGTTGCCGAAGGGATACTACGTCGTCTTCTCGGGCGAGGCGCAGGCCCAGGCCAGCGCACAGCGCGATTTGGCGATGTACTTTGGCATTGCCGCGGTCATCATCTGTTTGCTGGTTTATCTTGCGCTGCGTAGCTGGCGCGGGTTGCTGCTCGTGCTGACCAATCTGCCGTTCGCGCTGGTGGGCGGCGCGCTGACTGTCTTTGCCACCGGCGGCCTGCTATCGCTGGGCTCCATGGTGGGTTTCGTCACCCTGTTTGGTATTACGCTGCGCAACTCCATCATGCTCATCTCGCACTACCAGCATCTGGTGCACGTGGAGGGGCACCCCTGGAACATGGAGACCGCAACGTTGGGGGCAAAAGAGCGGCTGGCGCCCATTCTGATGACGGCGCTGGTCACAGGGCTTGGGCTGCTGCCATTGGCCTTGCAAAGCGGCGAGCCGGGCAACGAAGTTGAAGGGCCAATGGCCGTGGTCATCCTGGGGGGGCTGATCACGTCAACCGTGTTGAACCTGCTCGTGCTGCCGACCCTGGCGTTACGCTTTGGACGGTTCGACACAGGCATGCAAGGCCACGCAATGCAGCCCATACGCTAAAGCACAGGGCAGATATCCGCGAGGAGTTGACGCGAGGGATGCGTGGCAAGGGGCCGGCTGAATCCGCAGCTAGAGCGGCCGTTCGGCACATATCGAACAGCGCACGCCATTGCCCGTTCGGGCATGCAAGGAAGCCACACATGAAGCTAGTGAAGTTTTTTCGCCCGAAACCCCTCTCGTCGGTCATGCGATGCGCTGGCAGAAGGCTGGCCATGATTGGCATGCTCCTGTTGGCAGGCGCTGCAATGGCTCAGGCGTCGCAGCCAAACAAGCCTATCGAGTCGGCGCATCGAGCTGGGCCGAACGGTCTTGAGGGGTGGACCGAAAACCATCGGTTCCCAGACGGTCAGAGCTACCCCACCACCCTCGTTATCGCCCGGCGCGGGCATGTTATCCGTCGAATCAAGGGAGATCCATTTGTATGGAAATGGATGTTCCGGGAAAACGGAAAGCAAGTTGCCTATCAGACCGGCTCATTGCACTTCAACCTGTCGTGCATATTGGTCGACCTCTCAAGTGGTCGACTATTGGCGAATGACGATTGCTATCGTGAACTCACCGATGCGGCCCCAGCATGGGAGAAAGCCCTGCAGGATGCACGGTAATTTGGCGGCCACGCAGTGCGTCGGGGCTGCAACGCGCCGGAGTGGCGGCAGTCGGCCAGAAGCAGCCATTCGAACGGTTTCGCGACCACCCATAGGAAACGGAGTAGCAAGTAGGCGAAATTCCGTAAGAGGGATAGAGAGAACGAACCAATGATTCCGGTGCTTGCCGGAGCTATGGTCAATCCGTTCCGCACGCAAACGATTCCGACATGCGGTGGTATGGCGCGCATTCACAGTACCTCGGAGGTGAGAAATGTCTCTGCAGTCTGTGGCCCGAATGGTCATGAAATGCGTAGCAATCTCTTCAACGCTCGTAGCTGTTGGGCTGTCTCTATTTGCCTGGATGCCGCTCGATAGCCGCATCGTGTACTCAGCGCGACATGCAGCTGACGACGTTCATGTTGCACAAATCGAGCTGAAAGGAAAAATCTACTACGTGACGCAAGAGGAGCGAAGGGACTATCTCGCTTATAGGGTGATAGTCATCTCCTCAATCGTTACTGGAATTTCCAGCATGTTTTTTCTTCGGCGCATCAAAGGATGATGAATCGGGCAAGGGCCGGGTTCAGCCACGTGTCGATGTGCTTGGGCTTGCTCGGAATCGGCCATCCTACGGCCAACCCTTGGGGACAAAACGAAATGCAGGAGTGGATGCCGGCCATGGCCAGCCATCAGCAACCATCTTTGCAAAGTGATTGCGATACCACAGCGAAAAGCATTCGTGAGCATTTAAATTCCGCCCGACCGCCTATTCCGGCAAATATTCCGGCAAACACCTGCCTGCGCCACTGAACACGCACATAAGACCTAGCGCAATGCACAGCCCAACACTCACGCTCACCAACCCGGAAGCCTGGGAAGCCTGGCTTGAAGCCAACGGAGACGCTGTGCCCGGTGTTTGGCTCCGCATAGCCAAGCGCTCTGCCGAACACGCCACTGTTTCTTATGCGCAGGCACTTGAGGGCGCGCTTTGTTACGGGTGGATTGATGGGCAAAAGCAGGCGGAGAACGAGCACTACTGGCTGCAGCGATTTACGCCCCGAACGGCCAAAAGCATCTGGTCCAGGATCAACAAGGCAAAAGCCGCGGCGTTGATCTCTGCCGGAAGGATGCGGCCCGCGGGGTTGCGCGCAATCGATCAAGCCAAGCGCGACGGGCGTTGGGAAGCTGCCTATTCGTCTGCGAGCACGTCCACCGTGCCTGATGATCTGCAGCAAGCCCTTGACGCCAACCCGAAGGCAAAGCAATTCTTCGCGGCCCTGAATAGCCAGAACCGGTACGCCATTCTGTTCAGAATCCAGAACGTCAAGAAGGCCGAAACGCGTGCACGAAAAATCGCTCAGTTCATTGACATGCTGAACAAGGGCGAGAAGCTTCACCCATAGGGTGCGCAAAACCGGGTGCCGCACTTTGAGCCCCGCGTGTCGAGCTTTGACAGCCGATCGCGGGGCTTTTTGACTCGTGATCGAGGGTGTGGACTTGGCGGGTGGGGTTTTGAACTCGACCATCGGCGTTTTTGACTCGGCGGATGCTGTCTGAGTCGCAGACCGCCACAAACCCCAACTTGCCCGCGTTGCCGGGCGCCCGGTAGACTCTGCCCCGCTTGCGCAAAAAAAGCGCAGCCGGGCCTGCAATCCCGACATCAGAAATACCCGTGAGTGCCGTTATAGCCCTCGCGCGCCGTCGTTCGTCCCTATGGGCGGGCCCGGCAGGGAGGGCTTCGGCCCTGCCGGTTCTTTGGTGTTTCTGATCGGTATTGCAGACCTTGCCGTGTGCCCGCCCACCCCTGCCGGTGGGCGGCTCCCCCGACTCAACCAGTTAGAGGGCAAGACAATGGCATTACTGATTCACGCTGTTCCCGCCGCTTGCGGACGCCGCTCCGCGCATTTCCCCTCCCCGCCTTGTATCGATCGCCACGCCGCGTGCGGAGGTGCGCGATGACGCTTAAACATAAACGTGAGTACCTGCAGGGCGCGGTGTCTGCACGCGAGTTTCTGCGGCGGACACAGATAGATTTGAAACTGCATCGGCACTATCAGCCGAAGATGCTGCGGTGGGAGCTTCAGATCAACGTCCGCAATAAATCAGCCGAGTATCAGGCCGGGTTTTTGGATGGGATTGGAGCGTACGTGCTCACCACGCTGGAGGGGGTGCTGGTGGAGCTGTATCGGTGGGAGTTGTTGAAGGACCTAGTGCGGGGGCCGGGTAAATAAGAAGAAGTCGTGACTTTCCCCGAGACGGCAGGGAATTTCGCTATCCAGCTTGCTGCAACACGCCAAGATTCCGAATCATCAGTGTCACCCCCACTCCGGAACCCCAGGCACACGCATGTGCTCCACCTCCGGCAGATCGATACCGAAGTATTCGGTCAGAAGCCCCCGCAATGCCCGCCGATCCTCCAGTTCAATCCGGTGCGGCGTATTGCCCCGCCAGATCGTCGCATCCCGATTCATGACCGTCACCCGCCCTTCGTCGGTCAATGACCGCATCAGGATGCGGTTCATGAACGGCGATGCGGGATACGTGCACGTGTAGTAGTTCGCCATTTCAAAATCGATCGGGTAGTCCTGCTCAAGCGTGGTGACCCAGGCGTCAACGGGGGTGTCGCTGCGCACCTGGGCGCGCAGCACCCAGCGGGTTTCGTCGCGCACCATCCAGTGCAGTTCGCCGTCAATGTTGGCCTGGGTGCCGTCCAGCGGCACCGGCACGCGCGGGGCCAGCCCGCCAAAGCCGGGGTCGACGACGAAGGTGCCTTCGGGCAGCGGCACGGTCAGGAACATGTGCGTGCGCGGCGCTTCAACCCGCGGGGTCTGGATGATCACGCGCGATGAGTGGCGAACCGGCTGAAAACCGAGCTGTTCCAGCACGGCTGCAAACAAGGTGGCGTGTTCAAAGCAGTAACCGCCCCGGCGTGCGCGTACGAGCTTGTTCTGGATGCTCTCCAGATCAATGCGGATGCCGCGCCCGAGCAGCACGTCGAGGTTCTCGAACGGGATGTGCCGCATGTGGGCGCGCACCAACTGCGCGAGCGTGTCGTAGCTTGGGCGAACGCTGCCGCCCCATTGGATGCGGTTGAAGTAGGCGTCCAGATTGAGTTGCGGTGTCACGTGGGGTCTCCTTATGCGCTTGGGGGGCTGGGCAGGCTCAGCCCTGGGTGCGGCGGCGGAATTGTTGTTCGGTCGCGGTGCTGCCCCACTGCGTGCCGGCCTCTTTGTGCGTGAGTACAAAGCCGAATGATTCGTAGAGGTGGCGGGCGGCATCCAGGCCCTTGAAGGTGTTCGGGTAGTTTTCATCATTTTGATATCAACCAACAAGCACGGGCCGCACAAAAATCGCAGAACCATATCGAAAAAGCTTCGTTCCCCCGTGAACGCGGGCTTTTTAGACTGGGCGCACCTGACTTGTTATGACGAGTTGACACCCGCGCCCCCAAGATGACGACACCTCCCTCCTCACCTCGCCAGCCGGGCCCGCCGCTCTATGAGCGGATCCGGGGCACGCTGCGCGAAGGCATTCTCAGCGGCCGCTACGCGCCCGCGTCGCTGCTGCCTTCGGAAGCGGCGCTGGGCGCGCAGTTCAACGCCAGCCGCATCACCGTGCGTCAGGCATTGGCCGATCTGCAAAACGAAGGGCTGATCTTCCGCCGCCATGGGCGGGGCACGTTTGTGAGCCAGCCCAGGGCGTTTCAGAACGTGACGGCGCTGCAGGGCTTTGCCGAGGCGATGTCGGCACAAGGCCATGCCATTCACAACCGCGTGCTGAAGCTGCAGACAACGCCCGCGCCGGCCGATGTGGCGCAGGCGCTGCAACTGGCGCCCGGTACGCCCGTGACGGCGTTGCAGCGTGTGCGGTTGCTGGATCAATCACCGGTGTCGCTTGAGGTGACATGGCTGCCGGAGGCACTTGGCAACATCGTCGCCCGAGCAGACCTTGTGACGCGCGATGTGTTTCTCGTGCTGGAACAGGACGCAGGGGTGGCGCTCGGCCACGCCACGCTGGCCATCGACGCCGCATTGGCAGATCACGCCACTGCTGCCGCGCTCGACACGGGCGCAGGCGCAGCGCTGCTGCGTGTGGAACGCCTGACGCACGATGCGCAGGGCGCGCCCATCGACTTTGAACGCCTCTACTTTCGCGGCGACGCTTTCCAGTACCGGCTTCGGCTGGATCGGCAAGTGGCTGCCGCCACGCAATCCATCTTCCCCTTGCAAGGCACCGTATGAACACGCTGGAACTGGAGTACGACCTCGTCATCGTGGGCGGCGGCACCGCTGGCCCGATGGCGGCTATCAAGGCACGGGAGCGCAACCCCGCGCTGCGCGTGCTGTTGATCGACAAGGCGCATGTGAAGCGCAGCGGCGCCATCTCGATGGGCATGGACGGACTGAACAACGCGGTCATTCCAGGGCATGCCACACCGGAGCAATACACGCGCGAGATCACGCTGGCCAACGATGGCATCGTCGATCAATCGGCCGTGTATGCATATGCGCAGCACAGCTTTGCCACCATCGAACAGCTCGACCGCTGGGGCGTGAAGTTCGAGCGCGACGAGACGGGCGACTACGCCGTCAAGAAAGTGCACCACATGGGCAGTTACGTGCTGCCGATGCCGGAGGGGCACGACATCAAGAAGGTGATGTACCGGCAACTCAAACGCGCGCGGGTGGAGATCACCAACCGTATCGTCGTCACGCGGGTGCTGACGGACGTGGATGGTGCGGCGTGCGGGGTGCTCGGCTTCGATTGCCGCACGGCGGATTGTGTTGTCGTGCGGGCAAAGGCCGTGGTGCTGAGTTGCGGCGCGGCCGGGCGGCTCGGTTTGCCGTCATCGGGCTACCTGATGGGCACGTACGAAAACCCGACCAACGCGGGCGATGGCTATGCGATGGCGTATCACGCCGGTGCGGAACTCGCCAACCTGGAATGCTTCCAGATCAACCCGCTCATCAAGGATTACAACGGCCCCGCGTGCGCCTATGTAACGGGCCCGCTGGGCGGCTACACCGCCAATGCGCGCGGCGAGCGCTTCATCCAGTGCGATTACTGGAGCGGCCAGATGATGTGGGAGTTCTATCAGGAGCTGCAGGGCGGCAAAGGGCCGGTGTTCCTCAAGCTCGACCACCTGGCTGAAGAAACCATCCAGACCATCGAAACCATCCTGCACACCAACGAGCGCCCAAGCCGTGGCCGTTTCCACGTCGGGCGCGGCACCGATTACCGCACGCAGATGGTGGAGATGCACATCTCGGAAATCGGTTTCTGCAGCGGGCACAGTGCATCGGGCGTGTACGTGAATGCACGTGCCGAGACCACCGTGCCCGGCCTCTACAGCGCGGGCGACATGGCCGCCGTGCCGCACAACTACATGCTGGGCGCGTTCACGTACGGTTGGTTTGCCGGGCAGAACGCGGCGGACTACATTGCCGGCAAGCAAGGCGAAAGGCATGTGGATGCTGAACAGATCGCCCGCGAGCGCGCACGCATCTTTGCGCCGCTGCAACGTGATCACGGCCTCGCGCCCGCGCAGGTGGAATACAAGCTGCGCCGCATGGTGAACGACTATCTGCAGCCACCCAAGGTGACGCGCAAGATGGAAATCGGCCTCCGCCGCTTCGACGAGATTGCCGAAGACATCACGCACCTGCACGCACGTAACCCGCACGAGCTGATGCGCGCAATGGAGGTCAGCTTCATCCGCGACTGTGCGGAGATGGCCGCGCGTGCCTCGCTCTTTCGCACTGAAAGCCGCTGGGGCCTGTACCACCACCGCGCCGATTACCCCCAGCGCGACGACGCCAACTGGTTCTGCCACACACGCTTGTACAAAGACACACACGGCGCCATGGCCAGCCGCAAGCAGGCGGTGGAGCCGTACGTTGTCCCCATCGATGTGCGCGGCACCGATTCCTACGCGCACATGCGCATCCCCAAGGCAGCCTGACCATGCTCAACACCACCCCCGCAACCCAGACGCCTCACGACATTGCCTCGCGCAGCAGCGCGCCCGTCACCATCGACGAAGCCAAGTGCATTGCCGACAAGGGCTGCACGGTGTGCGTAGACGTCTGCCCCCTCGACCTGCTCGCTATTGATCTGACCAAGGGCAAGGCCTTTATGCAGTTCGACGAGTGCTGGTACTGCATGCCCTGCGAGCAGGACTGCCCGACCGGCGCGGTCAAGGTCGACATCCCATATCTGCTGCGCTGAGGTGGCGATGACGACAACACACCTGCCGCGTCTGTACGACGCTGATGCCGCCGCACGCCACGTCGCGCTCCTGCAGCTTGCCGATGAGGAAGACGCCGATGCGTTGCCCGAGGTGATTGCGCTGCTGGCGCGTGACCCGGCGCCTGAAGTCCGGCTGGAAGCCGCGCGCATCGTTGCGACTTGGGAACAACCGGATACGGTGGCCGCACTCGCCCGCGCGCTGGAAGACACCGATGCCGCCGTGCGGAATGCGGCGGCAATCGGCTTGGGAGATTTGAAATCGCCAGACTCTGCGCCTGCGCTGTTGCCTTATGTTGACCACGCGAGCGCCTTTGTGCGCGCCGCCGCGTTGCGTGGCTTGCGTGAGCTGCGCGTGCCGGAAAGCGAAGCGCCCGCGCTGCTCGCCTTGCAAGATGCCGATGCTGCCGTGCGCCGCGAAGCCGTGGCGGTGCTCGGCTGGCGCAAGCATGTGGGCGCGCTGCCTGCGTTGGCGGAGCGCGCGCGTCATGACGCTGATGTGCAAGTGCGCCGTGCGGCTGTGGGCGCGCTCGGCCTTGCTACCGATGCCGCTGTGCTGCCCGCGCTGCTTGATGCGCTGCACGACCCCGCCTGGCGCGTGCGAGAGGAAAGCGCAAGCACGCTCGGCAAGTTGCGTGCGCTGGCGCCCGAGGCGCGTGTTACGCAGGCGTTGGCCGGCGCGCTGGCTGATGCGTATTGGCAAGTCCGTCTGCAGGCCACCAGGGCGCTTGGCCGCTGGCGCGCTGCGCATGCCGTTGATGCGATTGCCGCGTTGCTCACGCACCCCATCAGCAACCTGCGCAAGGAAGCCGCGCTGGCGCTGGGTGAAACCGGTGAAGCCGCGGCCCTGCCCGCCCTGCGCAGCGCAGAAACCGATGGCGACCCGGAAGTCGTCAAAGCCGTGCGGATTGCCTTGGCACAAATCGAGAGCGCGCGTGCTGCCCCCTGAGCGCATCGACAACGACATCGCACAAGGCCGGCTGCGGCTGCATAGGGCAGATGCCGTTGTGGTGCTCGGCCACGTTGCGTTGCGTGGGGCGTGCCGCTGCGCTGAATGCCAGTTCAGGCGCCATCACGGCATGCCGATCAACGTGCCGCCCGACGTGCGCATCACTGCCATTGAGCCCGCTGGTTACGGCGTGCAACTGGTCTTCAGCGATGGGCATGCGCGCGGCATCTATCCGTGGGCGTATCTCAACGCGCTTGCCAGCGCCGCCATGGCGGGCGAGATGGCGGGCACCGCGTACTAAGGTCTGCGCCCGCCCGGCTCAAACGCAAAGGCACGGAGCCGGCCGCACCGCATTGAGTGCGCGGGCCGGCCCACTCACGTCAGAAGTTGCCGAAACGGCCGATCCAGGCAGCGGCGCCCTTGATATGCCCCTTGAGCGCGGCATCCAGTTCAGCGCGGGTGAGGCCGTTGGGCAGCGCGTCTGGCGCCAGGTCTGTGGCGATCAGCACAAAAACGTAGTGGTGCATGCCCGTGCCTTTAGGCGGACACGGCCCGAGGTAGGCCGGCTTGCCCATGGCGTTCTGGCCCATGCGCATTGCGCTGCCGGTGCCTGCACCTGCACCTGCGCCGGCCCCCTCCGGCAGGCTCGTCTGCGTGGCCGGAATGCCGTAGGCCATCCAGTGGTTCACGCCCAGGCCACCCCCGCCCTGCGGGTCAGTCACGATCAGCGCCAGGCTGGCGGTGCCGGCCGGCACGTTGGACCAGCGCAGCGGCGGAGAGACGTTCTCGCCCGTGCAACTGGCGTTCGCGGGATTCTTACCAGCGTACTTGCGGTCCATGACGCCGTTGTCGGCAAACGCGGGCGATTCGACAGCGAACGTGGTGTCGGCCTGCGCATTCACATGCGGCACAGCAGACAGGCACGCCAACGCGCACAGCGTGCGGAGCAGATGTGACTTCAAGGCAGGTCTCCCGGCAAGGAACGGCAACGTGGCAGTAAAGCGGCAGCAAACGGCCCCCACAATACGCCAATGCAACGCCGGTGCGCAGACACATCGCCGTACAGACCACGCGCAGATTGCCATGCGACAATACCGCGCCCCAAGCGCGCGGCGTTTGCAGCGCACTCTTGCCTGACCTGACCATAGGAGAACCGGACGCATGTTCGGCGATATCACGCGTTTTCTGCTCGACACGATCTTCACGCTCTTTGGCGCCGCGCTGCTCCTGCGCGCCTGGACGCAGGCGGTGCGGCTGTCACCGCGCAATCCGTTGTCGCAGGCAATCTTTCAGCTCACCGGCTGGCTGGTGCATCCGCTGCGCCGGGTGATTCCGGCCACGGGTTATATCGATTGGTCATCGCTGGTGGCCGCTTATGCGACGGCGCTCGTATATCTGCTCCTGCTGCTGGCGTCGGTGGGTATCAGCCCGGTGGCGTTTTTGCCGATGGGCTTTGTGGCAGCGCTCTTCACGGTGCTCAAATGGGCGTTCAACGTGCTGGTGTGGGTGACCATTGCGTCCGCCGTGCTGTCGTGGATGGGGCCGGCATCGCCCATGGGCGCGGTGCTCAACACGCTGGTTGACCCGCTGCTGCGCCCGATCCGACGTGTGGTGCCGCCGCTGGGCGGGCGGCTGGATCTGTCTCCACTGATCTTGCTGGTGATTGCGCAGGTGATCGTGATCGCACTGTCGCATCTGTCGCTCTCGCCGCTGTTTATGTGAGTGCGGCACGCGACTTGCTCGACTGAGGGATATGCCGGCTGCTGCTCTGGCCGGCAATTCAGGAGGGCATCATGAACGCATGGAAAACAGCGCTGGTGTGCGCCATTGCGGTGCTGGCTCCCACGCTCACGGCGTGTACGGCAGGCGGCGCAGTGGCAGGCGGTGTGGCAGGCCACGAGTTGACACATAGCCCGGCCGGCACGATCGGGGGCGCCGCCGCAGGCGCAGTCATCGGCCACGAGTTGAGCAAGTAACCCCACGGCGGCTCACCAGCCGCTTCTGACTTTCAGGCTTGCGCAAACAAGGCGCGGTAGGCGCTGGGCGACGTGTGACACGTCCGGCTGAAATGCTGCCGCAGCGATACCGCGCTGCCAAACCCCGCGAGTCGCGCAGCAGGCAGCGTGATGCGTGCGGTTGGTTCAGTTGACCACGCCGTCTTCGGCCGGCAGGAACCCGCGGAACGACATTTCAACCTGCTCCACCATTGATGCCGATGTGGCCTCGCGCAAGGCCGCCATCAGTGCATCGAATGCGCCCTCTACCGAGGCGCGATCGGTGGCCTCGACCAGGCGCTGGCGGATCGGGTGCTCCGCCGAGGTGAACGTGCGCGCGGCAATGTCCATCAGGTACATGCGCGCGGCGGCCAGCGAGCGCTTGCGATTGGCTGTTGCTGGCTTAGCCGCTGCGGGCTGGGGCGCCTCTGATTGCGGCTCCGCAACCTGGACGAAGGTCGGCTCGCCGGCCGCATCGGCCGCGCGCTGAATCAAACCCGCTTGCACCAGCTCGAATACGGCCTGCGCTTGCAGGCCAAGCTGGCCGGCACGCATGGCCAGATCCTCTCCCGTGACCTGTCCATCCACCATGATGAGCAGCGCGCGGCTTGAACGGCTCAGCGCCCCGCTGCGCGTGGCGATTTCTTGGCGCCCCGCATCTGTTTTTTCGAATCGTGCAGATAGCTCTTGCATGGCTTCCCTCTCTTCCCCCGAAGATCGGCTCAACCTAAGACGCTTTATTTGCAAAACCGTGAAAACGCGCGAATTGCACAGCGCAATGGCATGGCAAACGCTTGGCATGCGGGTTGGTGTCGCCAAAGCAAAACACCCCGCCGGACGCGGGGTGTTGCGTGTGTGCAGATTGCGCTAATCAGTGCGCCGCAGCGGCTGCACCATGCATGATTTCTTGCGCGCCTCGGATACCGTTGAACCAGGCATTGAGCACCACCGCCACCAGCGTCCCCAGCACGATGCCGCTGTGGGTGATCGGGTGCGTCCAGTCTGGGAAATGGTGAAAGAAGGCCGGCGCCAGCGTCGGCATCATGCCAAACCCCACCGACACCGCGATGATCAGCAGGTTATGGCGCTGCTGCTGAAAATCCACCATGCCCAGCATGCGGATGCCGGCTGCGGCCACCATGCCGAACATCACCAGCCCCGCGCCGCCCAGCACGTATTGCGGCACCGATGCCACCACGTACGACAGCTTCGGGAACAACCCCAGCACAATCAGCAACACACCCCCGGCGGCCGCCACATAGCGCGAACGCACGCCCGTGATCGACACCAGCCCGATGTTCTGCGAGAACGATGTATGCGGAAACGTGTTGAACACGCCCGCCACGACCGTCGCCAGGCCGTCGGCACGCAGGCCGTTCGTCAGTTCATTGCGCGAGATCGGCTTGCCTACCACGTGCGACAGGGCGAGGAACATGCCCGTCGATTCCACCAGCGTGATCACAATCACGATGCACATGGAGATGATGGCTGACAGCTCAAATTTGGGCATGCCGAAATGGAACGGCGTGACAAGCGTCATCAGCGGCGCGGCGCTCGCGTCGGCCAGCGACACCTTGCCGAAGGCGGCAGCCACCAGCGTGCCCGTCACGATGCCCAGCAGCACGGCGATGTTGCACAGCAGCGCGTTACCGAACTTGGTCAACAGCAGGATCGTTACCAGCACCAGCGCGGCAATGGCGAGGCCAAACGGATCACCAAAGGCGGGGTTCGGCACCATGTGGCGCACACCGTCCACCACCTGCGGAATCATCTGCTGACCGCCGGCCGCCCAGTTGATGCCCACGCTCAACAGCGAAAAGCCGATCAGCATGATGACCGTGCCCGTCACCACGCGCGGGAACAGGCCCAGGAGCCTGCCCATGAGCGGCGCAATGGCAATCCCGAAGACGCCCGAGACAATAGACGCGCCAAAGATGCCGGGCAGCCCCATGCCAGGCTCCACGCCGATGGCGATCATGGGTGCAACCGCAGCAAATGTGACCCCCATCATCACCGGCAGGCGAATCCCGAAAATCAGGAAGCCGAGCGATTGAATGAGCGTGCCGATACCGGCCGCAAACAAGTCGCAGTTGACCAGATACGAGAGATCGCTCTTCGACAGGCCGAGCGCATTGCCAACAATCAGGGGCACGGCAATCGCACCGGCATACATCACCAGCAGGTGTTGCAGGCCAAGGGCAAACAAACGCGGCAGCGGCAGCAGCTCGTTGACTGGGTCAACAACGGGGTCAACAACGGCGTCAGCAATTGTTGACGAAGAAGGCGAGGGTTGGCCGGGGGATTGGCGCATGGTTTGTCTCCTGTGGCCGCTCCCGTGTCAATGCCAGGAGCGTGCTTTAGGCGGATGGGGGTGGGATCTATCCGCCAGCATTCATGCAGCGTGATGCCGCGTATTTGCCGGAATCTTGGAGGCCTGCCATTTTTCTGTCAACAATTTCAATCGTTTTTTGTGTACATATTTTGCGTTCTGAAATGCGTGTGCGCTTCAAACATCGCCACCCCCTGATAAAGCGCACCCGAATCGAAGCGCCGCCGGTAGAGGATGACGCAGCGCAGCATGCCGTTCTCTGTTACCGCTGGCGTGAGGTCATAGTTGCTGTTGCCGAATGGGCTGCCGCCCCGGCATGTGGTGCCGATGTCGGGCTGGTAATTGCGAACCGGCAGGCTCGCCCGCTCGCCGTTGGCCTCGATCTCGAGGTTGCCGATCAGACGCAGGGTGCCGTCATGCCAGACCATGTCGAGCGTGCCATTCACCCGGCCTGCGGGGCCGCTTGCGCCCACCATGGTTGGCGTAGTGAACACGCCGTGACACCCAAGCGCGGTCTGTTGCTGCAGCGGCGTTTCCGCCTGTTCAATGACGGCATAGTGGCTGTCTCCGGCCTCACCGCCCACCGCCAATGTGGCTGCACTGCCACCGCCAAGGCTGACCAGGCCGTGCGCCCAGCGCCCGTGCAGATAGCCCTGCCGGCGATGAAAATCGGCCAGTTCGGCTGTCTCGCCAATCAGCCGGTAGTCGTTGATGCCGACAATCGCGCCTGACGGCAATTGCGCCAGCCAAGTGGCACTGCCGCTGATCTGTCGTGTGGAATCGCCCAGTAGAAAGCGCGGAGGTGCGCGATGGCGGCCAAGCGACGGAGGCGTCGAAACGATGGGAAACGCAGTAAACCGGGCATCTGCAAGTACAGCTGTCTGGTGTTCATGGCCATGTTCTTGACTGACTATCAAGTGGCTAGCAGCCCCCTTTTTTATGCACGTCCCGCACGTCCGTGTCATCGGCCTGACCGGCCAGGTGAGGATGTGGATGCATGATGGCGCTATGAGAACGGTGAGCGGTGAACGGTGAACGGCGGTATGGGTTGGTTTGGCTGCTGCGGCTCCCTCAGAGCAGAAATAGGCTGCGGCAGCACGCCTCGGCGATGCCGTTCCAGCCTAGCCAGCGCCGCCGCCATTGTTCAGAACCCAACACAAGTTGATATTTCTTGATATTGCAGCCACCTCCCTCACCTGCCTGTTTCGCCCACGCCCTGCGACGCCATGAAGAATCCCCACTACGATCCGGCCAAGCCCCACCACACGCCGGACGGATTCCGCAACCGCTATCCCCACCCACGTCCCGACGGCGATTTCTGGCAGTGGCAACGCGAACGCCGGCGCCTGAAGCTGCCCAAGCCGCCCACCCAGGATCTCTCTTGCGTTGCCCCCAAACTGAGCGCCGTGCACCAGCCGCCCGACGTACCGCAACTCACCTGGATTGGCCACGAAACGCTGCTGCTGCAAATCGACGGGCTGAACGTACTGACCGACCCCGTGTTCTCCAAGCGCGCGTCGCCGCTGCCATTTGCGGGCCCACGCCGGCACCAGCCGCCAGGGCTGTCGCTCAGGCAATTGCCGCATATCGACCTGGTGCTGCTCTCGCACAACCACTACGACCATCTGGACAAGGCCAGCGTCCGGGCGCTGATGCGCCAGCCGGGTGGCGCGCCGATGTTCTTCGTGCCGCTGGGCATTGATCGCTGGTTTGCACGCAACGTACGTGGCACGCGCCTGGGCGGCGACAAACCCAACGTGCGCGCGTTCGACTGGGATGACGAGACGCAATTCGGCCCGTTCACAGCGCGCTTGTGCGCCGTGCAGCACTGGTCTGCGCGCGGCCTGTACGACCGCAACCGGACGCTGTGGGGCAGTTGGGCGCTGCTGCATCCGCGCCTGCGCTTCTGGTTCTCGGGCGATCTGGGGTATTCGCAAGACACGCGAGACATTGGTGCGCGCTTCGGCCACTTTGATGTGGCCGCCATTGCCGTGGGCGCTTACGAACCGCGCTGGTTCATGAAGACGCAGCACATCGACCCGGCCGAAGCCGTGCAGGTCATGCACGACGTGGGCGCGCGGCAATCGGTGGGCATCCACTGGGGCACGTTCGCGCTGACGGACGAAGCGCTGGACCAGCCCATCACCGATCTGGCCAATGCATTAAAGGCGGCCAACGTGCCCGCCGAGCGTTTTGTCCTCTTCAGGCATGGCGAAACCCGCGTGTGGGATGCCGCCACCGAACGCCTCGTCACAACCATCACAGAAGTGCCCAAAGACAAAACGCGGCCGCGAGATGACTCGCAGGCCGCGCAGTAAAAAACTGGCAGGTAAAGCTGAGGTTAAGCCGGCATCCGATCAGGTCGGCGTCGGCAACCATGCGCGATCACGCAGGCGCGAGCGGATGCGGGCAATCGCCTGGCTGTGGATCTGGCACACGCGCGATTCCGACACGCCCATCACGGCGCCGATTTCGCGCAGGTTCAGGTCCTGCTCGTAGTAGAGGCTCATCATGAGCTTTTCGCGCTCCGGCAGCGCCTCGATGGCGGCGACCACCGATTCACGCAGGTCGTGGTCCAGCAATTGGTCCAGCGGCGTCGCGTCGTTCTCGGGGGCGCGGTTCTCGATGAAGGCGTCAGCGTCTTCGCGGTCAAAATCTTCGTAATACAGCAGTTGGCTGCCTTGCAGGTCGACCAGTTGCTTCTGGTAGTCGGCCAGCGACATGCCCAGCGCTGCGGCAATCTCGGTTTCAGTGGGCGCGCGGCCCTTCTGCTGCTGCAGCTTCTGGATCGCCTGCTCGATCGTGCGGGCGTTGCGGCGCAGGCCGCGCGGCAGCCAATCCGAGCCGCGCAGTTCGTCCAGAATCGCACCGCGAATACGCTGCGCCGCATAGAACTCGAACTGCACGCCCTGCGTTTCTTCATAGCGCGACAGCGCGTCGAGCAAGCCCATCATGCCGGCCTGGATCAGGTCGTCCAACTCAACGCTGGCCGGCAGCTTGACCATCATCTGGTTGGCAATGCGACGTACCAGTGGGGCATACGTGGCCATTTCGTCGGACTTGGTCTTGCGACCGGTTGCGGTGTACATATCCATGCCTGCCTTTGACGCTTCGTTCATGCTGCGCCTCAATAAACCAATTCGGCCGCGCGTGCGGTGGCGCGGAGCGTCGCAGTCGATGTTGCTGCCGACATTGACGTTGCCTGCGCCGATTCATCTGCCGGCTGTGCCGGTGCCCGCGCCGACATGACCGCCCGCGACGGCGCACCGCCATCACCGGCTTGGGCCTCGGCGCTGGCCCAGCTCAACATCTCTTCGGCAAGCTGGCGGAAGGCCATGGCCGAAGGCGATGCGGGAAACGCACTCGCCACGGGCTTGCCGAGCGAGAGCGCGAGTTCTACGTGCCGGTCCTCAGGGAGGTAGCCGGCGAAATCGATACGGGTGTTCAGGTACTGGCCCACGGTGTTGGCCAGGTTGCCGAACACGCGCACAGCAGAGTCCACCGAATGCGCGCCGCACACCACGGCGCGAATGCCACGCCCTTGCCGATTCGTGCCTTGCAGCACGGCGGTTTTCTTGAGCAGCGTGTACGCGCTCTTGATGCCGTCCGGGCCATCGGAGAAGGTCAGCAGCACGTCGTCGCAGGCTTCGGCCACGGTGCCAAGCGCACGGGTGCCAAAATGTGCGGCCACCAGCGTCACATCCGCCGTCTCGTCGTGCTGCTCCAGCACACCGGCCATGGCCAGCGTGGTCTGGGCGCTCACCACGGCGGCGTCGCGGCCCATGGCGGACAGCGCAATGCGCAGGTTGTCGACAAAGTCATCGACCTGCTCTTCCGCGCCGATCACCAGCACGCGGCGGGCAGCGGCATGACCCAGCATGCGCCGCAGCCCTGCGGCTTGATCCTTGGCGAATGGCGTTGTCATGGTCGCCCCCTTGTCAGGCGAAATCGAAAGCGGCCAGGCCGGGTTCGCGCTTGGCGACGCCATGTGCAGAGCCTTGCGCCACCAGCAACGATTCATCCGAATCCAGCGTGAACGACGACTGCTCGGCACCGGCCCGGAATGAGCGGTGGATCAGCAGCTTCTTGTTCGGCACCGCAATGTCTTCCGGCACGCGCTGGCCGTACGACACGTAGTGCAGCGGCAGGCGGCGGCGGATCATGACGTCCATCGCGTGGCCAACCGAGGCGGCCTCGTCGATCTTGGTCAGGATGCAGCCGGCCAGATTGGCGTCGCCTTGGTGGGCATTGCAATACGCGCTCACCACTTCGTCGAGCGTCTTGCCGTTGCTTGCAGCGTTCAGCAGCAGCAGGCGCTTGATCGACGGGCCCACGGCGTGCAGCATCGCCATCTGCTCAGACACGGCGCGGTCACGCTGGCTCATGCCGATGGTGTCGATCAGCACCACGTGCTTCTCGCGCAGATCGTTCAGCGCCAGGCTCAGGTCTTGCGCGTCTTTCACGGCATGCACAGAGACGCCCAGGATCTTGCCGTAGATGCGCAGTTGCTCATGCCCGCCGATCCGGTAGCTGTCGGTCGAGAGCAGTGCCACACGCGATGCGCCATGGCGCAGCACGAAGCGCGCAGCCAGCTTGGCGGTGGTGGTGGTCTTGCCCACACCCGTCGGGCCCATCAGGGCAAACACGCCGCCCTGGTCGAGCAGGCTGTTTTCATCCGACACGGTGCTCAGGTTCTTTTCAATCGCGCGCTGCACGAAATCCAGCGCGCCTTCATACGTGTCGTGCTGCGGCATGTTCTCCAGCACGTAGCGCGTGAGCTGTGCCGAGAACCCTGCGTTGAGCATGGTCTGGAACAGGCGCGTGCGCACCGGATCGCCCAGCTTCACGCCCAGCGAGGCGAGGCTGGACATGGCGTCGTTCAGCGTGCTCTTGAGCACGTCGATCTCGCTGACCATGCGGCGGGTCATCACGTCGGTCTCGGCACGAATGCTTTCCTTCACGTCGGCCTGGATGGCCGAACGCTGCAGGCTCAGGTCTTCACGCGGAGCTTCGGGCTTGGCCATCGTGTCTTCCACACGGACGAAAATGTCGGACGATTTGCGGGCATCAATGTGGGCATCGGCTTGCGCCTCGACACGCGCCTTCACCGGCGCGTCCATCTTCTGCTCTGCACGGAGGGAGCGGGCCTGGGCTTCCACGCGCTCTGCAAAGCTGCGCAGCGTGGCCGGGCGCTCGTCCTGCTCGCGTGCCTGTTCACGAGCGGGCTGACGGCTGGCGGCAAAGCGAGCGGTCGATTCCATCTCCGGCGCGTCGTCTTCCACCGTGGTGCGGCGGGCGATGAACTGAGCGGTGCTGGCCAAAGCCTGTGCGGCAGACTGGGCAACGTCGAGGTTGGCGCGATCCAGCGACAGGCCGGCCAGCATGCGGGTGGACGCCACCAGCGCATCTTCTTCGCCAAAGGCCACGTCATCATCCACGCGCGTTTGCAGCGTGCGGCCAGCCGGCTTCGCCTGGGCAGCGGCCACCGGGGCCACCGGCGCGTCTTCCTGCGCAGGGGCACGGCGCGAAGCAATAAAGCGGTTACGCAGACGGGCCAGCGCGTTGGGTGCCGGGGCTTCCGCCTGGAGGGACGCTTCAGCCGGTGCCTGAGCGGCAACGACGGCTGCGGTTGCAGCGGCAATCGGTGCGGGCTCGGGAATCGGTGCCGGTGCCATCGGACGGCGCTGTGCCGTCTTGGGCGCCGACGACTGCGTGTCCACCAACGCGTCCACGTGCGTATCCGACGCGGCGATGATCTCAATGCCGCCCGGCACGGCGCGGTTCGACAGAATCAGAGCGCCATCGCCGAGTTGATCGCGGACTTTGCGCAGGACGTCGCGCGACGTCAGTCCGGTGAATCGATGCATCTTCATGCGCGGCCTCCAAGCATGGCGACAACCTTAATCGTTCTGTGATCTGGAATTTCTGCGTGCGAGAGCACGCGCAGGCCGGGTGCGGCACGCTTGAACAGGCGGGCAAGCATCGGGCGCAGTGCGGGCGGCACCAGCAGGACGCCCGTCTGGCCCATCTGCTCGTGCTGGCGCGACGAATCGGCGGCCGCTTGCATGAGCGAATCTGCCAGTTGCGGTTCGATCGGGCCGGCGTTAGAGCCAACAACGCTTTGCAGCAAGATGTTCTCCAGATTCGGGTCAAGCGTGACGACCTGCATTTCGGTCTTGTTGGGAAAGAGCTGCTGGGCAATCGCCCGGCCCAGCGCCACACGCACGGCGGCGGTGAGTTCAGCGGGGTCTTGCGTCCTGCCGCCGTGTTCCGCCAGCGTCTCGACGATGGTGCGGATATCGCGGATATGCAGGCCTTCGTCCAGCAGGTTCTGCAGCACCTTCTGCACGGTCGCGACGGGCAACAGCTTGGGCACAACGTCTTCGACCAGCTTCGGTGCTTCCTTGCCCAAATGATCGAGCAACTGCTGGACTTCCAAACGGCCGAGAAGCTCGGTGCTATGGGTGTAAATCAACTGATTGACGTGGGTGGCGATGACCGTGCTGCAATCGACCACGGTATAGCCTTCGGCCTGCGCGCGATCGCGCACATCGGCGGTGATCCACATGGCCGGCAGGCCAAAGGTTGGGTCCACGGTGGGGGTGCCGGGCAGTTGCGTGCCCAAGCGCCCACCCTGGCCGCCATTGGCACCAAAGCCGCCAACGCCATCCTGGCCACCGGGGTTGATGGCGAGGAACTTGCCCTGCTGCACCTCGCCGTGGCCGATTTCCACGCCCTTGAGCGTGATGCGGTACGACGACGGGCCCAGCTCCAGGTTGTCGCGAATATGCACAACCGGCGCCAGAAAACCCATGTCTTGCGTGAACTTCTTGCGGATGCCCTTGATCCGGCGCAGCAGCTCGCCGTCCTGGCTCTTATCGACCAGCGGGATCAGGCGGTAGCCGATCTCCAGGCCCAGCACGTCGACCCACGACACATCGTCCCAGCTCGCTTCGGGCGTATCGACCGGGGCAATGGCTTGCAGTACCGGCTCGACTTCGGGCACTTCGCGCTTCTTCTTGAGATACCAGCCCAGATAGCCCAGACCGCCGCCAAACAGGATGAACGGGATGTGCGGCATGCCCGGCACCATGCCCAGCAGGCCCAGCACACCGGCGGTGGTCATCAGCACCATCGGCATGGCAAACAGCTCGCTCGACAGTTGCTGGCCGACGTTCTTGTCAGTCGAAACGCGGCTGACCATGATGCCCGCCGCGGTGGAGATCACCAGCGCAGGAATCTGCGCGACCAGGCCGTCGCCAATGGTCAGCAGCGTGTAGTTGGTAGCCGCGTGGCCAATGTCCATGTTGTGCTGGAGCACACCCACGGCCAGACCACCAATGATGTTGATCAGCAAAATGGCGATACCCGCCACTGAATCGCCGCGCACGAACTTGCTGGCACCGTCCATGGAGCCGAAGAATTCGGCTTCCTGGGCGATGGCCGTGCGGCGCTTGCGGGCTTCGTCTTCACGGATCAGACCGGCGTTCAGGTCGGCGTCGATGGCCATCTGCTTGCCGGGCATCGCATCGAGCGTGAAGCGCGCGCTGACTTCGGCAATGCGCCCCGCGCCCTTGCTGATCACCATGAAGTTGATGATGACCAGGATGACGAACAGCACGATGCCAACGGTGTAGTTGCCGCCCACCAGGAAGTGGCCGAAGGCTTCGATGACCTTGCCGGCGGCGTCCGGGCCGGTGTGGCCTTCCATCAGCACCACGCGGGTGGAGGCGACGTTGAGCGACAGCCGCATCAGCGTGGTGATCAGCAGGATGCTGGGGAATGACGAGAAATCCAGCGGCGTGAGCGTGTGCATGCTGATCAGCAGCACAATGATCGACAGCGCGATGTTGAAGGTGAACAGCAAGTCCAGGATGAACGGCGGCAACGGCAGCACCATCATCGCCAGGATCAGGATGATGAGCACCGGGCCCGCGGCGGAGCGGAAGTCGCCCTTGCGCAGGATGTCGGTGACTCGGAGCAGTGCGGCGTTCATTGGCGGGGCGTGCAGCAGGGGGCTTTTTCGATGGATGCCATCTTGCCGGGGGCGCCGCCAAATTGAAGACGTGAGAAAGCCGCCCAAAAGGCGGCTTTTCTTTGAAATACCCTCCCACCGAGGGGTGCGGAAGCGGAAGACGCCGCCGCCACGGTGCCACCTACCGCGGGCCGCAAATACAAGTGCTACAAGTGCCACTTATGTCACACAGAGGGCGCATGCGAAGCCGCAAAGCGGCGGCCTGCACGAAGTCCTATGTCAGTTGCACGAGGCAGTAGCGTCGGCGCTGAGAAACCGCATCGCCCTTCCCAATCGGCATTGTTCTCGCCACGGGCGCGGAACCAATCTGTGTCAGGGTCGATGGGGTGAGTGCGAGGCGCACACATTGCAGACGCCCGCTGGAATGCCGGCCCACGCTGGCTCGACCAGGATGCGGATCATAAAAACCGTGCGCAAATCCATGACGTCTTATGCGTCGTCGGGCTCGTCGTCGGGGCCGGGTTGCGGCCCTGGGTCCATATCGGCGGGCACTGGCAGGTCGGTCGGGCGTACCGGCGCGCGGCCACCCACCTGATGCAGACGGCGCAGTTGGTAGACGTAAGCCAGCACTTCTGCCACGGCGGCGTAAAGCGCTTCTGGAATCTGGTGGCCGATCTCGGTATGGCGATACAGCGCGCGCGCCAGCGGGGGCGCTTCCAGGATGGGGATTTTGTGCTCCGTGCCCAGCTCGCGGATCTTGGCGGCCACCATGTCGGCGCCCTTGGCCAACACGCGCGGCGCGCCGCCTTCCTTCTCGGAATAGCGCAGCGCCACGGCGTAGTGCGTCGGGTTGGTGACGATCACGTCGGCCTTGGGCACGTCGGCCATCATGCGGCGCTGGGCGGCCTGACGCTGCAGGTTGCGGATGCGGCCCTTGACGTGCGGGTCGCCCTCGGACTCGCGGTGCTCCTTGCGTACTTCTTCCTTGGTCATGCGGTGCTTGCGCGCGTATTGCCACAATGACAGCGGCACATCCACCGCTGCCACCAGCATCATCACGGCCGCCATGCACAGGAAGGCCACACCGGCCACATGCAGGGTGTCGCGCATGGCAACGCCCAGGTCTTGCTGCGGCAGCTCGATCAGGTCGCCACGGTAGTGACGGACCAGCAGCCAGCCCACGCCGGCAATCAGGAACAGTTTGATCAGCAGGCGAGGCAGCTCCATCAGCCCCTCGAGCGAGAACATGCGCGTCAGGCCCTGCAGCTTGAACAGGCGCGAGATATCAGGCGCCAGCGGCTTGAACGAGATGGCCCCGCGCGTGAGCGCCAGCGGCGACAGCGCGGCAATCACCAGCATCAGCATCAGAGCGCCCAGCGCCATGGCCAGCGGCATGAACTGGCCGCTCACATAGTTCCACTGGTCCTGCCCGCTTGTGTAGTTGTAGCGGTGAAACTCCAGGCAGCGCGCCAGAAAAGACGACGCGGCCCGCACGATCGAATCGCCCATGACCCATAAACCGCCCGCAGACACCGCGGTCAGGGCGAACGAAGCCAGTTCCCTTGATCTGGGAACGTCGCCTTCCTCGCGCGCCTGCTCGAGGCGCCTCGGAGAGGCGGCTTCAGTTTTTTCGAGATCGCTTTCTTCGGACATGCCGGACGAGAAAGGTGGGCTGGCGAGGGTAAATGGACACCATCGGCCCCATGGCCGACCGTTGCATTATTCCCGCAGCACTGTCCAGCCGAAGCACGGAAAAAGCCCGCCCGAGCCCGCTTTTTCCGTGAAATGACCGCCTGCGTCACAAACGAAAACGCCCACCGGAAGGCGGGCGTTTCAGGGAGCGTGCAGACGGTTCAGCGCTTCAGAACCCCAGACTTTCCAGCAGGTCGTCCACCTGCTCCTGGTTGGCAACCACGTCCGGATGGTCCGGATTGATCTGCGGGCCGTTGAGCAGCGTGGATGCAACTTGCGCAGCTTCCACGCGCAGGTGTTCTGGCGCGTTGTCGAGCAGGATGCCAACAAGCTGGCTTTCGATCAGTTGGACGACATCCAGCACCTTCTTGATCACCTGGCCAGTCAAGTCCTGAAAGTCCTGAGCCATCAGGATTTCCATAAGCTGCTGGTTCGTGTCACGCGTCTTTTCCGGGACGCTGCGCAGGAAGCCGTTGGTCTGGCCGACCAGATCGCGGATCTCGTCATCGCCCAGTTGGCGGTCCATCCACGACTGCCAGCGGTTGACCAGCGCCTCGGCGTCGGACTCCAGCGCGTCCTGCACCGGACGGGCGGCGTCAATGGCGTTGAGCACACGGGTGGCTGCCTGCTCGGTCATGTTGGCAATGTAGTTCAGGCGGTCGCGTGCGTCGGGAATGGCCGATGCCGCGCGCTCCACACTCTTGTCCAAGCCGAGTTCACGCATGCTTTCACGCAGCATCCGCGTGAGGTGACCGATGCGCTGGAGCATTTCCGGCATGTCACCGTGGTCTGCGCCTTCTGCGGCCTGCACCTGGGCGCCATCGTGCATCTCGCTCATCACGCCCCCTTTTCGAGCTTCTCGAAAATCTTGCCCAGCTTCTCGTCCAGCGTGGCTGCCGTAAAGGGCTTGACCACGTAGCCGTTGGCACCTGCCTGGGCAGCGGCAATGATGTTTTCCTTCTTGGCTTCGGCCGTGACCATCAGCACGGGCAGCTTGCTGATGACCGGATTGGCGTCTCCACGGATGCTCTGCAGCATCTGCAAGCCATCCATGTTGGGCATGTTCCAGTCCGAGATCACGAAATCGAACCGGCCTTCCTTGACCTTGGCCAGGCCGGCGGCGCCGTCTTCGGCCTCGTCGACGTTGGCAAAACCGAGTTCCTTGAGCAGGTTACGCACGATCCGGCGCATCGTCGGGAAATCGTCGACGACGAGGAATCGGTACTGGCTCTTGTCCATGGACACAATCTCCGCAAACTAACTGAAATGGGGGGTTTCGGGACTACCTTGGCAGTGTTATCGGCGTCCCAGGCTGTTTCTTGAGCGCCGTAACGCTTCGGGGCGCCTGACTGCTGCGCCCCGCAACCAATGTACCCGCAAAGGTAAGCGTTACACGCGCGTCACGCGGCCATGGGCTGACAACCTGGCCAGAACATGCGGGCCGATCTGCGACAGCGGCAGGACTTCGTGCACGCCGCCATGGGCCACGGCCTCTTTGGGCATGCCGTAGACCACACAGGACGCCTCGTCCTGGGCGACGTTGTAGGCGCCCGCGTTGCGCATTTCCAGCATGCCGACCGCGCCGTCGCGGCCCATGCCGGTCAGGATCACGCCCAGGGCGTTGGCCCCGGCGTTGCGCGCGGCCGAGCGGAACAGCACATCCACCGCCGGGCGATGACGGTTGACCGGCGGGCCCTGATCCAGCTCGGTGACGTAGTTGGCGCCGCTGCGGCCCAGCGACAGGTGCATGTCGCCCGGGGCGATGTAGGCGTGGCCAGGCAGCACACGTTCACCGTGCACGGCTTCTTTCACGCGGATGCGGCACAGGCCGTCCAGCCGCTTGGCAAACGACGTGGTGAAGCCCGCCGGCATGTGCTGCACGATCAGGATGCCGGGGCAGTCGGGCGGCATTTCCAGCAGGAAATCCTTGATGGCCTCCGTGCCGCCGGTGGAGGCGCCCACGATGATGAGCTTTTCCGTCGACGAGAAATGGGTACGGGCCGGAGCCGGCGCGGCCGGTGCATGATCTGCGCGAACGTGTGCGCCGGGCGCCGATGCCGACACGGGCGCAGCCGCGGGGGCTGCCGCGCGCGGACGCAGCTTGGCGCGGGCAGCCGCACGAATCTTGTCGGCAATCTGATCGGCGTATTCGTTCATGCCGTCGCGCATGCCCAGCTTGGGCTTGGCGACAAAATCCACCGCGCCCAGCTCCAGCGCGCGCAGCGTGGCTTCCGAGCCGCGCTCCGTGAGCGAGGAAATCATGACCACCGGCGTCGGGCGCAGGCGCATGAGTTTTTCCAGAAAGTCGAGGCCGTCCATCTTCGGCATTTCGACATCCAGCGTGAGCACGTCCGGATTGGTCTGCTTGATGAGCTCGCGCGCGATGATCGGGTCGGGCGCCACACCCACCACTTCCATGTCCGGCTGGCTGTTGATGATCTCCTTCAGGATGCTGCGGATCAGTGCGGAATCGTCGATGCACAGCACCTGAATCTTGCGTTTGTCGTTCATGTTGGAAGCAAGTGTCAGGAATTACGGGGATTGCGGGATTACGTGAACAGTTGCAGGCGCGAAGCGGGTTTCGTCGTGATGGATTTCGACAGCTTGCTGGCGTATTGGGCTTCGCTGTCCAGCTCGGCCGCCGAATTTTGCGAGCGCAGCTTGCGCACCATGATCTGGCCGGTGGACGGTACGAAATACACCTTGCGCGGATGCACGTCAAAGAGGTCTTTGGCGGCCACCGTCAGCCCTTCGTTGCGCAGGAATTCGAGCACGAACTTGCCGTTGCGTTCGCCCACGTCCAGCGTGCTCATGCCGGCCAGCACGGCGGCGCCACCAAACACCTTGATCTCCAGGCGCTCGCGCCGGGCACCCGCCTTGTAGAGCTGGTTGAGCAGCACTTCCATGGCGTGCGTGCCGTAGCGCATGGACGGCGACAGGATCGATTCGCCCTCGCTGCGCGAGGGCAGCATGAAGTGGTTCATGCCGCCAATGCCGAGGGTCTTGTCACGCACGCAGGCCGAGACGCACGAGCCGAGCACCGTCACCAGCATCAGGTCTTCGGTGGTGACGTAGTACTCGCCGGGCAGCACTTTCATGGCGCGCCGGCTGAAGGTGGTGTCGTAGTAAGCGTGGGTGCTGGCGGCCGATTGCGCGAGCGTGGCCATGGCGCCCGCGCTCATGCCGCTGGTGCCGCTATCGCTGCGCACAATGTCGGCAGCCGATTGCGGGGGCGCCCGTTTGCCAAAGTCGATCATCGTGCCCCCGTCATCCTGGCGCGCAGCTCGGGCGCGACTTCGTACACGGTTTTGCCGCGCAATGACCACGCCTTGCTGATCTGCAGGAAGCTCTCCGAATGGCCGGCAAAGAGCAGGCCGTCGGGTTTCATCACGTCGATAAAGTGTTCAAGGATCTTGGCCTGCGTCGGCTTATCGAAATAGATCATCACGTTGCGGCAGAAGATCACGTCGAATTTCTGCTGCAGGGGCCAATCGCGATCGAGCAGGTTGATCTGGCGGAAATCGATCATGGCCTGCAGCTCGGGCCGCACGCGGGCATAGCCCTCTTGCTTGCCGGTGCCGCGCAGGAAGTACTTCTTCAGGCGCTCGGGCGACAGCGCCGACACGCGCTCCATCGGATAAATGCCGGCGCGGGCACGGGCCAGCGCATTCGTATCCACGTCGGAGGCGACCACGCTCACCTGGCTGGGCGACATCGAGCCAAAGGCTTCGGCCAGCGTGATGGCGATCGAGTAAGGCTCTTCGCCCGTTGACGACGCCGAGCACCACACGGTGAACGGCGTGCGGCGGGCCTTGGCGTGTTCGGCCAGGATCGGGAAATGATGCTGCTCGCGAAAGAACGCGGTCAGGTTGGTGGTGAGCGCATTGGTAAAGGCTTCCCACTCGTCGGGCAGATGGCCTTTTTCCAGCGCGTCGAGGTAATCGCGGAAGGAGCCGAGGTTAACTACGCGCAGGCGGCGCGCCAGGCGGCTGTAGACCATCTCACTCTTGCGGTCGGACAGCGAGATACCGACGCGGCGATAGATCAGGTCGCGGATGCGGCCGAAATCTTCCGCGGTGAATGAAAACTCGCGCGAAGCGAGCGTCGGCGAGACTGGCGCCAAATTTTGTGCTGCCATGGATAACTAACCCCGTGTTTGGCGAGTCCTGATGCCCGCTTTCAATCGTTGGCGGGCACTGCTACCGCAGTGCCGCGCCAAGTTTGCTGCGGACGAGGCTGGCGTCAGAACGTGCTCCAGTCATCTTCATCGGCAGAACCGGCTGCCAGCTTGAGGGTCGGGGGAATCACGGCTGCCGAAACGACGGCGGCAACCACGGGGGCAACTGGCGCGTGTGACGGGTGTGGCGGGTGTGGCTCTTGGGGCGCGTGTGGCTCTTGGGGCGCTTTTTCTTCTTGTGCAACAACCGGGGCGGCAGAAGCAGTGGCGCAAACCTCTTCGGTGGCAGGCTCCGGCACCGTTGCCGGCTTGGCCGTCTTGCGCGAAGCCAAGGCGCGGGCCACGGAGGGCAGCACCTCGGTCTTCTCCGGGCGGACCTCGCTACGCACGGCAGGCGCCGAAACAACAGCCGGCGCCGCCACCGCCTGTTCCTCGGCGGCGTCCGTGCGGAAGGCCGACACGGCATTGCGCAGCATCTGCGCCTGTTCTTCCAGCGACAGCGCGGCGGCGGCGGCCTGCTCCACCAACGCGGCGTTCTGCTGCGTAACCTCGTCCATCTGGTTCACGGCCTGGTTGACCTGTTCGATGCCACTGGTCTGCTCGTCCGACGCGGCGGAAATCTCGCCCATGATGTCAGTCACGCGGCGCACGGCCACCACGACTTCCTCGATCACCGTGCCGGCTTCGGCCACCAGGGCCGAACCGTTGCGCACACGGCCAACCGAATCGCCGATCAGCTCCTTGATCTCCTTGGCCGCCGTCGCCGAGCGTTGGGCCAGGTTGCGCACCTCACCCGCCACCACTGCAAAGCCGCGGCCTTGCTCGCCCGCGCGCGCGGCTTCCACCGCTGCATTCAGGGCGAGGATATTGGTCTGGAACGCAATGCTCTCGATCACGCCGATGATGTCAGCGATCTTCTTGCTGCTGGCGTTGATGCCGGCCATGGTTTCCACCACACGCCCCACCACCTGCCCGCCCTTGACGGCGATGTCTGACGCGCTGCCCGCAAGCTGGCTGGCCTGCCGCGCGTTGTCGGCGTTCTGGCGCACGATGCTGGTCAGCTCTTCCATGCTGGAAGCGGTTTCCTCCAGCGAGCTGGCCTGCTCTTCCGTGCGCTGCGACAGGTCGGCATTGCCGGCCGCGATCTGCTTGGTGGCGCTGGCAATGGAGTCGGCCGAACTCTTGATGTTGGTGATGGTGCCGGTCAGTTGCTGCTGCATCTGCGCCATGGCGAAGAGCATGCTGCTCTGGTCGCCGGGGCGGGTCTGCACGTGCACGGCCAGATCGCCGGCGGCAATGCGGCGGGCAATATCGGCCGCGTACGATGGCTCGCCGCCCAACTGGCGCGACAGCCGGCGTGCGATGACGATGCCCAACACGATGCCAAGCAGCGCGCCCGCGCAGGCCATCACCATCATCACGAGGCGCGAGCGCTGTGCGTCATCGCGGGCGCGGGCGGTGGAAGCGGCAGAGACTTCCTCCACACGCTTGACCATCTTGTCGAGCGTCTTTTCAAAGGCGGCGGTGTCGTCCAGCAGGCCAACGTTCTCGGCCGTGACGCGGCTGTCGAACTGGGTCGGGTCAAGACCCTGCTTGTCCATCAGCGCCACGAAGTCGGTCATGCGCTTGCCCCAGACGGGGTAGATCGCATCGACCTCACGGATCATCTTCTTGCCTTCGTCCGACGTGAACAGCGGGCGGACATTCTCCACGCCGTCTTTCAGGTGCAGCATGCTGTCTGCAATCTGCGTGCTGAGTGTCTTGCGCTCGGTGAGCGTGGTGGCAATCAGCAGCGCCGTCTGCGCACGGCTGGCATGCGCCAGGCTGTTGGCCGCGCTGCCCATCTGCGTGATGGCGCGCATCTGCTTCTGTGCCAGCTCTTCGCTGGCTTTGGTCAACTGCGTGATCGTATAGATGCCCAACCCGCCAATGGCTGCGCCCATGGCGGCCACGATCAGGAAACCGCCGGTGAGTACCGTGGACACCGGCAAACGCTTGATCCAACCCATGTTGTCTACCCCTTCCTCTTTTTTGTATGCCCCCTGACCGCTATCGGCCCGTGGGGGGCGGCCCTTTAGAACCGCCGTGGGGTCATGCCACTTCAGTGGGGGGTCGCCCCAGCTTCAGTGAGTGATCGCCCAGGCAAAAAAAAACCTGCCCCGAAGGGCAGGCTGCACACCACAAACACACACGAGAGAGCTTTCGCGAGCAGCGAAGATCCCGTGCATACATGGTCAAAAGGTTTCCCAGTCGCTACCGTCGCCGCCTGCGGCAACGCGCTTGGGTACTGGCAACTTGGGCGCTGACACGGCCGCTTTCGTCACGGCGGCGGCGCGCTCGCGTTGTTGTTCTTTGGCGCTGGCCCGCACTGCGGGTTCAGCGGCAGTTCCGACTGCGGCCTTCGGCTGGGCGGCACGGCGCGGCACAGCCTGGGCCTTTGGCACCGGCCTGGCAGCGAGTGGGGCAGGGACTGGGGCAACGACTGGGGCAACGCCCCGGACAACCCCAGGCACCGTCGGCAGCACATTCGCCTGCGTACCGGTTTGCGTGCGGAACGCCGCCACGGCCTGGCGCAGCCCGCTGGCCTGCTCCTGCAGCGAAGTCGCGGCGGCGGCGGCCTGCTCCACCAGTGCGGCGTTCTGCTGCGTGCCCTCGTCCATCTGCGTGACAGCGTGGTGGATCTGCTCGATGCCGGCGCTTTGCTCGTCGGAAGCCGAGCTGATCTCGCCCATGATGTCGGTCACGCGTTTCACGGCAACGACCACCTCGTCGATCACGTTGCCCGCTTCCGCCACCAGCGCGGTGCCGTTTTCAACGCGGCCAACCGAGTCGCTGATCAGCGCCTTGATTTCCTTGGCTGCCGTGGCCGAGCGCTGCGCCAGGCTGCGCACTTCACCCGCCACCACCGCAAAGCCGCGGCCCTGTTCGCCTGCGCGTGCGGCTTCAACCGCCGCATTGAGCGCCAGGATGTTGGTCTGGAAGGCAATGCCCTCAATCACGCTGATGATGTCGGCGATCTTCTTGCTGCTGTCGTTGATGCCGGCCATGGTGTCCACCACGCGGCCAACCACTTCGCCGCCCTTGACGGCGATGTCCGATGCGTTGCCGGCCAGCGTGCTGGCCTGGCGTGCGTTGTCAGCGTTCTGGCGGACGATGCTCGTCAGCTCTTCCATGCTCGACGCGGTTTCCTGCAACGCAGAGGCCTGTTGCTCCGTGCGTTGCGAGAGGTCTGCATTGCCGGAGGCAATCTGCTGCGTGGCGCTGGCAATCGAGTCGGAGCCCGAGCGCACCTGCCCCACCATCTTCTGCAGGCTTTCCTGCATGCGTTGCAGGGCCAGCAGCAGACGGCCAGTTTCATCCGCACGCCCAACGCGAATGGTGTGCGTGAGATCGCCTTGCGTGATGTGCTCGGCCTGTTCGACGGCGCGCACCAGCGGCAGCGTAATCGAACGGCGCAGCGCCCACGTCAGCAGCCCACCCGCCAGAATGCCGCCCAGCAGCAGGCTGGTGGTGAGCGTGCTCAGCATGGTGTGCTCGTGCTGGCTGGCTTCGTAGCTGGCCTTGGCCTCGTCCATCTGCAGGCGGTTGAGCGCCGTCACCTTATCGCCCAGGGGGCGGTATAGGGCGGGCATGACGTCCATGACCGTCTTGTTGATGCGAGCCTCGTCGCGCGCTTGCAGAGCTTGCATCAGCACCTGTGCGCCATCACGTAGAAAAACATCCCGCAGGCCCTGGGCCTCATCGGCCAGCTTGCGCCCGTCTGCCGTGGCGGGCAGCGCGCGATAGCGCTTCCAGGCGGCGTCAGACCTGTCGAGAAACATCCTGGCGCGCTCGATCGCCTTCTCCATGCCCGGCGCGTCGGGCGCCATGGCTGCACGGTCCAGCACGATGCGAAAGCTCAGCAGGCTGGAATCGGACTCAGCCAATGCCACGGTGCCCGCCAGTTGCACGGCGTAGCCGTCCTGCACGCGAGTGTTGGCGTGCCGCATGCCGATCAGGCCAGCCACACCCACGATCACGGCGAGCACACCAATGCCTGCCATCATCAGCCCCAAGCGGAGCCGGATGGTCATCTTGCCGAACATGCTTCCCTCCCCTAACGGCGCCGCACCTGTTATCACGGTGTCTTGTCGCCCTGCCGGACCCCCTGTGGCCCAGCCTCTTTTGCCGTGGGCACGCACGCCGCGCCCGGCCGGATTCATCTTGCGATCAAGCCGTTTCTGCTTCGTCGCACAGTGCCATGTCAGCCGACATCAGCAGGCGCTCGATGTCCACCAGGATCAGCATGCGCTCATCGATCGAGCCCAGGCCACGGATGTATTCCGTATCCAGCGCGCCCGAAAATTCCGGCGCCGGCTTGATCTGCTGGCTTTGCAGCGTCAGCACGTCCGACACGCCATCCACCACGATGCCGACCACGCGGTCCATCAGGTTCAGGATGATCACAACGGTGTACTGGTTGTACTCGATGCGATCGAGCTGGAACTTGATGCGCAGATCAACGATCGGCACGATGATGCCGCGCAGGTTGATCACACCCTTGATGAAATCGGGCGCATTGGCAATGCGCGTAACGGTCTCGTAGCCGCGGATTTCCTGCACCTTCAGGATGTCGATGCCGTATTCCTCACGGCCCAGCGTGAAGGCCAGATACTCCTCTCCGCCGGTGTCTTCGCCGATCGCATGTTCCTTGACTGCCATTGTGGCTCCCCTCGGGCCCGTCGGGCCACTAGATTGAATTCGTTTTTTTGGTGGTTGATCCCACTCCGCCAGCGTGGACGCTTATGCTGCGGCCATCGCCTCGGTCGAGAACCGGCCGCCTTGTGCTTCGCCCAGCTCTTGCTTCTCGGCAGTAACGGCACGCATCGCGTTTTCTGAATGGCCAGAACGTGTCTCACGCGTCTCGCGCATCAGTGCCGACACATCAACGATCAGTGCAACGCTGCCATCGCCCAGGATGGTCGCGCCCGAGATGCCCGGCACACGGCGGTAGTTGGTCTCCAGGTTCTTGACCACCACCTGCTGCTGGCCAACCAGTTCGTCGATCTGCAGCGCAATCTTCTTGCCTTCCGAATCCAGGATCACGACGATGCCTTCCGACGGATTGGGCAGCGAGGGCGTGATGCGGAAGCGCTCATACATCGGCACCAGCGTCAGGTATTCGTTGCGCACCTTGAGCAGGCGGCCGCCGCCCGGCACGGCCTTGATGTCTTCGGGGCGCGGTTGCAGCGATTCAGCCACGCACGACAGCGGGAGGATGAACACCTCGTCGCCGGTCTTGACCGACATGCCGTCCAGAATGGCCAGCGTCAGCGGCAGCACGATACGGATCGTGGTGCCCTTGCCCTTTTGCGACTGGATCTCGACATAGCCGCCCATCGACTGGATGTTCTGCTTGACCACGTCCATGCCCACGCCGCGGCCGGACACGTCCGTCACCTGATCGGCGGTGGAGAAACCCGGCGCGAAGATGAGCTGGTTGATCTCGTCGTCGGTCATGTTGTCCGACACGGGCAGGCCACGCTCGCGCGCTTTCTTGAGGATCTTGTCGCGGTTCAGGCCCTGGCCGTCGTCGCTCACCTCGATCACGATGTTGCCGCCCTGGTGGGCAGCGGAGAGCAGCAACTGGCCGGCGGGGTCTTTGCCAGCGGCCACGCGGGCCTCGGGCAGTTCGATGCCGTGGTCCAGGCTGTTGCGCACCAGGTGCGTGAGCGGATCGATGATGCGCTCGATCAGGCCCTTGTCCAGCTCGGTCGATTTGCCAAACGTCGACAGCTCGACCTGCTTGCCCAGCTTGTGCGCCAGGTCGCGCACCAGGCGCGGGAAGCGGTTGAACACATAATCCATCGGCATCATGCGGATGGACATGGCGGCCTCTTGCAGATCGCGTGCATTGCGCGTGAGCTGCGACAGGCCAGCAAACAGGCGCTCGTTGAGCACAGGGTCAAAGGCTTGCGCGGTTTGCGCCAGCATGGCCTGCGTGATGACGAGCTCGCCCACCAGGTTGATGAGCTGATCGACCTTTTCCACCCCCACGCGAATCGACGTTTCCGCAGCCACGGTCGGTTTGCTCTCTGCAGCGGCCGGACGTGCGAGCGTCGGGGCAGCCGCAGCGGCAGCAACGGCACCTTGCATCGGTGCGGCTTCGTTGGCGGCAGGGGCATGCACTTCGGTTTGCGCGGCAGCCGGAGAAGGTGCAGTGACAGCGGCCACGGCGGCTTCAGCACCGGCCGGGGCCACGTCACCCACGTGCGGCGTGATGACGATCTGGTCGGCATCGATGATGAAGCAGCTCACCGCGATGATGTCGTCGGCGGTGCAGGTGCTTTGCAGCACGATGTCGCTGTTGCGGCCGGTGCGCGCGTGGCGCAGCACGGTGCCCAGGTGCTTGAGTTCAGTGACGATCAGTTCGCAGTCTTCATTCGAGACGTTGATGAGCTTGATGTCCAGGCCGCCATCGATGGCGGGACCGGCTTCGGCCACCGGCTCGGGGGCAGCCACTGGCTCGGGGGCAGGCGCCACCGGAGCGGCGGCAACAGGGGGGACGGCGGCAACAGGGGCAACGGGGGCGCCATCCTCGGCAGTCAGGCTGTTGAGCTTGGCCACCATGTATTCGAGCGTGGCCGTATCGATGGGGTGCTCTTGCCGGTAGGCATCAAGTTGGCTTTTCAACACGTCTTTCGTTTCCAGGAAGGCATCTACCATGTTCTCGCGCAGTTGCAGGGTGCCAGTGCGGGCGCGGTCCAGAATCGATTCCGCCACATGCGTGAGTTCAGTCATGTGCGTGAAACCAAAGGTCGCAGCACCGCCCTTGATGGAGTGCGCGCAGCGGAAGATGGCGTTCAGATCGTCAGAAGAAGGATTGGCGACATCGAGGTTGAGCAGCAGCCGCTCCATGTCGACAAGCAGCTCTTCCGCTTCTTCGAAGAAGGCGCCGAAAAACTGGCTGAGATCGAGATTCATGTCGTGGTCTCTGTGTAGGGTCTGTCCGCGCATGAAACGTGCGCACGCAAGGGGGATTTGGGTCGCAGGGCTAGGCGTGGATGGCGCCGCCTGGTCATTCCAAGCAAGCCAGCCGCAACAACGCCATGCGGCACAAATTCCCCTTGCCCTTCGGGTTGGCCCGATCGGGGGCCATCTACTTTGTCGGGCTGCCTTGCAAAGGGAATGACCCTTTGCTGCGGCCCCCTTCGCGTATCTGGGCCCCCGCTCGGGCCAACGTGCGTACGTTTCATGTGCGGACAGACCCTCAATGCGTGGAATGCGTCGACGCAGACCCGTGAGTCTGCGCATGCCATTCGAGCAACTGCATCACCGAATCGGTCAGGCCGTCGGGGTCGAACGGCTTGGGCAGGAAACCCGTCGCGCCGGCAGCGCGTGCCTGGTCGCGAATGGTGGCGTCAGCCTCGGTGGTCAGCATCAGGATCGGGGTGTCAGCGTAGGCCGGCAGCGTACGCAGGGCACGGATAAGAGTCAGGCCGTCCATTGACGGCATCACCTGATCGGTAATCACAAGGTGGTGGCTGCCCTGGGCAAGCGTGCGCACGGCTTCCAGCGCGGCGGTGCCGTCACCGGCTTCCGTCACGGCAAAGCCGCACTCGCGCAGGCACGCGGCAATCATGCGGCGGATCGATGTGGAATCGTCTACCACCAGGATGTGTTTCTCGCTCATTGACTCGTTCTCCCCTCGGCGCTCTTTATGGCTTGGCCGTGCTCACCGCATCCGCAGTACCTGCAACAGGCGCCGTGGCACGTGCGGCGGCGTCGGTCAGCGTGTCTTTGCCGTCATTGCGCAGGTCGGCCACTGGCTCGACCCCGCCCGAGCGCGCGGCTTCTGCGGCGCGTGCGTTGAGCACGACGATGCTGATGCGGCGGTTGATCGGGTTATAGATATTGGTCTTGTCCAGCGGCACCGATGCCTCAAGCCCCACCACACGGCTGACCTTCTCGGGCTTCATGCCGCCGGCCACCAGTTCGCGGCGCGATGCATTGGCGCGGTCGGCCGACAATTCCCAGTTGCTGTAGCCGTGCTGCGTGGCGTATTGCGTGGCATCGGTGTGGCCCGACAGGCTGATCGGGTTGGGCACGTCGTTCAGGGCCACGCCCAGCTCGCGCAGGATGGTGCGCATGTAGGGCTGCACTTCGGCGCTGGCGTTGGCAAACATCGGGCGGTTCTGCTGGTCGACGATCTGGATGCGCAGGCCTTCGGTGGTCATGTCGATCAGCAACTGGTGCTTGAACTGGCTCATCACCGGGTTCGTCTCGACCATCTCGGCAATCTTCTGCTTGAGCTTGTTCAGCGCCGCATCGTCCGATTCGTCGCGGATGTTGCGCTGGCGCTGCACCGTCGGGCTGGGGCTCGGGTTCGGCTGCGGCACGTTCTGCCTGAGGGCCGGGCTGCCCTGCAGGATGCTCGATTGGTCACCCGAACCGGCGCCACCAAACAGCGCCACCTTCAGCGGCGTGCGGAAATACGTTTCAACCGACGACAGCTCGGCCTTTGTCACCGAGCTGAGCAGCCACATCAACAGGAAGAACGCCATCATGGCGGTCACGAAGTCGGCGTAGGCGATCTTCCACGCGCCACCGTGGTGGCCGTGTCCGCCTTTCTTGTTGCGCCGAATGACAATGAAGGTCGGCGTGCTGGACTTGCTCATGGTCCGTTCCCGTCGGTTGGTGCTGTGTGGTTATCCGGCGCGACTCGTTGGCCGCGCTCTTGTGCTCATGGGTTCGCGCTACGCGGTCTTGGCGCCACGCACGTGGTCTTCCAGTTCGGCAAACGAGGGGCGCTCGGTCGAGAACAGCACCTTGCGGCCAAATTCCACGGCAATCGCCGGGGCATAGCCGTTCATGCTGGCCAGCAGCGTCACCTTGATGCACTGGAACAACTTGGTCGATTCTTCGGCGCGCTGCTCCAGCAGCGAACCCAGCGGCCCGATAAAGCCATAGGCCAACAAGATGCCGAGGAAGGTGCCGACCAGCGCAGACGCGATCAGCTTGCCAAGCTCTGCCGGCGGCAGGCCGACCGAGCCCATGGTGTGCACCACACCCATCACGGCGGCCACGATGCCGAAGGCCGGCATGGCGTCGCCCACTTTGGTGATGATGCGGGCCGGTTGTTCGGCTTCGTGGTGGTGGGTGTCGATTTCCTGATCCATCAGCGCTTCGATCTGGAACGGATTCAGGTTGCCACCCACCATCAGGCGCAGGTAATCGCAAATGAAATCCAGCGCGTGGTGATCGGCCTGGATGGCGGGGTAATTGGCGAACAGCGTGCTTTCGTGCGGGGCTTCGATGTCGGCTTCGATAGACATCATCCCTTCGCGGCGGATCTTGGACAGCACCACGTACAGCAGCGCCATCACTTCCATATAGAGCGCCTTGGTGTACTTCGAGCCCTTGAACAGGCCCGGAATCGCCTTGACGGTGGCGTTAATGGCCTTCTTGTCATTGCCGACCACAAACGCGCCGATGCCAGCGCCAAAGATGATCAGCAGCTCAGTAGGCTGGAACAAAGGCCCGAGGTGCCCCCCGGCCAGCATGTAGCCGCCGAACACCGAGGCGAGAATCACGATGTAACCGATGGCAACTAACACGGGCGAACTCCTGAATGGGCGATCCTTCGATCAATACAAGAGGGAATAACGGCATTCCCCCGGTTTCCTGAAGGCTTGACCGCCTTGTTTTGCTGCCGCGCGAGGGCTTGGAAAACCTTGCCACCACGCCCTTCTCCACCAAGAACGGCAGCAAAACGGATGGCTTGAGCGCCACCCGGCCAAGGGAGGGCATATCCCTACGCCAATCCAAAGAAAAAGGGACGGAAATCGCTTTCCGTCCCTGTTTTTCGATCTTCTTTTATGCGCGGCGGCAAAAAAAACCGGTCTGCAGTTTCCCGCGACCGGCCTACCCCCTTCCCCTTTTATCCTGCCTGAGCCCCTGTGCTTTGCTGCTCTGCGTGCTTTGCTCTTGTGCTCTTGTGCTCTTTTGTATTGTTATCTGGCGATCTGGCTGCCATTCCCGTATTTCCCGTCCGCCCTTTTTTTGCCCATCCCCCGGCGGTTCTGCAAGTCCCGTGTTCCCGTGTTCCCGCAAATGCCGTTATCAGGCCTCGATCGTCTTTTCTGCGATCGCATCAACCGGAGCAGCGACGCGCTTTTTCTTTCCTGCGCGTGACGGCGGCTGGCATACACCGCACACGAAATCATGGTGCAGGTCGTCTGCGTGGGCCACGAAATGACCCGTGCAGCGCTTGCACTTCACGGTGTGCAGCATCTTCCCCTCGAAGAACTTCAACATCATCCACGCGCGGGTGATCGAGAGCACCTCTTCCTGGTCGTGGACGTGAATATGTTCCTGGTACAGCTTGTAGGCCGAGATCAAGCGGCGCACACCGGTGCTGCGGCTGTTCTCGCCCAGAAAACGATAAATGTTCAGGAAGATCGACGAATGGATGTTCGGCGACCACGTCAGGAACCAGTCTGCCGAGAAGGGCAGCATGCCCTTGGGCGGCGATTCCCCACGAATTTCCTTGTACAGCTTGACCAGACGCTCACGGCTGAGCGTGGTTTCCTGTTCCAGCAGTTGCAGGCGCGCACCGAGCGAAATCAATTCCGCTGCAAGGTGGATCTGCTCAACTTCGTTCATGACGCTGGTGTGACGCATGGCACTGCTCCCGCTTTGCTTCTGCTACTCATCCAAGGTGCAAGGGCTGAACCCGGCGGAACATCCGCCGCAAACGGTTCAGTTAATTTGCTCAACCGCCTGACGCGCGAGCAGGATCGACATTTGCGATTGCTGCAGGCCCTTGTCACGGTGCGGCTGGGTCACCAGACCCAGGATGGCGTGATCGTCAAAGCGGAAGCGGCACAGCATCATGTTCGTGCTGGCCAGCTTGACGATCTGCGCGGGCGACATCGTCAGCAGGATGTCAGCCAATTCTTCAGAGATGCCAAGGCGGAAGAGCGCGGCATCGCGATCCTTGGCCAGCATCTGCTGGGCAAGCATCAAGTAAGTGAGATTCAGCTCGCTGATCTCGGAAACAATGTCTTGCGTGTCCATGTATATCCCGTCGTGTGCAGTAAAAGTACAACTTGCATCCGATCTCGCATGGTGATGTCCGGTTGGCGCTATTTTTTTTGCGCCTACCCTCGCCGGGCTGCTCACCAATCCCCACAGATCGGATGTTCCTGCAGTGGGCGCCGTTGCCGGCACTTCCTGCCCCTTCTTACTCACGTCGCTGAAGACATGGCGAAGTTGTTTTCTGTTGAACACATTGTGTGTTGACGTCGGGGGTAAGTAAAGAAGGGGGGACCCCTACGTCGGAGGGGTGAGGTAATCCATTTTCTTGTAAGCGAATTTCCTACAAATCTGTTAATAAACGTTGCAAATGAAGCCTTTGCCGACGCAACGGCCCTGAGTGGACGATGCGCTAAAGCGGGCGTTTGACACGTATTTACCCCAATGTTCGGCCAAAGATAGCAATTAAATTGCCTAAAGTTGCCGCAAATTAACAAAGAAGGCGTCGCACTTCTGCGACTGTGAGCATCGGATGCCGGGTTAACCGCTTGTAGGACACTTCTGACCCGCTCCTACACACCGTGTAGGACAGTTCCGCCCCATTTTTGGCTGACTTTGTAGGATCGCTCCTACATTCGAACGGTTATTTTGTAGGACGATTCTTACGGTATTGTCTTTCTAAAAAAGACGCGTCTATCTAAGCGATACAAAAATCGCCAATCAGGCAAGTTTGCCGGGACTGGAAAGGACGGCTGCCGCACTTTGTTTGACGCGGTGCCGCAAAAAGTGCGGCATAGCCGTCTGCACGGAGAGAAAACGAAGGAATTTTGATGATCTGGCGGGCCGCCGTCTTGTAGGACAGCTGTAGGACAGCGGGCTGCGACGACAGCCCGCGCGTGCGCTCAGCCGTGGTGGGGCGGTGCCCAGTTGGCGCGCAGTACAACGCCCGTGGCAGATTCGGTAATGACCAGCGATTGCCCGTCGGGCGTGAGCGCTACGTTGGTGGTCGTACGCCCGCGGCACGACGCGATGCGCGCCAGCGGTTCGCCATGCGGCGAGAGTACAAACACCGCCCCCAACGATGCGTGCGCGACAAACAGATGGCCCGCGGCATCCATCGCCATGCCGTCGGGGCCGCTGGTGCCATAGAACTGTGCAAAGCGGCCGACCTTGCTGGTGCTGCCGTCGGCCAGCAGCGGCAGGCGCCAAACGGCGTTGTCGCGTGTCATGGCAACGAACAGCGCGGATTCGTCTGGGGTGAGCGCCAAACCGTTCGGGCTCGGGCCGTTGGCGAGCAGGCAATCGAGCCGGCCGTCCGTGCGCAGGCGATACACGCGGCCTGTGGGGTCGTGCAGGCCGGTCTGGCCCTGATCGGTGAAATAGACGTCGCCGTTGCGGGCGACGATCAGATCGTTGGGGCCCTTGAAGCGCTCGCTGTTGCGGCGGGTGAGCAACGGTGCGACCACGCCCGTTATTGGGTCAAGCGACAGCAATCCATTCTTATAGTCAGCAATCAGCAGCGTGCCGTCGTGGCGAAGCGCGAGGCCGTTCGGTTCGCCGTCGTATTCGGCAACGACGCTCCAATCGCCCTGCGGTGAGACTCGCAGGATGCGGCCATGCGGAATGTCGACCAGCCAGAGATTGCCGTGCGCGTCCCAGCACGGGCCTTCCAGAAAGCACTCGACCGGCGCCCCGCCCTTGTTGGCGCGCGACCATTCGGTCGGAACGGGGCGGCGCAGCGCGGCGGGCATCTGCGCAAAGACGGTGGTTTCGACGGTGGGCCAGTTGAAGTAAGTCATGGCGCAGTGGCCGCCTCGGCTTCGGGCAGATGCCGCGTGGCGGCGCCGGTGTAACGGTATGGCAACTGACGCGGCATTGGGCCCTTGTTGCGCTCGCCGCGGCCGCTTTGTTCCCATGCGTGCGCCAGGATGCCGACCGCGCGCGACAGGCAAAACACGCCCCGCGCCAACGGCGCTGCAAAGCCCAGCTCCGCATAGATGATGGCCGTGGCACCGTCGATGTTCATCGGGATCGGCTTGCCCTTGCGGCGGCCAAGCAGCGCTTCGATGGCGCGGCCGATGCTGGCATAGCGTCCGCCCACCACACCGTCTTGTGCGGCTTCATCCACCAGTGCAAGCAAGCGGCCTGCACGCGGGTCGATCGGGTGGAAGCGGTGTCCAAAACCGGGCAGGTACTTGCCATGCGCGGCGATGAACGCATCAACGCCCGCTGCGGTGGCTGCCTCCGGCGATGCGCCGTCGAACATGCGTGCCTCGATAGCGTGGAACAGCTCCACGGCCTGCTGCCCTGCCCCGCCGTGCACGTCGTCCAGCGCGTTCAACGCAGACGCCATCGCGCCATTGAGCGGCAAGCCGCAGCTCGTCGCCATCTTGGCAATGGCGATGGACGGCGCATGCGGGCCGTGATCAACGGACGCCACCAGCGCCGCTTCCAGCAATGCAGCCTGGCGCTTGCCCGGCAGCTCGCCACGCAGCATCAGCCAGATCATCTCGGCAAAGCCGATGTGGCCGATCAGCTCCTGGATCGGGTAGCCGCGCACGTGGATGCGGCCGGGTTCGATGTCGATAATGTCAGTCCGCCAGTAATCAGCGGCCAGGCCGGCGGCATCTTGGGAGAAATTCGAGGTCATGGTCAGATGGCGCCTTCCGCGCGCAGCGCTTCAATGTGGTCGGTCTGGTAGCCGAGCTTGACGAGCCAGTGATCGGTATGGGCGGAAAGCGGCGGCGCGGGCGTCTGCGGGCATGGATCTTCGCCGGACAGACGAAAGCCCGCGCGCGTGACGTGCTGCCCCGCTTCCGGGAACGAGGTCACAAAGCCGCGGCCCGTCACCTGTTCGTGCGCAAGTACGCCAGGCACATCGAGCACCAGCCCGGCGGGAACGCCAGCATCGATCAACATCGGCTCCCACTGCGCCGCCGGCCGTGCAGCCAGCGCAGCTTCCAGCGCATCGTTGAGCGCCTGACGGTGCTCCTTGCGCGCGTGGCGCTCGGCAAAACGCGCATCGATGGCCAGTTCCGGATGGCCGACCACGCGACACAGCGCCGCAAACTGCTTGTCTTCGTTGGCGGCGATATTAATGAGCCCGTCGCCCGTACGGAACGTGCCCGACGGTGCGGCGGTGAAGTTCTGGTTGCCCATCGGGCGTGGGCTCACGCCGGCATTCAGGTAGTTCGACACCACCCAGCCCATGGTGGCCAGTGTCGATTCCAGCATCGACACGTCGACCATCTGGCCCTCGCCCGTGCGTTGCGCGCCGAGCAGGCAAGCGGTTACAGCCAGCGCCGCCGTGATGCCGCCCACCGTATCGCTGATCGGGTAGCCGACGCGCAGTGGAGCGGATTCATCATCGCCCGTGACGCTCATCACGCCGGAAATGCCCTGGATGATCTGGTCGTAGGCCGGGCGCCCGCTCAACGGGCCGTCCTTGCCGAAACCCGAGATGGCGCAATAGACGAGGCGCGGGTTGACTTCGCGCAGCACGTCGTAGCCGAGCTCCAGGCGATCCATCACGCCGGGGCGGTAGTTCTCGATCAGCGCATCGGCCTGCGCCACCAGCTTGAGCAAAATCGCCCGCCCTTCCGGGTGCTTCAGGTTGACGGTGACGGATTGCTTGCCCGCATTGACGGCGACGAACGAGGCGCCCATCTTGCGGCGCGCCTGCTCTGGATCAGCGCCCAGGCGGCGGGCGAGATCACCGTTGCCGGGCACCTCGACCTTGATGACTTCAGCACCGAGCAAGCCCAATTGATAGCCGCAGAACGGCCCGGCCAGCACGTTCGACAAGTCGAGCACGCGCAAACCCGCGAGAGGCAAAGCCATGAAAACAACTCCTACAACTGCAGCGGCTGCGCCCCTCGCCGTCTGGGGCGATGGATGCTCTGCAAAACGTAGCGAGGGTCTGAGGTTGGCTCAAGAAGCGCAGCCGCACTTGAGTACGGCGAGCATCACAGGACCAGGATCAGGACGCGCAGTCGTTTTGCTGAGCATTCATGGCGGAGCCTAGGTTTTAGAGATCAACTGAGCAGCATTGCGCAGCGGCGCAGGGTCGCCACCCAGCGTGGAAGTGATTTGCGCGGCGTGCTCCAGCACCGGGCCGCGCCACGACTGCAGCAAGGTCCCGTCGATGCGCGAAGCCGGGCCGGCGAGGCACAGCGCCCCACGCAGCGCCTGCTGTGCACCGAACACCGGCACCGAGATGCCGACCGTTTCCCGATCGCGCTCGCCAATCGACACGTAGTAGTAGTCGCGCCGGATCGCGTCGTACGTGGCGCCCTGCATGCCCGAGAACGCGCACAGCACGCGCCCGCCGGAGCCACGCTCCAGCGGCAGCACATCGCCCTCGCGCACGTGGTCACGAATCGAATGGTTCGAATCCACGCGGTGCAGGCAAACGCGCACGTCGCGCTCGCGGATGTAGAGCGACACGGCCTCGCCCGTGGCCTCGGCCAACGCGCGCATGTGCGGCAACACGACGTCGCTCAAGCGCATGCTGCGCTGGTAGAGCGCGCCCAGCATCAACGGCGCAGCGCCAATCTGGTAGCGGCCGTCTTCCAGACGGAACAGCATGCGGTGCTGGATGAGCGAGCCGGCCAGCCGCAGGATCGTGCTCTTGTAGAGCCCGGTGCGCGCCGCCAGCTCAGCCAGCGTGAGCGCGTAGTCACCGGGGCGGAACGCAAACAGGATCGAGAACGCACGGTCCAGCGCGGCCACACCTGACTGCCCAGGCGCGGCCTCGCCTTCATTGGCGGCGGGCAGCGTGGTCTCGCTCTGGGCTGTTGAGGCGGTTTGGCGGTCTGCGGTCATGACGTGTTGAGTGAGACGATTCACTTGACCGTCTTCAAGGCTTGGTCGACGAAGCGGTTAGTGTACGTTTTACTCAGGTCGATCCTGGCATTGCGGATCTTCTCGTCGTAACTGGAGAGCACCGTCAGGGCCACCTTGGCGTCCGCTTCGGTCATCAGGCCGTCCTTGGAGAAAATCGGCTTGGAGTGGCGCAGGGCGTCGACAAACACATCGCGGCCGCCCACTTGCTGCTCCTTGGGCATCTTGTCGGCAATGGCTTCGGGCGTGCTCGCGTCGATCCACTTGAGGGTGCGCACGAACGCGTTCACCAGGCGCTGCACGGTTTCGGGGTTCTTGGTCATGAAGTCGCGCGTGACGTACAGCGTGGCCGTCGGGTAGCGGCCACCAAACACGGTATTGGAGCCGGCATCGGTGCGCGTATCGACCAGGAACCTGGCCGCGTGGCGCTTCTCCAGCAGACTCGCCACCGGGTCAAAGTTGACCAGCGCGTCGATCTCCTTGCGATCGAGCGCCACCATGCCCGGCGCGCCCGAACCCACGGCGATGTACGACACGTCATTCACCTGCAGGCCGTTGCGGATGGCGTAGTAGCGCGCGAACAAGTCGGTGGACGAACCTGGCGCGGTGATGCCGATCTTCTTGCCCTTCAGATCCTTGCCGCTTTTGATATCGAGGTCGGGCCGCACCGCCAGCACAATGCCCGGCGTGGTATTGAGCAGCGCCACCGACACAATGTCCTTGCCCTGCGCCTGGATGTGAATGGTGTGGTCATAGAAGCCGACCACCGCATCGGTTGAACCGGCAATCAGCGCCTGCAGCGCCTTGCTGCCGCCGGCCTGGAAGTTCTCCACCTTGACGTCCAGGCCTTCCTTCTGGAAGTTGCCGAGCGACTGCGTGAGCGGCACCGGCATGTAGTTCAGGATCATCGAGCCGACCGACAGGCTCACGTCCTTCTTCTCCGGTTCAACGGCGTTGGCTGTCGTACAGACGGCCGCACACAGCAGGGCCGAAATCCATCGTTTCATGGTTGTCTCCATCATTGTTATTCAGGATCAGGCACCAGTTTCGGGGTCGGCCTTCGGGCGCCACACCAGCAACTTGCCTTCGAGTGCATCAACACTGCGGTCCAGCGCGATCACAAAAGCCGACAGCACGACGATCCCGGAGAACACGCCAGTGGCATCGAACACGCCCTCGGCCTGTGCAATCAGGTGGCCCAAGCCGGCGGACGAACCCAGGTACTCGGCCACGATCGCGCCCATTACCGCCATGCCGACGGAGGCGCGCAGGCTGGAGAGAATCCAGCTCGTGGCGGATGGCACATACACGTGGCGCAGCAGGCTGATGCGGCTGGCCTTGAGCAGGCGTGCATTGGCCAGGATGACCGGGTTCACCTCGCGCACGCCCTGGTACGTATTGAAGAAGGTGATGAACAACACCATCGTCGCGCCCAGCGCCACCTTGGAGGTCAGCCCCAGCCCGAACCACATCACAAAGATGGGCGCGAGCAAGATGCGCGGGATCGCGTTGAAGACCTTGATGAACGGGTCCAGCACCTCGGCCGCCAGCTTGGACAAACCCAGCCACAACCCCAGGCTGATGCCCATCAACGTGCCAATGCCAAACGAGAGAATCGTCTCGGCCAGCGTAATGGCCAGATGCGTGTAGATATCGCCAGCGGTGAACCATTCCCAGATGCGGGCGACGATGGACGACGGCATCGAAAAGTAGAACGGGTCGATCACGCCAGCGCGGCCAAGGCCCTCCCACGAGCCAAACATCAATACCACCACGGCCAGTTGAAACAGGCGGATCTTGGTCTTGTGCGCGAGACCGGCGCGCTGCACGCCCACGGCAGGCATCGTATTAGTGCTGGACTGCATGGCTCTTCTCCACTTCAGTGCCGAGGATCGACCAGATCTCGCGATACAGGCGGATGAACGCGTCGGACATGTTGATTTCAGACACGTTGCGCGGGCGCGGCAGCGTGATCCCCACATCGCCAACCGGGCGGCTGGCGGGCCCGGCCGACATCACAACCACACGGTCTGCCAGGGCAATGGCTTCTTCCAGGTCATGTGTAATGAACAGCAGCGATTTGCGGTCTTCCTGCCACAGGCGCAGCAGCTCGCTTTGCATCAGGTGCCGCGTGTGGACGTCCAGCGCGGAGAACGGCTCGTCCATCAGCACGATCTTGGGCGAGAGGATCAGCGTCTGCGCCATGCTGATGCGCTTCTTCTGGCCGCCCGAAAGCTGATGCGGATAGCGCGCCTCGAAACCCGCCAGCCCTACCTTCTTCATCCACGGGCGCGCGCGCTCGCGGGCCTCGTCCACCGGCATGCCCTGGAACACCAGGCCCAGCGCGACGTTGTCCAGCGCCGTCTTCCAGGGCAGCAGCGAGTCCTGCTGCATCATGAAACCGGCGCTGCCGTTCAAACCCGTGAGCGGCTCGCCAAACACGGTGACGGTGCCACCAGCCGGCTTGAGCAGCCCCGTAACCGCGTTGAGCAACGTGCTCTTGCCGCAGCCCGTGGGGCCCACCACCGCCACGAACTCGCCTTCACCAATCGACAGGTCAACACCCTGCACCGCCGTGAAGCTGCCAAACCGCACCGAAACCTGTTCGAGCTGAACCGCCGGCAACCCGGCGCGGATGCAGCCGCTGGCGGCCTGAATAGAAGAAAGCATGGGCGTCTCCTTGAACGCGCCTGATTCGATGCGTTCTGTTTGATGGAATATAGTTCTATTTTATTTGCAAAACACTGCCAAGTTAACGGGCGTAAACCCTATCAATCCGCCACGCATGCCGACATCAATGCCGCTTAGTCGGCGCAATTTGTTCTTTCCAGAAAAATACTGTTCTGCTGGAAAGAACTCGTAACAAACCAATTTCGCCGGGAATGTTGGCAAGAACGCTAAAGTTTTCCGCCCGCCATCCGATCAAGGGCGTACTGATCAGCGAGATGGCCATGCAACTTTCTTCCTCTTCCGTTTCTACTGCGACCGCCAGCGCATCGGGCAGCGGGAGCAACTCGGCCAGTGACATCGAGCGCCTGCAGCGTCAGCTCAAGAACCTGCAGAAGTCGATGCAGGATCTGCCCGCGCAGAATCTGCCTGCCGACCAAACCCGCCAGCAGGCGCAACTGCTCAGCCAGCAGATTCAGATCGTGCAGGCGCAGATCGCGCGCCTTCAGGCTCAGAAAGGCCTGGAGCAGGCGGAATCCCAGGTGGAAAGCCGCCACAACACATCCAAGAGCGCCTCCGGCACAGGCAACACCGACGCAGCCGCCAAGGCACGCACGACAGACAAAGTCACCGGGTCGTCCACGCTGAGCGATGCCCGGCTGCAAACCCGCGAGGCAACTGAGGCGCAATCGACGCAGTCCGCGCAGTCAGCCCACCCGGCCAGCGCCGAGGCCATCACCCCGGCGAAGCCCCCGCTGGTTTCCGTCAGGGCCTGACCGGAGGCAACGCGGCGGCCGCCTTTACTTGATGGCGCCAATTGCCGATGCCTGACCGCCCTCTTCGCCACCCCCTCCCATCGAGGGGACGCCAGCTTGCGGTGCTGACAGCGACAATCGCCGCGCCGCTATCCCGTGTGCGGCATCGAGAACACGCATGACCTCCGCCGCCAGCGACGCCCTGCCCCCAACCGTCCCCACCGATCCGCATCGGCAACGCGCACCATCGCGCAATTTCTTTGCACGCCACTGGCGCGGCGATTACGGCCTTGCGCGCTCGTACTGGCTGCACACGGCGCTGATGCAATTTGGCATGGTGGCGCTCAGTGCCGGCGTCACGCATGCGCTGGCGCATAACGCACCGGCGCGCGCGGCCTCATCGGCGCTGCTCGTGATTTACGTGATGGGATTGGCGCTGTGGATCTGGGCGGTGGTGGGCACCTGGCGCTCTGCCGATCGCGAGCAGGCGCGCAGCCGGCGCGCTGGCTTGTCGAACCCGTGGCCGCTGATCGCCAAGGTAATGATCGTGCTGGGCGCCGTGGGCACAAGCTCGCGCGTCATCAGCGATGGCCCGCGCCTGGGCGCGCACCTGCGCACGGCGCTGGGTGAACAGGCGGCGTCTCCGTTTACGGTGATCCCGCAGCGCGATGGGCGCGCCATTCTCTTCAATGGCGGCATCAACGATGGCGCAGCCGACGCACTGGAAACCGCGCTGCGCAAGGCGCCAAACGCCACGGCCGTTGTGCTGCGCTCCGAAGGCGGCTGGCTGCGCGAAGGCACGCTGATGGCAGACGTCATCCGCCGTCACCATCTGCAAACGTATGTCGAGCGGGCCTGCGCTTCGGCCTGCACCATCGCGTTCCTGGCAGGCGTTGACCGCGCCGCCGCACCGGGCGCACGCATCGGCTTCCACCGTCCGCGCGCGGTTGGCGCCGACCACGATCAGACCCCCGGCGCCATCGACAGCGAACTCTGGCTTGCTTACGCAGACGCTGGCCTGCCCGATGCTTTCGTGCGCCGCGTGCAAAACACGCCGTTTGACCAGATGTGGTTTCCGACGGCGCAGGAGTTACTGGCCAACCACATCGTCACGCGCACGTCGCCCGGCGGTGAATACGCAACCATGGCCACACAGTTGCGCACCAGAGAAGCCCTGGCCACAGAACTGCGCAGCGCCCCGCTGTATGCGGCACTGGAACGCAAATATCCCGCGCATTTCAGCCGCTTGATCGACGCACTGTGGCCCGAACTGCAGCGCAATGCTACCGACGCGCAGGCCGAGGCCCTGCTACGCGGGCAGACGGGCAAGCTGTATCGCGCGCTGATTCCGACTGCCCCCAACGCGCTGCTCTTTGCCAACGCACAACTCACGCTTGAACAGGCCCAGGCCCTGCAACGCGTGAGCCCCGAAGCCTGCGTGGCATACCTGGATGGCACGTCCGGAGCAAGCGCTGCTGCCGCACGGTTGCCGCGCGCGCTGGTGAAGCGCGAGCAGGCCTTGTTCTCAGACCTGATGCAGGCAGCCGACCCCGACCACGCACCAGTTGTCACGCGCGCACAGACCCTGCCGGCGCTACAACTGGCCGTAGCCGCGCTACCGCTGGATGAACAGCGCGTGCTGACCTTGCCCGCGTTGCGCCACACCGCGCCGCCGGCCGAACGCTGCCGGGCGCTGATCGGGTTCTCCCGCTCCATCCTCGCGCTGCCGGAAACCGAACGCGCGCTCGCGCTGCGCGGCATGTACGCCGAAGCGTAGCAAGCAAGACGCTTAAGCCGAACGCAACACAGCCAGCGACGCGCGCTGGCGCCCCTGCGCATCAAAGTTGCCCGGCGCCAGCCATTGCTCGAATGCGGCCCGCAACAACGGCCAATCCGCATCAATGATCGAGAACCACGCGGTATCGCGGCTGCGCGCCTTGTAGACCACCGCTTGGCGGAAGATGCCCTCGAACTGGAAACCCAGCCGCTGCGCGGTCTGTCGCGATGGCGCATTGAGGCTGTCGCACTTCCACTCGTAGCGGCGGTAGCCCAGGTCTTCAAAGACGTGCTTCATCAGCAGGAACTGCGCCTCTGTCGAAGCCGGCGTGCGTTGCAGCAGCGGCGAGAACGTAACCGCCCCCACCTCCACCACGCCGTGGTCTGGCGTGATGCGCATCAGCGCCAGCGTGCCGACAGGGCGATCGGTGCGCGCGTCGATCACGGCGTATTGCAGCGGATCACGCTTGGCCGCAATGCGTTCGATATAGGCGCGATGCGCTGCGATGTCGGCAAACGGGCCTTCCACCATATATGTCCAGACGCGGTCATCCGGCGCCTGGCTGAACGCTTCGAACAGCGCTTCGGCATGGCGAGCAGCGTCGAGTGGTTCGAGCCGGCAATAGCGGCCAGTGAGCGGTGTGTGCGGCGGTAGCGGGCGGGCAGTCCAGCCGGCCAGCGGCGTGCCGATGGGCTGCTCATAAGCGTTGAGCGTGGTCATGCGTGAAACCCCGATCGAAAAACAGCATAGAGCCGTTCACTCTATCGAATCTGCTGGCTCCATGAAAAGAGCCATGCAAACACACCTGGGTAGAGCCACGCCAACATCCCCACACGCGGATTAATCCATTCGATGCCCCGCCACACGCCGCTGGCGCTCGTGCATGCAAGTCGATATGTTGATGGCGAGCAATTCGGCGCCGCGAATACGCGCGGGCATAGGCATTGCTGTAGAGGGGCATGAACGCGCCCACGGAACTGTCCGCCATCTTTTCTGCCAGGAGCCCGCGAGTGGCGCCGTTAATCACAGCGTGGTACCGCCGCACCCACCGCGTCCGGTACGCATGCGCAGCCGCGTGGATCGCCCTTGCCGGCATCGCGCCGTGGGGCCCCACTTGGGCGGCGCCCAGGTTCGCCTACCCCGTCACGCAGCGCATTGACGCCGGTGCGAGCATTGCCGTACCGCGCACGTGGGGCCCGTTGCGGCTAACCAACGACACGCCCATTCCCTCGGTTCTCACCACCATCAACTCGCCGTTCGGGCCGTCGCGACTGGTATTTGCGCAACAGACCGTAGCGCCGGAGAGCTTCGCGCTGGTCACGGTACGCAAATCCGATTTCGACAAAGGCACGCCGGCTTATCTGGAAACCCTGCGCCCGCGCGATCTGGCAATCCTGCTCAATCACATGGAATCGCGCGTGCATGGCGATCGCCCGGCCTGGGCCACCCGCCTGGTGCGCGGCAAGGCCCCGATGCAGCAGATGCTTGCCGGGCGCCGGGTGATCTATTGGGAAGGTGAATGGAACACGTCCGCTGCCAGAACCGTCGTGGTTCGCGGGTATGCCTTCTTCGGCAATGGCGCGGTTTATCTGCTGCGCATATTCGGCACCGCGGGGCGCAGCAATCCTGTGGAGTTTGCCGAAGAGGCGCGTTTTGCCGACTTGGTGGCTGCGACTTTCCGCACGAAATAGTCGCTGCATTGTTGCAATGCAACAACACGCGTAGGCCGCGCGCCTGCCCCGCCGCACAAGCGCAGCCCCATTCACGCAAGCGCTGAAATTTGTTGTTACTCTTGGAACAGTCTGTTCACCCGCCATCGTATTGTTCTGGCGCACTGCAACACCTAAACTTCCTAACAGTTGTTCAGACATCGATTGCCTGAACAAGCAATGCAAGTGTTGTAAGGAGAACAATGATGAAATGGTTGGATATTGGCGCCGTCATGGCCGCCTGGATTGCAAGCTGCGTGGCAGCAGGTTGGCTCATCAGCGCCGCCGCCTTCCTGGCCTAATGCTCCAGAAGGCAAAACGGCCGAGCGGGAACCCCTTCCCCGCCCGGCCCTGAATACCCGGTTGATCGATTCGTCAGACTGGCTGTTGACCTGCCCACTGGACGAATCGGTCGACAAATCCCTGCAAGAACTGGCGCGTACGCGCATCTGTCACCCCGCCCTGGGCATCGAAGGGCTCCCCCGCAAAGTGGAAGAACACCTCCGGCAACGGCAAGACCTTCACGCCGACCGCCGCGAGCACATTGCGCAACTGCGCCTGTGACAACGCCGTGCCGATTGCGCCCGGCGATGCGCCCGCAATGCCCGCCGGCTTGCCGCCCCACACGCTCTGGCCATACGGCCGCGAACCCCAGTCGATGGCGTTCTTCAGCACGCCCGGCGTGCCGCGGTTGTATTCCGGCGTGACAAACAGAATGGCGTCCACACCCGCCACAGCAGTCTTGAAGCGCTGCACGGGCTCAGGCAGGTTGGCATCCAGATCCTGGTTGTAGAGCGGCAGCTCGCCAATCTCGATAAACTGCGCCGTCGCCCCAGACGGCAGCAGACCCACCAGCGCCTGCGCCAGTTGGCGGTTGAACGACGCCTTGCGCAGGCTGCCGACGATCACTCCGATAGTCAGATTGCTCATAAACACTCCTCGCTTGCAAAACAGTTCAAAACGGCCTCGATGCTCAGTCCACCGCCGCCGGCTCTGGGGCCACCTCGCGCTTGAGGCGGTTGATCAGGGCGAACATCAGCGGGTTCAGCAGAATCGACAGAATCGCCGCTGACAACAGCAGCCCACGCGCACGGTCAGGCAGGATTTCCAGGCTGATCCCCAGCCCGATCAGGATGAACGAAAACTCGCCGATCTGCGCGAGGCTAGCCGAAATCGTGAGCGCGGTGCGGTTGCCGTGGCCAAACGCGCGCACCACCGCAAACGCCGCCAGCGACTTGCCCACCACGACGATCAGGACCGTGCCCAGCACCGCCCAGGTGTCTTCAATCAGCACGCGGGGGTCAAACAACATGCCCACCGACACGAAGAACAGCACCGCAAATGCATCGCGCAGCGGCAGCGATTCTTCCGCCGCGCGTTGGCTGAACTCCGACTCCGCCAGCACCATGCCCGCGAAGAACGCACCCAGCGCGAACGACACGCCAAACAGCACCGTCGCACCATAGGCCACACCCAGCGCTGTGGCCAGCACGCCCAGCCGGAACAACTCGCGGCTGCCCGTCATGACAATGCGCTCCAGCATCCACGGGATCACGCGGCGGCCCACCACCAGCATCAGCGCGGCAAACGCCACCACCTTCGACAGCGTGATCGCCAGCACCTTGATGATGTCCCACGCGCTGACCGCCGTGCTGCCGGCGCCGCCCAGTGCACCGGCCAAGGCCGGCAGCAGCACGAGGGTCACCACCATCACGAGGTCTTCCACGATCAGCCAGCCGACGGCGATATGGCCTTCGTGCGAGTTCTCAATGCCACGATCCTCCAGCGCCTTGAGCAATACCACCGTGCTCGCCACCGACAGCGCCAGGCCGAACACCAGCCCTGGGCCGCCATCCCAGCCGAGCAGCCACGCCAGCCCCATCCCCATGAGCGTGGCCAGCGCGATCTGCCCGATCGCCCCCGGAATGGCGATGGCCTTGACCGCCAGCAACTCCTTCATCGAGAAGTGCAGCCCCACCCCGAACATCAGCAGGATCACGCCCAGCTCGGCCAGTTGCGGCGCGAGACTCTGGTCTGCCACAAACCCCGGCGTGAACGGCCCCGCCACCACGCCCGCCACCAGGTAGCCCACCAGCGGCGGCAGCCGCAAGCGCTGCGCAATGGTGCCAAAGATGAAGGCCAGCACCAAGCCGCCGATGATGGTGGAGATGAGCGGGGTGTCGACGTGCATGCGTTCCTGTGACGTTGATGTGGATGTGAAAACGGATTGGACAGCAGAACAGCGGAATGGGCCTGACCGGCCCTGGTGCGACAACGGTGGCGCCTGTTTGTTCACTTGGCGTCACAACTATAAGGGGTGGCACCCGCCAAACCTTACGAAGCAAATGTCATGCAGAAGACATCGCAGCAGAAGCGCCGCTCCTACACTGCGCCGCAGACCCGCTCTCCAGCGCGGCCCCAAGGAGACAACACATGCGCTACGCCAACAAAGTCCTTTCCGTGGACGAGGCCATCGCCCACATCCGCAGCGGCACCCGCCTGATGCTGGGCGAATTCGTGGGCGCCGGCGAGCCGGCCTGCTGCATCGAGGCACTGCTCGCCAGCGGCATCAATCAGCTCACGCTCATCACCAACACGCCGGGGCTGCGCGGCGGCTTTCTCAAGGCCAGGTTGTTTGCCTCGGGCCAATTGGCCGAGTTCATTGGCACGCACGTGGGTACCACCGATGAATCGACGCAGGCCTACCTGACCGACGCCGTGCGCGTGGCCGAGTTTTTCCCGATGGGCACCTGGGCCGAGAAAGTGCGCGCTGGCGCGCTGGGCCTGGGCGGCGCGCTTGTGCCGGTGGGCGTGGGCATCCTCGATCAGCCGGGGATGTTCCCCGCGCGCGGCGCACCCAAGCCGACGCTCACCGTGGACGGCATGACCTGCTTCGTCGAGCCGCCGCTGCGCGCCGACGTGTCGATCATCAAGGGCTGGCGGGCCGATACTTTCGGCAACGTGGAGTTTCGCGGCACGGCACTGCAAAACCAGCGCGATATCGCCATGGCGGGCGACTACACGATCGTCGAGGTAAACGAGATCGTGGAGGTGGGCACGATTGCGCCGGAGCGCGTCGGCTGCCCAGGCGTGTTCGTCAATGCCGTGGTGCAGGGGCTGTCGCTCGAAGACCAGCACGCGCTCTACAAGCAGCACTGGACCAAGCTCGGCCGCCTGCCCACTGCCGCTGAAGCCTGACCGCTGCTCACCACAACAAGGAGACCGTCATGCACGCGCTGCCCGAAACACCTAAACAACGCATCGCCGCCCGCTGCGCGCAGGAATTGCGCGCGGGTGAAGTCGTCAACCTCGGCCTGGGTATTCCGACGCTCACGGCCAACTACCTGGACGCCGATACCGGCGTCATCTTCCACACCGAGAACGGCGCCTTCGGCTTTGGCGGGCGCCCGTCGCTGGATGCCATCGACAGCGACCTCACCAACGCCGGCTGCGAGCCCATCACGCTGATACCCGGCGCCGCGCTCATGGACCTTGCTACCTCGCTGGGTGCCATGCGCAACGGCTATATCGATGTGACCATCCTTGGTGCCCTGCAAGTGGATGCGCTGGGCAACCTCGCCAACTGGGCGTGCGATCGCAACGGCAAGTGGTGGCCCGGCATTGGCGGGGCGATGGACCTGTGCTACGGCACGCGCAAAGTGATTGCCGCGCTGGCGCATACCGACAAGCACGGCAACTCAAAGATCCTGCCACGCTGCACGCTGCCACTCACGGGCCAAGGCTGCGTGAAAGTCATCGTGACCGAGCACGCCGTGTTTGATGTGACCGAGAGCGGGCTCGTGCTGCGTGAAATCCTCTCGCATGCGACACTCGACGACATTCGCGCCATGACGGCGGCACCGTTCACGCTGGCGTCGCTGCTGCAGATGCCCGTACCGCTTGATGCTTGATGCTTGATGCTTGAGGAGCGTCCATGTCCACCACTGTCGATTGGTTCTTCGATGTCATCTCACCGTTTGCCTATCTGCAGCTTGAGCAGTTGGACGCGCTGCAGAAGGCCAACGACATCGTCATCCGCCCACGCCCGCTGGTGCTGGGCGCGCTGCTGAACCACTGGGGCCAGAAGGGCCCGGCCGAGATCGCCTCCAAGCGCGTGTTCACGTATCGGCATGCGCTGTTCCGTGCGCAGCAACTGGGCATTGCGTTTCGCATGCCGCCCGCACACCCATTCAACCCGATCAAGGCACTGCGGCTGACGATTGCGATGGGGGGCTCGCTTGATGCCGTGCGCGCGGTGTTCCAATACATCTGGCGCGAGGGCAACGATGTCGCATCGCCCGAAGGTTTTGCAGCGCTGTGCGAGGCGGTGGGGTTTTCGGAAGGCGTCAGGGCGGTCGACCAACCTGCCGTAAAAGACGCCCTGCGTGCGCACACCGATGCGGCCATCGCGCTTGGCGTTTTTGGGGTGCCTACGCTGGTGCACAACGGCGAGCTGTTCTGGGGCGAAGACGCTAGCGGCATGTTCCTGCAGAGCCTGCGTGATGGGTGGCTCGCCACGCCCGAAGCGCAGCGGGTGAGCACATTGCCGGTAGGTATACAGCGTGGCTGAACACGACACCAACTCGCACCCCGGCATCAGCCGCGCACGGCTGGCGCATATCGCTGCGTGGTCGATTGATCTGCCTGCCGGCGAGGCAGACCGGGCCTGCGCCGGCATCGTTGAAAAAACCTACGCACGCGGCGCCTGCATTTGCCCGAAGAACACGCTGCTGGAAAGCTGGACGGGCGTGGTCACGGGCCTCATCAAGATCGGCACGGTGTCGCCGGAGGGCCGCAGCGTCACGTTTACCGGGGTGCCTGCCGGCGGCTGGTTTGGCGAGGGCACGGTGCTCAAGAATGAGCCGCGCCGCTACGACATCGTCGCGTTGCGCGACACACGCATGGCGTTCATGGACCGCACCACCTTCATGTGGCTGGTGGAGAACAGCGTGGCATTCAACCGCTTTCTGGTGCAGCAGCTCAACGAGCGGCTCGGGCACTTCATGGCGCTGCTCGAATATGACCGCCTGCTCGACGTTACGCCGCGTTTGGCGCGCTGCATTGCGTCGTTGTTCAACCCGGTGCTGTACCCCGGCGCGGGCGACCATCTGGAGATCACGCAGGAAGAACTCGGCTTGCTCTCGGGGATGACGCGGCAGGTTGCCAACCAATCACTCAAGGCGCTGGAAAAGGACGGCGTGGTGCGGCTGGAATACGGCGGCGTGACGGTCGTGGACCTTGATCGGCTGCGCACTTACGGCGCTTGATGCCCCCTCACAACTGCCCGGCCAGCACGACCTTGCCGGCCTGCAGCAGCAGCTTCACGTTGGCCCCATCGGCAAAGGTGCCTTGCACGATCACCACGAACGGTCGACTGGCGTCGGCTGCGGTATCGGGCACAACCTGCCGCAAGCCGCGCCGAAGGCTTCTGTGCAAGCCATGCTGGATGTGGTGCGCCTCTGAAACATCAGGGCGTGCTGGTGGCGATGCGCATGTGCATCACCGCATCCGGCCTCACAGCGCCGAGAGCAGCCCCTGAGGCAACCCGCGTGTGAGCGCCAGCAGCGTCATCACGGCCGGCATTGCGGCGGCGGCGAGCACCGTCTGCGCAGCGGTGATGCCAGCCATGAGCGGCGCATCCCCACCCAACTGGCGCGCCATGATGTACGAGGACGACGCCGTTGGCAGCGCCTGGAACAGCAACGCCACCAGCAACGCCACATCCGTCAGGCCGAACACGTGGCCCACCGTGAGCGTCAGCACCGGCATGGCCAGGAACTTGACGACCGACGACACGAACACCGGCTGCGCCCACGAACGCACACCACTGAAGTTCAGCGCGGCCCCCACGCACAGCAGGCCAAGCGGCATCGACGCCACGCCCAGCGCGCGCACGGCGGGCTCGATCAGGGCCGGCACCTGCATGCCTGTGGCCTGCATGCCGATGCCGATCACGCACGCCACCACCAGCGGGTTCGTCACGATCTGCCGCAGCAGTGCTTTGCCCCCGAACCGCACGGTGCCGTAGCGCGCAAACACCAGCACGCACAGCAGATTGACGGTCGGCACGATGGCGGCATTGCACACGGCGGCCAGCGCGATGCCCTTCGCGCCGAACATGCCCGCCGCCAGCGACACGCCCACGTAGTTGTTGAAACGCACCGCGCCCTGAAACACCGAGGTAAAGGCCGCACCGTCTACGGGCATCCAGCGCCGTGTCAGCACCAGCGCCACGGCGACGGTGACAGTTGCCGCAATCAACGTGGCCGCCAGCGGCAGCACCGGCAAGGCCTGCACATGCGCACTCGCCAAGCCATGCATGAACAGCGCGGGCAAGAGGATGTAGTAGCAGAGGCGCTCGGCCTGCGGCCAGAAGGCGTCTGCAATGAAGCCGGTGTGCCTGAGCCCGTATCCAAGCGCAACGAGGAGCGCCACCGGCGCCAGCGCCAACAGAATCGCGGCGGTCATGGCTGGGCTCCGGTGCAGCGGGATGAAGCAAGAAGAAAGGCGGGGAACAGCATGGCGGTGCTCGGCAAGAACAGGAACATCGCCAAGCTATCACGCACTGGTCGCAGCAATAATTTTGATTGATCGACCAATCAACAAGAAATTCTCATGGCAGACGCCATGACCGCATCGGCCAATGCCTGCGTGAAGCGCTGTGCCGGACGGGACTGATGCTCCAGCAACACAACCGCGCGGTTCCATCGACTCCGCCCGGGAGAACGCCGGTTGACCTTAGCGCTGCTGCGCAGCCACCAGCTTGCGCATGGCATCGACCAGCTTCGGATCCACGGCGCCCAGCGTGTTGGTACGGGCGTTGATGCGTCCTTCCGCATCCAGCAACAGGATCGTGCTGGAGTGGTTGAAATCGCCATCGGCCAGGCGGCGGTACTGCACGCCCAGCAACGCAGCCACTTCGCGCGTTCCGCTGGCGTTGGCGCGGGCGACTTGCCAGTGCGCATCGGCATTGTGCGCGGCGGCGGTTTTCTTGAGTACGGCAACCGAATCGCGCTCCGGGTCCACCGTCACCATCAGCACGCGCACGCCGTCCTGCGCGGGCTTGCCGCCCTTGGCCAGCGTGGCACGGATGGTCTCGAAGATCATCGGGCAGACCATCTGGCAGGATGAATAAAACATGCTCACGAGCACAGGCTCACCGCGCAAGTCGGCCAGGTGAAAGACGTGGCCATTCTGGTCGGTCAATGCCACATCTGACTGATACAGCGAGCCAGAGGTGACCGGCGGCCCCGCGGCAATGGCGCCGGCAGTCGCACCGGTCAACAGGAACGCCACCAGGGCGCGCCGAATGAAGGTCAGGAAAGTCATGGATGGTCTCCATTGAGGGATCGGGCGCAGCGGAAGCCAAGGCTGCCCGTGGCATCTGCGCCTTCGAGTGAGGACAGCAGCGCCACGCGCATCAGCACGGCGTAGCTGTCGCGGCGCACGATGCTGATGGCACCGGCACCGCAGAACTTCTGTTTGTCGGGGTCGCCCTGGGTGCGGCTGTCTCCGGCAATGAACAGCGCGTTGAAATCGTCGACCCATTCCCAGATCAGGCCATGCAGGTCGCGCACGCCGTGCACATCTGCCGGGCCGCCCACCGGTGGCAGCACACGCGTGGCCGGCCGTTCGTACCAGCCGAGAATGCGCTGCGCCCATTGCGGGTCGTCACGTGCGTCGGCACGGGTGGCGTCAGCCGCGGCGGCGGATTCCCACTCCAGCCAAGTCGGCAGCCGTGCACCTTCGCTTTCGCAATAGGCGCGGGCGGCAAACCAGCTCACCCCCGTGACCGGGGCCTGCGGCGAGGCCTGCGCGTCAGGGTGTGTCGCGTCGGCCCAGTCTGCAAGGTAAGCCTTGCCGGCAAACACCTGTGGCACACGGCCGCGCTGCCAGGCCTCGTGGCTTTGCACAAAGGCCTGGAACTCGCCAATGGTGACTGGCGTGGTACGCAGCGCAAACGGCTCGATATGCACCCGCTGCGGCTGCCCCGGTGCGTTCTGGGGCAGCACGCTGTCAAAGTCGCCGCCGGGCAACCGCACATAGTCGGCACCCTGTGCGGCGGCACTGGTCAGTGCCATCAGCATGGCTGCGAGCGTGGCAGCAGAGCGCAAGGTCAGGCGGGCCATGATCGTGCATGTCAGGTCAATGTTCGGCCACGGCCTTGGCCGGCGCCGGTTGGGCACGCACCGCCTTAACGTCGTCCGCGCTCACGCGACCGCCCGGGTTGTCCCAACTGTTGAGCACGTAGGTCAGGATGTTGGCAACCTCGTCGTCATTGAGCTGCGTCATCGGCGGCATGACGGAGTCGTATTCCTGGCCGTTGACCTTGATCTTGCCGTTCAGGCCGTGCAGCACGATGTTCATGGCGCGCTTCGGGTCTGCGGCCAGGAAGTCCGACTTGGCCAGCGGCGGGAACACACCCGGCAGACCTGCACCGTTGCCCTGGTGGCACACCGAGCACGTGCCCGCAAACAACGCACGTCCGGCATTCACCTGATCCTGCACCGACAGCGTGCCCGACACCGATGCCTGTGTCGCCTTGGTTACAGCAGCCAGGTTCGGGCCTGCGCGGTCACCCAGGTAGACAGAATCCAGCTCCTTGCCCGAATACACGAGCTTGTTCTCCGGACCATCGACCTTGAGGATGGCCAGTGCGCCCTTGTTGAAGGCACGGAAGATCGAGTGGTCGACCAGCACATAGCTGCCGGGCACCCGCGCGGTGAACTTCACCACCGCCGCGCCACCCGCGGGGATCAGTGTGGTCTGCACGTTCTTCTGCACATTGGTGCCGCCCTCGTAACGCACCTGGTCAAAAATGGCGCCAATCACGTGGAAGCTCGACACCAGGTTCGGCCCGCCGTTGCCAACGAAGATGCGCACGGTCTCGCCCACCTTGGCGCGCAGTGCCTTGTCGCCAGTGAGCGCGCCTTCTGCGCCGTTGAAGAGCACGTAGCTCGGGCGTTCATCAATGGCCTTTTCCATGTCGAAGGGCTGCAAGCCCTTCTCACGATATTTGCCGGCAGTGTAGAAGTCGCCCTGCATGACGTAGTACTCGTGATCGACCTTGGGCAAGCCTTCGGGCGGTTCGACCAGGATCAGGCCGTACATGCCGTTGGCAATGTGCATGCCCACTGGCGCGGTGGCGCAGTGGTAGACGTAGATGCCCTCGTTGAGCGCCTTGAAGGTGAACTGCGATTCATGGCCCGGTGCGGTGAAGCTTGACGCTGCGCCGCCGCCCGGCCCGGTCACGCCGTGCAGATCGATGTTGTGCGGCATCTTGCTGTTCGGGTGGTTCTTGAGGTGGAACTCCACCGTATCGCCCTGCCGCACGCGGATGAAGCTGCCGGGCACGGTGCCCCCGAACGTCCAGAAGGTGTAGCTGACCCCTTCGGAGATCTGCATTTCCTTCTCGACCACTTCCAGTTCCACGATGACTTTGGCCGGATAGTTGCGATTGACCGGCGGCGGCACCAGCGGCGGGCTGGTGAGCACGGCGTGGATGGGTTCGCCCCGTGGCGGACCAAAATCACCCGGTAGTTTGGCGCTGGCGGCGCGCGCTGCGGTGCCCGCCAGCACGGCGCCCAGCATCATCGAAATCAGGCCCGCGCGCATCAAGCCACGGACAGTGTGAAGACGGCTCATTTTTTCCCCCGTGTATCGGTGTGGTGTCGTCCACTCCACGTTATGACGTGCCCGCCGGGAGAGTTTTGATACAGAGCAAACGAAATCAGGCGCTTTAGGGGGCATCTGGGCTGCCGGGGTTCCCGCCATGCCAGTTGCAGCCTGGATTACCGTATCAAGATCGCCACAAAACAAGCATCTGATATACATCAATAACCGCGGAGATTCCTCTGGGTACTATAGTTGCATCTCCAATGCATCTTTATTGATGCGATACCCACAGAGGGAATCCCCATGACACAGTCCGCCTCGTCCATCCAGCTTGATCTGCGCTTGCTGGCGCCGCGCGAGCGCCATCCGCTGATCTTCTCCGCCTTTGGGGAACTCGGCATCGGCCAGAGCCTGGAGCTGATCAACGATCACGATCCGCGCCCGCTGCAGTCGCAGTTTCAAGTCGAGCGCCCGGGGCAGTTTTCCTGGGACTACCTTGAGCGCGGCCCCGCCACGTGGCGTGTTGCCATTACCAAGGTGGCGTCTGCCGCCAGTGCCGGCCACTGCTGTGGCGGCTGCGGTGGTGGTGCCTGAATTTCCGACTGCATCCTGCAAGGAACCTTGTCATGAAAACCAACCAAAGGCTGTGGCGGTGGCTCGGCCTGATCTTCATCCTGTCGTTCGGGGCATTGGGCTATCTGGGCCGGCAAATCTATCTGGCAGCACCGCCGATTCCGCATGCCGTCGTCACCTCTGTGGGCGAGGTGATCTTTACTGGCGAGCAGATCCAGCGCGGCCAGGAGGCCTGGCTGGCAGCCGGTGGCCAGCAGCTTGGCACCGTCTGGGGCCATGGCAGCTACGTTGCGCCTGACTGGTCTGCCGATTGGCTGCACCGTGAGGCTACGGCACTGCAAGCCATCCGCGCGCATCAGCAGTTCGATACCGACGCGCCGTTGACGACCGTGCAACAAGCCACCGTTGACGCCACCGTGAAGGAGGAAATGCGCCGCAATACGTACGATGCGGATCACGACATCCTGACCGTATCGCGCGAGCGCGCAGAGGCCATCCGTAGCGTTGCGCACCACTTTGAGGCACTGTTCGGCACCGATCCGACGCTGGCAACGCTGCGCGATCAGTACGCCATGGCCACCGGCGTGCTGCCGGAACAGGCCGATCGTGAAGCACTGGCAGCGTTCTTCTTCTGGACGTCGTGGGCCGCCGCCGCCGACCGCCCGGGCGAGACCGACATCTCGTACACGAGCAACTGGCCGCACGAACCGCTCGTGGGAAACACCATGACCGGCGGTGCCGCTGTGTGGTCGATGGTCAGTATCGTCCTGCTGCTGGGTGGTATTGCCGCCATGCTGTGGCTGCACGGCAGCAGCAAGCACGAAGAGGAAGAGCCGCCTCTGCCGGCCGATCCGTTCCTCAACGTGGTTGCCACGCCGTCGATGAAGGCCACGCGCAAGTACTTCTTTGCCGTGATCGGGCTGATGCTGGTGCAGATCGGCATGGGCGCCATCACCGCGCACTATGCGGTGGAAGGCGAGTCGTTCTTCGGGATTCCGCTGGCACAGGTGCTGCCGTACGTGATCAGCCGCACCGTGCATACGCAACTTGGTGTGCTGTGGATTGCCACCGCTTGGCTGGCCACGGGCCTGTATATCGCGCCGCTGCTCTCGGGGCGTGAGCCGAAGTTCCAGAAGCTCGGTGTTGACGTGCTGTTCTGGGCGCTGATCTTTATCGTGGTGGGTTCCATTGCCACGGGCTGGCTCGGCACGCTGCAGCATCGCGGTGCGGACTTCGGCTTCTGGATCGGCAACCAGGGCCTGGAATACACCAGCATGGGCCGCGTGTGGCAACTGCTGCTGTTTGTCGGGCTGCTGTTCTGGGTCGTGCTGCTCGGCCGTGCACTGTGGCCGGCACTGAAGACGCCGTCAGAATCGCGCGGGCTGATCGCCATGGTGTTCCTGTCGGCCACATGTATCGGCGGGTTCTATTCGACCTCGCTGGTGTGGGGCCAACACACGCACTATTCGATGATCGAGTACTGGCGCTGGTGGCTCGTCCACCTGTGGGTCGAGGGCTTCTTTGAAGTGTTCGCCACCGCCGTCATCGCGCTGATCTTCACGCGCCTGGGCCTGATCCGTGCCGCCAGCGCCAACCGCGCCATCGTGGCCGAGACGATCGTGTTCCTGTTCGGCGGCATCCTGGGCACGCTGCACCACCTGTACTTCACGGGGACACCGACCTCGATCATCTCGGTGGGCGCCGTGTTCTCGGCGCTGGAAGTGGTGCCGCTCTCGCTCATCGGCCTGGAAGCGCTGCAGAACTATCGCCGCACGCAAGGCACGCCGTGGCTGATCGCCTACAAGTGGCCGGTGCTGTGCTTCGTGGCCGTGGGTTTCTGGAACACCGTTGGCGCTGGCCTGCTGGGCTTTGCCATCAACCCGCCGGCTTCGCTGTACTACGTGCAGGGTCTGAACATGACGGCCGCCCACGGGCATGCAGCACTGTTCGGGGTGTACGGCATGCTCGGTATCGGCCTGATGCTGTTCTGCCTGCGTGGCCTGTATGCGCGCAGCCTGCATGCTGACCGCCTGCTCAAGCCCGCGTTCTGGGGCCTGAACATCGGCTTGGCAATGATGGTGTTCATGTCGCTGCTGCCGGCCGGTATCTACCAGGCCTGGGCCAGCGTCACCAAGGGCATGTGGTACGCCCGCTCGCCAGAGATCGTGCACTCGAAGGTGATGGAAACGCTGGTCTGGCTGCGTGTGCCGGGTGACATCGTGTTCGCCATCGGTGCGCTTGTTCTGGCCTGGTATGCGCTGCGTCTGCTGCGCCGTCCGAAAGCCCAGCAAGCGGAACCGTTGCCGGCTTCGGCTCGCGCCACCCGCTGATCTTTAACCTCTCGCAGTTCTCCCAAAACCCGCAGGGCTCGTGTCAGTCAGACCGAGCCCTGCGGGTTTTCCTGTAATGCCCGCCGCCATCAAGCTGCCTACAATGACGAGTCATATAGATGAATAGTTGACCACTTCCCGCACCTTATGCCCGCCGATCTCCGCCTGCCCCGCTACCAGCAATTGCGCGACGATCTGGCCGCGCAGATCGCCCAGCAGCACTGGCGCCCAGGCGACGCCATTCCCACCGAAGCCGAGTTGGCCAAAACCTACAACGTGGCCGTCGGCACAGTCCGCAAAGCCGTTGATGTATTGGTGGCCGAAGGCCTGCTCGAACGCTTCCAGGGCCGCGGCACTTTCGTGCGCCGGGCCAGCTTTGCCAGTTCGCTGTTCCGCTTCTTTCGCTTTCAGAGCGAAACCGGCGAGCGCCGCATCCCAGAGAGCCGCATCCTCAAGCGCGATGTGCTCGATGCACCGTCTGCGCCCGCTGCCGGCCTGCAGATCGAAACCGGCGCCCCCGTCATCCGCATGACGCGTCTGCGCTTGCTGGATGGCGCGCCATTGCTGGCCGAAGAAATCTGGCTGCCCCACGACCGCTTTGCCGACCTCGCCACGCTGGAACCTGAAGCGTTTGGCGACCTGCTCTATCCGCTCTACGAATCGCACTGCGGCCAGATCATTGCGAGCGCCGAAGAAACGCTCACCGCAGAGGCCGTCAACGCTACCTATGCACGCCTGTTGCGCATTCAGACGGGCGATCCGGTGATGGTCATCGAGCGCATCGCGCGCGGCTACGACCGCGTGCCGCTGGAATGGCGGCGCTCGCGCGGCGCGGCGGCGCACTTCCGGTATCACGTCGATATCCGATAGCCCTCGCGCGCATCCGACCGGCACGCACAAAACACAAAACACAAAACAGGAGACAACCCCATGCAGGCCAACTCGCCGACAGCGCCCCCATTGCTGGATGTACGTGGCGTCACGCTGCAATACAAGACACGTCAGCATCTGGTCACGGCCACCTACCGCGTCGACTTCCAGGTCTATCCCGGCGAGCGCTACATCCTGCTGGGCCCTTCGGGCTGCGGTAAATCGACGTTGCTCAAGGCCATCGGCGGCTACCTCACGCCCACCGAAGGCGAGATCCGCCTGAAGGGCCAGCCCGTGACCAAGCCGGGGCCGGATCGCATGATGGTGTTTCAGGAGTTCGACCAGCTCCTGCCATGGAAAACGGTGAAGGAAAACGTGCTGTTCCCGCTGCTCAGCACGGGCAAGCTCGGCGTGCGTGAAGCCGAAGCACGTGCGCTGCACTACATCAACAAGGTCAACCTCACCAAGTTTGCCGACCACCACCCGCACATGCTCTCGGGCGGGATGAAGCAGCGCGTGGCGATTGCACGCGGCATGGCCATGGAGCCCGACGTGCTGCTGATGGACGAGCCCTTCGCCGCGCTCGACGCACTCACGCGCCGCAAGATGCAGGACGAACTGCTGCAACTGTGGGACGAGACACGCTTCACTGTCCTGTTCGTCACGCACTCGATTCCGGAGGCGATCCGCTGCGGCAGCCGCATCCTGATTCTCTCGCCGCATCCGGGCCAGGTCCGGGCAGAACTGCCGAGCCTCGCGCGCGGTGATGATGACCCCGAGCGCTTCAAGGCGCTGGAAGCCGAAATCCACAACATGCTGTTCGACCGTGCGGTGGAGCAAACCCATGCAGACTGAAACCCTTTCCATGCCAGCCCCGGCCGACATCAGCAATCGCGCGCCCGTCTACGGCACGCCCGTGGCGTTCGAGCGCATTGGCGTGGTGGAAAAGCCGCTCTCGATTGCCGAACGTTTGTACGAGCAGGCGTGGCTGCGCAAGCTGGTCATCCTCATCGTGCTCGCGCTCGTGTGGGAAGGCGGCGCGCGCTGGCTCGACAACCCGCTGCTGATGCCGACGTTCTCTGACACCGCGCAGGCGCTGTGGGCGGGCTTGGCCAGCGGCACGCTGTTTGCACGCATCGGCACCTCCATGCAAACGCTGCTGGCCGGCTATGCGTTGGGCTTGGCGCTGTCATGCGCACTGGTTGTGCTGGGCATCAGCAACCGGCTGGAGCAGGACTTCCTGGAAACGCTCACCGCCATGTTCAACCCGTTGCCCGCCATCGCACTGCTGCCGATCGCACTGGTGTGGTTCGGCCTGGGCAACGGCAGCCTGATCTTCGTGATCGTGCATTCGGTGGTGTGGGCGGTATCGCTCAACACGCATGCGGGCTTTCTGTCGGTATCGAACACGCTGCGCATGGTAGGCCGCAACTACGGGCTCTCGGGCATGGGGTACCTGACCAAGATTCTGATTCCGGCGGCGTTCCCGTCCATCCTCACGGGGCTGAAGATTGGTTGGGCGTTTGCATGGCGTACGTTGATTGCGTCAGAACTGGTGTTTGGCGTCAGCTCCGGCCAAGGCGGCCTCGGCTGGTACATCTACGAAAACAAGAACCAGCTCCAGATTCCGGAAGTGTTTGCCGGCCTGCTGACCGTCATCATCATCGGCCTGCTGGTGGAGAACCTCGTGTTCCGCACGCTGGAGGCACGCACCATCAAGCGCTGGGGCATGCAGAACTAAGCTGATCAGGACGACCCTGGCAGGGGAGGAAACATAGGATGCCCCACCAACCTAACAATCGACCAAAACAAGGAGACACCCCATGCAGCAAACCCGCCGCAACATCCTTCGCCTGACCATGGCTGCCACACTGGCCACCTCCCTCTTCAGCGGTGCCATCTCCGCAGCCCATGCAGAAGCCAAAGAAGTCCGCATCTCTCACGGCTACGGCATCCTCTACCTGCCCATCATGGTGATGGCCAGCGAGCACCTGCTGGAAAAGCAGGCCAAGGCCGCCGGCCTGGGCGACGTCAAGGTCAACTACCGCATCCTCGATGGCGGCAACGTCATCAACGATGCAATGCTCTCGGGCGCGCTCGACATTGCCTCGCTGGGCGTGCCGGGCTTCCTCACGCTGTGGGACAAAACGCGGGGCAGCGCGATGGAAGTGCGCGGCCTGTCGTCGCTCAGCTCATCGTCGATGTACCTGATGACGCGCAACCCGAACGTGAAGACACTGGCGGACTTCTCCGACAAGGACCGCATTGCCGTGCCCGGCATCAAGACCTCGCTGCCTGCCGTGGTGCTGCAGATGGCCGCCGCCAAGACCTTCGGCGACAAGCAGTTCAACAAGCTCGACCCGATCACCGTGCCGCTGCCGCACCCGGACGCCACTGCCGTCATGCTGGCCGGCGGCAGCCAGATCAACAGCCACATGGCATCGCCGCCGTTCTCGTACACCGAGGCCGCTGCACCTGGCCTGCACCGCGTGTTCAATACCGTAGACGTGCTCGGCAACATCACGCTGGACATGACTTACACCAGCAAGAAGTTCTACGAGGCCAACCCAAAATTGTCGGCGGCATTCGTGGCGGCGCTGGATGAAGCGAATGCGCTCATCGCCAAGGACAAGACACGCGCCGCGCAGATCTACATCGCGCAATCGAAGGTGAAGAGCTCGCCGGAAGAGGTGAAGAAGATCCTCGATGATCCGGATTCGCGCTTCACGACCACGCCGGTTGGCGTCGGCCACTATGCTGAGTTCATGCAGCGCGTGGGCACGCTCAAGAACAAGCCCGCTTCGTGGAAGGATGTCTTCTTCCCGACGGTGCAGAGCCGGCAAGGTTCATAAGCGCTGAGCGCAACGACCCGCATCCGCACGGAGGCATCTCATGACACTACGCATCGTCCGGCTCGGCGAGCCGCGTCATCCTGATGAAGGCTTGCGTATCGGCACCGTGCGGCGGCCGCCGCGCGGCGTGCCCAAGGAAGCATTCGCCAGCCGCGATTTCTATGACGTGTGGATGCCGCTGCTCTCGCCCACGCCCGAGCTGGTCAAGCAGGCACAGGCCGCGCAAGCGGAGCACGACGACAAAGCGTGGCACACCTTCGTGCGGCACTTCCGCACCGAAATGCGCGACGGTGATGCCGCACGCCTGCTCGACATGCTGGCCGCGCTGTCGCATCAGACGAATCTGTCTGTCGGCTGCTATTGCGAAGATGAAGCGCACTGTCACCGCTCAGTGCTGCGTGAATTGTTGAATGAGCGTGGGGCGAAGGTGGCCGACTGACGGCAGGCCCCGGAACGTGCATGCACCTACCGGCGCGCAGACAGCGCCAGCATCAGCCGCACCACATCGCACTGGCTGTGCGTGTTGGTCTTGCGGTAAACGTGCTTGAGGTGCGTGCGCACCGTGTCGAGTGAAATGCCCAGCGTGCGGGCAATGCACGCGGGGTCAGAGCCGCCTGCCAGCAGATCGGCCACATCGGCTTCGCGGCGCGTGAGGTGGAACGCATCGGTCAGCCACAGGCTGGCCGGCTGTGCAGGCGAAATGCCAACACGCGTCGCAACGCGTTGCCAGCACAGCGGCAGCGCTTGCGCAAAATGCGGTAGCAAGGTCTCGGGCGCGGCACGCTGCTGCATGGGCTGCGGCACGCCTGCCTTGCGGTAATCGAGCCACACCGCGCCACGCACTTCGGCATCGGCCATCGGCCAGGCGTCGACACCATCGCCGCGTACCGCGTGCAACAGCACCTCGGCCGAGCGTGCGCCGCGTGATGCCACCCAGTGCCAGCGTCCATCCACGCGCCATCGGATCATGGCTGCGGCGTGGTCCGCACCGCACACATCGCGCAGCACGTTCATCACGCCCACGGCGTCGCCCGCGCACGCCGCCACATAGCATTGGCGCAGCACAGTTGCCGAGACATGGGATGAGGTGACAGAAAGGCGCAGCATGAAGGCAATACGGGCGCAGCGGCTTGCGGCCACTGCGCCCGTCTTGAAAGGGCCTTCATTATAGGAAGCGCGCTACCGCCTGCACTGCCCTTTTTGCCCTAGGCCGATCTTCGCGTCAGGCCAGCGCACGACGCGACATCCAGCGGGCGCGCAAATGGTCGTAGGCAAGGTTGAAGAAGAACGTGTACGGCAAGAAAAACAGCATGATGCCGATATCAATCACAAAGGCTTCCCACAGGCTGACGTTCAGCCACCACGCGCCCAGCGGCACCAGCATCACGACCAGGCCGCCCTCGAACAGGCCGGCATGCACCACGCGCACGGCCACGGTGCGCGATAGCTTGTAGCGATGCTCCACGCGCTCGAAGATGGCGTTGAACACCATGTTCCACGCCATCGCCACGCCAGCAAACATGAGCGTCAGGGCCCCCATATGCGCGAGGGGCACACCCATGATCCAACTGAACAGCGGCGCGCAGATGAGGGTGGCGAGAAGCTCAAAGCTCAGCGCATGAAACACACGCTCGACGGGGGTTTTGGCTGGCACTTGCATGGCGATACTCCGATGAATGGGCGTAATTTTCATCGGTGGAAGCGGGCTTATCCAGTTCGATAACATCGGTTTTTCCGATATATTGCGAGAATCCGTGCGCCCCCCGGAGCACCCTATGCGCCACTCTCCTGAAGCCCTGCACGCCTTTGCCGAGGCCGCCACGCTCGGGTCGTTCTCCGCCGCCGCGCGCAAGCTGGGCAAGCGGCAATCGACCATCAGCGAGGCAATCGGCAATCTGGAAATCGACCTTGGCCTGACGCTGTTTGACCGCAGCACGCGTCAGCCCACGCTGACCGAAGCGGGGCGCGCGATGCTCACGCAGGTGCGCCGTGTGCTTGAGGCCAGTGAACAAATGGACCGCCTTGCCGCACAGATGGCCGGTGGCCTGGAGGCGCGCCTCACGCTGGTGGTGTCCGATACGTACCAGTCTGATCGCTACGAACAAACGCTCGCGTTGCTCGAACAGCGCTTTCCCGAACTGGAGCTCGAGTGCCTGATCGCCGAGTACGAAGACGTGCTCGACATCATCCAGCAGGGCCGCGCGCAACTCGGCCTGGTGGCTACGCAGCCCGCGTATCCGCCGGACATTGGCGCGGCAACCATCGCAGAGCAATCGGAGATCGGCCTGTTCGTCGGACGACAGCATCCGTTCGCGCAATACGGCGACAAGGAAGTGCCGCATGCGATGCTGCGCGACGCGCGGGAGCTGCGCCTGAATACCTTTGTCGACCCGATCGGGCCGCGCGCAGAGACAACGCCCGTGCGCGGCCTGCGCCGGTGGTCTGCGCCGAGCTATCTGATGCTGCTGGAAATGGCCGTGCTGGGCTTCGGCTGGACGGAGTTGCCGCGCTGGCTGGTTGACCACTTCGCGGCAGACCGCCTGCACGAGGTGCGCGCACGCGGCTGGCCTCGCCATGTGCCGGTGGATGCGGTGTGGTCTCGCAAGCGTGCGCTTGGCCAGGCCGGTGCGTGGCTGCTGGAAACAATGCTTGCCGGCGCGATCAAGGCATAAGGCCGGCGCCAAAGCCTATTCGTCCAACCGCTCGATGATCAGGCGCGACAACTGCGCCGTCTGCTCTTTTGAGAGCGCGAACTCCACCCCAAACGACGGAAACGCCAAGTGCGATGCCCCCGGTGCGGGCGAGCCGCTGGCCACCCGGCCTGCCAGGGCGAAGTCTTCCTGTTGTCCGTCCACGTAGGCGCTGAACTCCAGCGCAAGGCGATCCCCCGGATGGAAAGCGGGACCGGCGCTCTGCACTAGCGCGCCATTCAGGCAGATATCGCGAATGACGGCCACACGATCAGCGGGCGAAGCCGGCTGCCCCTCTGCACGCACCGTGGCACCCATGCGCACCTGCACGCGCTTGGCCCGCCGCAGCGGCACCTTGTGCACCTTGGTCGGCATCGACAGCACGATATACGGTGACGGAAATTGCCCCACCGCCACCACGCTGCACAGCACGCTGACCACCGCCCGGCCCGAGAAACCGCGCACCAGCAGGATGTCACGCACCTCGGGCCGCAACGTGCGCGTGCCATCGGCTGGCTGCGTGATGAAAATCGCTTCGCCTTCGATATAGCCGATCAGTCGGCACGGCAGCGGGCCACGCAGCGGTGCGGATTTTTCCTGCACCTGAAGGATGGTGCCGATGGCCAGACCGGTTGCGCCCAGGCGCGGCTTGCCTTCGGGCACGTCAACAGGCTCAGCGGCGGCCGCGTCGTCGGCTTCGGTCAAGGCCATGACCGGGCCATGATGAAACAGCAACCGCACATCTTCGGCATCCGGCACGACCACACCGGCGGGCAGCAGCAGCCGGCCCGCGTTGTCTGCCAGGGTGAACGGCAGCGGTTGCCCGATGGGTACGTCGTCCTGCGTGAGTTGCCGCGATGGGTGGCTCATTGTTTTGAAGGGGGGGCGCATACGTTAGAGCCGGGCCAGCGCATGTGTCCTGGCGAGCATTCCGGCCATTTTGCAACAATGGCTCGCAAACGGGCGAAGATCAACCACCATCCGCTACCCCTGGCGTGATGTGCATCAACGCCAAGCGTTTGCGTCAGCCTGCCAGCGCGGTCGCCTCGATTTCGACCGCGAGGCCATAGTGCAACGTCGGCACCGGCACCACGGCGCGCGCGGGGCGCAGTTCCCCGATCCATGCGCGGTAAAGCGCATCGAATGCGGGCCAATGCGTTTCCATGTCGGTCACGTACACGCGCACCTGCACCAGGCGCGAGCGGTCCGTGCCAGCGGCGGCAAGCACCGCGTCCAGGTTGAACAACACCTGCCGCACCTGCGTCTCGAACGACGCATCGGCGAGCTTTTCGCCCGTGGGCGTCACCGGAATCTGCCCGGCCACGAACACAAAGCCATTCGCGCAGACCGCGTGTGAGTAGTGCCCGGCGGGCGGGCGCAAGTCCGGCGCATTCAGATAGCGCGCATCGCTCATACCGACCCCAGCACCAGCTTGGCGAAATGCTGCAAATCCACATTGCCACCCGACAGAATCACGCCGACGCGCTTGGCCGCCACGTCCACCTTGCCGGTCAGCGCGGCAGCAGCCGCCAAGCAACCCGTGGGCTCGACCACCGCCTTCATGCGGCTCGCAAAAAACTGCATGGCGCTCACCAGCTCTGCATCGCTCACCGTGACGATGTCGTCCACCAGCTCGCGGATCACGGCAAACGTGTAGTTACCCAGGTGCTGCGTCTGCGCGCCGTCAGCCAGCGTCTTGGGCGTGTCGATATGGACGATTTCGCCCTTGCGCAAGCTCTGTTGGCCGTCGTTGCCGGCCTCGGGTTCTACGCCGATGATCTTGCACGCGGGGTTCAGCGCACGCGCTGCCGTGGCGCAACCGGACAGCAAGCCGCCGCCGCCCAGCGGAGTGAGCAGCATATCCAGCGGGCCGACCTCTTCGATCAGCTCCTTGGCGGCCGTGCCCTGCCCGGCCATCACGTGCGGATGGTCGTACGGCGGGATCAGCGTGAGGCCGTGCTCTTCGGCCAGCCTGCGGCCGATGGCTTCGCGGTCTTCGGTATAGCGGTCGAAGAACACCACCTCACCGCCATAGCCGCGCGTGGCCTCCACTTTCACGACAGGCGCGTCCTTGGGCATGACGATGACGGCGCGCATGCCAAGCAGCCTGGCCGACAACGCAATCGCCTGCGCGTGGTTGCCCGACGAAAACGTGATCACACCCGCCTTGCGCTGCTCGGGCGTGAACTGCGACAGCGCGTTGTACGCCCCACGAAACTTGAACGCGCCCATGCGCTGGAAGTTTTCGGCCTTGAAGAACAGCTCGGCGCCGGTCATGGCGTTGGCGGTGCTCGACGTCAGCACGGGCGTCTTGTGGGCCACGCCTTGCAGGCGGGCATGCGCGGCAACAACGTCTTCGTAAGTGATGGGCAGGCTCATGCGATGTGCTCGTTATTCTCGGGAAGGTAGGTGTAGACGGTGGAGCGCGCCACGCCCAGCGTTTGCGCAACTTCAGTCAACGCGCGGCGCAGGTTCAGCAGGCCGCTGGCGGCCAGTTCGCGCATGGCTTCACGGCGCAGATCGAGCGTCATGGCCATGGGCGTGGTATTGCGCGCGGCAGCAAAGTGTTCAAGCGCGGTGCGCACGTCTTCCACGCGGCGCGAGCCCAGCGATTCAGCCACCGGCGGCGCAGCCACATCGACGCGCATCAGTTGCGTCAGGCCGGTGGTCACCGCGCTCAACATGGAAACGTCCATGTTCAGGCAGATGGCCGCGACGTAATGGCCGCGGCTGTTCTTCAGGCCGATGGATGTGCTCTTGGCCGGGCGTCCGTCGGGAAACCGGTTGGCGTAGTTTTCGATGACTTCCGGAAACTCCGGATCAGCCAGGCGCGCAAGGCCCAGTTCAGTCACGGCGTCGCCCACTTGGCGGCCGGACAGGTTGTTGGCGATGGCAACGACAGAATGATCGGGGTCGGTCAGGTCGTGCAGCACGACTTCCACCAGCGGCGCCAGCGTCTTGCCCAGCGCCTCGACAATCTTGCGGCCCTCGCGCAGCAGAAAGCGGTTTTCTTCAGCAGGTTTCATGGGCACTGACGATACGTCAATTACTGACATTTCGTCAATATCGTGCTGTTTTAGCGTTGCCACCTACAGAAGACGGAAGGCTCTGCCGTGCAACGCGGATGTCCGCGGGGACAAGTTGCGGCGCTGAACGGCAGAGCAAGGGGTAGATTTAAAGCTGGCTCATGCCGCCATCGGCAATGATTTCCGTGCCGACAATGAAGGCCGATTCCGGCGCCGACAGGTGCAGCACAGTCGATGCGATCTCTTCGGGCTGGCCAAAGCGGCCCAGCGGAATCTGGCTCTGGATCTGCGCCGCCGTGGCGGACAGGGTGTCGGCATCGAGGCCCAGCTTGCCGTAGAGGGGTGTGCTGACTGGGCCGGGGCTGACCACGTTCACGCGGATGCCCGAGCCGATCAGCTCGCCCGACAGCGTCTTGGCCAGCGAGATCAGCGCCGCCTTGCTCGCCGCATACACCGACGACATCGGCATGCCGATACGCGCATTGATCGAGCCGTTCAGCACGATCGATGTACCAGGATTCAGGATCGGCAGCAGCGCCTGAATCTGGAAGAACGCGCCCTTCACATTGGCGTTGAAGGTGGCGTCCCACAGGGCCTCATCCACATCCGGAACAGTTGCAAACCTGGCCATGCCAGCGTTGATGAACACGGCATCCAAACGCACGCCGGCTTCCTGCAGTTGGCGCGCCAGCTCGCGCGCGGCGGCCACGGTGCCGGTTTCATTGCGGATGGCGATGGCCGCGTTGCCGCCAACCGTGCCGAGCGCGGCGCGGGCCGTTTCCAGCGCCGCCGCATCGCGCCCGGTGATGACCACGCGGGCGCCTTCCTTAACAAATGCCTGGGCGGCTGCCAGGCCGATGCCGCTGTTGCCGCCAGTGACCAGAACGGTCTTGCCTTCAAAGCGATTCATGATGTCCTCCATGGGATCCGTTGAACTTGAACAATCGCGTAACTGCAGTGTGGACGCGGTCAAGCGGTTTGCCATACGATCATTCCGATGAACACGTTCGAAGGAATTGCACATGTTGACGGACGAAGAATTGGCGCTGCTGGAGGCCATTCGCCAGACGGGCAGCCTGTCGCGCGCGGCGGCGCAGTTGGGCAAGGCGCCCTCGACCGTGTCGTACGCGGCGCGGCAGCTAGAGCAGCGTTTTGACGCCCTGCTGTTTGACCGGCGCCGCTACCGGCTGCAGCTCACGCGTGCGGGAGTGCTCCTCACTGAAGAAGCCGCGCGGCTGGCGCAGGATGTGTCGCGCATCACGCAGCGCGTGCGGCAGGTGGCCAACGGCTGGGAAGACCGGCTGTGGATCGTGACGGACGAGTTGCTGGAGTTTGAATCGCTCATGCCGGTCATGCATGCGTTTGATGCGCTGCAATCGGGCGTGGCGCTGCGCGTAACGCACGAGGTGCTGGCCGGCACATGGGAAGCGCTGCGCGATGGCCGCGCCGATCTTGTCATCGGGGCCACCAACGAGCCCCCGTCCATCCCCAACCTGGGGTGGTTCGAGCTGGGCGTGGTGGAGTGGGTGTTTGCCGTGTCACCACGTCATCCGCTGGCGGCCATCGAGGCGCCGCTCACGCGTGAGGAAATCGCGCGGCACCGCGCCGTGGTGGTGGCCGACTCGGCACGAACCACCGCCGGCCGCGCCTACGGCATGCTCAGCGGGCAACCCACACTGGCTGTGCCGAGCATGCGCGCCAAGACGCTGGCCCAGCGCGACGGCCTGGGCGTCGGCTGGCTGCCGAGGCACCGCGTGGCATCGCTGCTCGCACGCGGCGAGTTGGTGGAGAAACACACCACCGACCCGCGCGAGCCGAACCTGCTCTACGTCGGCTGGCGCAGCGGCGATGTCGATGGCGAGGGCCGCGCCCTCCAATGGTGGCTTGAGCAACTACGCCAGCCGCGTCTGGCCAAACGCCTCGTGCAGGGTGTCGACGCATTTGCCTGAAACCTCGCCTGGGCGTGTGATCTTGCCTATGCTGGGATGGCGTCGGCGCCGCATGGTCGCCGATGCACCGTAAATCGCATCACAGGGCGCCAACTGTTGCGAAATGATCAACGTTGCAGCGTTTGTCTTCAGACAAACCCTCGGTTTGGTCAACGCGCGCTGTCGGCTGGCGTTAATCGGTCACGCACGTATCTTCGTGCCTCGTTAACCTCGTAAGGTCTCGTTATGAAACTGTCTGCGTTGATGTTTTCGATGGGTGCGTTGGTGATGGGCTCCTCGGCGCTTGCGCAAGGCACAGCCACGCCCGCTACCGCACCGGCGGCTGCACCGGCTGCTGTCCACGCGGTCTGCAAGGACGGCACGCCTTACAGCGGCGCGACGCTCAAGGGCGCTTGCCGCGGCCATGGCGGCGTCGACAAGAAAGCCAGCACGGGCAGTGCTCCGGCTGCCGCGCCGACTACGCCTGCGGCAGCGCCTGCTGCACCGGCACCGGCTAAACCCGCGGCTGCTGCGCCTGCCGCTGCGCCCGCACCGGCGCCAGCCGCCAAACCTGCAGCCACTGCACCTGCCAAGCCGGCAGCAGCAGCCGTTGCCCCCGGCGGCGGCCCTGACAAGGTGTGGGCCAACGCCGGCACCAAGGTCTACCACTGCCCGGGCGATCGCTACTACGGCAAAACCAAGCAAGGCGAATACATGACCGAAGCCGACGCCAAGGCCGCCGGCATGCGCCCGAGCCGCAACAAGGCCTGCACCAAGTAAGTCACGCCTGAAGCAACCCTGCACGCCGCGGCCCTTCCGGGTCGCGGCGTCTTCCATTTCAGCGCCATCGGCTCATCGTCCCACCATCACATCGCATGCCCCCGAGCAACGAACATCCCGCCACCGCCCTGCAACACCCGGAGAGCTTCGCGCCGCTGGCAGGGCCACCCCAGCCGCCACAGCAGCGCGTGGTGCGCGACGTCATCGCCGGGTTCTCGATTGCGGGTCTGCTGCTGCCCGAAGCCGTTGCCTATGCGGGCATTGCCAGCCTGCCGCCGCAGGCCGGTTTGATTGCACTGCTCTGCGGCCTGGTGGTCTATTCGCTGGTGGGCACAAGCCGCTTTGCCATCGTCTCAGCCACATCGTCGTCGGCTGCCGTGCTGTTTGCGACCGTGCTCTCGGAGCCCGGCGCCAACAGCGCAACGGCCCTCACGATGGCAGCGGCGCTCATCATCGCCACGGGAGTGCTGTTTATCCTGGCCGGTGCTGCGCGGCTGGGCGGCATGTCGGATTTCATCGCGCGGCCGGTGCTGCGCGGCTTCACGTTCGGGCTGGCGCTGACGATTGCCATCAAGCAGTTGCCCAAGATCCTTGATGTGACGGTGCACCACAGTGACACGCCACGCGTGGCACTCGACATCATCACCAGCGCGGCCAATGCCAACCCATACAGCACTGCGTTGGGAGCCATCGCGCTCGTCCTGCTGTTTGGCCTGGGGCGCTGGGGGCGCATTCCGGCCACGCTGGTCGTCATCGTGCTGGCCATTGCGGCCGGCTACTGGATCGACTGGCACACCTACGGCATCGCCGTGGTCGGCCATATCGATTTGCAAAACATCAGCTTTGGCGTGCCCGGCCTGAGCCACACGCAATGGATGCAAAGCGCCGAACTCGGCTTTGCATTGATGCTGATTCTCTATGCCGAGTCCTACGGCTCGATCCGCAACTTCGCGCTCAAACACGGTGATGGCATCTCTGCCAACCGTGACCTCATCGCGCTGGGCTGCGCGAACCTGCTCTCGGGATTGCTGCACGGCATGCCCGTCGGTGCCGGGTATTCAGCCACATCTGCCAACGAAGCGGCGGGCGCGCAATCACGCCTGGCCGGGCTGTGTGCGGCGGCTGTGGTCGCGCTGATCGTGTGGCTGTTTTTGCCGCAGCTCGCGCGCATTCCCGAGCCGGTGCTGGCGGCCATCGTGATCTTTGCGGTCAGCCATTCGCTACATCCGGCCGTGTTCAAACCGTACTGGATGTGGCACCGCGATCGTCTCGTGGTGATTGCCGCGCTGCTTGCGGTGCTGGTGCTGGGCGTGCTGCACGGGCTGCTGGCCGCGATTGGTGTGAGCCTGCTGCTGACGCTGCGCAAGCTTTCCGAGCCCAACGTGAGCGTGCTCGGCCGGCTGCGCGAGAGCCACGATTTCGTCGATGTGTCCTTGCACCCGGAAGCCAAGCCGTTGCCCGGCGTGCTGATCGTCCGGCCCGAAGTGCCGCTGTTCTTCGCCAACACAGAACGCGTGCTGGGCAAGGTGCGCGCGATGCTGCAACCACCGCACGCGCCCGCGCTGCGCGCCATCATGCTCAGCCTGGAAGAAACACCGGACGTGGACGGCTCGGCCATCGAGGCGCTGCGCATCTTTGCCGCCGAATGCGCGGCACGCGGCTTGCAGTTGATGCTGGTGCGGCTCAAGCCGCGCGCGCTGGCGGCCTTGCAACGCGCCGCAAACAACACGCTGCGGCCTGAAATGCTGCACGAGTTGAGCGTAGACGAGTGTGTGCAGTCGTTGGCCTCCGGCACCAGCGGACCGGCCGGCGGCTAGCCAAGCAGGTTAGCGCGGGGCGTTGCCCGGCCCGCGCGCGCCTTCGAGGATGATGCGCGCCAGCTTGGCGTAGTCGCCATCAAAGTGATGGCCGCCGGGCAGCTTCACGAGCTGCACCTGCTTCGGGTCCAGACCGGGGCAGTTGGTGTCCTTCTCTTCCTTGCCGTAGATACACATGCCCAGGCCCGCTGGCAACTTCTGCACCTCGGGCAGGATCAGCAAGCCAGACGCGCTGCTCGACACCCAGTTGGTCATGTGAAATTCAAAATCGGCGCGCTTGCCCAGGCCCATCATCACGGCCAGCGCCACTTGCTCGCGCGAGGCCGCCGGCATGCGGTTGACGATGAAAGGCAATACATCCGCCCCCTGCGAATAGCCGATCAGCAGCGCCTTCTGCTTCTTCCAGCGCGCGGCGTAAAAGCGCACGAGGCGGTCCATGTCGGCCGCAGCAGAGGCCGGCGTGCGTGGCGACCAGAAATAGCGCAGCGAATCAATACCGACCACCGGCACGCCCGACTTTGACAGCGCGGCCGCCACTTCCTTGTCGAGCCCCGCCCAGCCGCCGTCACCCGAGAGCAAAATCGCAAACAGCTCCGACGACGTGCCCGGCTGCGCAGCGACTTCAATGATCGGCAAGTCCGACACCGCAGCAGGCGGCGGCGGGGGCGGCGGCTTGCGTTGTGCGACGAGCTTGGCGAAAGCCGTTTTAAAAGGCTCGCTCTCTGTGATGGGCGGCACATTGGCACCCGAGCCAGCGGCTGGCAACGCCACCGATTGCGCCCCGGAAATCGTATCGATGAACGCTTGCGTGGCGCGCGCCTCGCACAGCGGGCCGGAGCGGCGCGCGAACGACGTCAGCGTGCCCGGCGATTGCAGCGCCACCCACGGCGCCGACAGCTTCATGGCCGGCAGCAGCACCACGCCGGCGTTCTCGGGCGGTTTGACACGTTTGGCCGTGGTGCGACTCTCGCTCTTGCGGCGGCTGAAGTGAATGCCTTCACCCTTGCACAGCGGCTTGCGCAGCTCCAGCACCGGGCAGAACTCCATCGACATGGCTGCGGCAAAGATGTTCGGGCGCGCCTGCGCGATCATCGCGTAGGCCAGCGCACCGCCTTCGTTGTCGCCAACAAGGATGGGCGGGTAGTAGCCCGGCACCTTCTCGTAGGCTTGCAAGAAGCGGCTGAAGTTTTCCAGGTCACCATCGGGGAAGGCGCAATCGCCCTGGTCGGCTTCCAGGCTGGAGAACAGCGCTGGCGTCGACAGCCCGGCCACCAGCGCGCCCTGCTGGGCCAGGCTTTCTGCCATGCGCGATGCGGCGGGCGTCCAGCCCAGGTCGCCCGACAGCATCAGCACGACGGAGCGGATTTCGCTCTTCGGCTTGTAGACCGGCACGTCGCGAAAACGCCCGTGCGTGACGAACTCGGCGGCGCCCGGTGCGGCGGCGGGCGTGGCCGGCGCCACCACCGGCAGCGAAAGCACGCCACCGTTGGCGGCCTTGTTGGCGGTGACGGCGGCGGCGCTCATCTGCAGGCGCGCCGGCATATCACCCTGCGCAGGCACGGCCGCAACGCCACTGGCGCCCGTCATGCCGACGGTCGGCACCAGCACCGGACCTTGCACAGACGTGGGCTTGGCCGGTGCATCGGCGGCGATGGCCCAGGCTGCAGTCAGCGCCATGCCGATCGCACTCAGATGCGCCGCCCAGCGCAAGCCTTTGCGTAACGCTCCCCGATGCCGTGCCTCTTGCGTGCGCGGTGCTTGCCAACTCATTTGGAGATCACTCCCTTCAAGCCGCCGCCGATCAATGCAGCGACGTCCGTCAATGTGAATAGCGGCGCAATGCCGCCGCGTGCGAGCAGGTAGCGGGCTTCCCACACCGGCTCGAACTTGTCCTTGAAATTGCGCAGCCCACGGAAATTGTAGAAGCGCGCGCCGTGGCGGAACATCATCCGTCCGAAGCGGTGCCAGCGCGGCGCAAGCTGATGCTCGACCATGCCCGACATCGGCGCCATGCCTAGCCCGAAACGCTGATACCCCTCCGCCTGAAAGTGGAGGATGACCTTGCCGAACAGGAAATCCATGGTGCCGGGCGGCACTTCGCTGCGATAGCGCATGAGGTCGACGCTGGCCTCGATGCGCTGCACATCGGGGCACATCAGCGTGGCAAACGCGACGATGGCGCCCTGTCTGTCGGATGCACCGCGCACCACGGCCACGGGCTGGCGGCAGATGTAGCGGTCATCAAACGCGCCGAGCGAAAAACCCTTCTCGCGCGCGTTCTGGTTGCGCAGCCATTCATCGGAGATGGCGCGCAGTTCGTCAAGCACGGCGGGCACGTCCGCCGCCGGCACGATCTCGAACGACAGGCCTTCGCGCTCGCCCCGCGTGACGCCGTGGCGCAGGTTGGCGCGGCGCGAGCCCTTCAAGCTGAACTCGGGCAGCGACACATAGGCCTCTTCACCCAGCTTGTAGGCGCGCAGGCCTGCATCGAGATACAGCGGGAGCGTTTGCGGCCGCGTCTTGTAGAACGCCGCACGGCCGCCGTGCGCATCGGCCATTTCGATAAAGCGCCAGATCAGCTCCGGCCATTCCTGTTGCGCGCCCACGGGGTCGGACAGCGCCACCCAGGAGCGCCCTTGCTTGGCATACATGATGAAAGCGTTGCCCGACGGCGAAAACAGCAGGCTCTTGTCGCCCATCAGCGCGAGCGTGGCATCTGCGGCGGGTTGCTTGCGGATGATCTCTGCGGCGCGGGTGAGTTCTTCATCGCTCGGGAATGTCGTAACGCCGGGCTCCTTGCGAAAGAGCTGCCACATGCCGAAACCGAGCCCGGTGACGGCCACCGCCATCAGCGCGCGGATGGAACGCGGTGCATCGCCGTCGAAGGTGAATTGCCACCAGAGCTGGTTGGCGTAGGCCACCTCGCGGTAAGCGAAGAAGAGGATCCACACGCACGCCGCAAATACACACACCGTGGCGAGCAGCCACCCTGCCTCCAGCCGCTGCGAGAACAGCGACGACGGCCGATCAAACTGCCTGCGCGAGATGACAAGCAGCACCGCCAGCGTCACCAGCACCGCCATCTCCGACACGGCGATGCCCTTGGGCAGAGCCAGCACGCCAGCGAGCAGCGACAGCACCAGCGCAGCCCACCATGCGGCGTCCAGCCGATGCAGCAGCCCGCGCGCGACAAACAGCATGATGAGCCCCGCCACGCTGCCGATCATGTGCGACGCTTCCACCACAAACAGCGGCACGTGCATGCGCAGGAGGTCTTCGGCTTCGTCCGTGGCCGGGGTGACACCCGAGACCAGCAGCATCACGCCGGCCACCATCGTCAGCGCGGCCAGCAGCCCCGGCGACAGCTTGACCGCGGCACGGCCGAATGGGGCAGCAAACGGAGCGCCCGCGCCAGAGCGCAACTCGAACACGCCTAACATGGCGGCAGCCACCACCAGCGGCAGCAGGAAATAGATCGCGCGGTAGAACAACAGCGCGGCCAGCACCTCGGCCGGTGGCGCCTGGCCGCTGCAGCCCAGCAGGATGACGGCCTCGAACACGCCCAGGCCACCCGGGCTCTGGCTCAGCACGCCCAGCGTGACGGCCAGCGCGTAGAACGCCACAAACGTGGGCAGATCAACGGCACCGGCCGGCATCAACACCCACAGCGCTGCCGCAGCCGCAATCATGTCCGCCGCCGAGATGGCAAACTGCCGCGCGGCCAACCCCGGCGGCGGCAGGCGGATCTCCCACCGGCCGAACAACGTCACGTGGCGCTGCCGCATGCACAGCACCAGCAACGCCACCACACCGGTCAGCACCAGCAGCGCCACCACTTCAAGCAACGCCGCCGGCAGATGCGTAATCGCAGCGATATGCGGCGCGCCCCACAACAATCCCACCGCACCGAAGGCCGTGGTGGACACGCCCAGCGCACCCGCGTCAAAGGCCACCGCCTCCGTCACACGCGCAGCGTCGAGCCCGGCCGCTGTGTACAAGCGTGTGCGCACCGCCCCCGCCGTCAGCGAGCCCAAACCAACGGTGTTGCCCAGCGCATAAGCAATGAACGAGGTAGTGGCCACGGTACCGGGCGCCACGAGCGCGCCTGCATAACGCAGGCCGGATGCGTCGTAGCCGGTCAGGGCGACATAACTCAGCGCTGTGGCCAGCCCGGCCAGCAGCAGGTGCGAGCGGGGTGTTGCCTGCAGCGCGGCGACCATGTCGGCGTAGTGCACGTGGTCGAGCAGCGCGTACAGGCTATCGAACACCAGCGCGCCAAGCACCAGCACCACCCCGATCACGATCCACCCGGTAAGGCCCAGGCGCGAATCGGAACGCGCAGGGGTGGCGGGCGCGGCAGGCGCAGCATGCGCCGACGATCGGCGCGAGGTTGAACTGGCGTCGTTGGACGCGGCGTCAGGCATGGTGAAAAACGAAATCCCTGCTGGCTTGGCGGAGTGCCTGGTCGAAGCGATATGCGAATCCGAACACGCAGGGGCGGGAAAGCGCGGCAAGCCGAACGGCCTGAGCCCACGCTCCTGCGGTATCGACATCTGGGTTGGACCCGGCCTATGGGCGCGGGCTCATTGCGCGCGCCTCGGCCTCAAATGGCGCGGGTGCCGGATTCGCACGGTGTCTGTGGTCCACGTAATACGGCTGAAGTGACCGATTCGTTGACACGCATTCCGTATTTTACGGTTTGGGCGCGCTTCCTGGCGCCTTGGGCGGCACATTGGGCTTGCCGGCATCGATGGATACCGGATCGCTGGCCGGAAAGGTCTCTTCAATGCCCTCGTCGAGCAGGGCTTCCTCGTGCGTATCGGGCACAGGCGGATGCGGGTTGGCGGGCGCTGGGGTGGGCGAGGCGCGGTCGTCTGGCTGATCTGGCTCATCTGGCATGGCGTTCTCCAAGAGTGCTTACCCAGAATAGGTAAAGCCGGCCTGACAGGATGACATGGAGGGCGGCATGGCCATATGTCAGGCGGGCGCGTCCTCGGCGCTACGAGTGCGCCACTCAGTCGATGCTCAGCAAGTCGTGCGCCCGCGGCACCGAAAAAGGACACAACGGGGCCTCGAAACGTTGCGCATCGAGGCGGCGGCCGATATCCGCAAACGTTTTTCTTCTGGAGAAGGCGCTCGACAGTATTGCGGAGAAAGGTGGAGTGCGGTAGACAATCACGGCTGTTACCGTTTTCAATTTTTTTACAATTCCGCGCATGCCTTTACAGCGCGCCACCGGTGCGTTCCTGCGCCGGCCGTCCTCATTAATCTTTGGCGCTTCGGTGCTGTCGCTGGTGCTGGCCGCGTTGACTGCGCTGTCATTGCAGGAAATGCGCGCCGATGCACTCGCCCGCGCGCGTGACAGTGCCGACAACCTGTCGCTGATCCTGCAGCGCGACATTGCCCGCAACATCGAGGTGTATGACCTCTCATTGCGGGCCGTGATTGACGGCCTGCGCGAGCCGGACATCGTTGCGCTGCCGCCCGCCATCCGCCAGCTTGTGTTGTTCGACCGCTCGACCAACGCGCAGGATCTGGGCTCGCTGCTGGTGACCAACGCGGTGGGCGACATCGTCATCGATTCACGTTCGGTGCCGCCCCGGCACATCAACCTGGGCGATCGCGACTACTTCCGGGTGCAGCAGGGCTCACCAGACGCCGGCCTGTACATCAGCGCGCCATTCAAGCCGCGCATTACCGACGCGGATGCGTCACTCGGGCTGAGCCGGCGCCTGAATGGGCCGCATGGTGAATTCAACGGCGTGGCGGTCGGCACGCTGCGCCTGAACTACTTTCGCAGGCTGTTTGACGGCATCAACCTTGGCCCCCACGCAGCGGTCACGCTCATGCGCTCCGACGGCACGGTGCTCATGCGCCGTCCTTACGAGGCCGACGTCATCGGCCGCAGCCACGCGCAAAGCCCGGCGTTTCAGAAACGGCTGCTGTCGCCCGAAGGTTCGTACGTGGAAGTGTCGCCCGACCACGTCGAGCGCCTGTTCAGCTACCGCCATATCGGCGACCACCCGCTGATCGTCACGGTAGGCCTGGCCACCGAAGACATCTACGCCGAGTGGTGGCAGCGCGCGTGGGTGATCGGCGGCATCGTGCTGATGCTCGATGCGGTGTTCATGGTGCTGTCGGTGCTGTTTGCCCAGCAACTGCGCAAGCGTCTGGAGATTGAACGGCAGCTTCAATTGCTGGCCAATACCGACAGCCTGACCGGGCTCGGCACGCGCCGCGCGCTGGACTCTGTGCTGGACGTGGAATGGCGCCGCGCCAATCGGCATCACACGCCAATGGCCGTGCTGATGATCGACGTGGACGACTTCAAGCAATACAACGACCGCTACGGTCATGCGGCCGGCGACACCGCGTTGCGCACCATGGCGCGCTGCCTGAACGACAGCATCAAGCGCCCCGGCGACTTCGCTGGCCGCTACGGCGGCGAAGAGTTCGTCGCCGTGCTGCCGAACACCGACCTGAACGGTGCCATGCGCGTGGCAGAGGCCATCCGCACCGCTGTGCTGGCCGCCGACGAACCGAACGTGGGCAGCACGTACGGCAGGCTGACAGTGAGCATCGGCGTGGCCGTGCACTCGGGCATTGCCGACGAGGACGACACGCTCGAAGACCTCATTCGCCTGGCCGACGGGCGGCTGTATGAAGCCAAGGCCGCCGGCCGCAACGTCGTCATCCCGCGGCAGGAGCGGCCAAGGCTTGCGGTGGTGTAGTCGGCCCGCCATCCGGGCCGCAGCGTATCATCGCGGCTTTTTCACCGGAACCTCACACCATGACCAAGGCCACCGGCAGCTTCGAAGCGCTGGCCGCACGCGAGGGCGGCCTGCAACACCGCCTGTCTTCTGCACAGCTCACCATGATCGCCATTGGCAGCGCGATCGGCACGGGCCTGTTCCTGGGCAGCGGCGCGGCCATCCAGTTGGCTGGCCCAGGCGTGATTGCCAGCTACGCCATCGGTGCGGCGATAGCCCTGCTGCTGATGGGCTGCCTGGCCGAGATGGTCGTCGCACACCCTACGACCGGTTCGTTCGGCGCGTATGCCGAGCACTACGTCAGCCCGCTCGCCGGGTTCCTGGTGCGCTATGCGTACTGGGCGGCGGTCGTCTTCGTGATCGGCGCAGAGGTGACGGCGGTGGCGGTGTACATGGCGTACTGGTTTCCGGGCGTGCCGGCATGGGTGTGGATCGTCGGGTTTTCAGCCGTGCTGGTGTGGATCAACGCGAGCAGCGTCGACGTATTTGGCGTGGCCGAATACTGGTGCTCGATGATCAAGGTGGTGGCCATCGTCGTGTTTCTGGCGGTGGCGAGCTACGCCATCTATCGCGCACCCGATGGCGGACCCATCGGCTTTCACAACTACGTGAGCGCGGGCGGGTTTCTGCCGCATGGGTGGTCGGGCGTGTGGTTTGGCGCGGTCATCAGCATCTTCAGCTTCTTCGGCATTGAACTGATTGCCGTGGCCGCAGGCGAGGCACGTGAGCCTGAAGCCGCGGCCACCAGTGCATTCCGCTCCACGCTGTTCCGACTGGTGTTCTTCTACCTCTGCACGCTCGCGCTGATGTTGGCTGTGGTGCCGTGGCAAGAGGCCGGCACCGGCAAGAGTCCGTTCGTGCGGGTGATGGAAATCCTGGGCATTGCCGGCGGCGCCGGTGTGATGAACTTCGTGGTGCTCACGGCTGCCCTGTCGTCGATGAACGCACAACTGTATGTGTCAACGCGCATGCTGTTCAGCCTTGCACGCGGCGGGCAGGCGCCCAAGGCGCTTGGCGCGGTGAGCAAAAACGGCGTGCCGCTGCGCGCGCTGGCGGTGTCCAGTTCCGGCGCGGCATTGGCCGCAGTCCTGAGCGTAGTGCTGCCGGGGCACTCGTTCCTGCTGATGATGTCGCTGGCGATGTTCGGGGCGCTGTTCACGTGGCTCGTCATTTTCGTCACGCATCTGCGCTTCCGGCGTGCTGCCGAGCGTGAAGGCCGCGCGCTGCGCTTTCGCATGTGGGGCTACCCCGTGCTGACCATCATTGGCGCCATCGCCATGGCAATCATTATTGTCAGCACGGCCTGGATGGCGGATTTCCGCATGACGCTGGTGGTGGGCGTGCCGTTTCTGGCGGCGATGGCGGTGGTGTTTCGGTGGGTGCGCCCGCGTGTGAACCACACCTGAACAACAGCTCCAGCATCAAGCCATTCAAAAACCGTAGAGCTTGACCGGGTTGGCAACAAAGATCATGTGCTGCCAATCTGCTCGCCCGATCCACGCGGCGATTGTGTCGACCAGCGCGGCATCATCCGGCTTGTGCGCTTTTTCAGTCGGATGCGGCCAGTCGGTGCCCCAGAGCGTTCGCTCGGGCGCCATGCTGATGAACGTCTTGGCCACGGGTTCAACATCGGCATAGGCAGGGGCGCCGGTCTTGGTATCGACGTAGGGCCCGGACAGCGTAATCCACGTGTTGCCCTTGTCGACAAGGCGTTGTGCGGTTCGCATCGCGTCAGACTGCATGCCGCCCGGCTGCGGAACATGCGCGATATGGTCGATGACGAGCGGGCACGGCAGCGTAAGCAGATGCTGCTCCAGTTCAGGCAGCTTCGCGCCCTGCACCACCAGCTCGATATGCCACCCGAGTGCGTTGATGCGCGATGCCAGCGGAGCCAGCATGTCGAGCGTGGTTGCGCCGGGATAGCTCAGGTTGAAGCGAATGGCCCGGAAGCCCGCCGTGTTCATCTCCACAAGCTGCGCATCCGTCACGGACGTATCGACCACCGCAACACCGCGCGCGTTGGGCCCGAAACGTTTGAGCGCATCCAGCGTACAACTGTTGTCGGTTCCGTACGTCGAGGGCGTGACGACCACGTTGCGCTGCACGCCCAGACGCGCCTGCACCTTGCGATACTGCTCGATGCTCGCGTTGGGCGGCCGGAGCGTGGTGCCCGGTGCGCTCGGGAAGCGATCATCGTAGATGTGCATGTGGCAGTCCACCGCACCCGGCGGCGGCTTGAACGCCGGTTTGTCGCTGCCGCTGGACCACACCTCTTGCGCTGCGGCGAATGCGGGCATCGCGTTAACCACGGCACCCGCACCCGCCATCTGCAGGAACTGCCTTCTGCTGAATGCGGGCATGGTCAGGCGGTCTCCGTCTTGTTCAGCACCTGGCCTTCTGGCCCGTTCGGCTTTGCGCGGCTCAACAGCAGCAGCGTCGTCACACTCACCAGCGTCAGCAGGGCCAGCGGCATCAGCGCCAGTGCATAGCTGCCGGTGGCCTGCTTGACCCAACCGTACACGTTCACCATCAAGCCGCCGCCAATGAGGTTGGCAATCGCGTTGATGGTTGCAAGCCCGGCGGCGGCGGCGCTATTCGAAAGCATGCCGGAGGCCAGCGCCCAGAACGGCCCCTTGAACGAGTACGCGCCCACCAGCACCGCACACAGCATCACCATGGTCGGCACCAATGACCCGCTGAGCGACGTGCCGAACAGGCCCAGGCCAATCAACAGCATGGGAACGGCGGTGTGCCAGCGGCGCTCCTTCAGGCGGTCTGACCGGCGGCCCCAATACACCATCAGCACCGACGCCACGGCATACGGCACCGAGTTGAGCAGCCCCGTCTGCATGACGGTCAGCCCGAAGGATTTGAGCAACTGTGGTTGCCACACCGACAGCGTGCTGCCCGCTGCCGACGCGCACACATCCACCAGTGCGAGGCACAGCACGTAGCGGTTGCAGAACAGCTTGGCCAGCGGCATCTGCGCAACTTTCTTTGGCCCGCGCGCCTCGCCAGCCAGCGTGTTCGTGAGCCACTGGCGCTCTTCGTTCGACAACCACTTGGCTTCTTCCGGCCGATTTGTCAGCAAGCCCAGGCAGGCGATGCCCAGCAGCACCGTGGGAATGCCTTCAAGGATGAACAGCCAGTGCCAGCCACGCAGCCCGGCCAGACCATCCATCTGCAGCAGCGCTGCCGAAATGGGCGAGCCGATGAAGCTTGCCGCCGGAATCGCCACCATGAACGTCGCCACGATACGCGCGCGGTGCGTTGCCGGAATCCAGTACGAGAGATACAGCAGCACACCCGGAAAGAACCCGGCCTCTGCGGCGCCCAGCAGGAAGCGCAGCGCGTAGAACGACGCCGGGCCGCGCACCAGTGCCGTCGCGGCCGAGATCAGCCCCCAGGTGATCATGATCCGCGCGATCCAGATGCGCGCGCCGTAGCGCTGCAGCGCCAGGTTGCTCGGCACCTCGAAGAAGAAGTACGACACGAAGAACAGGCTGCTGCCGAACCCGAACACGCGGGCTGTCAGCCCAAGGTCATGGTTCATCTGCAGCGAGGCCATGCCCACGTTGCCGCGGTCGATGAAGGCCAGCAGGTAGCAGAGCATGAGGAATGGCACGAGCCGCCAGACCACCTTGCGCAGGGTCTGCTGCTCGATTTCTGTGACACCGGTACTGCCCGTCACTTGCATGTGTGTCTCCTGGCGCCGTCGCGTGCTGCGCGGCGCTATTGGATGTCTAGGAAGAAAGGTACTGCGATCGCGCCGCTAATGGGCCATCAATGAGCCGCCGCTTCACCGGCATCGGCACCGGGGTCCCCCAGCCAGGCAATAGCCAGCGCACCGATGAGCAGCACCGCCGACACCGCCAGCAGCGGCGCCGTGAAGCCATGCGAAAACTGCTTGATGGCACCGATCATCGACGGGCCGACAAAGCCGCCCAGGTTGCCCACGGAAACGATCAGCGCCAGGCCGCCCGCCGCCGCACGGCCGGTCAGGAAGCTGGAGGGAATCGCCCAGTACGTCGCCTGGAACGCGAGAATGCCGCTCACCGTCAGGCACAACGCCGCCAGCTTGAGTGCCGGTGCATCCAGCGCCGTGCTGGCCGCCAGCGCCACGGCGGCAACGACCAACGCGCCAGCCACATACGGGATGCGGTTCTGCGCGCGGTTCGCCACACGCGCCCACCACAGCATAACTACCGCGCCCATCGCATAAGGAATGGCCGTCAGCCAGCCGACCACCGCATGCTCAACGCCAAACTGCTTGATGATCTGCGGCATCCAAAGGCCCACGCCGATGGAACCGACGATGCCGCAGAAGTTGATGAACGCCAGTACGAAGACGCGCCAGTTGGTCATCGCATCCCGCAGGTCGGTGCCGTGCTTGCTGGCGATGTTGCGTTGTTCCAGCGCAAGGCGGCGCGCGAGCACGGCTTTTTCATCATCGGTCAGCCACTTGGCTTTTTCAGGCCGGTCTGCCAGCACAAACAGGCACGCAATGCCGAGCACCACCGCCGGCAGCCCTTCGATCAGCAGCAGCCATTGCCAGCTTCGCAAGCCATGCAGCCCGCCCAATTGCAGCAGCGCACCGGAAATCGGCGAACCAATCATGTTCGCCACCGGAATGCCCACCAGAAACGCCGCCGTCACCTTGGCGCGCCAGCGGCCCGGAAACCAGTGCGTGAAGTACAGGTAGATGCCGGGCGTGAAGCCGGCCTCGGCAAGGCCCAGCAGGAACCGCGCGGCGGCAAAACTCTTGGGGCCAACCACAAACGCCGTGGCCATCGAGAACAGGCCCCACGTGATCATGATCCGCGCGATCCAGATCCGGGCGCCCACCTTCTGCATGATGAGGTTGCTCGGAATCTCGAACAGAAAGTAGCCGATGAAGAACAGCCCCGCCCCGAACCCGAACTGCTCGGCGGTCAGGCCAAGATCCTTGTTCATCGTGAGCGCAGCAAAGCCCACGTTGGTGCGATCGAGGTAGCTGATCACATAGCAGGCGAAGATGAACGGCAGGATGCGGCGGAACGCCTTGGCCAGCGTGCGTTCGCTCGCCTGGTAGTCCGCATCGGGCAGCGCAGGAGCAACGCGCGCCTCTGCGCCATGGGGTGGCGTGGCGGCATTGGCGGTGCTTAGGGACTGGGACATTTGCATGGTCTCCTCCATCGCGCTTCTATGAGCGCTACGGGTTGCGTATCAATGAGCTAGGGCTGGGGCTTGGCCTGCTTTGCCCGATGCGGCAGCGCGCCCGCGACGTCCATCTCGGTCTTGAGCACCGTGCCGGACACCGATTCCGTCATGAACAGCGTCTTCATTTCGGGGCCGCCGAAGCACAGATTGGTGAGCGACGCGCCTTCCGGGCTGGTCACAATCACCTCCGGTTCCGCGCGGTGATTCAGCACCCACGCACGACCGAGGCCGGGGTTAGCCACAAAGAGCCGCCCCGCCGTGTCGATCGTCAAACCATCGGGGCCGCTCGGGCCGTACGAGGTGAAGAACTGCCCCACCTTGCTGACGGACCCGTCTGCCTGCAGCGGCGCGCGCCAGACGCAGTTGCCGCGCGTCATGGCAACGTACAAGACCTTCTCGTCGGGCGACAGCACAAGCCCGTTCGGGCTGGGGCAGTTGCTGAGCAGCATGTCGAGCTTGCCGTCCGCCGACAGGCGATAGACGCGACCCGTCGGGTCGTGCAGTCCGGTCTGGCCCTGATCTGTGAAATACAGGTTGCCCCTGGAGTCGAACGTCAGGTCATTCACACCCTTGAAGCGCTCCGAATTGCGCCGCTCCAGGTAAGGCGTGACCTCACCGCGTGCGATATCGAGCAGCATCAGCCCATTGCGGTAGTCGGTGATGAGCAGGTGCGCATCGTCGACAAGTTTCATGCCGTTGGGCTCGCCGTCGTACTCGGCCACCAGTTCCCAATCGCCCGCAGGCGAGATGCGGAAGATGCGGCCATGCGGGATATCGGTCACGTACAGATGGCCGCGACCTTCGCCGTCAGGGCTCCACACCGGCCCTTCGAGGAAGGAGTCGGTGGCTAGCCCGCCGCGATTGGCGCGTGACCATTCCGTCTGGACATCGGGCTTACGAAATTTGGCGGGCATGCGCGTGAAGACGTCGGCTTCACGCACGGCAGGTGGCGAGAGCGTGAACATAGGCATCACGCGGCGGTGCGCGCGCGCTCCCCGATCACGGCAAGCACGTTGGCAGCAGCGCCCTTGCCCATGTTCACATAGGCTGCATCGCTCACGCCGCCGATGTGCGGCGACAGGATGACGTTCGCAATGCCCTGGAACGGGTGCGGCGTGGTCATCGGCTCCACATCGAAGCTGTCGAGCCCGGCCGCGCGCAACTGGCCGCTGGCGAGTGCCTCAGACAATGCGGGCTCGTCAATCAAACCGCCCCGCGCCGTATTGACGAGAATCGCGCCGGGCTTGAAGCAACGCAACGCATCACGGTTCAACATCTTGCGGTTCTCGGCGGTCAGCGGGCAGTGCAGCGACACTACATCGGACTGCGCATACAACTCGGCGAGGCTGACCAGCTTCACGCCGGCCGGCGCCTCCTTGGCGTATGGATCAAACGCAATGACGTTCATACCAAACGCCAGCCCGATAGCGGCAGCCCGACGCCCGATCGCACCCAGGCCAACCAGGCCCAGCGTGCGGCCATCCAGTTCGACCGACTTGTGCGTGGCCTTATCCCAATGCCCGGCGCGCATGCGTGCGTCGAGCTGCGGCACGGCCTTGGCACACGCCAGAATCAGCGCCCAAGCATGCTCGGCCACAGCGGCCGCATTCGCGCCCACGGCCGCGCGCACGGCAATGCCACGCGCGGCTGCAGCGTCCTGATCAATGACGTCGATCCCGCTGCCATGCTTGGAGATCACCTGCAGGTTGGCGGCGGCATCCATGATGCGGGCGTTCACCTTGCCGTAGCGGACGATGATCGCCACCGGCTTGTGACGCGCGCAGAGCGCAACGATGTCGTCTTCGGTGGGCTGCTTGCCAGCGAACACGACTTCGAAGTCGCCCAGCATGTCCAGCGCCTGCGGCGCGAGGTCAGCCGCTGTCACCAGCACAACGGGCTTGTGTGCAGTCGCGCCCATCACAGAACCTCGCCTTCGGCCAGCATGCCCGCGGCGCGCAGTTCCTTCTCGAGCCAACCCGGGCGCGTGTCGCCCTTGCGGATGGCGGCAATCCGGGCCGCTTCCGCATCCACCTTCTTCTGTGCGAGCACCAGAATGCGCTCGACATCTTCACGCGGGATAACGACCACGCCATCCGCATCGCCCACCACCAGATCACCGGGGTGCACCGTCGCGCCGGCGGCGGACACGGGCAGGTTCACGCGCCCCGCCACGCTCTTGGTCGGGCCGCACGGGTTGAGCCCGGCGGAAAAGATCGGGAACACGCCGTTCGCCAGCTCGTGCGAATCGCGCACCGCGCCATCGATGACAAACCCGGCGATGCCTGTGGCGTGTGCTTGCGTGGCCATGATCTCGCCGATCAGCGCGCAGCTCTGGTCGCCCTTGCCGTCCACCACGATGACATCGCCCGGCTTGGCGACTGCCATGGCGGCGTGGATGGCGAGGTTGTCGCCGGGGCGGACTTCAACCGTCACAGCCGGGCCCGCCACTTTCATGGTCGGTGCCAGCGGCTTGACGCGGCCGTTCAGGGTGCCGCGACGGCCGGCAACGTCCGCCAGGATGGCTGCCTGGAAGCGGGCTGCGGCCTCGACGAGGGTGGGCGAAACACGCTCGATATCTCGAACGATGGCGGAAGTGGTATGCGAAGGGGTACTCATGAAAAATCTGCCTCAATCTGATGAGTTGTACCATGTACAACTATGGTGTACTAAGCGAAACCACTATAGCCCCGGCAAGCGAGACGATCCACTCGCGTTTACCCTTCCGTCAGATACAACAGCGTTGTACATAGTACAATCTTGCCGTTCATCAATTCAGGGAGTTGGGAATGGGGAATGACGGCGTCGCCGCAGTAGAAAAGGCGTTGGCCTTGCTGGATTGCTTCAAGCCGGGGGCGGAAGCGTTGTCACTCGCGGCGCTGGCGCAGGCCTCGGGCATGCACAAGACCACGGTGTATCGGCTGATGAACTCGCTGGAGCGCATGAGCTATGTCGTCCGCTCCGAGTCGGGCGCGTATTCGCTCGGGCCGCGCCTGCTGTATCTGGGCAAGCTCTACGAGCAGTCCTTCCACTTATCTTCCGTGGTCGAACCGGTGCTGCACGCGTTGGCCGCAGCCACCCGGGAGAGCGCATCGTACTACGTCATCGACCACGGCCGGCGGCTGTGCCTGTTTCGCGCCGAGCCCTCGGAAGGCCTGCGCGAGACGCGTTTGCCGGGCACCTCGCTGCCGCTGGACGACACGGCCATCAGCCACGTGCTCCGCTACTGGGGCCTGGGCGACACGCTGTACGACGAAGCGCCCGAACTGCCGCTGTTCACCTCGGGCGCGCGCGATCAGCACACGGCGGCGTTTGCCACGCCCGTCTTTGGCTCCGGCGACAAGTTCATGGCAGCGCTGACCTTGTCCGGCGCCGCATCGCGGCTCGAAGCTGCGCGTACGTCCGTCGATTTCGTCACAAAGCAGTTGCAGGCGGCGTCCGACCTGTCGCGCAAGCTAGGCGCAAGCGCGGCGCTGTGCGAACGCATCTACGGCGTTTGAGTGAAGCCATGAGCCAGCCCGCCTCCGACCTTTCGCAGCCGCGGCAGACGGCGATGCGCTGAACGAAAAGTCCCGCGCGGCGGTCCTGCGCATCGGCGCGAAGCTGGAAGGCATCGTCCGTCATGAGCGCATCAAGCCGGATGGCCGCAAGCACGGCTCGGTGCGATTCAGCATCATCGACACCGAGTGGCCTGAGGTGAAGGCGCTGCTCGGGGCTAAGCGCGCGGGGCGGATTCCGAAGCGGTTTGCCGCGCCGCTTCGGCTTGCGGCGGGCGCTTCGCATGGCCAATGCGCTGCGCGTGGTAAATACCGGTGTGGCCCGAAAAGAGATAGCTCACCACGCACGCAATGCCGGCAAACGTACCGACCTCGGGGCCGAAGAGCTCCATCGCCATCAACGTCGATGCGATGGGCGTGTTGGCCGCGCCCGCAAACACGGCCACAAAACCGAGACCGGCGAGCAACGGGAACGGCAGCGGCAGCACATAACCAAGCGCATTGCCCAGCGTCGCACCGATGTAGAACAGCGGCGTCACTTCGCCACCCTTGAAGCCGGAAGCGAGCGTGACGATGGTGAAGGCGGCCTTGCCAGCAAAGTCGTAGGCAGGCAGCGGGTTGTGAAAGGCATCCACGATGACGGGAATGCCGAGGCCCAGGTACTTGTCCGTACCGAGCGCCATGGCCGCAGCCACGACCACGCAGCCGCCCAGCACGGGGCGCAGCGGGCCAAACGCGATGTGATGCTTCAGCAGGCGGCCGAGCCGGTGCGTCAACGCTGCGAACGTCATGCCCGCCAGCCCGAAGACAATACCGGCCACGACCACCAGGCCGATGGCGATGGGCGTGAGATGCGGCACAAACGGGATCACATACGGCGTGTGATGCACGCCCAGCAGCGGCGGCACCAGATCGCCCACGATGGCCGCGATGAAGCACGGCAGGATCGCGTCATAGCGCAGGCGCCCGATTGCAAGCACCTCCAGCCCAAACACCGCGCCGGCCAGCGGCGTGCCAAACACCGATGCAAAACCGGCGCTAATGCCGGCCATCAGCAAGATGCGCCGGTCCGCCGGGGCCAACGAGAACAGCCGGGTCAGGTAGTCGGCAAAGCTGCCGCCCATCTGGACGGCCGTCCCTTCACGCCCGGCCGAACCGCCGAAGAGGTGGGTAACGACGGTGCCCAGCAGGATGAGCGGCGCCATGCGCTTGGGCACGACGCGCTTCGGGTCGTGGATCTCATCGATCAGCAGGTTGTTGCCGCCCTCCACTGACCGCCCCGTGTAGTGATAGAGCAAGCCGACGGCAAGGCCCGCCACGGGCAGAAACCACAGGAGCCATGGGTGTGCCGTGCACGTGTTGGTGGCCCAATCCAGCGCCAGCAGCAATACCGCCGAGCCGGCGCCCGCAAGCATGCCGACGAGCGCCCCCAACGAGAGCCAGCGCAGCAGATACCCGAACATGAGTAGCGGCTCGGAGCGTGTAACGGTTTTCTTCATGATGACCAGATTCGAAGAACTCAAACCTGAGTGACAGAACGTCGTACGGGCGTATGTCTACAACTTCCTTCGCTCAGGAACTTGCAGGCATCATCAGCCGATTGCGCGATTCGTTTCGGGATTCGTTTCGCGATTCGCTAACCGGCGGTTAAGGGAGGCATGCCATCTCCACAAGGGTGGGCATTGTGCCTGAAGGTGGCAACCGTCACAACTCAGCACAGTTGGGCTTTACCCGACTGCCGCAGGCCCTTCACCCGGTCTGCGGTGATATCGCCACACGCGCTCGCAGATGCACAAACAGGTTCGGCACAATTGGGCAGGCGTTGTCCAATCGCATTCACCAGTGTGCGAACCCGGGGCAGATTGTTCAGCATGGGGCGATCCGGCATGCTGCGCAGGTTGAGAGGCCGCCCGTTCAAAACAGCCAGACATAGAGACCCGCCACAGGAGACACGCATGACCGCCCACCTGATCTTCGATGATCGCCCAACCGATGCCGACACGCTGCTCGCACGCGGCGCCGCCCTTGCCGGCGGCTTGCGCCGCATGGGCGTGCAGGAAGGCGACGTGATCGGCGTGCTGCTGCGCAATACGCCCGCCTGCATTGACGTGATGCACGCCTGCCGCATTGCCGGGTGCTACTTCTGCCCGATCAACTGGCACTTCACGCCGGCCGAGGTGGAATTTCTGGTGCGCGATTCTGGCGCCAAAGTGTTGATCGGCCATCGTGACCTGGTCGACGCGGTCGAACCGCGACTGTCGCCCCACGTGCAATTGCTGCGCGTGGATGCGGAAGGCACCGACCGCGCCGATGGTTATGCCAACTGGCTCGCGCTGCAGACGCCGTACGACGGCCCGGTTGTCTCCCCGCGCGGGCACATGGCCTATACATCGGGCACCACGGGCCGGCCCAAGGGCGTCGTGCGCCAGGCCGTGCCGCTCGATCAGCTCGACGCGCACCTGCAAAGAGCACGTGCCGTGGTGGCGGCCACGTTCGGCATCGTGCCGGGCTGCCGCGCGCTGGTGCCGGCGCCGCTGTATCACAGCGCCCCGAGCCTGTTCGCGCAGCAAGCCGCGCAGATGGCGCAGGTGCTGGTGGTCAACGCGCGCTTTGACGCGCTGCGCGTGCTGGAGCAGATCGAGCGCTACCGCATCGACACCGTCTACCTCGTGCCGATCATGTACGTGCGCCTGCTCAAACTGACAGCGCAAGAGCGCAACCGCTACGACCTGTCATCGCTGCGGTTCGTGGCCTCCACCGGCGCACCGTGCGCGCCCGAGATCAAACGCCGCATGATCGACTGGCTCGGCCCCGTCATCTATGAGACGTATGCATCAAGCGAGACCGGGATGATCACGGTAATGGACCCGCGCGACGCCGCCGCCCGCCCCGGCAGCGCCGGCCGCCCGGTGTGCGAAGCGCAAGTGCGCATCCTGCGCGAAGACGGCACGCCCTGCCAAACCGGCGAGATCGGCCTGATCTACAGCCACCAGCCCGCCTACCCCGATTTCACGTACCGAGGCAATGACGAGGCCCGCAGCAAGATCGAGCGCGACGGCCTGGTCACGCTCGGCGACATGGGTTACCTCGATGCGGATGGCTACCTGTATGTGTGCGATCGCGCGTCGGACATGGTCATCTCGGGCGGCGTGAACATCTACCCGGCCGAGATTGAACACGCGCTGCTGCGCCACCCCGATGTGGTTGACTGCGCCGTCTTTGGCGTGCCGGATGACGAATACGGCGAGCGCCTCATCGCCGTGGTGCAGACCGAGCGCGAAGACCTGCAGGCAGACCCCGTGATCGAATGGCTGCGCGGTCAGATTGCCGGCTTCAAGATCCCGCGACAGATCGAGTTCACCGCCGCACTGCCACGCGACGACAACGGCAAGATCGCCAAGCGCCGCCTGCGCGACGCGTGGTGGGGCGACCGGCAGCGGCGCGTCTGAGCGCTGCGGCCAACGCCGTGGGTCAGATGACTGATCAGGCGACCGCTGCGGTTTTTGCCGTGCCGGACTTGGCAAACAGCGTGCGCTCCGTGAACTTGATGTTCTGCGGATCGTAGTAGGGGTCGGCCCAGGCACCGGTCGTCTTCAGCACCAGCGGTTTGCCTGCCGTGGCCTTCGATTCGCCCGCGCGGAAGCGGTAGTGGTCGAACAACCGGATGGCCTCGATCGCATAGGCCGTGACGATGACGGGGTCGTAGATGGCAATCAGGCTGTCGCCGTTCTGTTCCTCGCCGCCTTTCGAGAGGTTGGACGAGCCGCAGAACACGACGGGCTCATCGCCGTTGAAATCACACACGACAAACTTGTGGTGAATGTGCTGGCCGGTACCAGCGTCGACTTCCTGCTTGAATGGCGCGGGCGCTTCGTCCTTCAAATACGCGAACGACACGGTTTGCGAGGGCACATCGCGACCGGGTGCGAAGGCATCCACACCGCCCTGTTTGTCGATAACGCCCAGCGAGAGCAGCCCCGCCTTGTGCGGTACGACCTGTTCGAGCGTGGTCAACATCTCGCCGCCGCCATCGGTGGCCATCACGGCAAACAGCACGGACGACAGCGCACCCTTCACACGGTCAGCGGCCTCCGTCAACAACGCGTCGGTCTGATGCGGCGAGAACCCGAAGCGCGCACGCGGCGTGCTGCCTTTGGGCACAGCCTGCCAGTTGGCCGCCAGCGCATCGGCGCGGAAGGCAGCCGCCACCTTGCGGCTGCCGGCGGCATCTTCACCGTACTGGCCGATCAGACTCCACATGTGCTCGAACACCTGCGCATAGAGCTGCGCGGGTTCCTGCTCGAACACCAGTACGCTGTTGGCCTGCACATACAGCCCGCGCAACGAGAAGTTGGCTGAGCCCGCCAGCACGCGCACCGGATTGCCCGCGGCATCGCGCAGCAGGATCGCCTTGTGGTGCTGGAAGCGCGCGAAGTGCGTGCGGCGGACGTCTGCGCCCGCCTGCTTGAAGTATTCGGTGGCCTGCGTTTCGAAGGCGTTGTCGGTGCCATGACCGGTCGGGTTGGCGCCGGTGCCGACGTAGTTGTCTTGAATCACCCGGACCTTGCGGCCGTTCTGCGCGAGCCACGCAACGGCGCGGATGATGTCCGGCTCGTCCAGGTCATAAGCCAGCACGTCGATGCCGTAACCGTTGGACGCCCGGCACTGGTTGAGCAGATCGATGATGAGGCGGCGGCCGGTGGCACCCAGGTAGGCATACTTGTTCTGATACGGCTGCGTGTCGTACAGCAGCGGCGATTTGGTCTGCGCGCGCTTGTCTGGTGCCAGCGCCGTGTTGCCGCCGTAGTGATCAATGAACGCCTGCGACGACACATAACCGCGCACCATGCCCACCGTGGCCCAGTCGCTCATCGGCTGCTGCAGCGTGATGTTCACGGTGCGTGTGGCGCGCGTTTCGAGCTGCACGGGGTTCGTCGAGACAAAGTAGCGCGCATGCACCGTGTAGGTGAGCTGCGCAGCCGCATGCGGCGGAAAGTGAACCCAGTGAAACGACTGGACCGGCGCGTCGATGGAATCGGCGTATTTGCCAGCCTGCAGGGGCGCGTCTGCATGAATGGGCGTGTCGAACGTCAATCGATTCGGCACCCAGTACGGCGCTGCGCCCTGCGGTGCGCATTGGATGGCAAAGCCGGCGAGGTCTGCGCGGTCTGCATCGGCCAAGTCAAAGGCGAACAGCACCGCGCTGTCGCCCTGGTACACCTTCACTTGGAATGAATCGACGGATGTCGCCATGGTGGGCTCCTGGGTGACAAAACATCCGCCCATCTAGCACCGAAATTGTGACAACTGTCTGACGCGGGCCGCCAGAACCTAGCTGCCATGCGGCTTGCCGGGCAGCGCGTTCCATTCGGTTTCAGCCCGATTTGCACGGGACGCATGCAACCGGATGCCCAAGTGATCCCAAAAGTGATCACAAAAGTGACGCCAAAGCCGGTGATGACGCACACCAGCTCCGGCGCAGGCTGCAGGGATGAGATTCACACCGCGCCCAACCCCACCAGCGGATGCGCCTCCGCCCGCCACGGCGACGCCAGAAAATCCCGCACCCGCTCCGGCCGCACTTGTGGCAGCGTGGCGGGTGCCCAGCCGGGGCGATGGTCCTTGTCCACCAGATGCGCGCGCACGCCTTCACAGAAATCGCCGTCCTGAATCACGCGCGCGACGATGCCCAACTCCATCTGGAAGCATTCGGCCAGTGAAAGCTGCCGGCCACGCAGCAACGCTTCACGCGTGACATGCAGCATCGTTGGCGAATGCGTGGTCATCGCATCCAGCGTGGCCTGCAGCCACTGACGCGGCTCGCGGGCGAATTCGCGCTCCAGGCTTTCGCGCAGCGTGGCGACGATACGATCCACCGACGAACGCCGATCAAAATAGCGCTGCACCCACGGCATGGCCTGTGCCAGCGGCGCGTGCGGGACGATGTTGCACGGTGGCTCGAACACGCGGCGCAGCGCCTGCATGAGATCACCGTCGTGCGGCATGCGCTGCAGCCGGTCTTCAAACGAGACGAGCCATTCGGCGGGCACGCACACATCGGCCAGATGGCAATGCAGCGCGTCAGCGCCGGTGAGCGTCACGCCCGTCAGCCCCACATACAACTCCAGCTCCGGCGACATCACGCTCAAAAAGTGCGCTGCGCCCACGTCGGGCAGAAAGCCGATGCGCGTTTCGGGCATCGCCATCTTCGTGCGCTCGGTCACCACGCGCAGGCGCGCAGCCTGCCCGAGCCCCATGCCACCGCCCATCGTGATGCCGTCCATCAGCGCGACGATGGGTTTCTGGAACTGGTGCAGTGCGTAGTCGAGCCGGTATTCGTCGACAAAGAATTGCAGCCAGCCGTCGTCGCCATCCATGCGGCCCTGTTGCGCAAGCTGATAGAGCGAGCGCACGTCGCCGCCAGCGCAGAAGCCCTTCTGGCCGGCGCCGCGCAGCACCAGCGCGACAACGCCGTCATCGTGGCGGCATTGCTCCACCAGCACGGCCAACTGCCGCACCATGCCGTGCGACAGCGCATTCAACGCAGACGGCCGGTTCAGTGTGATGATGGCCACGCGATTGACCACACGCATCAACACATCGGGTTCAGCGGCAGCGGTATCGGGCGGTGTCGCCTGCAGTTGGACTGCACTCATTGCAGCGTCTCCGGTTCGTAGGCGGACTGCCAGCGCGGCGGGCGCTTCTCAAGGAACGCGTTCACGCCCTCGCGCTGATCCGGGTGGTCGAACAGGTCGACAAAGCGCTCGCGCTCCACGGCCAGCGCCGCGCTGCGCGGTACGCCGTTGCGCGCCTGGTGAATCAACTGTTTGCTGAAGGTGACGGCCTGCGGGCTGAGTGTCGTCACCCGCAGCGCCATGGCGATGGCAGCCTCGCGGGCGGCGCCGGTTTCCACAACCTCCTCCACCAGGCCGATACGCAATGCGGTCTGCGCATCGACGCGCTCGCCGGTCAGGATCATCCGCTTGGCCCAGCCTTCGCCCACGAGCCACGGCAGCGTCTGCGTGCCGCAGCCACAGCACAGCAGGCCCACGGCGGTTTCGGGCACCGCCAGCTTGGCATGCGCTTCAGCAATGCGAATGTCGCAGGACAGCGCGCACTCCAGGCCGCCGCCCATCGCAAAGCCGTTGATGGCCGCGATCACTACCGGGCGCGCATTCTGCAACGCCTCGAACGCGGCACCAAAACGCGCCGCGGCTTCGCGGGCGGCGTCGCGGTCGCCATCGGCAAAGGTGTTGAGATCGGCTCCCGCGCTGAAGAACTTGGGGCCATCGCCAGTGATGACGATGGCGCGCACGCGTGCGTCGGCGTTCAGCCGTTCCACGGTGGATTGCAGTTGCAACAACCCCTGCGGCGTAAACGCGTTGGCGGGCGGGCGCTTGAGCGTGAGCAGCGCGATGGTGTTGTCGTGCAGCGTTTCCAGTTCGATCATCACGCGGCTCCGTCTTTCCGATAGAGCTTGATGACGGCGGAGAAATCCAGCTTGCCGTCGCCCTTGCTGCTCACGGTCTGATAAAGCTGCTGCGCCAACGCGCCGAGATAGACCGGCTGATGCACGGACTTTGCGGCATCACCGGCCAAGCCAAGGTCTTTGAGCATCAGATCGGTGCCGAAACCGCCGGTGTAGCCGCGCGAAGACGGCGCCGTCTCGATCACGCCTGGGAACGGGTTGTACGTGTCCGAGCTCCAGCAGCGGCCCGTAGATGTGTTGATGATCCCGCCCAGCACCTTCGGATCGATCCCCAGTGCTTCACCCAGCGACATGGCCTCTGCCACGCCCGCCATGGTGATGCCGAGCACGAGGTTGTTGCAGATCTTCGCGCCCTGGCCTGCGCCGGTGTCGCCACAATGCACGAGGTTCTTGCCCATGGCGGACAGCACTGTGCGCACCTGCTCGAATGCCGCTGTGCTACCGCCCACCATGAACGTCAACGTGCCGGCCGCCGCGCCACCCGTGCCGCCTGAGACCGGCGCATCGATGAACGTGTTGCCGCGCTCAGCGGCCAGCGCGGCAAACGCCTTCACGCTGGCCGGGTCAATGGTGCTCGAATCGATGATGGGCACGCCTTTGGCAATGCCGGCCAGCACACCGTCTTCGGCCGTCAGCACATGGCGTACATGGGCGGCGGCGGGCAGCATGGTGATGACGGCCTCTGCCCCGGTCACGGCCTCCTTGGGCGAAGCGGCAGCGCTGGCGCCAGCCTCCACCAGCGCTCCGACCGCTTGCGTGTTCAAGTCGAACACGTTGAGTGTGTGGCCCGCCTTGAGCAGGTTGCGCGCCATCGGGGCGCCCATGTTGCCCAGGCCGATGAATGCGATTTTCATGACAACGCTCCTTGGCCGCTCAGCGCAGGCTGATGGTGGTGTTCACGCCGCCGGCGTCCACCGCATCGTCAAACCAGCGTGCGGTCACGGTCTTCGTTTGCGTATAAAACTGCACGACCTGCTTGCCGTACGGGCCCAGATCGCCCAGCTTGGAGCCGCGCGAGCCGGTAAAGCTGAAGTACGGCACCGGCACCGGAATCGGGATGTTGATGCCGACCTGGCCGACGTCGATCTCGCTCTGGAACTTGCGCGCCGATGCGCCGCTCTGGGTGAACAGGCCCACGCCGTTGCCGAACGGGTTGGCGTTGACCAGTGCAATGGCATCGTCCAGCGTGGGTGCGGTCAGCACCAGCAGCACGGGGCCGAAGATTTCATTGGTGTAGATGTCCATGTCGGTCGTCACATCGGTGAAGACCGTCGGGCCGACGAAGTTGCCGTCTTCGTAACCGGGCACGCGCACGTTACGGCCGTCCAGCGCCAGCGTGGCGCCCTGCTGCACCCCCGAGTCGATCAGGCCGAGGATGCGTTGCTTGGCCGCGCGCGAGACGACAGGGCCAACGTCCGTGCCCGGCTCCACACCGGCATTCACCTTGAGCGTCTTGGCCTTGGCGATCAGGTCCGGCACCCACTGTTGCGCAGCGCCCACCAACACCACTACTGACGTCGCCATGCAGCGCTGCCCTGCTGCGCCAAAGGCAGCGCCGACCAGCGCGTTGAGCGTCTGTTCACGGTTGGCGTCGGGCAGCACCACGGCGTGATTCTTCGCACCCATCATCGATTGCACGCGCTTGCCATGCTCGCTACCCAGGCGATACACGTGCGTGCCCACCGCCGTGGAGCCGACGAACGAAATCGCCTTCACGTGTTCGTGCGTGCAGAGCGCATCCACCACATCCTTGCCGCCGTGCACGACGTTGAGCACGCCCGGCGGCACCCCGGCTTCCAGCGCCAACTCGACGAGCTGCATGGTCGACAGCGGGTCTTGCTCCGACGGCTTCAGCACGAACGTGTTGCCACACACGATGGCCATCGGGAACATCCACAGCGGGATCATGGCCGGGAAGTTGAACGGCGTGATGCCCGCGCACACGCCAATCGGCTGACGCAGCGTGTAGGTATCGACTGCACCCGCCACGTTCTCCAGAAACTCGCCCTGCTGCAGCGAACCGATCGAGCACGCGTGCTCCACCACCTCCAGCCCGCGGAAGATGTCGCCTTCGGCATCGGGCAACGTCTTGCCTTGCTCGGCCGTGAGCGTACGGGCAATGCGCGGCGAGTGCTCACGAATGAGCGCCTGGAACTTGAGCATGATGCGCATGCGCGCGCCCACCGGCGTGTTCTTCCAGGTGGCAAAGGCAGCGTGCGCAGCCTGGATGGCGGCATCCACCTCATCGGCCGTGGCAAATGGCACGCGCGCCAACACTTCCTGCGTGGCAGGGTTCACGATGTCGCGCCACGCGTCCGACTTGGATTGGACGAACGCACCGCCGATCAACAGCTTGACGGTGGGCGGGGTGTCCTGATTGTCGGCAGGATTGGCGACAGGCTTGGCGGAAGCGAGAGAGGCTATGGCGCTCATTGGGGGTCTCCTAGGCAAATCGATGGCGGGGTTCAGGGGGGATCAGTGAAGATCAGCGGAATCCGGAATCAGGCGAAGTCTTCTTCCCAGTACTCGCCAGGCAGGCGGGCGGGCTGGGGCGTGCGCTCCAGTTCAAGACGGCGCAGCTCGACGCGGCGGATCTTTCCGGAGATGGTCTTGGGCAGCTCGCTGAACTGCAGGCGGCGGATGCGCTTGTAGGGCGCGAGCTTTTCGCGCGAGAACAGAAACACGGCACGCGCCAGTTCGGGCCCGGCTTCGTAGCCCTGGCGCACCGTCACGAACGCCTTGGGCACGGACAGGCGCAGCGGATCGGCACTCGGCACCACGGCGGCCTCGGCAATGGCCTCGTGCTCGATCAGCACGCTCTCCAGCTCGAACGGGCTCAGGCGGTAGTCGGACGACTTGAACACGTCATCCGTGCGGCCCACGTAGACGAAGTAGCCATCGTCGCGGCGCATGGCCACGTCAGACGTGTGGTAGTAGCCGTTGCGCATGGCCTCGGCGGTGGCGCGGGCGTTGTTGGCGTAGCCCTGCATCAAACCGAGTGGGCGGTGCGAGAGCGGCAGCACAATCTCGCCTTCGCTCGCGGGCTGGTCGTCATGGTCGACCAGTTCAACGCGATAGCCCGGCAGCGGGCGGCCTACCGAGCCCGGCACCACCGGCTGGCCCGGCGTGTTGCCGATCTGGCAGGTGGTCTCGGTCTGGCCAAAGCCATCGCGGATGGTCACGCCCCAGGCGCTGCGCACGCGCTCGATGATCTCGGGGTTCAACGGCTCGCCCGCGCCGACGATCTCTCGCAGCTTGACGGCATACGACGCGAGCGGCTCCTGCACCAGCATGCGCCACACGGTGGGCGGCGCGCACAGCGTGGTCACGCCACAGCGCACCAACGCATTCAACGTGTCTTTCGGCACGAAGCGCGCGTAGTTGTAGATGAACACGCAGGCCTGCGCGTTCCATGGCGCAAAGAAGCAGCTCCACGCGTGCTTGGCCCAGCCCGGTGAACTGATGTTCCAGTGGATGTCGCCCGGTTGCAGGCCGATCCAGTACATGGTTGACAGGTGGCCGACGGGGTAGCTCTGGTGTGTGTGCTCGACCAGCTTGGGCTTGGATGTCGTGCCCGACGTGAAGTACAGCAGCAGCGGATCGGTGGCCTTTGTGGGGCCATCGGGAACGAATTCAGCTGGTGCGTTGCAGGCATCCGCCAGATCGATCCAGCCATCACGCTGCGTACCCACTGCGATGCGCTTGACGCCAGCATCAACGCCATCGAACTTGTGCAGTTCCGCCGCGTCGACCACCACGCAGGTCGCAGCGCCCAGTTCAACGCGGTCGCACACATCGTCGGGCGAGAGCTGCGTCGTGGCAGGCAGCACCACCGCGCCCAGCTTCATCGCGGCCAGCATCACGTCCCACAGCTCGACGCGGTTGGGCAACATCAGCAGCAAACGGTCGCCGCGCACGATGCCGAGCCCGCGCAGGAAGTTCGCCATGCGCGACGAGCGCTCGGACATCTGCGCAAACGAGAGCTTCAGCCCCGCGCCCTGCAGGTCATCGACAATCCACAGCGCCGGATTGTCGTTGCCGCGCGCCATCACGTCGAAGTAATCGAGCGCCCAGTTGAACGTGTCCAGCTTCGGCCACGTGAATTCACGGTACGCGCGGTCGTAGTCGGTGCGATGGCGCTGCAGGAAATCGCGCGCCTCGACAAACCGCATTGAGCCCTCTGCTGCAGATGCCACTTCGTTCATCGTCGTCTCCTGGTCGGCGCGTGTGCGCTCTTTCGTGTTCGGTCGATGCTGTGCAGGCTTGCTACACGTGCCGCGCAATCACCATCCGCTGGACTTCGCTGGTGCCTTCGTAAATCTGGGTGATGCGCGCGTCGCGGTAGTGGCGCTCGACGGCGTAGTCGGCCAGGTAGCCGTAGCCGCCGTGGATCTGGATGGCGTTGGAGCAGATTTCCTCGGCCAGTTCCGACGCATACAACTTGGCTTGCGACGCTTCAGACAGGCAGGGCTTGTCGGCACTGCGCAGGCGCGCCGCATGGTGGACGAGCAGCCGCGCCGCGTTCAGGCGCGTAGCCATATCGGCCAGCATGTTGGCGATGGTCTGATGCTCGCGCAGCGCCTTGCCAAACTGGATGCGTTCATTCGCGTAGTTGCGCGCCGCGTCAAATGCAGCGCGCGCAATGCCCACTGCCTGTGCGGCAATGCCGATGCGCCCGCCTTCCAGGTTCGACAGCGCGATCTTCAACCCCTCGCCGCGCGCACCCAGCATGTTTTCTTCGGGCACGGCGCAGTCTTCCAGCGTGATCGGGCAGGTATCGGACGCGCGAATGCCGAGCTTGTGCTCCGGCCGCCCGACATGAAAGCCCGGCGTATCCGTGGGCACGATAAAGGCGGAGATGCCGCGTTTGCCAGCTTCAGGGTCCGTCACGGCAAACACGATGGCGACGTCGGCGCGCGCGCCGTTGGTGACGAACTGCTTGTTGCCGTTGAGCACCCACTTTCCGTTGCGCAATACGGCACGCGTACGCAGGTTGTTGGCCTCGGAGCCGGCGTGCGGCTCGGTCAGGCAGAACGCGCCAATCGCGCGCCCCGTGGCCAGGTCCGGCAGGTAGCGTGCCTTTTGCGCCTCGGTGCCGAACTTCAGAATCGGCCCACAGCCGACCGAGTTGTGCACGCTCATCATCGTCGCGCAGGCGGCGCAGCCGGCGGCCACTTCTTCCAGCGCAAGCGCGTAGGCGACGTAGTCGGTGTACGACCCGCCCCACTCTGGCGGAACGATCATGCCCAGCAGCCCGAGTTCGCCCATCTGGCGGACCACGTCATCGGGCAGCGCGCCGTCTCGGTCCCACTGCGCGGCGTTGGGCGCCAGACGCTCGGTGGCAAAGTCGCGTGCAGCGTCGTGGATCATCCGCTGCTCTTCGGTATAGAAGTCGTCCATCGCTTGGCTCTTGCTTGTTTGCTGACCGGTGCCGCGTGACGCTGCCTGTGCAGGCGCCTTACACTGTGCAGCCTGCGGCGCTTGGTTTCGATGGAGAAAAAGTGTAGGCACGCGGCGGGGCGGCTTCGATGCCCGTCACGATCAACTTGCGTGAGCGGATTTGCCATACCGATGAAAACCAGCGAGAAAGGAACCGTCTCCGTCAGCCTCGTCAACGAGGCTGTGACACGCGCACGCGCGCACGGCGTGGAGTTGCAGCCGATCATGGCTGCGGCCGGCATCACGCCGCAGATGCTGGCGCAGCCGCGCAGCCGCGTATCGTCAGCGCAGTACGGCGCGCTGTGGGCAGGCATTGCGCAGGCCATGGACGACGAGTTCTTCGGGCAGGATGCACACCCCATGCGCTGGGGCAGCTTCGTGACGATGACGCAGGCGGCGCTCACCGCGCGCACCGGGCGGCAGGCACTTGCGCGGGCCACGGGTTTCTTGCGGCTGGTGCTCGATGATCTGCATGTGCAGATTGAAGAAGATGCGCAGCGCGTGCGGCTGGTGTTCGTGCACCGCACGGGCACGCGCGTGCCGCCCATGTTCACCTATGCCACGTGGCTCATCATGGTCTACGGCCTGGTCTGCTGGCTGGTGGGGCGGCGCATTCCGCTCATTGCGGCGCGCTTCCGGTGTGCGGCGCCGCAAGACGCGCAGGAATACCGCCTGATGTTCTGCGACGACATGGCATTCAAACACGACGCGTCATACGTCGATCTCTCACCTGCTTTTCTTGACCTGCCGGTCATCCAGACCGCCGCCTCCATCAAGACGTTCCTGCGCGATGCGCCCGGCAGCTTCATCGTCAAGTACCGCAACCCCGATTCATTTGCGGCGCGCGTGCGCAAGACGCTGCGCAATCTGCCGGTGGCAAGCTGGCCCGCATCACACGCGATGGCGCTCAAGCTGAACGTGGCCGAAGCGACCATGCGCCGCCGCCTGAAGCTGGAGGGCCACACGTACCAGTCGATCAAGGATGATTTGCGGCGCGACATCGCCATCGGCCAGTTGCAGGACACGCGCCGCACGATTGCCGACATTGCTGCGGCGGTGGGCTTTGCGGAGCCGAGCGCGTTTCATCGCGCCTTCCGCAAGTGGACGGGCATGCGGCCAACCGACTATCGGCTGACCAGCGCGGGCTGAGGTTCGACAGCTGCGGCATCGGCACCCGCGCTGACCTCTCGCAGCGTTTCCAGAAAGGCCTTGAGCACCGGCGATGTGTCGTCCACCCGGTAATGCACATACAGCGGCACGGTCGGCAGCGCGGGCTCCAGCGGCCGGAAGACCACGCCCGGCGGCGCCAGGTTGGCCGTGGAGCCGGGCAGCAGCGCCACACCAAAACCCGCACCCACCAACGCCAGCAGCGTCTGCACCTCGGTCACTTGCTGGCGCACCAGCGGTGCGAAGCCAGCCTGGATGCACAGATGCATCAGGTGGTCGGCAAAGCGCGAGCGCCTGGACTCGAACGCAACGAACGGCTCGCCCGCAAAGTCGCCAAGCGGCAGACTGGCCTGCCCGGCCAACCGGTGCGTAGCGGGCAGCGCCATCACGATCGGCTCGTGCTGCAGCAGTTCGCTGCGCACGGCCGGATCTTCGTGGCCCAGACGAAAGATGCACGCATCGATACGCCGTTCCTTGAGTGCCGCCACCTGCGCGGCGGGCGTCATCTCCTTCAGGCGCCATTCGACGCCCGGATAGCGCTCTCGAAACTGGCGCAGCGCTTCGGGCAGCAGCCCCACCATCACCGAGCTGATCATGCCGATTTCCAGCTCGCCGACTTGCCCACGGCCCGCCTGCCGCGTGAGGTCCAGCGCGCGGTTGAGCTGCTCAAACACCAGCGGTGCCTGCTCTTTCAACGTACGTCCGGCCGCCGTCAGTTCCACGCGATGGTGGCTGCGGATGAACAGCGGCGTGCCGATCTCGTCTTCCAGCAGGCGAATCTGCTGGCTCAGCGGCGGCTGGGACATGAACAGGCGCGCCGCCGCTCGCCCGAAATGCAGCTCGTCGGCCAGTACCGAGAAGTAACGCAGCAGGCGGATGTCCACGATGCGCGCTAGCCCTGCAAGTCGAGCTTGAACGGCGTCTCGCGCTGGCGCTTGCCAGTCAGGCGGAAGATGGCGTTGGCAATGGCCGGCGCCACCGGCGGGTTGGCCAGCTCGCCCACACCGCCGGGCTTGTCGCGGTTGCCGTCCACGATAACGATCTCGATGGCGGGCATGTCAGACATGCGCATCACCGGGTAGTCGTGGAAGTTGCTCTGCCGGACGGCGCCGCCCTGGATGTCGATACGGTCGAACAGCGCATGGCCGAGGCCCCACATCAGGCCGCCATAGAGCTGCTCTTCCACGCCGGTGCGCGAGACGGCCAAGCCAACATCCGCCACGCAGGTGAGCTTTTCCACCACCACGCGGCCATCCTTGCGCGCCACCTGTGCCACCACGGCGATGTAGCTGTCATAGGCCTGGTGCGTGGCCACGCCCAGCGCATGCCCATGCGCAGTCTTGCCCCACCCGGCGCGCTGCGCGGCGGTGCGCAGCACCTCCACATGGCGCGGCCGGTCGGCCATATGCGCAACACGAAAATCCAACGGATCACGCTTGGCCGCCACGGCCAGCTCGTCCATGAAGCTCTCGGTGGCGAATACGTTGGGGATGAAGCTGACGGCCCGGTACCAGCCCGTCGGGATGCCCGTTTCGTGGCGCACCCAGCCGATGTCCATGTGGTTGGCGCGGTAGGGAAAATCCCACTTCGAGATGGCCTCGGTGGTGCTGTAGTCCATGCGGTCGGGGCGATCGAAGTAACCGGGCTCCCACTGCTCGGGCGAGGCCGGCGACACCGCGCGGATGCGCAGCGCGTCCAGCCGGCCCTGCGCATCGAGCGCGCCGTCGAGCTGGTGATACGTGGCAGGGTGGCCGTACAGCGCGCGCATCTCGTCTTCGCGGCTGTTCATCAGCTTGACCGGCACGCCGGTCTTCTTGGCGAGGTAGCTCACCTCGAACAGCCAGTACTTGCTCTCGCGTGCGCCAAAGCTGCCGCCCGACACCATCTCGTGCAGCACCACCTTGTCGCGCGGCAGGCCGCAGATCGTCTCGGCCGCTTCCATCGCGGTGGAGGGCACCTGGATGCCGCCCCAGTACTGAATCGTTCCGTCCTTGAGCCACGCGGTGATATTGACGGGCTCCAGTGGGTTCTGCTGCTTGTAGGGCATGCGGTAGGCCGCGCTGATGCGCTTTGCGCCGTGCACGATCGCCACGTCCGTGTTGCCCGCCTGGACGGTGTGCACCACGCGGGCCTTGCCGCTGGCGAGCCACGCGGCCTGATGCTCGGCAACATGCCCGCTGTCAAAATCGGCGAAGGCGCTGTCGTCCCACTCGACCTTGAGTGCGGCGCGGCCCCTGTTGGCTGCCCAGTAGTCGTCGGCCAGCACGGCCACGCCTTCCTGGTTGCCGCCCAGCACGTCAGACCGCAGCGGAATCATGATGACTTGCCGCACGCCGCGCACCTTCAGCGCACCGGTGCTATCGATATGCCGCACACGTGCGCCAGGCATGGGCGCGCGCTGCACCACCGCCACCAGCATGCCGGGCAATGCCACGTCGATACCGTATTGGAAACGGCCCGTGGCCTTGGCCAGCGCATCGCGCTTGTGGCGCAGCTTGCCGATGTATTTGAAATCCGCCGGGTTCTTGAGCGCGACGTTGGCAGGCGCGGGCAAGCGGCCTGCGGCGTCGGCCAGTTCGCCGTAGGTGGCCTTGCGGCCGTCGGCGCAGATGACGGTGCCATCCGCTGTGCTGCAGTTGGCAACCGGCACGCCCCAATGCTGCGCGGCCGCGCTCACGAGCATCGCGCGCGCCGTGGCGCCAGCCTGCCGCAGCCGCGCATATTCAAGCGACACGCTGGTGCTGCCACCGGTGGAATACACCTTCCAGATCGGGTGGATGTAGTCCTGAAAGAACGGGTGTTCGGGCGTAATGACGGCGATGCGCATCGGGTCCACATCCAGCTCTTCCGCCACGCAGGCGGCCAGGGCCGTTTGCGTGCCGGTGCCGGAGTCATGCTTGTGGACGACGATCTTGACCGTGTTGTCGGCCAGCACGCGCACCCAGGCGTTGGGTTCAAACTCGCCCGCGGCGGCATCCTGGCTGGCGGCCAGCGCATCCGGCAGGCGAAAGCCGACTGCCAGCCCTGCTGTTAGCAGCGCGCTTTGCCGCAGGAAGCGGCGGCGGGATGGAGCGTCGAGCATCGGTGCAGGCAATTCATGCAGCGCGTTCATGCCTTGCCTCGCTCGTCAGCGGCGCGCTTGATGGCCTGGCGGATGCGCCCGTAGGTGCCGCAGCGGCAGATGTTGCCGGCCATGGCATGGGTGATGGCCGCGTCATTGACGGGGCCACCAGACGCCAGCAGCGCGGCTGCGGACATGATCTGCCCCGACTGACAGTAGCCGCACTGCGGCACGTCCTCAGCCACCCAGGCACGCTGCAGCGGGTGGGTGCCGTCTTTCGACAGCCCTTCGATGGTGGTGATCTTGTGCCCGGCAGCGACCGATGCCGGTGTGATGCACGCGCGGATCGGCGCGCCATCCAGGTGGACCGTGCAGGCCCCGCAGAAGCCGCCGCCGCAGCCAAACTTGGTGCCAGTCAGCTTGAGCCGGTCGCGCAGTACCCACAGCAGGGGCATGTCAGCGTCGGCATCGTGCAGCGCATGGGGGGTGCCATTGATCAGAATGTCGGTCATCATTGTTTCCTCCAGAAACCTGGCCATCTTGTGCGGCCGCTCCTGGCTGCAATATGAAGCCGCGCCCCGGTGCCCCGCCAGCGACGATTTCTGCCAACCCGTGTAAGTCGAACTAACAGGTAAGTAAGGGCTGCCATGTACAAGCGTTATCCGTCGATCCAGTCGATGCATGCCTTCCTGCAGGCTGCACGCACCGGCAGCTTTACCAAGGCCGCGCAGCAACTGGACCTGACGCACAGCGCCATCAGCCAGCAGATTCGCTCGCTGGAGGAGTTCATCGGCCAGCCGCTGTTCGTGCGCGAGGCCGGCGGCATCGTGCTGACAGACGCCGGCCAGCTCTTCGCCAGCATGCTCACGGATGGCTTCGGGCAGGTGGACCGGGCACTGTCTTCCGTGCGCAACCGGCACGTGCCGCAAACGCTCATCGTCGACGTTGACAGCGAACTGGCACAGGGCTGGCTCAACGCGCGGCTGCCGCAGTTGCTGGGGGCACTGCCGGGGTATCAGGTGATGTTCCTGTCCACCACGCGCGGCGAGCGGCCCTCGTTCGAGCGTGTGGATGTGTCGCTGCGCTACGGCTATGGCGAATGGGATGACTGCGAGCTGACCCTGATCTGCGGCGATCACGTCACCGCCGTGGCGGCACCCGCCCTGCTGGAGCGGCATGGCGTACAGGTGCCGCTGGCACCCTCGGCGGTGATGACACTGCCGCTGCTGGGCTACACGCGGCGCTCGTGGATTCCCTGGCTGGATGCGGCCGCGCAAGAGCCGCTGGAACCCGCCGTGGTGGCCGCTTTTGACAACGCGGCCAACATGGTTGCCGCGGCTGAGTCCGGTGTGGGCGTGGCGCTGGTGCGCGGGCTGCTGGCCGCCGACGCGCTGCAGCATGGGCGCCTCGTGCAACTGACCGATGTGGCCATCCCGGCGCACTACAACCTGTATGCCGTGTGGCAACGCGGCCAGGGCCAGCGCGCACAGGCGGTGGTGAACGCAGTGCAACAACTCGCGCGCGACACGCTGGGCGGCTGAGCGCCCGCCGCCTTCCTACCGACTTGCCGATATCGGCAACGTATCAAGACCGCCGCCAAATAGTATTGGCCGGCCCCCGGCCCTGACTCCGATACTGCGCCCCAAGCAGCACGCATCCGGCATCACGCGATCCGGCGAGGGGAAGGCACACGCCTAGCAAAGAGCGCCGCGCTGCAGGACGTGCCTGCCCTCACCGGGAAGCCATCACGCGCTTCCTCCCAGTCATCAGGAGATCCAACGATGATCATCGACATCAGCTGCTACCCCACCGACCTGGTGGACCTCGCGTGGTGGCACGACGGCGACCCCTTTACCGGCGAGCGCCTGCTCGAAATGATGGACGGCCCCTACATGATCAACGGCAAGCCGCGCCGTATCGACAAGGCCTTCATCCAGCCGCCGCAGGGCAACACCATCTATACGTGGACAGACGGCGAGCTTTCGGGCCGCGAATCCATCGACGCCTACATGGCGTACACGCTCAAGATGGTGCAGACGTACCCCGACCGCTTCATCGGCTGCTTCGTCTACAACCCGCGCTGCGGCGTGCAGAACGGCGTGGAAGCCATCGAGCGCTACGTCAAAGAGCACGGTTTCAAGATGGTCCAGATGCAGGCCAACATGCACGCCTACCGGCCCGACCGCGCGCTGGACTGGGTGATGCCGGCCTTTGAGAAATGCGCCGAGCTGGGCGTGCCCGTCAAGCTGCACACCGGAGACGGCCCTTACAGCATCCCGTCGGAATGGATTCCGATGATCAAGCGCTTCCCCAACGTCGATTTCATCATGGCGCACTTCGGTGTGCAGACCGGCGGCGTGTACGTGTTCGAGCCGATGCAGTGGGCCATGGAGCTGCCCAACGTGTACTGCGAATCGGGCTGGTGCCTGCAGTCGCGCATTGTTGAATTTGCCAAGGTGCTGCCCAAGCACAAAATCCTGTTCGGTACCGACACGCCACCCAACGAGCCCGGCATGTGGCTGCGTCTGCTGGAGGTGCTGTGCATGGACCCGCCGCAGGGTCTGAACCTCGATGAAGACACGCTCGAGGATTACCTGGGCAACAACATCGCCCGCATGATCGGCTTGGAGCCGACCCGTCCGCCCAAGACCGTGGCCGAAGCCGAAGCGCAGCGCGCGCTGGCTGCCGCCTGAGCCACCGCAGAACGCACGGAGCGCACACATGATTATCGATACCCATCTGCACCCGACCAACCTCGTTGACGAGGCGTGGCGCCACACCGGCACGCCGTTCAACGGCGAGCGCATGATCCAGTTGATGGACGGCCCCTACATGATCAACGGCAAGCCGCGCCGCATCGGCATGGGTTTCATCCAACCGCCGCCGGGCAACACCGGCTACCGCGACGGCAACCGCCGTGGCCGCGAAGGCATTCGCGACTACATGGCGTACATCGCCGAACTCACGCAGAAGTACCCCGACCGCTTCATCGGCAACTTCACCTACAACCCGCGCTGGGGCCCAGAGAACGGCGCGGCGGAGCTGGAATTCCACATCAAGGAATACGGCTTCAAGATGGTCAAGCTGCACGCCAACATGCACGGCTACCGCCCCGACCGCGCGCTGGACTGGCTGCGCCCGGCCATGAAGGTTTGCGCCAAGTACAACATCGTGGTGCTGATCCACACCGGCGACGGCCCGTACACCATCCCGACGATGTTCTACCCGATCATCCGCGAGTTCCCGATGGTGAACTTCATCATTGGCCACTTCGGTATCCAGACCGGCGGTAACTACTCGTTCGAGGCGTTCTGGATGGCGATGGATACGCCCAACGTGTACTGCGAATCGGGCTGGTGCTTCCAGTCGCGCATCGTTGAATTTGCGAAGCAGTTGCCGCGCGACAAGATCGTCTTTGGCACCGATTCGCCGCCCAACGAGCCCGGCATGTGGCTGCGCGAGCTGGAGGTGCTGTGCTCGGCGCCGCCGCAAGGGCTGGGCATTGATGAAGACCACCTTGAAGACTATCTGGGCAACAACATTGCGCGACTGGTCGGCATCGAGCCTACCAAGCCGCCCAAGGACTTGGCCGAGGCAGAACTGCGCCTGAAGTCGACCTACGTCCAGACAGCAGAAGCGGCCTGAGTGCCGATCCCGCGGGCGCCGCGCCTCTGTGGTGTTGGGCGCCCGCCTCTAGCGAGGTGTGCCATGAGCATGACCCGGCTTGGCGAAGGCCAGGATTTCCACGTCTTCGCCAATCTCTATCGCGAGCTGTATCCGGAAGATGTGCTGACCCTGCACAACGGCATCTGCGCCGATCAGGATGTCACGGCCGTCATCGATCAGCTTGCTGCGCGCAACCGCAACCCCATGCTGGTCTGCGAGCAGGTCAGCGGCCTGCAGGTGCCACTGGTCACCAATGTCTTTGCCTCGCGCACACGGTTGGCACGGTTGTTTGACGTGTCGCCGCCGCAACTGCACGACGCCTTTCAGGCGCGTGCCAATGCCCCCATCGCACCGCGTGTCGTTTCGCAAGGGCCCATCACCGACGAGGTGATCGAGGGCGATGCGGTGGACGTTGCACTGCTGCCGATGATCAAGCATTTCGAGAGCGACCGCGCACCCTACATCACCAACGCCATCATCGTGGCTGAGGACCCGGTGACAGGCGTGTCGAACATGAGCTATCACCGCTCGATGCGCCACGCACGCAATGCGCTGGCCACCAGCCTGCACTCGCGCGGGCACTTGTGGCGCATGCTGCAGACCGCACGCGAGCGTGGCGACGTGCTGCGCGTGGCCATGGTGGTGGGCGCGCATCCGCTGTTCATGCTGGCCGCCGCCGCGCGCCTGCCCTTCGGCGCCGATGAGCGTGCCGTGGCCGGGGGCCTGCTGGGCGCGCCGCTCGATATCGTCCGCACGCCGCGCTACGGCATCGGCGTGCCGGCGGCGGCGGAGTTCGTGCTGGAAGGCACCATCGACCCGGCAGCCTATGCGGAAGAAGGCCCGTTCGGCGAGTTCACCGGCTATTCGTCGGATCGCTCCACTAACAACGTGCTGCGCATCGATTCGCTGATGCGCCGGCGCGATGCGTGGCTGGTCGACGTGGTGGGCGGCCAGTACGCCGAGCACCTCACGTTGGCCCGCCTGCCGCGCGAAGCCGAGATGAGCGAGAAGCTCAAGGCGCGCTTCCCATCGGTCACGGCGCTGCACTACCCCAACTCGGGCACGCACTTCCACTGCTACGTGGCGCTCAACCCCACGCGCGACGGCGAGGCACGTCAGATCATGCTGGCCCTGCTCGGCTGGGACCCATACCTCAAGACCGTGATTGCCGTGGACTCAGACATCGATCTGCAGCAGGACGAACAGGTGCTGTGGGCCATGGCCACGCATTTTCAGCCGCATCAGGATCTGTTCATGATCGATGGCCTGCCGGGCAGCCCGCTCGATCCATCGTCGTCGGTGCACGGCACCACCTCGCGCATGGGTATCGACGCCACACGCGGCGCCAGCTTCGAGGGCATCCGCGCGCGCATCGATCCGGCGGTCATTGCGCGGGCAAGCGAGATTCTCGTCAAAGCCGGAGTGCAGTCATGAATGCGCGCCACGTTCAGCAGCTTCGACCTGTGACGCCCCCGCGCATGGTGGTCGGCATCAGCGGCGCATCGGGCTTCATCTACGGCGTGCGCCTGCTGGAACTGCTGCGGGCGCTGGAGGTGGAGACGCACCTCGTCGTCACACGGTCTGCCCTGCTGACGATGACGCACGAAACGCCGTACAAGCTGGCCGACGTGATCGGCCGCGCTACGCACTACCACCGTGCAGACGACATGGCCGCCGGCATTGCCAGCGGATCGTTTCGCGCGCTCGGCATGATCGTGGCGCCGTGCTCGATGAAATCGCTGGCGGAGATCGCCACCGGCGTTTCGTCGACGCTGCTCACACGCGCGGCGGACGTCACGCTCAAGGAGCGCCGCCCGCTGGTTCTGATGGCGCGCGAGACGCCATTCACGCTGGCACATCTGCGCAACATGCAGGCCGTCACGGAGATGGGCGCCATCGTCGCCCCGCCGGTGCCGGCCTTCTATGCGCGCCCCAATACGTTGGACGACATGATCGACCACACCCTCGGCCGCGTACTCGACCTTTTCGGGCTCGATGCCGGCACCGCCCTGCGCTGGGGCGAACACGCCTTACCAACCTTAGTCCGTACCCCACCCACGATTGACAAGGAGATCGCATGACCTCGCACGCAAACCTGCACGCCCATTTGCCCGGCCCGAACACCAAGATCCCGGTCACCATCCTGACCGGCTTCCTGGGCGCAGGCAAAACCACGCTGCTCAACTTCATCCTGCGTGAGAACCACGGGCGCAAGATCGCCGTGATCGAAAACGAATTCGGCGAGGTCGGTATCGACGGCGGCCTGGTGATGGCCTCTGAGAACGAAGAGATCTACGAGATGGTCAACGGCTGCGTGTGCTGTACAGCCGAAGTGCGCGAAGACCTCGTGCGCATCGTGCGCCAGCTCGTGGCACGCCCGGAGCGGCTCGACCACATCCTGGTGGAAACCAGCGGCCTGGCCGATCCGTATCCGGTCGCGCAGTCGTTCTTCATCGACGACCCGATTGCTGAGCATGTGGAGCTGGATGCCATCGTCACCATGGTCGATGCCAAGCACATCTGCGCACACCTGGACGACCTGCAGCTGGACGGCGTCGACAATCAGGCCGTCGATCAGATCGTCTGCGCAGACCGCATCGTCATCAACAAGGTGGATCTGGTGGACGACGATGCCGTTGCCGCACTGCGCGGGCGCATCCGCGGGCTGAACGCCACGGCCGGCATCGTCACCTCCAGCTATGCCGAGATCGACCTGAACAAGATCATCGGCGTGGGCGCATTCGAGGCCACGCAGAAGCTGCTGGAGATCGGCGCGGATGCTGGCCATGGCGAGCATCACGATCATGATCATGCTCACGGCAATGACCACGCCCACGCGCATGAACATGAACATGAGCCCGACCACCAGCACGATCCGAGCGTCAGCTCCGTGGGCTTTGATGTGCCGGCCGACGTGGACCTCGCCCGCTTTCACACCTGGATCGAAACCCTGCGCACCGAACAGGCCGAAACGCTGTACCGCATGAAGGGCATCCTGGCCGTGCAGGGCCAGGCGCAGCGCTATGTGCTGCAGGGCGTGCACAGCCTCATTGACTTTCGCGCAACACAGCCCTGGGGCAGTGAAGCGCGCAGCAGCAAGATCGTCTTCATCGGCCGCCACCTCGATCGCGCAGCCCTGCAGGACGGTTTCAACGCGTGTCTGGCGGCGTGAGCATGCCATGACATCCCCCTGACCTGTGGGCGGCCCATGGCACGCCCCGGGCATGACAACGAAAGGAGACAACCATGACAACAGCCGTACACCCGGTCGACCAGATTCTCTCGACCCGACAGATGTTGACGTTGGGCTTGCAGCATATGGCGGTGTCGTACATCGGCGCCATCGCGGTGCCGCTGATCATTGCATCGGCGCTCAAGATGTCGCAGGCGGACACCATTGTCCTCATCAGCACCACGTTGTTCTGCTCGGGCATCGCCACACTGTTGCAGACCATCGGGTTCTGGAAGTTCGGGGTACGGTTGCCGATCCTGCAAGGGGTCGCGTTCAGCAGCGTGGGGCCGGTGATTGCCATCGGCACCAACCCTGCCGTAGGTTTCGCGGGCGTGTGCGGTGCGGTCATTACGGCCGGCCTGTTTACGCTGCTCGCCGCACCGCTGGTGGGGCGGCTGCGGCGATTTTTTCCACCGGTGGTCACGGGCTGCATCGTGACCGTCATCGGCCTGCAGCTCTTTCCGGTTGCTTATGACTGGGTGGGCGGCGGGCGCAATGCCCCCAACTTCGGTGCGCCGCTGTACCTGACGGTGGCCGTCGTCGTGGTGCTCACCATCCTTCTCATCAACCGTTTCGGCAGCCCGCTGTTGCGCAACCTTGCCGTGCTGATCGGCATGATCGTCGGCTCGCTGCTTGGCTACGCGCTGGGCATGGGCAGCTTTCATGGCGTGGCAGAAGCCCCCTGGGCAACGCTGCCGGTGCCGTTCCACTTCGGGATGCCCATCTTTGCCCTGGTGCCGGCGCTGACCATGATCGTGGTGATGATCGTGCAAATGGTGGAATCGATGGGCCTGTTCCTGGCCATCGGCGATATTGTCGAGAAGCCCATCCACGAGGAAGAAGCCATCAACGGCCTGCGCGCCAACGGCTTGGCCAGTGCCATTGCCGGCATGTTCGCGGCCTTCCCGTTCATCGCCTTCATGGAGAACGTTGGGCTGGTGGTGCTCACCGGCGTGCGCAGCCGCTGGGTGGTGGCCGTGAGCGGCGTACTGATGTGCCTGGTTGCACTGGTACCCAAGGCAGGCGCCGTGATTGCCACCACGCCACCGGCTGCACTGGGCGGCGCCGGCATCGCCATGTTTGGTGTGGTGGCCGCCGCGGGCATCCAGACGCTCGCCCGCGTGGACTACGAAGAGAACCGCTACAACGTGCTGATCGTGGGCTTCACGATTGCTGCCGCGCTGGTGCCGGTGCTCGCCCCGGCGCTGCTCAAGCAGATGCCCGACTGGTCGCAACCGTTCCTGCACAGCGGGGTGGTGATCGCCTGCCTGGTGTCGGTGGGGCTGAACCTGCTGCTCAACGGCACGGAAGAGGAGCACGTGCCAGCATCCGTCGTGCGCACTGCCGGCCGCGCCTGATTCTTCATCGGAAACCCTCATGCACAACACGCCTCAAGACATCCTCATCCGCTGCCCGATGGCCGTCATGACTGGCCTGCGCGGCGACGCGGCGCGCGCCGGGGCCATCGATATCCGCATCGCCGGCGGCCGCATTGCCGAGATGGGCACCGATCTCACGCCCCGCCCCGGCGAGCGCGTGATCGACGCCCGCGACTGCATCGTCTACCCCGGCTGGATCAACACGCACCATCACCTGTTCCAGAACCTGCTCAAAGCCGTGCCGGAAGGCATGAACCAGGACTTGCAAGGCTGGCTGGCCAGCGTGCCATATCCGCGCCTGCCGCTGTTCACGCCGGAACTGATGCGCACCGCCGCGCGCCTGGGCATGGCAGAACTGCTGCTGTCGGGCGCCACCACGTGTGCCGACCACCACTACCTCTATCACGCCAGCGGCAGCACCGAGTCGGGCGATATGCTGTTCGACGTGGCCGATGAATTCGGCATGCGCTTTGTGCTGTGCCGCGGCGGCGCAATCGAATCGGCCAACAGTCATCCGGGCTTCTCGAAGACGGCGCTGCAACCTGAGACGCTCGACCAGATGCTGGCCGACATTGAACGGCTCAAACATCGCTATCACGATGACGCCCCTGACGCGATGCGCCGTGTGGTGGTGGCGCCGACCACGCCCACGTTCTCACTGCCGCCGGCATTGCTGGTGGAGCTGGCGCATGCCGCGCGCAGCATGAACCTGCGCATGCACACGCACCTGTCTGAAACCGACAACTACGTGCGCTTTTGCCGCGAGAAATACAACTGCCTGCCGGTGGAGTTTGTGGCCGAGCACGAGTGGCTGGGGCCTGACGTCTGGTTTGCGCACCTTGTGCACCTGCAACCGTCGGAGATCCGCATGCTGGCGCAAACGGGCAGCGGCATCGCGCACTGCCCGGTCAGCAACAGCCGGCTGGGCAGCGGCATCGCACCGGTGCCGCAACTGGCGGCAGCCGGTGTGCCGGTGTCATTAGGGGTGGACGGCGTGGCATCAAACGAATCGGGCAGCATGACCGGCGAGGTCAACACTGCCTGGCTGATCCACCGCGCCGCCCAAGGCGCCAGCGCCACCACCGCCGAAGACGTGATCCACTGGGCCACCGCTGGCGGCGCACGCGTGCTCGGTTTGAGTGAAGTCGGCACGCTGCAGATCGGGCAAGCGGCCGATCTGGTGCTCTACGACACCAACCACCCGCGCTTCTATGGCTTCCACGATCTGGCGCTCGCGCCCGTGGTGGCTGGCGAGCCCATCACCGTGCGCACCAGCATCATCGGCGGGCGCGTGGTGGTGGATGAGGGTGTGGTGTGTGGGTTGGATGTGGCAAGCATCCGCGCGCAAGCCACTCAGGGTGTGGCCAACCTGATGGCGTGCGCCTGACGGTTCAGGCATCGAGCCGCAGCGCCATGTGTTGTTCATCGTAGAAACGATCATCGACACGCATGGCGCGGCGCTCGACGCCGAAGGTTTCAAAACCCGCGTTGCGATACAGCGCTTGCGCACGCGGGTTTTCGGCGTTCACGCACAACTGGATCTGCAACACGCGCTCCGTGCGCGCATGCGCGATCGCCGCATCCAGCAGACGACCTGCAATACCGCCGCGCCGGTGCGCAGGGTCGACAAACACACCCCACAACACGGCTTTGTGGGCAACCTGCGCGAGCGGCTCCCGGCGCAATCCAGCAATGCCAATCAGTGCGGGGCCCGCAAACGCACCGAATACGATCTGGTGATCGGTCTTGCGAACGCGGTTGCGCGTCTCCTCCAGCGTGCGCCCCGACTCTTCATCGTACGTGGGCCAGATGGCGGCAGGCGCATCCTGAATCGCCTTTAACCGCAGCGCTCTGAACGCTTCGGCATCCTCATCCATCAACGGGCGGATTGCGATGTCGCTCATGGCTGTTTGGCCTCCACGTTAAATGCATCTCCCGTTTCAAAGAAGGCGCCGCCTGCAAGGTAATGCACGGTCTTGCTGCCCGCATCGGTAAAGTGCCAACGGCCATTGCTGAACAGCGCGGGGTCTGCCCAGGCGGCAGTCACTTCAGCGATGAAGAGGTCGTAGCGCTTCTCGTTGTGCGGCTCAGGAATGACGCGGCATTCCAGCCATCCTGCGCAGCCTGCCACCAACGGCACGTCGATTGTGCGGGCGGGCATGGTGGCAAGGCCGAGCGCATCGAACTTGTCGCCGTCGCGGCCCGAGAGCGTGCCCACCGCGAGCGTGGTCTCGGCGATGGCCCGGGTGGGGATGTTCAGCGCGAATACGCCGGAAGCCTCAATCAGCTCGCGCGTGAGCGTGCGGCTGTCAACCACGACGAGCACCTTGGGCGGGTCGAAGTCGAGTGGCATTGCCCAGGCGGCAGCCATGACGTTGCGCACGCCGTTGTGGGCGCTCGTGACCAGTGTGGTCGGGCCGTGGTTCAGCAGGCGGTAAGACTTCGCCAGTTCGACTGGGGCGAGCGTGGTGGGGTTGGTCATGATGGCGAGGGGACTAGGGGGAGGCGTCATCATAGGGCATGGTGTTGGAGTTGTTGGGGCGCGGTTTTTTCTGTTTTTTTTGTTGGTGGTGCATCCCTTGTTTCATCCCCTGCCGGGGCTGACTCACTTTCTTTGTCTTGCCAAAGAAAGTAAGCAAAGAAAAGCGCGCCCGATGCGGCGACCCACTCCTTGAATTTCTGTCGCAATGAGGGGAAGGGAAAAACTCGCTGCGCTCAAACAGTTTCCCTTCCTTTTTCCTCCTTGCAACAGAAATTCAAGGCGCCGCATAGGGCAGGGAAAGTCAAAAGCAAAGCAACGGCCAGACCACCGGGGCGCCAGCCAAAACGACAAAGGCCAACCGCGCGATGGGTTGGCCTTTTCTTTTGACATTAAGCCCTTGATGGCGCCTTGAATTTTTGTGAGCGGGCGGATCAAGGAAGGAGGCTTGTCTGAGCGCAGCGAGTTTGCCTCCTTCCCCGCACGCTCACACAAATTCAAGGGGAAGTCGCCATCCCGGGCGCGCCTTTCGTCGGTCCCGGCAGGGAACGAAACAAGGATGAACCACAAAAAACCAACCCCGGCGAACCCCATCCACCGGGGCTTCAATTTACTCAGCCACCCGCTTGGCAATATGCTCCAGCGCCTCTTCCACCTGATCGATCAAAATCAGGCAAAGATCACCAGACTGCAACCGCCCCAACGCCGTATCGATGGCAAGAAACTCTCCGCGGATTTCTTCAATGCGACTGGTCCGCTGAGCGCCCTGCAACCCCTCCCGCAGCAGCGCCAGCACTTCACCATCTTCACGCCCACGCTGGCACTGGTCTTCGTACAGCACCACGTCATCAAACACGTCGCCAAGAATCTGCGTCTGCTTGCGGATGTCCTCATCACGGCGGTCGCCCGCACCGCTGATCACCACCATGCGGCGCTGTGCCGGCATGGTCGCCACGGCGTTGCACAGCGCCTGGATGGCATCCGGGTTGTGGCCGTAGTCGGCGATGAGCGTGGCGCCCTTGTAGTCGAACAGGTTGAAGCGGCCCGGCGCCGTTGCAGCATCGTTCACAAACGTAGCCAGCCCGCGACGGATTACCGCCCAGTCGATGCCAAGCGCCCACGCGGCGGCAATCGACGACATTGCATTCTCGACCTGGAAGCCGATGGTGCCGTTGCGTGTGAGCGGAATATCGGCCAGCGCGATGCGCGTTTCGTTGGCACCTTCGGTCGCCACAATCTCTGCGCTGTCGACAAACACCACACGCTTGCCCTGCGCGCGATGCAGCGCCATGGTTGGCAAGCCCACATCGTGTGCGAAGAACGTGATCGAACCGGGGCAGGCATCGGCCATGCGCGCAACCATCGGGTCGGCGGCGTTCAGCACCGCCATGCCCTTCGGCGCCACGTTCTGCACGATCACGCTCTTGAGCACGGCCAGATCTTCGACCGTGCTGATGTAGTTCAGGCCCAGGTGGTCGCCTTCGCCCACGTTGGTGACCACAGCCACATCGCAGCGGTCGAAGGCCAGGCCTTCGCGCAGCAGGCCGCCGCGCGCGGTTTCAAACACGGCGGCGTCCACGTCCGGATGCAGCAGCACATTGCGCGCGCTGCGCGGGCCGCTGCAATCGCCGGTGTCAATGCGCTGGCCCTGGATGTACACACCATCGGTGCCGGTCATGCCCATGCGCAGGCCACTGGTGGCCAGCAGATGGGTGATCAGGCGCACCGTCGTCGTCTTGCCGTTGGTGCCGGAAACCGCCACCACAGGAATGCGGCCATCGTCGCCATCGGCAAACATTGTCGAGACGATGGCTTCGCCCACGGCACGGCCCTTGCCGTAAGACGGCTGCAGGTGCATGCGCAGGCCCGGCGCGGCGTTGACTTCCACAATGCCGCCGGCTTGCTCCTCGAACGGCTTGAGCATCGTTTCGCACACCGCATCCACACCGCAGATGTCGAGCCCGACCATCTGCGCGGCCGCCACGGCGCGCGCGGCAATGGCGGGGTGGACGTCGTCGGTCACGTCGGTGGCGGTGCCGCCGGTGGAAAGGTTTGCGTTGTTGCGCAACACCACGCGCGTGCCTTTGGGCGGCACCGCGTCGGCGCTCAGGCCCTGCTTGGCAAGCGTGGCCAGCGCAATATCGTCAAAGCGGATTTTCGTGAGCGACGTGGCATGTCCAACGCCCCGGCGCGGGTCGCGGTTCACTTCTTCAACCAGCTCGCGCACCGTGTGCTTGCCGTCGCCGATGACTTGCGGCGGGTCGCGGCGCGCGGCCGCCACCAGATGCTTGCCCACCACGAGCAGGCGGAAATCATGGCCAGGAATGTAGCGCTCGACGATCACGTCGGACGAAATGTCGGCCGCCACTTCGTAGGCCGTCATCACTTCTTCGCGCGTGCGGATGCGCACCGCCACGCCCTTGCCCTGGTTGCCGTCGCGCGGCTTGACCACGACCGGGCCGTGGATCTCCTGCGCGGCTTCCCACGCTTGTTCTGCGCTGGTGACGGAGCGGCCCAGCGGCACCGGCACACCGGCCGCGTGCAGCAGGGTCTTCGTCAGGTCCTTGTCCTGCGCGATGGACTCGGCCACCGCGCTGGTCATGTCGGTCTCGGCCGCCTGAATGCGGCGCTGCTTGCTGCCCCAGCCGAACTGCACCATCGAGCCCTGCGTCAGCCGGCGGTATGGAATGCCGCGCGCCACAGCGGCGTAGACGATGGAACCGGTGCTCGGGCCCAGGCGCACGTCTTCATCGAGATCGCGCAGCCGATGCAACGCCTCATCAAGATCGAACGGCTGGTCGTCGCGCGCGGCCAGGCAGAGTTGGCCGGCCAGCTCGAACGCCAGCCGCCCCACCTCCTCTTCGCTGTATTCGACCACCACCTGGTACGTGCCGGGTTCGAGCGTGGGCTCGGTATGGCCGAACGTGACTGGGCAACCGGCGGCGGCCTGCAGGCCAAGCGCTGCGGCTTCCAGCGCGTGCGCCATCGACGGCGCGCTGGCTTCGTCATCCGGCCGCAGCGGCCCGATGGCCGGAAAACGCGCGCGCAGGCGGTCTTCAAAGCCCGGCAGTTCGGCCAGCAGGAGCGATTGATCCGAGCAGGCCACGATGGCCTCAATGGCCGTGTGGCGACACCAGAGATTCGGGCCACGCAAGGCCCGGATACGAGAGACTTCCATGCAATCAGCTTTCCGTTGTGCTTTGGGCGTTCTTTCTGACTCAGGCCCGGTGTTCCGCGCGGCCCATCCACTGGTGTACTTGCTCGACGGTGCCCTCGATCGCGCACTCGTCGCATTGCAGGACCAGCAAGTCGCCTGCCGTGAGCTGCGACAGTGCCGTATCTACGGCATCCCGGCGCTTGCCTCCGTCGACAACGACCTCAGCCACGCGCCCGCCTGCCTGCAGCCCTTGCTTGAGCAGCGCGCGTGCTTGAGATTCGAAGTGGGCATCGGTGCGTTTGACGCTGGCGTCTTCGCACAACAGCACGCGATCGAACGTCCGTCCGATGACCGAGGCTTGCGCCACCAGATCTTCATCGCGGCGTTGCAGGCCGGCACCGAACACGATTGAGCGGCGCTGGGCCGGGAAGTTGTCCAGCGCAGCAGCCAAGGCTTCCAGCGCCAACGCGTTGTGCGCGTCGTCCACCACGATCGTGGCGCCGTTGTACTGGAACAGCGTAAAGCGGCCGGGCACATCCACCTGGCCCACGTCAAACGTGACGATGCCGGCGCGCATCAGATCATTTGAAATACCCAGCGCCCAGCCGGTGGCCACAGCAGCCAGCACGTTCTCAAGCTGGAATGGCACCCGGCCGGCGTAGGTCAGCGGAATGGCCGACACATCAGCCAGCGCCAACTCGGTCGGGCCGGTGGCGAGCACCACCTTGCCGTCGCGCACGAACACGGCCCGCTTGCCCTGAGCGCGGTGCGTGATGATGGCCGGCAGATCGCCTGACAACGCGAAGAAGATCACGTCGCCGTCGCACAGCTCGGCCATGTCGACCAGACGCGCATCGGCGGCGTTAAGCACGCCCACGCCGCTTTTCAGCACCACGTCAATCTGCGTACGCAGGACGCTGGCCATGCGGTCTTCGTCTTCGACGTAGAAGTCGCCCAAGTGGTCAGGCTTGCCGAAGTTGGTGACCACGCCAACCTGGCAGCGGTCGTACGGCAACCCCTGGGAGAGGATCATGCCGCTGTCGCTCTCGAACACGGCGGCTTCCACCGCACGGTTCATCAGGATGCGGTGGCAGGCGTCCCACGCAGCGCGATCGCCGTGGCCGCCCCGGTTGTTGCCCGTCTCCACCTGGCGGCGGTCCAGATACAGGCCATCGCTGCAGCCCAGGCCGGTGTGCTTGCCCGACAGTTGCAGCAATTGCGCAACCAGCTTGGCGACGACCGTCTTGCCGTTGGTGCCTGTAATGCCGACGATGGGGATGCGGCCGTCGTCCTGCGTGCCGTCTTTGTGGGAGAACAGGTGATCGACAATCGCGCGGCCCACCGGGCGCGCCTCGCCTTCTGCCGGGCGGATATGCATCAGCAAACCCGGCCCCGCGTTGACTTCCACAATGGCACCGCGCTGCGCGTCCAGCGGGCGCGAGATGTCATCGGCCACCAGATCCACGCCTGCAATATCGAGCCCCACCACCCGTGCGGCCAGCGCCGCATGGGCAGCCACGCTCGGGTGCACGCGATCGGTCACGTCAAAGGCGACGTTGCCGTTGCGCTGGATCAGCACGTTGCGGCCCGCAGGCGGCACGGCACTGCCATCGGCATAACCCTGGCGCTTGAGTTCCAGACGCGCGGCAGAATCCAGACGCACGCAGTTCAGCGGATGTTCTTCTGTGTTGCCGCGGCGCGGGTCGGAGTTGATCTGCGAGGCAATCAGCTCTTCGATGGTCGAGGTGCCATCACCGACCACCGACGCGGTTTCGCCCATCGCCGCCGCTGCCACACGGCCACCGACCACCAACAGGCGGTGTTCGTTGCCGGAGATAAAGCGCTCGACGATCACGCCGTTGCCTTCCTCGATGGCCACGGCGTAAGCGGTTTCCACCTCTTCGCGCGTCATCAGGTTCGTGAACACGCCACGGCCGTGGTTGCCGTCGTACGGCTTGACCACCACGGGCACGCCGATGTCCTCAGCCGCGTCCCAGGCGTCTTCGGCGCTGTCGACCATGCGGCCTTCGGGCACCGGCACGCCGCACGATTGCAGCAGGCTCTTGGTCAGGTCCTTGTCGCGCGAGATCGATTCGGCAATGGCGCTGGTGCGGTCGGTCTCGGCCGTCCAGATGCGACGCTGGCGTGCGCCGTAACCGAGCTGCACGAGGTTGCCGTCCGACAGGCGGATCGACGGGATATTGCGATCATCCGCCGCATCGACGATGCAGGCGGTGCTGGGGCCGAGGCAGTGGTCGTCCACCAGATCCCGCAGCGTTTCGACGGCCGCATCCACGTCGTACGGGCGGTCTTCAATGGCCGCCATGACCAGATCACGCGCAGCCAGCAGGGCGGCGCGGGTCACGTCTTCATGCCAGGCACGGACGATCACCTTGTAGACGCCGCGCACCGGCGTCTCGCGTGCCTTGCCGAAACCGCCCGGCATGCCGGCCAGGTTCTGCAGCTCCAGGGTGACGTGTTCCAGGATATGACCGGGCCAGGTGCCTTCCTTCAAGCGCATCAGGAAGCCGCCGCGCACACCAGGGCTGCAACGGTGCTCGATCAGCGTCGGCAGCCAGGTCGACAGGCGCTCGTAAAACCCCGGAATCGTGTTGGAAGGAAAGTCTTCCAGTTCACCAATGTCGACCCATGCCTCCAGCACTGGCCGATATGTCCACATATTCGGGCCGCGCAGCGACATGACATCGAGAATCTCAATGTCCTTCTTCTTCATGGAATTTGCTTGGAAAGCAGGGGGCGATGTACGCGTGAAGTCGGCCCGTGAAATCGAACCGTTACCTTTCAATAACGTTACAACGGCGTCGGCGTTGACGTCTTGAGCCCGAAGTGCATTGTGCAGCGCACAAAACGCCTGGCTCGCGTGGCTATGTATACTTGCGAGCAAAATTTGCAGGCCGCAACACACGCGACGCCGCACTCTTGCCCTGATTTATGTTCGTCCTTTTCCCGTTTTGGGCTGTTTTTGGGGCCATTTGGACGCGCTTTTTGAATTCTTTGCGCCATTGATGACCCAGCTCTCCCCATCGTCCGCATCATCCATTCGTGCCATCGCCCGCGCTCAGGAACCCTGGAGTGTCGCGCTCGGCTCAAGCCTCGCTCCAGAAGAAACCGTCCTGGCCGGGCTGCAGCTGGATTTGGACGCAAGGCTGCATTTTACCCAAGGCTGGCTGGTTGTTACGAACTGTCGCCTGATCGGGCAGGCCCCTGGTGAAAAGGACTTGCAAAGCTGGGACATCACCCCCGGCATGACGCTCGCCCACAGCGACCACGCCGGTGTTGGCACGCTGGAGCTGTCCGACGGCCAGCGCCGGTTGGCGAGCTGGCGCTACACGCTGGGCCATAACACCAACGCCCTGCGGTTGGCCGACATGTTCGACGCCCACCGCAACGCGCTGACCGCAGGCACCCAACCCGCCCAAGCCGACACGGATGTCTGCCCAACCTGCAAGGCACCGCTGCCACCCGGCGAAGACACGTGCCCGCAATGCAGCCGCGAGCTGGAACAGCCCCCTTCCACCTGGGCGCTGCTGCGCCTGTGGCGCTTCGCCCGGCCGTATCAGTGGGAATTACTGGCCGGTTTCGCCCTGCTGTTGATCGGCACGGCCGCCACCCTGGTGCCGCCGTATCTGACGATGCCCTTGATGGACAAGGTGCTGATCCCATACCAGAACGGCCAACCTGTCGACTACCACCTGGTCACGCTCTACCTGTCCGGCCTGTTTGGCGCCGCGTTGGTGGCATGGGTGCTGGGCTGGGCGCGCACCTACCTGCTAGCGCGCGTGTCCGAGCGCATCAGCGCCGACCTGCGCACGACAACCTATGATCACCTGCTCAAGCTGTCGCTCGAATACTTCGGCGGCAAGCGCACGGGCGACCTGATGGCGCGCATCGGCTCTGAGAGCGACCGGATCAGCGTATTCCTGTCGTTGCACCTGCTCGATTTCGCCACCGACGTGCTGATGATCGCAATGACGGCAATCATTCTGGTCTCGATCAACCCGTGGCTGGCGCTCGTCACGCTGGTGCCGCTGCCGTTCATCGCGTGGATGATCCATCTGGTGCGCGACCGGCTGCGCCACGGCTTCGAGAAGATCGACCGGATCTGGTCGGAAATCACCAACGTGCTGGCCGATACGATCCCGGGCATCCGTGTGGTCAAAGCATTCGCCCAGGAAAAGCGCGAAGTGATGCGCTTTACCGAGGCCAACCGGCACAACCTCGCCATCAACGACCGTGTCAACGCGGTGTGGTCGATGTTCACGCCGACGGTGACGCTGCTGACCGAAATCGGGCTGCTGGTGGTCTGGATCTTCGGGATCTGGCAGGTCACGCACGACGCCATCACCGTGGGCGTTCTGGTGGCGTTCCTGACCTATATCAGCCGCTTCTACACGCGCCTGGACTCAATGAGCCGGATCGTGTCCGTCACGCAGAAGGCGGCAGCCGGCGCCAAGCGTATCTTCGACATTCTCGACCACGTGTCGAGCGTGCCGGAACCGGCCAAGCCCGTACATATCGAGAAGGTGAACGGCGCGATCGAGCTGCGTGACCTGGGCTTCCGCTACGGCAATCGTGCTGTGATCCGCGGCCTGAACCTGTCGATCCGGCCGGGCGAGATGATCGGGCTGGTGGGCCACAGCGGATCGGGCAAAAGCACGCTCGTGAACCTGATCTGCCGCTTCTACGATGTGTCGGAAGGCGCGATCCGCGTGGACGGCGTCGATATCCGCTCGCTGCCCGTGTCGGAATTCCGCCGCAACATCGGCCTCGTGCTGCAGGAGCCGTTCCTGTTCTTCGGCACGATTGCAGACAACATCGCCTACGGCAAACCCGGCGCCACGCGCGAGGAAATCGTCGCCGCGGCGCGTGCCGCCCACGCGCACGAGTTCATCCTGCGCCTGCCGCACGGCTATGACTCGCTGGTGGGCGAGCGCGGCCAGGCGCTGTCGGGCGGCGAGCGCCAGCGCATTTCAATTGCGCGCGCGCTGCTCATCAACCCCCGCATTCTGATCATGGACGAGGCCACGTCGTCGGTGGATACGACCACCGAAAAAGAAATTCAGAAGGCGCTCGACAACCTGGTCCAGGGCCGCACGACCATCGCCATCGCGCACCGTTTGTCGACGCTGCGCAAGGCGGATCGTCTGGTCGTCATGGACCGGGGCCAGATCGTTGAAGTTGGCAACCACGACGAGCTGCTCGCGCGCGAAGGCGCGTACTACAAGCTCTATCAGGCGCAGGCCCGCAATGTTGATGCCGACACCGATTTGACCAGCGACGGCGAACGCGTGGACGCCGCCGCGCCAGCCGATCCGGCGCATTCGGCGCATTCGGCGCAGTAATTCCCTAATTGAAATGACTGCGATGCAAACGCCCGATTTCACCCTGAGCCGCAACGGCTTGGGCAAGCTTGTCATGACCCTGGCCGACGGCACCGCACATGAAGGTGTGGTGGCCGTGCGCGCGTTTCCGATTTCCGCTGCCAGCGAGGGCCTGAGCCTGATGAGCACCGATGGCCGCGAGCTGGCATGGATCGCACAGCCGAATGCGCTGCCCGCGCCCATGCGCGCGCTGATCGAAGCCGAACTCGGCGCACGCGAATTCATGCCCGAGATCCGCAAGATCGTTGGCGTATCGACCTACGCCACGCCCAGCACATGGACCGTACAGACCGACCGCGGCCAGACGGACCTCGTGCTGCGCGGCGAAGAAGACATCCGCCGCCTGACCGGCAACACGCTGCTGATCTCAGACAGCCACGGCATCCATTACCTGATTCGCGATCAATTTGCGCTGGACAAACCCAGCCGCAAGATTCTCGACCGGTTCCTCTGAACCACGCGGCCCGTCACTTGGGGGCGGGCTGCGCCGTCGCCATCACCTGCTGAAACAACGTCGCGGCCTGCGTCCAGATGGCTCGCTGGTTGTAATCGCCGGCGGTGGCAACCACCACCATATCCAGCCCCGGCACGATCCAGAGGCGCTGCCCGCCCCGGCCGATACCGCCCACCCACGCTTGCTCGCTGCCGGCCGCTTGCACCTTGCCAAGCCACCATTGGTAGCCGTACTGCAAGCCGGGTTCGATACCGGTGTCGATGCGCGGCTGCGTCGATTCCGCAATCCACGCGGCGGGCACGATCTGGCGGCCCTGCCACTCGCCGTGCTGCAATACGAGCTGCCCAATGCGGGCAAGATCGCGCGGCCGTAGCCGCAGCCCCGCATGCGCCATCGGGCGGCCACGAAAATCGTCCACCCACTCCCAGTCAGAAATGCCCAGCGGTTCAAAGAGTTGCTTGCGTGCGTACTCGGGCAGCGACACGCCTGCACGCGCCACCAGCAACTGCGCCAATACCGCCGTATTGCCGCCGCTGTAATTGAACTGCGCACCAGCCGGCGCTGCCATGGGCCGATCGAACACGTAGTGCACCTGCGCGCTGCGCCAGATCAGGCCAAATTCGTCGTTGTCCAGCAAGCCGGTCGACTTCCATTCGTTCCAGGCCAGGCCGCTCGACATGGAAAACATCTGCGCCAGCGTGATCGCCTCGCGCCCTTGTCCGTTGAGATCCGCCAGATCCGGAAACAGCGACAACGCGGGCGTATCAAGCGGCGGCATCTTGCCCTGCGCCTGCGCAATGCCCCACAACAGGCTCGTCACCGATTTGCTGATCGATCGGACGTCGTGCACGGCGGTCGGGCCGAAGGTTCTCGTCGTGCGGAACAGATCTTTGATGCGCTCGTCCTTGCCGGGCCGGTAGACCTCGGCCACCAGTCGGCCGTGGCGCACGACGAGCAGGCTGTGGAAGTTGATATCGCCATCGGCAAGGTTGCGCAGGACAGCGCAGAGGCGGTCGGTGTCGAAGCCAGCGGTGCTCGGGCTGGCTTCGATCTGCCAGCCGTCGTTCAATTGAACCGGGACGTCACACGGTGCGGCGAGCGCGTTGTGCGCCTCACACGCCAGTACGAAAGCGATGCCCATGTTATGAAGTCGCCGCATCGTCTCCGCCTCCCCGATTCGATTTGAGGTGAAGTATGGTTGCCAGCACTGTGGCGCTCAAACCGCTTGCGACGAACGGCGGTTTTCGGCGCCCGGATGGCAATGGATCAGCTATCCGGAGGAGTCCGGAGCCCGCTTCGGAACCCCCGCCCGCGTTACCATGTCGGACTGTTCTTATTCTTCAGACACATCACAGGCACCTATGGTCACACGTCGAACCCTTCTTGCCTCCGCATCCGTGACCGCCACACTGGCGGCGCTCGGCATCACGCCTGAAGCGCTGGCAGCCAATCGCGTCAGGCTGGGCGATGCTGCGCCGTTTTCTTTCGATGCACTGATCGAGCGCGCCCGCACAATGGCCGGCAAGCCGTACACGCCGCCGGCCACCGCGCCGGCCGACATCCTCGCCAAGATCGATTACGAGGCGCACGGCAAGATCAAGTTCGACACCGCCCATGCGCTGTTTGCCGACGGCCCCGGCCAGTTTCCAGTGACGTTCTTCCACCTGGGCACGTTCTTCCGCGCGCCGGTGCGCATGCATGTCTTGGAGAAAGGCGCCGCGCGCGAGATCGTCTACGACGAGTCGTACTTCGACATGCCCGCCGACAGCCCCGCACGCAAGCTGCCGCGAGGCAGCGGTTTCTCTGGCTTTCGCTTCCAGGAAAGCCGTCTGGGCGACCAGAAGAAGCTCGACTGGAAGAAGAATGATTGGGTTGCCTTCCTGGGCGCGTCGTACTTCCGCGCCATCGGCGAGCTGTATCAGTACGGCCTCTCGGCCCGCGGCATTGCGCTGGATGTGGCGCAGGCCGGCAAGCCGGAAGAATTCCCCAACTTCACGCACGTGTGGTTCGACACACCGGCCGACAACCGCGCCGATTCCGTGACGATCTACACGCTGCTCGACGGCCCGAGCATCACGGGCGCGTACCGCTTCGTCATGCACCGCACGAAGGGTGTGGTAATGGACATCGACACGGCGATCTTTTTGCGCCGCGACATCGACCGCTTCGGCATCGCCCCGGCCACGTCGATGTATTGGTTTTCGGAAACCGCCAAGGGCACCGCCACCGACTGGCGCCCCGAGGTGCACGACTCCGATGGCCTCGCCCTATGGACGGGCAGCGGCGAGCGCATCTGGCGCCCGCTGAATGATCCGCCGCGCACGATGGCTTCGGCCTTTGGCGACAACAACCCGCGCGGCTTCGGCCTGCTGCAGCGCGATCGTGATTTCAACAACTACCAGGACGGTGTGCATTACGAGCGCCGCCCGAGCCTGTGGGTCGAGCCGCTGGAGGGCTGGGGCGAAGGTGCCGTGCAGCTCATCGAGATCCCGACCGACGACGAGATCCACGACAACGTCGTCGCCATGTGGGTGCCGAAGGCACCGGCGCGCGCAGGCAGCCAGTACCGCCTGCGCTATCGCCTGCACTGGCTGGCCGATGAACCGTATCCGACGCAACTGGCGCGCTGCATAGCCACGCGCATGGGCAACGGTGGCCAACCGGGCCAGCCCCGTCCGCATGGCGTGCGCAAGTTCATGGTGGAGTTCAAGGGCGGCCCGCTGGAGAAGCTCCCCTTCGGCACGAAACCTGAGGCGGTGCTGAGCAGCTCGCGCGGCACGTTCTCGTACGTATTTACCGAAGCGGTGCCCAACGGCGTGCCGGGCCACTGGCGTGCGCAGTTTGATCTGACGGTCGACGGCAAGGAGCCGGTGGACATGCGGCTGTTCCTGCGGGTGGATGGCAAGCCGTTGTCGGAGACATGGCTGTATCAGTACCACCCATTCCAATCGCCGGTCGGGCCGGTGGCTGCGTAAGCCCCCGCGCCGCCAATAAAAAAGGCGAGGAAAAATCCTCGCCTATCGATATGCGACCATAATCACGACCAGCACGGGTTGCGCCGATAGCGCACTCGATAGCGTGAGTGTGCCGTTTTTGCCGGCAAGTACGTTGCCTTTGAAGCCAACGTATTGGGCCCGGACGCCGGTTTCGTTGCGGGCTGCTCCTACGCGCTGCCACGTCGGCGAAGCTTTAGTGCGTGCCGCCACCGATACCACCGCCGGTACTGGGCGCGCTGCGAGCGTGCTGAAATCCACAACCACTTGTCCACCGGATGCGGCCGCGTGTGTCTCCAACCCGTTGGTCGCACTTGCGGCACCTGCCGCACCTGCCGCACGCGGTGCTGCCGTCACGCTGTATCCGGCACCCAGAACGGTGCCAGTAAATTGGATGGTGCCACTGGTCTGGCTTCCCGCCGCTAGCGCTCCGGTAGCGCCAACGGCCGCCACCACCGCAACAATTCCCTTCGTATAACGCGTGCGCATAACAGCCCCCTGTACCCGACCCTCGGGCCTTTCACGGTATTCAGTCGTGTGCGAACGACCTCGCTTGACGTTTTTTACTGACCATTTTGTAGCGGCCTTACGCAACAATTGTTTGCAGAAACAATAGTCCTACAACTTAATTCTGAGCCGAACCTCCGGGTATTCCTGATTGAAAATCGGAATACCCCGCGTGCAACCCTTTAAGGTTCAGGGCGTCGGCCACACCGCCAGCGCTTGCATCAACTGCTTGCCCAGCGGAATGCGCTTGGCCATATCGCCTTCACGCGGCATGTCGATGTTCAGTGCGAAGGCATACACACGCCCGGCACGCTCCACCCAGCCGACCCACCAACCGATCTCAGGCTGGTATTCCGTCGCAACACCTGTCTTGGCATACAGCGCGGCATCGCCCTGCTGCTCGATCAACAACATGCGGTGGACCATGTCCCACGTGCGCGGCTTCACCGGCAGTTGCTTGAGCGCGAGGCGGCTGGTGAAGCGCGCCTCTTCGAATGCGGAGATCTCCAGCGGGCCACGCAGCCAGAACTGGTCGATCACGCGGCCAAGCTGGCGGTTGCCGTAGTCGAATGCGTCCACGTAGGCCTGCATGCGCTCGGCACCCACGCGGCGCGCAACTTCCTGATAGATCGGCACAGCCGACAGGCGGATCGCCTCGGGCAACGCCATGTCGTGTTCCCACTGCTTGTAGGGCTGCGGCTTGCCGCCGTATGGCAACACCTCGTTATCGTCGCGCACGGCACCCGTATCGAAGGCGATCAGGCTGTTCGGAATCTTGAACGTGGATGCAGGGTGGATGCGCCGCGCAGCGCGCCCCGGGTCGACGACATAGGTGCGGTCGGCGCTGATATCCATCAGCACGAAGGTGCCGCTGACACCAGCGGCGTCGAACACGCGCTTGAGATCGTTTCGCACAACCAGCTCGGCGTGGGCGGGGACGGTGCTCATCGCCACGGTGCAGGCCATGAGCGCGAACGCAAAGGTCTTCGACCAATGAGAAAACATGAAGGGCTCCTTGATTGGGGTGGATGACGGCCGGCAACCGTCGGGGTTGAGATGCGCCGGCGCTGCGCATCGTAGGGAGCGCGCGGCGCCGCTGCCAGCGCGCATGGCATGCCGCATGTCACGGGCGTAACGCCTGTAACAATCGGCTTGGCGCACAATGGCGCCACGTTTGGCCTCGCCTGATTGTTTGCATGACGCCGTCCACCCTGCCCGCCCTCCATGTCGAGCTGACCACCCCGCAAACCGTGGATGGCCGGCGCGCGCCGTTTCAGAGCCTGTGGCTGCTGGTGCGGCTGGCGTATGCGCATCGGCTGTCGCCGGAGCAACCGCTGGTGCGGCTGGCCGACTTGCGCGGCGCCGTGTCGGACGCCAGCACGCAGCGCATGATGATCAGCCGCGCCTTTCGCGACTGGCAGAACTGGGGCGTGCAGGCCGGCTGGGGCGAACAGCGCGAGCGCGAGCCGCGCTTTCTCAACGCAGACAAACGCAGCCAGGGCCCGTTCTGGCTCACGCCCGAAGACGCAGCGCGCGTGATCTGTGTGGTTGAAGGCCGGATTGCCGATGACGCCGACGTGCGCGCATTTCTCGGCATCGCTGTGCCGGAAAGCAGCACGGAAGCAATCGCAGAAGCAAACGCCAGCGCACTGTCGGGCCCGGTGCCAGGCACGCCCAACCCCGCGTTCTGGCACGCCTTTCTGACCGCACGCCACGCCATGCGCGAAGGCCGGCTGTTGCATGCGCTGGGCGCTGGCGCCAGTGCATCCGACACCGAGCGCGGCGGCGCCCTGCTCGCACTGCGCCACGCCGGTGACGCCGCCGACAACGACTTCCAGCGCGCCCTCGTCACCCTGGGCGAGGCCATGGCCGCGCGCCGCCTGGGGGATTCCACGCGCGCCAGCGCCCTGCTCTCGCAACTGCGCGCCCACCGCCGGCAGCGCCATGTGCTTGGCAACGATTACCTCGCCGCCATGGAGCACATCGTCACAGCATGGTGCGCGTATGACCGGCGCGACCTCGACCTCGCCGCCGGCCGGCTCGCCCGCTTGGCCGATGCCGAGCCCGGCCGCAGTCTGCTGCGCTATCACCCGCAGATCCGCTTCGAGTGGAACAACTTGAGCGCACTCATCGAGCGCGCGCGCCTGCTCTACGCCGAGACCGCCAGCATTGCATTGGACGCGCGTGCGCAAGCCGCACAACGCATCGTCGCGCAATTCGAAACCGCGCTGGCCGCCGCGCTGGAAAGCCAAGCCGCCGACGCTGTGCAGCAGGTCGCCGCCAACCTGGGCATGACGTGCTGGCTGCTGCGCGATGTGCTCGGCAACTCAGTGCATGCCGATGGCACCGTCGACGCTGTGCGGTGGCTGGCCATGAGCGAGTGGCAAGCGCTGCGTAACGGTGGGCCGCTGCAATCGGCGTGGAATGCCGTCGCGCTGATGCGGATTGCGCGTGCCGACACCCGCCGCGCAGTCATGACACTGGCCGACCTCCGTATGCAGGCCGGCCCGTTTGCCGAGGCCTTTGACGCGCGCTACTGGCCGCAACGTTGGACAGACGTGGCTGCGCTGCGCCTGCGCGAACACGACAGTGGCCGCCACCGCTACGGCCACGTCCAAGTCAGCGGATTGTTGCTGGAACTGGCGTGGTTTTCCCACGCAGACGGCGATCACGTCACCGCCCGCACGACGATGGACCGCCTCTCGCAAGCCATGCAAGACCTGGCGCCGCACGATCGTGCGTACTTCGTCCAGGCGCTCAAGCAAATCACGCAGACGACGGAAGCTGCACCTTAAGCACATCGTCGGATGGAAAAATTCGTTGCATCGCTAACCATCCGTCGCTAGACTGCCGCACATGTTCGAGCACTGCCTGTACTTCAACACTACCGCACTGGCGCGCACCGTCGAGCGCGAATGGGCGGCCGCGTATGCGCCGTTCGGCGTAACGCCGCCGCAAGGCTTTGTGCTGCGCGTGGTACTCAAGCGGCCCGGCGTGCTCAACCGCGAACTGGCCGAGGTGCTGGGCATTGCCCGGCCCACCGCCACGCGCCTGGTCGACGGCTTGATTGCCAAGAGCTTGGTAGAACGCCAGCCCTCTGCAGAAGACGGCCGCGAATGGAATCTGTTCCCCACTGACGCCGCGCTCGCATTGGAAGCCGCGTTGCAGGCTGCCAGTGCCAAAGTGGCGCGGCGCTTGCGCGAGCATGTCGGCACTGGCGTGTTTGACGATACGGTGCAGGCCATCCGCGACGTTCGCAGTGCGCTGAACACATAAGGCAATCGGGCGGGTTCTGCCGCCTTTTTTGTTCATCAAATAGTTGCATACCTACGCATTTGACCAAGGAGCGCCAGCGTGACCACCGTTCTCATCACAGGCATCGAGCCGTTTGAATCCGATCCGACCAACCCGTCCTGGGACATCGCTCGGGCGCTCGATGGCACGCAGGTGGGTGGAGCGACCATCGTGGCGCGGCAATTGCCGTGCGTATTCGGCGTTGCTAACGAGACATTGGTGGAAGCGATTACGGAAACGTCACCGTCGCTGGTATTCGCACTCGGGCTTGCCACGGGCCGAACGGAGATTTCGCCAAGGGCGCAACGGCAGATGCCGCTAGCGTGACAACAGGCCGGCCACGCACCGGCCTGTTTTCTTTACGCGTGACGCGCGTCAGGCCACCAACGGCATCAGCAACATCCGTGCAGCCAGTTCCTGCCGGAAACCTTCGAGCGCCTGCTTGGCGAAATCGGCGCCGCGCGCGGTGTTCTGCAAGCGGATGCCTTCCACTTGGTGAATACCGACCGTGGCAAACACGTAACGCAGATACGGCATCAGAAAATCTGTCTGCGCGTGGGCACCATCAAAGTTACCGCCCGAGGCGGACACCACCAGCACCGAGCGATCGGTCAACATGCCCACCTTGCCTTTAGGCGTGCGGCTGAATGTGCGTTCCGGCCGCACCACCAGATCGATCCATGCCTTCAACGCCGAAGGCACCGTGTAGTTGTGCACAGGGGTGGAGATCAGCACGGCATCCGCCGCTTCCAATTCTCCGATCAGTGTTTCTGACAGCGCAAGCTCTGCGCGGTGGGCCGCGGTGCGGTGGGTGTCGGGCATGAGGCTGGCCTCGACAAAGCCGGCATCAGGATGCGGCAGCGGCGTCGCTGCAAGGTCGCGCTCGACAATGCGCAGGCCACCGGCGGCTTCCGCCAGTTGTGCGATTACCAGTTGCGCGCCGCGCCGGCTGTGCGAGCGATCATCGCGCGGGCTCACGCTCACGTGCAGCAGTGTTGTCATCGGGCAGCCCCTTGTTGCTTCAGGTTCATGCCCGTGTTGATGCCAAAGCGCAGAGCGCCCGCGAGCAGCCCGTTGCGATAGTAGAAGCGATGGCCGAGCACGTTCGACAACGGTGTGTCGAGCACCAATCGCGCGCAGCCGAGGCGCTCGGCTTCGGCCTTGAGGTGGTCCATCAATACGTTGCCAAGACCACCGCTGCGCAGACTTGCGTCGGTCACCAGATCGTCGACATACAGGAAAGGGCCGTAGACGAGGTTCTCCTGCTGCCGGTAGCCCGCCAGCGCAACCGGCACGCCATCTCGCCAGACAGCAATCAGGCGATAACCATCTTCGACTTGCCGACGCCAGCGCGCGACCAACTCGTCGGCATCAACCAGATGTGGCCGCAGTTGATGCATGACAGAAAAGCACGCACGCAATGCAGCTTCGTCTTCAACGGGGCGGATGGCGTCCATGGTCAGGCCTCCTGTGCGGTCAGGGCGGCCGGCACCTGTGGTGCAAAGCGCATCGCGACGGCAATGCGATTCCACGCCTGAATGTTGGCGACAGCCGCCGTGAGAAAGGCAACTTCCGTCTTGGAGAAGTGTTTGCGCACAGCGTCGTATTCGTGATCTTCCACACCGTGGCCAACGGCGCGGGCCAGCGTGGTCAGCGCTTCCGTCCAGGCCAGTGCGGCGCGCTCGCGCGGGGTGAAGACGGCAGGCGTGTCGCGCCAGACGGCCGCCAGATCCAGCTTGGCGGGCGCCACTTGCAGCGTGCGCGCCAGGTTCAGGTGGAACTGCACGCAGAACGCGCAGCCGTTGATTTGCGAGGCACGCAGCTTGACGAGTTCAGTCAGCGGCTTTTCCAGCCCGGAGGCATCTACCGCCTTGCCGAGCGCCTGCAACGCCGCCGACACGCCACCAGCGGTTTCGACAAATTCCGGGTAATCCATGCGAGGCGAGAGATCTTCCATGTCTGGCTCCTGTTGAGGGTCCGGGTTGGATGAGTGGTAATATCAGTGCTCGAACATCATATTCGAACTCTTACATTATGAGCAAGCGCGCTTCTGCCGCCGGAAAGAGAAACGACACGTCCCGCACCTCACCCGCCATCCCCGAGCCCGGCCAGGGCAAGCGCGGCGAGGAGGGCTATCTCGGCTACCTGTTGCGCCAGGCAAGCGCCGCCCACCGGCTGCGCATGGAGCGCGCCATGGCCGACGTGGACGTCACACTGCCGCAGTTCCTGGTGCTAACCATGCTCCGCGCCTACCCCGGCATCTCGAACGCCGATCTCGCCCGGCTGACCATGCTGACGCCGCAGACCGTGAGCGTGATTGTCACCAACCTGGAGCGCAGCGGCGCCATCACGCGCAGGCCCCACGCGGTGCACGGCCGCATCCAGCACATCGACGTCACCGCAGAAGGCGCGGCCCTGCTTGCCGCCTGCCGCAAACGCTCCGGCGGCATCGAGCAGGATCTGCTCGACGGCTTCACGCCCGAAGAGGAAGAGGTTGTGCGGCGCTGGCTCGTGCACGTTGCCAAACTGGGCAGCGACAAACCCGCTTCCTGATCTGTCCCTCAGTTTTTTTCCGCTGTCGTCCTTGACTTCTGAATCGTCGCCACTATCATCCGATGTATCTTACGATATATCTGATGATGTTCTTCAGGAGAGTCATGATGCGCGGATGGTTTGGACACCACCACAAAATGTGGATGGAAAAGCATTTCTTGATGGGTCGCCATGGGCATGGCGGCCACGGTTTCGGGCGCGGTATGGGCGGCTTTGGCGGCCCCGGTGGCTACGGTGAAGGCGATGACGAGGGCGGTAGCCCATGGCGCGGCCGCCGGCTCAGTTCGGCCGACTTGCAACTTGTGCTGCTGGCGCTGCTCAAGGCCACACCGCGCCATGGCTATGAGCTGATCAAGGCGGTGGAAGAGCACTCGCTCGGCTTCTACACGCCGAGCCCCGGCATGGTGTACCCGGCGCTGTCGTACCTGGAAGACCACGGTTTTGCCTCTGTCACTGCCGAGGGCAACAAGAAGCGCTACGGCATCACCCCCGAGGGCGTTACGTGGCTGGCCGAGCGCCAGAACAGCGCCGACGCCATCCTCGCGCAACTGCGCGCCATGGGAGAACGCGTCAAGCGCATGAACGAGGCCATGGCCTTCGACCGCGAAACCGACAACGCTGCCGAATGGACCGATACCGGGCACGACCCACTGCGCACCGCGCGCTGGCGCCTGAAATTCGCGCTCATGGAAAAACGCTTCGCCTCGCGCGAAGAACAGCAGCGCGTGGCAGATATCCTGCTACGTGCCCTTAAGGAAATCACTGGAGAGCGGTAAGCGGCAACCACCATGCAGCCCGCGCCGGGTGATGCTTCATCGCCCGGACCACCGCCTCGATCCATTCGGCAGCCATCAATGTTTGCCTTCAATCGCACACAAGGTCTCATGTCGCAGCTGCTCAGTTCTGTCAAACCCGCCACACGCCGCGTGCGTGTGCGCGCCATCCATACGCTGTCACCGCGCATGCGTCGCGTGGTCTTTACTGGCGTGGCCGCCACGGATCTCGCTGATCTGGCTGGCGCTCCGCCCGGCGCGGCTATCAAGCTGATGTTTCCCCACGATGGCGCAGGCACTGGCCGCACGCTGGGCCGCGCTTACACCATTCGCCGCTATCACGCAGCGCGTGATGAACTCGAAATCGATTTCGTCGTGCACGACGAAACACCCGCCGCCGAGCACGGCCCCGCTGCGCGCTGGCTGGAAAACGCGGCACCCGGTGACGAGGTGGAATTTGCGGGCCCCAAGCGCGGCTTCCGCGCCGACCCTGCGGCACCGTGGACGCTGCTCATCGGCGATGAAACCGCGCTGCCCGCCATCTTTGCAATTCTGGAGACCCTGCCCGAGCACGCGCAGGTGCTTACCTATATCGCCATCGGCGATGTTCGCGCGCGACTACCGCTGGAAGGCGCGCTGGCCGCGCACCCGCGCAGCCGCAGCATTCATTGGGTAGAAAGCGATACGGCCCGCGCTGGCGCGATGATGGTCGGCGCACTCAGCGCACAAGCCGTGCCCGCCGGCACGCCGCAGGTGTTCCTGGCCGGCGAGGCGTCATTGCTCAAGCAGGTCCGCACGCTGCTCGAGGGCGCGTGGGCCGTGCCGCACGACGCCATCGACGCCAAGGGCTACTGGACGGCCGGACTCACGCGCGAGGAGCGCAAGGCAGCCGAGGCGCGCTGATCTTCGGGCCGCCTCAGGTGGCGATGTCCGCGTTGGGCGTGGCACCCCGCACCCAGTCGAGCAGCAGGCGCTGCCCATGAAGGAGCGCCGCATCCATCGCTTCGCGCGGCGAGCCGAACGTGCATCCTGGACGCACCGGTTGCGAGCCTGACAACGATTGCCCTCCGGTGTCGCGAAACACCACCTCAACGCGCGCTTCCCAACCCCGCCCGCCGGCGGGAATCACTCGCGGGACGATCTCAACGTCTCCACAGATCTTGTGCACCTCGTTCCTCCATCTGCCGCGCCTGAACGACGCGCTGCGAGGAACTTAGCAACGGCCGTGCCCAGCCGCGCGGGCCATGCGACTTGATACAGATCAACTCGCGGCGCACGCATCACCTTTAGCCCGCTGCCAGCTTGCCGATGCAAAGAGGACACTGTGTTTTTCACGCTTACCCCTCTTCCGTCTATCCGCGCCTACTCAGCGCGGCACCACCATGCGCAAGAATCTGCCGGTCACTCAAGCTGAAACCGCTCTCAACCCGACGGACTACCTCATCTCCCGCACCGACCTCAAAGGCCGCATCGTCTTCGCCAACCCGGCGTTCGTGCGCATCAGCGGCTATACGCACGAAGAGCTGCTGGGCGCGCCGCACAACCTCGTGCGCCACCCCGACATGCCCGAAGCCGCCTTCGCCGATTTGTGGGCCACGCTGCAAGCCGGCAAGCCGTGGCGCGGCCTTGTCAAAAACCGCCGAAAAGACGGTGGCTTCTACTGGGTGCTCGCCAACGTGACGCCGGTGTTCCAGAACAACGCAGTGATCGGCTATACGTCCGTGCGCTCGATGGCCACGCCTGCACAGATTGCCCGCGCGCAACGCGCCTACACAGCCATCAACGAGGGCAACACGTCATACACCGTGCGCGCCGGCCGCATTCTGCGCACGGGCTGGCGTCGCGCGGGGAACCTGTTCCGCCGCGACAGCCTTCGCTTCAAGGTGATCGGACTGCAAACGCTGATTGCGTCAGCGATCCTGATCGGCACGCTGTGGGCGCACATCGCCCTGGAAGCGGCCGACCTGCACGGCGCAGCGTGGCTGGTGTTCAGCCGCGACTGGCTATGGCTCACAGGCGTAGGCTGCGCGGGGTTGGCAACGGTGTCGGGTGTGCTGCTCGCCCGCACGCTCATCCGCCCGCTGGAAGAGGCCGGCACGCTGGCTACGCGCCTCGCGGCAGGCGACCTGACCACCACGGTCGAAGTCCGCTCCAGCGACGAGTTGGGAGAAGTCATGCGCGCCATGGGCACCATGCGCGCGAGCCTGTCGTCCATCGTGCGCGACATTCAGGACGGCGCCACCAGCGTCGCACACAGCACCCTGCAGATTTCCGCCGGCAATCATGACCTCTCTGCGCGCACGGAGCAGCAGGCCGCGGCATTGGAAGAAACCGCATCAAGCATGGAAGAACTGACGTCGATGGTTGCGCAGAACGCAGAGCATGCCCGCTCCGCCAGCATCCTCGCCGAACAGGCCTCCACCATCGCGGTAGACGGCGGCCAGGTCGTGCAACGCGTGGTGCACACCATGGACGCCATCCGCGCCGACAGCCAACGCGTGACGGAGATCATCGCCACCATTGAGAGCATCGCGTTCCAGACCAACATCCTGGCCCTCAACGCCGCCGTGGAGGCCGCCCGCGCGGGCGAGGAAGGCCGTGGCTTTGCAGTCGTCGCCGGCGAGGTGCGCAGCCTCGCGCAACGCAGCGCGCAGGCTGCCGCGCAAAGCAAGGAGATCATCCGCGCGTCAGATCAATCCGTGCGCGATGGCGTGGACCTGGTCAACAAGGCCGGCGCCACCATGACGCAGATTGTGCAATCGGTGCAGACCGTCACGCAGCTTATGTCGGAAATCTCGGCCAGCTCGCGCGAGCAGAGCAGCGGCATTGCGCAGATCAACGCGTCGGTTTCGCAGCTCGATGGGGTAACGCAGCAGAACGCCACGCTGGTGGAAGAAGCCGCGGCGGCCACCTCGGTGCTGGCTCGCCAATCGGAAGATCTGAAGCGCGCCGTCGCGGTGTTCCGCGCGTAGCGCAGCCGTGACAGCAGCGCGTTACAGTGTGAAACGCGTGTCGCGTTCCAGCAGTGCCGTCACCGCATCGGGCAACAGCGGCTCGCTAAAGTAGTAGCCCTGCAGCACGTCGCATTGGTGCGTGACCAGGAAGGCAGACTGCGCGGCATCTTCCACACCTTCGGCACACACTTTCACGCCCAGGTTGTGCGCGAGTGCCACGACCGTCGTGCAGATGACCGCGTCGTTGGAGTCGCGGTCAATATCCTTAACGAACGCGCGATCGATCTTGATGAGGTCGATCGGCAAGCGTTTCAGATACGCCAGGCTCGAATAACCCGTGCCGAAATCGTCGATGGCAATGCGCACACCGAGCTGACGAATGGCAGTGAGGTCTTCAATGGTGCGCTCGGTGCCTTCCATCAGCATCGATTCGGTCACTTCCAATTCCAGAAAACCCGAACTCAGGCCGTATTGGCGCTGCAGCTTGAGCAACGTCGGCAGCACAGTGCCGCGCTTGAACTGCAATGGCGAAACGTTCACCGCGAGCGTCAGATCATCCGCCAGGCCGCGTTTGTGCCATTCGGCGCGCTGCTGCGCAGCTTCAGTCAACACCCAATTGCCGATCTCGACAATCAGCCCGCTTTCTTCGGCCACCGGAATGAACGCTGCCGGCGGCAGCAGCCCACGCGTCGGGTGAATCCATCGGATCAACGCTTCCAGCCCGCACACGCGGCCCGTCTTGGTATCGATCTGCGGCTGATAGAGCAAGCGGAACTGGCCCTGCTCCAGCGCAGCCCGAATCTGATGTTCCAGGTTCAGGCGATACGACACGCCGATGTCCATCTCCGGCGCAAAAAATTCGAGCCGATTGCGGCCATTCTGCTTGGCGTAGTACATCGCCATTTCAGCATGGCGAATGAGCGTATCAGCGTCCGCGCCGTGTGCCGGGTATTCGGCCACGCCAATGCTCGCCGTCACAAACACCTCGTGCCCTTCCACGCGCACTGGCTCGGCGAAGAGGTCAAAACCGAAATCGACACCGTGCGAACCGGCGTGCGAGATTACCAGCGCAAACACGTCGCCGCCAAAGCGCGCCACCGTGTCCACCGTATCGGCCGCATCACGCAGGCGCTCGGCCACACGGCGCAGCACCTCGTCGCCCAACAAGTGGCCAAGGCTGTCGTTGACCACCTTGAAGCGGTCAATGTTGACCAGCGCCACATAGAAGCGGATACGCTGGCGCGCGGCCATCTCAACCGACTGCTGCACGCGGTCGGCCAGCAGCGTGCGGTTGGGCAAGCCTGTGAGCGAATCGATGGTGGCATGCTGCGCCAGGCGCGTGCGCGTCATCTCCTGCTCGGTCACGTCGTCCTGAATGCCGACGTAGTGCGTGACCGCACCTTTGGCATCGCGCACGGGCGAGAGCAGGAAGTTGTTCAAAAACGCGTGACCGTCCTTGTGGAAGTTGCGCAGCAGCACGCGGATCTCACTCTCGTCACGCAGGGCGGCGCGCACCTCGTTGAGCGCCGGCTGCCCCGGCTCGGACGAGTGCAGGAAGCGGGCGTTGCGGCCCAGCACTTCTTCAGCGCGATACCCCGTCATGCGCTCGAAGCCAGGATTCACGTACACCACCGGAAAATCGGGCTGCTGCGCGTCGGCCACCGTGATGCCCGACGGCACCGATTCAACTACGCGCCGCAGCAACCGCAGTTGCTCGTCGGATTCGCGCCGCTCGGTGATGTCCTGCATGGTGCCGAACAGAGCGACGACCTCGTCGTGGTCATTGCGCTCGATGTTGCCGCGCGAGAGCACCCAGCGGTGCTCGCCGTCGAGACGGATCATCTCCAGGTCCAGCGAGTAGGGCTCGCCTTCGGTCACGGCGCGGCTGGCGGCTTCGCGCAGGCGGTTGTAGCTGTCGGTGGTAAAGAACTGCGCCTGCTGAGCAAAGGCAGGCGGCGCACCGATCGGCATGCCAGTCAGCACGTACATGCCCGACGACCAGGTAGTCGAATCGCGCAGCACATCCCAGCGCCAACTGCCCAACAGCGCAATCTGTTCCGCCACGCGAAGGTTCGCTTCGCTGCTACGCAGTTCCTGCTCAATGGCCGAGCGCTGTGAGATATCGGTCACCCCGCCGACCATGCGCACGGCACGGCCATCCTGATCGCGATAAAGGCTCGCGCGAATTTCCACCGTGCGCGTGGCGCGGTTGGCATCGATCACGCGGCAGACGTGCTGCCAACTGTCGCGATCCGAAGTCAGCACGGCACGCAGCTCTTGGCCAAAGGCATCCGCGTCATCCGGGTGCACAAACTGATGGAAGGTCAGTGTGCGTGATACACCGTCGTCGTCGCCTTGGCCCAGCAGCACATCACTGCCAAGCAACCGGTGCAGGCTGGCGTTGGCCCATGACTCGCCTGTGGCGATATCCCAGTCGAAGATCCAGTCGTTGGTGGCGCGCGCCACGCGCTGGAAGCGTTCGGTCAGCCGGTGGACGGTGGCATCGTGGCGCTGGATGGCGGCGCGCATTTCATTGAAGGTGCGCTCAAGCAGAGAGAGCTCATCGCGCAAGATACCGTGCTCTGCCACACGGGCAGAAAAATCACCTGTTGCGTAATGACGTGCCGCATCCACCAGCGCGTCGATGCGCGGCATGACCATCCGCCGCAGTGCCATCTGGATCAACGCCAGCAACATCACGACCATCATCAGGATGGCGCCGCCGCCAGCCAGCGTCATGTTGCGCTGCTGGCGAACGATGTCGGTTGCGTCCACCCCGCGCACGATGCGCAGGCGCCCCCCGGCGGCATGCGGCACCACCATGGCGGCGTAGGCGCGGCGCACGCCGTCGGTATCGTCCACCAGCACGGGTTCGCCCGGTTGCTGCCCGGCCGTGGCCAGCAGCGGCCCGCGCACAACAGCCGGCACTTGCGCGGGGGCCAAAGCGCCGCGCGTCGACAACACGTTGCCTGCCGCATCCACAAGATAGACGGGCGCATCCGGCATACCGTCCATCGCCGCCGCAATCAGCGCACTTTGTCGTACGGCTGCGTACGCCACGCCATGGATGGTCCCATCGCCGCCCACCATTGGCCGGCCGGAAATGAGTACGGCTTCATGAGAGACGCGGCCCGTCGAAAACGTCGAGAGCGACGGCTTGCCGCTCGCAAGGACGTCGCGAACGTACTGGCGATCCGACAGCGTGATGCCAAGCCCGGCCGTATCTGGCGTGCAGACGACCTTGCTGTGCACATCGATCAGGCCCAGCCCTGCAAGGTCACTTTGGTCGTGGGAAACGCGGCTGACAAAGCGGCTGCACTCCTGCTCGTCTATCCGCAGGGCCGAGTCATCGGCCAGCAGCACGGAGAGCAGCGTATTGGCGTTGGAGAGCACCATGCCGATGCGCGCGGCGGCAGCCTCGGTCTCGTGCGTCAGGTGCTGGGCAAGGTGATCATTGAGCCGGTCACGGTAAAGCGCCACACCGGCAATCGCCACGACGATGGCCGGCAAGGCGGCCACCGCGGCCAGAGCGAGCAAGCGGCCGCGCAGCGTGGTGGGAAAGAAAGCGTGCTTCGGCACTTGAATGACCGGTAGAGCCTTATATGGAGAGCGGATGCACTCTGCGTTCGCACGATGCGCGGCTCAAGGCCCCTCCCCTCGGCGCACGATGCAGTTGCAGCATCGTGCAGGATAACGGCTGACGCAGTGCGCAAGCATTTTGCTTGCAATTCCTATCGCACGCAACTTGTGGATAGTCTATAGGCGAGTTGGCTGCAAATCGGCGCGGCAGGCGGCACGGCGGGGTCGTTCGCGAGCAGCGTGTGCGTGGTGGCACACGTTCTGTGCCGCTGTACTCATCGACGGCAAGACAGGCTCGCCGTCACCGTGTCGGCATCCTCTGGTGCGGGGTCACCTCAATCGGCGGGCGCCCATAGAAAAAACCACCGGATAGCGGTATCCGGTGGCTTAAGAATACGCTTTGAACGGGGAAGTTCAGCGCAGTAGAAGCATAGGCAATGGTCCCCGTTCAGGCCAATACCCAGGATAGGGTAATTTAGGAAAGACCCTGCATCGGCAGCGGTTTTGGCCGTCATGCCCTCTCGCGTGTGCCTTCTGCACAACGCCCGCCTCCGTAACAACCCTCCCTTCCGAAATAACCATCCTGGCGACCAAGTGCCGCAGCCCTCCCAAGGTGATGTTGCGATATAATGAAAACGATTCGCATTTAGCCTACTTGCCCTACCACGTTACGTTAACGATCACGCACGATGCGGCTTTCCGAGCTTTCCCGCCGGGCGACGGCAGTGGTGGATCACGTTGAAGACCGTGAACCTGCCGATCCCATCAGCCAACGCCTGCGCGAACTCGGGTTCGTGACGGGCGAAGAGGTGCGCGTGGTGGCCGTCGGCCCATTTGGCGGTGACCCACTGGTCGTGCAGGTGGGCTTTACCCGCTTTGCATTACGCCGCCAGGAGGCCGCACGCATACGCTTGCGCGCCGAGGCGGCCACGCAGCCCACTGCGGCCGTCGCCGCCATTGAGACGCCCCCGCCCGCCAAGGTACGCGAGGCGGCGTAGCCGCCTCTCATTGCCGCCGCTTTACGGCTCCGCTTATCCGGCTTCATGCAGATGCACGCCTCTTCCTCCTCCACTTCTTCACCTGCATTGCGTGTTGCCTTGGTGGGCAACCCCAACTGCGGCAAGACTGCGCTGTTCAACCTGCTGACGGGCAGTCGTCAGAAGGTCGCCAACTATGCGGGCGTGACGGTCGAGCGCAAGGAAGGCCGCTTTACCGCGCCGTCGGGCCGACATGTGCAGATCCTGGATTTACCCGGCGCCTACAGCCTGATCGCCACCAGCCCCGACGAAGCTATCACGCGCGATATCTGCCTGGGCACGTTCCGGGGAGAGTCGCGCCCCGACATGCTGATCTGCGTGGTGGACGCCACCAACCTGCGCCTGCACCTGCGCTTTGTGCTGGAGCTGCAGCGCCTGGGCCTGCCAATGGTGCTTGCACTCAATATGGTGGACGCCGCCGAGCGTCGCGGCATCCGCATCGACCGCGCCAAGCTGGAAGCCGCGCTGGGCGTGCCGGTGGTGCAGACCGTGGCCATCAAGCGCAATGGCGCAGCAGATCTCGTCACGCATATCGATCAAGAGCAACTGCCGGCTGTGCCGGTCGGGCTGCCTGCTGACGCCGACCCGCACATCGAGGTGAAACGGCTGCTCGACACCGCCGTCACCATGCCGCGCAGCACGGCTGAGCTAGACGACCGGCTCGACCGCATTGTGCTGCATCCGGTGCTGGGCCTGGCGCTGTTGGCTGTGCTGATGTTCTTCATGTTCCAGGCGGTGTTCTCGTGGGCGAAGCCGCTCATGGACGGCATTCAGGGCGCCGTGGAAGCCGTGGGCGTGTGGGTCAGCACGGTCATGCCCGATGGGCTGCTCAAGAGCCTGCTCGTCAACGGCATCATTGCCGGCACGGGCAGCGTGCTGGTGTTTTTGCCGCAGATTCTGATCCTGTTCCTGTTCATCCTCTCGCTGGAAGAATCGGGCTACCTGCCGCGCGCGGCCTTCCTGCTCGACCGGCTGATGGCAGGCGCTGGGCTATCGGGGCGCTCGTTCATTCCGCTGCTGTCGAGCTTTGCCTGCGCGATCCCCGGCGTGATGGCAACGCGCACGATTCAGGACCCGCGCGACCGGCTGGTGACAATTCTCGTAGCACCACTGATGACGTGTTCTGCGCGGCTGCCGGTGTATGCGCTGCTGATCGGCGCGTTCATTCCAGTACGGCAGGTGTGGGGCCTGTTCAACCTGCAAGGGCTGGTGCTGTTCGGGCTGTACATGGCCGGCATCGTGTCGGCGCTGGTGGTGGCCTACGTGCTCAAGCACCTCAAGCGCGATCGCAACGAGCACCCGCTCATTCTCGAACTGCCGTCGTACCGCCTGCCCAGCGTGCGCAACCTGATCGTCGGCTTGGTTGAGCGCGCGCGCATCTTCCTGCGCCGCATCGGCACGGTCATCCTGAAGATGATGGTGCTGCTGTGGTTCCTGTCGACGTTCCCGTCGCCGCCGGCAAACGCCACCCTGCCGGCCATCGACTACAGCTTTGCCGGCCACATCGGCCGCGCGCTGGAAGTCGTGTTCGCGCCCATCGGATTTACGTGGCAGATGTGCGTGGCGCTGGTTCCGGGCATGGCTGCACGCGAAGTGGCCGTGGGTGCGTTGGCGACGGTGTATTCGCTGTCGGCTGCAAATGAAGATGCGGCAGCACAACTGGCGCCGATCATCTCCCAGCAATGGTCGCTGGCCACGGCACTGGCCTTCCTGGCATGGTACGTGTACGCGCCGCAGTGCATCTCGACGCTGGCCACCATCCGCCGCGAAACCAATTCGTGGAAAGTCATGGCGGGCACCGCCGGTTACCTCTTCGCGCTGGCCTACCTGGCCGCCTTCGCCACCTATCAGATCACACGGGTGCTGACATGAGCGTGTATCACGTTGTCGAAACGGGCGTTGTCGCCACGGTCGTAGCACTGAGCGCGCTGTCGCTGACCAGCCGTTATGCGCCAGCCACGCGTGCCCGTGCGATGGCACGTGTGGCGGGCTGGTGTGATCGGCCGTCGCGGCCGGGCTGGATGCGCACCTTCGGGCAGCGCCTGCTCACGCCGGGTGAGTCGCCGTCGTGCCATTCCGATCCGCTTTCGGGCAGCGCATGCGGCAGCGGTTGCAGTGGCTGTGCGTCGGGTGAAGCGTCGTCATCCGCGGCGGTTGAACAGCCGATCCGCTTCGTGCGCCGCAAATAGCGGCCGACGCAACGCCACAACACCAAGGGGCTCGCATCACGCGGGCCCGTTTTATTTTTGGCGAACGCAAGCGTAGACTGGTCCAAACCTGAACGGGGGACGCGTCATGACCGAAGAATTGCTGGTCCAGTTGATTGCGGAAGTCGAGAAGGAAGACCCGGTAGATTTCGCTAACCTGCCCTTCGATGAGCAGATGCTGCGCGGCCTGGTCTGCAAGCTGGTATCGCGCCAGCTGTCGCAAATGGAAGAGGCCCACTTCAGCCCGGACGAGGTGATCGCTTCCCTCACGGCGAGCATCGCCAAACTGGTCCTCGAAAATCTCGTGCTGAATGCGCGTCTGCTGGCACAGCAGGGGCACGGTGAAAGCGCTCGCGCGCTGCTTGAGCGTATTTCGCGTCAGGCAAAAGGGTAAGCAGCGCGGTTACTGCGCCGGCACCACGTTGTACTGCGTGCGTGCGCGCGTCAGCAGACGTTTGGCGACCGACAGGCCGCGAATGGCGGCGGCATCGTCGTCGTCCGGAAAATCAAACTCGGCGCTCCAATTGCAGCCGGTGTGGTCGGGGCGGTGAATGCACATCGCGCGCAGTTCGCACTGTGCGCATTCCGGATGTTGCTGGACGCAGCGGGCCAGCAAGGTCTTGAGTTCATCTTCGGACTTCAGACGGCGTTGCATCGGCATCTCCTGGATAACAGGGAGTTGGAACCCAGAGCGCGCGGTGAGTTTCGCCATGATTCCGCCGATACTGTTTCAGCAAGTTACCGGATCACATCACGCGTTCAATCCAACCGTGCCGGACACACCCGCTCCCGCTTGGCATGCCGGGCACACGCCGTAGAGCGCCAGCGCGTGATCGCGCAGCACAAAGCCGCGCTCGTTGGCCACACGCTCCTGCCGCGACTCAATGGCGTCGTCGTGAAACTCTTCCACACGGCCGCACGACAGGCAGATCAGGTGATCGTGATGCGCGCCCTCGTTCAGCTCATACACCGCGTGGCCGGCCTCAAACGTATGACGCAGCAGCACGCCGGCATCCACCAACTGATTGAGCACGCGGTAGACCGTCGAGATGCCGATGTCGAGTTCCGCCGTCAGCAACTGGCGATATACACCTTCAGCGCTCAGATGGCGGCCGTGGTCTGTGCCAGCAGCGAGGATTTCCAGGATCCTGACGCGCGGCGACGTGGCTTTGAGCCCGGCTCTATGCAAATCGGGCAGGTCGGTCGAGTTTGGCATGACGTTCGTTGGGGCGGGATTTGGGTACAGCAGGCAGAGTGCGACAGCGGGTCAGAACCGGAGGCGACGGGCGCCGCAACTGTGCAGACGGGGTCGCAGCGTTCTGAAAAAAAAACGGCATGGCTGGCAGCCCGGGAAAGTCGCAGTCGGGAAAGCGGGGTCTGAGTGCTTTCCCGACTGTCGGGCGGCTTGCTACTGCCAAACGCTCTGTGTGTCAGAGCGGTCCCCACAAAAGATCGGTTGCCGGGCGCCGACTCATGGAACGGCCGACGCACGCAGCGAAATTCGGTTCGATGCGCCGTGCCTTGGGTGATGCGCCCTGAGGGGCGGTTCCATCGGCTGCAGCGCTGTCGAATGGATGCACTATAAATGCGAATGATTCGCATTACAAGTGTTTTTTTCGAGGCGCCCGCGTTACACCGCCCCAACCGGCTTGCACGCCGATGTATTTCAAAATTAAATGACAAAATCTCTATCAGAGATTTTTTGAATGATTGATCTGATCTTGCTACGCAGTTTTGTCACCGTGGTGGACACGGGCAACTTCACGCGGGCAGCCGAGCACCTGCATCTGACGCAATCAACCGTCAGCCAGCAAATCCTGCGGCTGGAGCAGCAATTGGACTGCCGCCTGCTCGACCGCAGCCAGCGACAAGTGCTGCCGACCGAAGAAGGCGACCGGTTGCTCGGCTACGCGCGCCGTCTGCTGCGGCTGGCCAACGAAGCGAGCGAAGCGCTCAGCCCCGAGCACACCGGGGGGGTGCTGCGCCTGGGCGTACCGGAAGACCTCGGCAGCGGCGCGCTGATGCCGCTCATCGCCAGCTTTGCGCGCGAGCGCCCACGGTTGCGGCTGGAAGTGGAAAGCGGCCTCTCGCACCACCTGCTGCGTCTGTACCGCAACGGCGATCTGGACATGCTGCTGGTCAAGCAATGGGGCACCGATAGCGATTGCCATGCGCGCTGGGCTGAACCGGTCTGCTGGATCGACAGCGCCGAGCGACCACACACGCTGCCGCTCGGGTCATCGGAACCCGCGCTGCCGCTGGTGGTGTTTCCGGTGGGCGCGCTGTATCGGCAGGAGATGCTGCACGCGCTGGAAGCGATCGGCCAGCCGTGGCGTATCACGTATTCGAGTCCGAGCCTGGCGAGCCTGTGTGCGGCTGTCAGCGCAGGATTGGGTGTGAGCCTGTTACCGGCCAGCAGCGTGCAGCCTGGGCATCGCGTGCTCGGCGCGGGCGATGGCTTTCCGGAAATCGGCGGGCTGGAGCTGGCACTGTTTGCGCGGCCGGACCTCGACAGCGCGGGGCGCGCGCTGCGCGATCGGCTGGTCGATATGTGCAGCGCGCGGGCACAGGTGCTGCAGTCCGCTGCCGGCTGAGCGCCAAAGCGCCAAAGAAAAAGAAAAAGCCGGACCCGCTGATTACGTGGTCCGGCTTCCTGCAGCGCGTTTCAGCTTCAGGCGGCTTCAGGCGGCTTCCGCCAGCGGTACGCGAATCAGGTGGTCAAACGCCGACAATGCGGCCTTTGCACCATCACCGGTGGCGATGATGATCTGCTTGTACGGCGTGGTAGTCGCGTCGCCTGCGGCAAACACGCCTTCCGCGCTGGTCTGGCCACGCGCATCGACGACGATCTCGCCGAAGCGGTTGCGCTCCAGGGCACCGTCCAGCCATTCGGTGTTGGGCACCAGGCCGATCTGCACGAACACGCCTTCAAGCTCGACTGTGTGCTCGACGCCGCCAACGCGGTCCTTGTAGCGCAGGCCATTGACCTTCTGGCCGTCACCGGTGATCTCGGTGGTCTGCGCGTTGGTAACGATGGTCGCGTTCGGCAGGCTTTGCAGCTTGCGCACCAGCACGGCATCGGCCTTCAGCTCACCGGCAAATTCGACCAGCGTGACGTGGCTCACCAGGCCGGCCAGATCGATGGCCGCTTCCACACCCGAGTTGCCACCGCCGATCACAGCCACGCGCTTGCCCTTGAACAACGGGCCATCGCAGTGCGGGCAATAGGCAACGCCCTTGTTCTTGTATTCCTGCTCGCCCGGCACGTTGACATTGCGCCAGCGCGCGCCGGTTGACAGGATGACCGAGCGGCCCTTGAGCACCGCGCCGTTGGCCAGCGTCACCTCGGCAAAGCCGCCCGGCGCGGTCGCAGGCGTGAGCTTGACCGCGCGCTGCGTGTTCATGATGTCGACGTCGTACTGGCGCACGTGCTGCTCCAGCGCGGCGGCAAACTTCGGCCCTTCGGTTTCCTGCACGGAGATGAAGTTCTCGATGCCCAGCGTGTCGAGCACCTGGCCGCCAAAGCGTTCGGCCACCACACCGGTGCGCACGCCCTTGCGTGCCGCGTACACGGCAGCCGCCGCGCCCGCCGGGCCACCGCCGACGATCAGCACGTCGTACGCCTCCTTGGCCGCGAGCTTTTCAGCATCGCGCGCGGCAGCGCCGGTGTCGATCCTGGCGAGGATCTCTTCCACGCCCATGCGGCCCGTGCCGAACGTTTCGCCGTTCAGGAACACGGTCGGCACGGCCATGATCTGGCGCGCTTCGATTTCACCCTGGAACAGCGCGCCGTCAATGGCGACGTGCTGGATGCGCGGGTTGATCACGGACATCACGTTCAGCGCCTGGACCACATCCGGGCAGTTCTGGCACGTGAGCGACATGTAGGTCTCGAAGCGGAAATCCCCTTCGATATTGCGAATCTGTTCAATGACGTCGGCTTCGAGCTTGGGCGCATAGCCGCCCACCTGCAGCAGCGCCAGCACCAGCGAGGTGAACTCGTGGCCGGTCGGGACGGCGGCAAAACGCACGCTCACGCCGGAACCGGTGCGGCGGATCAGGAACGACGGTGCACGCTCTGCGCTGTCACGTTGTTCAGTCAGCACGATCATGCTGGACTGCTCGGCCACATCGCGCAGCAGGTCCATCATGTCGCGGGCGCCCTCGCTGTCATCGACGTTGGCGATCAGCTCAATGGGCTGCACGAGGCGTTCGAGGTAGGCCTTCAGTTGGGCCTTGACATCAGCATCCAGCATGACGACTTCCTTATAAGCGTTGATTCTGTAACCGGGGGCGACACATGCCGCCTGCCCTTAAGCAAACGGCCGGCAGAGCCGGCCGTTTTTTACCGCTGCATTTCTGCAGCAACAGCCTGACAACTTAGATCTTGCCGACCAGGTCAAGGCTCGGCTTGATGGTCTTCGCGCCTTCGTTCCACTTGGCCGGGCACACGTTGCCCGGGTTGTTGGCGACGAACTGGGCAGCCTTGAGCTTGCGCAGGGTTTCCTTCACGTCACGGGCGATGGCGTTGTCGTGCACTTCCATCGTCTTGATCGTGCCTTGCGGGTCGATCACGAACGTGCCGCGCAGGGCCAGGCCTTCTTCGGGAATGTGCACGCCGAAGGCGTTGGTCAGTTGATGCGTCGGGTCACCCACCAGCGGGAACTGGGCCTTGCCCACAGCCGGCGAGGTTTCGTGCCACACCTTGTGCGAGAAGTGCGTGTCAGTCGTGACGATGTAGACCTCGGCGCCAGCCTTCTGGAATTCAGCGTAGTTATCAGCGGCGTCTTCCACTTCGGTCGGGCAGTTGAACGTGAATGCGGCCGGCATGAAGATCAGCACGGACCACTTGCCCTTGAGCGACTCATCCGAGACTTCGATGAACTTGCCGTTATGGAACGCTTGGGCCTTGAACGGTTGGACTTGAGTATTGATCAGCGACATAGTGGTTTTCGGTTGGGTTGCTTGGTTGACAACGGAGTGGATCGTATCGTCGTTCGATGCATTGCACAAGTTGATTGATCCGATTTTTCCGATTGTTTTTTTCTATTACGCGAACAACCGAGCGCTTACGCCCTGAAGTGCCCTCTTACCTCCAACGTGCGCCTGCGCGCATAGGCGAAATTACACAGCGCCGCCGCAGGTTGCACACCCCGCACGTGCTCCCGCAGCGCACGCATCACGTACAGCCAAGGCAGCGTGGGTGAAGCCCACAGCCTTGTCAGCGTCTGTCCGACTGGCATAGCTCTTGCGCGATGGGGAGGATCGCAAACCTCCGCCGCGCACCGGCGCCCTCCACTGCTCATGCAAGTGGCTGATGGCCCGGCAGGCGATTCCTCCGGGAGCATGACCTTGCCGCTGAACGTTCTCTTTGTCGCTTCTGAAGCTGTGCCGCTGGCCAAGACCGGCGGGCTCGGAGATATGGTCGGGGCGTGCGCGAACGCACTGCGGCGCGCCGGCCTGAAAGTGACGGTGATGCTGCCGGGCTATCCCGACGCCATCGCACAGTTGCAGCACACGCACACCGTGTGCGAATGGGCCGACCTGCCCGGCGGCCGTGCGCGCCTGCTGAGCGGTCGTATGGGCGCACAGGGCATTCCGGTATTGCTGTTCGACGCGCCTGCGCTCTTCGCCCGGCCGGGCAATCCGTACCTTGATGACCACGGCGAGCCGTATGAAGACAACGCGCTGCGCTTTGCCGCCTTCAGCCAGGCCGCTGCGCGCGTGGCGGGTGGCGTGCCGGGTGTGCATCGCTTTGACATCGTGCAGGCGCATGACTGGCATGCGGGGCTGGTACCGCTGTTCGTCAAGCGTGCGCAGGTACCGGTCAAGACGGTCTTTACCGTGCACAACCTCGCGTTCCAGGGCAATTTTCCGATGCGCGTGGTGCCGGATATTGGTGTGCCGCCCGATGCGGCGCACGAGGCCGAGTTCTGGGGCCAGTTCAGCTTCATGAAAGCCGGCCTGCTGTGGGCCGACCGCATCACCACCGTAAGCCACGCGTATGCGCGCGAGATCCTGACCGACACCGCGGGTTGCGGCATGCAAGACCTGCTGCGTGCGCGTCAGCAAGACCTGGTTGCCATCCTCAACGGCATCGACAACGATGTGTGGAACCCGTCGAAAGATCCGTTGCTGCCGCAGCCGTTCTTTGCCGCCAATCTGAGCGGCAAGCACACCGCCAAACGCGTGCTGCAGCAGCGCTTTGGGCTGCCCGAAGATGCCAAGGCACCCCTGCTGGCCGTCGGCAGCCGCCTGACGCATCAGAAGATGGCCGACGTGGCGTTGCAGGCGTTGCCGCAACTGCTGGAATCCAACCCGCAGTTGCAGGTGGTCGTGCTCGGCTGCGGTGAACACGCGTACGAGACCGGCATGGCTGAACTGGCGGCGCGCTATCCGCGCCAGGTAGCCGCGAAGATCGGCTACACCGAGGCCTACGCCCACCTGCTGCATGCCGGCGCTGACGTCCTGCTGCACGGCAGCCGCTTCGAGCCGTGCGGCCTGACGCCGCTTTATTCAATGCGCTACGGCACGGTACCGGTTGCGTCACGCGTGGGCGGACTGATGGACACCATCACCGACCGTGGCTCGCCCGAAGCGGCGTTGCACGGCGCCACCGGTTTTCTGTTTGACGGCGATACGGCCAACGCCATGGTGGCCGCTGTTGAGCGCGCGCTGCGCATCTTCGCCCAGCCGCAGGCGTGGCGCATCCTGCAATACAACGGCATGACGACCGACTTCGGGTGGTCGCAGCCCGCCCGTGAATATGTCGCGCTGTATCGCACGCTGGTGCCGGCCGCCACGCCCATGCCCGCTGTGGCACTGGCGCACGCGCCCGCCGCACCGGACGCGGTGCACGCGCCCCGACCCAACCAACCTGTGCGTACGCCGGCGCGGCGACGCTCGACGGCGCTGTCCGACGAGATCCGAGCGCACGCGGTGGCGCGCGCCGCCAGTGCCGAGAAGATCCGCGCCTGATCGCACTGACGTTCCGCCACGCTTTCACGCATGCCCGAGACCAAGTCGCCCAAGCCCGCCACTTCACGTAAAACCACGGCTGCGCTCAAGGCCGCCAAGCCGTCCGGCAGCGAAGCCAAATCGGCAACCAAGCCGACCGGACACCCGCCCGTTGCGGCAGCGGCGCCCATTTACGCTCCCGCCATCTGCTACGTGCATCCGCTGCAACTGGGCAGGCTCGACCGGTGGGACGGCGTGCTCGATCGCATTGCCTCACTGGGTTTCGACCATGTGCTGATGGCGCCACCGTTTGCGGTGGGTGCAGCCGGCAATGTGTTCGTCACGCGTGACCATGCTGAACTGCATGCCGCGCTGGGCGGCGGGCCGGCCGATACCGCCCTCACCAAACTGGCCGAAGGCTGCCGCGCACGTGGGCTTACGCTGCTGCTCGACTTGGTGATTGACCGCGTGGCCATTGATGCACCCTTGCGTGCCGATCACCCCGACTGGTTCGCCAGCCACGCCGAAGACGGCGACGCGCTGGACCCGCGCCTGCCGCCTTCGCACTTGGAGGTGGCCTCGTTCCGCCACGACAGCCCGCACTGCGCCGATGCCATCCTCACATGGTGGACGCAGCAGTTGCGCGCATGGGCCGCATTGGGCATTGGTGGATTCCGCTGCGAGGCGCCCGCACGGCTGCCGGCAGAACGCTGGCGCACGCTGATTGCCGACGTGCGTAAGGACGGCGGCGCCGCACGCTTGCTCGCCTGGACACCCGGCATGGACGGCGCGGCAATCGATGCGCTGGCGGGGGCGGGTTTTGACGCGACGTTCTCGTCGCTGCGCTGGTGGGATTTCCGCGCCGGCTGGATGGTGGAAGAACACGCGCGCCTGGCCGCCGTGGCACCGCCCATTGCCACCGTGGAGGCGCCGTTCGGCACGCGCTACGGCCAGGCGTTTGGCGATGCGATGATCCGTGAACGCGCATACCGACGCCTCCTGCACGTGGCCGACACGCTCGATGCCGGCTGGCTGATGCCGCTGGGCTTCGAGCGCGGCGCATTGCTGCCGATGCTGGCCGAACGTGGCGACCCATCCGACCAACAGTGGATCGACGCGCATGCCGCGTTCGACCTGAGCGACGCGGTGCGCGATGTGAACGCCACCATCCGCGCCGCGCGCGAGACGAACGCCGTGGCACCGCACGCTGAACTGCGCATGCTCACCGGCCCCGATGCGCCCGCTACCGCCCTGCTGCGTGCCGACGGCCCCGACCTGCGCGCAGGTGATGCCGCCACGCTCACCGTCATCAACCCCGACTTGCATATGGGCGTGTCGGTGCATGCCGACCACTTCCTGCCCGGCGTGGCTGGCGGCTTCACGCGCGGCGTGGCGCTGGATCTGCTGACCGAACCCGTCGGCAGTTGCGACGACACCCTGCGTGCCCGCGCCCGGCCTTTGGCCGAGATCGACCTGCTGCCCGGCGACGTACAGGTCTGGCGCGTGTTCCGCAACGCACCGGTGCGCTACCCCGCAGCAGGCAAGCCCGCCAAGAGCCCACGCACAAAGGCCGGCGAAGCGAAGAAGCCCGCGAAAGAACCCGTTGCGGCGGCCATTGCCTCACCGCGCATCGGCATCGAGCAGGTGCAGCCATCGGTTGACGATGGCCGCTTTGCCGTAAAGCGCCTGGTGGGCGACGACATCGTCGTTGAAGCCGATGTGCTGATAGACGGGCACGACAAGCTGGCCGTGCACCTGCTGTGGCGCGCGCAGGATGAAGACGCCTGGCAGCGCGCGCCGATGGTGCCGCTTGGCAATGACCGCTGGCGCGGCGCTTTCCGGCCCGAACGGCTGGGGCGGCACGTGTATGCCGTGGCAGCGTGGCGCGATGCGTTCGGCACATACCGGTCAGAGCTGGAGAAGAAGCACACCGCCGGTGTGGACGTCACGCTGGAGCTGGAAGAAGGCGCGCGGCTTGTCGCACAGGCAGCCGAGCATGCGCCCAAGGACGCGCCCGTCGACGCGCTGCACAAGCTGGCGGCACTGCTGGCCGAGGCCGACCAGGCGCACCGCCTCAAGCTGCTGCTCGACCCCGTGACCGCACACGTGATGGCACAGGCTTCGCACTACCGGCCGTTCTATGTGGAAAGCGTGGCGTACCCGCTGGAGGTGGAACGCGGGGGTGCGGCGTTTGCGAGCTGGTATGAGCTTTTTCCCCGCTCGGCCTCAGACGACGAACAGCGGCACGGCACCTTCGACGACGTGATCCGCCGCCTGGGCGCCATTCGCGGCATGGGCTTCGACGTGCTGTATTTCCCGCCCATCCACCCCATCGGACGCACCAACCGCAAGGGCCGCAACAACAGCCTGCGCGCGCAAGCCGACGACCCCGGCAGCCCGTACGCCATTGGCGCAGCGCAAGGCGGGCACGATGCCATTCACCCGGAGCTTGGCACGCTGGAAGACTTCCGGCGCTTGACACGTGCCGCGCGCGAGAAAGGCCTGGAGCTGGCGCTGGACTTTGCCATTCAATGCTCGCCCGATCACCCCTGGCTGCGCGAACACCCCGGCTGGTTTGCGTGGCGCCCCGACGGCAGCATCAAATACGCCGAGAACCCGCCCAAGAAGTACGAAGACATCGTCAACGTCGACTTCTACGCGAACGATGCCAAACCCGGCCTGTGGACGGCGCTGCGCGATGTGGTGATGTTCTGGGCCGACGAGGGCGTGCGCCTGTTCCGCGTTGACAACCCGCACACCAAGCCGCTGCCGTTCTGGGAATGGATGATTGGCGAGGTGCGGGCGCGCTATCCGGATGCGGTGTTTCTGTCGGAAGCCTTCACGCGGCCCAAAGTGATGTACCGGCTGGCGAAGGTGGGGTTCTCGCAGTCGTACACGTACTTCACGTGGCGGCATACCAAGCAGGAATTCATCGATTACCTGACCGAGCTGACGCGCACGCCGGTGCGTGAATACTTCCGCCCGCACTTATTCGTCAACACGCCGGACATCAACCCGGTGTTCCTGCAGACGTCAGGCCGGCCGGGCTTCCTGATTCGTGCGGCGCTGGCCGCCACGCTGTCTGGCCTCTGGGGCGTCTACAACGGTTTCGAGCTGTGTGAAGGACGTGCGCTGCCAGGCAAGGAGGAGTACCTCGACTCCGAGAAATACCAGTTGCGTGCGTGGGACCACAACCGCCCCGGCAACATCGTCAAAGAAATCGCACTGCTCAACCGCATCCGCCGGGCCAATCCGGCGCTGCACTCGCACCTGGGCGTGACGTTCCAGCCGGCCTCGGGCGAGCACATCCTGTTTTTCAGCAAGTCCACACCACCCGTGATGCCGGGCAATCCTGCGGAGTTGGCCAACGCGCTACCGCCCGAGCACTTTGGCGACAACACGCTGTTCATCGCCATCAACCTCGATCCGAATCACGCGCACGAATCCGACATCGAACTGCCACTGTGGCAATGGGGCCTGCCCGACCACGGCGCGCTGATGGCCGAGAACCTCGCAAGCGGCGATGGGGGCCAACGCACCGTGTGGCGCGGCAAGTGGCAGCACATCCGTCTTGAACCCGAGCAGCCGTTTGCCATCTGGCGCGTGCGCCCGGCCCTGCCATCGGAGGAACAACCGTCATGACGCGCAACCCGACCGCGCTGCTGATGGACGACGCGCTCTGGTACAAGGACGCGGTTATCTATCAGCTGCATGTCAAATCGTTCTGCGATTCCGACAATGACGGCGTGGGGGATTTCCCCGGCCTGATCTCCAAGCTCGACTACATCGCCGAGCTGGGTGTGGATGTGATCTGGCTGCTGCCGTTCTATCCGTCGCCGCGCCGCGACGACGGCTATGACATTGCCGAATACCGCGGTGTGCATCCTGACTACGGCAGCATGGCCGACGCGCGCCGCTTCATTGCCGAAGCGCATGCGCGGGGCCTGCGGGTGATCACGGAACTCGTCATCAACCACACGTCGGATCAGCATCCGTGGTTCCAGCGCGCTCGGCGTGCCAAGCCGGGTTCGGCATTGCGCGATTTCTATGTGTGGTCGGACCACGACAAGAAGTACGCCGGCACGCGCATCATCTTTATCGACACCGAGCCCTCCAACTGGACCTGGGACCCGGTGGCCAAGGCGTACTACTGGCACCGTTTTTATTCACACCAGCCTGATCTGAACTTTGACAACCCGCGCGTGCTCAAGGCCGTGATCGGGGTGATGAAGTTCTGGCTGAACCTGGGCGTGGACGGCCTGCGCCTGGACGCCGTGCCCTACCTGGTGGAACGCGAGGGCACGTCGAACGAGAACCTGCCCGAGACGCACGACGTACTGCGCAAGATCCGCGCGGCCATGGATGCGGAATTCAAGAACCGCCTGCTGCTGGCCGAAGCCAACCAGTGGCCGGAAGACACGCAGGAATACTTCGGTGCCGGCGACGAATGCCACATGGCATTCCACTTCCCGCTGATGCCACGCATGTACATGGCCATCGCGCGCGAAGACCGCTTCCCGATCACCGACATCATGCGGCAGACGCCGGAGGTGCCCAACGCCTGCCAATGGGCCATCTTCCTGCGTAACCACGACGAGCTGACGCTCGAAATGGTGACCGACGCCGAGCGCGATTACCTCTGGGAGGTCTACGCCAGCGACCGCCGCGCGCGCCTGAACCTCGGCATCCGCCGCCGCCTCGCGCCGCTGCTGGAGCGCGACCGCCGCCGCGTGGAGCTGATGAACAGCCTGCTGTTCTCGATGCCCGGCACGCCCGTCATGTACTACGGCGACGAGATCGGCATGGGCGACAACATCCACCTGGGCGACCGCGACGGCGTGCGCACGCCCATGCAGTGGTCGCCCGACCGCAACGGCGGCTTCTCGCGCGCGGACCCTGAGCAGCTTGTGCTGCCGGCCATCATGGGCTCGCTGTACGGCTATGAATCGGTGAACGTGGAAGCGCAGAGCCGTGACGCGCATTCGCTGCTGAACTGGACGCGGCGGTTGCTCGCCACACGCAAGCGGCATCGCGTGTTCGGGCGTGGCTCGATCCAGTTCCTGCAGCCGTCCAACCGCAAGGTGCTGGCGTATATCCGCGCACTGGAAGGCGAGGCGCCCATCCTGTGCGTGGCCAATCTCTCGCGTGCTTCACAGGCCGTAGAGCTGGACCTGGCGGCCTTTGCGCAGCGTGTGCCGGTGGAGCTGATTGGCGGCACGGCGTTTCCGCCCATCGGCCAGTTGCCGTATCTGCTCACGCTGCCGCCATACGCGTTCTACTGGCTGGAGCTGCGCGAGAACGAACCCGGCCCGAGCTGGTCGCAGCCGGCCGCCGAGCAATTGCCCGAGTTCACGACGCTGGTGCTGCGCGCAGGGCTTGATGCCCTGGCCGACACGCGCCTGCGCGAGGCGCACCGCCAGCAGATCGAACGCGAAATCCTGCCCACGTATTTACCCAAGCGCCGCTGGTTTGCCGCCAAGGACAGCGTGCTGCGCGGCGCGAAATTCGCCTGGGGCGCAGCGGTGCCGGTAGATGCCGCATCCACCAACCGCCCGCTGGCCGGGGCGACGCGGCCCGAGGTGTTCTTCAACGAAGTGGCCGTCACGCTGGGGGCCCCTGATGGCACCGAGCGCGTCGAGCGCTACCTGCTGCCGCTGTCGATTGCATGGGAATCGGCCACGCTGCCTGCGCTGCCGATTCAGCTCGCGCTGGCACGCGTGCGACGTGGCCGCCATGTCGGCTACCTGACCGACGCCTTCGCCACCGAGACCTTCGCCCGTGCGCTGCTCACCAACCTCGTGCGCGGCGTCACGCTGGAAGCCAACGATGGCACCGTGCGGTTTGAACCCGAGCCCAATATCGCAGAGCTGGCCGCGCCCGCAGAAAGTGCCGAGGCAGGGGCCGTGCGCCCGGCCCCACTGCCGCTCGCTCCAGATACGCCGATCCACTGGCTGGCGGCCGAGCAATCGAACAGTTCGCTGGTGATTGGCGAGTCCGTCATCGTCAAGCTGATCCGCCGCATTGCCAACGGCATCCATCCCGAGGTGGAGATGACGCGGCACCTCACACGCGTGGGCTATGCCAACACGGCCCCGTTGATCGGCGAGATTTCTCACCACGCTGCCGATGGCGAGCGCGCCACGCTGGCCGTCATGCAGAGCTTCGTGCCCAACCAGGGCGATGCATGGACGTGGGCGCTGGACTACCTGCGCCGCACCATCGACGAACTGGCCGTGCAGATGGAAGGCGTGACCGCTGGCGATGGCGAGTCCTCCCCGGTAGCCGTTACGGAAGCGCGCGTTGATACCGCTGAAGCGCTGGCTGGCTACGTCAACTTCATCGGCGTCATCGGCACGCGTCTGGGCGAGTTGCATGCTGCGCTGGCGGCGCCCACCGAAGACCCGAACTTTGGTGCGCGCATTGCCGACACCGGCGACGCTACCTACTGGACCGCCCGCGTGAGCGAACAGCTCACCCGCGCGCACGACAACCTGACAGCATGGCAACAGCAAAACCCCGACAGCCCACTGCAACCCGACGTGCAGTGGCTGCTGTCGCAACGCCGGGCGCTGCTCGACGCCGCACGCGCGCATGCCGCCGACGGCCTGGGCGCCACGCTCTCGCGCATCCATGGCGATTTCCATCTCGGTCAGGTGCTGGTGGCGCAGGGCGATGCCTTCCTGATCGACTTTGAAGGCGAGCCCTCGCGCCCCGTGGAAGAGCGCCGGCGCAAGACCAGCCCGCTGCGCGACGTGGCCGGGCTGATGCGCTCGCTCGACTACGTGGTGGGCGCCATGCGGCAAGGCCCCGAGCACGTGGCCGGCCCCGCGCAGGAGCGCCGTAATCACCTGCTGGAACGATTCCGCGCGGCGTCCACCGAACGCTTCCTGCAGGCGTATGCCGCTGCCATTCGCGGGCCCGATCTGAATGCGCTGGATCAGCCCGTGGTCGATCTCCACCTGCTCGATCTTTTTCTCTTGGAAAAAGCCGCATACGAGGTCAACTACGAAGCGTCCAACCGCCCAGGCTGGTTGCCGATTCCGCTGACAGGCCTCACGCGCGTGGCACGCCGCCTGCTGCATGCAGAGGCCCCATCACCCGCTGCGGACGATTCGACCGGAGGCCCACCGTGACCGCGCTCGACTTTGCCACCCCGGCTCAACCCGCCGCCGCGCCCGAACCGCCGGTGGTGCTGCCGCCCGGCGTTGACCAGATGCGCGTCGATGCGCTCACACATGGCCGCGTGGGCGATCCGTTCGCCGTGCTCGGGCCGCATCGCGTGGACACCGATGACGGCGCGCGCTGGGTCGTGCGTGCCTTCTATCCGGGTGCACGCCGCGTGCAAACCATCGACACACGCGGCCAGATCATCACCGAGTTGGCGCCGGTGGGCCGCACGGGGCTGTTCCACGGCCCACTGCGCACCGATGCGCAAGACGCGCAAGACGCACAAAACGCGGGCAGTGACATGCAGGGCCACCCGCAGGCCTACCGCCTGCGCATCATCTGGCCTGCCGGTACAGGCCGGGCGGGCCATGACGCCGTGCAGGAAACCGAAGACCCGTACGCCTTCGGCCTGCTGCTGGGAGACCTGGACCTGCACCTGCTCAACGACGGTACGCATTGGGCGCTGACAAGCTGCCTGGGCGCGCAGGCCATTCGCATCGACGGTATCAGCGGGGTGCGCTTTGCGGTGTGGGCACCAAACGCGCAGCGTGTATCCGTGGTGGGCGACTTCAACCAATGGGACGGCCGCCGCCACCCGATGCGCCTGCGCCACCAGGCCGGCGTGTGGGAACTGTTCCTGCCCAGCGGCCTGGGCGCGGGCCCCGGCGCGCGCTACAAGTTCGAGCTGGTCGGTGCCAATGGCCGGCTGGTGGTCAAGGCCGACCCCGCCGCCCGCCAGACCGAACCACCGCCCGCCACCGCATCGGTCGTGGCCGACCCGGCCCCCCTGCGCTGGAGCGACGACGATTGGATGCAGACGCGCGCCGAACGCCAGAAGCCCGACGCGCCCATCAGCATCTATGAAGTGCACGCCGGCTCATGGCTGCGCGATCTGGAAGACGGCGGCCGCAACCTGCACTGGGATGAACTGGCCGATCGGCTGATCCCCTACGTCACCGCGCTCGGCTTCACGCATATCGAACTGCTGCCGGTAGCCGAGCACCCGTTCGGCGGCAGTTGGGGCTATCAACCACTGGGGCTGTTCGCGCCGTCTGCGCGCTTTGGCTCGCCAGAGGCGTTTGCGCGCTTTGTCGACCGCTGCCACCAGGCGGGCCTGGGCATCATCGTCGACTGGGTGCCCGCGCACTTCCCGACCGACGCGCATGGCCTGGCGCAATTTGACGGTACCGCGCTGTACGAACACCAAGACCCGCGCGAAGGCTTCCATCAGGACTGGAACACGCTCATCTACAACTTCGGCCGCAACGAAGTACGCGGCTTCCTGATCGCCAGCGCGCTGGAATGGCTGGAGCGCTTCCACATCGACGGCCTGCGCGTGGACGCCGTGGCATCGATGCTCTATCGGGACTACTCGCGCCGCGCGGGCGAATGGGTGCCCAACCGCTACGGCGGCCGCGAAAACCTCGAAGCGGTCGCCTTTCTACGGCAGATGAACACCGTGGTGCACGAACGTTGCCCCGGCGCTATCACCATCGCCGAAGAATCCACCGCGTGGCCCGGCGTGACCGCTCCGGTGGAATTCAACGGCCTGGGATTCGACTACAAATGGAACATGGGCTGGATGCACGACACGCTGCACTACATGCAGCGCGATCCGGTGTACCGCCAGCACCATCACGACGGCATGACGTTCGGGCTGGTGTACGCGTTCTCAGAGCATTTCATCCTGCCGATCTCGCACGACGAAGTGGTGCACGGCAAGGGCTCGCTGCTGGGCAAGATGCCCGGTGATGAATGGCAGCGGCTGGCCAACCTGCGCGCCTATCTGGCATTCATGTGGACCCACCCCGGCAAGAAGCTGCTCTTCATGGGGTGCGAGTTCGGGCAGGTGGGCGAATGGAACCACGATGCATCGCCCGAATGGCACCTGCTGGACGACCCGCGGCACCGTGGGGTGCAACGGCTGGTGCACGATCTCAACGCGCAGTACCGCAGCGAACCGCCTTTGCACGCGCGAGACACTGCGCCCGAGGGGTTCAACTGGGTAATTGGCGATGATCGGACCAACAGTGTGTTTGCGTTCCTGCGGTTGGACGGAGAGGGGCGGCCAATGCTGGTGGTGGCGAACATGACACCTGTGCCGCGCGAGGGGTATCGCATTGGCGTACCGCCTGCGCAGGGTGCCGTGCAGTGGCGTGAGGTGCTGAATACCGATGCTGCCGTGTATGGCGGCACAGGCCTGGGGAACGGTGGCGCGGTGGATGTGGACCATGTGGCTGCGCATGGGCAGGGCCAGTCGTTGGTGTTGCGGTTGCCACCGCTGGGCGTTGTTGTGTTGAAGGTTTGACGCGGCGGTTGGACGCTTCTGTCTTTGGCTTTTTGTTTCTGGTGCATCCCTGGTTTCATCCCCTGCGGGGCTGACCCACTTTCTTCGTCTTGCCAAAGAAAAGTAAGTCGTGCCCGGCACGGTACGAAACAGGGATAACCACCCAAGCAAAAGACGCAAAACGCCTCAACCAATGCTCCGCCTACCAACCTCCCTCTCTCCCGGCAAACCCTTCCCATTAGGCGCCCAATGGGACGGTCTGGGCATCAACTTCGCCGTCTTCTCCGCCAACGCAAGCAAGATCGAGCTTTGCATCTTCGACCCCACCGGCCGCAAGGAGTTGACCCGCTTCGCCCTGCCCGAGTGCACCGATGAGGTCTGGCATGGCTACCTGCCCGGCGTGGAAGCCGGCCTCGTCTACGGCTACCGCGCCTACGGCCCGTGGGAGCCCCACCACGGGCACCGCTTCAACCCGCACAAGCTGCTGCTCGACCCCTACGCCCGCCGGCTGATGGGCGCGCCGCGCTGGTCCGATGCGCTGTTCGGTTATCGGCTGAACTCCAATCGTGGTGATCTCTCATTCGACCGTCGCGACAGCGCGCCGGCCATGCCCAAAGCCGTGGTGACCGACGAGTCGTTCAACTGGGGCAACGATGTCCGCCCGAACACGCCGTGGTCGCGCACGGTCATCTATGAAGGGCATGTGCGCGGGGTGTCGATGCTGCGCGAAGATCTGCTGCCGCCAGAGCGCGGCACCTTCGCCGCGCTGGGCGACAGCGTTTTCATCGAGCACCTGCAGCGGCTGGGCATCACCGCCATCGAGCTGTTGCCCATCCACGCTTTCCTGCAGGACCAGTTCCTGGTGGAGCGCGGCCTGCGCAACTACTGGGGCTACAACACGCTGTGCTTCTTTGCGCCGGAGCCGTCGTACCTGTCGGCACCCTCGCTGCACGAGCTGAAGGTGGCGGTCCGGCGGCTGCATGCGGCGGGCATCGAGGTGTTTCTTGACGTGGTCTACAACCACACCTGCGAAGGCAACGAGCTGGGGCCGACGCTGTCGTTCCGCGGGCTGGACAACGCGAGCTACTACCGCCTCGTGCCGGGCCAGGAGCGCTACTACATCAACGACACGGGCTGCGGCAACACGCTCAACCTGTCGCACCCGCGCGTGCTGCAGATGGTGATGGATTCGCTGCGCTACTGGGTCAATGCGTTCCATGTGGATGGTTTCCGCTTTGACCTGGGCGTTACGCTGGGGCGCGAAGGCGGTGGCTTCGATCCGGGTTCGGGCTTTTTTGATGCCGTGCGCCAAGACCCGGTGCTCTCCAACGTCAAGCTCATCGCCGAGCCCTGGGACGTTGGCCCCGACGGCTATCAGGTTGGCAACCACCCGCCCGGCTTTGCGGAATGGAACGACCGTTTTCGAGATGGCATCCGCCGTTTCTGGCGTGGCGATTCCGGCCAGCGCCCCGACCTCGCTGCCCGCCTGACCGGCAGCGGAGACCTGTTTGACCGCCGCCGCCGCCGGCCGTGGGCTTCGGTCAATTACGCGGCATCGCATGACGGCTTTACGCTGCGCGATCTCGTCAGTTACGCCGACAAGCACAACAACGCCAACGGCGAAGACAACCGCGACGGCCACAACGGCAACTGCAGCGCCAACTGGGGCGCCGAAGGCCCAACCGACGACACTGCCATCCAGGCCCTGCGCGAGCGCGTGATGCGCGCGATGCTGGCCACGGTGTTCTTCTCCAACGGCACGCCGATGCTGTTGGCGGGTGATGAGTTCGGCCGCACCCAAGACGGCAACAACAACGCCTATTGCCAGGACAACGCGACGTCATGGCTCGACTGGTCATTGCTGCAGACAGACACCGGCCACGCACTCGCGCGTTACACAACGCGGCTGATCGCGTTGCGCAAGGCCAGTCCGGCGCTGCGCTGGCCGCACTACGTGCACGGCAACACCGATATCCTGCCTGGCGTGCAAGACATTGCCTGGTTTGATGAGCGCGGCCAGGTGCCCTCGCCCGAAGCCTGGAACGATGGCGAGGCCCGCGCGCTCGCGCTGCGCCGCGCGTGTATTGAGACCGTCGATGGCGCAGATAAAGAAATGCGACGGCCACACGTGGCGCTGCTGCTCATCAACGGCGCCGCGACCGATCTGACCTTTGCGCTGCCGGAGCCCGCCATGGACTGGCTGCTGGCAATCGACAGCGCCGCGCCCGATCAGGATGCACGCCCGCACAGCGGAAACACGCTGCAGGTGGCCGGGCGCAGCGTGGTGCTCCTGCTTGCCACGCAGCTCGCCACCATCGCAAGAATTGCCGGCCACCCCGACGCAGACGCGCGCGGCGAGACGCTGGGGCACGTTCCCGAAATGCACAACGCACCGCAGAAGGACGCGCCCCAACAACCCATAACCGACGAGGAGCGCACCGCCCCCACCGCCGGCCACACCCCCCACGCCCCCCACGCCCCCCACGATGACCACGGAGACACCACGCCATGACCGCACCCGCCCAAGGGTTCGCGCACGACATGCCGTTTGGTGCCACCGTCCTGGCCAACGGCACCACGCGCTTCCGGCTGTGGGCGCCCGACGCCGCCGCCGCATGGATCGACATCGACAACGCCAAGGGCAGCCAGATCATCCCCATGGATTCAGAGCCCGACGGCTGGTATGCGGCCGTGGCACCCGTGGGTGCCGGCACGTGCTACCGCTATGGCATCACCAACCACGACGGCGTGACGCTATCGGTGCCCGACCCGGCCGCGCGCGCGCAATGGCAAGACCTGCCCGGCCCGAGCCTCGTCATCGATCCGCAGCGCTACCGTTGGCAGCATGCCAACTGGCAAGGTCGGCCCTGGCACGAAACGGTGCTGTACGAGCTGCACGTCGGCACACTGGGGGGCTTCAAGGGCGTGCGTGGGCGGCTGCCCGAACTGGCGCGACTCGGCATCACGGCCATCGAGCTGATGCCGGTGGCGGAGTTTCCGGGCGCGCGCAACTGGGGCTATGACGGCGTGCTGCCCTTCGCACCAGACGCAAGCTACGGCACGCCGGACGATCTCAAGGCGTTGATCGATACCGCGCACGGGCTGGGCATGATGGTGTTTCTCGATGTGGTCTACAACCACTTCGGGCCAGACGGCAATTACCTGCACCACTACGCACGCCGCTTCTTCCGCGACGATGTGCATACGCCCTGGGGCGCCGCCATTGATTTCCGCATGCCGCAAGTGCGCGAGTTCTTCATCCAGAACGCGTTGATGTGGCTGATGGAATATCGCGTTGACGGCCTGCGCCTCGATGCCGTGCACGCCATCACCGAGCGCGACTGGCTGGGCGAACTCGCCGCGCGCGTTCGGCTGTCGGTAGAGCCCGGCCGGCACGTGCATCTCATGCTGGAGAACGAGCACAACGCCGCATCGCTGCTGCACGGCGGGAACACTGCGGCCAACACCCATGGCGACTTTGAAGCCCAGTGGAACGACGACGGTCACAACGTGCTGCACGTGCTGCTTACCGGCGAGCGCGAGGCCTATTACGCCGCCTATGCCGATGCGCCGGCACAGCGTCTGGCGCGCGTGCTGCAAGACGGCTTCTGCTACCAGGGCGATCCGTCACCCATCCACGACAACGCACCGCGCGGCGAGCCCAGCGCGCACCTGCCGCCCACCGCGTTCGTGCTGTTCCTGCAGAACCACGACCAGATCGGCAATCGCGCCTTTGGCGAACGGCTGACACAGCTTGCGCACCCCGATGCACTGCTCGCGGCGCAGGTGCTGTTGCTGCTGAGCCCGCAGATCCCGATGCTGTTCATGGGCGAGGAATGGGGCAGCACATGCCCGTTCCTGTACTTCACCAGCCACCACGGCGTGCTGGCCGATGCCGTGCGTGACGGGCGCCGCCGCGAGTTTGCAAAGTTCGCGGCGTTTGCCGACCCACGCCTGCGCGAGCGCATTCCCGACCCGAACGACGAGCACACCTATCTCGCCTCCCGCCCCGGCGAAGCGGATTTGCGCCAACCCGAAGCGCTCAATGCGCTCAACCGCATGCACCGGCTGCTGGCACTGCGCCATGCAGAAATCATCCCGCGCCTGCCTAATGCGCGCGCGCTCGATGCGGTGGCACTGGGCCACGCTGGCGCCATCGCCCGCTGGCGCATGGGTGACGCGAGCGTGCTCACGCTGATGCTCAACCTGGCCGCACAACCGGTGGCGGTGCCCACGGTGCTCGCGGGCAGCCCGGCCGATCTGCTACACGAATCGCGCGAAGGTGCCGCTGCCGCACTGATCGCACATTGCCTGCCCGAGCGCGCATGCGTGGCCCTGTTGCACGCGCCGTCGCCCGCCTGACGTCTGACACCAGCCAACGGGCCAACGCACCATGGAACGCACACCCCATTCATCCGGCACGCAGCGCACGCCGCTCCAGCAACTGGCCACCGATGCCGGGCTGCTGGTCGACTGGGAAGACGCCGCCAGCCGCCCCATGCGCGTGGGCGATGACGTGCTGCGCGCCGTGCTGCTCGCGCTTGGCCTGCCGGCCGGCACGCCGGCCCAGGTGTCGGAAAGCCAGGCGCGCCTGCACGCAGAGGCCGAAGAGGTGGCCATACCACCCCTTGTGACCGGCGTGGCCGGCCAGCCAATCGCGCTGCAGACGTCTGCCCCGCAAGCCGCGTTGCTTGACGGACAAACCTATCGCATCGAGTTTGAATCCGACGGCAGTATCGAAGGCAAGATCAGTGTCAGCGCAAGCGAGCACCACGCCACGCTGCGCCTGGCGCCGGTGCAGGCCGCGGGCTATCACCGCCTCACCATTGACGCGGGGCCGGGCACCGTGATCGAAGCCACGCTGGCCATTGCGCCGGCTCGCTGCTACGGCGTGGCCGATGCGCTGCGCGAGCACGACCGTCCCGCCAACGCTCGCTTGTGGGGTGGCTCCGCGCAGATCTACGGCTTGCGCCATCGTCTGCAATACGGCGCCGAACGCGCGGCCTGCAGCGCCGGCCTGGGCGACTACACCGCTGCCGGCGCGCTGGCGCAACATCTCGCGCAGCACGGCGCGGATGCGCTGGCGCTCAGCCCCGTGCACGCCATGTTCAGCGCCGATGCGCGTCGCTATTCGCCGTATTCGCCGTCCAGTCGCCTGTTTCTGAACGCCTGGATGATCGACCCCGCCGCGCTCTTTGGAGACAAAGCCGTGCGCCAAACGGTGGTCGACTGCAATCTCGTTGACGACTATGCCCACCTGGAAGCTGCACAACTCATCGACTGGCCAGCCAGCGGCAACGCACGCATGACAGTGCTGCGCGCGCTGCATCGCCGCCTGCTGCAGGCGCCGCTGGGCGATACCGCCGCCCAGATGCTGCTGGACGATTTTCGCGCGCACTGCATTGATGGCGGCGCCAGCTTGCGCGACCACGCGCACTTTGAAGCGCTGAATGCGCACCTTGGGCCCGTGCATTGGAAGCAGTGGCCCGTGCAGTATCAAGACCCGACCTACCTGGCCGTGCAGGCCTTTGCACGCGAGCATGAAGACGCGGTGCATTTTCACCTCTTCCTGCAATGGGCGGCGGCACGCCAGTGGGCCGCCGCGCAACGCACCGCAGAAAGCGCCGGCATGGCCATTGGGCTGATCGCCGACCTGGCTGTGGGCACCGACAGCGCAGGCAGCCATGCGTGGGCGCGGCAGCGGGATCTGCTGATCGGCGTAACGGTGGGTGCGCCGCCCGATGTGTTCAACGCGCAGGGCCAGGGCTGGGGCCTGACCACGTTCAGCCCGCGTGCCATGCGCACGCAGGGCTTTACGGCGTTCATCGAGATGCTGCGCGCGGTGATGGCCGTGCCCGGCGGGGTGCGCATCGACCACGTGCTCGGGCTCATGCGGCTATGGGTGATTCCAGATGGCGCACAGCCGCTCGATGGCGTGTACCTGCGCTACCCCATGCAGGATCTGCTGCGGCTGGTGGCGCTGGAATCGTGGCGCAACCGCTGCATCGTCATCGGTGAAGACCTTGGCACCGTACCGCCGGGCCTGCGCGACAAGCTCGCCGACGATGGGTTGCTCGGCATGCGCATCCTCTGGTTCGAGCGCCAATACACGCAGGACGATGCACCCTTCAAGGCACCGCGCACATGGGCACCCGCCTCCGTCGCGATGACCAGTACGCACGACTTGCCGACGCTCGCGGGGTGGTGGATCGGCAACGACTTGCGCTGGCTAGCCAGGCTCGGCCTGCTGCCGGCCGGCATGAGCGAGGGCGAAGCACAGGTACGCCGCATGGAAGATCGCACAGCACTTGTCGCCGCTTTTGCCGAGCACAACCGGCAGGTGCTAGCCGAGGGCGGCGTGCCGGTGATCTGCGTGGCGCCCCTGCAAGCCGCGCTGGAGCAGGCGCGCGCGGCCACCGCAGCGCAAGCGCAAGCCATTCTGCAAGCCAGCGCGCAGGACTTTGCCACGGCGGCCACCGTGTTCACAGGCGCGGCCCCCACGCCGCTGGCGCTCGTGCCGCTGGAAGACTTGCTCGGCCTTGTTGAGCAACCCAACCTGCCGAGCACGATCGACACGCACCCGAACTGGCGGCGTCGCATGCCAGGCCCGGCCGCAACGCTGCTCGACACACCAGCGGCGCAGGCGCGTCTGTCAGCGCTGGCCAACGCGCGTATCGGCACGCCATGAGCGCACCTACCGTACCCTCCGTGCCCGCCATCCATCAACGCGTGCCACGCGCCACGGTGCGGCTGCAATTGCACCGTGATTTCACGTTCGACCACGCACGCGCATTGCTCGATGATTTCGCAGCGCTTGGCATCTCGCATCTCTACACATCCCCCATCACCACAGCGCAGCCGGGCTCCACGCACGGCTACGACGTGGTCGACCCGACACGCATCAACCCCGAGCTGGGTGGCGAAACCGCGCTCGAACGGTTGGTGGACGCACTGCACGCGCGCGGCATGGGGCTGGTCGTCGATATCGTGCCGAACCATATGGGCGTGGGGGGTGCGCACAACGCGTGGTGGCTGGACGTGCTCGAATCCGGCCCCGACAGCGCTTACGCAGGTTTCTTCGACATCGACTGGCAGCCGCCCAACCCTGCGCTGCGCAACAAGGTGCTCGCGCCGTTCCTGGGGGAAAGTTACGCCGACGCGCTGTCCGGCGGACGGCTGCAGCTTACCTACGACGCCACGGCAGCTCGGCTGGCAATTGCCTATTACGACCACCGTTTCCCGATTGCGCTGGCCGACTATGCCGCGCTGCTTCGCACCGGCAATGCGAACCCCGCCACCCACGCGGTGGCCGACCGGTTTGCCGCGCTCGGCATGGTCCGCTCGCTGCGCTCGCGCCGCGAACGCGCCGACGCGGCACGCGATGCACTGCGCAATCTCGCCACCACCGAAGCGGGCGCCGCACACATCGCCGAAGCCGTGCGCGCGCTCAACGCACAGCCCGATCAACTCGATGCGTTGATGGCGCGCCAGCACTGGCGCCTCACCCACTGGCGCACCGCCAACGACGAGATCAACTGGCGCCGCTTCTTCGATATAGGCTCGCTGGCGGGCTTGCGCATGGAGCGCGCCGAGGTGTTTGAAGCCTCGCACGCGCTGCTGTTCCGGCTCTACCGCCTGGGCTGGATTGACGGCGTGCGCATCGACCACGTTGACGGCTTGGCCGACCCGCCCGCCTATTGCCGCCAGCTACGCCGCCGCTTGCAGGCCGAACACGCCGCGCGCCCCGCTGATCGGCTCACGAGCCGCCCATGGATCGTCGTCGAAAAAATCCTTGCACGCGATGAAGCGATGCGCACCGATTGGGGCGTTGACGGCACCAGCGGCTACGACTTCATGAACCAGGTAGGCGCGCTGCTGCACGATGCGCGTGGCGAGACCGCGCTCACACAAGGCTGGCTGGAATGGATTGGTGCGCCGGCGGTTGAAGCACCGTTTTCAGCCACGGCAGTACCCGCACGCCGGCAGGTCTTGCATGCGCACTTTGCGGCGGAACTCGATGGAGCCACCTCCGCACTGCATGCGGTGGCACAGCAGCAGCGCAGCACGCACGACGTGACGTGGCACGCCATCCGCCGTGCGCTGGCGGAGGTGATCGTCCATTTTCCGGTGTATCGCACCTATGCAAACGCGCAGCAACGCGATGCGCAGGATTCGGCCATCGTGCAAACCGCCATGGCGGGGGCGGCAAGCGGCCTGCGGCGCGTTGATCAACCGGTGCTCGGCTGGCTCGATGCATGGCTGGGCGGGCAACCCGCAGGGCACGATAAGCTTCGGCAACTGGCGTTGCGGCGATGCCAGCAGTTGTCGTCGCCGGTGGCGGCCAAGGCGGTGGAAGACACGGCGTTCTACCGCTACGGGCGGCTCCTGTCGCGCAACGAGGTCGGCGCAGACCCCAGTGAATTCTCCATAAGCGCCAGCGCGTTCCATCACGCCATGCAGGTACGCGCGCACACTTGGCCGCACGCAATGCTGACCACCGCCACGCATGACCACAAGCGCGGCGAAGATGCGCGCGCGCGGTTGGCCGTGCTGTCAGAGCGGCCAGCGCAATGGCTGGCCGTCGCACACCAGTGGCGCACCGAACACGCTGCGTGGGTGCGCCATCTGTCCGATGGGCTCAACCCTGGACCGGCCCCCTCGCCCGCTGCGCAGTGGATGCTGTATCAAACGCTGGTGGGCATGTGGCCAGCAGGGCTCGATTGGCATGACGCCGATGCCGTGCGCGAACTGGCCGAGCGTGTCGCGCAATGGCAAGAAAAAGCACAGCGCGAAGCCAAGCTGCGCACGGACTGGTTCGCGCCCGATGCAGCTTATGAAGCCGCCAGCCGCGATTTCGTCTTCACGTTGCTCACCGGAGAAGCCGCCTCGAGCTTCCTGCCATCGCTGTCAGCCTTTGTGCAAAGCGTGGCACCGGCTTCGGCCGTCAACAGCCTTGCCCAGACCTTGCTGCGCGCCACGCTGCCTGGCATACCCGATCTCTACCAGGGCACCGATTTTTGGGACACAAGCCTGGTCGACCCTGACAACCGCCGGCCCGTCGATTACGCGGCGCGGCATCGGGCATTGCGCGCATTGCGCGCATCGCACGTGCATGCGGAACACAGCCTCGCGTCGTTGCTCACGCATTGGACCGATGGCCGCATCAAGCAAGCCGTCCTGGCACGTGCACTGGCCGTACGCGCCGCGCTGCCAGCAGTGTTTGAATCCGGCGACTACCAGCCGCTGGCTGTCACGGGCAGCGGCGCACAGCACGTGTTTGCGTTTGCGCGCATGCATGGCACGCAGGCGATCGTCGTGATGGTGCCGCTGCATGCGTCTGCCTTGCTGGGCCATGGCGGCACATTGACGTTTGCTGAAGGCGCATGGCGGGACACCACGGTCTGCCTGCCCGCCGCCCTCGCCCACAGCGCGCTGCACAGCGCATTCGACGGCCAGGTGCTGCACAGCCCGCGCCTTGCACCAGGTCAGGTGCTGGCGCAATTGCCCGTCGCCCTGCTGCATACCTGATCGCCCCTTTTCACGCATTCGCGCGGGTTAACACCAACTGCACCGTCCCTTCGCTCGCCCTAGAATTCCTCTATTCATATAGATGACTAGAGCAATGCGCACGCTGTAGCGAAAACGGCACGCCGCTCATGTCACCCGGAGGAGACCGCATGTTCGGCTGGTTCAAAGAGATTTCAAAAGGGGAGAGGCGCACGTTCTGGGCCTGCTTTGGCGGCTGGGCGCTCGATGCGCTGGACGTGCAGATGTTCAGCCTCGTCATCCCGACCATCATCGCGGCGTGGCACATCGGCAAGGCCGAGGCCGGGCTGGTGTCGGGCGTCACGCTGGTGGCCTCCGCCTTGGGCGGCTGGATTGCCGGCGCGCTGACCGACCGCTTCGGCCGCGTGCGCACGCTGCAAATCACGGTGCTGTGGTTTTCGGTGGCGACGTTCGCGTCTGCCTTTGCGCAAAATTTCGAGCAATTCCTGGTGCTCAAGGCGATCCAGGGCTTCGGCTTTGGCGGGGAATGGGCAGCAGGCGCCGTGCTGATGGCCGAGAGCATCCGCGCCAGCCACCGCGGCAAGGCCATGGGCACCGTGCAAAGCGCGTGGGCCGTGGGCTGGGGCGCGGCGGTGCTGCTGTATGCGCTCACGTATTCGTTCATCGAACCCGATCTCGCTTGGCGCGTGATGTTTGCCGCGGGCCTGCTGCCGGCGCTGCTCATCATTTACATCCGGCGCGGTGTGCAAGAACCCGTGCCGGCCGCCAAGCCGGCAGCAAGTGCAGACGCAATGCCGATCTCGCGCTTCCCGCTGTTCGACATCTTCCGCCCGCAGGTGCTGCGCATGACGCTCATCGGCGGCCTGCTCGGCGTGGGCGCACACGGCGGCTACTACGCGCTGATGACGTGGCTGCCAACGTATCTGAAGACCGAGCGCCACCTGTCGGTGCTTGGCACGGGCGGCTACCTGGCGGTGATCATCTTTGCGTTCTGGTGCGGCTGCGTGGCCAGCGCGTGGCTGCTGGACGTGCTCGGCCGCCGCGGCAACATCCTGCTGTTCTCGTGCTGCTGCGTGGTGACGGTGCTGGTGTACCTGCTGGTGCCGCTGTCCGATGGCGCGATGCTGGTGCTGGGCTTTCCGCTGGGCTTCTTTGCGGCGGGCATTCCGGCCAGCATGGGTGCGCTGTTCAACGAGCTGTATCCGCAGGGCGTGCGCGGCACGGGCGTGGGCTTTTGCTACAACTTCGGCCGCGTGGTGTCTGCTGCGTTCCCGGTGCTGGTGGGCAAGATGAGCGCGTCCATGTCGCTGGGCACGGCCATCGGCATCGATGCGGCCGTCGCATACGCCATCGTCGCCGTGGCGGTGCTGATGCTGCCCGAGACACGCGGCCGCGACCTGGCTGCAGTCACTGTCTGAACACCCATAACCACATCATGACGACGCCCGCCATCCGTCGCCAACAGGAGACCCCATGCCCACTCGCCGCGCGTTCAACACCGGGTTGCTTGCCATGCTAGGTTCCACCGCCCTCGCCGGGTGCGCCGTCACTGGCAACAGCGACGTCACACACGAGTCTTCCACGCGCGTCACTGCCATTGACACGCATGCGCATGTTTTCGAGCGCGGCCTGCCGCTGGCCAACGCGCGCCGCTACGCACCCGCGTATGACGCACCGCTGTCGGCCTACCTTGCGCAGCTTGATGCGCATGGCGTGTCGCATGGCGTGTTGATCCAGCCGAGCTTCCTGGGTGTCGACAACAGCTACCTGCTGGCCGCGCTCAAGCAAGCGCCGCAGCGCCTGCGCGGCGTGGCCGTGATCGACCCGGCCGCGCCTGAGGCCCTGCTCACGCAGATGAACACCGAGGGCATCGTCGGCATCCGCCTGAACCTGATCGGCGCGGCAGACCCGCAGTTGAAATCGCCCGTGTGGCAAGCCGCGTTGGCGCGTCTGCATGCGCTCGGCTGGCATGTGGAATTGCATGTGGAGGCACGCCGCCTGCCGGCGTTGCTGCAACCGCTGCTGGAAGTGCAGGTGAACGTGGTGGTCGACCACTTCGGCCGCCCCGACCCCACACTCGGCGTGGACGACCCCGGCTTTGCCGCACTGCTCGCCGCGGGCCGCTCGCGCCGCGTGTGGGTGAAGATTTCCGGCGCTTACCGAAACGGCAAAGCCGGCTACAACGGCCGCGGCGAAGCCATCGCCCAGGCGGCCATGCCGCGCCTGAAAGATGCGCTCGGCCTGGACCGCCTCGTCTGGGGCAGCGATTGGCCGCACACGCAATTCGAATCGCAGATCAACTACGACAAGATGTGGGCCTTCGCCGATGTGCTGCTGCCCAACCCGGCAGACCGCAAGCAGGTGCTGGTCGACACGCCCGCGCAACTGTTCCGCTTCGTCTGAAGCTGCACGCGCAATACCCCAGAGCGCTGAGCGCGATACTCCCGAGGCGCTGAGCGCGAATTTCGCCGCGCGGGCCGCGCTCCTGCACTGGCTCTCCTCGCAAGCGCGCCGTGTGCTCGAACGATCGACGCGATGATGCTCAAGGCGAACTAATACGTTTTATCTAATCCATGAAGAAGCGCCGTTGCATAGCGGTTTTCTCTGGATTTCACTTAAATCATCAGAATGAAAAAGATATGATGACGGGCGCGTTTTCGGAAAGGGTGGTTGCCAGTACCCTGCAGGGTTGCCGGCGCCCATCAGCAGGCAGTTCTACGCGTCTTTCTGCCAGCCACCGTTCATGTATGCCCTTCTTCCTGCCTTCGCCTCGTCGCTGTTTCTGTTCTCCGGCATTTATGTCCTGAACACGCGCGGCCGCACCCGCGCCAGCTTGGCGTTCTTCTGCCTGGCCGTTCTCACCGCGTTGTGGCAAGGGCTCTGGGCGTTCCTGTTCCGGGCCAGCGATGTGCCGACCGCGCAACTGCTGGCCAAGGCTGGCTGGCTGGCGATCCTTCCGCTGCCGACCACGATCTATCACTTTGCCGTCGAGATGACCGAACGCTCGACGGAGCGTCGCTGGTTGCTGGCGTCTTACGCGCTGGCCGCGGTGCTGATGGTGCTGCTACTCACCAGCGACTGGGTGATTGCCGGTGTACGGCAGTTCGATTTCGGGTTTTATCCCAAAGCGGGGCCGCTGGAGGCCGTACACATCGCCCAGACCACCGTGCTGATCGTGCGCAGTCTCTGGTTGCTTTACGCCGAGCAACGGCACGCCACCGTAGAAAAACGCAAACGCCTGCAACTCTGCGTCTTTGGTGTGGCGTTGTACTCGTTGGCGGCATCCGACTACACCGTGAACTACGGCCTGGCACCGTATCCACCGGGCGTGATCTTTATTGTGTGCAGCCCGCTGTTGCTCGCTTGGGCGCTGGTCAAGCTCGACCTCATGCGGCCCTATGCGCTGGCCGCCGGTATCGCGCATGAACTGCGCACACCCTTGGCCACGATCCGCCTGCAGGCGACTGAAATGGCCCGCGTATGGCCCATCATCGCCAAGGGCTACCAGTTGGCAGTCAGCCATGGCCTATCTACGGAAACGCTGCCGCCAGCCACAATCCAGCGCATCAGCCGACTTGCCAGCGCCATCGATGCCGAAGTGAGCACCGCCCACACCGTGATCGACATGGCGCTGGCATCCATCACGCTGGACCGGCTCGACACGCGGCAGTTTGCCAGCCACAGCCTCTATGAATGCGTGGCCGAGGCCGTTGAACGCTACCCGTTCCAGCCTGGCGAGCGCACACGCCTGACGCTGGAGGCGTTTGATCCGGAGTGGCGCTTCCTCGGCTCCGAAACGCTGCTCATCTACGTGGTATTCAACCTCGTCAAGAACGCGCTGTATGCCATCGATACCGCCGGCCAGGGCGCGATCACCATCTCGGCCAGTTGGAGCGCAGAGCACTTTGTGATCGCCTTCCGGGATACGGGCTGCGGCATTGCCGCCAGTCATCAAAGCCGTATCTTCGATGCGTTTTTCTCCACCAAGCGCTACGGCAGCGGGCACGGCATGGGGCTGACGTTCTGCAGGCGCGTCATGGAATCTTTCGGCGGGCGCATCGAGTGCCAATCCACGGAAGGAGCGGGAGCGTGTTTCTCGCTCTACTTCCCCCGCCTGTCGGAGCGCTGACGGCCTTCGGCACGCACAGCACACGTGCCATCACTCCCCACCCGAGACACTGTGCAGCCCCGGCGCACCGTGATGAAAGCGAAGCGTATTGCGACCGCCGCGCTTGGCGTCATAGAGCGCGGCGTCGGCCCATTCGAACAGCACATCAAGACGCTCGTCAGCCGGTGTGAGCGTCACGACGCCGGCTGACAGGGTGACGTACGACGCCACGGTCGATGCCGCATGGGGTTGCTCGCGCTCGGCCATCGTTGCGACCACGTGGGCAACGGCGTGGCGCGCGTCGTCATGGTTCAGATCGAAGAGCATGGCGACAAATTCTTCGCCGCCCACGCGGGCAATGAAGTCATCGGGATGGCGGCACGCCATGCACAGTGTGTCGGCCACCATGCGCAGGCAATCGTCGCCCTGCAGATGGCCGTAGGTGTCGTTGTATTGCTTGAAGCAGTCGATATCGAACAGTGCCAGCGTGACGGGGCGACTGTCGCGGCGCGCGTGGTCGAGCAGGCGCTGGCCCTGCGTCTCGAAGAATCGGCGGTTGAACAGGTGCGTGAGCGCATCGCGGTTGACATCGTTCTCGAGCACGCTGAGCTTGGCCTGCGTGCGCTGCAACTCGCCGCGCAGGGCGTCCTGGGCGCTGGCCATGCCGGCGCGCTGCAACTGCTCGACCGTCACGTCGCGCAGCAGCAGGAAAACACCAGCGTGGCGGCCACGTGCGTCCGTCAATCCTTCAAGCGTCACCTCCAGCGTGCGGCCGGCGTCGGGCAGCCAGACCTGGTGCCGGTTTGACAGGCGCGTGCGCTCGAACTCGCGCAGGATGGCCGGCACGCCCAGCACTGGCGGCGGCCGTGCGTGCACCTGGGCATGCGGCAGCAGATAGCGCGCGGCGGTGTTCATGCTGGCGATGGAGCCATCGCGCGCCAGCACGATGCAGCCATCGCGCATGGCTTCGATGATCTTGCCGCGGGCATAGGCGGCGGTGTCGCGCAGGCGCGGGCGCAACACGATCCAGCCGAGCAGCGCGGTGCTTAGCGCAAACGTGGCGGGCGTCAGGTCGCCGCCCAGCGCGGTCGTCCAGCGCTGCAGGTAAGCGAGATGCGCCACCAGCGGCAACAGTTGCCCGATGACCAGCGCCAGCCGCACGTTCACCCTCGACGACACGTACAGCGAGAGCGCTACCTCGCCGGGCGGCAGCGTCAACAGAACAAGGCTGATGGCCAGCAACACATAGTTGTAAGCCGTGGCTACCCAGAAGATCGGCCCATGATCGAACACGGCGCGCCGCACGCCGTCGATGATGACGAACCGCGCATCGAGCCACACCAGGTGGTGCAACTCATTTGTGGCCACCAGCCCGACAAAGCCTGCGGCCACCAGCAGCGCGAACACCCAAGCCACACGAACAACGGGCAACGCGCTGAGTTCTGGCCGCGTGAGGCCGATCACCATGCGCAGCCACGCGGCGGGCACCATCATGATTCCGATGTAAGCAACCTTGGCCCACCCCACGCGCACGGGCATATCAAAGGTGACGACCTCCATGAGGCGCGCGCCGCTCCATAGCGCGGTGCCGAGCGCTAAGAACATGAAGGCGCAGACCTCGGTGTCATCGCGGCGCGGCCATGACAGGCCGATCAGCGCGATCGAAATGAGCGCAGCGCAGGCCAATGCGGCGATCAGCATGGTCGGCACGCCGTGCGCGCATGGCGATACCGGCAGAGGCGGTCGCCAGACGTTGGATTCACGGTCACTCCCCGCTTGTTTGTTGTTCTCACAGTGTATCGGGCACTGTTGTCGGGTGAGTGACTGCGTGGTGCGCATTCGATCACCTATTGCTTCCATCGGCAGCAAATGTAAAAACTGAAGGCCCAAGCGGCTTTGCGGGGCGCGGAGCCGCACGGTAGCGTCCTGGCCAACGCGTTCGGCAGGGCGGCCATGCCGGATTCCTGCCGTGCGGCGGCATTGAGGCATTGAGGCGTTATCCAAATGGTTACGCACCGACACCGGCACGCCGCAGAGCCACGGGCCAGAATGTCGACCTGACAGCGCTTTTTGTGCAGGTGCGAACGCGCCTTTGCGAATGCCGCGACCCGAGCCACGGCGCTATCTTGCGTTCACAAAACGTCGGTATCATCGGAACATGACTGATACCCGCGCCACCGCCCATCTCTATCCTGCGCACGACCTGGCCGTCTGCACCGACGCCAACACCGCAGTCGAGCGCATCACCGCCATCTACGAGCGCTCCGCGCAAGCGATTCGTGATCGCTTCCACGCCTTTGCGCGCGGTGAGGATTGCAGCGAAGACCTCTCCGCCTGCTACCCCTACCTCGGCATCACCGTCGACCCGAAAACGCTGGTGAGCGACGCGCGGCCGGCGTGGGGCACGGTGGCGTATCCGGGTGTGTACGGCACCACGCTCACGCGGCCGGACCTCTTCCGGGAGTACTACCGCGTGCAGATCGAGCGCCTGCTGCACTATCACAACAGCCCCGTGGTGGTGGGCGTGAGCAACCGGCCCATTCCGCTGCCGTTCGTGGTGGAAGCGTCCACCGTGGACATCACACCCGAACAGGCACGCGCACTGGGCGGTGCGTTCGCGCTGCCCGACCTCGCGCAGATCGACGACTCCATCGCCAATGGCACGTTCCGCCCGATTGGTGACGAGCCACAGCCGCTGTCGATGTTCACCGCCGAGCGTGTGGACCTCGCCCTCCAGCGCCTGTACCACTACACCGCCACGCACCCCAAGCACTTCCAGCGCTTCGTGCTGTTCACCAACTACCAGCGCTACGTCGATGAGTTTGCCGCGCTCGGCCGCAAGCTCATGGAAGACGGCAACGACGAGGGCTACATCCGCTTTGTCGAGCCCGGCGACACCGAACACGAACTCGGCACGCCAGCGCCCGACGACGCGCACCGCATCAAGGGCCTGCCGCAGATGCCGGCCTACCACTTGGTGCGTGAAGACCGCCTGGGCGTGACGCTGGTCAACATTGGCGTGGGCCCGTCCAACGCCAAGACCATCACCGACCACCTGGCCGTGCTGCGTCCGCACTGCTGGATGATGATCGGCCACTGCGGCGGCCTGCGCCGTTCGCAGCAACTGGGCGACTACGTGCTCGCCCACGCCTATGTGCGCGATGACCACGTGCTCGATCAGGATCTGCCGCCGTGGGTGCCCGTGCCACCCATCGCAGAAATCCAGGTGGCGCTGCAAGAAGCCGTGGCGCGCATCACCGGGCTCTCGGGTGCGGACATGAAATCACGCATGCGTACCGGCACGGTGGTCTCCACCGATGACCGCAACTGGGAACTGAAGTACCAGGCGCTGTACAGCCGCTTCAACCAGTCGCGTGCGATTGCCATCGACATGGAAAGCGCCACGATCGCCGCCAACGGCTTCCGCCTGCGCGTGCCGTACGGCACCCTGCTGTGCGTGTCGGACAAGCCGTTGCATGGCGAGCTCAAGCTGCGCGGCATGGCCAACCTGTTCTACCGCCAGCGCGTGAGCCAGCACTTGGACATCGGCATGGAGGCCGTGCGTCTGCTGCGCGAAAGCGGCGTTGAAGCGCTGCACTCGCGCAAGCTGCGCAGCTTTGACGAGCCCGCGTTCCGATAGCGCAGACGCGGCGGGACTCTGCCTTGCACATTGCGCAAATTGCAAAGCATCCCGAGAAAACGCTACTGGTCAAACGGGGCATGTGTGTCCAGACTGCTATCGAATGACATTGTTCGATCAACCGAGTCCACACATGCCCGCTCTGCGCAACACCCCTCAGATTTCCATTCTCCGCACCGCGCGCCGCGTGCTGGTACTGCTGCCCGCGCTGGTGCTGAGCACCACCGCGCTCGCCACTGCGGCTGAGCTCTCGGCGGCCGATGCAGAGCGCTACGCGCAGGCAACCTACCGCGAATACTTCGAACTCATCTCCTTGCCCAACGACGCCATTGCGCCGGAGGACGTGCGCAAGAATGCCGACTGGCTGGAGCAGGCGTTCCGCAAGCGCGGCTTCACGACCAAGCAGTTGGCGAACAATGGCAAGCCGATGCTCTATGCCGAGCTGCCATCCAGCAACACTGCTCCCGATGCCACGCGCAAGACAGTGCTGTTCTACATGCACCTGGACGGCCAGCCGGTGATTCCCGCGCAGTGGGCGCAGAAGAGCCCGTGGACGCCCGTGCTCAAGCACAAGACCGCACAGGGCAACTGGGAAGAGATCGACTCGGCGCAGCTCTTCAGCGGCCCGCTCGACCCGGAATGGCGCGTGTTCGGCCGCTCGTCCGCAGACGACAAGGGCCCGATCATGATGATGCTGGCGGCCATCGATGCGCTGAAGGCTGGCGGCACCCAACCGGCAGTCAACGTCAAGATCATCCTCGACAGCGAGGAAGAGAAAGGTTCGCCGTCGATCAGCAAGGTGATGCAGGCAAACCGCGAATTGCTGCGCTGCGATGCCATCGTCATCCACGATGGCCCCATGCATGCGAGCAACCTGCCAACGCTGATCTTCGGCAACCGCGGTGCGGCCGAAGCCAGGCTCACCGTCTATGGTGGCAAGGTGCCGCTGCACAGCGGGCACTACGGCAACTACGCCCGTAACCCAGCCCAGCAACTGGCCAACCTGCTGGCATCGATGAAGAACGATCAGGGCCGGGTGACCGTGCCGGGCTACTACGACCGCGTCAAGATCAGCGCGGCTGACCGCAAGATCATGGCCGCCGTGCCCGACGACCAGGCCGCGCTCAACAAGCGCCTGGGCATTGCGCATGCCGACAAGGTCGGCGCCAATTACCAGGAGGCGATGCAGTACCCGTCATTGAACGTGCGCGGCATGGCTTCCGCCGCCGTGGGCGACAAGGTGGCGAACATCGTGCCCGACAAGGCCGTTGCTGAACTCGACCTGCGAACCACGCCAGATTCCAGCGCGGCCTACCTCGGCAAGCTGATCGAGCAGCACATCGAACACCAGGGCTATCACCTTGTGAAAAACGCCCCGACGGAAGAAGAGCGCAGCCGCTACGACAAGCTCGCCACCTTCACGTATCAGAGCGAGGGCGCGGACGCGGCGGGCTCACCCATCGACTCGGCAGTAGGCACATGGGCCTACAAATCGTTGACCGACAGCTTTGGTGCCAACCCGGCGCCAGTCCGCATCCGCATGATGGGCGGGACCGTGCCCACCGCAGAAATCGTGGGTGTGCTGCAGGTGCCGTTCGCGATCATTCCGCTGGTAAATGCCGACAACAACCAGCATGCCGCCAACGAGAACCTGCGGATGGGCAACTACGTGAGCGGCGTGCGCACGATCCATAGCCTGCTGACGCACCCGCTTTGAGCGGCTAGCCAACTGCGCCTAAGCCGCGCGGAACAAGCCATGCAGGCCAAGCGGTGCTACGCCGTCCAGGCTTGCCATGGCGACCGGCCCGGCGCCGACGTTCTGCGCATCGAACGCCGTCAGTCTGGTGCAGCCGCCATCCGCATCGAACACCGTGCCGACCAGCCAGCCCTGGCCTTCGCGGGCGGTGGCCGAGGCCGGCACGAACACATGTTCCTCCACCAGCGTGCGGCGCCCAAAGCGGTACTGTTGCACCTGCCCGGAATCCGCATCAAAGCGCATGACGGTGTCGTAGCCAGGCAGGGCCTGTGGGCCGCCGCCACCCGCAGGCGGCGCGGTGTAGGCCACCATGAACAGCGTGCGATGACGCTGCGCCGTGCGGCGCGTGTCGATCTTTGGAAACTCGGCCACATGCCCGGTGCTGACCTGCTCGGCGCGGCCGGTGGGCAGGTTCAGGCGCACTTGCGCGAGGTGTGCACCGGGTGCGGGGCGAATCTGTCCGCGCATCAGTTCACGCAGCGATGTGGTGACGACGGTCGCGTCGTCCGAGCGGATGTAATCGAGATGGATTTCCTGCCCATCGGGCGACGACCACGCATTGCCCAGGTGAAACACGAAGCCCGCTGGCAACTGCAACCAGCGCATGCGGGTGATGTCGTTCTTGTCGAGCACCAGCACGCGCATGCCCAGCTCCGGCCGCCAGACATGCGAATCCAGGAACGACATGCCGGCATGCATGCGCTCCACGTCGTACACGAAGGGCGGCAGCAGAAACACCAGGTGCTGCTGCGTCACGGCAAAGTCATGCACCATCGCCACATCGGGCACCTTGACTGATTCCACACGCTTGAGCGCGCTGTCTGCGCCCACGCAATACACCGTCAGCAGACCTGCCGCGCTGCTCACGCCAAAGTTCCACAGCGTGCCGTCGGGCTCGACCTTGGGGTGGGCTGAGAACGGCATGCCCTTGTAGTCGTCGTGCCAGATCTGCACGCCACGCGTGCGCAGCGAATTCGGATCGACGCGCGTGGCTGAACCGCCCTCCCACAGGGCGAGCATCTCGTCGCCGTGCATGACGAGGCTGGTGTTGGCCGCGTTGATGCTGTCGGACGAAGTGACCGGCTCCATGTCGGGGCGGGCAGTGCCAAAGGTGGCGCGCAACGGCCGGCCGGCGGCGGTGTCGGCGACGAACTTATCAGTGCGCACGAACACGCCGCGGTGCGTGACGCCCTGCTCGCTGATGTCGTAACGCTGGATCAAGCCATCGCCATCGAATAGATGGTGATAACGCACGCCGCCAATCTCATGCCGTGCCGGGCCATTGCGGTAAAACGCACCGCGCAACGCGGGCGGGAATGCGCCCTCCACCTTGAGCGCGCGGCTCGGCATGTCGGCACTTACGCCCTGGTAGCCCGCCAGCCAGGGGTATTGCGCCCGTGCTGCTGCAAACCCCGCCGCCCATGGGTCGGGGGTGGCGGCCATCACGTCGCTCAATGTCAGATCAAACGGCGCGGCGCCCACAACCGCAAGAAAGGATCGGCGTTGCATGGCAGGCCCTCGCTCAATCATCAATGCAGGTGGATCGTCACGCGCTGGTCGCCCTGCACGTCGATGGCGGCGGCATCGAATTCGGGCGGGCCAAAGCGGCCGCGTGCATCACGGCTGAAACCGTAGGGCTCGATGGGAATGCCGGCCAGGTTGGCGCCGAGCTTGCCATCGTTATTAGCGTCATGAAACACCGACGGCGCGGATGGCGGGCGCAAACAGGCTCCCGTGAGCGATGAGCGGATCACAGCAACTGGACGGACGAGCCATACGTACTGACTAAAACGCCCGCTGCAGGGCGGGCGTTGTGTGGTGTGCAGTGCTAGTGCGTCAAGCTCGACAAACGGTGCTCGGCCAGCAGCACACTGGCGCTCAGGGCGAGCTGGGCAGAGATGAAGCCCTCGGGCATCTCAATGTCTTCCCAGTCGCACACGATACGGCCGGCGCGACAGACCTGGAAACGTGCTGTCCAACGATGATCGTCACGTTGCAGCGGATCAATGATGATGACGTGCGCTCCATGTGTCACTTCCTGAATCGGCATTGTGCTTTCCCCGTTTGTGATCTTTGGAGGTCCACCTTAGCAAAGGCCCGTGACACAAATCTGTCCGCCACTCACCTACAAATGGGGGAGGCCCCTACTCAGCCAACCAGCGGATCAGGTCGCGCAGATGAGCGCGTGCCGGGCAGCGGATGGTTATCGGGGCCGTAATACGTGAACACGGCGGAAAACTTCACCGCGCCCGTCTGATTGGCGCGCGCCGCATGGAAGGTGTTGCAATGGAATAGCAGCACGTCGCCGGGCAGCAGCGGCACGGGGCGCGCGGTGTCGATCAGCGCGCGGTTCTCGGGCAAATCCTGGCGCAGGAACAGCTTGGCGTCGAACCGGTCGGCGGGCAGGTCCAGCTTGTGGCTGGCCGGAATCACCCACAAGCAGCCGTTGTCGACCGTCTCTTCCACCAGCGCCAGCCACGATGACACCAACTCGTTACGCGCGAACGACCAGTAGCGGCTGTCGCGGTGCCAATGCGTGGCGGTGCCAAACGCGGGGTGCTTTGTCATTACGCAGTTGTGGTGCGCGAGCGAAAGATGCACGGGGGCGCCAATCAGTTGCGCGACAGCGCCAGCCACGCGTGCGTCGCGTGCCCATTCCGTGTAAGGCGTGCCGCGTGAATCGGCATCGAGCAGGCGGCGCACGGTCTGGCCGCCCTCGGCTTCGCGCGAGGTGGGTGCCCCTGCATAACCGACGTCGGTTTCCAGCTCCACGGGTGCCGCCGCACGGGCCAGCCCATCCTGCGCAGCCGCAAGCAGCGCTGCGCTCACCTGCTGACTGACGAAGCCGCGCAACACGACATAGCCGTGCGTGTTGAAGAAGGCTAGCTGCTCGTCGGAAAGCGGGTGTGCGTGGGTGGTGGTGGGAGCAGACGCAGACATGGCGAAAAGGGCGGAAACGGCGGAAACGGCGTACGGAGACAGCGAAAGAGAACGAGTGTAACGCGCCGCCGTATGCATTGCAGACCCCGCCCGCCCCGGGCCTGCGCAACATCAAACGCAGTGCGCGTTGGCCTGGTCGCGCTTTACCAAAACGCCTGTTGGCCCGACAAGCGGAAATACTTTGCGATCACCATCAAACCGAGCAGGCGTTCCTGATCGCGGTTCATGAATTGCGCCACCCATTGATTGGCATTGCGGATGATCGCCAGCGCATCTCCCGGGTGTTTTCGGTAGTGCTCCATTTTTTCCTGGAGATCCGAATAATCATCCTTCAGCAAAACATAATGAATGCCCGGAATCAGGCGCCCCTCCATGAACCACGTCTCATACCGGGGCCGCCTCATAAAACAAAGCGAACTGGAGGACATGATCCATTTCAGGTTGGTTGCAACGTCATTTCCTTCAACGCTTACAATGAACTTGTATTGCAGTTGCTCTGCAATCGTCATCGGGGATTTGTAGGTCGCTTTCCCCTGCTCGGATTTCCGGGTATCGCCAATATTAACGTTTGCCAGATCATGACACCGCTCAACAAAGGCTTTGCGGTGTTCCTGATGGCAAGGGCCACGAAACACCGCCATTGGTTTCTTGTCGCGGAAATCAATCGTGTCGCGCGTCAATGAAAAATGCCGAATGGCGTCCAGCTTCAAGAGAATCCCATTGTGGGTTGCGCTCTTGATCGGGCGGCTCTTCACGAACGCCGGGAAGTGCGGCTCGGCAGTGACATCTCCGCAGTCGTAATCGAAACTGTAGCCGGGGCCAAAATAGTCCATCAGATCAACAAGATCGTAGAAATAGGTGCTGCCTATTTCACACCCCTTGCTCACGATGGTGCTCGTTGAGGATTTCAACAAGAATTTTGAATACTCGACGGCATTGCCGCTGGGGTCAAATGTTTCTGAGATGGAGTTGTAATAACTCAATCGATCAAATACATTCTGCATGCCGCCACGGCCGCCTTTATTCTTCAGAAGTGTCTCGGCTCTTCCGTTTTTGGTAGCGCGAGCCAGAAAATGGCTCGAGGCATTCGAAAAGTAATACCAGAATTTTTTTGCAGAAACCCTACTCAAGCGGTATTTGAGATGACGCATGAACCAAAAGAAGCCGCGGAAATTGAACCTAGGGCGTCGCATTTCGAACGAAAAGTACCCGCCCCCAATAAGCAGGAAAAGTGGCGCTAGATCCACTTTCTGCACGCCACTGACGCACGGTACTGCCGATCGCGCCTCTCCCTTCAGGCAGTGCTTCGACCCCGGTTGCCACTCGCATCTGCGGCGGGCCTCACTTTACCGTAAGTCTCTGGCGGCCCATTCCGTTTCTTGGGATCAAGCTGCACGCTGGTGCACACCAGTCCATCCTCAGCCTATTGGCCGTTGTCATGGCGTCACACTTTTCTGCCATCCGCGCCAACGGCATTGAAACCATGAGCGGGCCTCAGCCCGCCCTGCCTTCTTATTGCTTACTGCACTTGCAGCGCGATCACCGTTAGCGCGCCATTCACCTTCTCGGCAATAAAACGCACCTTGCTGCCGACCTGCACCTTGGTGAGCACCGCCGGATCCTGGACGCGGAAGACCATGGTCATGGGCCCCATGCCGAGGTTGTCGAGCGGGCCGTGCTTGATGGTCAGCTTGGCGGCGGCGGTGTCGATCTTCTTGATCTCGCCTTCAGACATGGGAGTCGCAGCGTGGGTGGCGGCAGGTGCAGAAGCAGCACCTTCAGCAGCGTGAACAAAGGGGGCGCCGGTCAGCAGCGCGGTCAGCATCAGGGCGTGGCGAAAGGACATGTGGGGCGCCTTATCGAAAGAGAGGGTTGGGGAAAGCTCAGGACTTGCCGCCGCGCACCTGCACGGCGCCGCGCATGCCGGCCTCGAAATGGCCCGGTTGCAGGCAAGCAAATTCGACCGTGCCGGCGCGCGTGAAGCGCCAGACGATCTCGCCGCGCTGGCCAGGGTCGACGGTGACGGCGTTACTGTCGGCGTGCTCCATCTCGGGGTGCTTGCGCATCTGCTCGGCGTGGGCGACGAGGTCGGCCGGCGCACCAAGCGTCATCTCGTGCCGCACCTGGCCGCTGTTGATGACCTCAAAGCGGATCGTCTCACCGCGTTCCACCGTGATCTGCGCAGGAGTGAAACGCATGGTGTCGACCATGTCTACGCGCACGGTGCGCATGATCTGTGCGGCGTCGCCGGGTTCTCCGATGGCGTTGTCTGCGTGGTCATGGCCGCCCGCGTGGTTGCCCGATGCGTGGGCGATGGCGGCCATTGACATCAGCGCGGCCAGGAAGGTGGAATGGATCAGGTTGCGTTGCATATATCTATGTCGTCTCGTATTCGATGCAGGTTCAGTCGTCGATGCTGCTGCCGGTGTATTCGTAGGCGACCGTGCCTTTGGGGTGCCTGTACCAACCGGGGTCGGCGTAGCTGTTGCGCGGCAGATCGCGGCGCACCTTCATGACGGTGAACATGCCGCCCATTTCGATGGCGCCGAACGGGCCCTGGCCCGTCATCATCGGCAGCGTGTTGTCGGGCAACGGCATTTCCATCTCGCCCATGTCGGCCATGCCGGCCTCGCCCATGCCCATGTAGTCAGGCACCAGCGCGTTCATCTTCTTGGCAAGGTCTTTCTGCTGCACGCCGATCATGGTCGGCACGTTGTGCCCCATGGCGTTCATCGTGTGGTGCGACTTGTGGCAGTGGAAAGCCCAGTCGCCGGGGTTGTCGGCAATAAACTCGATGGCACGCATCTGGCCAACGGCAACGTCCACCGTCACCTCCGGCCAGCGCGCGCCGGGTTGAACCCAGCCGCCGTCGGTGCCTGCCACCTCGAAGGTGTGGCCGTGGATGTGCATCGGGTGGTTGGTCATCGTGAGATTGCCCATGCGGATGCGCACGCGGTCCCCCAAGCGCACGGGCAGCGGGTCGATGCCGGGGAAGACGCGGCTGTTCCACGTCCACATGTTGAAGTTGGTCATCTCGGCCACGCGCGGCGTGTAGGAGCCGGGGTCAATGTCATAGGCCGCGAGCAGGAACACGAAATCGCGGTCAACACGATGCTGTGCAGTGTCTTTCGGGTGCACGACGATAAAGCCCATCATGCCCATCGCCATCTGCACCATCTCGTCAGAATGCGGGTGGTACATGAAGGTGCCGGACTTCTTCATCTCGAACTCGTAGACGAAGGTCTTGCCAGGCGGAATGTGCGGCTGCGAGAGACCGCCCACACCGTCCATGCCGGCGGGCAGGATCATGCCGTGCCAATGCACGGTGGTGTGCTCGGGCAGCTTGTTGGTCACGAAGATCCGCACGCGGTCGCCTTCCACGCATTCGATCGTCGGGCCGGGGCTCTGCCCGTTGTAGCCCCACAGGTGGCCTGTCATGCCGGGCGCGAACTCACGCTCGACCGGCTCTGCTACGAGGTGGAACTCCTTCCACCCACCGCGCATGCGCCACGGCAGCGTCCAGCCGTTGAGCGTGACGACGGGGTTGTAGGGTCGGCCATTGGGTGGCGCGAGCGGCGGCTGCGTGGCGGGCTTCGATTGCAGCGGCGCTTCGGGCAGCGAGGCGGCGCCAGCGCGCGAGACCATCGCTGCGCCCAGCATGGCCGCGCCCGTGCCGCCGAGAAATTGACGTCGGGAAACCATGTTCAGTGTCCTTGGGGATGAGTAGGTGCGGCTGCCGGTGCTTCGGCCTCGACTGGCGGCAGCTTGCCGCCCAGCGCCATCTGCAGATCAGTCTGCGCAATCCAGTAGCCGCGCAGCGCGTCGATGTAGCCATTGACGGCATTCACCTGTTCGCGCGCATCGGCCAGTAGCTCGAACACGCTCACGAGCATGCCGTTGTAGCGCAGCAGCATCTCGTCGGAGATGGTCTTGCGCACTGGCACCACCTCGTCGCGGTAGTGGCGTGTGAGGTCGTATGCCGTCTGGTAACGCACGTACGATTCGCGCACCTCGGAGCGCGCACGCACGGCCGTATCGGCAAGCTGATCGGCGGCCTGCATGTAGATCGCCTGGGCACGTGCGACACGTGCACCACCCCAGTCGAACAGCGGGATTTCGATGCTGATCTCGTAGCCCGTTTCGCGCGGCGCGCTGGATTTGCTGTTGCGCACGTAGCCGAGGTCCAGCACGTTGATGAAGCGCGTGGCCTGCGTAAGCCCTAGCGACGATGCCAGCCCATCGACCTGCAACTTGCCCGCCTGAATGTCCAGCCGGTTGCGCAGTGCGTAGGCTTCGATCTGCTGCAGATCAGGGCGATTCTTCGGCAGGTCGGGCAAGCGTTCGGGCAGCTTGAAGCCGATGTCTGAGCCCCAGACGCCAAGCAGGCGGATCAACGCCTCGCGCTCGGCCTGCGCCTGCTGGCGCGTGCGCGCGAGGGTGGCGGTGGCTTCTGCATAGAAGGCGTGTTCACGTGCGCGATCAAGCTTGCTGAAGTTGCCGGCGGCGGCCAGGCGCTTGGCAAACTCGGCGCCAGCTTCGGCGGCTTGCTGGACTTGCTCCGCATAACGTGCGGACTGCTCCGCCGCCACGGCATTGACGTATGCACGACGCGTATCGGCCGCCACCTGCAGCATCTGGTTGGCGACCAACAGCTTCGTCTGCTCGAAGTAGCGGCCTTCGATGCGCGTTGCCATTGGCAGCGTCAGCAGGTTCAGGAACGACAACGAGAACGTGCGCTCGATCGATAGATCATCGCCGCTGCGCGTGCGTTTGAAACTGAAGCCCGGATTTGGAAGGCGACTGGCCTGTACGAGTGCCGCTTCGGATAAACCCAGTTCCGCATACGACGCCTGCAAGCCACGGTTGTTCAGCAGCGCGATCTGCACGGCGTTGTCCATCGTCAGCGGTTGGGCGAGCAGTTCCCGCGTGCGCTGGGCGGCGCTGTCGCGCGCCTCCGGAGAGCGCTGCCAAGTGGCGTCTTTGCCAAGCCGGTCGCGCGCCACATCGGCGACGGTCTTGAAGCCACTGTCTTGCGTGATGGTGGCGCAGCCGCCCAGCAGCAGCGTAGTAGCCAGGGCGCACAGGGCGAGGCGGCGTGTGGATGTATTGAGCATGGCGCCTCCTCAGTGGTGGTGCATGCCGGGCATGGCATTGCCGGCAGGCTCGTGAGGGGGTTTGAGGGGGGCAACGGCAGGGGCGCTTGCTGGCATGGTGTGCTCCGCATGGCCGCTGTGCGCGGGGCCGCCGGGCTTTGGGCTCACAGCCGCGTTGGTCTCGCGCCAGGGTGCGGGCCCTGTATCGCGATACGCGTCGTAGCTGTCGAATGTGCGCGGGGCAGACACCACGGGCGCCGCTGCGTCCGCATTCAGTGGGTCAGGTGGCGTTGCCGGTGGCGCAGACGCCGCGCCCTGCGCCAATGCCCATGGCGGTGCCAGCGCCAACAGCGCTGCGGCCACGAACCATCGTATGAAAAGCATGAGAAACCTCGATCAAGCGTGATGACGTACGGCTGCACGTCGGACATGGAGCCGTAAAACCAGAGGCCAGACCCGTTCTATGGACGGACTGGTGGCGTCAAACGCGAATCGAGGGTGGGCGTTGCAGCGCTTCAGGGATGAAGCTGCGGAAGGACACAGCGAGGCCACGCGGCGCAACGGCCGCCAGCTTGATCAGTGGCACACCAAGGCTGGCGGCCAAGGGGGCGACCGAACCGAGCGAACAGGCCGCGCAGATCGGGCAGGTCTTGCAGTGTGACTGTGCCGGCGCCTTCGTATCAGCGCCAGCGGCCATGGCCTCTTCGTGCTCATGGCAGGCATCGGACATGACAGCGCCATCATCCGCAGGCATTGTCATAGCAACCACCGCATCATCCGTTGCACCGGCGCGCGCCATCATCGCCGTCGCGGCAAACCCTTGCAGGGGCAGTGCCAGGACAACCAGCCAGAGCAGGAGGCGGGTCAGCAAGCGGTGCATTGAACGAGAAACGTCGGACGAAAGCGTGGTCACGAAAGCGGGCATTGTAGCGCGATGCCATCAAATTTCGCGCAGTACTGCACAAGGTGAGTCGAGCACGGCACAATGGCCGCCTGCTGCGTACCCATTTCTGCGCCCCGCTTTTTCCCTCATCCCTCCAGCTTCAACGCCCCCATGAATACGCAATCCCACCAGCTCAGCATGACCGTGCTGATGACGCCCGACATGGCCAATTTTTCCGGCAATGTGCACGGCGGCCATATTCTCAAGCTGCTCGATCAGGTCGCATACGCATGCGCGAGCCGCTATGCCGGCCGCTATGTCGTAACGCTGTCGGTAGACCAGGTGGTGTTCCGCCAGCCGATCCACGTAGGCGAGCTGGTGACGTTTCTCGCGTCGGTCAATTACACCGGTCGCACGTCGATGGAAATCGGTATCAAAGTGGTGACCGAAAACATCCGCAACCAGATCGTGCGCCATACCAACAGTTGCTACTTCACGATGGTGGCCGTGGATGACGACGGCAAACCGGCCGACGTGCCGCCGCTGGCGCCCGCCAACACTGAAGAAAAAGAGCGCTTCGAGGCGGCTCAGCAGCGCCGCGCACTGCGTCAGGAAATGGAGGCCCGGCACAAGGCGATCAAGGCGACGTACAGCCCGCCGGATACGGGCAACTGAGCTGTCTGCCTACGCAGTCAGCAATCGGCTGCGAACCGCGTCGCATCGCGGTCGCGCGTCGTTATCCACAGGCTTACCCACTGTTTCTGTGGATAACGCGCAGTGTCTGTGTTGCGCAAATGCGCTCGGCCGCGGCCTACCGCTGTGCAAGTCCGCGCAAGAACGTAAGCACGGCATCGTTGAACAACGCCGGCCGCTGCAACGGCGCGAAATGGCTCACGCCCGGCAACAATACAAGCCGCGCGTCAGGAATGGTCCGCGCCAGATAGTGCGCGTGCTCGGGCCGGATGAACTCGTCGTGCTCGCTCTGCGCGATGGTCACCGGCACGCAAATCGCCGCCAGTTCCGCGACCGTGGCATTCGGCTGCGTCTGCATCATTTCCGTGACGGCTCCAACAAACGCATCAAAATCGCCCGGTGTGGATGACAGCGCGGTGTAATCCTTTTGGTGGCGACTGAAGCAACGGTCGATAACCGGCGCGGGCTGAAAAGGCCTGGTGCCGCTCGGGTCCATGTTGCAGGCAAAGAAGAACACGCCAGTGGCACGCTCCGGTGACTGCATGGCCAGGGTGAGCGCAACGCAAGCGCCGTCGCTCCAGCCGATGAGGGCTGCGCGGCCGATGCCGAGCGCGTCCATGACCGCCCGCACATCGGAAGCCATGCGCGTGTAAGCGTAAGGCTGTGAGTCGCGCGTGCTGCGGCCGTGCCCGCGGCTGTCGACGACGATCGGGCGGTAGCCGGCGGCCATGAGCGCCGGAACCTGATACCCCCAGTTGCCGCCGTGACCGAGCCCGCCATGCAGCAGGATCACGGGCGTTCCGCTGCCGAAAGCGGCATACCAGATGCGGGCGCCGTCGTGCTCGACATGGCCTTGCTTGGCGGCGGCCGGCAGCGGTTCAGCACCGTGGGCGGCAAATTGCGTCAGATCGTCGTCAAAGGTGTCCATGTCAAAAATCAGGTCGATATCAGGCCGGCTTGACCAGCAACATCATCAGCGCCGTACCCAGCAGCACCGCGCAAAACGCCAGCCGCAGCCGCCGTGCTGAAAACCGATACGCCAGCGTCACGCCCCACGACACGCTGACAATGCCGCCCACCGCCAGCGGAATGCCCGTGCACCAATCCACGTGGCCCGCATGTGCATACGTGGCCAGCGCGATGAACGTGCCCGGCACGACCAGCGCAAGCGCCATGCCTTGCGCGCGCGTTTGCGGCATGCCGAAAAACGTCACCAGCGCGGGCACGACCACCAACCCGCCGCCCACGGTGAAGATGCCCGACATCGCCCCGCTGGCAATACCCATCAATGGCAGCGCGGCCACGGGCATGGCGTGCGGGGCAGCGTGTGAAGCGTCGGAAGCAGCATTGCGCTTCTCTTTGAGCTGCGAAGCAAAGTAGGCCGCCAGCACGATGAGGAACACGGCAAACGCCGTATGCAAGAGGTGAGCATCCAGCCCCGCTGCAAAACGCGCAGCAACGTAGGTCGCCGCCATCGAGAACACGCAGATCAGCGCGACCGAACGCAGATGCACCGGATGCCGCTGGTGATATCGCCAAAAGCCGATCAGCACATTGGGCGCGATCATCACCAGCGCGGTGCCTTGCGCCAGATGCTGATCCATACCGTACAGGTAGCCGAGCACAGGAATGGCGATCAGGCCGCCGCCAATGCCGAGCAAACCGCCCGCCACACCAAGGCCCATGCCGAGCAGCAAATTGATCAGGCCCGTGAGAGCCGCGTGAGACGTCATGCCAGCGAGAGAGAGAAAGCCATAGGCTGCGATTCTCCCACGCCGTGCGGGAGGCCAGCGCCTACTTGCACTGCGGCTTGTTGATCGACACGCTGTTCAAGTCGGTGGACGTGTAAGCCGCCGGCACGTTCGCGTCGCCAGCAGTCGTCATGGCCGCGTTCAGGTTCGCCAATGCCTGGAGGTGGCCGGCCTCGCCGCTTGAGAAGCTCTGCTGTGTCGGCTTCGATGCGCCATACATGCCATTGCACAGCAGCGCCTTGCGGAAGATCTGCAACACGGCAAGTCGTGCGGAATATGTCTCGCGCCGCTCCGCTGCATTGGCGGGCGCGTGGTTGATCTTGGCGTAGCTGTTGGCGCATTGCGTGCCGAGAATCGGGTACGCGTCCTGGATACCCTCGCACGACGCGACGGTCGCGGGCGGCACAGCCAACGCCGCCGTGGCCGCCAGCGATGCGATCACGGACATCACCGCCAACTGCACGAGACGGATGACGGGCACATTCGAGCGGATGTTCATTGCTGGTTCTCCTCAGTCAGATATGGAAACGAAAACGCAGCGGCAACCGGTTGCACTGCGTGGCCTGAAGATACGGGCGAGGTGCTTGTCGGCGGAATGCGCCAGAGGTTCTGGTGCAGGCCAGGGGAAACGCGGCATGGGAGACATGGCACCGTGGGATCCGGACAACGCTTCACACGGCGGCCAGCCGGTTTGCGCAATCTCCGTTTGCCGGGTTCGCGTGGCCCCGGTAGAGTCTTTGCCCAATGGGTTCACACTCAGAGGTCTGGGCAAAACCGGAGTGATCCGGCGACGCAAAGCTATAGGGACTTCTCGTATCAGGAAGTCAGCCAGTTGCCTGCCAACCCGCAGCGGGGGCGGGCCTGATGATACACGCAATACATTGCGCGGTCGGGGGCACAAAATGAAAACAATACAAGCAGGGGGGCGTTCGCCCACATCCGCCACGCTGGCCGTGGCATCGCAAGCCGGTAACGCAAAGCGCAGGTTTGCACGCGCCGCATGCACAGCGCTCGCGCTGGTGACCGGTGCGCTGATGGGTGCACCACATGCCAACGCTGAAGGGCTGCTGGTGCCGTCCTATATCTATCCGTCGGGCACTGGCGCAACACAGTGGAACGCGCTGGCCACGGCAGCAAAATCGGTACCGACCACAGTCATTCTCAACCCGAACAGCGGGCCGGGTACCACGCAAGACGCCAACTACGTTGCCGCCGTTGCCAACGTGCATGCCGCAGGCGGCAAAGTAATCGGGTATGTGTCCAGCTCGTACACAAACCGGCCGTTGTCTGCGGTGGTGCAGGACATCAACACCTATCTGACGCTGTATCAGGTGGACGGCTTCTTCATCGATGAGATGACAGCCGACAGCACGACCGCGCACATCCAGTTCTACCAATCGGTCTACAACTACATCAAGGGCCTGTCGACCAACTACACGATCACGGGCAACCCGGGTACCAACGTGCCGGAAATCTACGCCAGCCTGCCGGTGGCGGATCAGCTCGTCGTGTTTGAAGACAGCGCCAAGCATTACGCCAGCTACGCACCGCTGGCGTGGCAGGCCAGCTATCCGACGAGCCGCTTTGCGCACATCGTGTACGCCGCATCGGCCACGCAGATGCAAACTTTCGTCCAGAACGCATCAAATAAGGGCGCGGCCGCCGTGTTCATTACAAACAAGACACTACCGAATCCATACGGCGCGCTGCCTACTTACTGGAGCCAGGAGGTATCGAACGTGGCAGCGGCCAAGTAACGCCGTCACAGGACGCATCGCGCAGGTGCGGGCTGATGCTCCGCACATGCTTTATATTCGGGCCACACCGCATCCAACCCTTCGCTGCCCGTCAGCGTTGAGGCAACAACAAGGAAAAATCCGTGGCCCTATCTTCCAACAAGCTGCCCGTCTGGACGATCGCCGCCCCGCTGCTCGGGTGGGTGGTGCTGGTCGGCGGCACGCTCATGACACCCGGCGGCTGGCTGATCACGCTGATGGCGCTTGCGCTTGCAGGCGCTGTCTTTGCAGCTGTGCACCATGCAGAGGTTGTCGCCCACAAGGTGGGCGAGCCTTTCGGCACGCTGGTCCTGGCGATTGCCGTGACCGTCATCGAGGTCGCGCTCATCGTGTCGGTCATGCTCTCTTCCGGCCCTGAGAAGGCTGGCCTGGCGCGCGATACCGTGTTTGCGGCGGTCATGCTCATCTGCAACGGTATCGTGGGTATGTGCCTGTTCGTGGGCGGCCTGCGCCACCGCGAGCAGGCCTTCCAGGCACCGGGCGCCACCGCTGCACTGGCCGTATTGGCTGCGCTGGTCACGCTGACCATGGTGCTGCCCAACTACACAAGCTCCACGCCGGGGCCCGTCCTGACCCCGGCGCAACTCGGCTTTGCGGGGGTGACGTCGCTGGTGCTCTATGGTTGCTTCGTCATCGTGCAGACCATCCGCCACCGTGACTACTTCCTCGTCGACAGCGCCAACGAAGACGTGCATGCACCGCCGCCGCCAGGACGCGTGGCCGCCTTCAGCGCGGTGCTGCTGATGGTGTCGCTGGTGGCAGTGGTGGGGCTGGCCAAGGTGCTGTCGCCTTCGGTGGAAGCTGCCATCCTGAACGCGGGCGCACCGCCCGCCACCGTGGGCATCGTCATCGCCGCGCTGGTGTTGCTGCCCGAATGCCTGGCAGCGCTGCGCGCCGCCAATGCCGACCGCATCCAGACGAGCCTGAACCTCGCACTGGGTTCGGCGCTGGCCAGCATCGGGCTGACCATCCCGACGGTGGCCGCCGTGTTCATCTGGATCGGCCGCCCGCTGGAGCTGGGCCTGGGCCCGAAGGAAATGGTGCTCCTGTTTCTGACGCTGATCGTGTCGTCGCTCACGCTCGGCAAGGGCCGCACGACCATCCTGCAAGGCGTCGTGCATCTGGCGATCTTTGCGGCGTACCTGTTTCTCTCGATCGTGCCCTGAGCGGCGCGCACGGTAGCCAACGGATGTTTGGGGCGCCTGGCAGGCGCCCTTGTTTTTGGGCGGCGCGCCCTGCGCTACGACACCGGCTCCAAGCTCTGCAGCAACGTGGGAATCAGCTCCGACACTGTCGGGTGAATATGCATGGCGCGGCTGATGGTCGTGTAAGGCGCCTTCGCGTACATCACGTCGAGGATCGAATGCACCGCCTCGTCGCCGCCCACGCCCAGGATCGACGCGCCAAGAATCTCATGCGTCTGCGCATCGACCACCACGCGCATGAAACCCTGGCTCTCGCCCTTTTCCACAGCGCGGCCGACGCGCGTCATCGGGCGGTTGCCGACCAGCAGCTTGCGCCCCGATTGCCTGGCCTCCGTGAGCGACATGCCGATACGCGCGAGCGGCGGGTCGATGTACATGGCGTATGCCGGGACGCGGTCCGACACCTTGCGCGGGTCGTCGTCGAGCAGGTTGGCGGCCACGATCTCGAAATCGTTGTAGGCCGTGTGCGTAAACGCGCCGCGCCCGTTGCAGTCGCCCATGGCCCAGATGCCGGTCACGTTGGTGCGCAGTTGCTCGTCGACGCGGATATTGCCGCGCTTGTCGATTTCCACACCGGCCTTGTCGAGGCCAAGATCATCGGTGTTGGGCACGCGCCCCACCGCCACGAGCAAATGTGAGCCCCGCACCTCGCGCGCGCCACCGGTGCAATCCAGACCGACCACCACATTGGCGCCATCCCGCTGCACGCTCAGGCAATTGGCGTTGACCTGCACGTCGATGCCCTCGGCCTCCAGGATCTCGCGCACGGCCTGCGATACATCTTCGTCTTCACGCGCGATCAGGCGCGGGCCCTTTTCAACAATCGTCACGCGCGCGCCAAAGCGGCGGAACATCTGGCCGAACTCCAGCCCGACGTAACTTCCGCCGATCACGACGAGGTGCTCGGGCAGAAAATCCACGTCCATCATGGTGGAGTTGGTGAGAAAGGGCACCTGATCGAGCCCCGGCATCGGCGGCACCAACGCGCGGCCACCGACGTTGATGAAAATGTGCTCGGCTTCGAGCAATTCGTTGCCGACACGTACGGTCCGCGCGCTTTCAAAGCGGGCATGGCCCTGGAAGACGGTAGCGTGCTCCTGGCCGCGCACCCATTGCTCAACGCCATGGCTGGAGCGCCCGGAAATCTCATCCTTGCGGGCTTTCACGCGCTGCATGTCTACGGTGACACCACCGTTGATCACCACGCCATATTCGGCCGCACGCTGTGCCATGCGCGCCGCATAGGCGCTGGCCACCATCGCTTTCGTGGGAATGCAGCCGGTGTTGACGCACGTGCCGCCAAAGCGGCCGCGCTCGACGATGGCGACCTTCATGCCCGCGCCAGACAACCGCGCGGCCAGCGGCGGGCCAGCCTGTCCGGTGCCGATGATGATGGCGTCGAAACGTTGCGTCATGGCGCTCTCCTTCGTGGTCTTCGTGGTAATGGCCCACCGAGACTGTCTCGATATGATAGGCAGCACACGTGACGGCGACGAACCGTTTTGGCGACTGCCTGCCAAGCCCTGGCGCCCGAAGGAAAGCAAGAAAGCGGCCGAGGCGCTCAGCGGCGAGCACCCCGGCGCATCACATTAGTGATGGTGATGATGGTGTTTGCCGTGGCGACGATAGCCGCGGTCGTCGCGGTCGGAATACGAATTGCGCTGCACGTTACCGCCCAGCGCTGCACCGGCGCCGCCACCCAAGCCGGCGCCGACGATGCCGCCCGTGCGGCCGCCCATGGCATTACCCGCAGCCGCGCCCACACCACCGCCCACTGCACCGCCCACGATGGCGCCCTTGCGCTCGCGGCCGTTGGCCGTCAATGCACCGCCAGCACCGCCGCCAATCGCCCCGCCGATGACCGAACCGGTCTGGCCGCCAAGCGCGCCGCCCACGGCCGCCCCGCCCGCGCCACCCAGCGCGCCGCCCAGGGCGTTGGACAAGTCATCCGCGGCTGCGGGCAAAGCCGTCAGACCGGCAAGCGCTGCCGCAAACAGGGCAGGTGCAATCTTCTTCAACATGGTGTTCTCCTTATGCGCAAATGCAGGATGCCGCACTCGACAGCGCGGGCCGATCCGCAGATCGATACGTTCGGGGCGCAGAATACAAGTCGCGCAACAGGACGGGTTAAACACATTCGTCAATCCCGTAACAAAATGTTGCTGATTAGAGCACACCTGCAAGCCATCCATAAGACAAATAGAACAGGAGAACCTCATGCCCAGCTACATCGCCTTTCTGCGCGCCGTCAACGTGGGCGGCACCGGCAAACTGCCCATGGCTGAGTTGCGCGCGATGTGCGAATCGATTGGCCTGACCGGCGTGCGCACCTACATTGCGAGCGGCAACGTGGTTTTTCAAAGCCGGCTTTCGGAAGCGTCAATCAAGGCGAAGCTGGAACGCTGCCTGGAGGACTACGCGGGCAAGCCCGTTGGGGTGGCGGTGCGCACGGGGCCGGAATTGGCTGCCGTGCTGGAGGGCAATCCATTCAAGACGGCGGCGCCCAACCGGACGGTCGCCATCTTTCTCGATGCGCCACCGCCTGCTGATGCACTGGCCGCCGCCACCGGCCGCAAGGCGGAAGAGATGGCGCTCGGCACCCGCGAAATCTACGTGCTCTACGGCGATGGCATGGCCGATTCCAAACTGAAAATCCCCGCCGCCAAGACGGGGACGGCGCGCAACATGAACACCATCGCCACGCTGGTCGGCTGGGCAGCCGAATAGCGCAGATCAAACAGCGCAGATCAATGTGTCGACTTGCGCTTGGTCATGTGCCGGAAGTACGCCAACAGATCGTTGAGCTGGGCATCGGACAGCGTTTTCTCATCGATGGCCGACATGCGCGCATTGGGCCACCAGCGCAGCGATTGCGGATCGCGAATCAGGTGGCGCAATTTCTCGTCGCCCAGGTATTCCACGGGGCTGTATGGCACGTTCAGATCGGGGCCGAGGTTGGCATCGCCAGCGCGGTTGAGCGTGTGGCACGAGAAGCAGACGCGCTCAAACGTGGCGAAGCCGCGCATGACAGGGCCGTCTGCGGGCAGCCCGGCGGCGGGCCGGATGGCCGCGAAGCGCTCGCCGGGTAGCGCGGCAATGTCGATGCGCACGATGCTGTACGTCCACAGGCTTTCGTTCACGACCGGCGCCTTGGCCGGCGGCGCTGTCCAGATCAGGCGAAACGGGCCGATGTCCTGGCCCTTGAGCGTGGGCCACGGTGCGGCCGGGTCTTCGACGGCCAGCCAGGCGCGCGGGCCATCGGCGCGGTCGGCCAGCAGCAGCCGCATCGGCAGGTGCGAGACGTAGCCATCGCTGGCGGCGGTGGTGGCGCTGGCATCGGGCCCGATGGTCTGCCCACGGAACAGCTCCGTCATGGGGATCGCCTTGAAAGTCAGGCGGCGCTTCAGGTTCTGGTCTTCCACGGTCACGTTGGTCAGGTGTGGATCATGCAGCAGCGCATCGCGCGACAGCGTGCGGTGCTGCGTGCCGATGTTGACGGTCAAGGTCGAGCCGTCGGGGGCATCGGCTGCATGGGCAGTTCCGCCAAGCGCCACGCACGCGCAAAGCATCCATCCCGCCATCGTCGCGAGCCACGTATTCATGGGGTCTCCTGAGTGGGCCATTTCGGTCATCCCGTTGCGACGAGAGTGTAGGCAAGCCGACGCCGTTTGGCACGCTTCCCGTCATGGACGGACGCACGCCTGCACCTGCTGCCGGTCAAGCGCAACGGAGCCAAGCGCCAGCGGCAATGCGTGCGGCACCGGCTTCGACATCGCAAATGGCCACGCGGTCGGCCCGCACCTCAGGCGGCAGCACAAGCCAGACGAAATGCGGCGCCGGATGCGCAACCTGCGGCCTCACCTGCCTGGCTGATCGCGGGCGCGCGGGCCAGCCGATAGACTGGGCGGCCCATATCAAGCATCCCCGACATCGCAGACACGCGATCAGGAGTGGCCTCTTGAACACGCTGACGACACTGAAGACACTGAAGACGCTCACCCTGCCCGTTGCACTTGCGCTGCTGGCGCACAGCGCTGGTGCCTCTGCGGCGCAGACCCTGGCCAACGGCATCAAGCGCCGCGCACCGCAGGGCATCAGCACCAAGCTCTATGCATGCGTTGACAAGGCAGGCGACAGCCCGGACGCGATCGGCACTTGTCTGTCTGCCGAGAAAGCCGCGCAGGATGAGCGCCTGAACGCCACATACAAAACGCTGCTCGGCAAATTGAGTGGCCAGGCAAAAGATGCGCTGGTGGACTCGCAGCAGGCGTGGCAGGACTTTCACGCCAAGACAGCGGCCCTTGAATCCGGCCTCTACGGCAAGGGCACGCTAAACGATCTGCAACGCCTTGAGAATGAAATCTTCCGCCTGAGTGAACGCGCCAACGCGCTCGACAAATATCTGGCCGTGCAAGGTCAGTAGACCGTTCAGGCCACGCACGTCGTCGACAGCCATTGGCGCAGGATGGCCACGCTGTAGCGTGAATCCACCTGCGCGATGAACTGGGCAAAATCCACGCTGGCCGCGTCGTCCGCCCGGTCTGAAATCGTGCGGATGGCGGCAAACGGCACGCCCCACTCGTGGCAGACCTGCGCCACGGCGGCACCTTCCATCTCGACCGCCAGAGCATCGGGCAATGCGGTACGCAGCACGGCGCTCTCGGCCGAGGTGCAGACAAAGCGGTCGCCGCTGACGATCAACCCCCGATGCACCTGCGGCGCGGTAATCCCGAAGGCGCGCATGACATCCGGGCCCAGCAGCGCGTGCGGGTCCGCCAGCACGGCGCCCGCGCTTTCCAGCAAGCCGCCAGCCAGCACCGCATCGGCAGGAAAGCGCGCCATGCCCGTCAGCGGAATTTCCCAGCGCGGGAACAGCGGCGAAGCATCAACATCGTGCTGCAGCAGTTCTTCCGACACCACCACATCGCCCACGGCCACACCCGGCGCCACCGCGCCCGCCACACCGGCAAACACCATCGCGCGTACGTTGAACTGCGTGATGAGCACCGCCGTGGTAGACGCCGCCGCCACCTTGCCAACGCGTGACAGCACCACAACCACCGCGTGGCCATCAAGCTGGCCGGTCCAGAAATCGCGGCTGCCGATAGGCACGCACTGCGCGTCAGACAGCAGCGTCAGCAGCTCGTTGATCTCTTCATGCAACGCAGCAACGATGCCGATCGGGCCACGGGTGTTGGGCGAGGAAGACAGTGTGTTCATGCAGGGCGCAGCGCCGGAGGGGGGGCGGCAAAAGTTTCGAAAGACGCCATTGTCTCCGCAATCCCTTTCCATCAACCAACTGGCTGCCGCACCTGGGCTCAGAGGCGCTGTGCGGCCCTTTGTACTGCGTCATGGCGATCTGCGCGCAGCCGATCCAGGCGCGATGTCACCGCCTCAAGAATCTGTGGTGCCGCGCGCTCTGGCCGGCCGCAGTCGAACGGCGGCGCCGGGGCATATTCGATGCCAAGCTGCACGGCCTGCGCGTGTTCCTCGCCCGCAATGTCTGCCATGACCGTGAGCGCCATATCGATACCGGCCGTCACGCCGCCGCCGGTGATGAGGTTGCCGTCGCGCACCACGCGGGATTCATCCACCGTGGCGCCAAACGCCGGCAGCAGATTGCGCCATGCCCAGTGGCAGGCCGCGCGCTTGCCGCTCAACAACCCTGCCGCACCCAGCACCAGCGAGCCGCTGCAGACCGAGGTGACATAGCGCGCGCCCTCGGCCAGGCGACGGACTTCTCGCACGAACGCGGCATCCTCCATGGCTTCGATCACGCCAAAACCGCCCGGCACGCAGATCAGATCCGCATGCGCAATATCCGCCAGCCGCTGCACGTTGGCGATGGTGAGGCCGCCATCGGCGTGGATTTCTCCGCCCGCCGCCGAGGCGACCACGCATTGCGCGCCAGGCAGCCGCCAGAACACCTCGTGCGGCCCGGTGAAATCCAGTTGGGTGACGCGGTTGTACAGCGCAAAAACAACGATGAACGGGGAAGTCGTCATGGTGCGGATCTCCTGAGCGTGATGCAGTGGTGAGTTGACGGTTCACAGCATCGCGCCCTATCGTGTTGGCAGCAATGACCAGTCCCCCACTTTTTCTGCCATGCCCCACCGCATTGCCGTACTGATCTTTCCGGACTTCCAGGTGCTCGATGCTGCCGGGCCCGTGGCGGCGTTTGAAGTGGCCAGCCGGTATCGGGATGACCACTACACACTGCGCACCGTGGCCGCACAGCCCGGCCTCGTACGCAGTTCGTCGGGCGCGCGGTGGGATGCCGAGGCGCTGCCACCGGCAAGCCAGATCAACACGCTGCTGATTGCCGGCGGTGACGGCGTGGATGCCGCCATGGCCGATGCACGCACGCGCCGCTTTGTGCAGCGCTGCGCAGCCGGCGGCGCACGCGTGACCAGCGTATGTTCAGGCAGCCTGCTGCTGGCCGCCACGGGCCTGTTGAATGGCCGGCGCGCCACCACACACTGGAGCCGCGGCGAGCAGTTCGCGCGCGTCTTTCCGCAAGTGCGGCTTGAGCCCGACCACATCTATGTGAACGACGGCGGCATCTGGACCAGCGCCGGTATCAGCGCCGGCATCGACCTTGCACTGGCCCTCATCGCCGAAGACTTGGGCGAGCGCGTAGCGCGTGCGGTGGCGCGACAGCTTGTCGTGTACTACCGGCGGCCCGGCGGCCAATCGCAGTTTTCTGCGCTCAATGAGATGGACTCGGCACGCGGCCGCTTCAAGCCGCTGCTCGATCATGTGCGCCGCCATCTGGATGCACCGCACCGCGTGGGCGATCTGGCCGAACACGCCTGCATGAGCCCGCGCCACTTCGCGCGCGCCTTCCAGGCCGAAACAGGCCTGACGCCAGCCAAGGCCGTGGAAAAACTGCGTGTGGAGGCAGCACGTTCTGCACTGGAGAGCGGTGCCGTGTCCATGCAGCGCGTCGCCACCGAGTGCGGTTTTGGCGATACCGAGCGCATGCGCCGCAGTTTTCAGCGCCTGCTGGGCGTGTCACCGTCTACGTTGCGCGCCCGGTAACGCCGCCCAAACCCGCGCCACTGCGCCATTCCTCTCTCTCGGGCCCGAAGTTTGCGCCTGCGCAACGTCGCTGCCCGGCGCCCACAGGCCGGGGCCGACAAACGGAGGAGACGCGTATGAAAACCCGGGAAATGCTGGCCATCGTGGGGGTCACACTGGCCGTGATCACGGCCTATTCGCTTGCCCGCGATCTGACGGATGAGCCGCGGGGCTTGCAAGCGCCCCAAATCAGCATGGGGCAGATGCAAGCGCAGGTGAGCGCGCCGCACCAATAATGCGGATGCCGGGTTGGGCTGATCAAGGCAATCCGGGCACCGGGTCGGCGTCGAGCTAGACCGCCTTCCTCGTGGCTGGATCGAGCGACGCCTACAATCCCTATCCGCCGTCGCTTCGCCATCCGGACACCCCATGAAACGCACCCGCATCCTGCTGGCCGCCAGCGCCATCACCCTGATCGCGCTGCCTGCGGCCGCACTGGCCTTCGTGAAGCCACTGCGGGTGGCAGTGCCCTCGCTCATGCCGGGCATCATCTGCACGCAGCCGAACCTTTGCATCGACGATGTGGCCGCCCTGAACGAAGCAGAGCAGCTCTATCAAGCGGGCTATGCCAAGGCCGCCAGCGCCGTGGGCCCGTTCCAGCATGCGCCGCGCATGGTCTTCTGCACGACAACGCGCTGCGCAGACACCTTCGGCATCGGCCGGCGCGCGGCAGAAGCCGTGGGCAACTTCGGCACGGTGATCGCACCGCGCGGTTGGGCCACGTACTACATAGCGCATGAACTCATCCACCACCGGCAGGCCGAAGAGCTTGGCAACCTGGCCGTGGCGACCAAGCCCCGCTGGCTGATCGAAGGCATGGCGTATGCGCTGAGCGGCGACCCCAGGCCCCTGAGCGAGCCCTTCGCGCAATGGCGCAGCCGTTTCAACGCGTGGCAGGCCGGGCAGGGCCCCCACAACCTGTGGACAGCCGCCAAAACCGCAGATTGAGCCTCAAACACACGTTTTAGCGCTGCCAACCCCGCGCCCCTCAAAAAACCGCGTAAACGTTTGCGCCTGTGCGTCGGCGCAACACCTGCCCCATCCAAGCCGCCGAGGATCACGCAAGCGGCGAAATCGGCACCTAAAGTGCGGATCATTTGAGACGATTAAGCCTGGATGCAGGTACGGGTGATCAATGCAGGAAACAACAGAACTGGGGGCAAGCCGACCCTCCGCGCGTGAACGATGGGGCGCAACGCTGGTGGTAATCGCCATTGCCGCCATTGCAGGCTGGGCTTTCGTCAATGCAAACGTCGCTCTGCCGGAGGTCAAACCCTTCCTGCCGATGTTCCTCACCATGGTTGTGCTGTCGGACAGCCTGACTGCGTACCTGCTCCTGCAGCGTGCGCGCATTGGCGGCGAAGCGTTCTCGGGCATGCTGGCCAGCGCGTACGCGTTTCCGGCCATCATCGCGGCGGTGCAGTTGCCGACGTTTCCGGGGGTGTTCTCAGCCACCGGCCTGCTGGGCGCGAGCTCGCAGACGGCGGTGTGGCTGTGGACGTTCTGGCACGCGGGCTATCCGCTGCTCATTCTTTTTGCGCTGCTGGTGACGCGTTTGCCGACCCAGCACCCCGCGCACCGGCGTGCGCAACGGGCCGGGCGCGTGAGCGCGCTGCGCTGGATCGGGCCCGTGCTGGCCGCCGGCGTGGCGCTGGTCTGCGTGCGCCAGAGCGATCTCCTGCCGCCGCTCATTCGTGAAGGCCAGTATGGCAACCTGGTGCACGCGCTCGGCGTGCCCGCCATCGGCGCGAATCTCATTGGTTTGATCGCCTACGTGAGCGTTACACGCGTGCGCCGCTCCATCGACTTATGGGTGGCCGTTGCGCTGGTTGCTGCGCTGGCAGATGCCATCCTGACGCTGCACGGCGGCGCACGCTACTCGCTCGGGTGGTATGTGGCCCGACTGCTGAGCATGGTGTCGTCAGCAGTCGTGCTGTGCATGCTGGTGGCCGACATCACGCGGCTGTATGAAGCCCTGATACATGCCAATCAAGCACTGGAAAAACAGGCCCAGGTCGACGGGCTCACCAAGCTCGGCAATCGCCAGGCGTTTGAAGAACGCTGGGACGTCGAGTGCCGCCGCGCCACGCGCGAGGGCATTCCGCTTTCGGTGCTCATGATCGATATCGACCACTTCAAGCAGATCAACGACAGCTACGGCCACGCCCGCGGCGATGCCTGCCTGGTGGAGATTGCCCGCGTGCTTGCCGAATGCGTGCGCCGCCGCGCGGGCGCTTTCGTTGCACGCTATGGCGGTGAAGAGTTCATCGTGATCCTGCCCAACACTGCGGCAACGGGCGCGCAGCATGTGGCCGAGTTCGTGCGCACTACGATCGAGCGTGCGGGCATTCCGGCCGCGCCTGCCGTGGGCGGTGTGGTCACAGCCAGCATCGGCCATGCGACCTACCAGCAAGATGCCGCGCCCGCACAGTCCAAACGCCAGCCCGTGCGAGAAGACGCGGCTATCGTCCTGAACCTGGCCGACCAGGCACTCTACGCGGCCAAGCGCGGCGGACGCAACCGCGTGGCCGGCGCCTGAATTCGCCCGACTTGGCCTGCGCCGTATTGGATCGACGCTGGCGCCCGCAAACCTACGCGATGGCCCGCCCCTACGATTGCCAACGGGCGGGCCGCTTCTGCAGAAAGGCGTCGATGCCCTCGCCCGCGTCTTCTTCCATCATGTTGCGGGCCATGACGTCGCCTGCATAGGCATAGGCATCGGCCAGCGGCATCTGCCGCTGCCGATAGAACATCGCCTTGCCGTAGCGGATGGCTGCGGGGCTCTTGGAGATGATGTCCGCCACCTTGCGGGCCACGGCGTTATCCAGCTCGGCATCGGGCACGGCTTCGTTGATAAGGCCCCAGTCGGCCGCCGTAGCCGCATCGATAAAGCGGCCCGTGACCAGCATGTCGAACGCGCGTTTGGGGCTCACATTGCGCGACAGCGCCACCGCCGGCGTCGAGCAGAACAGGCCAACGTTGATGCCCGAGACTGCAAACCGCGCCGCATCCGAAGCGATGGCCAGATCGCAGCTTCCAACCAACTGGCAGCCTGCCGCAGTCGCCACGCCATGCACCCGCGCAATGACCGGCACGGGCAGCGCCTGTATCGCCTGCATTACCACACTGCACCGCGCGAACAGCGCCTGGTAATACGCTAGCTCCGGCGTGCCGCGCATTTCACGCAAGTCATGCCCCGCGCAGAAGGCCTTGCCCTCGCCGCCGAGCACTACGCAGCGCACGCTGGCATCGCGGGCAATGTCGCCCAGCGCGCCCTGTAGCGCATCGAGCATCGCTTCCGACAAGGCGTTGAATTGCAGGGGCCGGTTCAGCCGCAGGGTGGCGGCGCCGTCGCGGTCATCACGCAGGACGAGGGCGTCAGAGGTGGTGTGAACGGGATCCATGGGTGCGCTCCTTGGGTCAGCCCCCGACAGGGCAAAGGCCAGTCTATCGAATCCCACCCGCAATAACATTGCGCGCCGCGCCGCTGACAAACGTACTACCCCCTCGCCGCTTTGACATCGGGCGGGCGGCTGACTATCAAGCGTGTATCAGACGTCGGGCGCCGGCAACACCTCCTGCAGAAAACAAGAGGGCGCACCGCTGCAGACCGCCGCCTGGAGCACAATCGCACGGCAGGAAAACGAGTGACACAGTCACCGGAAAGGGGGCCAACGTGATAACGGAAACGCTGGACATGCAGCGCGGCTTGTTGCTGAGCCTCTCCCCAGGGCGCCGGACGTACTGGATGGCGCAGGCAGTGGCCTTGCTGTCGCTCGTGGTGCTGCTGTCTGCCGTGCCGTTCGCCAAGGTGCAGCTGGCGCAACTTCCGTCGTTCGTGCCGATTTACGAATCGGTGCTCATCCTCAATGACCTGATTACCGCCGCGTTGCTCTTCGGACAGTTCGCCATCACGCGGTCGCGCGCCATGCTGGCGCTGGCCAGCGGCTACCTGTTTACGGCCGCCACAGCAGTGGGGCATCTGCTGTCATTTCCGGGGCTGTTCACGTCTGGCGGCCTGCTGGGCACGGGGCCGCAGAGCACAGCCTGGATCTACATGTTCTGGCACGCGGGCTTTCCGCTGTTTGTTATCGCTTACGCCGTGCTCAAAGGGCGCGAAGAACGCGATCCCGGCCGCTTCCCGGCCCACACGCTGACGCGGCAGACCGCGCTGGGCACCGTGGCCGCCGTGCTGGGCGCAGCGGCAGCCTGCGTGGCGCTGGCCACCGCCGGTGAACATCTGCTGCCCACCATCATGGCCGCCAACCGCTACACCCACATCATGTGGATCGTGGCCGGCGGCACGTGGTGCTTTTGCGTGGCCGCCCTGGTCGTACTGTGGCGCAGCCGCCCACACCTCACGCTCGACATCTGGCTGATGGTGGTGCTGTGCGTGTGGATTTGCGACGTGGCGCTCAGCGCCGTATTCAATGGCGGCCGGTACGACCTCGGCTTCCATGTGGGCCGCGTGTTCGGTCTGATGGGGGCGAGCTTTGTGTTGCTGCTGTTGCTGATTGAGAACACCGTGCTGCATTCGCGGCTGGCGGCGGCACGGGCGGAAATCAGGCGGCTGGCGGCGAACAATGTGAAAGATCGGGAGATGGATCGCTGAACGCCCTGCCGCCCTGCCGCCCTGCCGCAAACGACAGCGATGCAAACATCAGAATTGAGAGCCGGCGGGCTGCGAAGAACGCTCCGTTATTGCCATGTGTCCTGGCTGTTGTTGTTACAGACAGCCGCAATGACGATGCGGCGCGGCTACACGCAAGCCATCGTCAGCTGACGAGACAGCGCACACCAACTCAGCCGCAAATGACGGGCTCGGCCACCGGCGCCACGCTAGCGGCACCAGGCACCGCCGGCCCGTTTCGTCACATCGCCGGCTTAATATGCGCAACACAACAACGCAGGTTTCAAAAAAGGGGTAGGACTTGTCGCACAGCATCATCTCTCTGGCCGTGGCTTGCGTCTGCTGCATGAGCCAGGCGGCCTTCGGACAAATCACAATGGAAGCGCCCCTGATTGATGCGCCCCCAACCGAAGCGCTCCAGGCAGAAGCACTGCCGATGGGCACACTCCAGGCACAAACGCCCCAGGCACAGGCACCGCAGGCAGAAGCCCTGAATCCAGAACCCATCGCAAACGCAGAACCCGTTGCCAATGCAGCGCCTGCCGTAAAGGTCAACCAAAGCTATTGGGCCGCCGAAGGCCTGAACACGCGGATGCGCAAGGCCCACGCAGTCACGCTGTATTTGATGGACCCCGCCCGGACGCCGCTCAAAGCCGTGGACGAAGCGCGGCTGAAAGACGCCGGCTGCGAATACACCACCGAAGACACCGCGCTCATTGCCAACCTGATCCAAACCATGGAACGGGCCAGCGTGCGCAGCAACTCGTTCCCACTGCCGTTCGAGCCTCGGGAAGCGGTGTACCTGGCGCTCGGGGGCGGCAGCGAGATGAAGCTGCTGTTTGATAAGCCCTATCAGAATCAACCGGACGTGCTGGGGCACATTGATGGCCAGCCGGTCACGGTCAGCAAAGGCGTGGTGGAAGGGTTGTACCGATGGGCTGCAAAGCTAAGCCGCGCGCGCCAGTGCGAGCACTTTGTCGGGCGGTATCGGGATTAGCCGGGGCCGGAGCCGGGGCCGCTGCAGTTTCACGCTCCGCACGCATGCCGGCAATCTGAGCGGGTTCTATTGTTCGCAGCGTGCGCACAGCGCAGGACGTTATGCCCGGCCTGCAAACCAGCACAAACACCACCACCGGTATCTGGATCAAGATCAGCAGCGCTGCAACCCACGCTGCCAACAGCGAATAGAACACCAACGGCCCTGTTCTGACTGCAGCCAAGTCAACGTGCACAAGCAGCGTATAAACAAAGAACACCGCGCCCACCACGCCCACCACGCTTGACAAGCCTGAGAGCGCCCAAACGGCCAGAGATGCTCAGGATCGGTTCACCTTGCCCCCGCTGCGACAATTTGCTCGGCTAATGTGGGCCAGAGCGCAGGACTGTCTGGCAACTGCCGATCGGTCCGGTCTTGACCCAGCATGAAGCCAGCCGCCAATGTGGAGATACCCAAGAAGAACATCACCACCACGCGCAGGCGGATACCGGGCCGGCGAAGTAGCGCAAACAGTACAAGCGGTATCTGCGCCAACACCAGCAAGCCCGCCACCAGCAAAGCGAACGCGGCGTACACCACCAAGGGCCCGGTTCTGACGGCCGCATGATCGACATGCGCCAGCATCGAATGTGCGAAGTACACCGCGCCGACTACGCTCAACGTGCCCGCCAAGGCTTCCGCCCATTGCAAGGCGCGTGAACGACTCATCGCAACCTGCGCCACAAATGCAGCGCTGCTTTCAGGGCTCGCCCCGCACACCGGGCACGTTGCCGTATCGGCCCACTGCGCCGCTGCCCTTTCGTCAATGACCGTGAACGCGCCGCTTGTTGTGGCACTGCCACCAGCGGCTGCACAAGCGCGAGGCCCCATTTCACCCTCCCAGTCCAATCAAGTCCCATCTGCCGGATGCAGACAGCGACCTGCACTGTGGTGGGCGAAGCAACGCTTGCCTATCGGCTCATTCTGAATTGCGGGTTGCATGTTTCCCGCCGACGCAGGGCGGACCGGCACGCCTCCAAGAATCAGAAACTGCCGATACCGGCCAGCGCGTACCACAGTCATGGTTCCGTGCTTTCACCACGACACAGGGAAACGCAGATGGCAACGCAAGCCCCCATCCAATCCGGCTTTGAAAAATAGACGGATGGAATCGACAACGCAGTCGGAAATTCACAACGGAACGCAGGCGGCATGCATGCAAGCGATAAGCGCACTCTGCGGGGCCATTGTCGTCATTGCATCCGTGGGCAGCGCCTTTGCCACAGATGCCCCTTGGCTGCAGCCTGGAACGATTGAAGAAATAGCACCCGGCCCCTCTTGGGGTGGCGTCTACCGCGTGCCTTATCTCTGACTAGATAATATTTTGCAAACTTTGATGCGATTATTGTGATTTTTTATAAATCAAAAATTATTCTATTACGCACGGTCTATGCTGGCCTTGGCGCTGCATGGATATTCATACCGCTGCTCCCATTCTAAGATCAGATCAACGACCACGATCAGGCAAACGATCACCACGGTATTTTTTCGCAAATTAGCTTACGCATTAAATGAAAAAATTAAATAAATTTCTTCAGTCCATATCGCCGCACAAGCTGCAATAAAACGATCGAAGTCGCGCAGTGATTACACCATCAACAAATCCTGCCCCGCCCCCGTCAAGCGCGTTCATGCTCACGCATCTCGGTGATCACGTGAATGATCTAATTGAAAAATCACCAAGCCTGCACCGTGATCTCGTGCAGCTCGATGGAAAAGGCTGGATTTTCAAGTACGGAGAAAACGGTCAAGGTGGCTTCACCTCCAAGGCGACAAAAACGATTGTTTTGGATCGCAAGAAAAACGGGAATCCGGCACATGCCGTTATCAGTCTTTCCAGAGCAGTAGGATACCTTGCACATGAACCTCGCTCGAAATATTCCTCACTGGAAGACATCGTGAATTGTCATATGGAGCAGATTGGATGCGGAAAAATAAACACCATCAAAGTGCAGCGCGAAATTGCTTCCAATGGCGGGCCTGACATCCTTGGCAACACTGATGGAGAAAAGGTCAATTGGAACAAAGAATATGACAACTATTTGAACAGCAAAAAAAGGCGTAACGATCGAGAAGCGATCGGAAAATTATTATTCAGATGGGACGCCAGTCCTAAATCATTTGATGATTACAAAGATGCGTACAACACAATCGTTCTGGGCAAGCTTTCTCACCTCAATTTTCCACAACGCCAAGCCAGTGAATTTTTTTCAACAGGCCTGGGCGATGAAGTTGACGAAATGATCAAAAAATCGCCAAGTCTGGTAGGTGACATCTTGCAACTCAACAAAGAGAAATGGCGCATCAACTACGGAAAAAATGGGCAAGGCAGCCACTGCGTAAAAGGGAACAAAATCATCGTCATCGACCATAAAGATTCACCAAACGTAGAAGCCATTGTCGACACCTTGGCGCATGAGGTCGGGCATGCATTGTACAAAGTGCCCGCAGAATTACACTCAAAGAAAGCCTTCGTGCAATCCCGTATGCTGGATGAGGCTGCAGCCATCATGTGTGCCATGAACACAAGGGTCGAAATGGTTTCAAACGGAGAGCGCCGGATAGATCTTGAGAAAAAATATCCAGCTTCGTTCTCGAATAACCGTGATGTTTACCTTCAACACTCCCGACTAAAGAGGGGTGAAAAACTCAACACCGTTCTTAGCTCCGTGGCCGCTGAAATCACGCCCATTTCAATAAATCCCGCGTCTGGACTAATGGTCAAAGATTACTATTCAAATCAATACGATGGCATTCCAAAATTGAGAATTTTGACAGATAAAATTCGCCATGGGTTCGAGACAAAATTGACGGCAAGCAGCAAAGACAATTCACGCAGTCTGGAACGCTGATGAATCAATCCAAGTTAACACTATGGCAAGCAATTGACTTGTTCGTCAGTCAACTACCGTTCTCGAAGGAAAAATTGGAGGCTTCGCTTGGTTTTCCATTGCTCGAAACCAGCCGAAACGCGCACATGGCGTTTTTTGAAAGCCCGCGTGCAATAGATCTTGCGGACAACGGGAAAATTGCAATGCTGGATCTACGTCTGAGTACAGACAACAAGGGCGCTGGCTTTCTACTTTTGGCGCTCAATGGGGTAAGCATTGGTGTTGACGAAGTGCACGCGCGCTACCCCAACCTCATCGTGACGGACCTACCTCGGGGGCGCTCACCCCAAGAGGTAACGACGCTCACCGCATCTTTGCCTTGGGGGACCTTGGCGTTCGGGTATCGAGAGCGCATTCCAGACCGGCTTGCTTACCTGACCATCGATCCGGAATAGAACGTTCAGGTCGTCACCTTCGGCGCAGTAGCGCCGTGGGAGGGGAAAAAACAAGCGTTGGCGGCAAGGCTCAGCGGGCACCCCCATCCACTGTCTTGCCCTCTGCGTATTGAGTTGGAAGCCACCCACCGGTGAGGGTGGGCTGCCCCATCGCACGCAGCATCAGCGGCAACAACGCCAAAGCATGCATGCGCGGCCATTCTGATGCTCGCGGCCTTATCTGCCCCTCGCGGCGCAGCCGGCTGAAAGCAGCGATCCGGTTTCGCGTGGCCAATGGGAAGCTGGCACCGGCATCGCTGGCGTGTGTGATGACGCCGTCACCAAGGTAGCGGGGTGGCGGAGGAGGCAAACGGCTTGGAACGGCCCCCAAACTTATCCGCCAGCCCTGTCACCCGACAAACTTATAATGTTGCCCGGCCACCCGCCCACGCCGCCACCGCGTGCCGCGCACAAAACTTGCGCCGCACACGCAGTGGCGCCGCCGGGCCGGTGCCTGATGACACATCGGGCACACCACCCGGCCAAGCCCTTTTGACCAACGCCATGCCCTACCGCTTCCGTTCGTTGTCTGTTTTGTGCGCCGCTACTGGCATTGCCGCCGTGGCTGCATGCAGCTCTGCGCCCACGCCGCTCTATCAGCAGGAGCAGTTCGATGCGGCCGCGAGCCCCTATGCGCGCACGTTCCACGCCAAGTCTGATGCGACGTGCGAGGCCGCACGCCGGGCGCTGCTGAGCCAGGGGTATGTGTCAAGCTCGCCGCGCGCAGACACGATCGATGGCAGCAAAAATTTTCAGCCGAGCAATGATTCGCACGTGGTGATCTCGTTCCACGTGGTGTGCGCAGAGGCCAATACCGAGGGCACGTCGAGCACGGCCTATGTGAACGCGGTGCAAGACCGCTACACGCTCAAGAAGACGAGCACGTCGGCCAGCGTGGGGTTGAGCATTCTGGGCTCGGTGTCGCTGCCCATCGGCTCGGGTGACGATTCGATGGTGAAGGTGGCAAGCGAGACGATTCCGGCCGGGGTGTTCTACGAGCGCTACTTCAATCTGGTGGACCACTTTCTGAAGATCGACCCCGCCCGCCACGACCGCAAGATCGCCAAGGCGGCGGAGAAGGAACACGTGGCCCCACTGCCCGAGCCTGCGCCCACGCCGCAGGGCGAGCCGATGAAGATGACAACGCCCGTGGTGCCAACGCCTGCCGCGCCGCCTGTGCCGGTGGCCGCGCCTGCATCGGCTCCGGCCGCTGCGCCAGTTCCGCCCCCGGTGGCCGCGCCCGCTTCTGCGCCCGCCGCGATGCCCGCCGCACCGGCATCGAATGCACCTGCGGTAACTACGCCAGCGCCAGTTCCGCGTTCGGCGCCTGCATCTGAACCAGCGGGTGCGACAACCGGCGGCGCGGGCTGAAAACAAGCCAATCCACCCAGTGATGCGCAGGCCCAGGCGGCGCCCGCATCACTGGCCGACAGCCAAGACCTGTGAGACAGTGGGAGCCCCCAACAGCGGCACCCGGCAACCGTCTTGCCCGACACAGCCCAAGTCCTGTAGCGCATAAGGTGGCAGACGTTGCACATGCCGGTGCCCGCCCTTTCCGGAGACACGCATGGTCAGCAAGAACACGATTTGCCTGTGGTACGACCGCGACGCGCTCGACGCGGCCAAGTTCTACGCCGAGACCTTCCCCGACAGCAAAGTCACTGCCGTGCACCACGCACCGGGCGACTACCCTGCCGGCCAAGAGGGCGATGTGCTGACGGTGGAGTTCACGGTGGCGGGCATTCCGTGCCTGGGGCTGAACGGCGGCCCAGGCATCCAGCACAGCAATGCGTTTTCTTTCCAGATCGCTACCGACGACCAGGCCGAGACGGATCGGCTGTGGAACGCCATCGTCAACAACGGCGGCCGGGAAAACGCATGCGGCTGGTGTCAGGACAAGTGGGGGCTGTCGTGGCAGATCACGCCGCGTGTGCTCACAGCGGCTTTCACCGACCCTGACCGCGTGGCAGCCAAGCGCGCGTTCGAGGCAATGATGACGATGACGAAAATCGACATTGCCAGGATTGAGGCAGCGTGGCGGGGGAGTGGATCGGCGGGTTGATGTCGGGCAGCAGCCAGCTGGGCGACGCAAGCGCAAACCGTCACGACCCGATCACGACGCGCGAAACCGATGGGCAAGCGTGTGATAGAACGACGGCGTCAGCGCCTTTGACACCTGGCTGGAGAGCAACGCCACGGCCATGAGCGGCAGGACCATCTCGTGGCCGTCGATCATCTCCATCACGATGACGAACGACGTGATGGGCGACTGCGTGACCGCCGCCAGATAGCCCACCATGCAAAGCGCGGCCAGACTCGGCAGCGGCACAGCCGACGTCAACAGCGCCATGATGTTGCCAAGCCCTGCCCCAATCGATAGCGAGGGGGCAAAGATGCCGCCCGGAATGCCCGACAGGTATGACGCGATCAGCGCGGCAAATTTGAGCACCGCGTAGAACGGCGAGAGCGCCTGGTGGGTCTCCAGCAGGCCCCGCGCTTCTGCATAACCGCTGCCAAACGTGGTGCCGCCGGAAGCCAACCCGATCAGGGCGATAGACACGCCGCACAGAAAAGCAAACTGCACCGGCCGCGCCTGGCGCAGTTCAACCAGCGGCGCGGGCATCCAGCGCGGGATGTTGAGCAGCAGCCAACCAAACACGCCGCCCGCCACGCCCGAGAGCGCGCTGGCGGCAATCACCACCGGCACCAGCGCCAGATGAAACTGGCCGATGGCCTGAATGCGCCCGAAATACAGGTAGTTGCCCTGCAAGCCCAGGGCAACCACGCCGGAAAAGATGATGGCGGTGATCAGCGTGCCGCTGTTGCGCGCCACGAAGCTGCGCGTGAGTTCTTCAATGGCAAAGACAACGCCGGCCAGCGGTGTGTTGAACGCTGCCGCCAGGCCCGCCGCGGCGCCGGCCAATGCAAGCTGCCGCTCGATGTGCTGGCTGCTGCGTCGATAGCCCCGGCGCATTGCATACATGAGCGATGCGCCAATCTGCACCGTGGGCCCTTCCCGGCCAATCGTGAAACCGCAGAGTATGCCCAGGAACGAGACCACGATCTTGCCGATCATGATGCGCAGCGAAAGCAGGGAGTTGGATAGCCGCCCATCTTCCAGCGCCGCGATGACCTGCGGAATGCCGCTGCCTTCCGCGCCACGAAAGAACTGCCGCGTCAGCCAAATGGCGAGTGCCGCACCCAGCGGCGTAATGACGATGGGCAGCCAGAACGCATGCGAGACCATGCCGCGAAAGACTTCAAAGCCGAAGTCGATGAGCTTGGCGTACGCCACGGAAACCAGCCCGACCAACACCGCGCCGAGCCAGAAAATGCCGTAATTGGCCCACAGTCTCCGGGCCCGACGCGCGGGCTGATCGGCAATGCGGAGACGAGAAAACATGGGCGTGAGCGTCCGTCTGTGAAAGGCGGACATTATACGGCGCGGCATCCGGCGCTACCGCCCAGCGATGGAGCGCAGCGAGTCAAACAGGCTGTTCGCCGTCGGTATGACCTTGGCGGATACCGGAATCAGGAATCAGGAATCAGGAATCAGGAACGTGAGCGATCAACGCAGGCTGACCAGTGTCTGCAGGATCGTGTCTGGAACCGCGCGAACGCACATTGGGCGCCACAGTGGCGCCGATGCTCGTCGTGGGACCAGTGCACGCGCACGGCCAGAGCTTCCGCCACATGCCGTGCTGCGCAGGGAAAGACTTGGGCTTACCAAACCAAGTCTGCCTTTTTTAACAAGGTCGACAAGGGTCGTAACGTGTTTTCGCGGCGCTCAGGCTGCAACGCGATTGGGGCAGATTGGAGCCGATTGGGGCCGGGTGTGGTCAATTCGCATACAGGTGACCGTGATAGAGTCGACCGCCCCCCTCCCGGATCGCGTAGCCCTATGTCGACATTCGCACTGGTTCCCAAGCAAACGGCGTTGTTGGTGATGCACTACCAGACCGACATCATGGGGCTGTTTCCATCAGTCGCGCCCGCGCTGCTCTCTAACACGCGCAAGCTATGTGATGCCGCGCGAGCCAAGGGCGTTCGTGTCTATTTCGCCAAGTTCCACTTCAGCCCCGGCTATCCGGAAGTCAGCCCGCTGAACAAGAACGGGCAAGGCGTGAAGCAACTGGGGCTGTTTGTGGAAGACCGGATCTCGCCGGAACTTGGCCGGCAGCCAGATGAGTCGATCGTCGTCGCGCACCGGGCCAGCGTGTTCTACGGGACGGATCTGCAGGTGCGGCTTTCCGCGCAGGGCGTCGACACCTTGATCATGGTGGGCGTTGCATCGACAGGTGTGATGCTGTCGTCCATCGCACACGCGAGCGATGCGGACTATCGCCTGTTCACCGTGAAGGACTGCTGCTACGACCCGGATCAGGTCGTGCACGATCATCTCTTCGCCACGGCGTTTGAATCACGCACGACGGTGCTCTCGCTGGCGGATGCGTTGTCGTTGCTTGCCTGGCATTGAGCGGTCACGCAGCCGACGTCAACCCGGCGTCCCACCCGGCTTGGCGCCGATCGCCTGAGGGTGCCCGCCACGCTCACGGCTGCTGAGGCTATCCAGCGCTCAGGCGCAGACGACCTTGTTCTTGCCGGCGCGCTTGGCTTGATACATGCCACGGTCGGCGCGATGAATGGCGGCCATGGGCGCTTCGTCTTTGCCGACTTCCGCCACCCCGGCAGAGAAGGTGATGAACAGCCGGGTATCGCCCGCCGCAAAGAAGCGCTGCGTGAGCGCCCGCTGCAGCCGGACGATGGTTTGCACGCCTTCTTCCAGGCCCGTATCGGGCATCAGGATCACGAATTCCTCGCCGCCAAAACGGGCGAGCGTGTCTTGCGGGCGCATCGATTCACGGGCCACCTGGGCTAGGTGCGATAGCGCATCGTCGCCAAAGCTGTGGCCATGGGTGTCGTTGATCGACTTGAAGTCGTCGATGTCCAGAAACGCAATCGACAATACGGTGTTCTGGTGCGCGGCGCGGGCGACTTCGCGCTCCAGCGCTTCCTCCAGACCCTTGCGGTTGAGCGCGCCGGTCAGCAGATCGTGACGCGCCGACGCCGATGCCATGTCGAGCGCCTTGCGCAACTGTGCCACCTCGGCGGCGGCTTCTTCAGCCTTCACCTTCATGGCCGACAGCACGTCGCGATTGCGGGCTGACTCCAGCGACATCCAGCGGGTGGCCGATAGCGCGTCCTGAATGGCCGGCGCGATCTCTGCGATGCTGTTGGCTGATTCGATCTTCTTGGCGCAGGCCTCCATCTGGCGGTGGTGCTCGCCCGAGGTTTCGGCCGCAGCGGACAGGCGCTCCATGAAGGCGGCCAGCAGCCGCTTCATCTCTTCCTGGGCCTCGATCGACTTCGTCTTCAGCGAGCTTTGCTTGTGGATCACCTCCATGAGGCGGCGGCGCAGGTCGTCCAGCCGGCGCAGGCTCACGGGGGCTTCGCTGGCCCTCATCAGGGCTTCGATCTGGCCACGCAGCCAGCGGTCGTCCAATGACAGCTCGCCGATGTTCTCGAACACCAGTTGCAGAAGGCCCAGCAGCGTCCGGCGGATCTCGCTCTGGTCTTGCGTCGCGGCCGACAGCCGATGGTTGAACGTCGCCAGCTTGGCGTTCAGGTTGGCAAGGCTTTCGAACTCGGAGCGGCAGGCCCTGATCAACGCCCAGGCGGCAGGGCCGATGGTGGCGTCGTCTTCGCCCAGCACCGGCAGGCAGCATTCAACCGTATGCGCGAGCTGTTCGCACAACTCCCGCAACAGAGTCATCCGCTCGGTGTCCTGGGTGTCTGCGTGTGGCCCGCTGCCAGCGATTTCGTAGTAGATCGAGGCGAAATTGTCTGGCGTGGGCGCCAACCTGCGTGAGGCCAGCAGCCTGAGGGCATGCCGGGCGGTCTCCGAGGGATTGTTTTCTGTCATTCCGAACTACAGATGGGCAAGCAGGATTGGAGCGCGATTTTCCACGGTTCCGGCCCCACCGAAAAGCCCGCCCAAAGGTTTATGTGGGCATTGCGCTGCATGCCTGAGACACGCGGTGTTGCGTGTCCAGGCAAGCATTGCGGTGGATCGGCTCTTCCCGTCTGCAGATAACCCGGCGCAGTGGCAGCGCATTGCGCGTCCACGCTCTGCTGGTGTTTGCGATGTAGTTGCCAGCGCAGGCAAAAAGCCGCGGCTGATTCCAAAGTCGGGCCGCACGATAGCCGCACGATAGCTGCACGACGGCCGCACAAGCGCAGCACAACAGGCTACCCAGCCTGCAAGCGTCGCCACAGGGTTGTCTTGCTGATTCCCAGCGCCGCACACACGGCATCCCGATCGCCGCCGTGCGCGGCCAGCGCGGCGCGTATCTCTTCCGCTTCCACGCCCCGGCTGCGCTCGCGCAGCGTCAACGCCGCCGTTTGGCCTGGCGCGGCGTGCGCAAACACTTCCGGTGCGATCAATCGCAGCACGTCTTGCGTGATGGCGTTGGTGTCATCGGTGTCAGCCAACTCCACGGCAATGCGTTCGATCACGCTCTGCAGTTCGCGCACGTTGCCGGCCCAGGTGTAGCGCCGCAGCGGCTCGGCAATGTCGGCCAGCACGCGGGCGGCCTCTTCGGTATCGGCAATGCGCAACAGCAGGCGCGGTTCGCGGCGCGCGGCTTGCACGAGCAGTTCTGCGGCCAGAGGTATCACATCGCCGGGGCGTTCACGCAGCGGGGGCAGCGCAATGCTGAGGATGTTGAGGCGGTAGTACAGGTCAGCGCGGAAGGTGCCCGCTTCCACCGCGTCCGTCAGCGCGCGATGCGTGGCAGCCACCACGCGGATGTCGACGCGCGTGGGCTCGGTGGAACCCAGCCGCACGACCTCGCGCTCCTGCAGCACACGCAGCAGGCGGCTTTGCAGCGGCAGCGGCATCTCGCCAATCTCATCAAGGAACAGGGTGCCGCGGTGCGCGGCTTCAATCAGCCCGGCCTTGCCGCCCTTGCGCGCGCCGGTGAAAGCGCCCTCTTCGTAGCCGAACAGTTCGCTCTCCAGCAACGCCTCGGGAAACGCGCCGCAATTGATGGCGACAAACGGAAAGTCGCGCCGCCCGCTGAGCTGATGCATGCCCTGCGCGACCATCTCTTTGCCGGTGCCGGATTCGCCCAGCACGAGCACGGTGGCATCGGACTTGGCATAACGGCGCACCAGCGTACGCACACGCTCGATGGGCACGGATTCGCCCACGAGGTCCTCGATCCGATAACGGGCGCTGAAGTGCTGCGGGCGCTGGCGTGAGCGCAGCGTGCGATCCAGCCGCTCCACCGCGCGGGATTCCTGGAAGGTGAACACGGTGCCTTCTGCGCCGGTGCCCGAGCTAGAGAGTGGGCCGCGGTGGATGACGTAGTTCACGCCTTGCACGGTGCCCAGCGTATCGCCATCAGCATCAGGCAGTTGGCCGAACAGATTGGGCGCGATGCTCAGCAGCGGATGCCCGATGGCCTGCTTGGCCTCGATGCCCAGCGCAGTGGCAAGACGCTGGTTGATGGCCTCAACGCGGCCCTGCGCATCGAGCGCAACCACACCATCGCGCAGATGCTGCAGCAGGTTGTCCAGCCGCTGGCGGCGCAGTGTTTCGCGGCGCGTGGCCTGCACGACTTCCAACGCAGTGTCGAAGGCCGCGCGCACCGAGTCACGCGAATACAGGAACACCGCGTTCATGCCAGCCTGCGCGGCCAGGTCTGTCACCAGGCCAGGGCCGACCACCGCGCCCACGCCGCGGTCTCGCAAATCCAGCACGCAGCTCTCTGCGCCCTGGCGCGAGGTGTATGAGGCAAACACCACGTCCATGCCATAGGCGGCGACGAAGCGGCGCACTTCATCGGGCGTGTCGCCGTGGGTCACGAGTGCCACCGATGCTGCATCGCCGGGGGCCGTACGTCGGGCGCGGGCCAGCGCATGCATCACGTCAAAACCCGTCGGGTTGATGACCACCACTGGCAACGACAGCCGCGGTTTCAGATACGCGCCGTTGGAGCCGCCCGCGACCACCACATCGGGACGCTCAGCACCGGCGGCTTCGATCTCGCGCACGATGTCTTCAAAGCCGCGCGTGATGACGCGCAGCTCGGCGCGGTCGTTGTATTCGGCGGCGATGTCGAGGAAGAGATCGCTCAGGCGGCTGATGCCGCAGGCCCAGATGCGGGGGCGGGCGGCCTGGTCGGCGGGCGTGGGGCTCATGGTGCGGTGCGAACAGCGGAAACGGCGGAAACGGCGGAAACGGCGGTCCGGTCATTATGCGCCGCGAATTTCTACATTGAAATTAAAAATTTCATTTTTGAAATGATGCGCACAAGGGCGGCCACGTCACTCCCATACAAATCAATGGGTTACGCGGCGCAGCCAAGGTGGCCCGCTTCCTGCTCACTGAGGCCATTCTTTACGGAGCCCGCATGAGCACAACCCAACGTCACCCCACCAGCGCCGGCGCCAAGTTCCGCGCTGCCGTTGCCGAATCCCAGCCACTGCAAGTGGTGGGCGCCATTACTGCGTACGCCGCCAAGATGGCGGAGCAAACCGGCTTCAAGGCCGTGTACCTGTCGGGCGGCGGCGTGGCCGCCAACTCGCTGGGCATTCCAGACCTGGGCATCAGCACCATGGAAGATGTGCTGATCGACGCCCGCCGCATTACCGACGCCGTGCAGATTCCGCTGATGGTCGATATCGACACCGGCTGGGGCGGCGCCTTCAACATCGCGCGCACCGTCCGCTCGTTCATCAAGGCGGGCGTGGCGGCCGTGCACATGGAAGACCAGGTCGGCCAGAAGCGCTGCGGCCATCGCCCAGGCAAAGAAGTCGTGTCCACTGACGAGATGGTCGACCGCGTGAAGGCCGCCGTGGATGCCCGCACCGACGATGACTTCGTGATCATGGCCCGCACGGATGCGGCGGCCTCGGAAGGTGTCGATGCTGCCATCGAGCGCGCCGTGGCCTATGTGGAAGCCGGTGCGGACATGATCTTCCCCGAAGCCATGAAGACGCTGGACGACTACCGCCGCTTCAAGGCCGCCGTAAAGGTGCCCATCCTGGCCAACCTGACCGAGTTCGGCAGCACGCCGCTGTTCACCACGCAAGAGCTTGCCAGCGCCAACGTGGATATCGCGCTGTACTGCTGCGGCGCCTATCGCGCGATGAACGCAGCCGCGCTCAATTTCTATCAAACCGTGATGCGTGACGGCACCCAAAAGGCCGCCGTAGAAACCATGCAATCGCGCGCCGATCTGTATCAATATCTCGGCTATCACGCATACGAAGACAAGCTCGACGCACTGTTTGCTGCACAGAAATAACGCCCACAAGATTCCCACGCATCCAAGGAGACCATTCATGAGCGAAGCTGACAACAACACCCCGGCTGCAGGCGCATTCAAGCCGAAGAAGTCCGTTGCCCTGTCGGGCGTGACGGCAGGCAACACCGCGCTGTGTACGGTGGGCCGCACCGGCAACGATCTGCACTACCGCGGCTATGACATCCTCGACCTGGCCGGCGCGTGCGAGTTTGAAGAAGTCGCGCACCTGCTGGTGCACGGCAAGCTGCCCAACAAGGCCGAACTGGCTGCGTACAAAGCCAAGCTGAAGGCGCTGCGCGGCCTGCCCGCCAACGTGAAGGCCGCACTGGAATGGGTGCCCGCCTCCGCCCACCCGATGGACGTGATGCGCACAGGTGTGTCGGTGCTCGGCACCGTGCTGCCCGAGAAGGACGACCACAACACCCCCGGCGCGCGTGATATCGCCGACCGTCTGATGGCATCGCTCGGTTCAATGCTGCTGTACTGGTACCACTACAGCCACAACGGCCGCCGCATCGAAGTCGAAACTGATGATGATTCGATCGGCGGCCACTTCCTGCACCTGCTGCACGGCGTGGAGCCGTCCAAATCGTGGGTCGACGCGATGCACGTGTCGCTCAACCTGTATGCGGAGCACGAGTTCAATGCATCGACGTTCACGGGCCGCGTGATTGCCGGCACGGGCTCGGACATCTACTCGGCCATCACGGGTGCGATTGGCGCGCTGCGCGGCCCCAAGCACGGTGGCGCCAATGAAGTTGCGTTCGAAATCCAGAAGCGCTATGACACGCCGGATGAAGCCGAGGCCGACATCCGCCGCCGCGTGGAAGCCAAGGAAGTCGTGATCGGCTTCGGCCACCCGGTGTACACGGTGTCCGACCCGCGCAACAAGGTCATCAAGGAAGTCGCGCGCAAGCTGTCGAAGGAGGCCAGCAACACCAAGATGTTCGACATTGCCGAGCGCCTGGAAACCGTCATGTGGGACATTAAAAAAATGTTCCCGAACCTGGACTGGTTCAGCGCCGTGTCGTACCACATGATGGGCGTGCCAACCGCGATGTTCACGCCGCTGTTCGTGATTGCGCGCACGTCCGGCTGGGCCGCGCACATCATCGAACAGCGCATCGACAACAAGATCATCCGCCCGAGCGCCAACTACACCGGCCCGGACGACCTGAAGTTCGTGCCAATCAGCAAGCGCGCATAAGAAAACAAAAGAGAAAAAAAGAACCTCAACCCAAGCCTCCAGACGGTTTGGCTGTTGACGTTCCTGCCCTTGATGGCGCCTTGAATTTTTGTAAGCGGGCGGAAAAAAGACGGGGAACTGTTTGAGCGAAGCGAGTTTTCCCCGTCTCCGCCCGGTTACGAAAATTCAAGGAGTCTTTCGCCATCTCGGGCGCGCCTTTCTTTGCTGACTTTCTTTGGCAAGACAAAGAAAGTCAGTCAGCCCCGGCAGGGGATGAAACAAGGGATGGACCCACACCATGAACACAGCACACCGCAAACCCCTCCCCGGCACCACGCTGGACTACTTCGACGCGCGTGAGGCCGTAGAAGCCATCCAACCAGGCGCCTACGACAAACTCCCCTACACCTCCCGCGTGCTGGCCGAGAACCTGGTCCGCCGCTGCGACCCCGCCACGCTCACCGCATCGCTCAAGCAACTGATCGAACGCAAGCGCGATCTGGATTTCCCCTGGTTCCCCGCACGTGTGGTGTGCCACGACATCCTCGGCCAAACCGCACTGGTCGACCTCGCCGGCCTGCGCGATGCCATCGCCGACCAAGGCGGTGACCCCGCCAAGGTCAACCCGGTCGTGCCGGTGCAGTTGATCGTCGACCACTCGCTGGCCGTGGAGTGCGGCGGCTTCGACCCCGACGCCTTCGCCAAGAACCGCGCCATTGAAGACCGCCGCAACGAAGACCGCTTCCACTTCATCGACTGGACCAAGCTCGCGTTCAAGAATGTGGACGTCATCCCGGCTGGCAACGGGATCATGCACCAGATCAATCTGGAGAAGATGTCGCCCGTCATCCAGGCGCACGACGGCGTGGCCTACCCCGACACCTGCGTCGGCACCGACAGCCACACGCCGCACGTGGATGCGCTGGGCGTGATCGCCATCGGCGTGGGTGGGCTGGAAGCCGAGAACGTGATGCTGGGCCGTGCGTCTTGGATGCGCCTGCCGGATATCGTGGGCGTGGAGCTGACGGGCCAGCGCCAGCCCGGCATTACCGCCACCGACATCGTGCTGGCACTGACCGAGTTCTTGCGCAAGCAGAAGGTGGTGGGCGCGTATCTGGAGTTCTACGGCGAAGGTGCCTCCAAACTCACGCTGGGCGACCGCGCCACCATCTCGAACATGGCGCCCGAGTACGGCGCCACGGCGGCGATGTTTTCGATCGACCCGCAGACGCTCGACTACCTGCGCCTGACCGGCCGCAGCGACGAGCAAGTCAAGCTGGTAGAGACGTACGCCAAGGCCGCAGGCCTGTGGTCCGACACGCTCAAGCATGCCGAGTACGAACGCGTGCTGCGCTTCGATCTGTCGAGCGTGGTGCGCAACATGGCCGGCCCGTCCAACCCGCATGCACGTGTGGCAACGGCTGACCTGGCCGCCAAGGGTATCGCCGCCAAGTGGGAAGACACGCCGGGCCAGATGCCCGATGGCGCGGTCATCATTGCCGCCATCACGAGCTGCACCAACACCAGCAACCCGCGCAACGTGATTGCCGCCGCGCTGCTGGCGCGCAATGCCAACCGTCTGGGCCTGACGCGCAAGCCGTGGGTGAAGAGTTCGCTGGCGCCCGGCTCCAAGGCCGTGGAGTTGTATCTGGAAGACGCCGGATTGAAGGCCGAGTTGGAAAAACTGGGCTTCGGCATCGTCGCGTTTGCATGCACCACATGCAACGGCATGAGCGGCGCGCTGGACCCGAAGATCCAGCAAGAGATCATCGACCGCGACTTGTACGCCACCGCCGTGCTCTCGGGCAACCGCAACTTTGATGGCCGCATTCACCCGTATGCCAAGCAGGCGTTCCTCGCCTCGCCGCCGCTGGTGGTGGCCTATGCGATTGCCGGTACGGTGCGTTTTGACATCGAGCGCGACAGCTTTGGCACCGATGCCAACGGCAAACCCATCCTGCTGAAAGACCTGTGGCCGACCGACGAAGAGATCGACGCCATCGTGCGTGCATCGGTCAAGCCGGAGCAGTTCCGCCGGGTCTACATCCCGATGTTCGAGCAGCGCACGGAAGCGGTCGCCAACGTCAACCCGCTGTACGACTGGCGCGCGCAGAGCACGTACATCCGCCGCCCGCCCTACTGGGAAGGTGCGCTGGCCGGCGAGCGCACGCTCCGTGGCCTGCGCCCGCTGGCTGTGCTGGGCGACAACATCACGACCGATCACCTCTCACCGTCCAACGCCATCCTGGCCAGCAGCGCCGCCGGCGAATACCTCGCCAAGATGGGCCTGCCGGAAGAGGACTTCAACTCGTATGCCACGCACCGCGGCGACCACCTGACCGCGCAGCGCGCGACGTTTGCCAACCCCACGCTCATCAACGAGATGGCCGTGGTGGATGGCGCGGTGAAGAAGGGTTCGCTGGCGCGCATCGAGCCCGAGGGCAAGGTCACGCGCATGTGGGAAGCGATCGAGACCTACATGGAGCGCAAGCAGCCGCTCATCATCATTGCCGGTGCCGACTACGGCCAGGGCAGCTCGCGCGACTGGGCCGCCAAGGGCGTGCGCCTGGCCGGCGTGGAAGCCATCGCGGCCGAAGGCTTCGAGCGCATCCACCGCACCAACCTGATCGGCATGGGCGTACTGCCGCTGGAGTTCAAGCCGGGCACCACGCGCCTGACGCTGGGCATTGATGGCACCGAAACCTTTGACGTGATCGGCGAACGCAAGCCGCGTGCAGACCTGACGCTCATCATTCATCGCAAGAGCGGCGAACGTGTGGAAGTGCCCGTCACGTGCCGGCTGGACAGCGATGAGGAAGTGTTGATCTACGAAGCCGGTGGCGTACTGCAGCGCTTTGCGCAGGACTTCCTTGAGTCGAACAAGGAGGCCGCATGAGCCACCCTGCACAAGTGAAGATTCCTGCCACGTACATGCGTGGCGGCACCAGCAAGGGCGTGTTCTTCCGCCTGCAGGATTTGCCGCTGGCAGCGCAGGAACCCGGCCCCGTGCGCGATGCGCTGCTCATGCGCGTGGTCGGCAGCCCCGACCCGTACGGCAAGCAGATCGACGGCATGGGCGGCGCCACATCGAGCACCAGCAAGACGGTGATCCTGGCCAAGAGCACGCGCCCGGACCATGACGTGGATTACCTGTTCGGCCAAGTCTCTATCGACAAGCCGTTTGTGGACTGGTCGGGCAACTGCGGCAATCTCTCGGCCGCCGTGGGGCCGTTCGCCATCAGCAATGGCTTGGTGGACGCCAACCGTGTGCCGCAGAACGGCACCGCCATCGTGCGCATCTGGCAGGCCAACATCGGCAAGACCATCATTGCGCACGTGCCCATCACCAACGGCGCGGTGCAGGAGACGGGCGACTTCGAGCTGGACGGCGTGACCTTCCCGGCGGCAGAAGTGCAGCTTGAATTTCTCGACCCCGCGGCGGAAGAGGATGGTGATGGTGATGGTGATGGTGGCGGCGCGATGTTCCCCACCGGCAACCTCGTCGATGATCTGGACGTGCCCGGCGTGGGCACGCTCAAGGCGACACTGATCAACGCGGGCATCCCGACCATCTTCATCAACGCGGATGCCATCGGCTACACCGGCACCGAACTGCAGGACGCTATTAACAGCGATGCGAAGGCGCTGGCCATGTTCGAGACCATCCGCGCGCACGGCGCAATGCGCATGGGGCTGATCAAGCATATTGACGAGGCGGCCACGCGCCAGCACACGCCCAAGGTGGCGTTTGTGGCGCAACCGAAAGACTACGTGGCATCGAGCGGCAAGCAGGTCGGCGCGGGTGATGTGGACCTGCTGGTGCGCGCGCTGTCGATGGGCAAGCTGCACCACGCGATGATGGGCACGGCTGCGGTAGCCATCGGCACCGCAGCGGCAATTCCGGGCACGCTGGTCAACCTCGCGGCGGGCGGCGGGGAACGTGGTGCGGTGCGCTTTGGGCATCCGTCCGGCACGCTGCGTGTCGGTGCCGAGGCCAAGCTGGTGGATGGCGTTTGGACAGTCACCAAGGCCATCATGAGCCGCAGTGCGCGCGTGCTGATGGAGGGCTGGGTGCGCGTGCCAGGCGCCTGAGACGTTTGAATCCGTGGCGGCAAGCGCGCCGCCCCGTTCAGATCAGCGGGATCTGCAACACAGCGCGCAAGCCCCCGCCTTCCCGGGGCATCAACTCGAGTGCCCCGCCAAAGCGATCTGCAATCGCGCGCACGATTGAGATGCCCAAGCCCGCGCCTTCGCCTTGGCGCCGGCCTTGATCCCCCCGCCAGAAGCGCTGACCAATCTGCTCGGCCTGCTTGTCGTTCAATCCCGGGCCGCGATCAGCCACCTCAATGCGGCATCGCTGTTCCCGACTGTCAAACGCCACATTGAGCGTAATCGGCTGATCTGCCGGGGAATATCGCAACGCGTTGTCCACTAGATTGCGGATGCCGGCGTCCAGCATGTGCTTTGGCATCGGCGTGCCAGCATCGGTGCCGCTGGCGGTCAGGACGATACGCGCGCGCGCGGCGTCATTCATGCGCGCGAGCATGTCACTCACCACCGCGCTGACCGACGCGCACGGGTCTACACCTTGCGTCGAAGCCTCGGTGCGCGCCAGCGTCATCATCTGATCCAGCGTATGGCGCAAGCGCCGGACGCCTTCTTCCGCCTGCCTGAGCGAGGCGTGCGCCTCTTCCCCCTCAACCAGCCGCGCGACTTGCAGATGCGTGTCGATGGCCGTCAAGGGCGTGCGCAGTTCGTGCGCAGCGGCATCGGTAAAGGCACGCTGATGCGCCATGGCCTGGGCCAGACGATTCAGCAGCCCGTTCATCGCGCCAATCACGGGGCGCAACTCGGTAGGCGCGTGCCCGTCGTCAATGGGGCTCGTATCGTCGGTGCGCTTGTCGCGCAAGGTCTCGCGCAGCGTTTTCAATGGCGACAACCCGCGGTCGATCCCGAACCACAGCGCCACCAATCCGCCCACCACCGCAATCAGGAACGGGATGCTGGCCGCGCGCAGCATTTCAGAAGTCAGCACTTTGCGCTTGTCGATGCGGTCTGCGGTGATGATCTGGTAACCGTGGCGGTCCATCAGGAAGATGCGCCAGGGCTTGCCGTCGATCTCGCGTGTGCTGTAGCCCTCTGGCAGGGTGTTGTCAGCGGCGCCCGGGCCACCGTTGGTTTGCGCAATCACTGCGCCCTGCTCGGAACGGATCTCGCAAGCGACGCCGTCCTGGCCGCTGACGCGAATCACCTCCGCCCAGTCCGGCTGGGGCGCTGCGTGCGGCGACACCTGCGGCAGCAACGCCGCTCGCGCCATCAGCCCCGAGACCATCCTGGCGGACATGGCAAGCCGCTCGTCCAGCGCTCGGTCCAGATTGGCCTGGACGCCGTGCATCATCCATGCCGCCGCCAGCGCCCAAGGGACGATCAACGCAATCCCGGCGATGAGTACAGCGCGCCAGCGCAGGCTCATATGACCCTCCAGCCGAGTCGGTACCCCAAGCCCCGCGAGGTCTCGATCACATCACCACCGAGCTTGCGGCGCAGGTTGTGGATGTGCACGTTCAAGGCGTTGCTGCTGACGGGTTCTGCCAGCCCATATAGACGCTCATGCAGCATCTCGGGCGTGAGCCATCGGCCACCCGTGTTGGCAAGATGGGCGAGCAGATCGACCTCGCGGCGGGTGAGCACAACGGATCTGTCGTCCAACCACGCCAAGCCGCTGTCGGGCTCCAGGCGCAAGGGGCCGGCCTGGATGACTTGCGTGGCACGGCCCTGCGTACGCCGGATGAGCGCATGCAGACGCGCCGCCAACTCGCGCAGGTCGAATGGCTTGACCATGTAGTCATCTGCGCCGCCGCTGAAACCGTTCAGCCGATGCTCGATCGCATCGCGCGCTGTGAGAATCAGCACCGGCAATGTGGGCTCCACCGCCCGGAGCTCAGCCAGCAGTTCCATGCCATCGCGGTCCGGCAACCCGAGATCCAGCACGAGTGCATCAAAGGTATTTTCAGCGTGCGTGGCTTCTGCCGTTGCGGCGTCGGCCGCATGCTCGACGGCAATGCCATGCGCGCGCAGGCCGACGACGATGCCGTTTGCGATCAGTTGATCGTCTTCCACCAGCAGTACGCGCATGGGTTCATCCTTAAGCCACTAGGCAAGTCGCCAGTTTATCGGCCAGTGCGGCCAGTGCGGCCAATGCATTGGTCAGCGCTGCCCCATCACCTTGGCCAGCGTTGCCGACTGCGGCAAGCCACCGATCTTTTGGACCAGGCCCTGGTCATCCTGATAAACGATGCCCGGCGTGCCACGCAAACCCAGCTCGGCCATCAGCGCAGCATGGGTATCAAGCGTGCGTTTGATGTTGGCGGGCACACTGGCAGCCGGCTTGATACCGCCCTTGGTGAAGTTGTGCTCATTCTGGAGCAGCGCCGCTGTCTTGTCGCCAGCGCCCAGAATGGCGGCGGCCTTTGTGCTGCTGTCTGCCTTGATCACCCCGACGAGGATATGCCGCAACTGGACCTTGCCCGAGTCCACCCAGGGGCGGGCCGCGTCAAAGAAGCGGTTGCAGTAGGGGCAGTTCGGATCGCTGAACACATAGACGATGCGCGGTGCGTTGTCTTTGCCGTCCTGCACCCAGGTGGTGGTGCTCAGCTTGTTCCAGATGGCCGCGCTCATGGGCTTGGCGACCAGGTTTTGCAGGCGCTGTTCGTCCAGGCTCTTGCCATCCGGCCCCACCCGCACGCCAACGATGGCGTTGCCGTCGGGCATGACATAGGCGGTTACGGGTTGCTGCTCTGCCACACCGGCGAAACCGCGCAGGCCATTGCCTGCCGGAAACTCCTGAACGTTCGTCACACCTTGCTTCTCCAGCGCCTGGATGACGGCCGGGCGATCGTTGCTGGCAGCAACGCTTGGCGTAGCAACCGGCAAGGCAGCCAAAGCGGCCGCAGCGGCAAACATGGAAACGACATGCGTGTTGTAGGACATTGATAACTCCTGCGTGAATGGTCCGGTCAGTTAGGGATTCAGCCGCTGCTTCACGATGTCCGCCAGGCGCGCGGCGGTGATCTCGCCCATATGCGAGTCGACCATGCGGCCCTGTGCATCGAAGAACAGTGTTGTCGGCAAAGCACGCGCACCCATGGCACGCATGACCTGAGAATGCGGATCGAGCAGCACGTGGCTGAACTGCAAACCCTGGTGTTCGAGAAAGGCGCGCACCACTTGGGCATCTTCGCCTTGGTTGATGAGAAGGAAAGCGACATCAGGATGGCCAGCCTGTGCCCGGGCCAGCACTGGCATCTCACGCCGACACGGCGGACACCACGTTGCCCAGAGGTTCACGACCAGGGGCTTTCCGATGTAGCTGCGCAGCGGAATCGAATCGGCATGGAGCGTGGCCAGCGGCAGATCGGGCAGCGGCGGTGCTGCATGGTTGAGCGCATTCAACACACCCTGTGCCGCACCCCACGCCACCATGCCGGCGGCAATGCCTGCCAGCATGGGGCGGCGCAACGCATGTGCGCCGCGCGACTTCCACCACACGAAGGCCAGCGCTGCGGGCAAGCCGCCCCACCAGTCAAAACCGCCATCGCCAATGGAGACGATGCTCATGGGTGCGGCGGCATACTCCAGCCACCAGCGCAAGACATACGTCACACGGGCGGCGACAAGACCGATCAGCAGCGCATCGAGGACCAGGCTGGCGGCAGAACTACGCTGGCCACACGCCTGCCTGCGCTGCACGAATCGCGCGACCAGCCACGCCGCCAAGGCCGCGATGAATACCGCGACAACACGCACGGAGAAGGGTCCGACGCTCGTCATGGCACGCCCGCAGTATCAAGGCGCTGCATGAAGCTGCGCGCATCCAGCTCGCCCACCATGCGCTGCGCACGCATCTCCTGACCGTCCGGCCCGACGAGGATCAGCGTGGGGGGCCCAAGCACCCCCCAACGCTTCATGAGCGCCTGATCGGTTGCGTCGTTGCGCGTGACGTCGGGGCGCAAGACCTGCATCGTGGCGAGCCGTGCGCTCACGGCGGGATCGCTGAAGACCTTGTGTTCGATCACCTGGCAGCTCACGCACCAGTCTGCGTAGAAGTCGATCAGCGTCCATTGGCCGCGTGCGCCGGCTTGTGCAATGCGCTCGTCCACGTCTTGCACCGACTTCACACTCACGTGGCCGACTGCCTTGGCGCTACTACCCGCATTGGCCACCCCCACCGTTCGCAGAGGCTGCAAGGGCTGCATTGGCGACTCGCCGCCAATGGCCGCGCCGGTCAACATCATGGCGGACCACAGCCCCACGAAAGCGGCGCCAAAGGCCAGCAGCCAGCTCAGACGGCGCTGCAGCGTCGCCGCGTGAATCCACCCGACCAAGCCCACCGACACCGCCAAGCCCAGCGCACCCCACAGCATCAGGCTGATGTTGCCCGGCAAAAACCGGCTCAGCATCAGGATGGCCATGCCGGCCATTACATAACCGAATGCGACGCGCACGCGCTCCATCCACGGGCCGGGACGCGGCAACACACGCGCACCAAACACGGCAATCACCAGCAGCGGCAAGCCCATTCCCACACCCAGCGCAAAGAGCGCGGCGCCGCCCATGACCGCGCTGCCGGTCTGGCCGATGTACAGCAGCGCGCCCGCCAACGGCGCGGTCATGCATGGCCCCACCAGCAACGCGGAGAGCAACCCGAGCGCGGCTGCGCCCAGCACGCTGCCGCCCGCCCGGTTCTGGCCGGAAGCGTTGACGCGATCCATCAGTGCCGCGGGCAAACGCAGTTCAAACAGGCCAAACAATGACGCCGCCAGCACGAAGAACAACCCCGCAAACGCCCCCAACAGCCACGGCGATTGCAACGCGGCCTGCAGATTGGCGCCCGCCAGCCCTGCCGCCACGCCAACGGCCGCATAGGTGGCCGCCATTGCCAACACATACGACAACGTCAGCATGAAGGCGCGGCGCGGCTTGGCCTGGCTGCCCACCACCATCGTCGAGACAATCGGAATCATGGGCAGCGTGCACGGCGTGAACGCCAGCAGCAGCCCAAAGCCGAAGAACAACAGCGCGCCTGCAACGGGCCCGAGAGAAGCCAAGCGTTGTGAGACAGCCTGGTCCTCGCCGACGGCGTTGGTGGCAAATGCTGGCGTCGCCACCTGCATTGCGGCAGCCGACGTGCCCGTACTTGCCGGCAAGGCGATCTTCATCGTCTGCGGCGGATAGCAAATGCCGGCTTCCGCGCAGCCCTGCCAATGCAGCACCACCTGCCCCGACGTCTGGGCAGGAATGCTCAACTGCAGGGCGTCGCCCTTGTAGATGTCGGTGTCGCCAAAAAATTCGTCGGTATGGCGCGTTCCGGGCGACAGCGTGAGTTCAATCGCTTTGCCCTGTAAATCTTCGAGCCGCAGCGATTTGCGATAGACGTAGTAGCCGTCGGCCACGTGCCCAGCGGCGACAAGGTGGTCGCCTTTCTGCTGCGGCGCGCTCAGCGTGAAGACTTCTGCTGCATCCAGAAAGTCGCTCTCGCTTTTACTTTGCCAAGGAAACGGGCTGGCAGCCCAAACGGTGCCAAAAACGGCGCCCAAGGTGAAGAACGCCAACACCAGGGCAATGATTTTGCGGTGAAACATGGTGACCCCTCGCGATACCGAGAACGGAGCGAGCGTCGGTGAAACCGGTTAACCGAAAATTAACTGGTGCTCACGCAAGGGGCCAGCGCACCACATTCAGCCCTTGCCGCTGACCTGATCGATGATCTGAATCAACTCCGCCAATGTCTGCTTGCAATTGGCCGCATCGGGCTTGCTGGCGCGCAGCGCTTCAAGCGCGCGGTCGATGGCTTTGTCGACACGGTGCCAGTCCGATGCGGCGCGCGGCTTGAGGCCCGCTTCAGCGCTGTCCCATGAGACTTCCAAATCCTTGATGCGGGTTTTGGCGCCAGCCAGGTCGCCCTTGTTGACGATAGCGGCAGTGTCGACGGCAATCGCACGGAACTGGCTCAGATCCCCCAATTTAGAGGGCGTGGCCGCATGCGCGGCCGTCAGCGGGCCGATATCGGCGGGCACGAGGTGGCCTGCGGCGGCCATGAACAGAACAAGCGCGGCAGCCGCCAGCGACGGTGTCAACTTCACGAGTTTCATAGCATCTCCTGCATTGGATGAAAAAAAACGGTTTGCGAATCAGGCCACCGGCGCGGCATGCGCGGGCCGGCCTTCGTGGCGCTGAGCAAACGCAACGAGCACGACGATGACGACAAGGAACACAGCACTGGTCAGCATCGCACCCAGGCCAAGTCCGCCGTAGCTTTGCGATTGAGAAAGGAAGTCTCCCAGCGCCGCACCCAGCGGGCGTGTGAGGATGTAGGCCATCCAGAACGCCAACACCTTGTTGGCACCCAACCCGTACGCAAGAGCCGCCAACGCGATCAGCACGCCAAAGGCCACGATGCCCAGTTGGAACCCAAGGCCGAGCGCCTCGGTAGCCAGGTCTCCCGCAGCGGTGCCCAGCGCGAACGTGCAGAGAATGGCGGCCCAATAGAACAATTCACGGCGGCGCGTATCGATGGACTGGATCGATAACGTGTGCTCCGCGCGATACCAGATCGCAAAGAGCGCAAGCAGCACCACGCTGAAAACCGCTGTGCTCACATACAGGCTCACGCCCAGCGCGTCAGTCAGCAGGTCGGTGATCTGTGTGCCGACAATGCTCACCAGCACCACCGTCAGCCAGTACAGCCACGGCACATAACGTGGTGCACGCACCTGCGCAGCGAGCGCGATGGCAAGCAGCACAGCCATCGCACCAGCGGTGATAGCCGTACCCAGCCCAACGTTGACGGCCAGAAAATCCGCGCCCGTCTCACCCACCGTGGTGGAGAGAATCTTGATGATCCAGAACCCCAGCGCGACCTGGGGCACCTTGTTCAGCAGGCTGGGCGTTTCGCGTATTGATCGTGCATCCATGGGGTTCTCCGTAGCAGTGGCAAGCGCTCAGTCGTGGTCGAGTTTGTCGATGGCGGCAGAGAGCACCCTGCCGGTATTGGCGTCCAGCCGCACGTTGAAACCGCGACCGCCTTTGGCAACCTCGACGTCGTAGATCCAGCCGGTGCTCGCACGCTCAAGCTGAGCGCGCAGGGCGCGGCCGTGTACGTATTGCTCGGCAATCACGGCAGCCTGGGCGAGAGAGGTCTGGGTAGAAGCGGCCGACAGCGCATCGGCATCGAAGCCGCGCGCGGCAAACGCCGCCGTGCACACGGCCGTGACCGCGAACGCGAGCAGCGTGAATTTGGATTGGCGGATCGCCATGTCGTGCGCAAATCAGAGTGATAACGCAGACAGGCTAGGCATCCAGACTTAGGTGCCACTGAGATGCGGCAAATGTGCCGCAGGGTGATGGGCAAGCGTGATGGCGAAACAACGTCGCGGGTGACACCCCGCGACGCGTGCAAAGGTTACGCGCCAATCTGGCGCACAGGCGCCTTGGTGCCGTCAGCCGGCCAGCGTGTTCTTCATGCCCAGCACGTCAATCGACGCGATCTCGGGCGCAGACGCCAGCAGCTCGGCGGCGTTGGCCATGAGCGCCTTGGCGATCGGGCCGTCCAGATGGGCCTGGCGGTCCTGCTCGCTGGCAAACGCGTCAAAGATGCCAAACACGTTGGGCGCAATGCGCAACGCAAACCAGATCGGGGTGGTGGCCTCCTGATTGGCCATCCGTTGGTCAGTCAATTCACACAATTGGATCTCACTTCATTGCCATTGATTTTATTGAGAAAAATCCTGATGCCGAGTAGACTGAAAGTGATGCGAATGTGTCATTTTTCACCAAATCTGTAACCCCAGCGTAACCCCAGATGCCCAACGAAAGCCACATCAATTTCACCAAAGCAGCGCTGCTGGCGATCCCTGCTCCAGTCGATGGGCGGGTTACCTACAACGACACCAAGACACCGGGGCTCCAGTTGCGAGTAACTGCGACGGGCACCAAAACATTCTCCGTGTTCAGGCGAGTCAAGGGTGGCGGTCCGAACCGCCTGACAATCGGCCGCTTCCCGGACGTCACTATCGAGAAGGCACGGCAACAGGCCATGTCTTTCATTGCCGAACTTGCTATCGGCACTGATGTTGCGGAGCGCCAGCGCAAGGCTCGTGCGGTGATGACGTTTTCTGGCCTCTTTGCCGAATACATGAAACGGCACAGTACGCTCAAGAAGCGCTCGTGGCAGGAGGATGAGAGCAAGTACAACCAGTATCTCGCTGCGCCGTTAGGCCGAAAGCGCTTGTCGGAAATTACCCGGAAGCATGTTGCCGACATCCACTCGAAGATTACGGCGGCGGGGCATGCCACCACCGCTAACCGAGTCCAAGCCCTCGTGTCGAGTGTCTTCGGTTGGGCGATCTCGGTTGATATGTGGGATCAGAACCCAGCCACGGGCGTCAAGAAGAACGCAGAGCGATCTCGGGATCGCTTCATCCAAGGGGCAGAACTCCCCAATTTCTTCCGGGCTGTCCAGGCGGAGCCTAACGACTGCATTCGGGATTTCTTCCTGCTGTCGCTCTTAACGGGTGCAAGAAGGGCCAACGTGCTGGAGATGGCCTGGGCCGAAGTTCACTTGGCGGAAGGTGTATGGCGAATCCCTAGGACCAAGAACGGCGAGTCGCAGACAGTTATGCTTGTTGAGGTAGCGGTCGAGATTCTAGAGCGCCGTAAGAAAGGGCACACAAGCCCATTTGTCTTCCCCGGACACGGCAACACCGGCCATTTTGTGGAGCCGAAGAGAGGTTGGTTTCGGGTTAAGGTCCGCATGGCAGGGCAAGCGCTGCTAGAACAGCTAGGCGAGCACCAGCAATGGGACCAAGGCACTCTTACCGACGGAATCGAGCAATTCCTAGTCTCGGCAAATCCTACGACCGCTTTGAAATCGATTTGCGATCGAGTTGTGCAAGCCGGTCTCACTGTTCCGACACCTCTACTGCCCGACCTGCGCATTCACGACCTTCGACGCACTCTGGCAAGCTGGCAGGTCAAGACAGGGGCATCGCTGCCGGTGATCGGCAAGAGTCTGAACCACCGCTCGTCGGCAACGACGGCGGTATATGCCCGACTGGACCAGGATCCAGTCCGGGAGGCGGTTTCTCGGGCGACAGAGGAGATGCTAAAGGTTGGTCAGGTCGGCATCGGCAAGGATGAAGTCCTGATCGAGCCGAACTCATGACCGCCCAGCATCGAGCCTGGTTATCCCATCCTCAGCAAGAGGCGGTAGGTTCAGTCTGGCCTGTATTTCTGGATCCCGCACAGCCGGCCAGATGAACTCACGCTCGATAACGACGGTCCATGGCTCCTGAATGCAGGGCACCGCAGCTCTGGCAAGGGTATGGATCCTATCTGCATATGGCTGCGGAACGTGGTGCTCATCAATCCAGAGCTCGACCTCGTCTGGCGACACGCCAAGCAGCTCTGCGGTCTTGTTGGTACCGCCGAAGCGATCCACGTAGAACATCACGTCGTTGTGCATGTCGGCAAATCTCGGCCTACCCGTTGTTGGGCTGATCTCGACGCGCTGCCCGAGATACTTTTTCAAGGTCTCGAAGTCGATCATCGCGTACTCCTCAGGTCTTGGACATCGAGCTTGGCGAGCTTTGCCACCAGGTTCGCCTTGTCGATGTTCTGAATCCTGCGGCGCTTGATCCAGTTGTGAATCGAGGCGTTTGAGACTCCTGCAGCATGGGCTGCCTTGGTCGGACCGCCGAGCCTCTCGACGGCGATTTTGACGTAGTTTTGCGGAATATAGATCATTGCGCATTTTTCCTTGGATTTGTCAAGCGCAAGTCAATTGGTTGATAATTGCTTGTCTATATTTATTTTAGTTTCTATTTGGCGGTGAGTAGCAAAATAAAAAGGAGGGGGCGACCCTCCATTTTTTTCTGTCCGAAACGGGGTGCCTATTTTATTAGGGTGCCAACAGGGATTATTTGCTCAACGGAAACGTCCTTTGTGCTTTGCTGAGTCCTTGATGACATCAAAGCGAAACCATTTCGATTGACTTTGTAAAGTTTTCTTGAGTAAATGTAGCTCCTCTGTACCTTACATTCTGCGGAAGAGACGCAATATTTTCCAGGAACCATCTTTTCTTCTGTTAAGAAATACGCTAACTCCTGATTTCTACCGATGATCGGAAGCGCAATGCGGTACGATTTTTCAGGAATGCCCATCATGCCACTGACATCGGGTTGGTTTTTTTGTTCTTGTCCGCCAAGCCTGCTGCAATTCTTCTCGTTCGCCAATATCGAATAGGACGTACCCGTGAAATTTTCCCCTTCTGCGGACGAGTCGGCGAGTAGGATTGTGCTTTTTCCTTCGACATTGAATTTGTATAATGAAAAACTACTCGACCCTATATCTTGCTGGCAGGCGCTGCGCAAACGCTCTGTTTCCGCACTCTTAGAAGACATGCCGTAGGTTTCGTCATCAAGATTAACCTCCTTGAAGGTTCCGTATGTAGCCAAGGGGCGAGGCGTTGGCACCGATTGTGCTGATGCGATGCGGCAGATGGAAATTGCGGCGATCAAAAAAATTGACCTGAAGCTGTGCCTTGGTGCGCTGATTTTATATTCACACATCACATTTTCCTCCACCGATTCGAATAATTTCGATAAATATGCTGACTTTAATATTTTGATGCATCAATTCCGCTTCCGCTTCTCGCTCGAATTAGCGGCGATAGTTTCTGCTTCATACGGGCAACTCCATCATCTGGATAATAAGAAATGAGGATTTGAACATATTGGTTTCTTGAGCCATATCGCTCGGCAAATAATACTACGCTATAATCTAGCCAGGCCCCAAGAACGGCGATTCTTTCTGAGTGATTTGCGAAGAATTCTGATATGGCGCCGTCGTTTATAATGTATGTACTGCTGTATTTCTTGCTTAGACCTTTCAATAGATCGCGTGCGTCGCCTTCCATGGCGGGAAAAACAATAGTTGTCTGAATCGCATTCACGCGCTTTGTTGTTGGATCTATATAGAATTTCGGGCTGCTTGCCATCGAGAATCCAGCGCACATCGAAATAAAGGTGTCTGTTCTTCCTGATGCCGATGGCGCTATACGCGAGCAGCCAGGGCCAACCGTTTGAATTTCCCCTAATGTCATCCCGAATTTGAACCGATCGAAGCCCTGAATTCGATCAGCGAAAGCATTTTTTGGTGATGCAAATAATATTATAAATAGATATGCAATTAGGGTGGAGGCTACTTTCCATGGGTGCTGATTTTTATGTTTTTTTTCTTTGCATTTCATATTATTGTCTGCGCTTCTTATTCTAGACTTGTGCGATAGGTTTTTTAAAATATTTTCGATCTAATTTATATAACTTAGATGTCCGTTTTGTGACCCAACATCGCACTCGCCCGCCACAATTTGTACTCGTAGTTTCCATCCCACTCCTTTTTCTGGGTGAAACGACGCTCAAAAATGAAATCGAAGTGTCGCTCCTTGCAAAGGATCCGGAGCTGCAGTTCAGCATCGGACTGGCTGCGGTGGTAATCCGAGCTCACGGACTCGGTCGGACGACTACGGTCAACCGGTACCGCACCTTTGAAGGTGGCTGGGAAAATCTCGATCTGCTCTGCCTCTTTGATCAACCCGGCTGCTAGTGCCTCACAAGCCAAAGCCAAGCCAGCCCGACGGCCACCAACACACCGAGGCCACGACAAGCCACAGCATCTCCTGTAGGAAGATCACGATACGTCTCCAGCACTGACGGCAGCCTTGCGGTCCAGCATGTCTTTTGGGCGAGATTGTGGCGCTGTCCGGTTCCAGTGCCGGTGCAGCTTGCATCGCCAGTCAGCCAGGCATGATCCAATTTCCGCTTCTGTCCTTGGTACAAGAAACACAGGAAGGCATCTCGCTTTCCGCTTCACTCGACCAAGGAAATTCCCATGAACAAACCTCTCGTCAGCGTGCTGCTGGTCATCCTCGTCGAAGCTATTGGCGCTGTCGTCGCCTACCTCAAGGAGCGTCTGATGCACCAGATGTATCCGGATGGCCGGGCTTACGACGACAGCAACGCCTTCGCCTAACCCAATCCCTCCCGTGCTGGTCTAGCGGCCGGCGCTGACCTGCTGTTCTGGCAGGTTCGTTTCGTTCCCTTTCGTGTTTTTGCGTGGCTCCGAGCTTCGTCTCGGGGTTGGCGCTCGTCCATTCACAGGAGTTCACATGCATCTCGTACAAACCATGGCCTATGTCGGCCAGAAACCGTGGCACGGTCTCGGTAACGAGTTGGCTCGCCATCAGCCCATCGAGGTCTGGATGCAACGCGCCGGCATGGACTGGCAGATTGAAGAAACTCCGGTCTGCTTTGTCACCGGCCAGTCCGGCACGCTCGGTGCCATTCATCCTTATCCCGAGCAGAAGGTGCTGTACCGGTCCGACACCAAGGTTCCGCTCTCGGTCGTGTCCAACCGCTACCAAACTGTTCAGCCCAGAGAAATCCTGGAGTTCTATCGGGACCTGACCGAAGTTGGCGGCTTCGAGTTGGAAACGGCAGGTGTGCTCAAGGAGGGCCGCAAGCTCTGGGCTCTTGCCAAGACAGGTCAACAGACTGTCCTGAAAGGTGGCGACACCGTCCAAGGCTATCTGCTGCTGGCCACGGCCTGCGATGGCACGTTGGCTACCACGGCACAGTTCACCAGTGTTCGCGTAGTCTGCAACAACACCCTGCACATCGCCTTGGCTGAAGGTAACGGAGCGGTCAAGGTTCCTCACCGCAGTCAGTTCGATCCGCAGGCAGTCAAGTGCCAACTCGGCATTGCCATATCCAGTTGGGACGAATTCATGTTCCGCATGAAAGCCCTGTCCGAGCGCAAGGTTCGACCGGAAACCGCTCGTGCGTACTTCCAGCGTGTATTGGGCGCTTCGTCGACACCAGTCCCGGCAAGCAAGCCAACCGCAGTCCCCGCCAATGAGCGGGCTCTCAAGGTTGTGCAGGGGCTGTACGACGGCAAAGGCATGGGAGCCGACTTGGCTTCGTCTTCGGCCACGGCCTGGGGAATGCTCAACGCGATCACCCAGTACGCCGATCACGAACGCCGGGCTCGCAGCACGGATCATCGCCTCGATTCCGCCTGGTTCGGAGCCGGTGCCAACTTGAAGCAACGTGCCTGGGAGGAAGCCATCAAGCTCGTTGCCTGAAATCTACTGTTGTTCCACATGACGCCCGGTTTGAGGTCTACCTCGCCGGGCGTTTTCCATTCTAGGAGGTGCCATGCAACCCGCAATCCATCACGCAGGAAAGCGCGCTAGGCCAGCGCTACGTCTGGTGCAGACCAATGACCTGAGCCGAGGGGATTGGCTGGAGGTGCGTAAGCAAGGCATAGGCGGATCCGATGCCGCTGCTGCCGTCGGGCTCAATCCATACAAGTCGCAGCTCGAACTCTGGCTGGAAAAAACCGGCCGGGATGCCGAACTGCGCAAGCCCGATCCCGATGACGAGAACCAGCCGATCTATTGGGGAACATTGCTGGAGCCCATCGTTGCCGCCCACTACACCAAGCGGACCGGCAATCGAGTTCGCCGTGTCAATGCCGTGCTCCAACACCGTGAAATTCCATGGATGCTGGCGAACATCGACCGAGAGGTCATGGGCGCTTGCGATGTCGCAATCCTGGAGTGCAAAACAGCCGGCATGAATGGTGCCAGGCTGTGGCGAGATGGTGTGCCGGAGTACGTCCAGTTGCAGGTTCAGCATCAGTTGGCCGTGACAGGCAAGGCGGCCGGTGACGTGGCGGTCCTGATCTGCGGTCAGGAGTTGCAGGTGCATCGCATCAAACGGGACGACGCTCTGATCGCTCGCCTGATCGAACTGGAAGCCCGGTTCTGGCAGTACGTGGAATCGGACATGCCGCCACCGGCAGATGGCTCGGATTCGGCTGCGACGGCGTTGCAATGCCTGTATCCACGCGACGCCGGGGCCACGGTCGATTTCTCGGACGACCGAAACCTGTCGGCTGCCTTTGCTGACCTGGTGACGGTTCGGGCTGAGATTGCAGATCGGACCACGCTCGAAGCCCAGCTCAAGCAACGCCTGCAGCAAGCCATGGGTGAAGCCACCAAGGCGATCTTCGAGACCGGCGAAGTCTCGTGGAAACGCAGCAAGGACGGTCTTGGCCTGGACACCGACAAGCTCCTGCAAGAGCGGCCCGATCTGTTGCAACGCTACCCCCTCACCAAGCCCGGCAGTCGCCGGTTCCTGATCCTGTAATCCATGCCCTGATCCGCTGGGGCTGCGCTGTGCCTGCCCCTTGCGGAAACGTGGGGCGGGCCTGCGCTTCTTTCTTGGAGAAAGACGATGCTGAAAAATTTGGCGATTACCCCGCCCGTGCTGGGGCGCATCTCGATCGGGCACGTGGTCGAGAAGGACGGCAAGCGACTGCCGCAGAAAGACGACCAGTTCACTATCACCACGCAGGTACAAGGCAAAGACGGCTGGATCTTGCATCCCTACGACGAAGCTCTACGCAAGGCCGGCAACGGAAAGCTGCGCTCGATCCCCGTCACGGTGCTGTTCAACGATCCCGACCTGAACCTGCGGGCCGAGTACAGCCTGTTTGACCGTCAAACGGGTCGGCCTGTTTGCGTGGGCAATGGCGAAACCTGCCGCCGCTATACCTCGTCCGGGCTTCAGACCTTGCCGTGTCCGTCGCCGGATGGCTGCGACCTTGCCAAAGGCGGACTGTGCAAACCGTACGGCAGGCTCAATGTCCGCATCGGTGACGATGACCTTCTGGGCAGTTTCATCTTCCGGACCACGGGCTTCAACAGCATTCGTGTGCTGACGGCAAGGCTGCGGTACTTCCATGCCGTGTCAAGTGGGTTGCTGGCAGCGCTGCCACTGGAACTTCGACTGCGAGCAAAATCCACCGCGCAGAGCTATCGAGCTCCCATCTACTACGTCGATCTGACGGTCAGGGAGGGCGTGAGCCTGGAAGCAGCCATAGCCGAGGCCAGAGAGGTTGATGCCCAGCGCAAAGCTTCGGGCTTCGATCAGGCAGCGCTCGATGTCATTGCCCGAGCCGGGTTCGGTAACGGTGTGTGCGAGGATGCCGACGAAGAGATTCCGGCCATCGTGGAAGAGTTCTACGCCGAAGGCGAGTCAGCCGGCCAAGCCACAAGCAGCCCGGCAACCACGCTGAAAGACAAGCTCGACCGCAAGGCCGCTACGCAGACGGGAGGTTCGGCATGATCTTCCTGTATGCGATTGCGATTCTTGTCGTTGCCCCGGCGTTGTTGGTCGTTGTTGGAATGGTCTGGCTATGGCTGGGTCACAAGCTCTTGGCCGTGCTGCTGGGCGGGCGTTGCTAGAGGCCACCACTAGCAGTGGTGACCGGGCCTCTTTGCGCTACGTCAAGCTCCGCCGAGCGCTTATCCCGAAACTGATGACAGACGATTCATCTTGTTTGTCAAGCGTGCCATACCACCCGGCCATGGTGCGCTTTTTTTCGCCTGGATCTGGAGCATCGACCGGTTGAATCCGCAGCCAGTTTCGGCCACTCGCCCATACACCAAGGTTGACATTCGAACGTCAGTTAGCACTTTGGCAACGGCCCTAGATTACCATCTCTTAGTCTCCTACTCCCGAATATCCAGCACTGCGGGCGACGAAATCCACGAGCACGACGACGCTAGCCGCATTTTCAGGGCGATAGATCAAGCGGAACTCGCCGATCCGGTAGCGCCAGAGGCCCTTTAGATTACCTTCCAAGGGCTTCTTCGTGTCTCCTTGGGCGGTCAGAGGGTCTTCACAAATGCCTGCTATTGCTTCCAGAATGCGGCCCTGCAACTTTTTATCTACACTGCCTATTGCCTTCCTGAATGCTGGACTTAATCCAATCGTCCAGTCACCGAGCTTGCGGCTATAAAGCGGCGGGCAATAAGATGGATCCCATACGGCGAGCAGATGATCGCGTAGATCAACAAAGTCACCCACCCAATGCACGCCAGGGTACCTGCTCAGATCTGTATCTCGAAAAAGTCGCCCACCCAATACACGCCGGGATGCCAGTTCGGATCTACTATCCCACAAGAAAACCGGCCAGACCAAGATTAGGATCAGTATCAAGACAAAGACTAAAGCCGAAAATCTAGCCCACTTCGCTGGTACCTCGGAATAGGTGAGCTCGGCCCTAGTTTCTCGAAACGTCTTACGCAAGTCTCTCGCAAAAGGCCCTGCCACGGATAGGCCTGTGCCGATCAGTATGTACCCCGTCAGGATTGCGGCAGCTAGCGTCGGCATGGTCACGTGACAAATTCGTTTTGAATGACCAATTCATTCTAATCGCGAGTGCCAAGTTCGGCACAGTCCTGGGGTTATGTGGCCAGTCGGAACATTTCTGCCGACGCCACTGCCCCTAGTCCCTACGCGTAAGGCAGAGCGCCCGCCGATCTACATTGATGCGCGAATGACCGTTGTACCCTGGGGAGCCGCCGTCAAGGTCACGCCAGGCCGAACGTCTCTTGTGGGTCGTTCTGAGACGGTCCCTCACCCCGCAAATCGGCGAAGAGCTTTTTTGCCTCGAACTGAGCCTGCCCCCCAGTGGCTGTGACGTTTGTGACGGGCGTTTTCCACCCGTGACACCGGGAAAACCACACCACACACGGATTGTGACATTGTGACATTGTGACGGCGGTTGGCGGCAAGGTCGGCTGTCGTGCCGTTGCCAGCATCGCCCGATCACCGACTGCCCATCCTCACCCGTCATGCAGTTCGGGCTGGACTATATATGTTTGTCCGTCACAACTATCACATTGTCACAAACCAATACTGGCGCGGATTTTCGGCTGTTGCTGACCGTCACAGGTCCGTCACGGGCGTCACAGGGATCCAACCTGTCCATTCCAGGCGCTTGAGTTTGGTTAACCTCGAAAAATAGTGATGGCTTATTTGAAGAATCTCGCATGGAAGCCGGTTGGGTCCGGCGAAGATTCTCCGATCAAGCCGCCTTGTTCATCAAAAATATTGGACCCACCAAAGATATTTGGCTGTGTGTGTCCAATCACATGGCCCAGTGAATCCAGTGCGTCCACACCACCTAATATATTGGGGTGTGTTGAATGTGATATCTGCCCCATTTGATTGTGGTGATCCATGCCACCAAAAACGTTCAGGGTGGAGTGGTCAATCATGTTTCCATTTTTATAAAAATCCATTCCGCCCGCAATATTGGAATGGCCTTGCGCTTCGATTGAGCCATTTTCGTCAACGATATCGACGACATCGAAGATATTTTCTACAGCCTTAAGCAAACTTTCCACTCTTGATCTCCTCACCAAAAATTATTTCTTCCGCCTCCCTCAAATCATTGAGGTCCAACGATGTGAAGTAATGATCAATGGCATAGTCGTTCGCGAAAACCTCACGGAGTACCTCGGATACTGCTGAGCTATTTACCTCAATATATTTTTTTCTTGTGTAATCCTTGGTTCTTTCGGCGGCTTCGTCAATTTTTTCTCGAAGAGAAATTATTTTATCTTCGAACTCCGAAAACAAATCGAAGTACACTTCAATATTTGAGTTTTCGCGGTTGTTTTTATCGGATCCGGCTGCGAAGTTTGCAATTAGTGCCGGAATACCAATGAGTGGGTTAGCAAATGCTAATGCACCAGCCCCAAAATGACGTGCAGCAGATCCCCAGTCAAATTTATCATCGGCTGCCTGTGCAAAATCGTGATAATTTGCTTGGAGTCGGCGACGATGCTGAGCCAAATCTCCTGCCTCACTAATAGCCTGGGTGAAGTGACTCGAAACGATCGCAGCTATTTTTTCGATCTGGGATGTGCGTAGATCAATATTTAATTTAAATTTTTCCCCGAACTTCTCAAAATCCCGTCCGGAAAATATGGCGCCAAGTTGATCCTCGTATAATTTGATGAGCATTTCCGCGATTTCATTGCCAGCACTTGATACGCCAACCTTAATATGATCGAAATTCGCCGATTCGATGACAGAGGAGAATAGGTCGCACCATTCTTTTGCTGAATGCCCCTCTTTTTTTATATCAAATTGCTCGTAAGATTTGTCGATTTTTTCGCAGCTGCCATAGAACGGTGATAATGCGGCTCTCTTTGCTATTTCCGCATAAATCTCTGCTGCTCGCTTGTGAAATTCATTTGCCTGCGATAGTTGCTGGGAGCAATCCCTGGGGGCGGCTACCGTCGCGCTATTATTGTTGACTTCCTTGAATTCCATGCGGCTATTCCCTTGATGGAGTCAGATAATGACAAATCCAGAGACAGTGTGGTTAAGCATCATAATAGTGGCATGACAGTAGTGAAAATTTATACTCGGCCCAGCATATGTCACTGAGCGCCGCACGTACTAACCTGCCGGCTAGCATATCGCACCTGCATCAGTCGATTACCCCCCCTAATTGAGGGGTATGCGCCTCCTCGTACCCGAGTAGCCTCCCTGGCATCCTTCCTCCGCCAACGACTCACGATTTTTTACACTTGCCCAGGGGCTTCGGCACTATCCTGAAAGCGAGGATCCGCCAACCGCTCTCAGAGCACGAAGAATTATGAACCGATTTGCAGTCCTGTCCGTTGCCACCGCCGCACTTCTGAGCGGTTGCGCTGTTGTTCCCTACGATAATGCCTATTACGGTGGTTACCCGGCTCCGTACTATGACGCCTACCCCGCTCCCGGCGTCGGCGCATACTTTGACTGGAACAACGGCGGTTACTACGGTGGGCGACGGGAGGGAGACCAAGGCGAGAACCACGATCAGGATCGGGGACGCCGACGTGGCTGGGATCATGGCCGAGATCAGGGTGACAACCACCGGGGAGATCATGGCCGGGGTCGAGGCGGTGACCGCGACGGCGATTGAATATCTGACACCGAGGTCCTGACTCTCAAGCAACGGATGTTGCCGCAGCCTTGGCCACTAGATCTAGATGATCGGCGGCCCAGGACTTCCAACTGTTCCACTTTGGAGGGGCCAAGCTTGGAACGACGAAGACGGTCATCGGTCGGTCGTCGTATTTCACCTCTAGCGAACGCATATCCTCCGCTCGTTCCGGAGGACTTGGCAATTTGCTTCCCAGGCACCTGCCGAGCCGCTCAGTTGCGTCAACGCCGTGGACAATAAGAACGGTCGGCCGGATATGGGCGAGCAACGTACGAAAAATCAGATCGCCCTTCACTGCGCCGGCGGCATGCTTTTGTTGACGCAAATGTCGACTCATTGCCGTCGAATAGCAGACCACATTGGTTTCCAGGACACCTTCCACGCCAGCTAGTGTGAGACGTTTTGTCAAATCGTCAATGTTGGGGCGAGTCTTTGATGGTTGCCCATCGGCAATCTCGTCATACAGTGCCCGACAGCTTTGGCCGTTCCTGTTGTAGAGTGCATCTACGTGTCTGGCGTGTGATCCAACTCGGGCAACCAGATACTCTTTGGCTTGGTTCTTGCCGACGATAAAGACCTTGGCCTTCATGGGATCTTGAAGATCCGTCATCCAGGGACGAGGGTACTGCCCGCCTATCGGCTGGGTCAGTTCATGAATTGCTACCTCAAGCTCGTCTCTCATAACCCGCTTCATGTTCGGCTTTTCGTTTCGAAATGGTCAAGGTGTAGCCTGAGGTAGCCGGCCTGTCCCTGGTTCGGCACTTTTCTCAGGTTCGCTGGGAGGCCGAGGATGGCACGGTCGGCTTTGCCGATCTCGTGTGAGACCTGCATCCCCCCTGTCTTCGGATCGAACGTGATTAGATATTGGTCGAAGAGCCGGTCGAGTGTGGCTATGAGCGGCAAACCATTGCAAGGGTCTAGTCGCTCTTCATCGCTACTGTTGTCCGAGCAAACCTTGATGTATTTATCCCCGGTGAAGGCGTTGTCAGCGTAGTTGCTGGCGTAGGTCGAAATGTGGTGACAACCTGACGCGTGGAGCATCGCGTATTGGCTATCGGACCGTGTGGTGTTCAGGACGTAGCCTTCGGGATGTTGCTTCATCCATCCCAGATACTCGTTATCGGTGGTCTCGAAAACGCGCTCATTCATAGCCGGCTCTGGCTGTTGGTTGTTGTGGTGCTTATGCGCCCTTGTCCTGTGTGGTGGCAGAGCGACCACTGGTTGGCACTATTGTTCGGCTACTCGCTACCGTCTAGCGGCTGCTTGCGAAGGAAGTCCGGGATTTCACGCTCTCCAGCCAGTGGGAAATCTGAAACGTGCTTTCGAACCAGAAAGCGATTCCCGTTCTCGCCGTATATGCACACCGTGCGGTATTCGGATTCCCGTCGGCGCCGCTCTGCTCGTGCAGAATGGTGGGCGCTATACAACTTCCAGGCACGCCGGAGACAATGGCCGACCAAGACAACGCCAATGAAGACGGCAGGCAAATAAGAACTCATGGCTCAACCTTTCCTGCCGCTTGAGCAGCGTCGAAGTCGTGCGCCCACTGGCCCAATTGCTTGCGCTTTGCTGCAGGTAGCGCCTTTTCAACTCGCTGACGGAAATCTGCGCTCTTGGTCTGCTCAAACGTTACGTCCTTGAAAACTACCTTAACACTCGGCGCTTCGTTTTTTGCCTTGTTCAGCCCCTTCTTCAACTCTTCGCGTAGCGACGAACGATCCGGCCTAAACTCCGATCCTGACCGCTCGGCACGCTTCATTATCAGGTCAACAGCCTCGTCAAGGATCTTAATTGCTTGTGCGTCAACTAGTTCACGTAGACCTTTAGAGTGTTCCTCCAGTTGCTTTGTGTAGGCTGCAACATGGGCCTCGAAGGTGCTCTTCTCGTCTTTGGCGATCAGGCGGCCGTAGCCAGGGATGTCATAGATGAACTTTCTCTCAATCGCCTTTCGAAAGCTTTCTAGGGTAGCCTCGCTTGCCGATTCCAGAAGTGGCTGGCTATTTCTGCCGAATGCTGGCTCACCATTTAGGAAAGCCGGTACCTCAACTCTGTGGTCACGAAGATCAGCGAACGCTTTGAGCCTCGACTCGATCGCCCCCTTCAACTCATCCTTCACGTCTGCATTGAGTAGCTGACTGGGCACCGTCAGCTGAGTTTGCGAGAGCTTCGCACGCTTCACCGTTAGTTCCACAAACTGCAACTTGGTGCTGAAGACACGAGTAATGCGCTGAAGATCGACAGGGATTGGAGGGTTCTTCTCTAGCGCGGCGAGCGTCTCAACCACGCGTTGTGGCGTGATCGCCGACTTTCCAATTTCGGCAAGCTTCGGATCCGCGTTGATGCCTTCGGCTGCGACAGCTTTAGCTAGTTGCTCGCTCGGATGGTTACCCAGCAAGAGACCGTTTGGCGTCATCCCCGTCGGCTCAGGAAATAGCGCTTCTTGGGGCGCAGCAAAATTTGACGCGCCATCGGTGGAAATCGGTGGGGATTCCACTGAACGGGGCGTGGGGGCCCAAATCAATGTCTGATCATCCGCCAACAAGACTCCGACGCGGAGGCCGGCCTGCTCTCTTACCCAGAACCCATTTCTTCCTGCGGAAGCGTGAAGCAACTTTAGACCATTGGCATCTCCATAGCCGATGCGGCACACATCGTCATCAGGGTCGAGCACGACAGTGACGTCCAAACCGTCGACTTCACTAAAGCGCTTTCCAAGTGCCACGGCCACTTGCTCATGAATGCCCGGTGAAATGTAGACAACGCGCCGTCGCGCTCCATTGATCAACTTGATTAGCGTCGCGTCATCCACCGCGCAAAACGTACTCATTTTTTTATCCGGCAGGTTATTCATCAGAGCATCAACGCTCAGTCCTTCAGCCCGTGTTTCCTCTGTAGAGCTATTCTTGCTGAGGTCAATGTCTCCGTCTCGGGATTAACGTTTCGAACCAGTTCGATGACGATTGACTTGCCCTCGTGAAGGGCAATGTCGATGTCCCGGTGAATCTGACGGAATCCTTGCCCATTCCGTGGTGAGCGACCTTCCCGCATTCTCCGCAGGTTGTCGTCGTAGTTGGAAAATGGGCCTTTGGCACCGTCTCGGCTCATGCCCACGTAGATGACCTTTGTTTCGGCACCGACGTCGTCTGTCACACCGATCTGGAACAGCAGCGGAAGCGAGGGATCGACCGACCCAACACGCAATTCGATGCCGAGCGGGCTGTATTTCTTCTCTGTCATGGGGGCTATTGCCGTTGCGTAGAAAGGGGAGCCACACCCAGCCCCATCGCTCCGAAGCCCAGGCTGACATGACTGAGGTGGGCGGCTTGATGGAAATCTGTCGTGACATAGGACCATGGGCGTCTCCTGTCCAGCCCCCAGTACCTCGATAGAGGGGCATCGATCGACGGGAAGATGTCCTTGTAGGCGGTCACTATCTGCTCTACCTCGCCTCGCTCGTAAAGTAAGTCCATGCATGCCTCGTCAAAAGGGGGGGCTTGCAAGAAGCGGAGGGACTCGCACCCAACGCTCTGGCGTTGCCGACAAGTATGAGCCAGTCACCCTGTTAGCGGATCGCCCGCAACCTGACATTCACGGCGTTCACGTCGAAACCAGCCGGGTCGAAAATTCCGCCGATCCAGGTCCTGTAGTCGTTGTGCTGCTCATGTTCCGGATCTGCCAGCGCTTCGACGAATTCCGCATAGCCGGTCACGCCACCAACATTTTCAGGTGGGCAAGCGTTCTCGCCAGCAAGGCAGGCTGGCAGCGTCAAGGTTAGTTCTGGGTTGCCCATGCCTTCCACCACAATGCGATGCCGCCAGCTATCGCCGAAGTCGTACTCGTAATCGAACTCGGTGTTTGAGCCAAGAGCCTTATTCAGCCGCACGCCCTTCTCTGGCAGAGTGGGATCGCCAGGATACTCATCGCTGGGCGTCCCGTAGATCGTGTCACCGAACTCAAACTGATGCAGATGCTCGTCGTCCCAGCCCATCACAGCCTGGAAGACCTTGTGCAGTTTGGGTAGCTGGATGTCCGCCGGGACAACGAGTCGACGCCAGACCAACGGCTGGACGTGCAGCAGTTCGATGCGAAGGGTTGCGGCAGGTTTGAGCATGAAGCGGAGGATGGGTGGGTCGGCTGGCATTGTATCGGTCTCTGGCCGCAGCTTCGTCATCGTCTCTCTCTATATATATTAGGAAATGCTCGCAACCAACCAGCGAGAAACGACGCTGCTTTCCTGCGCTCAGTCGCCCACGAGTTTTTGAATTTCGTGGGCGAAACTGAGACTCACGCTCACTCCGCACTCAGCCTGCCGCAAGACTGTCTGCCCGGTTCGGGCAGCCATTACAATCTGACAACGAATTCATCCGAGAGGCAAGTTGTGGCTGCAAATTTCAGCGAGATCGCATCGTTCATCTGGTCCGTGGCAGACCTTCTGAGGGGCGACTACAAGCAATCCGACTACGGCAAGGTAATCCTGCCGTTCACCTTGCTGCGACGCATGGATTGTGTGCTGGAGGCTACGAAGCCGGCCGTGCTGAAGGAGTTCGAGGCCAAAAAGAGCATGGGCATCGAGATGTCGACCTTCCTGACAAAGAAGGCGGGCCAGTCGTTCTACAACACCTCGGCGTTCGACTTCGACAAGCTCCAAGGCGACCCAGCCCATATCAAGTCCAACCTGACGGCCTATGTCAACGCCTTCTCGGAAAATGCCAGGGACATCTTCGAACGCTACGACTTTCTGAAACAGATCGAAAAGCTCGACGACTGCAACCTGTTGTACCTGGTGCTACAGAAGTTCGCTGGCATTGACCTGCACCCAGAGCGCATCACCAATGCAGACATGGGCTTGCTGTTCGAAGAGCTGATTCGCCGCTTTGCAGAACTCTCCAACGAGACCGCTGGGGAGCACTACACCCCCCGAGAAGTCATCCGGCTAATGGTCGACCTGCTGTTCACCACCGATGACGCGGCACTGACCAAGCCGGGCATCGTTCGGACCATCTACGATCCCACGGCTGGTACTGGTGGCATGCTGTCCATAGCAGGAGAACACCTTGCCGGCCTGAACCCGGATGCACGTTTGGTTATGCATGGCCAAGAGCTCAACGCCGAGTCCTACGCCATCTGCAAGGCAGACATGCTGATCAAGGGCCAGGACGTTGGCAACATCGCCTTCGGTAACACCCTGTCCGATGACTGGCATGCCGGCAAGGATTTCGACTACATGCTTTCCAATCCCCCGTTCGGTGTGGAGTGGAAGAAGGTCGAGAAGGAAGTCCGCAAGGAACATGAGCAGCGTGGCTACGAAGGTCGCTTCGGACCGGGTCTGCCTCGGGTGTCGGATGGCAGTCTGCTGTTCCTAATGCACTTGCTGTCGAAGATGCGCCCCTACGACAAAGCCAAGGACCAGGGTGGCTCTCGTGTCGGCATCGTATTGAACGGCTCCCCTTTGTTTACTGGCGGGGCGGGTTCTGGCGAGTCTGAAATCCGCCGCTGGATCATTGAGAACGACTGGCTGGAAGCCATCGTGGCACTGCCGACGGACATGTTCTACAACACCGGCATCGCTACCTATGTCTGGATTCTGACGAACAAGAAGAGCCAGGAGCGCAAGGGCAAGGTCCAGTTGATCAACGGAGCCGAGTTCTATCGGAAGATGCGCAAGTCGCTTGGCAGTAAGCGCAAGGAGCTGGGCGACGCTGACATCAGCACCGTGGTTGAGATCCACGGTCGCTTCGAGGAGCTGCGATACGTGAAGGTGACGGATGCCAAAGGCGCTGTTGTTTCGGAAGGACTGAAGCCTGCTAGTCAGGCATTGCCCGCCGAACCCGAGGGCGGCAAGGTTGAATCGTCGATGGTGTCACGAATCTTTGACAACGCTGAGTTCGGTTACCACACCATCACGGTAGAGCGCCCTCTGCGAGACGAGCAAGGGGAGATCGAAAAGGACCGTAAGGGCAACCCGAAACCTGATGCAAGCCTACGGGATACAGAGAATGTTCCCATGAGCGACAGCATCGATGCGTACTTCGAGCGAGAGGTGTTGCCTCACGTTCCGGATGCCTGGGTCAACGATGAGAAGACCAAGGTTGGTTATGAGATTCCGTTCAACCGCTTCTTCTACCAGTACACCCCGCCTCGCCCGCTGGAGGTTATTGACGCTGAACTGAAAGCTGTGACCAGCGAGATCCTCGCCCTGCTGCAAGAGGTGACGGCGTGAAGCTCAAGCCTTATCCGAAGTACAAGCCCTCGGGCGTGGAGTGGTTGGGGGAGGTGCCGGTAGCTTGGGACATCACGCCACTGAAAGGTTGCTTCGCTATTTACGGTGGCTCGACGCCAAAATCGGACGAGACCGCCTACTGGGACGGAAACATAGTTTGGGTAAGTCCGGCAGACCTAGGCAAACTTCCCTCCCTGTACATCAGTGATTCGGCTCGTAAGATTAGTCAAGCAGGACTGGAATCCTGCGCCACAACGCTAGTACCGCAAGGAAGCATTGTGCTGTCAACTCGTGCGCCGATTGGCTCGCTCGCCATTGCAAAGACAGAGCTGTGCACGAATCAGGGCTGCAAGTCTCTCGTTCCGAAGACGGGCATCAACGAGCTCTTCTATGCCTATTCCCTCCTGGCGTCTACCGAGGCACTAAATCTCCGAGGCAAAGGGACAACTTTCCTCGAGTTATCGGCGGACGAACTCGGCACATTCAAAGTTCCTCGGCCACTAATCGAAGAGCAGTCCGCCATCGCCACCTTCCTCGACCGTGAAACTATCAAGATCAATACGTTGATCGCCAAGCAGGAAAAGCTGATCGAGCTGCTGAAGGAAAAGCGTCAGACGGTGATCTCACATGCTGTGACCAAGGGGCTGGATTCGACCGTACCAATGAAGCCGAGCGGTGTGGAGTGGCTGGGGGATGTGCCAGTGCATTGGAACGCCAAGCGTATTAAATGGGTGGCAAAGATGGAGAGCGGCCATACACCCGATAAGAAGGTTCCAGCCTACTGGGAGAGCGGCGATATCCCCTGGGTTTCGCTCAACGACACAGGTTACCTGAAGAATCACGAGTACATTTCGGAAACCGCGTATCAGATCACGAAACTTGGCATCGAAAACTCGTCGGCTCGCCTACTTCCACCAGAGGCCGTGGTTTTTTCCCGAGACGCCACGATTGGCCGATGTGCCATAACGACTCGCCCAATGGCAGTCTCCCAACATTTCATCGCTTGGCTGTGCAGTCCTGATCTGCTTCCTGAGTATCTCCTATACGTATTTCGGTCGATGAGTCACGAACTGGAGCGCTTAACTTTCGGTGCAACGGTGAAAACCATAGGCATGCCGGACGTGAAAACGTTGCACACTCCTGTTCCTCCAAGGGATGAGCAGGTCCGCATTGTTAGATCGATAGCCGTTAGAGTTCAGGCCATCGACACCCTCATCGCCAAGGCCCAGCAAGCCATCGAGTTGCAGAAGGAACACCGCTCCGCTCTCATCTCCGCAGCAGTGACCGGCAAGATCGACGTGCGGGGCTTGGGTGACCAGGACATCATCCATGAGGCGGTGGCAGCATGACGGACCGCTTTCGAGATCTGATCGAGAACGATCGCTTGGTCGACATTCTGTACAAGACAGATCCGCCCACAGAAACAGTCAGTCCTCGCGTCACCTACGACAATGCTGGCGTACCCCACGTCTACTGCATGAAGGAAACTATACCTTTGTCAGTCTTCATGGAACGCCATGCCCGAGGTGAGCAAGGTATGTGGTTGGCGGCATATCGTCCCAGCAATGGTCGTCAGACCACGATTACCTTTGCTAAGCAGGACCGACTGACATTCGGAAAACGATTCATAGATGCGGTTGCTGCTGAGCGGACACGCCTCTTGGGCCCGGCTCAAGATTTCGATGGACACCCGACGACGCCCGACTCGGTTGATTCCGAGAAGCGGGCCGATATTCGCGTTGGAGCAGCAAAAAAAATTTCGCTCGAAGAGTTGGAGCGGAAGCTTGCTCTGCAACGGGAAATTGGGCGTCTGGGCGAGGACGCGGCCTATCGCTACGAATACGTCCGTCTAGATTCATTGGGCTGCCCCAATCCTGCGGAACACATTGAGCGTGTCTCGGAAACCGATGTTGGGGCAGGCTATGACATGCGCAGCACCTTCGCCGGCGAAACGAGATACATTGAAGTAAAGGCGTCAACGACCCGGTTGGACTCCTTTTATATATCTGAAAACGAGCGAGATACCCTTACCGAGTTGGGGCAGGAAGCCTTTATCTATCTCTGTTGTGTCGACAGGGATACGCCCAAGAACTCAGTTGTCGTTCGGGAAATCGCTGACCCAATGAATCCGGCAACGGGGATTCAGCTAGAAGCCGTTGCTTACAGGGCCAAACTCGGCGAATGACGATGAACTCGCCCAAACATCAAGAAATCCACTTCGAGTCGGACATCGTTGCGCACCTGACCGCCCACGGCTGGCTGGAAGGCGATCCCGCCAAGTATGATCGTGAGTTGGCCCTCTACCCTGAAGACGTGTTCTGGTGGATTCAGGACACGCAGCCAAAGACCTTGGAAAAGTTCAAGGCCGCAAAGAACGGCAAGACAGAAGCTGCTCTGCTGGCTCGCCTGGCTCAAGTGCTTGACACGGAAGGCTCCCTGTCGGTGCTGCGGCATGGCTTCAAGGATGTATCGACCAAGGTCGATATGTGCCAGTTTCGGCCGGCGCAAGCCATCAATCCCGAGACGTTGGAGCGTTACAGCAAGGTGCGTTGCCGGGTGGTGCGGCAGGTCCGCTACAGCCTGTCCAACGAGAACGCCATCGACCTGGTGTTCTTCATCAACGGCATTCCCGTTGCTACGGCGGAGCTCAAGACGGATTTCACCCAGTCAGTCGAGGATGCCAAGAAGCAGTACCGCACCGATCGCATCCCCCGAGAGCCGGGCGCAAAGCGTGAGGAACCGCTGCTGGCCTTCAAGCGTCGGGCATTGGTCCACTTTGCCGTGTCCACCGATGAAGTCTGGATGACGACCGAGCTCAAGGGGAAGTCGACGTACTTCCTGCCGTTCAATCTGGGCAACCATGGCGGTGCTGGCAATCCGGTCAATCCTGCAGGCTACCGCACCGCATATCTGTGGGAGCGTATCCTCCAGCGGGACGCTTGGCTGAACATCATTGGCCGCTTCGTTCACCTGGCCAAGGAAGAGAAGAAAACCACTGAGGGCAAGAAGCAGATTCGTGAAACGCTGATCTTCCCTCGGTTCCACCAGTGGGAAGCTGTCACCAAGCTGCTCGCTACGGCTAAGGTCGAGAAGGCTGGCAATAAATACCTGATTCAGCACTCGGCCGGTTCCGGCAAGTCGAACTCCATCGCCTGGCTTGCGCATCAGCTATCAAACCTGCATGACGACTCTGACAACAAGGTGTTCTCATCGGTGATCGTCATCACAGATCGCACTGTGCTGGACAAACAGTTGCAGGACACGATCTACCAGTTTGAACACAAGGCGGGCGTGGTCTGCAGGGTCACCGATGATGCCGTGAAATCAGCGCAGTTGGCGGAGGCTCTGAATGATGGCGTGCCGATCATCATCGTCACGATCCAGACCTTCCCCTTCGTGTTGGAGGCCATCCAGAAAGAAGCTGGTCTGAAGGGTCGCACTTTCGCAGTGATCGCCGACGAGGCCCATTCTTCTCAGACCGGGGCAGCGGCCAAGAAGCTGAAGCAGGTTCTGACTGCCGAACAGCTTGCCGAGGGCGAGGAAATTGGCGTCGATGAACTGCTAGAGGCCGAGATGGCCGCCCGGCCACAGCAAGACAGCCTGAGCTATTTTGCCTTCACGGCCACGCCCAAGGCCAAGACACTGGAGATGTTCGGTCGCCTGCCCAATCCCGACCAAGCGCCATCGGACACCAACAAGCCGCAGGCCTTCCACGTGTACTCGATGCGGCAAGCCATCGAAGAAGGCTTCATCCTGGACGTGCTGAAGAACTACACGCCCTACAAGCTCGCCTTCAAGCTGGCCCACAACGGTAAAGATTACGACGATACGACGGTCGACCAGAGCGAGGCAATGAAGTCGCTCATGCGGTGGGTCCGGCTGCATCCGTACAACATTTCCCAGAAGGCCCAGATCATCGTTGAGCACTTCCGGACGAACGTTGCGTGGCGACTGGATGGTCAGGCCAAGGCCATGGTGGTCACGGCGTCCCGCAAAGAGGCTGTTCGCTACAAGCTTGCTGTCGACAAGTACATCAAGCAGCAGGGATACAAGGACCTGGCGACGTTGGTAGCGTTCTCCGGCGAAGTTGACGATCCTGAAAGCGGACCGGCACCGTTCTCCGAAGGCAAGATGAACCCAGGCCTCAAGGGGCGTGATCTGCGGGAAGCCTTCGATACCGACGAGTTCCAAGTTCTGCTGGTGGCCAACAAGTACCAGACCGGCTTCGATCAGCCCAAGCTGGTATCCATGTACGTGGACAAGAAGCTGGCCGGGGTTGCAGCGGTACAAACACTGTCTCGCCTGAACCGGACCTGTCCTGGCAAGGATCAGACCTTCGTACTGGACTTCGTCAACGAGCCCGAAGAGATCCGAGCAGCATTCCTGCCGTACTACGAGACCGCCGAGCTAGCTGGGGTCAGCGATCCGAACCTCATCCATGCGCTGCAGGCGAAACTTGATAGTGAGCTGATCTATACACCAGAAGAAGTCGAAGCCTTCGTCGTGGCCTATTTCAAGGGCACGCAGAAGGACATGCAGGCCAAGATTGCGCCGGCCGTAGACCGCTACCGGGTGCGCATGCAAGACGCCGCAGAGAACGAAGACAAGGAGGCGGCCGATGCCCTGGATGTTTTCCGCAGAGACGTAGGTACCTTTGTTCGTGCCTACGACTTCCTCTCCCAGATCGTTGATTTGGGCGACACCGACCTCGAAAAGCGTGCCATCTACCTGAAGCACCTGTTGCCGCTGCTGCGGAGCGTCCGCAACAAAGAAGAAATCGACCTCAGCGGCGTCAAGCTGACCCACTACAAGCTGTCGGACAAGGGCAAGCAAAGCATCGTCCTTGGCCAAGCTGGCGAGGACGGAAAGCTGAAGCCGCTCACCGATCTGGGTTCCGGCAAGCCCCACGATCCCGAGCAGGTAATGCTGGCCCAAGTGGTGGAACGAATGAACGATCTGTTCGAGGGAGTGACTGATACCGACCTGCTGCCGTTCGCCTTGCACATCAGCAGCAAGATGCTGGAGAACGAGACACTGGCACAGCAGGCAGCGGCGAACACAAAAGAGCAGTTTGATGCCAGCCCTGACTTCAAGGACGCGATGATCCAGTCTGTTGCCGATGGCTTCGATAGCTACTCGGAGATGGCCAAGCAGGTTCTCAACAGCCCCAAGGTACAGGAGGGGTTGGCAGCGCTGCTAGGTGATTTGGTCTACGCGGGATTTGCGAAGAAGCGTGGAGGTAGTGGCGGTGCCGCATCGGTCTAATGAGACGGCGTTATTGAACTTGAATTCGCAGGCCAGCGTCGCTAAGGGTTGTTTCCATTGCCCCCAACTCAAGCTAACGAATGCCGACTTAACAGATGCAGTTCTTCGATCAGAAAATAAAAATCAGTAATTGATCTATCGCATATGGGCGACGGAGGATTGTTGTGTCAAATTTAATATTGAAGCGAGTACTCATATCGTTAATCTCCATGGCGGCTTTTTTGGTGACGGCGTGCGGCGATCCGTATGAAACCAAGCTCCCTGCAGACGGCAAACTTACTCCTACTCAAACACAAGAGATTGTTGGCAAACTCCCATCATCTGACGGTGACCTCTTCTCCAAATGGGCAAAACGTCAAGTAACCGGCGAGGGCACTATCGGAGAGCCAATTTTCTCAAATGTTAGGAGTGCCATTAGAAATCAAATCGATTTTGAGGCTAGGCAGGCCGCTGAGCGTGAAAAAGAAATAAAAATCAAAGAAGAGCAAAGGCGAGCAGCAGCAGAGGCGCAAGAGAAGTTGGAGCAAGAGAAACAAGCGCTAATCGCCCTTCGAAACCAACGAGCGGCGGTCGACGTGGAGATTAAAAAGTATTTCCGAGTGGAGGCCATTGCCTATGACTTGGCTCCTATTTTTGACAGGTATGGCTATGAAATTTCCCGTCGATGGGTATTCAGACTTCGTCTATCCAATTTATCTAAAAAATCTATCATTGGTGCGGCCGGCTGGGTCTCAATAAGAGATGCCTTTGGTGGCGAAATCGGATCGTTTCCGATGCGGATTGAGCCAGAAATCCTCCCTGGGAAAACTATTTTATTTGATGTATACAAGGATTTCGATAAAACCAATGTAGCAGATCAAGCATTGATGCAATCCAAAACTCTTTTCCCCTCTTGGTTTATGGAGAGCGTGGTTTTCTCAGACGGCACCCGAGTGGATGTGAAGGCACTACCTCAGCCTGCCGTGCCTGACAGTAAGGATAGCGGCACAAGAGGGAGTCGCGTAACAAGCTGAATGATTCATTGTCATTAGTGGGGCGGCATTTTGTTCCTGAGACAGGACGGGGAAAGCAGTATGCAGACGGTCGCAGTTCTGGACTTTGAAACCACAGGGCTGTCACCCAGCCAAGGTGATCGAGCTACAGAAATCGCCGTCATCCTGCTGCGCGATGGGCAGATCGTCGATCGCTACCAAAGCTTGATGAATGCGGGCCGGCGTATCCCCTCGAATGTCGTCAGCTTGACGGGCATCACGAACGAGATGATTGCATCTGCGCCCGCAGCATCGACGGTGATGCGAGAAGCGTCCCAGTTTGTCGGCAAACATCCGGTGGTGGCCCACAACGCAGCTTTCGACAGACAGTTTTGGCGGGCTGAGCTTGATCTTGTGGGCATCTCAGCAGACCAGTCCTTCGCATGTACGCTGCTCGCGTCGAGGCGCATCTACCCACATGCCCAGAATCACAGGCTATCGACGCTGGCAGACATGCTGCAACTGCCGAAGGCCGGGCGTGCTCACCGGGCAATGGCCGATGCCGAGGTAACCAGTCATCTGTGGTGCCGGCTGCAACAAGATATCGCTCAGACCTACGGAGTGAGTCGGGTCGACTACGACCTCATGGCCCGTGTGCAAGTCACCAGCAAAGCTCAGGTTCCGAGGTTCCTGCGGTCGCTGGGCAGAGGCTAGACGCCAGTCCCAGTCGGCGTAAACGTGCTTGTCCGACTCGAAGTGGATTTCTTGGTGTTTTTTGTGCCATGGCCTTCACCACCTGGTTCGTTAGCCGAGGAGCTATTCGCTTTTCTCTGCTGCGCCGAGTTGAGTCTGCATGAACCACTCGACAAATTCATCGACCAACAAAAGGACCGACTTCGTAAGTCTTGGCGTCAGGTCATTTTCATGTTCGCCTTGGTCATGCATCGTGAAGTTGCAGAACGTATTGATCGTTTTGGTGGCCAATTCCAAATCTCTTGGAAGTGCACCACATGTTTGCAGAACCGCTAGAAGTTGCCCTCCGGTTGCACGTTCTAGCGATGTCTTTTCCGGAGATTGCCCTCGACTCCTACACATCGCTTTCCAGGCGCACTCAACGGCTTGGCGAGCATACTGAAGAGAAGCCCTTGAGTCCTTATCTCGGTAGTAATGAGCACGGCTCTTAAATTCCGTTATTCGCTTAACGACATCCTCATCGATCGAAACCAGATCACCTGGCCCGATCTGTTCCTGTACCGGCCTGGCGCTCTGCACCGGCATAGCACTCTTTCCTCTCTCGCTGATGAGACCAATAGCATGCACCAGCTTTTCGGCGAAATCTCGCTGTGCGGCTGCCTCCACGTGCATCAGCAGCGTAGAGATGTTTTCTTCTGTACGAGCCCCATTTATTGCTGCAGAGATAAATTTTTTAGTTTGGGCTAGAGGCACTTGCTCATGAAGAATTTCACGGAGAGTTGCGAGCGATTCTACGGATCCGTGCTCAGCAAGCGCCTCCACCATTGCGACGCGACGGTGGTTTCCTATCTCGCTAGCTTCATTGAAGAGCTTTTCTAGAATAATTCGCTCAACATCCGGGTCCGGGTAGTCGGCCGTCAACAATCCAATAAGAGACCAGACATCTTCTTTTAGTTGGTCTTTCACGTGCAAGTACAGTTCAGATGAGCACGTCTTGGCCACAACCAGCACGAGTGTTTCGTTAGGCGTGTATTTCCCCGATTCTTGTGCGTCTAGCAGAGCACGAAGCGCCTCGTCATCGAACGAATCCGTGCCGATCAATTCACTGATGGTTTCGCTCCTCACCAACGAGTCGTCGCCACAGATGTTCATCAGTTGTCGTTTTGTCGTCATCTCACGCACCACAGGTTATGCCGCAAAATATTGCTTCATGCTACCGTCTCCTCATAGGCTTTTTGCTCAACCATGCCCCGAACGTCGATTTTGCCTGTCACTGCGGCGTAGATTAGAGCGGTGAACGTCTGAGCAAAAGCATTGCGCTGCGTCAGTGAGCTTTGCATTCGTCGGCTCCCGGTCAAACGCCATAGGCATGGCCATCTCCTTCGCTGGATAGCACGAAACTGCTGGACGACAGCACTGGCTCACCGCTCCATCGGTACGCTACAAGTGGGCCGCCTTTCCCAGCACTGTAGTCAACGCATGCTACTTGCGGGGCCAGGACTTCCGGCTGACCGGTCATCCAATAATGGCCGACGAACACGGGCTTGTCGCCGGTATAGCCGATCCTCAAGTGTTCTGGAATCTCTATGTCGGGCAGTTGCGCTCTGTCCTCGGACGGCACCAGCGCTGCTTGGCGATAGGTCGTTGCAGTGGTATCCCACCAGCGAGTACGAGCTTCGTGTCGTGTGTGTCCTGACTTGTCCTTGAAGGAGTGGCCAGGAGGAAGCTGAACTTCGACACCCTTGAGCAGAGATTCGATCATCCGATATTCCACTTCACTCTTTCGATTAGCCTTGACCATCAGGGCATCATCCAATCTACGGCCAGGCTTTAAGCGAGGCTCAAGCTCGGCCAGGTAGCCGGGATGCCAACAGGCGTGGATGACTCGGAGCTCCGGCAGATCCAGCCACAAGGGAAGGCCCAGGAACCAATTGACAATTTCGGAGTGAATGGCCGGCTTGTGTTCGACCTCTGCCAGGAAGGCCACATGCTGGTGACGATTCTTCTCACCTTTCTCGCCCTTGCGGGGGCGTAGATATTCATCGTCCTGGTCGGGGTCACACAGATACCAGGCAATCGCGTTGAACTCGTGGTTCCCCATTGTGGCCAGGGCACTCCCCGCATCGACCATCGGGCGGACGATGTCGAGCGTCTCAAGCTGGTGCGGGCCACGATCAATGAAGTCACCGACGACGATGGCCTTGCGCGTGGGGTGCCGCATTGCTCCATCGCGCTGGACATATCCCAGCCGACTCAACAATGCCCGGAGCTTTGGTGCTTGTCCGTGCACGTCTCCAATCACGTCATAGTCCATGGCGACTCCCCTCCGTGTCCATGAGCATGACCTGTTCCTCGTTCCTTGCCCACGGCATTTTCTTGATGTCTTCGATCATTGCTGGCCGGGGTTCCGTCCAGGTGAGGAGCTAATCGTACTTCGGCCCCGCGCCCGGGAGGAGTTGGGCGGTTCGGCGGGCCGATGGCCTGCTCTCTGCTGATGTTTTCTATATATGTATTAGGAAATGCTCGCAACCAACCAGCGAGAAACGACAAGGCTTTCCTGCGCTCAGTCGCCCACGAAATTTCAAAACTCGTGGGCGGAGACGTAGGTCAGTGCAGCATCAGTTCGATCTTGATGCGCTTGAAGGCACCACACTTCCTGCCGACAGCATCAACGGGCGAGCTCTGCCAGTCCGTCGGGTTCCCCAAGCAGCAGGCGTTCTGATGAAAGTACACGCAGTTCTCGCAGACTTGGCGGGGCATCGGTGGCTCACCAAGGACGGGCTCATCCCAAGCCGCAACCACCGGTTCCTTCTGCCCTTGCGGTAGGGCTCGAAGTCGGACTGCCTGACGTTCAAGCATCAGAATCATCTCTGACAAGTCCAAACCGGCCGGGACGATCGGCTTGGTGTTATCAGTCACCTGGCGGCCCTTGACCGTCTTTTTTCCGTAGCTGACACCCAGCGGTTCCAGCAGCTCTCGCAGCAGTTCCAAGCCTTCTTGCTGCACCTTGGCTCGCTCGGCATTTCCGCCCTTGTTCCGGATTTTTTCTCGAGCCGTCTTCAGTCGTTCGATCTTTCTCCCGATAGCTTGGAAGTCCTCGTCGCTACTCGCCAACGCCTTGAATGCCTCTCCAAACGGAACGTTTCGCGTCAGTGCCGCAGACAGGTCTTCAGCATCGATCCGCCCGGCCTTGAGGTCCTGCAGCTTCGCCAGTAACACCACGCACTTGTCAGTCTTCTCGGCTTCAACCTTGGCCCAGTCCGGATGGCGGTCACGAGCGTATTGGTTCGAGCTCCACGGCGACTCTTCGCCAAACAGCCGCAAAACCTTGCGCACATCCACCTTCTGAGCCGCCACTGGGTCTTGGATGCCGAAGCCAGCCATCACAATGCCGGCCTCCTCGTTCTGCAGTGTCCGCTCAAGCCGAGGCTCACCGTCCTTCCAGCGACTCTTGCGTTCGTTCCGTATCGCCTGCAGCTTGATGATCGCTCCTAGCGAACCACATCTGGGCACCTGACCAGCCGCATCGACGACTGCCTGGCGATAAGACAACCGAGCATCCTTGCGTGCAGTCTTGACGGGATCGGCCCTGCGCTGATCGGTACCGGACAACCTCTCACATACCTCCACGTTGAAGTTCTGGATGGCGTTGTCACGAACCAGCAAGCTGAGTGCCACTAGGCTGTTCTGCTCAGCCTTACGCAACTCCTGGTAGAGCACCCGATCCAGATGCAAATGCGCTTCAAGCAGACCCGCAATGGAGGTTTCGCCCTGCAAGCGCTCGGCAATCTCCTGCCGCAACACCGCTTGATTTGGCAGAGCAAAGCTCACGTCCGGCTGAACGTTGCCGTAGATACGCACCTGGCATTGCACCTGCCCTCGATTGGCACGGTTGACTGTCTGGATGATCTGGTTGGTATCCGCACCTACGTGGTCAAAGCGAGCCCAGAAGATTTCCGGTTCCCGTTCGAAGTTGAGACCCAAACCAAACAACGGGCTGGCGACAAGAATCGGCAGTGTGCTCGTCCTTGCGACTTCGATTTCAGCTTCCGCGCTTTCTGGACGGGAAACGATTAGGGCGTGCTCCGTCAGACCATATCGCTCCATCAGGAGGCGGTACAGCTCCATCTTCGAGGTATCAATCAGCAACACAAAGCGTGGGAGCGGCTCGTTTCTGCTGAGCTTGCCCTGGAAATCTTCAAGCAGCGTTGCAAGGTCCAAGTCAAAGCGGTCGCTTGGCATCAGTCGCAGCGGATTGGCCTTGGACGATGCGAACTCGTAGCAGCAGTAGTCCGTCTCCGTTAGGCTTCCGAGCGCCTGCTTGCAGACCTCCACGATGGCGTGCCGTTGAACGTCCGTCAACGTGCCCGTCAGCAGCAATGTCTGGCGAGCCTTGCCGAGTGCGGATTCCAGACCTGCCAGGCGCTGGCTGCTTTCCATGCATCGGTCTAGTCCTTGATGGATCTCGTCGAGGATCAGGACATGAGGCAGCCCCATGTCGTAGATGCTCTTCAAGAGCCGTGACACTGAATCGTAGGTGGTCACAATCACGCCGCTCCTGGGAACGGTCGGCCCCCAAGCGTCCTTGTAATACACAGGATTGAGACCGGCTACCGTCAGGTCATCCCTCATCTGATCCACCAAGGCAATCGTCGGCCCAGCATAGAGAACGACCCGGCGCTGTTCGATTTGATCCTGAATCCAGCCGATCGTTGCCGTGGTCTTTCCCGAGCATGTTGGCGAGAGAATCAGGGAAACCTTCGCAGCGGCAAATCCGGCCAGTGGTGGCAGGTAACCGTCGACAAGCGACAGATGGTGATGTGGCACCTCGGTGAACCAGCCAAGCTCATCCCGAACGTAGTCGTGAGCTCCTTGGGACAGTTCCTTGAGGGGCATGGCGGAGCCATCGCCATGTCGAACACCCAGTTGAGGCCGGTCCTTGCAGACGTACCACGAGCCTGGCGATCCTTCGTCGGTGAAGTACAACGTCAGGTATTTCGCATCTGGGCTTAGCTTGGCGTTGGCAAAGGGACGTCCGCTCCGCGCCGGTTGATCCGCTCGACGCGGTGCGATGCTGTACCTGGTGACTGCGACCTTGCCCTGAACATTCGTCACCGAGACATGGGTTTCATAGCCATGGCTGCGCTTGTACTCACCGACTAGCTGATCCTTGAGTGCTTTTGCCTCCTGGACCACGGCTGCAGCAATGGTCGGGAGTGTGACTGCGGCCTTGCTCTTCTCGATCAACCCCTGCCGCTGGTCAGTTGTGATCCGGCAGCGGACACCGGCATCGATCGTCGGCGCGGCGATGAAATGGGGCTGGACTTCGCTGCGCAGGGGGGCAGGATCAACACCCGGGCTCAGATCCACGTTCCCGCCCCTGTTTTCGCCAAGTTTGTAGAAACCGGTCTTCATGCCATGCAGAGACAGATAAGCCGATAGCAGCTTGCCTGACACGCGCCGGTCCAGCCAAAAGAACAGGTGGGCGTTCAAGCCTGACTTCAAGGGCACACCGGCCGCACTGAGTACCCCGGCGCTGGCGCTGTACTGATAGAAGTACGTTACGTCCCGAAACTCGGCCGGAAGCTTGGCGATCACCCACTCGATCGCTTCGACCGAAACGGGATCGAGATGCTCTGGCACCTCAACGTCGTCGAAATCGAGCATGGCCCAAGCCGTGCCTTCTGCGGGTTCGACGAAGTTTTCTTTGGTCCTTTGGATTCGGTGACGGCAAGTGCCAACCGGGAGACCCCGGATCAGAATATGGCGGTTGTCGGCACTGCAAAACTCGATCAACGTTGCCAAGTCGCGAATACCGCCAACGGGGACGGTGGTGACCGCGTAGTGAAACGCGTTCTGGAAGTTTTGCTTTTGGACCAGCTCGTGTTCGTCAAGGAAGAAGCGCTTGTTTACCGGGTGATCCAAGGATGTCAGGACAGTGATCTTGTTATCGCCAGCGTCTGTGCCTGAGGGGAAAGCTATGGGTTCGGGTTGAAAGCGGGGACGAGATGATGATGGCATCCCGCCTGTGAATGCTGAGTTAAAATACATATATCAATTATCTTTTTTAATTTCTGGCTCGGTCGAACTCTCAATTCGCCGGGCCTTTGTTTTTTTGAGCGGTGGGGCACGAAGCCTACGCTTCGCCACCGAGTAGTGCTGTCAGATGGTCTTTCGCAGTGTTGCCACAGGTACGCCGACAAGTGCTGCCAGCCTTTGCGCACAATCATATTTGGGGACGTAGCCTTTGTTCTGCCAGGTGTTGACCGCTCGACTCGACACACGGAGCTCTGCTGCCACTCTGCTTGGCCCACCAGCATTGCGCACGGCGGAAATTACGTTGTTTTCTGAATCCATTTTTTAATTTATGTGCCGCAAAATTTCAGCACAAATCCCTTATTTATATTTTAACTTTAAATATATTAATTGCAATATTTTTATAAATATAAAAAATTAAACCACCCGTAGCCGGGCAAGTGCCCCGAACGTGCCAATTCGGAAGCATCGCCTGCAGGATGCGAGTCGTGGTGCGGTGGAGAGTAGAATTGTTTGTGAAACATCTTCCCATCCTCCCGCTGGCAGCCTGATCGAGAGGGCAGCGTGAGCCGTCATGGGAAGATGGGAGGCGGAGAAACGAAAAATCCCCGCTTGTGGCAGGGATCTTCGAGGGGGATCAGGATGGTTACCCGTTGGGTATACCCGTGAGATGAGCCGGTCTCCGAGAGTCAGCTCCAACAAGGGATCCGTTCTCGCCAATTCTCAAGAGCTTTGGCCACGAAACTGGACACAATTTGTCCAGTTCCAGCTTCACTTTCTTAGCAACCTCCTTCGGAGAAATTGTCTTGCGATCAAAAAAAGGCCAGATACCAGCATTTTGATAAGATGTAACTGGAAAATCGTCCTCCGACTTTAACTCATCCTTGACCACAAATAGGCTGTACCAAACTCGCCCAAGTCTAGGTGGAAAATCCACCCCTATATATTTCAGTCCATATCCGGAGAGCACCAAACCCTTGTTGGTATTGCTTAATCTTCCAAATGCAGCTCTAGCATAACTTGCCGATTTTTCGTGATAAAGCCGCTCCAGCCAATCAATTGCTGCCCGAGCCGGAGTGAACGCAAATGCAATGTAAAGCGCCTCCTGATCGGCATCTTGCGGAAATAAGTCCTCCGACCTCAGAAGCAAGTTTGCCCGATACACTGCCTCGCTCGGGACAGGTTGGAGCGTTGCACAGAACTTTTGAAATGGACTCAGGCCAGCATTATCGGTCATGGGGCTCTCCTTTGTAGGCAAGAGCACCACGCACATTGCGCTGGATGAACGCGTCCAGGTCTTGCTTGCGATAGCGGACGTTGCGGCCGACCTTGACGTAGCGCAGGTCATAGCGCTGGGTACAGGCCCAGGTAGCCAGGGTGTTTGACTGTACACCGATGTAGGCGGCAGCCTCCTGGCGGGTGAAAAGACGATCTTGATATTGCTCCAACACTCTTCTGCTCCTTGCGAAAGTTGATCTGGTTTGCCGTGCACGCTTTTCGTGGCACGGGGATCAATCTATTTGCAAGGTGCACCTCAGTCGAGCGCACACCCTAAGGATGTTGCCGACAAGATCCTTGGATTTTGTCCAAAATTTTTATGCGATCGTCAGAGTCTTGCAACAGTCAAGATGAGGGACGACGCCTGCGTGGCACAAAAAGGGCCGGACGCTCCTGCCTGATCTCTCCGAGGATCTTCTTGTATGTGCTCTCGCTCAGTTCTCCTTGCATCGTTTCGGCCACCTCGTCCAACGTTCTCAAGGCTTCGTTCACGCTTTTCCAACCATCAGTCCGGCGCTCCAGCGCTCGGATGGCGTGCTGTTTGATTTGTGCCCATCGGACGGTCTTCTGCTGTCTCTTGGCCTCTGCGCCCCGTTGGGAATTGACACGTTGGTGAGCGGAGTCGGTGACTGTCGTCAAGACACCCATGACCTTGTAGAAAGCGTCCCCTGGAAGGGAGTGCAGATATTCCATGGCATGGCTCAAGCTGGCGGCGGCGCTATAACCGATGAGTGCCTGATCGTGGTTTCCCCGTTGGTATAGACGAACAGAACAATCCACCAGGGCCAGCACCGCAAGGGCGGCGAGATCCCAAATATCCAAGCTAAATGGCAACTCATCAAGGATCTTCAGGCGCAATATGGGCCAATCTTCCCCTGGCACTTCCTCGACTAAGATCTTTCCCACATGGGACCCAGGGTTCCAGTCGAACACCACGTCATCGAACAAGGAGTCGAGCTGGGAGGCATCTGCGGCGACCATCTCGGGGAAAGCGTGAAGGGCATCAAGCGCATCGGATACGGATAGCGTACCTTCCGTTGGTGTGGTGGCAATTGCTTGCAGAAATTTGACAACGATTGAAGCAATGGCCATTGCAAGCGCCGTGGGATCAGCGAGCAGCTCACGACTGATTCGGTCTCGCTTCAACGCGTCTACAGGCGGAAGGTTTCGCCCAAGCAAGACCCGAAGTGCTCGCTGCAGAGGCAATAGCAGTGCGGGCAAAGGGGGCAGTCCCAAAGCGCCGACCGCCGCCAGCGGGTCTCGGTCCAACATGTCGAGGTCCAGCCATTCAAATGGCTTCGGCTCAACTGGCGAAGTGCTCGGATCCATGAAATCTCCGGTGGAACATCAAGTCCTACCACTGTGCATACGAAAACTTCGCCAGAGCGGCGTAGTTCTCAAGCGAGAACCCTTTGAGATCTTCCTGCGTAATCTTGCGACGACTCACCCTACCTCCAACGTTTCGAGGACACGTGGCTCCGCTTCCTGTGTCGGGATAGATGGTAGTGCACAAGGTGTGTAACCCCGGCGTAACCCGAAAGAAAAGTTGTCTGCAGGCGCTAACCTGCAAACCCTTTTGGTATCTATAAGAAAACTGGGACTCGCAACCCTAGACAAACGGATTGGCCATCTGCAGGCCGGCGGCCAAAAAGTCGGCCACGGCCTGTTCCTTGCCGGGCTTGGCAATGAGCCGGGCAAATAGTGCGTGCTTGATCATCTTGGGTCTCCATATGGCGCGCGGGGGTTGCGCGCACAAGATGTACTTTACAAACTGTGGGCCCTCGCGATGGCCCAATGAAAAAAGCCGTCCAGCGCAAAGCATGGACGGCCAGTCGGCACAGCGTGGATCAATGATGCGGCGTGCCTCCCAGCGCACCGCCCAATGAGCCCACCGCACCGCCCACCGCGCCCGTGACCGGGGCCAGCGGCGTTGCGGCACCTGTTGAGGTGAGCGACGAGCCCACGCCCGTCAGCAACGAGCCGATCGGTGCGGTTGCCCCCGCCGCAGGTGTACCGGTTGTGGCGGCCCCACCCAGCGCGCCTGTCACCGCACCCAGCGGGTTGCTGCCGCTGCCTGCACTGCCCACGCCACCCAGCGCGCCGGTAATCGGTGCCAGCGGATTGGCCGACGTAGCACCACCCGGCGTGGACGTGACGCCGCCCAGCGCGGCCACCGTGCTGCCTGTGGCTGTGACCACACCGCCCAGGCCGGAGACGACCGGCGCGTTCGTCGCCGTGAGCGACGTGCCGACGCCTGCCACGCCACCGCCCACGGTCTGCAGCAGATTGGTCGCCGGCGCACCCAGGCCAGTGGTGTTGCCCAGCGTTTGCGTGGCGGTGGTCACCTGCGAGGTGAGCGGCACCACGGCGGAGCTGATCTGTTGCGTGACCTGCTCCACAGGCCCCGTCGACAGCGCCGTACCCAGCGTGCCGCCCGCGTTTGCAACCGCCTGGCCAACCTGCTCAACCGCACCGCCCACCGGCGTGGTGACCGGCGACAACGGCTGCAGCGGGCCGGTGCCGAGGCTGTCGAGCAGCCCGCCAGTCGCCGTGACGGTGTTGCCCGCCGCGGTGACAACGTTGCCGGTGCTGGAGACCGTGGTGCCGACCGGGTTCGGATTCGCGCCCATCGCGCCCAGGCCCGACTGCACACCCGTGCCGGCGGCAGACACCGTGTTGCCCAGGTTGTCGATCACGCTGCCCAGCCCCGCTGCGCCCGGCGCGTTGGAGCCCGCCACTGTCGCACCCACGCCGCTGATGGCGCCGCCCGTAGCAGTCAGCACACCGCCGCCCTTGTTCGCAACATCGCCGGTGGGTGTGGTGGAAGCAGTGGTCGCCGTGCCACCCGAACCGTTGGAGCCGGAGCCGGAGCCGGAGCCGCCGCCGCTGCCAGTGGTGCCGCTCATGTCGCCCGAGCCCGAGCTGGCGCAACCGCCCAGCACAAGCAGGGCGGCCAAGGCCGCCGAAACCAGGGTCCCTCGTTGCAATGTCGTCATGTCTGCCTCCCGTTTTAAATATGCGCTTGATAATGCGCCTTTGCGCCCTGCGCAATGTTTTATCGGTGTGCCATTCGATTTGCCGGAGAGCACGCTCCAATTCAGTCTATTAACCGAGCCGTGGGCAATTGCAAACATTGTCAAACGCCGACAACCACCGCCATGGCGCCAAACTCCGGCCCGAGCCATACGCCAGCTCAAGCGCCACCCTGAGGCAAACGTTCGTCGGACGGCAAGTTTGTCTGATTATGTTTGGAGGCAGACCTCTAAATTACTAAAAACGAGTTACCCCCGAAGCGACGTTATCAAGCGGCGCTATCTGGTGGCAGCGCGTGCAAATGGCAGGCGTGGAAATCGAAGCCCCGCATGCTGCGGCACGATCGCATCAAAGTGATGACGCTCGATAACGATGCCGCGGGCCGGCGCCGCATCGATGAAGCGTTCGACCATCTCGCGCACATCGGGGTCGATGTAATCCGCGCGGGCCGCATCGACAATAAGCGTGGCGTGGTCCGGCACCTGCGCCAGGTAGCGCTTGAGCGGCACCTTGCCCATGAACGACACGTCTTTGCGGAACGACAGCAGGAAGTGGTCGTGATGACGCGCCATGACGATGGCGCGGCGCAGGTTGGCCTGGATCGCCCGCGCGATGCTCAGCGCAATACCGATCACGATGCCGATGAGCAAGTCCGTCAGCAGCACGCCCACGATGGTGGCAATGAACGGCGCAAAGCGATCCCACCCCTGCCGCGCCACGGCGACGAACAGCGACGGCTTGGCGAGCTTGTAGCCGGTAAAGATCAGGAGGGTGGCCAGGCACGCCAGCGGAATGCGGTTGACGATGGCCGTGAGCGCAAACACGCTCGCCAGCAGCAGCGCACCGTGCACGACGGCCGACCAACGGCTCTGCGCACCGGCATGCAGGTTTGCCGAACTGCGCACGATGACGGAGGTGATCGGAAGCCCGCCCAGTGCACCGGCCACCATATTGCCGATGCCCTGGGCCTTGAGTTCGCGGTCGGGCGATGCGGGGCGCTTTTTCGGGTCGAGCTGCTCAACGGCTTCAAGGCTCAGCAGTGTTTCCAGGCTGGCCACGATGGCCAGCGCCATCGCCAGGCGCCAGACGTCGGGATTGCCGAGCGCACCCAGCGCGGGAGATTCCAGCGCATCCAGCAACGCTCCAAACGAAGCCAATGACGGCAGGCTTACGCGGTGCTCTGCGGGTGCTGCCATGCCGGGGGCCACCATGTCGAGCAGCAAGGTCACGCCAATGCCGAGCACCACCACCACCAGCGGCGAAGGCAACGCGCGCACGAACGTGAAACGCCGCAGCATCGGCGTATCCCAGCCGATGAGCACAGCCGCTGAGAGCAACGTCACCAACATCGCCGCGACAGAAACCGCGCCGAACGGCGTGGCAAGCATGCCGGGGCCGGCGGCGCCCTGCCCGTCTGCAAAGCCAAACGCCAGCGGTACCTGCTTGATGATCAGCAGCAACCCGATCGCCGCCAGCATGCCCTTGATGACCGAGGACGGCACATATGCCGCAAAGCGCCCGGCGCGCAGCATGCCAAACACAAACTGCAACGCGCCCGCCAGCGCCACGGCCACCAGAAACGCAGAGAACCCGCCCAGCCTGGCAATGCCATCCACCACGATGACGACAAGGCCGGCAGCCGGGCCGCTCACGCTCAGTTTCGAGCCGCTGAGCAACGCCACCACCAGGCCGCCGATCATGCCGGAGAGCAGCCCCGCAAGCGGGTCAACGCCCGATGCGTTGGCAATGCCCAGGCACAGCGGCAGGGCAACAAAGAACACGATGAGCCCGGCGAGCATGTCGCGCGGGAAGAAAGCCGGAGAAGTTGGTGTCTGCATGGTCTTGTCAGTGTTGTAGAACTGCGCACGCGCGAGACGCCTGCCTGCGGGCGGGGGCACCGCCGGCATGCGTGAGGAGAGAAAACGTTGGGGAAAAGAGGCCGCCGCAAACGGCGACGCCAAGCGGTCAGGCGATGGCCTCGGTGGGCATCAGGATGTCGCCGCAGGTAGCGTGTTCAGCATCGGGGCCGCCCGACGCCAGCACACGGATGCGCCCGTCGGTCAGACCGAAGATCCAGCCGTGCACGCGCGGCGGCGGCTCTGCTTGGCGCACGATGGGGCTCTCACGCAAGCAGCGCACCTGCTCGAGCACGTTGAGTTCAGCCAAGCGGTTCACGCGCGCACCCAGATCGGGCATGGCATCGAGTTCTGCGCGGTGGTGGCCTGCCAGTGCGCACAGCGGCGCAATGCGGCGCGCCACATGCGGCAACCCATCGGGCGGCGGCAGCAATGAAGCGCGCACCCCGCCGCAGCCGTCATGCCCGCACACGATCACATGCGCGACCTTGAGCACGCGCACGGCATACTCCAGCACGCTCATCGTGTTGTCATCGGCCAGGCACACCAGATTGGCGATATTGCGATGGACGAATAAATCGCCCGGGTTGGAATGGGTAATGGTTTCGGCGGGCACACGGCTATCTGCGCAGCCAATCCATAACACCTGGGGTTGTTGGCCCTGTGCCAAACGTGAAAAAAATCCGGGGTCGCGCGCGGCAATTTCGTGCGCCCACACGATATTCTCGACAAGCATGCGTTTCGGTCGATGCATTGGTATGGCTCCTGCAAATCTGCGAAACCGCTGCAGGCCGAAACCCCCGTTGGGTGGGTGTTCTCGGCAACGTTGCAGTGCAGCGGAAACGCTACGAAACCCATCGTATGAGAAAGGTTCCCGCTGTGCCAAAAAGGCACTCGCCTCAAAAGCCGGTCGGATATGCACCGATAACGCGCACGCCTGCGTAACTGTGTCGCACCGGTTTTCTGTTATCGGGAAGCTGCGTGCAGTTATTGCACCACCCGAGTTATCTATCTGAAATATTTAAGCGCCGGATCGGAAAATATTCCATCACAGGTGAATGACTGGCACGCTCGATGAAGCGCGTGTGCACCCGCATTTGGGACACGTTTTCTAAGCCGATCAACAGCTTGCCCGCACTAGCCCAGGCGGACTTGCGCGAGGGCTTCGCGCCATTGCGTCAACCGCTGGGCACGTGCTTGGGTATCGCCATCGTCACGGCCGTAGCGCAGGGCGACGTAGCCAGCGGCAGCATGACGTAGCGCCTGCGCGGCCTGTGGAAACTGCGCGGCGGCGCGTTCAGCGTAGGCTATCGGGCCTTCTGCCGGGCCGCGCGTGCAACCATGCCGCGCCAGGCGATCGCACAAGCGCTGCCACTGGGCTTGCACCGGGTCGGGCTTGGGCTTGCGCTGCTGCCACAAGAGCGGCAGCGCAGCCAGCAGGAACAGGCCCGACACCCCCCACAGCACGGCGCGCGGGTCCGCCGCATCCAACCCCAGCCACGCGAACAGGCGCGCCTGGCGGCTGCGGTCATAGCCGAGCACCCAACTGTTCCAGCCGCTGATGAGGCCATCGAGGCCCCAGCGCACGCTGCGCAACCAGCGGGGTTCTTCTGCACGGCGCGAGCGGAATTCGCTGGCGGGCACGGCGGCGGCCAGGCCGCGCTCCACGCGCTGCGGCGCGACCGCGGCGGTCGGGTCCACACGCACCCAGCCGCGCCCATCGAGCCACACCTCGGCCCACGCGTGCGCATCGGACTGGCGCACGATGATGTCGCCGCTCACCGCGTTCACCTCGCCGCCCAGATAGCCCACCACCACGCGCGCCGGCACACCCGCCGCTCGCATCAAGAAAACGAAGCTGCCCGCGTAGTGCTCGCAGAAACCGCGGTGCGTGCGGAAGAGGAAATCGTCGATCTGCTGATCCTGCAGCGGCTCGGGCGCAAGCGTGTAGGCAAACGGCGCGCGGCCAAACAGCTTGAGTGCAGCAGATACGCGTTCGGCGGGCGGCAGTTCTGCCCACTGCGCCGCCAGTGCACGCGCCTGCGGGTTGCCCGGCGGCAACGCAAGTGCCATCTGGTGCGTGAGCGGATCGAGCGGGCGTGCATCATCCGCGCGATTGCGCTGCGGCAACCGTGATCGCGCGTGATAGCGCACGCGCTGGTCGAGCGGTTGGGTGCTGATGAATTCGCCGTCGATGCTGCGGCCCGTGCCATCGCGCGCCTCGATCGACTGGCCGCGATCGAGCGCAAACAACCAGCGCTGACGCGTCGGTTCCAGCGTGATGTTGTAGTCGATCCCGCCGGGCGCGCCGCTGATTGCGTCCGCAGAATTGGGTACGCTTTCGGATGCGGGACGCTGCCGCATCGACGCGGCTGTCCACGCCTGGCCGTCGAAGCGCCACAACACCATGCCACGCCAATAGAGCGTATCGAGCGGCGGTGGCGCACCGGCAAAGTCGACGCGAAAGGCAAGATCGTCCGACAGGATCAACTGGCCGACGGAGCCTGGCGCCATGCGATCAGACAGGCCGCTGACGGCGGTGTCGGCGGTTTGCGGCAGGCGCCACAGCGGATGATCCAACCGAGGAAACAGCAGGAACAGCACGGCCGCGCACGGCAAGCCCATCAGGGCAAGCCGCGCGAGCACACGCATGGGCGACACACGCATGCGCGCCTGCGGATGCAGCAGCAACAGCCAGTTGTGCAACAACAGCGCCACGGTCGCCAGCATGGTGGCGGCCAGCCAGGGTGGCTGGTCAAACAGCACCTGCGAGAGCAGCAGGAAACAGCACAGTTGCGTCACGAGAATGCCGTTGCGCACCGTGTGCGATTCCATCAGCTTGAGCACGAGAAACGCGCCCAACAACGCCACCGACAAGTCCCGCCCGATGTTCCCGCCGGTGCGCATGGCCAGTGCCAGCGTGATGACAAGCGTCGCCACGCCGGTCAGCCCCAACACCCACTTGCCCGGCAACGGCGCACGCCGCACCCACAACAACGCGCGCCAGAGCAGCAGCACGCCGAACACGGCGCAGGTCACCAACGGCAGCGCGCGCAGCAGCGGTACGAGCACAACCGCAAGCTGCGCGATCAGCCAGCCGTGTTCACGATGTGTGAGCGCGCGGGCGGAACCGAATGCCGCGGCTTCAGTGCCGATGGTGGCGGTGCTCATGCGGCCACCTCCCTACCGATATGAGGCCCTTGGTTACTGCTCATGCTGCCCTCTCTTGCGGCATCGCGGGCTTACCCCACAGCGCCAGCGCGCGCAGGCAGGCATCACGATGCGCAGGCCCGCGCGCCGGCCCAATCAGCACGCCCGGCAGGCTCAAGGTGTATTCCGGTTCATCGCCAGCGGAAGATTGCTCGGCGGCCAGCACCCAGGCGCACAGGCGCGACAGGCGTTGCTCAACATGCATTGACGGCGGCAGCGCATCCCACGCGAGCACGCATTGTGCGTGGCGCACCTGCTGGCCGGTGCGGCTCATCCAGGTGTCGAGCCGCGCGCTGTGCTTCCAGGCAATGCTGCGCAGAGCGTCGCCGGGGCGGTAGGTGCGCAATTGGTCTGCGGCTTCTTCGACGTGAGTGCGGGCGGCGCGCGTGTCGTCTTCCTCGCCAGGGTCGGGGGCAAAGCTGGCGGGCAGTGGTGGTGCAGCAGGTTCCGGCGCGGGATAGACCAACAGCGTGAGCGGTGCATCGGCATAACTCCACGCGCGAAACAGGCCGAGCGGAAAACGCGTCGACACCGTCAGGCGCGGCAACCTGAACCAGCCACGCGGCTGATCTGCGAAAGACAACGCGGCCACGATGGCGTCCTGCGCATCGAGCGATGTTTCCACCGCGGCGGCCTGTTTTGCGCTCACATCCACACCCACACGTGCCCACGGCGTGACATTGGCCAGCGCCACGCTCACATTCAGCGCGTGCCCGGCAAAGACTGCATCGCCCGCTGCGCCGCGCACTTCCAGATCGACCAGGTTGCGATGCGTCTGCCACATAGTCGCGGCCGCCACACCGGCCAGCACAAAAGTCAGCAGAAAGCCCAGGCTCACGTTGTAGTTGAGCGAGGTAAGCAGCATCACCATCAGCAGCAGCGCAAAACCGGCGCCGGCCGCGGTGGGCAGAATGTAGACGTGATTGCGATCCAGGCGGATGCGGCCTTCGCGCGGCGTGCGTGGCCGCTGCAAGAAGCGCTGTACGCGTGCCAGCACGAAACGGATACCGGGCAGCATCGCCAACACCGCACCGAGTGCGCGCAACGCTGCGGCCAGCAGAGATGTGAAACGCGCCATGGCGCTATGTGCGGATCAGGGAATGGCAACCGTATCGAGCAGCCGCTGCGCCAGCGCGGTGGCCGACAGTGTGCCGCCCGTCGGTAGCAGCCTGTGTGCTGCCACGGCCTTGAACACGGCTTGCACGTCTTCAGGCAGTACGGCATCGCGGCCATCGATCAGCGCCCAGGCACGCGCGGCCGCCAGCAACGCCAGCCCGGCACGCGGCGACAAACCCATCTGCACCTGGGCATCGGTGCGCGTGGCATTCACCAGCGCGAGCACGTAGTCGACCAACGCGGGCGCCACATGCACGGCGTCGGCAGCCGCCTGCAAGGCAACGACTTGCGCAGCGGTCAGCACCGCCTCGATGTCCTGCGGCGCACCGCCACCGAGATACAGCGCACGTTCGGAGCTTTGATCGGGATACCCCAGCGACAGCCGCATCGTGAAGCGATCCAACTGCGACTCCGGCAGCGGATGCGTGCCAATCTGGTTCAGCGGGTTCTGCGTGGCAATCACGAAGAACGGCTCGGGCAGCGGATACGTCGCGCCGTCATGCGTCACCTGCCCTTCGGCCATCGCTTCGAGCAGCGCGCTCTGCGCCTTGGGCGTGGCGCGGTTGATTTCATCGGCCAGCACCACCTGCGCGAACAGCGGGCCGGGGTGAAATTCGAACGCGCCTTTCTCTTTTACGTAGATCGACACGCCGATGAGATCGGTCGGCAGCAAGTCGCTCGTGAACTGCACACGCTGATATTGCAGCCCGAGCGTGCGGGCCAGCGCGTGCGCGAGCGTGGTCTTGCCCACGCCCGGCAAATCCTCCAGCAGCAGGTGCCCGCGCGCCAGCAAACACGCCAGCGCCAGGCGGATCTGCAATGGCTTGCCGAGCACGATGCGATCAAGCGCACGTTGCGCCTGCGACAGTGCCACCGGCAACGACAGCGGCTGCGCCGGCGCGGCTTGCGTCGGGCGAATGGGAGACAGCGGAGCTTGGGTGGGCGTCATCGGGGCGGGAGCAGCCGAAGCAACAATGCCAGCGAGTGTAGCGGCATCGTGTGCAACCGGCTTGACCATTTCCAGCGTGGCGCGGCTGCGACAACAAGCGGTGACGAACCTTCAGCAAATGCTGCGCCAATCAGGGCGCGGGAATGGCAGCGTCCAGCAACACGCGCGCGGTGCGCGGCAGGCTCTTGATCAGGCGTGGCGCATCGGTACCGAACGTCTGGCTGGCGGTATAGGCGCCTTCGATCAGGAAGGCCAGATCGTCGGCCAGCGTATCCGGATCAGCCGCCCCAGCGGCTTGGGCGCGATCACGCAGGCGCGTGAGCAACAGCGCCTTGTTGCGCTGAACAAACTGTCGCGCCGGATGCGTCAGGTCCGGAAATTCCGCCGCCGCATTCACGAACGGGCAGCCCCGATAACCGGGGCGCGACGCGCGTTCAGATACATCGATAAAGAACTGCAACAGTTGTGCGCGCGCGTCGTCCGGATGCTTGGCCATGCTCGCATTGAAGTAACCCCAGAAGCTCTCGTCGGAGCGCTCCAGGTACGCGATGACGAGGTCATCCTTCGATTTGAACTGGCGATACAGGCTCATCTTGTTAACACCGGCACGCTCCACCACGGCCTCGACGCCCACAGCCCGCACGCCTTCGTAGTAAAACAGTTGACGCGCCGCTTCGAGCAGGCTGGCGTGTGCATCCTCGCCGCTGATGCGACGCGGCGTCGGCTTGGATTGATCAACGGTGGAAAGCGCGCGAGGTCCGCGACGGTTGGGCGTGGCCATGATGGTGCTCCTGCAAGCGCGGCGGGTCACAAACCCCCAGCCACGCCGATGTCATTCGAATGCGACTTGACATGTTACCGATCAGTACTTACTATCGCAACCACGTTGTTACCGACCGGTAACGAATGCCATATTGTCGCCCCAACAAAAATCGGACGCTCCCAATGCAGCGACTTGCCCGACTCATCGCCCCACGTTTTCACTACAGCTGGATAGCGCTGGCCGTGGTGTTCCTGATCCTGCTGTGCGCGGCCGGCACGCGCGCCACACCCAGTGTGATGATGCTGCCGCTCGAGCAGGAGTTTGGCTGGAGCCGCGGCACGATCTCGCTGGCCATCTCAATCGGTATTGCGTTGTACGGGCTGACCGGGCCATTTGCAGCGGCGTCGATGCAGTACTTCGGCATCCGCCGGACGGTGCTGGTTGCGCTGGTGGTGCTGATTTCGGGCACCGCGCTGTCAGCGATGATGCGCCAGCCGTGGCAGATGGTGCTGCTGTGGGGCGTGATGGTGGGTGGCGGCACGGGTGTGGCTGCCATCACGCTGGGCGCCACGGTGGTCAACCGCTGGTTCACCACGCACCGCGGGCTGGCGATGGGCATCCTGACAGCCAGCTCGGCCACAGGCCAGCTCGTCTTCCTGCCGATGATGGCCGCCGTGGTTGAACATTACGGCTGGCGCCCGGTGGTGTTGATCGTAGCCGGCGCGCTCGCGCTGCTGCTGCCGATCGTGGCGATGCTGCTGCCGGAATCGCCCAAGAGCGTGGGCCTGCGCACCTACGGCGAGCCCGCCGATGCTCCGGAAGTGGCCCAAGGCCCGCGCGCCAACCCCATCGTGCTGGCCATGAACACGCTCGTGCAGGCAGCACGCAAGCGCGATTTCTGGCTGCTCTTTTTCAGCTTCTTCATCTGCGGCGCCAGCACCAACGGCTACATCGGCACGCACTTCATCGCCATGTGTGCAGACCACGGCCTGACCGAGGTCAAGGGCGCCAGCCTGCTGGCTGTCATGGGGATCTTCGATCTGGTGGGGACTACGCTCTCGGGCTGGCTGTCCGACCGCTACAACAGCCGCGTGCTGCTGTTCTGGTACTACGGCCTGCGCGGGTTGTCGCTGATCTATCTGCCGTACGCGTTCGGCTTCGAGTTCTTCGGCCTGCCGGTATTCGCGCTCTTCTATGGGCTGGATTGGATCGCCACCGTGCCGCCCACCGTGCGCCTGACCAACGATGTGTTCGGCAAGGCCGCAGCGCCCATCGTGTTCGGCTGGATCGTTGCCGGGCACCAGTTGGGCGCGGCATTTGCCACGCTCGGCGCGGGCATGATGCGCGCCTCGCTGGGCAACTACACGCTCGCTTCGATGATTTCGGGCGGGCTGTGCGTGGCGGGCGCCTTCCTGGTGCTGCGCATTCACCGCACGCCCAAGCAGGATGCCGAGCGCGCGGGTCAGCCAGCGACTGCGTAATTACGGTTTCAGGAATCCGTACTTGGCCAGCACCGCCTGGCCCGCCGGTGACAGCACATACGCCACGAAATCGGCCGCTTGCTGCGGCTGCTTCGTGCCAGACGTCACGGCGATCGGGTAAGTGAGCGGCACATTCAGCGGCACGGGGCTCGCCACCTTTACCTTGTCGGCGGCAATGGCGGCATCGGTGGAGAACACCAGACCGGCGTCGACTTCGCCGCGCGACACATAGTCCAGCGCCTGGCGCACGTTCTGCGCCAACACGGCCTTGGCCTGCACCGGTTCCCACAGCTTGGCCGCTTCCAGCGCGCGCTTGGCATAGCGGCCCACCGGCACCGACGCCGGATTGCCGATCGCCACGCGCTTGACCTCGGGCTTGGTCAGGTCACTCAACGCATGCACGGGCACCGTGCCTGCCGCCGTCATGGCTGGCACGATCAGTACGAGCTGGTTGGCCACAAAATCCTTGCGCGTATCGGCCTTGATGGCCTTATCGTCCACGGCCTTGTTCATCGCTTCCTGATCGGCGGAGGCAAACACGTCAGCCGGGGCGCCGCGCGCGATCTGCTGCATCAGCACGTCCGACGCGCCGAAATTCAGCACGACTTTGGTGTCTGGATGCTGCGCTTCGTATTGCTGTGCAATCGTCTTGAAGGCGTTCGTCAAGCTGGCCGCGGCCGAGACGACCAGATCGGCGGCATGCGCGGGCACAGCCAGACCCAGCGACAGCACAGCGACCAGACCAATGGCACGCACATGCGTGCAAAGCGAGAAACGTTGCATGAGAAACCCGAAGAAATAGTCAAAAGATCGCACGTAATATACGAGCCGATATAACGCTTGGTCAACGCGCAACCTGAATGCCGGATATCACATTCGGGCCATGCGGCGTCAGGTGCGATCAGCTCGTGCGGCTTCGTCAATGCAATCGGCCAGGCGCCCGGCAATGGGCTGGCGGCTGTGGCGCGGGCGCTCAATCAGGCCGATCTCGCGATAGAAGGTGTCGTCACCCAGGCTGACGGCGCGTGTGCCGGGCGGCCACGCGCCTTGCGCTGCGGTCTGCGGGGCAAGCGCCACGCCCTGCCCACGCGCCACGAGCTGCGTCATGCCTTGCAGCTCGTCGAGTTCGATCACGTCGTGCGTGGCGATGTGCTGGTCGCGCAGGAACTGGTCGACACGGCGGCCGCCAAACGAGCGGCGGTCGTAGCGGATGAACGGTTGATGCACCAGCAGCGTGCGCCAGTCGTTGCCGGGCACGCTGTCGGGTACAAGCAGAACAAAAGGCTCGGCCACGAGCGTGCGCCATTCAAGATCGGCTGGCACCGCAAATGGCGGGCGGATCAGCACGGCCACGTCGATCTCGCCAGCATCCACCAAACCAAGCAAGTCCAGCGAGACGCCCGGCAACACGCGTGCGCGGCAATGCGGGAATTCCGTGCGGAACTGCACCAGCGCATCCACCAGAAACGACGTCTGCACCGAAGCAATCGCGCCGATGCGCACGAGCCCACGCTGCTCATTGCTGCCAGCCTGGTCACCCAGACGGTCGTACAGCGTGACGATGTGCTCAGCCAGTGCCAGTGCATCGCGCCCGGCGGCGTTGAGCGTGGCCGAACGGCCCGTGCGGTCGAACAACTGGAAGCCAAGCGACTCTTCGAGCCGCTGGATCTGCGCGCTCACCGCCGATTGCGTGAGGCCGATGCGCTCGCCCGCGCCTGCAAAGGTGCCGTGCCGGGCGACGGCGATGAAGGTCTTGAGTTCTCGAAGCATGGTGCGCGCGGATCAGAGCGAGGACGCAAGGATACGCGCGCCGCGCCGTCTTACTTGGCAAACAGCGACGCCATGTTGGCAAACGCCTTTATCTCCATCGCGTTGCCCGACGGGTCGAGGAAGAACATGGTGGCTTGCTCACCCACTTCGCCCTTGAAGCGGATGTGCGGCTCGATGATGAAGCCGATGCCGGCGGCGCGCAGCTTGTCGGCGGCGGCTTCCCATTCGGCCATGGAAAGCACCACGCCAAAGTGGCGCACCGGCACGTTGTCGCCATCAACGGCGCTGGTCTTGCGATGGCCGATTTCGTCCGGCGCGAGGTGAGCCACGATCTGGTGGCCGTAGAAATTGAAGTCCACCCAGTCCGGCGAACTGCGCCCTTCCGGGCAGCCAAGGATGTCGCCGTAGAAGGCGCGCGCGGCGGCAAGGTCGTGTACAGGAAAGGCAAGGTGGAATGGGGCAAGCACGGGCCTGACGTCGTTCATGTCGCTCATGGTGTGGGGCACGGACTGGGAATGGTTGGAATAAGGCAGCACCGGCACGCAGTTGGGGGGGCCGCCCACGCACCAGGCCACTGAGAAAGTCTATGCGCATCCATTCATCCACGAAAACGATGTTTTTTTGGACTGAGCATTACGAATATCGATAAGTTGATCAAAAAAAAACGCCGCTCAACGGCGGCGAAAGAGACACGCGGGAACGCACTTGCTTGGAGGCAAGCGCGTGAAAGCGAAAGGGCTCAAGCGAAAACGAAGGGCGTCATGACCGTCTCGACATCAGCCAGCGGCAAGCGCACAGTGCAGACGGTGGCGTCGCCCGGCACATTGGCAACATGGAAACCCGCATCGCGCGCCAGGCCGATCATGCGGCGGTTGATGGACAGCACTTCGCCAAAAACTTCACGCGCGCCGGATACCCGCGCCGCGCGCACCAGCGTGGCAAACAGGCGGCGGCCGACGCCCTTGCCCTGCCACGCGTCGGCCACCAGCATGGCGAATTCGGCCACACCGTCTTCAACAACGAAGCGGCCGTCGGCGATCAGGTCTTCGCCCGTACCATTGGCGCGCGCAACACTCACGACCAGCGCCATGTGGTTGACGTAATCGATTTGCGTATAGGCGGCGAGCATCTCGTCGGTCAGCCGGCCGCCGCCCACCAGAAAGCGTGCATAACGCGACTCGGACGACAACCCCTCAACCAGAGCGGCTTCAAGCGGGGCGTCTTGCGGCAGAATCGGGCGCACGGTGGCGATAGAGCCGTCGTGCATGGTCCAGCGGTCGATCCATTCGGCGGGGTAACGGTGGATGGTGTACAGCATGGGGATCTCCTCACGCGGTTGGATCGTTGTTGCTAAACGCCAGCACGGGATCTCCGTCTGACTTTTTAATTTGAAGCTAGATTAGCAGAAACCCTGACTTTTGCAAGTAAAGTCAGAATTGACTATGCTTTTGCCATGAGAAATCAGGAACCCTTCCCCGTCCCAGCGGCGTCCGAGCTTGTGACGTCGATGGAAGAGCCTTGCTCGATCGCGGCTGCAGTGTCGATCGTTGGCGAAAAATGGACGCTGCTCGTGCTGCGCGAGGCGTTTTCGGGCGTGACGCGGTTCGATGAATTTTTGCGACGCACGGGGTGCTCGTCAGCGATTCTGTCGTCGCGGCTCAAGGCGCTGGTGACCTACGGCATCCTGCGCCGTGTGCCCTATCAGGAGCCCGGCGACCGCGTGCGCGACGCCTACCGGCTCACGCGGGCGGGTGTCGATTTGCTGCCCGCCATCGTCGCGCTGATGCAGTGGGGCGACCGGTACCTCACGCCCGACGGCGAAGGCCCGATGCTGCTGCGCGACCGCGAAAGCGGCACGCCGATCCACGTGGCGCTGGTCAATGCGTTGGGCGAACCGGTGGCGCCCAAGAACTCGATGCGCGAGCGCAATCCCCGCTATGGCCAAGGGGAAAATCCGGCTGCACAGGCCGCAGATACACCGCCCGTCAACGGGTAACACACAACTTTACAGGCCCAGCAAAACCCCCTATCGTCGCGGATGAAGGGGGGAAAATGCCCGTTCGGCCGCCCTTTTCAACGCATCCCGCGCTTTGCTGTCCTTGGCTTGATGGCCTGATGGCCTGATGGCAGCCCATCCCGGATTTCGGGATTTCGCTCTCGACCTCGCTGCTCTCGCCCGGAACCACGACTGCCATGCCTGATGCCGTGGTACCGCTCTACCATCAGATCTACGTCGTCCTGCGCCAACAGATTCTGGAAGGCCGGTTCAGTGACGGCCCGATGCCGGGCGAAATCGAGCTGGCCCGCCAGTTCGGCGCCTCCCGCGTCACGATGCGGCGCGTGTTCGACTATCTCGTCAAGGAAGGTCTGGTGCGCCGCCACCGCGGCATGGGCACCTTTGTCGTCAAACCCGATGATCCAGTGACGCTGGCTGGCGGTGCTCAGACACTGCTGCAGAACATCATCGACGTGGGCGAGCGCACCTCCGCCGTTGTCGTCGAATTTGAAGACGTGCTGGCCCCGCCCGACGAGGCCAAGTGCCTGGAAATCGCGCCGGGCACGCCCATCAAGAAGCTCGTGCGCGTGCGCCACCTGGAAGACACGCCCATGGCGCTCATCGTCACGTGGCTGCCCCTGGACGTGACCCGCAAGCTGACGCTCGACCGCCTGGCGAACCAGTCGCTGCTGCGGCTGATCGAGAGCTCGGGCGTGCGGATCGATCGCGCATCGCAAGTCGTATCGGCACGTTTGGCTGACGTGGCGACGGCACAGTATCTGGATGTGGCGGTGGGTGCGCCGCTGCTCTCGGTCCAGCGCACCGTGCGGGAGATGAGCGGCCGCCCCGTCCAACTGCTGCAGGGCCTCTACCGGCCTGACCGCTACGAGTACCGCATGGAGCTGTCTCGCATGGGCGAAGACCGCGCCCGCTTGTGGATCGACAACGCCGGCCACAACGTGCAAGGCGGCCATAGCGAAGATGTGGAAGAGGCGCCCGCCTCGGCGTCGGCCCCGGCCAGCAAGCCTGCCTGACACCATCACCAGCAGCAAGGTTATTGGCCGTCTGCAGGCGCGGATGAAAGTTGTTAGCATCGCCGCTTCGCTGCGATGCAGCAATTTCATCCATGAGGTTCCCATGCCGACCTCGCCTGTCGCTGCCGCTACGGCACCCGCCGCCCCCCTCGCACCTGACACCCAAGGGCTGATCCGCCTGCTCACGGCCGGTGCAGGCATCAGCGTGGCGTGCATCTACCTGAACCATCCGCTGCTGGGCCTCATCAGCCGCGACCTGTCCATCGCACCGCACGCATTGGGCGTGCTGCCCACGCTCACGGCGGCGGGCTATGCCAGCGGCATCTTTTTCTTCGGCCCGCTGGGCGACCGCTACGACCGTCGCATCGTCATCCTGTGGAAGGCGGTGCTGCTCACGCTGGCGCTCATCGGCAGTTGTCTGGCGCCCAACCTGCCGCTGCTGGCGGTGGCGGGCTTTGCGGTCGGGCTATCGGCCACCATCGCGCAGGACTTTGTGCCCAGCGCCGCCGCCATCAGCACAGACCACAACCGCAATCGCAACATCGGCACAGTGATGACGGGCCTCTTGATCGGCATCGTCGGCTCGCGCGTGTTCAGCGGCATCGTGGCAGACCACTTCGGCTGGCGCGCGGCCTTCGGCATATCAGCGGTGGCGATTGTCGGGTTGGCGATTGCCGTGCGCGCCGCCCACTTTGGCGTGGCACCGCCCCCGGCGACCATGCGGCAGCCCTACCTCACGCTGCTGCGCTCGCTGGGCACGCTGTTTGCGCAGCATCCGCGTCTGCGCGCGTCGGCCATTACGCAGGCATTTATCGGCATTGCGTTCTCGGGCTTTTGGTCGACCGTGGCATTGCATCTGACAAGCTCGCTCGGGTTGTCGACCGGACAAGCGGGTCTGTTGGGGCTGGCCGGCGTGGCAGGTGCGCTTGGCGCGAGCATTGCCGGGCGATTGTCCGGCCGCGTGGCGCCGGGCCACATCGCGGCGGGCGGCGCGCTGCTCATGGCGGCGACGTTTGCCGCGATGGCGCTGGCCCCGCAATCGCTTATCGCCATCGTGATCGGCACGCTCATCTTTGACGTGGGCGTGCAGGCCGCGCTGGTGTCGCACCAGACCATCATCTACGCGCTCGCGCCCGAAGCGCGCAGCCGCATCAATGCGGTGTTCATGACGGCGTTGTTCATCGGCATGTCGGTCGGCGCGTACGGCGCGAGCCTTGCGTGGACGAGCGCACGCTGGACGGGCCTGATGGGGTTCTGCACGGCAGCGGCGCTGGTGGCGCTGGGGCTGCGCGTTGTGTTCAACGCGCGGCAGGGTGCGCGTTGAGCGAAATCGGCCGGGTACGCGCGATGTGCGTACCCGTTTCTGCGTAACTTCCGCACACGCCACCCGCACTTTCAGCAAGACACCATCTCACCCATCGGTGCAATTCCGGGGCGCGATAACGCGCGACATGTCGTTACAATTCTGGGGCTCAGCTTAGGCTGCCTACAGAACAACCACACCGAGATGCCCCCATGGATACCACTGTCTCCCCGCACGCGGTTGACCCGCACGACACACGTCGCCGCATCCTCGCCATTGTCGGCGCGTCGTCTGGCAACCTCGTCGAATGGTTCGACTTTTACGTCTACGCGTTCAGCTCGCTGTACTTTGCGCCGGCGTTCTTCCCCAGCGGCGACCGCACGACGCAGTTGCTGAACACGGCGGGCGTGTTTGCGGCAGGCTTCCTGATGCGGCCGATTGGCGGCTGGCTGTTCGGCCGCATTGCCGACAAGCGCGGCCGGCGCACCGCGATGATGATCTCCGTGCTGATGATGTGCGGCGGCTCGCTGCTGATTGCGGTACTTCCGACCTACGCGCAAATTGGCGCGCTGGCGCCGTTCCTGCTGCTCGTGGCGCGGCTGTTCCAGGGCCTGTCGGTTGGCGGGGAATACGGCACCAGCGCGACCTACATGAGCGAGGTGGCGCTGCGGGGGCGGCGCGGGTTCTTTGCGTCGTTCCAGTATGTGACGCTGATCGGCGGCCAGCTGTGCGCGGTGCTCGTGCTGGTGATCCTGCAGCAACTGCTGACGACGGCCGAGCTGAAGGCCTGGGGCTGGCGCATTCCGTTTGTGGTGGGTGCGCTCACGGCGCTGATTGCGCTGTACCTGCGCAAGTCGCTGCACGAAACGCAGACCACCTCGGCGCGCAAGGCCGAGCACGCAGGCACGATTCGCGGCGCGTGGCAGCACAAAGGCGCGTTCCTGCGCGTGATCGGTTTTACCGCCGGCGGCTCACTGATCTTCTACACGTTCACCACGTACATGCAGAAGTACCTGGTCAACACGGCGCACATGGAGACCAAGACCGCCTCCACCGTGATGACCGGCGCGCTGTTTGTCTACATGCTCCTGCAGCCGGTGTTTGGTGCGCTGTCCGACCGCATCGGCCGCCGCAATTCGATGCTGCTGTTCGGGGCGCTCTCGGTGCTGGGCACGGTGCCGCTCATGAAGGCGCTGGCCACGGTATCGAGCCCGCTCGCAGCCTTCGGTCTCATCACGTTGGCGCTGGCCATCGTCAGCTTCTATACGTCGATCAGCGGGCTGATCAAGGCCGAGATGTTCCCGCCGGAAGTGCGCGCGATGGGCGTAGGCCTGTCGTATGCGATTGCCAACGCGGTGTTCGGTGGTTCAGCGGAATACGTGGCGCTGTGGTTCAAGCAGGCCGGCACCGAGTCGACGTTCTATTGGTACGTGACGGCGTTGTGCGCCGTATCGCTCATCGTGACGTACTTCATGCCTGATCCGAGCAAGGAAGGCTTCCTGCGCCACGAGCCGTAAATCACGGCCTGGCGTTTCAACCACAAGCCCGCACCGCGGCCACCGATTGCAAATCCGGTTGGCCGCGGCAGAGCTTCCCGCATCGTCCTCCGGCTAGCGCAGCGGGCCGAATGCTGCGGCCACCAGACGGCGCTGCTCCGTTTGGTGCACCCGAACGGATGCATGCGCACCCGACGGCGTAGCGTTACGGCACACGCTTGCGAGTCGGCTCCCCTCCGGTAAACATGTCTCCAGCGCATCGCGCACAAAGCGCCATGCACCCTGGTTGGCGTCTTCCTCCTGCGCCCAGACAATTTCCTTCAGGTTCGGGAATGCCGCCAGCGCGGTCATGAGTGCCGCTTGCGGAAACGGGTAAAGCTGCTCAACGCGAACCAGCGCCACATCCGCACGGGCATCCTTCTCACGCTGCGCAAGCAGTTCGTAGAAGAACTTGCCACTGCACAGCACCACCCGCGTAACGGCTTGTGGGTCGGCCAACCAGGCGTCGGCCAGCACCGGCATGAAGCATCCATCGATCAGGTCCTGCACGCGCGAATGCGAACGCTCGTTGCCATAGAGTTCGGTCTTGGGCGACATGACGATCAGCGGCTTGGGCGTTGCCAGCGTGGCGTGCTCACGCAGCAGATGGAACCACTGGCCCGAAGTCGACGGCACAACCACGCGCAGGTTGCCCTCTGCGCAAAGCTGCAGGAAACGCCCCAGGAATCCGTTGGAATGCTCCGGCCCGACACCCTCGTGGCCGTGCGGCAGCAACATGGCCAACGCAGACTGGCAACCCCACTTGTATTCGCCCGAAGCGATGTACTGGTCAATGAAGACCTGCGCACCGTTGGCGAAATCACCAAACTGCGCCTCCCACAGCGTCAGCCGCGTGCGGGTCTGGACGCTGTAGCCGTATTCGAAGCCCAACGCGGCCTCTTCCGACAGCGGCGAATTGACGACGTCGAACGCGCCCTGGCACGACGCCACATGCTGCAGCGGTATGTGCCGCTCGCCTTGGTCAGCGGCCGTGGCTTGCGAGTGCCACACCGCGTGCCGATGCATGAACGTACCGCGCCCGACGTCCATGCCGGCCAACCGAATGCTTTGCCCGTCTTCCAGCAGTGTGGCATGGGCGAGGTTTTCGGCCAGGCACCAGTCGGACACATGTTCGGCGCTCGATGCCGCGAGACGCCAGCGCTCGCACAGCCTGCGCACAACATCGTGCAAGAGCACACCGTCGGGCGGCGTGGTGAGCGTCTGCGTCAAGGCCTGCACACGCTGCAATGACAACGGCTGAAGCGGGCGGCGCACAGCGTTCTGCGGCAGCGAAGCGCCACACGCAAGGGATACGCCGCTGGGGCCGGCCCGCAAGTCACGCACGGCAGCCTCACGCAGATCCGCCAGGCGTATCGGTTCCGCACTGGCGTGGTGATACTGCTCCGTGACCGTCGGGTGCGCGGCAATGGCTGCGTGCAGCTCGGGCTGCGTCACGGCGGGCGTGTCGTGCTCCGAATGCCCCAGGCGGCGATAGCCGATCAGATCGATGACGATATCGGCGCCATGCTCCATGCGGTACGCCAGGGCAAGGCTTGCGGCGCGCAGGACGGCTTCAGGGTCGTCCGCATTGACGTGCAGCACCGGGGCGTCAACCATGCGTGTCACGTCGGTGCAGTAGTCGTGGGCACGCACATCCATCACGTTGGGTGTCGTAAAGCCGATCTGGTTATTGACGATCACGTGCACGACGCCGCCCGCCGCGTAGCCGCTGCGGCGGGTCAGGTTCAGTGTCTCCATGACGACGCCTTGCCCGGCGAATGCCGCATCGCCATGCACCATCACCGGCAGGCACGGTGTGCCGGGATGCTCGTCCGCATGCGCGCGCGCCATGCCACAGACGACCGGATACACGCTCTGCAGATGCGAAGGGTTGGGCGCCAGCACCAGCGTTGTCTCATCACCAGCGACCACTCGACGCGCGACCCCACCAAGGTGATACGGCAGATCGCGCTGGGCGCGGGCGACGTCGGAGTCCGGATCAAGCCGATCGAGCATGCCTCGCGCTTCAAAGCCCATCACGTTGACGAGCATGTTCAATCGCCCGCGATGCGGCAAGCCAAAAAAGACCTGCCGTACGCCGTAGCCGGCGCCTGCTTCAACAAGCGTATCGAGTAACGGCACCAGGCTCTCGCAGCCTTCCAGAGAGAACCGCTTGGCATGCGCAAACGTGCCGCCCGCAAGGCGCTCCCACATCTCGGCCGCCACCAGCCGGCTCAGCAGCCAGCGCTTCCGGTCCGGGGCCAGCGGGGGCGCCTGGAGTTGCGCCTCCATGCGGGCGTAAAGCCACGCACGGCGCTGGCGCTTGCGTACGCTGCTGCAATCAAGCCCGATCGCGCCGCAGTACACGCGCTTGAGCTGCCATTCGAGCTCATGCACCGTCGTCGCGGTTGGGAGCACCGTGCTCGCGGGGTCGCGCTTTTGCGCAGGGTCGAGGCCATGAAACCGCAGGCGGAGTTCGGGCACCTCGGGCAAGGGCACGCGTGCGAGCGGGTCCAGGCGCGCACGGCGATAGCCCTGCTCTCGATAGGCATCGATCAGTTGCGTAACAGGGGAAGATGGCGGCGCTGCCACGGCAGTGCCGGCCAGCGCGGTAGACGGGTCAAATGCGGCTGCCGAACCCGGGGCGGCCATTTCAGGAGCGTGCGAAGACATGGTTGTTCAGGAGAAAAGAGACACCGTTGGATGACCTCGCCACCTGCACGCCGGCGCGCCCACGCACGCAACCCTCCAACCCGCACAGCGGTTGCGCGGCAGACACGTGTTCGGCTGATGGCGGGACCGTTCGAAACGCCAAACCCGGCAAGCCGCCCGGGCGCTACGTCGATTCCTTCTGTTACGAGCCGCCTGGTGACGGCCCGTGCCTCCTCCGTTGGACTGCTGACAGCAACATCACTGCGCAACTGCAACTGCAACTTGCGACGTACGAACTACGAAAGCGTTTGCACGCGTGCCCAGGCAGTACGTGCCATCGGGGCCGTCTCACCTTGTGCGCCGTGCGCATGGTCCGGCGCGTCACCGTGCAGCTTGAACGTGCTGACCATATCGGCCAATTGATCAGCCTGGTCCTGCAGCGCCTGTGCCGATGTCGCGCTTTCTTCCACCAGCGAGGCGTTCTCCTGTGTGGCCTTGTCCATCTGCGTGATGGCCTCGTTGATCTGCTCGATACCGTCGCTCTGCTCACGGCTTGACGCACTGATCTCGGAGACGATGTTCGTCACGTTCTGGATACCGGCAACCACGTCGCGGATGATCTGGCCGGCCTCTTCCACCTTGGCCGTACCGGTGCCGACATGGCTGACCGAATCTTCGATCAGCGCCTTGATTTCCTTGGCCGCCGCAGCACTGCGCTGCGCGAGGCTGCGCACTTCGCCCGCCACCACGGCAAAGCCGCGACCCTGTTCACCGGCGCGGGCGGCTTCCACGGCAGCGTTGAGCGCGAGGATGTTCGTCTGGAACGCAATGCTGTCGATCACGCCGATGATGTCGACGATCTTGCGCGACGACGCGTTGATGGTGCTCATGGTTTCGATCGCCTCGCCAACGGCGTCGCCACCTTTGGTGGCAACCAGCGATGCGTTGGATGCCAGGCGGCTGGCTTCCTGCGCGTTGTCAGCGTTCTGCTTGACGGTGGAGGTGAGCTGCTCCATGGCCGCCGCCGTTTCTTCCAGCGAGCTGGCTTGCTGCTCGGTCCGGCTGGAAAGATCGATGTTGCCGCTGGCCACCTCACGCGAGGCACGGGTGATGGTGTCCGTCCCACCGCGCACGCGGCCAACGATGCCGTGCAGGTTCTCCGTCATGCGCTTGAGCGCGGCCAGCAGGCGGCCGATCTCGTCTTTCGTGCCGACTTCCAGATGATGCGTCAGGTTGCCCTGCGCCACCGCCTCGGCCAGATGCACGGCACGGTTGATCGGGCCCGTGATCGTTCTGGTGATGAAACCGCCCGTAGCAACGGCCAGCAGGGTTGCCAGCACGGCCAGCACGATCATCTGGATCTTGGCGTTGGCGCCTTGCGCGGCGGCTTCGCCCACGTCACGCTCCATCTCGCTGGCCTGGTGGTCCACCATCTTGTCGACCAGCACGTAGTACTGGTCTTGCAGGCGGCTCATGTCTGTCTGGTACAGAACGCGTGCGTCTTCCGGCTGGTTGGCGTCGACCAGCTCGAAGAACTTGCGCACGCTGGCACCGTAAGCGGAGCGCGCATCGAACTGTTCCTTGAAGAGCGCCTTGCCCTCATTGGTCTTCAGCGCCTTCTCCAGCCGGCTATACGCCTGTCCGTTGGCCTGGCGGATGGCTGCGTAGTCGCTCATGTACTTCGCTTTCTGGTCGGCCGAGGTGGCCAGCAGCAGATTGCTGAGGATGCCGTTCGCCTTGTAGCCGTTGTTCTTGATCTGGTTGCTCAGTGCGATCAGCGAATAGCGCTCGCTGACGATCCGGCCCATCTTCGTGTTGTTGTCGTCCAGCCGTTGGATGCCGACCGCCGCAGTCCCGATCAGCAGCGCCACAACAAGCGCGAACGCCACACCAAGGCGCGCCCCGATCTTCATATCCGAGATTCTCATTTGCTTCATTCCTGTTTCAGCGGCGTCAGAGAGAGACGTCATGACCTGAGCGGTGTCATCGCCGGGGCCGTCTGGCGATGCACTCAGGTGCATGCGTTGCAGCAGGAAAATTTCGGAGACATGTGCGGCCGTCGTTTGCCGATCTTCAAAGCCGTCGCGCCCCGAGGTTGCCCAGGCTGCTTTGATCGGAAATGACGGCACCGCCAACGGAATCTTGAATGCGACGCGAATACAACCACGCGCCTCAAATGCGTGCACGCCAAGGGGCGCAAGTGCCCGATCGTGACCCGCATGGCGCCAGTACACGGCTTGGAGAGAATGACCGCGCACCAAATCCAAGCATTCCTGGCGTTTGGTAGCGCGAAAACACCCGATATGAAATTATTTTATTTCTCGTATGCACAGAGCGCGCGCCGATCACGGTGCGGAAACTCGCAGCTCAAGATCGGCTTGAAACAATATCCCGCGCAGCCCATGCCCAGCCAGCCGTGCCAAACTTCCATCGCCTGAAAACAGCCATGGCTGCAAGGGTGGCAGAAGCGATTCGATTGACACCCATAACTGGTCGTCGATCGGCGATTTATCCATGACGCCAACGCGCAACGTCGGACATCCTATCGGGTGATTTGCACACCCAGATACACCAGGGCTTGCCGCCTTTCGTCGGAGGCGGCGCCGAACTCGCGCCCGATCGCGCCGAGCAGCGTGTAGGTGTCATTGATTTTCCAATGCATGCCGAGGTTCAACAACGTGAGGCGTGTGCCCGGCGCCTGCGTCCTGCGGATTTCGGCAATGCATTCGCGCCCTTCGCCGCAAGCATGGCCGGCCACGATGCCGGCAACCCATTGGCTGTTTCCACCACCCGAAACGAGGTTGCGGCCCACCTCGGTCGAGACCCCGAAACCGCCAACGTCGGTGGCAAGCTCAAGCGGCAGAAAGAGCTCATGCCCACCGCCGGTAATACCGCGCCGGACGGACCCATCCAACATGCTGCGGGTGTACTGCGGATAGGTCGACATCGAAAAGCCAGCCTGCTCCTGATCGATGAAGCGCCATTTCACACCGAAGTTGCCACTGCCGAGCCCCGACTTCCAGTGCTGCCCATCGTCGCGGGCAAAGACCCACGGCACATCGGCCTTGAGCTGGATGTGGTCACCCCAGCCGTAGTTGATATCCGCGTCGGGCGCCGCTATTTCCAGGCGTCCGTGCGAGCGGGTTGCAATCGCGCCGAGGTTGATTTCCCAATGGCCGTCTCCGGGCGTTTCCGGATCATCGGTCACCATCGGTGGTCCGCCCTGAGCCAACACCGGTCCTGCAATTGTGGCGGCTGCAATCAGCGCCAACCAGCGCGCGGTGCGGCGCAGGCGTGCCCTCGCGCCGCTCGGAAATGGCTTGTGCATAAACGTCTCTTGTTTGGTTGAAGGCATTGGGAGCGTGCGCTCAGGATTGGGGAGCCATCGCGGACATCGGCTTCGGTCGCGTGCGCAACGTGCCAAGCGTGTCGAACCAGAGGGACAGCACCGGGGTGATGAACAGCGTGGTCAGTTGAGAGCGCAGAAGGCCGCCCACAATCAAGACACCGAGCGGCTGGCGCAGCTCAGCACCGCCCCCGCAAATCGCAGGGCAAGCAGCGCGCCGAGCGCCGCAGACGGAATCCCGAGCAGCATCGTCACCGGGTGATTGCGAATGCTCGATAGCGTGTGCAACAAAGGCGTACGGTGCGCGCAGCGCAGCCCATCAGAGGGGTCGCGCTGCAACGCGCCCCGGCACGGCCCAACGCTATTTCGCGTCGCCGGGCATCACTTCGTACCGCAGCAATCCGGCCTTGGTCTGCGCGGAGCCGCCAACGGCCACGTACAGCCGGCGCAGCTCGGGCACCAGGAACGCCGTCTTCGCGCCCTTCTCCGACGCCACACGCGCGATCTCTTCGTAGTGATCGGCATCGCGCTGCTGGAACACGGCAACGTAGTCATCACCGGCGGCGTAGATGCGCCGGTTCTTGGCGTCGAACATCATGCCGTTGGTGCGGCCGGGCGCATCGAAGCTCGCCACCGACTGCCCCGTTTCCGTGTTGATCACCACGAGCTTGAACGGCTTGCGCGTAATAACAAACAGCCGCTTGTTCTTCTCGTCCAGGTCGATCTGCGAGTTGTCCTTACCTTCCTTGATTTGCCAGGTTGCCAGCGGCTGGCCGGTTTTCTTGTCGAGCACGGCAATCTCGCCCTTGCCTGCCACGTTGACAAACACACGCGATCCGGCCTGCTCCGCCACGATGCCTTCGGTAAAGTCGGTGTCGAACGTGGTTTCGCCCAGCGTCTTGCCAGAGTCAACGTCCACCTGCGTCACCAGCGTCTTGGTCATCTTGGTGGGCGCGTTCTTTCCGCCGGTGACAAACCAGAGGCGGCGCGACGAGGCGTCATAGCTCATCACGTCCGCGCCCGGCGTCAGCTTGATGGTGCCGGTGACTGCGTAGCTCTTGCCATCCAGCACCTTGCTCAGGCTCGCGCCGCTGTTGCTGACGAACAGCCGATTGGTCTTCGGTTCGTAATGGATCGCGTGCGGCGTCTCCATGCCCTTGACGGTCTTCAGGTGTGCGCCGCTGCGCAGGTCGAAGACCTCCAATGTTCCGCCATCCTCGCCGGCCAGAAACAGCCGATTGCCTTTGACATCGGCACCGAAGTGATCGAAATCACCGTCGTACCCGGGAAGATCGGTGCGGCTGAGCAGGTGCAGCGGCTCGCCCGCCACGGCAACGCTGGACAGCAGCGTCGATGCTGCGAGCGCCAGGACAGTGGCGACCGTGCGAATGTTCGCTTTCATAGGGGTCTTCTACCTTCGCAATTGCGGCGCGCCGCTTCAGTTGACCTGATTGAACAGGGCGTCGTAGCTCGGGATCTTCTTGGCCAGTGCATCCCGCAGTGCGTTCGACTTCTTCAGAAAGGCCATTTCCTGGCTGCTGGTGTTCGGGTTGGCCGGCGGGTTCTTGAAGGCGTACACGACCAGGCCGATGTTGTTGCCCTTGGCATCGCGCATGGGCATAAGCACCACGAATTTCTTCGGGTTGTCCTTGGTGCGGTTCCAGCGCGGGTCGACGATGGTGATGCCTTTCTTGGAGACGTCGATGTCATCCGGATCGTCGGCGTTGCCGATACGCTCGGGGTAGGACCCGGCGAACATCGTGTAGACATCGGTCTGGCCCGGCGGCGTGCCGTGCAGCGTGATGCTCAGCAGCTCCGGATGCCTGGACATCGTCTCGTCAGACAGTTGCTGGCCGTAGATCTTGTGGGACGGCGGCGTCCAGTTCTTATCTGCCCAGGAAGGCAGGCTGCTCAAAGCGGCCATGCCGGTAAGTGCCGTTGCCAGCGCCAACTTGAAAAACTTGCTCATGGGTGTCTCCGTTCTTGAGATGTCATTGATCGCATCCGATCCGTGGAAGCGTGAACCGAGTCTAGGGGCGCACTCTGTACGCTTCCTGTAGTGATCCTTAAAATTCATTCAGCAAGCGCGGCGCGGGATCGAATAGCATCACCGGACAACGCGATTCCCTCCGCTAAGAGACTGGAGCCCCCCGAATGAAGTCGATCGGCAGCCGCATCACCGTCTGGTATGCCATTACCGTCACGGCAACGCTCGCGTGTCTCTTCATCGCAGGCCACTTCCTGCTCGACCGCTATCTCATCAAGCAGCTCGATGAACTCAACGAGGCGCAGTTCAAGCACCTGAAGGCCACGCTCGGCCGGGACTACGCCAAGCTGACGCCACCGGAAATTGACGACCGCATCCGCCAGGCCACCGAGTCGGCGTCGGCGCTGTTCTACATCGACATGCATGGGTCGATGGCGAACCGGTTCTTCAAGTCGAGCAACCTGCATGGGCAATCCGTTCCCGATATTGCAGGGGAACGCGCGTATTCGATCGCTGTGGACACCATCGGCGAGGTGCGGGTGAGCGAGTTCCAGCTCGCGCCGTTCGATGTCATCGTGGCGACACCGCTGGCACCGGTGAAAGACCTGATGGCTGGCTATCGGCTGGTCTTTTTCGGCTTGCTTGGCACAGCGCTGGTGATCAGCGTGGCGGTGGGCTACGGTCTGAGCCGGCTGATACTCCACCCCGTGCGCGTGATCCAGGCCACCGCGAACCGTATCCGCTCCGACGATCTCAGCCAACGTATTCCGGTTGGAGACGTGAAGGACGAGATCGCGCAGCTATCGGCGTTCCTGAACCAGATGTTCGACCGGCTGGAGATGTCGTTTGCCGAAATTCGGCGCTTCGCAGCGGAGGCATCGCACGAGCTCAAGACGCCCATGTCTCTGGTGGCGCTTCACGCCGAGCGGCTGCTTGTCAGCGATGGTTTGACACAGCAGCAGATGGATTCGGTGGCCGTCATCCTGGAAGAACTCGGCCGCGTGAACCGCATCATCGACGAGCTGCTGTTCCTCTCGCGCGCAGATGCGGGCGCCGTGCTGGTCGAGCTGCGGGCGCAGTCTCCGGCCACGCTCTTGAACACGTTTGGCCAGGACGCCTCGGCCCTGGCTGAGCACGGCGGCAAGGTCTTCGCCTGGTCACACCGCGGCGAAGGCGAGGTCAACATCGACGGACCGCGCATCCGGCAGGTATTGCTGAACCTGCTGACCAATGCGCTCAGGGTGTGTCCTCCGGGCGGGGTGGTCTACGTCGACTCGGCACTGGCGGCCGGCACTTGGCGCATCAGCATGGTTGACGAAGGTCCCGGCCTCACCCCCGAAGAATGCGAGCGCATTTTTGAACGGTTCGTGCGCTTGCCCTCGCCCGGACAGGATCAGCGCGGCAGCGGCCTCGGCCTGGCCATCTGCCGCAGCATTGTGTCGATGCACAAGGGGAAGATCTGGGCCACCAGCCGCGATGTCGGCCGCGGCCTGCGTGTCGTGATCGAGATCCCCGCCGCGCCCGCGGCGTGACACCGCCCACAGGGGAACGGTCGACAAGCCGGCCTTTCTATGCAACGCAAACCTTTGCTGCCGGCTGCGATCGATCCTGCATGAGCGTTGCCCTGCCATCCGCGTCCTGCTACGCGGCCGCCCTGTAGCTGCCTCCCGGCAACGTTCACTCCAAAACGACCCAACACGCTGTTGGCACCCTCCCGCCTCTACGGTTGCGCAGGCAGCCGTTCGCGGGGCATCGGCTTCTAGGGAAAACCCACCCCCAAATCCGACGTGACCTGAACGCGCTTTCAGAATCGATTCACGTTCGAGACAGGCTCGCTGTCTAGTGTATGGGCATGGTTGGAACACCCCAACTACCACGTGATCCCCCGCAACCAAGGACCCATAACGATGAACATCCGAGACAAATTCCTGCTGTCTGCCGCCATTGCAAGCATGTTTGCGGCAGCCCCTGCCGCACAGGCGGCCGACAAGGTCACCCTGATGGTTGGCGGCTACGAAAAAATCATCTATCTGCCCGCCAAGCTGGCGGAAGGCTTGGGCTACTTCAAGGAAGAAGGCCTGAACGTCGAACTGCTCAACGAAGGCGCTGGCGTCGATGCCGAGAACGAGATGCTGGCCGGTGCCGTGCAAGGCGTGGTTGGCTTCTACGACCACTGTGTCGACCTGCAGGCCAAGGGCAAGTACATCGAATCGGTCGTACAGATGGCCCATGCGCCCGGCGAGGTCGAGCTGGTGTCGAGCAAGTACCCGCAAGCCAAGGGCATGGCCGACCTCAAAGGCAAGACGATGGGCGTAACGGGTCTGGGCTCGTCCACCAACTTCCTGACCCAGTATTTGATGGTCAAGGCCGGTGTGCCGGTCGGCCAGTTCACCTCGCTGCCGGTGGGCGCGGGCACGACGTTCATCATGGCCATGCAGCAGGACAAGATTCAGGCCGGCATGACGACCGAGCCCACGATCACGCGCCTGCTCAAGACGGGAGAAGCACGCGTTCTGGTCGACCTGCGCACGGCCGAGAAAACCAGGGAAGCGCTCGGCGGCACCTATCCGGCCGCCTCGTTGTACATGCCGACGGACTGGGTCGAGAAGAACAAGCCCACCGTGCAAAAGCTCGCCAACGCCTTCGTGAAGACGCTGCGCTACATCAACACACACACCGCGGCCGAGATTGCCGAGAAGATGCCCAAGGACTTCTACGTGGGTGACAAGGCGGGCTACATCAAGGCCCTGGAAAGCGGCAAGGCCATGTTCACCACCGACGGCGTGATGCCCACGGGCGGCCCGGAAACCGTGCTGTCGGTGCTGGGCTCGTTCTCGCCGAACCTGAAGGGCAAGAAGATCGATCTGGCGAAGACCTACACGACCGAGTTTGTCGCGAAGGTGAAGTGATCATGGGTGCAGCAATGGCAACGACCACCTCCAATCCAGCCATCGAGCTGATCAACGTCAGCCGTCGCTTTCTGACGCCCGACGGCAAGTCGATGACGGCCATCCGGGATTTCACGATGACCGTCGAGCGCGGCGAGTTCGTTGCCGTTGTTGGCCCGACCGGCTGCGGCAAATCCACCACGCTGAACCTCATCACCGGCCTGGCCAAACCCTCTGCCGGTGAGGTGCGCCTGTTCGGCGGCCCAATCGACGGCATCGACAGCCGCATCGGGTTCGCCTTCCAGACCGACGCGCTGTTCCCCTGGCGCAGCGTGATCGACAACGTCGTCGCGGGGCCGCTGTTTCGTGGTGTCTCGAAGGAAGAAGCGTACGCGAGTGCCCGCCAATGGCTGGCACGCGTGAATCTGACCGGGCACGAGACCAAGTTTCCACACCAGCTCTCCGGCGGCATGCGCAAGCGGGTTTCGCTGGCGCAGACCTTCATCAACGGCCCGCAGATCCTGCTGATGGACGAGCCGTTCTCCGCGCTCGACGTGCAGACCCGCGTGCTGATGCACGACGAGCTGCTGCGCCTGTGGTCGCAATCGAAGGCGTCAGTGGTGTTCGTCACGCACGACCTGGAGGAAGCCATCACCCTGGCAGACAAGGTGTATGTGCTGACGTCCGGCCCGGCCACCGTCAAGTCGGTGTACACGATTGACATCCCGCGCCCGCGCATCGCAAGCGAAATCCGCTACGACGAGCAATTCATCGACATCTCACGCACGATCTGGAATGACCTGCGTGAAGAAGTACAACGTGGTGCCTCGCAGGAAGAAGCGCGCGTGGCCAAGGAGGCAGCATGAACAGCAATGCCACGCTCAAGTCCCCGGTCGGCGTGTCGGTCCCGTCCGAGGCACAGATCGAGGCCGCGGCCGCGCGCAGCGCTAAGCGCCGAAAGCAGACGGTCTACTTCTGGCGCTACTTCATCCTCGTCGTCTTCCTGGGCGGCTGGGAAGTGCTGGTCCGCACGAAGCTGATCGACGAGTTTTTCTTCTCCAAGCCATCGGAGATCGTCTCGCGCCTCTATACCTGGCTGACCGAAGGCACGTCTGATGGCCCGCTGTGGTACCACCTGTGGGTGACCATGGAGGAGTCGATGCTGGGCTTTATCACGGGCGCGGTGGCCGGCATCATCGCGGGCATCGCGCTGGGGCGCAACCGCATGCTGTCGGATGTGTTCTCGGTCTACATCAAGGTGATCAACTCGGTGCCGCGCGTGGTGCTGGCACCGATCTTCATCATGATCTTCGGGCTGGGGCTGACCTCCAAGGTGGCGTTGTCGTTCGTGATGGTGTTCTTCGTGGTGTTTGCCAACGCATTCCAGGGCGTGCGCGAGGCAGACCGCAACCTGCTGGCCAATGCGCAGATTCTCGGTGCACGCGGCTGGCAACTGACGCGCTCGGTGGTGATTCCGTCGGCCATGAGCTGGATTTTTGCGTCACTGCACGTCAGCTTTGGTTTTGCCATCGTCGGTGCCATCGTCGGTGAATTCGTGGGCGCACGTTACGGCATCGGCCTGCTGATCAACATCGCGAAAGGCTCGTTTGACGCGGCCGGGATGTATGCGGCCATCGTCATCATCATGGTCGTCGCGCTTGCGGCTGAATACCTGATGACGATGGTTGAAACGCGCCTGGCCAAGTGGCGCCCGGCCCCGCTGCAGGACACGCACTGAGTCCGGTGGGGTTCACTGAAAACCGGCGAACCCTTCCTCCACGTTCGCGGTCAGCGTCCAACCAACAGACCTCATCATGACGATCGAAATAACAAGAGCCCGAGTCTTGGCCGCGACGGTCCCGAAATGCGCCGTCGCTGCCCTGGCGCTCGTTGGCGCATCGGCAGCGCTTGCACAACTGCCGGCGTCGTTTCCGGTGAAAAGCTACGCACAGGAACTCGTCGACCGCACGGTCGCGCAGCACCCCGATCTCCGGGCCGTGGTGATGCACGTGACCCCGCCCAACGCGGCGGACAACGTCGTCATTGCCTCCAACATTGGTCGCATCGGCAAGCCCGCCGATGCCGACGACCTCGACGTGATCGCCACCGGCAAGCCGCACGTGGCAATGGACCAGGGCAACAAGCGCATCGAAATCGAGTTGCCGTTGCACGATGTCGGTGGCCAGACCGTTGGCAGTCTCGGCCTGGTGTGGCGCTATCCGGTTGGCGGCAACCATGCCGAATTTGAGCGCATCGCAGGCGTCATCCGCGACGCTCTGTCACGACGCATCCTCAGCCTCGCCAACCTGATGGACCCCTACCCGTTTGTACCGCTCGTGACCACCAAGTCCCGAGCGCAAACCCTGATCGAAGAAGCCCTTCAACGCCACCCGGAAGTCACGGTGCTGGCCTTGCGGGCGCGGGTTCAACCCAAGGGCGACCTTGTCTTGCTGGGTTCCACCTTCGGACGCCACGGCAAGAAGGCGGATGCGGACGACATGAAGGTGCTGGGCGCCACCGCACCGATCACCGGCGTGTACTCGAACGGCAAGCGCTTTGGCGTTGACCTGCCGATCCGCAACCGCAGCGGCATTGCAATCGGCACACTGAACGTCGGCTACGCCTACGGTAGCGGTCAGGACGCGAAAGCCCTGACAGCCCACGCCGTTGCACTGCGCGACGAACTGCAGACCCGCGTTGCCGCAACGCCGGCACTTGAGGAGATCGACCCATGATGCCGAGGTTCCGGAGCACGCTCGGCCCGCTGCTGTTGGCAACCTTGTTGGCAACCCTGTTGGCCGGCACCGCCTGCGCGACAGCCGCCGTATCCGCACAGCCGGCCGATACCACGACGGTGTCCAGCATCGGCAGCCGTGAGATGGGCCCGTTGATGAACGCATGGCTGCAGGCATTGCACCAGCAGCAGCCGGGCATCTCTCGTGGCCCGCGTTGGCAGCATGTCGGTAATGCCGCCGCCATCGGCGCGCTGATGTTCGAACTCGCAGACGTTGCGCCGATGACGCGCCCGCCCCTGCCGGCCGAGCTTGCACCGTATGCGCACCAGTTCGCGGGTGACATGATGAAGACCCCGGTGCTCGTGCGTGTGGCGCTGCGCGATGGCAAGCCCGTTTTCCTGGCATTCAACAAACGGCCGGACTCCCCGCTGCCGCCAGCGGTCCTGGAATTCGTCCGCTTTGCGTTGAGCCCTGAGGGGCAGCAGATCGTGGCGCGCCAGTCCGGCTTTGCACCGCTAGCCGCCGACGCCATCGCGCAGGAGCTGCCCAAGCTGGACGGCTACCGCGCCACACTCGATCCGGCCCTGCCCCGCTACGTGGCAGGCGCGCCGCTCAAGGGCGAGATCCGCAGCATCGGCAGCGACGGCATGAAGTCGCTGATGGAACGGTGGATGCACGACTTCCACGCGCTGCAGCCCGGCGTGCGCAAGGGCGACCGCTGGGAACATCTCGGCACGCTGAACGGCTTCCATGCCCTGATGGCCGGCGAAACCGATCTGGCCCCCATGGGCCGCGAGCTCTGGCCCGACGAGACGGCATCGTTCACCCAGTTGAATGCCGGGCACGTGCCGTTCGAGATCCGGGTCGCGCGCGGCGGGTTCGACACCCAGCAGCGCACCACGGCGCAAGCGGTGTTCGTGAATGCGGGCAATCCGATCGAGCGCCTCACGATGCAGCAGCTGGCCGACATCTTCGGCCACTCGCCCACTATCACGCGCTGGGGCCAGCTTGGCCTGACGGGTGAATGGGCGGACCGGCCGATCACGCTCGACGTGCCGCCCTTGATCACGCCGAACGCCATGTCGATGCAGATCATGGCGCTCAAGGGCGGCGTCTGGAGCAATGCCGTGCACGAGGCATCTGTGGCCGACACCGCCAAAGCCATCGCGGCCGATACCGGGGCAATAGGCTTCGGCGGCTTCGAAGACGGCGGGCCGGGGCTGAAGCCCGTCCCGATTGCCCGGGACACAGGCAGCCCCGCCATCAGCGGGACGCACGAAACCGCATCGAGCGGCCGCTACCCGCTCACGCGCTACATGTACATCCGTCTGCGGCGCAACCCGGGCCAACCGCTGCCTGCGGCTATCAAAGCGTTCTTGCGCTACGTGCTCAGTCGGCAGGGTCAAGAGCCCATCCTGTACTCCGGCTACTACCCCCTGACCGCGCAAGAGGTGAAGGAAGAACTTGCCAGACTCAACTGAGCTGGAAGCCGAACACGAACCTGCATACAACGACAACACAAGGAGACCAAGTTCATGAAACGATCCATCAAGCTCAGCGCCACAGCGCTGGCCGCAGTTGCATGGCTGGCAGTGTTCGTGCCGGCCCACGCTCAGGCGCAACAGGGCACGACCCCCATGCTGACCTGGGTCACGCCAACCACCCCGACCAACAAACCGCAGACTGAAGCGCAAGCCAAGGCGGGTGTGGAGCACGGACGCGATCTGCCGGCGCCGGAAGTGCTGCAGCCGATGCTGGACGCACAACTCCCGTCCTATCAGCCGCGCCGCGACATCAACATCAGCGGCACCTTCAAGGGCGCGGCCTCTGACGTGATGGTGGTTCTGGCGCAGAAGTGGATGGAGAAGTTCAAGACCTACTACCCGAATGTCAACATCTCGATCTCGCCGCCGTACGCCGGCAGCCTGGGTGCCATCGAACTGATCAAGGGCGACCTGGACTTCGTCTTCGTCTCGCGTGAGCTCAAGCCGGATGACATCAACAAATTCAAGGCCAAGTTCAATTACGACCCGCTGAGCGTGCCGATCTCGGGGGGCTCATACCGGCACTTCGGCGCGCTCGATACCGTTGCCTTCATTGTCAACAAGGACAACCCGATCGAGCAGATCACCTTCAAGCAGCTCGACCAGATGTACTCGTCAACGCATGCTCGCGGAGGCGCCGCCATCACCAAATGGGGCGACCTTGGCCTGACCGGCGAATGGGCCGACAAGCCGGTCAATCTGTACGGCATCCGCCCATGGAACGGCTTCGAGGAATTCGTGCGCCAACGCGTGCTTAGCCTGGACGGCAAGCGCGGCGAATGGCGCGACGGCATCAAGTTCGAGAAGGTCGTATTCCCCATGGCCAAGAACGTCGCAGCAGACCGCTACGCCATCGGGTATTCGGGCATGGCCTACATGGACGCCCCCGTCAAGCTCGTGCCGCTGGTCGAGAAAGCGGGCGACACGCCGCAGGCACCCACTTACGAGAACGTCGCCCTGGCCACGTATCCGCTCAGCCGCCTGACCTACTTCAACACCAACAAGGCCCCAGGCAAGCCGCTGCCCCCGGCGCTGGAGGAGTTTCTGAAGTTTGTGCTCAGCCGCGAGGGGCAACAGGTTGTGCTCGACCATGCGCGCTACGTGCCGCTGCGCGCGTGGCAAGTGACCAAGGCGCGCGCATTGGTGGACGGACGCGGCAACTGATGAAGCCGCATACCTGCTGAAGCAGGCCGATGCCGCAGCGCCAGCGCGAAGGGGTCTGGAGAAACGCGGCGGCATCGGTCAGGCAGCACTTAGACGCACCAGGCCGACACGACAGGCCGGGCAAAAATAAAGGTGGAGACACGATGAAGCTGGCCAAAACAACCCTGGCCCTGGCCATCCTGTTGGCGATCCCGCAGATGCGGGCGCTGGCCGCGGACGCACAAGCGTCCAGCGCGCAGGACAGCCGGGGCAATAGCAAAGACAGTGCGCAATCCTATGCGCAGTACCTCGTCGACAGTTATGCGCGGCTGCATCCGCAACTCGTCGGCATTGAGCTGCACGCCGCAATGCCGGGCGCATCGCAGCTCACGATCGTGGCATCGAGAACACCCGCACTCGTGGGCGCGCCTTCCAGCCCCGAAGATGTGGCCGTGTTCCGCACGGGCCGCGCACTCGTCGAAATCAACCGCAAGGGTGACCAGAACGTCGAGGTGACGCTGCCGCTGTTCGACATCGCGCGGCGGCCCATTGGCATTGCGGAGCTGACGTTCCCCTATGCGCCGGGTACCGATGAAGACGCCCTCCTGCGTCAGGCCGCGCAGTATCGCAATGACCTCAGCCGCCGCATTCTCGATCCTGAGAGCCTGACGGCGCCGATGCAGCTCGACGAACGCATCCCCACCGAGTCCTACGCGCAGTTCCTGATCGACGACGCGCTCGAAAAGTATCCCGGGGTGGAGGTTCTGGCGCTGCACGCGCGCACAGCGAAGGTCTCGGGTTATCCCATCACCGCCTCCAACATTGGCCGATATGGCAAACCAGCGGAGCCCGGTGATCTTGCCGTCATTGAAAGCGGCAAGCCCCACGGAGCCGTCGACGCACGTGGCGCTCGCTATGAATGGAAGGTGCCGGTCAAGGACGCGGTGGGAACCACGATCGGTGTACTGGCTGTCGTGTTTCCGTACACCTCGCGCACCGATACGGAGGCGTTGCGCAAGCAGGCCGAGCGCATCGCTGGCGGTTTGCGCGAACGCATCTCGATCGCGTCCGGGCTGGATGCCCCGTACGCTGCCGCGGGCGTGGCCCCGCGCAGCGACGCCATGAAGGAGTACAACAAGCCGGAGCTCGCCAACGAGCAAAGCCTGCCGATGACCAAGGAGGTGTCGTCCGGCCACGCACTTAGCCAGACGCAGGAAGGGTATTCGGACGCGATCAAAAACGTGGCGGGCGTGGTGTCGACCAACTCGGCAGGCAGCGCCAACGATGCATTTGCCATTCGTGGTATCAAGCTCAACCTGTTCTCCAACTATCGCCTGGACGGCGGCCTGCCGATCACCGGCGTCATCACAAACCCGACCGAGAACAAAGAGCGTGTCGAAACGCTCAAGGGTGCCAACGCGCTCATGTTCGGGGTGGCCAGCCCGGCCGGCATCATCAACTTCGTGACCAAGCGCGCGGGCCCGCAAGACGTCACCACCTTGGGCCTGGCCGGCAATGCGTTTGGGCAGTACGGCGCCAGCATCGACATCGGCCGCCGGTACGGCCCGGAAAAACAGCTTGGCGTGCGCTTGAACGCATCGGCCACCCACTATGAAAACGGCGTCCATGACCTGGGGGGCGACGGCGAGTTCGTCAGCCTCGGCCTGGATCTGAAGGCCACGTCCCGGCTCACCTTCCAGAGCGATTTCGAGTACTACCGCCGCCAGGTGCCGGAGCAGGCGGGCATCTCGCTCAAGCCGGCCGTCAACGGCGTCGTGCCGATTACGCCGGTGCCGGACCCGAGAAACCTGCTGTCCGGCCGGTGGGACCTCTACACCCCCGAGACCTTCAACTGGCAGGGCCGCGCCGACTACCAACTGAGCGATGACTGGAAGGTCTTCACCCAGCTCGGCTATTCGGGTTCGCACCGCCACCGCACCACCGTGCGCATCTCTGGTTACGACCTGAACACCGGCGCCAATGGCCTGGTGAACGTGCAGCCAGTCACCAACGCGTATCGCAACACCTTCTTCCGCACGGAGGTGCTTGGCCACTTTGCGACCGGGCCCGTCACGCACGACCTCACCGTTGGCGTCTCGCGCACGTCGCGCTATTCGCTGGCAGCAGACGTGCAGAACATGACGTTGCCGCAGCGCCAGAACATCTTTGACCCAATCGTTCTCAACCCGCCGGTCTATACCAAGCCCGGGGTAACCAGCCCATCGCAGACGAGTTCCGACGAGGCCGTGTATGCCTACGACACGATCGCGCTCACCAAGCGGCTGAAGCTGCTGGTGGGGGCGCGCCAGGTGCTGGACACGGAGGAAGTCGGCTCCGCCACATCGCAGAACCATGTGTTCTCGCCGGCGTATGGCGTGTTGTTCGACGTGCTGCCCACCACGACGCTGTTCGCCAGCTACATGCAGGGTCTCGAAGCCGGTGGCACGGCGCCCGCGAATGCCGCAAACGCGAACGTGATCCTGGCGCCAGCCATCTCAAAGCAGAAGGAATTCGGCATCCGAGATTCGTTCTTCAAGGGGCTGTCGGTCAGTGCGTCGTATTTCGAGATCACGCGCGGCAACGCCGTGACCGACCCGGTGACCAACATCTTCGGCTACAACGGCGACCTGTCATACAAGGGTGTCGAGACAACGGCAACGTATGAGATCAACCGCGCCTGGCGCATCCACGCGGCCGTGCTGCGTCTGAAGGCCCGGCAGGAGGCACCCAAGCAGCCGCTGATCAACGGCATGGTGCCGGAGAACACGCCAGACTGGACCGGCAACCTCGGCGTTTCGTACAGCCCTGCCGCAATGCCTGGCCTGACGTTGCGCGGCGGCATTGCGCTGATCTCGAAACGGCCGGTCAATGCGCAAAACCAGGGCTACATCCCGGGTTACAGCCTGTACAACATTGGCGCCAGCTACACCACCCGCATCCAGGGGCGCCGCACGACGTTCCAGCTTGCGATCGACAACCTCGCCAACAAGCGCTACTGGAACTCCGTGACGACCGGCACCTACGGCATCGGCATGGACCGCACCATCAAGTTCAACGTCAAGTTCGATCTGTAATCAGACGGCCGTGGCAGACGTGCACGCCTTGCGCGTTTGCCACGCCCAATCCTGAACGAATCTTCAGGTCACATTCATCCTGCATTCGGATGGGGCTTCTAAGGTAGAGAGGATCACGCCCGATTGAGCGTTGACGCCCATACTAGGAGACATCCATGAGAAGGACAGCCACCCTGGCCGTCAGTATCGCAGCCGCCCTCTGCGCGCTGAGTGCCGTACCCGCCCATGCACTGAAGTACGCCGCGCCGGAACATGCGCTGAAGGCCGACCCATCGATTCCGACGTGGAATCCGGGCCCGGTCGAAAGCCACCCCGAGGAAGAACTGGCAATCGTCGGCGCCGACATCATGGATGAGATGGTGATGGAGTGGACCAAGATCTATCGCAAGCAGTATCCGCGCCTGTCGCTGACGATGGATCTGCGCGCTTCCGGCGCAGGTGCTCCGGGCCTCGTCTCGGGCAAGGGGCAGCTTGCGCCCGTCGGCCGTGAGATGTTCCCCGCCGAGCGCAAGGCCTTTGTCGATAAGTTCGGCTATGCGCCGCTCGAGATCAAAGTCGCCACCGGCAGCGTCGGCTCGCTGGGCAAGACGGCCGCCAGCATCATCCTTGTTGACAAGGACAACCCGATCGACTGCCTGAGCCTGCCGCAACTCGATGCTATCTATTCAAAGACGCGCAAGCTCGGCTACAAGGAAGTCAATACCTGGGGCGACCTCGGTGCGACGGGTGATTGGGCGTCCCGCCCCATTCATCTCTATGGCCTGAAACCGGTCAACGGCATTGAGCAGTACTTCAAGGAAGTCGCCATGCACGGTGGCGAATACAAAGACAACATCCAGTTTGTCAAAGGCAAGGGTTTCACGCACGCCTTTACCGTTGCAGCGGAAGACATGGCCACGCACCCCGGCGGCCTGACCTACGCACTGATGGCAAACGTCACGCCCAACGTCAAGGTCCTGAAGCTCTCTTCCACGCAAGGCGGCACGTGCTATGCGCCGACGGTGGAGAGCGTCTATGCGCACAATTATCCGTTCAGCCGCTACGTCTACATCTATGTCAACAAGGCTCCCGGTAAGCCGCTTGAACCCAAGGTGAAGGAATTCCTCAAGCTGGTGCTGAGCCAGGAAGGTCAGCAGGCGGTGGCCAACGAACGCGTCTTCATTCCGCTGCAGCCTGAGGTGGTGAAGGAGGAACTGAAGAAACTCGATCAATAAGCAGCAGCCACCGCAACCGCCCGCGGCGCAGTCACCGCCCCACAACGTAAGCGCCGCGGGCTGGCAGACAGGCTTGTCAGGATCACACGCTCTGCTCGGGTTGGACAGCAACTGGGCCGCGCCCCATCCACCTGTGCGGGCTTGCGCCATCAACGGCGCTGGGCATGCTCATGCAGCGCCGGCTGGGCGGCAACCCATTCGCAATTGATTTCACGCCGACGTGGTCGACGCGCGCGAGGCAGCCGCGTGGCATCAAAGGAGCTGGTACCCCACACCGCGCACGGTCTTGAAAAGCGGCCTTCCCGGTACCTCGAGCTTGGCACGCAGCCGGCTCATATAGACGTCGAGCAGATTCGTATCAACATCGTAATGCGCCGACCAGATCTTCTCCGAGATCAACGTGCGCGGCAGGATCCGCCCTTGGTTCTGCATAAAGACTTCAAGCAGCGCGTATTCGCGGCTGGTCAGGTCGACCGCCTTGCCATTGAGCGTGACGGTGTGACTGAGCAGATCCAGGCAGATGCCGGCATGCTCAAGCACCACCTGCTTGACAGCGGAATGGCGGCGAACCAGGGACCGCACTCGTGCAAGAAGCTCTTCCAGGCTGAATGGCTTTGCGAGGTAATCATCGGCGCCGATGTCCAGACCCTTCACGCGATCCTGTACGCCATCACGTGCGCTCAGAATCAGCACTGGCTCCTGGAAGCCGCCCTTGCGCCATGTGTGGAGAAGATCAAGGCCATCGCCATCCGGCAGCCCCAGATCCAGAATCACCACGTCATACGAGGACTCCACAATGGCATCGGTGGCCGCCGCACAGGTGCGCACCAATGTGACCGTATAGGAGCACTCCGTCAGTCCTTGCTGGAGGAAACGGCCCAACCGATCTTGATCCTCAACAATCAATGCCTTCATACGAATCCTCGTGCCAATCCTATCTGGCGGTTCACGCACAAGCGGACGTAACACCACGCTTCAAGATGATGAATGCTTAACAGGCAAATGCAATCCGGTCTGGTACTTAGAGAACAATCTGCGCGCTGTTCAAGCGCTATCAAAGAAGCACAAGGCACAGAAAGTGCCGCTATGAAAGCGCTAAGTCTGGAGGAGCAAACTTGCCAACCAGAGTCAGTCACACCGTCACTTGCATCCGCCTGGGAGATCAAACAATGGCAATCAGCAAACCACTCAGTCGAACAGAGGCCGCCCTGGCCAAAGTGCCCGAAGTCACGCTCGGATTCTGGATCATCAAGATCGCCGCAACGACGCTCGGAGAAACCGGGGGCGATGCTGTCTCGATGTCCATGAACATGGGCTACCTGCTCAGCACCGTCATCTTCGCGGCGATCTTCCTGGCACTGGTGATGGCGCAGATCAAGGCCAAGGCGTTCCGTCCGTTTCTCTACTGGACGACCATCATCGCCACGACCACCGTCGGCACAACGCTGGCCGATTTTGCGGATCGGTCGCTCGGCATCGGATACGCCGGCGGTTCGAGCCTGCTGCTGATATTGCTGCTGGGCTCGCTCATTCTCTGGCATCGCACGCTCGGCTCTATCTCGGTCAGCACCGTCAGCACGCCAAAGGCCGAGGCGTTCTACTGGGTGACGATCATGTTCTCGCAGACGTTAGGGACAGCGTTGGGCGACTGGACCGCCGACTCCGCAGGCTTGGGGTACACCGGCGCGGCCATCGTGTTCGGTGGGCTGCTGGCCTTGATCGCGGCGGCCTACTTCTGGACGAGCGTGTCGCGCACGCTGCTGTTCTGGGCCGCGTTCATCCTGACCCGCCCGCTGGGCGCCGTGGTGGGCGACTTCTTAGACAAACCCCTGAACGCGGGCGGCTTGGCGCTCAGTCGTTACTCCGCTTCGGCCGCGCTTGTCGGGTTCATTCTGGTCAGCGTGCTGCTCGTTCGACAGAGGGCCGCCAGCACCGCGCACTGATATTGAGGTCGCACAGCCCCGGAGCGATGCGGGGCCGTCGAGAATTTGAAGATCACGTAAAAGGCCGGCCGGGGCCGGCGTCGAACCCTCGGTTGGCAGCCATGGACAGCGACGACAATGCGTTGGCCGAAACCATCAATGGGCGGACTTGGTACAGCCTTTTTTTGTCTCCCGTTACCGCGCGCATAAAACCTGGTCCGGCACCACCGCCGTCACCTCAATCTCAACCTTGGCCCGGTCCTCCACCAGCGCTGACACCTCCACCGCCGTCATCGCAATGCTGAAGCTGCCGATCAGCTCGCGGAAAGCCTGGCCGATCTCGGGATACGCAGCCACGTAGGCGCGCCGGTCGGTCACGTACCACGTCATGCGTACGATGTGCTCGGGCTTGGCATCGCCGGCAGCAAGCACGTCGACGATGTTCTGCAGCGCCTGGCGCACCTGTCCGGCAAGGTCATCCGTGTGGAACACGCCCTGCGCGTCCCAGCCGATCATGCCGGCCACGAAGATCATGCGCCCACGTGCGGACACACCGTTGGCATAGCCCTTCGGACGCGGCCAGCCAGGAGGGAGGAGAGCTTGCATGATGCGATTCCTTCTATTGCGATTGTTTCTACTGTTGAACGCTCGCCTCAATCGCCTGCCGCACGTCGGGCGGCATCGGCATCGCGCGATGCGTATTGAGATCGGTAAACACCAGAACCTGCTGCGAGCGCACACGCTGTTCGTCGTCCGCCCAGCAATCCAGGCCCAACGTGAGCGATGCATTGCCGAGCCGCTCCAGCCTCAACTTGAACTGCACATCGTCGCCCATGCGGCTGATGGCGCTGAACTCGCAGTGCAGCTTGACGATGGGCAGGCCGATGCGTCGCGGGCCCAGCATCTGCGCATACGAGATGCCCAGCCCATCGGTAAACCAGTCTTCGACCAGGCCGTTGAACAGCACGAGGTACTGCGGAAAGTAGACGATGCCGGCCGGGTCGCAATGTGCAAAGCGGATGCGCGCGGCGCGCTCGAAGTGATAGCGGTTCATGGTTTGTCGTGCTCACGCAGGCGATAACGCAAGAGCTTACCGACTTCACTGCGCGGCAGGCTCGCGCGGAACTCGATGGCGCGCGGGTACTTGTACGGCGCCACCGTCTGCTTCACAAAATCCTGCAGCGTCTTGACCATCTCGGGCCCCGCTTCGTTGCCGGGGTGCAGCACCACAAAGGCTTTGACGATCTGGCCGCGCTCTTCGTCCGGCTCGCCAATCACACCACACTCGGCCACGGCCGGATGCTGCATCAACGCATCTTCCACCTCGGGCGCGGCAATGTTGTAGCCCGACGAGATGATCATGTCGTCAGTGCGGGAGTGGTAGTGGAAGTAACCTTCTTCGTCCATCACATAAGCGTCGCCGGTGAGGTTCCAGCCGTCGCGCACGTAAGCGCGCTGGCGGTCGTCGGCAAGATAGCGGCAGCCGGTCGGGCCCCGCACCGCCAGGCGGCCCACCGTGCCCGGCGGCACGGGGTTGCCTTCATCATCCACCACGCGCGCAACATAGCCGGGGACAGCCTTGCCGGTTGCGCCGGGGCGCACGTCAGCATCAGCAGCGGAGATGAAGATGTGCAGCATCTCCGTCGCGCCAATACCGTCAATCAGCTCGATGCCGCTGGCGTTCTTCCACAGCGTGCGCGTGGCAACAGGCAATGCTTCGCCAGCAGAAACGCAGCGGCGCAGTGGCGTGGCGCGTAGCTCATTCCCACGCGCGGCGATGGCGCGGTAGGTGGTTGGCGCGGTGAACAGCACCGTCGCCCCAAACGTGCGAATGCCATCCACCAGATCGTTGGGCGACGCCTTCTCCAGCAGCACCGTCGATGCCCCCGCGCTCATCGGAAACAGCAGCAGGCCGCCCAGCCCGAACGTGAACGCCATCGGCGGGCTGCCGATGAAGACGTCATCGGCGCGCGGCTGCAGCACATGCGGCGGCCAGCATGCGCAGATCGCCATGATGTCGCGATGAAAATGCATCGTCGCCTTTGGCACACCGGTCGTACCGGAAGTGAAGGCGAGCAGGCACGTATCGTCGGCAGACGTATCGACATTGGTGAAGGTGGCCGGCTGGCGTGCCATGGCCACCTCCAGCCCTTCGTGCGTGTCGTCGTGAAAGCACAGCGTCTGCACCGGCTTGGCGGCTTGCGCCACTGCACCACGCAGCTCATCAATCAACCGTGCATCGCATAGCGCGAAGCCGATCTCGCCCTTGTCCAGAATCTGCCCCAGCTCCTTGGCGCGCAGCAGCGGCATGGTCGCCACCGCAATCGCGCCCGCCTTCATCACGGCAAACCAGCACGCCGCCAGCATGGGGCTGTTGGGCGAGCGCAGCAGCACGCGGTTGCCCGGCACCACGCCCATCTCGTGCACCAGCACGTTGGCGATGCGGTTGGCGTGTTCCTGCAAGTCCGCATAGGTCCAGCGGATGCCGGGGGCCTGAATGCACAGGCGCTCGCCCTCACCGGCAGCGACACGATTGTCGAGCAGCTCGGTCGCGCAATTGAGCTGCGCCGGAAACTGCAGCGCTGGCAGGTCGAAGCGGTAGACCGGTTGCAGCTCCGCCGGCGGCAGACGGTCGCGGGCGAAAGTGTCGATATGGGCGCTGGGCATGGCGAACTCTCCGTCTCTGGCGGGTCGGGTATCGATCAGGGCTTGGCAGGCGCTGATGCACGCAGCAGTTCGCGCGCGATGATGAGTTGCTGCACTTCGGTTGCGCCTTCGTAGATGCGCAGCGCGCGAATCTCGCGATACAGGCGTTCGACCGGCTGCTCGCTCACCACGCCCAAGCCGCCCCACATCTGCACAGCGGCGTCAATCACCTGTTGTGCGTTCTCGGTGGCGGTCAACTTGGCCATGGCGGCTTCGCGCGTTACGTTGCGGCCCTGGTCACGCTGCCACGCGGCGCGGTAGGTCAGCAGCGCCGCGCTGTCGATAGCCGTGGCCATCTGCGCGAGCTTGGCCTGCGTGAGCTGGAAGTCGGCCAACACGCCGTTGAACATCTTGCGGGTGGTGGCACGCGCGAGCGCTTCATCAAGCGCGCGGCGCGCAAAGCCGAGTGCCGCCGCCGCCACGGACGTGCGAAACACATCCAGTGTGCGCATGGCGACCTTGAAGCCCTCGCCCGCCGCGCCCACACGCTGGCTGGCCGGGATGCGGCAATTGGTAAAGCGCAAGCGTGCGAGTGGGTGCGGCGCAATCACGTTGATGCGCTCGGCAATTTCGAAACCCGGCGTCTCTGCTTCAACGATGAACGCGCTGATGCCACGCGAGCCCGGCGCCTCCCCTGTGCGGGCGAACACAACATAGAAGTCTGCAATACCGCCGTTGGAAATCCACGTCTTCTCGCCGTCGAGCACGTAGTCCGTGCCATCCTCGCGCGCGGCGCAAGCCATGGCCGCCACGTCGGAACCGGCGTCAGGCTCGGACAGCGCGAAGGCAGAGATGGCTTCACCACACGCCACCTTCGTCAGATAACGCTCACGCTGCTCCGGCGTGCCGTGCAGCGAGATCGCACCTGAGCCCAACCCTTGCATCGCAAATGCAAAGTCGGCAAGGCCGGAATGGCGCGCCAGCGTTTCGCGGATCAGGCAGACGGCGCGCGTGTCGATGCGCAGGTTCGTCATCCCGCCTGCGCCGCCATGCACCGTTCCGCCCACCGCGTGGCGCAACCAACCCGCTTGCCCAAGCTGCCTCACCAGCGCGCGGCACTCGGCATCCACATCGGGGCCGTGATCGTGCGGGATGTGCTGGGTCGCCCAGGCGTCGAGTTCGGTCGCAAGCTGGCGGTGCTTGTCGTCAAAGAAGGGCCACTGCAGATAATCCGTGTCGCTCATGTCAGTTCCCCTCGAACACCGGTTTTTGCTTGGCGACAAACGCGTGGTACGCACGCGAGAAATCTTCGGTCAGCATGCAGATGGCCTGCGCCTGGGCTTCCGCCTCAATCGCCTGCTCGATCGTCATGGTCCATTCCTGGTGCAGCATCGTCTTGGTGATGCCGTTGGCGAAGGTGGGGCCCGCGGCCAGGCTAGCCGCGAGCGCTTGCGCCTGGGCCAGTACCTCGGCGGGTTCGCAAAGGCGGTTGAAGAAGCCCCAGCGCTCGCCCTCTTCGCCGCTCATCGAACGGCCGGTGTAGAGCAGCTCGCTCGCACGGCCCTGACCGATGATGCGCGGCAGGATCGCGCAGGCGCCCATGTCGCAACCCGCCAGGCCGACGCGGTTGAAGAGAAAAGCGGTCTTGCTGCGCACGGTGCCCAGTCGCAAGTCCGAAGCCATCGCCAGGATGGCACCCGCGCCCGCACACACGCCATCAATGGCAGCGACGATCGGCTGCGGACACGCCCGCATCGTCTTCACCAGTTCACCAGTCATGCGCGTGAACATCAGCAGCTCGGGCGCCTTCAGCTGCACCAGCGGGCCGATGATTTCGTGCACATCGCCGCCGGAACAGAAGTTGTCGCCCGCGCCCGCCAGCACGACGGCTTTGACATCGTCCGCCCACTTGAGCTGGTGGAACAAATCACGCAGCTCGGCGTACGAATCAAACGTGAGCGGGTTCTTGCGCTCGGGCCGGTTGAGCGTGATGGTGGCAACGCCGCCCTCCACGCTCCACAAGAAGTGTTTGGCCTGATAGCCTGCGAGCGGGCGGCGGTTGCCGGTCAAGAGCGCCGGATCAATACGGTCAGTCATGGTTTGGTCGCGTTTGTTTGAGGTTGATCATCACGGGCGTCCAGCTCTTCCTCGCGCTGCGCAAGGTGCACGCGCAGGTGGCCTAGCTGCGCGTACAGCGCATCTTTGTTGGCTAGCCCCAAGCCTTCGAACATCTCGATCAGCCAGCGTTCATGTTCGGCGGCCATCTCGGCAAAGTCCCTGCGGCCGGCATCGGTCAGCAGCACGCGAAAGGACCGGCGATCATCCGGATCGGCTTCGCGTTTGACAAGCCCTTCCTTCTCCAGCTGATCGGTCAGGCCGGTGACATTGCCGCCGGTCACCATCAGATAGCGCGACAGCACGTTCATGCGCAGGCCATGGGGGTGGCGATCAAGCTGGGCCAGATAGTCGAAGCGCGGCAGCGTGGTGTTAAACCGCGTGCGCAGGCGCTGGCGGATCTGCTGCTCGATCTGCGTGCTGCAGGCCAGCAGGCGCAGCCAGATCTTTACGTCCATGTGGTCGTCTGCCTGTGCGCGCGCTTCCAGGCCGATGCGTTCGTCGCCCAATGCCTGCACAACCTTGTGGTAGCCGGACGTGCGGGTGGCGAGTGCAGTCTTGCGGGGCTTGCTCACATCACCTCCCCACCGGATACCGAGATGGCTTGCCCGGTGATGGACGATGCGCCGTCGGAGCACAGCCACAACACCGCATTCGCCACTTCATCCGGCGTCACCAACCTGCCTTGCGGGTTGCCCTTGGTCAGCTCGGCGCGCGCCTCTTCTGCGCTGCGGCCGGTGCGCGCGACGATGCGGTCAATGCTCTCGCGCACGATGTCGGTTTCGGTGTAGCCGGGGCACACCGCATTGACGGTGACGCCGCGCGCCGCCAGCTCCAGCGCCAGCGCGCGCGTCAGGCCAATCACCCCATGCTTGGCCGCCACATAGGCGGACACATATGCATAGCCGCGCTGCCCCGCCGTACTCGCAATGTTGACGATGCGGCCACGGCCCGACGCTTGCACATCCGCCAGCGCCGCCTGCGTGCACAGGAACGTGCCCGTCAGGTTCACGGCCAGCATGCGCTGCCACTGGTCAAGCGTGGTCTTGGCAAACGGCGCACTCTCGGCTTGCCCCGCGTTATTGACGAGGATGGAGATGGTGCCGAGCCCCGCACGGGCCGACTCAAACGCCGTCGACACACTCGCCCCATCCGTAACGTCGCACGTGACGACCTGTACGCGAGCGCTGTCGGGCAACGTCTTGGCGGTGGCTTCGAGCGCGGCAGCGGTGCGGCCCATCAGCGTGAGCGTGGCGCCCTGGGCGGCCAACTGCGCAGCAATGGCCGCGCCAATCCCCCGGCCTGCACCGGTCACAACGGCATGGTGTCCTGTCAGCATCGCGGATGTCGCCATCTCAAACCCCCTGCATGCGGTTGGCCTGCTCCAGCGGAGACAGCCCCGCCGCCTGCGCCGCCATCGCGCGTTCACGTTCGAGATTGCGCTCCAACTGCAGCTTGCCCGCGCGGTACTGCTTGGGCCATGGCATGTCGAGGTAACCGATGCGCGCGGCTTCGTTCAGTGTCCAGGCCGGGTTGGCCAGGTGCGGGCGCGCCACGGCGCACAGGTCGGCACGGCCAGCGGCGATGATGCTGTTGACGTGGTCCGCCTCGGAAATCGCGCCCACGGCAATCGTGGCGATGCCCGCCTCGTTGCGCACGCGATCGGCAAACGGTGTCTGGAACATGCGGCCGAACACCGGCTGCTCCTTCTTGCTGACCTGGCCTGACGAACAGTCGATCATGTCGGCGCCCGCCGCCTTGAAGATGCGTGCAATCGCCACCGCATCGTCCGGCGTGATGCCGCCTTCCACCCAGTCGTGCGCAGAAATACGCACCGACATCGGCTTGGTGCTCGGCCACACTTCGCGCACCGCATGGAAGACTTCCAGCGGAAAGCGCAGGCGGTTTTCCAGCGAGCCGCCGTACGCGTCATTGCGCTGGTTCGTCAGCGGCGAGATGAACGATGACAGCAGATAGCCGTGCGCGCAGTGCAGCTCCAGCCAGTCGAAGCCAGCCTCTGCCGCCAAGCGTGCCGAGTGCACGAAGTCGTCACGCACGCGGTCCATGTCATCACGCGTCATGGCGTGCGACCACTGGCTCACGCCATCCAGATACTGCTGGGGGGATGCGGACACGATCGGCCAGTTCCGGCCCTCCTCCAGCGGCAGGTCGATACCCTCCCACGCCACACGCGTCGAGCCCTTGGCGCCTGCGTGCCCAAGCTGGATGCCCAGCTTCGCATCGCTGTTGCCGTGCACGAACTGCACGATGCGCGCCCAGCCATCGCGCTGTTCGGTGTTCCACAAACCTGGGCAGCCCGGCGTGATGCGCGCATCGGGCGACACGCAGGTCATCTCGGCCATGACCAGCCCGGCGCCACCCATGGCGCGCGCCCCCAGGTGCACGAGGTGATAGTCCGCCGGCTGGCCGTCTTCGCACGAGTACTGCGCCATGGGCGACACCACCACGCGGTTCTTGAGCGTGACGCCGCGCACGGTAAAGGGCGTGAACATCGGCGGCACCGGGCCGTGCTCGGGCGCGCGTGGTGCGCCAGCCTGCCCGGCAATCCAGTCTTCAAACTGTTCGAGATACCGCTTGTCGCGCTGGCGCAGGTTTTCGTGGCTGACGCGCTGGCTGCGTGTGAGCAGCGAATACGCAAACTGTTCGGTCGGCAGGTTGGCGTAGCGGTCTACGTTTTCAAACCACTCGGTCGAGTTGCGCGCCGCGTTCTGAATGCGCAGCACTTCCACGCTGCGCGCGGCTTCGTAGTGTTCAAGCCCAGCGCGCAAATTGCCCGCGTGCTGGCCGATGCTGCGCGCCAGCTCAATCGAATCTTCCAGCGCCAGCTTCGTGCCCGAGCCGATCGAGAAATGCGCCGTGTGTGCGGCATCGCCCATCAGCACCACCGGCGTGTTGTGCGCATTGGTGTGCACCCAATGCCTGCAAACCACGCGCGGAAAACGAATCCATTGCGCCGAGCCCCGCAGGTGCGTGGCGTTGGACATCAGCTTGTTGCCATCAAGGTGCTTGGCGAACAGGCGCTCGCAGAAGGCGATGGCGTCTTCCTTCTCCATTGTCTCCAGCCCCGCCTTGCGCCACACCTCTTCCGGCGCCTCGACGATGAAGGTGGAGGTGTGGTCGTCAAAGCGGTATGCGTGTGCCTGAAACCAGCCGTGCTCGGTTTCCTCAAACGCAAACGTGAACGCCTCGAACAGCTTGTGCGTGCCGAGCCAGACAAAGCGGCAGCGGCGCGTGTCGATATCAGGTTGATACGTGGCGGCGTACTTGGTGCGGATGCGGCTGTTCAGGCCGTCGCTGGCGATGATGAGGTCCGCATCTGCATAGGCTGTGTCATCTTGCACATCGGTTTCAAAGACGAGCTTGACGCCTTCTTCCTCGCAGCGCGCCTGCAGGATGTTCAGCAGCCGCTTGCGCCCAATGCCGCAGAAGCCGTGGCCGCCCGAGCGCACCACCTGGCCACGGATGTGGACTTCAATGTCGTCCCAATGGTTGAAGGCGTCGAGAATCTGCGCGGCGCTCTTGGCATCGGCCCGCTGCAGGTTGCCAAGCGTCTGGTCTGAGAAGACCACACCCCAGCCGAAGGTGTCATACGGCCGGTTGCGCTCCACCACAGTGATGTCGTGTGACGGGTCCTGCAGCTTCATCAGCAGGGCAAAGTAGAGGCCAGCCGGCCCACCACCAATACAGACGATCTTCATGACGGCTCCGCGTTTGATGCGGTGTTACATTAGTCATGAATAGTTTAGTTGTAAAGTAATTTCATTATATGCCCTGACGATGCCGGCACAGCGCCATGTGAGCTTGGCGGCATGTTGTCTTTAATACTGGCTTAAGCTTCGCTTCCTACAGTGGAGCCGTCACACTCCACCCCGAAGGCTCCACCATGTCCCCGCAAGAACTGCAAGCCCTGGAAAACTTCCTGGCCCAACTGACGCAAGCGCGTGCCGGGGCAAAAGACCCGCAGGCCGAAGCGCGCATTCTGGAAGCGGCCGCCCGCCAGCCCGACGCCGCCTACCTGCTCGTGCAGCGCGCCATGCTGCTTGATCACGCGCTGGCATCGGCCCAGGCGCAAATCGCCACGCTGCAAAACCAGTTGCAGGCCGCACAAGCTGGCCGCAACACATCGTTCATGGACCCGGCCAGCAACTGGGGCAACCATGTCACCGGCACGGGCGCCGCGCCCAACCCTGGCTACACCCCGCAGCAAGCCGCCCCCATGCAGATGCCAGCGCAGCCCCAACCCGCGCCCGCGCAACCGGTGCGCTCAGGCTTCTTTAGCGGCGGGCTGGGCAGCACGCTCGGCAGCGTCGCCACCACGGCAGCCGGTGTGGCCGGCGGCGCGCTCCTGTTCCAGGGCATCGAAAACCTGTTCCACCACAACAGCGGCAGTGGCGGCTTCTTTGGCCAGCAACCGGTAATGGGCGGCACCACGGAAACGGTGATCAACAATTACTACGGCAGCGGCAACGGCAGCGACAGCAGCACCACCGCCGCGCGCGATGACAGCCTGGGGTTGATGGACGACAGCGACTTGGGCGGTGGGGATTACTCAGACGATGATTCGTTGTTGAGCTGATCCAGCCCTTGCGCTCCGGCGGCTGCGCATCTGCATTCAGTACGCTCTGCGCGGGCGCCGTCCGCTTGACGCGCTCTGAGCCGGCTCCGACAAACCACAAGGTATGCGGTCATCTGCGTCCACTCGGGCTTGTGTTACAGAGTGCAGCGCATGCCAGACGGGGCGCACGGTTGAAACCGCTCAATGCTTGGGCGGACCAGGATTAACCCCGCCAAGACAATAAAAAAGGGCCAGCACCCCTCGGTGCCAGCCCTTCTTTCTTCACTGCAAACGCCTTCAGCGCATCAATCAACCCGCCTGACGCACAGCGTGCGTTTCCGCCCCACGCTTGCCGAAGATGAGCTGCACCACCACGGCCACAACAATGTTGAACGCCAGCGCCGCAAGCCCCGTGTAGATGCTGTACTTGTCGCCGCCAATCACAAAGGTGTGCACGGGCTTGATGCCGTCAGAGAACGCCAGCCAGCTGCCGCTGATCATGCCCGCCGCCCAGCCAGCCAGCAGTGCAGGTGCGCGGAAGCGGTTGGAAATGTTGAACAGCCCGAACACGACCGACGGGAAGGTCTGCACGATCCACACGCCGCCCAGCAGTTGCAGATCCAGCGCGAACTTGGTCGGCAGGAACAGGATGAACACCAGTGCGCCCGCCTTGACGATGAGCGAGATCACCTTGGCGACCTTTTCCTGGCCGGCCGCGGTGATGTCCGGTGCCACATACGGCTTCCAGAAGTTGCGCGTGAACAGGTTGGCCGCGCCAATTGACATGACGGCCGCCGGCACCAGCGCGCCAATGGCGATGGCCGAGAACGCAAAGCCCGTGAACCAGCTCGGGAACAGTGCATTGAACAGCGCGGGCACCACGTCGTTGTTGTTGGTGACCTTCACGCCCGCCGCATAGGCCATGAAGCCCAGCAGCGCAATCAGGCCCAGCAGCACCGTGTAGGCGGGCAGGAAGACGGCGTTCTTGCGGATCGTGTCTGCACTGCGTGCGGCAAAGATGCCCGTGAGCGTGTGCGGATACATGAACGCCGCCAGTGCCGAGCCGATGGCCAGCGTGGCAAACGGCAGGAACTGTGCGGATTTGAGCGTGAGGCCCGTGGCACCGCCCTTCAGCGCGAATGCGTCATGCGCATGTGCAAACACCGCACCGTAGCCGCCCAGCTTGGCCGGCACCAGCACCACCGCCACCAGCACCACGATGTAGATCATGATGTCTTTGACGAAGGCGATGAGCGCGGGGGCACGCAGGCCGGCGGAGTACGTGTACAGCGCGAGGATGACGAAGGCGGCGGCCAGCGGCAGTTCGCCCGTCAGGCCCAGCGCCTTGATCACAACCTCCATGCCGATGAGCTGCAGCGCGATGTAAGGCATCGTCGCCACCACGCCCGTGATCGCCACGGCAAACTCCAGCGAGCGCGAACCGTAGCGGCCATACACGGCGTCGGCCGCCGTCACATGGCCGTTGGCATGCGCCACCTTCCACAGCTTGGGCATGATCAGGAAGACGATCGGGTACACCAGGATCGTGTACGGCAGCGCGAAGAAGCCATACGCGCCCACCGCGTACACGAGTGCCGGCACGGCAATCACGGTGTAGGCGGTGTAGAAATCGCCGCCCACCAGGAACCACGTGATCCAGGTGCCGAAGTTGCGGCCGCCCAGGCCCCATTCGTCAATGTGGGCGCCCTTGTCGGAATTGCCGCGCTGCCAGCGCGAGGCGATAAAGCCCAGCACCGTGACCAGCGCGAAGAAGAAGACGAAGACCGCCAGCGCAGTCCAGTTGATTTGTCCGTCCATCATTCTTCTCCTTTGCTCTGACCGTTTTTGAAGACGATCCAGATCAGCAGCGAGGTGATCGGCACCCACAGGAACTGGTACCAATAGAAGAACGGAAAGCCGAAGAGCGCGGGCGTTTCCTGGTTGTAGAACGGCACCCACAGCAGGCCGATAAAAGGCAGTGCGAGCAAGAACTTCATGGGTTGTCTCCTGATGTTCGGGGACTTCGGATGTTGTTTTGAACCGGCGAGGTGCCACGCCCGATGCGTGACCAGACGGATGTCTGACGGACGGTTTTCCGTCTTTGTTGTTATCCGGCGCACTGTGATCGCGCGCGTTCCGGAAAACCATCCGCACCTGTACGCAGCAGCCACACGTAGTACTACGTAGTAAGCGTAGGCTTTTCGCATGAAATAACCAATCACTAAGGTGGGCGCGGGTTTCCTAGGGTTTTCACGAATTCCTGACACGCCGAATGACGCCCGAATGCGTGAGAAAAACTCGCAAACAGCCAGCGTGCCGCATGGCACCGAGCACAACGGGGAATCACATGGGCGCCCCCTTGAACGGGGCGGCGCAGCATAAGCCCTGACAAGATCAGGGTTTCTGTGCAGCGTGTTGTTGCCGCGCCGGGCCCGGCACGCAAAGCTCCAGCCGCGAGGCAGACGCCGCTCCGAGAAACAACGGTGGATGGAAAAACGAACTTCCCCGTTCGTTGCCGCTGTTGAGGCCCACAGGCGCCGGTGGACTATGTGGACTGTGCAGGCTGCTCTATCGGCGGCTCCGGCGCCGCCAATGATTCAGCAACGCAGTCCGGTTTGGGATGCGCATGGCGACACGACGCGTTGCTGGGGCGAATTCTGAAAAGCCTGCTCAGGCAGCGCCCTGTGTGCCGAGGGGCTTTGGGCAACCAATGTACCCGTCTGGATTTGGCAATTAAAAGCGGAATTGAATCAGCGCTTATTCAATTCAATCATGACGTTTTTATTTGGCTTTTTCGCTCTCAATTTTTAACGCGTATGCGGTCATCTCTGAAGCCAATCCCTCAAAAGGAAATCGTTTGCCTGCGGCCCGGAAATGACGCCGTGATTGGGAAAAACCCGTACATCCGCTTATGTTCAAGCACCCGTTTCTTTAGAGCAAACACTCAAAATTGTGTTGTGTTTTGAATTTGTTTTCAATCTGATATAAGAAATACTTGTAAGGTGCTTTTGTCGTACGAATTCACATCCCACTTAGCCCGGCAATCCCCTCGCCGGGCGTTTTTTTGGGCGACACGCCGAGCCCGAAGGCGCGTGAGCTGGGCTTGTGCCGCTGCTGCTATGACCACCTTGCCGGGCAAGTGGGGGTGGATGAAGCGACGGTGCGCAGCGAGGCTCGACGCCGTGATGCATCACGGCGTCGATCAATGGCCGTCAAAGGCCAGTACCTCCGGCAAACGCGCCAGCATTGCATCGCGCGAGCGCACACCGCCCGACGTCGGCTCAACCTTATCGTCCTGGATCAGATTGGCGAACACGTACGTCTTGCCCCCTTTCTTGGCCCAGCCGACAAACCAGCCGTACGCGTGCGCCTGATCCCACGTGCCATCGGCCGACGTATTGCCCGGCGCCGGGCCGGCGGTGCCCGTCTTGCCCTGCACGGCCCAGCCGCCCGGCACCTGCCAGGTCTGCACGGCACGGTCGACCATCTCATAGGTATGCGCCGATACCGGCAACTTCCGGTTGACGATTCTGCGCATAAAGCCGGCCTGCACTTGCGGCGAAATCTTCAACGACGAGGTGATCCACGAGCGGTCCATGCCGTTGTTCTTTCCCGGGTCGCCGCTCACGTCCATGTTGCCGTAGCCGAGCTTGCGCACGTACGCCTGAAATGTCTGCGCGCCCATCGCATGCGTGATCCGCTGCGAATACCACACCACCGAATACTGGAGCCACAGCGCTGGGTCGATGGGCTGGTGCCAGGCTTCGCCGCCCCAATCGGGGTCGCCACGCTTGAAGTGCTCGACCGGCGTGTGCTCATCTTTGAGGAAACCGTGGTCGAAGCCCATGACGGCCAGCGCCAGCTTGAAGGTGGAAGCGGGGGTCACACGCTCGTCGCACTTGCCTTCGTGCAGTACGGCTTTGCCTGTGGCGGCATCGGCAACGATCGTGCAGATCGGGTGCTCGGCGTGGGCAAACGTGACAAACGTTGCAAGCGCGGCCAGCAGGGCACCGGCGGCAGCGTGGCGGAGTTTCATCATCAATCAACCTCATCTTGGGGGGGAATGCGGGGACTGCGCCGCAGCGTAGCAGCGCGGTTAATGTCCTGCAGACCGCCACGCGCGTAACGGCTGTAACGCTGGCGGAATAGCCGTCCAAAGAAGAAGGGCTTGCAAATTTTCCGGCGGCCGGTAGAATGCGCCGCTCACCTAGCCCAGGTGGCGGAATTGGTAGACGCACTAGTTTCAGGTACTAGCGGGTAACTCCGTGGAGGTTCGAGTCCTCTCCTGGGCACCAAACACAGTCCCAAGCCGTTTCGGGACGACCAAAAAGCCCGCGTGACGATGCGTCTCGCGGGCTTTTTGTTGTTAACAGCGGGCGTCATGCAGGCTGCCGGCAAGCAACCCATACCCGCGACCTGCTTGCTGCTTGCGGCGCGCTAAAGACAGCGCGCCGTACGGTTACGCCGGACTCGGCTTGGTGGACTGTGCAACCCGGTTACGGCCCGTCGTCTTTGCGTCGTACAGGGCTTCATCAGCAGCACGGATGACTGCTGACACGTCGACGTCCTGCTCCGGCGTCCATGCCGCCGCGCCAATGCTGGCAGTGACGCGGCCATACTCACTGCCCCGGTGCTCAATGGCGAGGTTGGAGATGGCCGCGCGTATTTTCTCGGCGATGGAGGCAGCGCCTTCTGGCGAGGTATCCGGCAACACCACAACGAACTCTTCACCGCCATACCGCGCAGCACTGTCAGTCGGCTGGCGAATATTGTCGCCAATGCACTTCGCGACAGCCGCCAATGCGGCGTCTCCAGCTTGGTGCCCGTAGGTATCGTTGTACATCTTGAACCGGTCAATATCGACAAACAGCAGTGAAAGCACGCTGCGTGTGCGTTTGGCTCGGCGCCATTCCTGGTCGAGAATTTCACCGAGGGTGCGGCGGTTGTTCAGCCCCGTCAAGCCGTCCGTTCGCGCCAGCATGGCCAGCTCCGATTCCGCGCGCATGCGGCGGCGCAGTTGTGCCGCGAAAGCGAAGGAAAGGCCGATGAAGCCGAGTGCCAGTGCGGCCATCAAAGACGCGATGGTCAGTGCGCGACGTTTCCACGCCGCATAGATGTCAGAGTGCGCTTGCGCCACCGTGATGATGAGCGGCAGGTTCGGAAGGTTCTTGAAGTAGTACAGCCGCTCGACGCCATCAAGTACCGACGTGTCAGAAAAGCTGCCTTCCGGCGCCGACAGGAACTTCTGGAACGTACTCGCGCTGCGGATGTTTCGCCCGATGACATTCACGTCGTAGGGCTGACGCATGATCATTGCGCCGTCTCGTGCGATCAACGCCACCGAACCATGCGGCCCCAGCGACAGTGTGGCGAACAGCTGGTGGAAGTACTCAAGCTGGACAGCAATCAACACGATCCCGGCAAACGAGCCGTCCGGTCTGGATAGCCGGCGCGTCAGCGGAATGCTTGGGGCACCATTGCGCAATCGCGACGAGTAGGGGTCGCCGACGTACAGACCGGCGTTTGGATTGTCGCGTTGTACCTTGAAGTATTCGCGGTCCGAGAAGTTCGCCTTTCTGGGGACTTCGTTCGCAGAATCGATGACGACATTGCCTTGGGCATCGAGCACCAGCATCGAGCCCAGGTACGTCGCCGTTGCAGCGCGGTCGAATAGGGCAAATCCTCGCAAGCGCGGTGAAGCGCCCATGACTTCAGCGTCGTTCGCGCCGTCGACCACGGCCTGGAGCGACAGCGCGTAGAGCTCGAAATTTCTTTCAATGTCACGTCCTGCCAGCAGGGCAAGGTTGCGTGATGTCTCAATGGCACGCGCCATGGCATCCAGCCGGCTCTGGTACAGAGCCATCGTGCAAATTGCCACCATGGATAGCGCGATGACGATCCCGGCAACGACGATCATGTAGGGCGCTGTCAGCCGGCGGTAGCCCCAATGAAAAGAAAACCAGCGAAGTGGATTGGTTTTGCTGTTGTCCTTCACTGTTGTCGTCCTATTCGTGTGCTCTTGTCAGGAAGACCGCGAAACGCCCGAATACATCCACACCAACCTCATGGCGGCCTGACGCGATGGTTGCCACAGCAAGCCTGTCAGGAACAGTTTAGAAGATCGATGAACCGTTTTAATGCAAGCGCTTTTGAACGCACTTGAACCGTTTTACGTTACGTACCGCCCACATCAATCGACCATGCGCACGAGCGGCTGACACAAGCGATGCGGCTGGCGGGCGTTGCGATGTCGCGGACAGTCTGGCTGTGCGGCAAGGGGGCCAAAACCAACACCGCTTCGTGCAGGCCTGGCAGCGGCGGCTCGTGCGTTGCGGTACAGCCCGCTCGGATCACGCGCTTGGCACATGAGAGCGGCGTTCAGGCAAAAGGCCCGCATTGCTGCGGGCCTTTCTCTTTTGGCGTGCGCAGCGGACAACTCACCAGCCGTGGAACCGCCCCCACGTCTGCACCGCACCGCGCGACGATACCGCCTGGTATTCCGGAAACTGTGCTCCGGTCGCGCACGCATGGTTCGGCAGAATGCGCAGCTTCGTGCCAACGGGGAAACGTTCTGCCAGATCGCTCCGTACCGAGCCATCGCTGGCCGCCAGGATGCCGTGCTCCTGGTTCGCGCCAATCAGCATGAGGCCATCAAACGGCGTGCCGTCAAGCGCGCACGGCTGCCCGTAGCCAAAGTCATGCGCCTGCCTGGCGGTACCGCGGTCCCGGCTCATGGCCATCCAGCCGGCATCGACGATCACCCAGCCCTTGTCCGGCTGATGGCCGATTACGGTGCTCAGCACGCTCAGGGCGATCTCGTCCATCGTGCAGACGCCCACGTTGTGCATGACCAGATCGAAGAACACGTAGACCCCGGCGCGTACCTCGGTCACACCTTCGAGGTGTTCCGTAGCCAGCGCCGTGGGCGTGGAACCGACGCTCACCGCGACACACGGTACGCCCGCCTCGCGCAGGCGCTGCGCAGCGCGCACGCAACCGGCACGTTCCTGCTCGGCCAATGCAGCCAACGCAGCGTGGTCGTTCAGGTCGTAGCTGGAGCCAGCGTGCGTCATCACGCCGCCCACGTCGATGCCGCCGTCTTTCAGGATGCGCCCGACTTCCAGCAGCGTGTCCTGCTCGGGCGTGATGCCGGAGCGGTGGCCGTCGGTATCGACTTCAATCCACACGGCGCAGCGCTCGCCGTGTGCGTGGGCGTAGTCCACCACGGCCTGTGCGGCCTCTGCGTTGTCGACCACGAGCGTCAGGTCGCAGCCGCGACGGCGCAATGCCATCGCACGCGGCAGCTTGGCCGCGACAATGCCCACCGCATACAGGATGTCGCGAATGCCGGCGGCAAAGAAGGCCTCGGCCTCCTTCAACGTCGAGACGGTGATGCCCTGCGCGCCGGCCGCCACCTGCGCGCGCACCACGTCGAGGCACTTGGTGGTCTTCACATGCGGGCGGAACTTCACGCCCAGCGCGTTCATGCGGTGCTGCATGCGAGCAATGTTGTGCTGCATGCGCGGCAGATCGATCAGTGCTGCGGGCGTATCCAGCGAGTCGAGCGTTTCAAAGGGTTCGGCGGTCATGGTTGCATCCTTATGCTGATTGCTTACGCGGCAAAACGACGGGCCCAGGGCAACAGGTCGTCCAGCGTGGGCGAGGTGATCTCAGGCAAGCGGGCACCCGCCACCGGCGCCAGCCCGATGCGGTTGTGCCAGTACGTGCGCAGGCCCACGGCTGCCGTGCCGAACATGTCGTAGCTGGAGCCGGCCACAAATGCAGCGTCGGCCGCACCCACGCCCAGTTGTTCGAGCGCCATGCGGTACGGCTTCGGATCGGGCTTGTATACGCCGGCCTGCTCGGCCGTGATGACGGCATCCCACGTAACGGGCAGCAGCGCCGCGGCTTGCCGGCCTAACCGCTCCGAGCAGTTGGTGACGACGGCCAGCTTGCAGTGCGGCTGGAGCTGGGCCAGTGCTTCTGCCGCGCCGCGCCACGGCGCGAGCAGCAGCCAACTGGCTTCCAACGCGTCGGGCACGGCAGCCGGCAAACTGGTGTTCTGCGCCGCCTGCCGCACCATCGCCTCGTAGGGAACGTACGTGCCGCAGCCGTAAGTGAGCCGCAGATACTCGGCGCGCCACGCGCGGCCCGCCTGCTCAGAGCCGGCCGCGCGGTTCCACAGCGACCAAGAATCGAGCAGCGCAGTCAGCAGATCGAACAGGATGGCCCTGGGGTAGCCGGAAGCGGGGGAAGCCGTAGAAGCGGTCATGTCTGTCACCTGCCAATCGGTGGAAATGGGTGGAAATCGATGGAAATCGATGGAAATCGATGCAGCCGATTGTAGGCACCGCGCACCGGCTTTCGGTGAAGCCGGTTTGAATCAAAGATTCAGTCTGGCTACATCAAGTGCGCCAGGGCGGGTGAGGCTTGAAGCGGCCTTGCAGGGCCTGCATGAAGTGGCGCGTGCGTTGTGGCAAACCCGCGCGGTTGTGTGTGAGCGCGATCACGTTGGCGTCGGGCGCCTTCCAGCCCGGCAGCAAGCGCACCAGCCGGCCCGCATGCAGATCGTCGGCCACGTCCCATTCGGAGCGCAGGATTACGCCGCGGCCCTCGCACGCCCAGTGGCGGATCACATCGCCGTCGTTGCAGATCAGTTGGCTTGGCACGCGCACACTCCGGCTTGTGCGCCCCTTGCTGAAATGCCAGAGCGATACATCCTCCTTGTTTTCGCGCAGCACGATGCAGGGCAACGCGGCCAGGTCGTCGGGCGTTTCGGGCAAACCGAAGCGCTTCACCAACGCCGGGGATGCGCAAACAAAGCGCGCATTCGGCGCTATCGCATAGCCGACCAGGTTCGACACCTGCAGCGCGCCGATATGCACCACCACATCAAACCGGTCTGCAGCCTCCGTAAGCGGCGCATCGGAAAGCGTCAGTTCGATATCGACATCGGGATGCTGCTGCTGAAAATCGGCAATGACCGGTGCCACGTACCGCCGCCCAAACCCCAGCGGCGCGTTGATCTTGAGCGTACCGACCAAGCCACCCCGGCGCGTGTGCAAGTCCTCCGACAGCGCATCGAGCAGGCGGATCAGTTCTGCCCCGCGCTCACACAGCAAGGCGCCTTCCTGGGTGAAACGCAGGCTGCGCGCAGTGCGATCGACCAGCCGCGTGCCCAGCTTCTTCTCAAGCTGCTGCAGGCGCTGCGACACGGCCGATGGCGTCAGATCCAGTGCCCGCGCCGTCGCCACCAGGCTGCCGTTGTCCTGGATGGCGAGCAGGAAGCGCAGGTCGGCTGAGTCAGTCATGGGGCCGTCATCCGTTACTTGCCGGCAAAGCGGTCGGTAGCGGCCAGCAATTGGTCGAGGATGCCGGGTTCGGACCATGCATGGCCGGCGCCTTCGATCAGGTGGAAGTCCGAATCCGGCCACGCCTGGTGCAGCGCGTAGGCATAGCGCGCAGGGCACGGCATGTCGTAGCGCCCATGCACGATCACGCCCGGAATGCCCGCCAGCTTGTGCGACTCGCGCAGCAACTGGCCCTCTTCCAGCCAGCACTGATGTGTGAAGTAGTGGTTCTCCAACCGCGCGAAGGCCAGCGCGAAATGGTCATCGGCGTGCTTGGCGCTGTTGCTCGGGTCGGGCAGCAGCGTGATGGTCTCGCCTTCCCACACGCTCCAAGCGCGGGCGGCTTCGATCTGCCGGGCGGTGTCGTTGCCGGTGAGGATCTTGCGATAGGCCGCGATCATGTCGCCGCGCTCGGCCTCGGGGATGGGCGCCTGAAAACGAACCCATTTCTCGGGAAACATCTCCGACACGCCGTACTGGTAGTACCAGCGCAACTCTGCCTGCGACACGGTGTAGATGCCGCGCAGCACGAGTTCACTCACGTGCTCCGGATACTTCTGCGCGTAAGCGAGCGCCAGTGTCGAACCCCATGACCCGCCAAAGACGAGCCAGCGCTCTGCGCCGGCAATTGCGCGCAGGCGTTCGATGTCGGCCACGAGGTGCCACGTAGTGTTGGCCTCCAGCCCCGCGTGCGGCGTAGACCGCCCACATCCGCGCTGGTCGAACAGCATCACGTCGTAACGCGCCGGATCAAACACGCGGCGGTGATCGGCCGAGACGCCGCCGCCCGGCCCGCCGTGCAGGAAGACCGCCGGCTTGGCGCCGGGCGTACCAACGCGCTCGTAGTAGATCGCGTGGCCATCCCCCACGTCGAGCATGCCGGTTTCATAGGGTTCGATGGGCGGATACAGAGTGCGCAGTGCAGGCATGGTCGGTCCTGTCGAAAGTTGCCGGGAGGTGGGGCTGATTCTACAGAGAGGTTCTCGCTTGCACATATTTTTGAACGACGTATAAAATTGTTCATCGTTTACAAATATGCAGCGCCATCATGCCATCCATCCCGATCCCTATCGCAGCCGGCCTTCGCGAGCGCAAACGCACCCAGACGCTGGACCACCTGGCCACCACGGCCTTCGCCCTGTTCGAGCAACACGGCTACGACGCAGTGACGATGGAACAGATTGCTGCGCAGGCGGACGTGTCCAAGGGCACGCTGTACAACCACTTTCCGGTCAAGGAAGCGCTGCTGGCGCACCAGTTCCATGCCGAACTGGCGGCGGGCGGCGCGCAGTTGCGCGGGCAGATCGAGGCGCAACCGGATTTCGCCTCACGTCTGTCGGTGCTGCTTTCTGCCTCAGCCGATTGGTGCAACGCACGTCGCCCCTATCTCGCCTCTTATTTCCGCTACCGCTTTGCCAGCGCTGACCTGGCCGCCCGCAGCCGCGACGCCGACAAGCGCAGCGGGCTCGAAGCAGTGTTCATGGCACTCATCGACGCGGCGCAGCAATCGGGCGAACTCGACACGCGGCTTGACGCCGAGCACCTCGCGGGGCTGTTCGAGTATCTATATCTCGGCGCGCTGATGCGCTGGCTCGCACATCCTGACATGGACTTGCACGAGGGTTTCTCCGCTGTCATCGATCTGTTCCTGCACGGCATGGTCCGCAAGGAGGGGCGATGAACACGCTCGTGCTTGATTGGCCGGCTGCCGCAGCAGCCGGCGCCGCAGTGGCCGGTGGCAAGGGCTGGCAGCTTGGTCGGATGGCGACACTCGGCGTGCCGGTGCCCGACGGTGTGGTGCTGGCTGCAGAAGCCAGCCGCGGGCGGGTGCGAGGTGATGCCGTGCCCGATGCCGTGCTGGCTGCCCTTGCACAAGCACTGGCTGCGCGTGGCTGGCAGGACACGCCGTTGGCTGTGCGTTCGTCCGCGCCACAGGAGGATTCGGCACAACGTTCGTTCGCGGGCATTCATGAAACGCGCCTGAACGTCATCGGCGCGCAGGCGCTGTCGGAAGCGGTGCGCGCCGTGTGGGATTCCGTGCACGCACCGCAAGCGTTGGCATACCGCGAGCGCTTCGGCATCGACACCATCGACATGGCGATGGCCGTGGTCATCATGCCGATGCTGCCCGCAGTGGCCGCAGGCATCGCGTTCACGGGCGACCCGCAGAGCGGCCGGGACGACCACATCGTCATCAACGCGCACTGGGGCCTGGGCGAAGCGCTGGTGGGCGGCCAAGCCGACGGCGACATCGATCGGCTGGAAGTCGCGCAAGATGACACGCTCCGCGTGCTCGAACGCCAGATCGGCAGCAAGCGCCGCATGACGCGCGCGCTGCCCGAAGGCGGTACGGCACTCGCCGATACGGCAGCGGAAGATGCGCGCCGGGCCGTACTGGACGGCGCGCAGCTCATCGCTCTTGCCACGGTGGCGCGCGACACGGCACGCGCGCTGGACTTTGCGCTGCCGCGCTACGACATCGAATGGGCCTGGGACGGCCAGCGCTTCTGGATCGTGCAGGCACGGCCCATCACCACGCGCGCACGACATACCTACCCGGCGCTGCAAACCCAGCCGACGCTCTGGACACGCGGCAACACGCGCGAGATGTTCCCCGCGCCGCTGTCGCCCATCGACTGGACACTCTACGGTCACGCCGCCAACCGCATGCTGACGCTGGCGTACTCGCTGGCCGGCTATCCGCTGCTGCCCGGGCTGGCGCGTGCCGGACTGTTTCGGGGCCGCGTGTATCTCGATGTCTCGTTGATGCAGTGGGAGGCGTTTGACGCGTTCGGCATCGCGCCGGAGGCCATCAACCGCATGCTGGGCGGCACGCAGCCCGCGATCGCGCTGCCGGCCGTGACGTGGCCGCAGCGGCTCGCACGCGGCGCACGGCTCATGCGCTACCTGTTCAGCGCCGGCACCGCACGCCGCCATGCACAGAGCGATCTCAACCGCGCGCGCAAGCAAGCCACGCAATGGCGTGAAAACGCGTGGCCGGAAACCACCGCCGAACTGGCCACCTGCCTGCGCGAGCGCTTCAACATCGTGCGACGCGCAGACAGCCTGTTCTTCCTGCAAGGCTCGGCGGGTGGCTCGGTCTCGGGCCTTGTCGACGTCATTGAAAAACAGCGCCCCGGCGAAGGGCATGCTCTGGCCGCCGCGCTCATGGCCGGCGCCGAACCCAGCGTGACGGCGCAGCAGAGCTACGACCTGATGGCACTGGCACAGACAGTCACCACCGATACCGAGGCACTCGCCTGGCTGCGCGGCGGTGCGCGTATCGGCGCGCAATGGGCGCAGCAACTGCCGGCGCACAGCCCATTCCGCCAGCAGTTCAGGGGGTTCCTGGAGCGCTACGGCCACCGCGCCATTGAAGAGAGCAACTTCCGGCACCCGCGCTGGCGCGAGCAACCGGACTATTTGCTCGATCTCGTCGTTGGCCTGATCGGCAGCGATGCGCACGCCGTGCGGCAACGGCAGCAGGCGGCATCCCGGCAAGCGTGGCAGCGGCTGCCGTTTTGGCTGCGCCCGATTGTGCGGGCGATGCTCAAGGGTGCCGTGCGCGATAGCAACCAGCGTGAAGCTGCACGTAGCGCGCTGGTAGCGTATCTGGAAGTGCTGCGCATCGGCCTGCTGAAGCTGGCAGACAAGCTGGTCGGCAACGAAGGGCTCGATGCGCCGGAAGACATCTTCAACCTGACGCTGGACGAATGCCTGGCCGCCGGCACCGGCACGTTGCCGCTGCGCTTTGCCGCCCAGCGTGCGCGTGAGCGCCGCCACCAATTGAGCAGCTATGCCGTTGAGACGGAGCCGGACATCATCACCGAACACGGCGAAGCGCTTGTCGCAGCCGCTGCCCCGAGCGGCCACCCAAGCGCCCCCCCAAGCGGCACCCCAAGCGGCACCCCAATCGCCCCAGTTGGTGATACCTGGAGCGGCACAGCCGTCGGTGCGGGTTCTGCACAGGGGCACGCGCGGGTGATTGACAACGCCGCCGCCGGCACGGCGCTGCAGGCTGGCGACATCCTCGTCGCCCCGAGTACCGACCCCGCCTGGACACCACTCTTCCTGAAGGCTGGCGGGCTGGTCATGGAAACCGGTGGCTACCTGTCGCACGGCGCCATCGTGGCGCGCGAATTCGGCATTCCAGCCGTGGTGAACCTGCCAGGCATCCGGGGGCAGTTAAACGATGGCGAGCCGATCCGGGTGGACGGCAATGCCGGGACGGTCAGTAGAGTGGTCAATTAGTCGCATACATGTGGTGATGAGGCGACACTGGCAAGCCCGATTTGCTGCATCGCAATATTGAGACTAACATAGGGTTATCCCTAGGTTATCGCTCAACAAGGAACTGCCATGAAAGCCACCGCCCTCGACACCACCGCTGCCGCCCCTGCCTCGCGTTTCGCCCGTTTCTGGCAAATTGTGCGCCGTGAGGCAAGCCGCGCCGTTGCGCTGCATGTGGAAAGCTGCGGCATGATGGCCGAGCTGTATCGCCGTTCGGGCCACTAAGCCGAGCCGCACAGACCGTGTGAATATTGCGTCGCACCATTCCCAGTGTGACGCTGCGGCTTCATCTCGGCCCTCGCTCATCGTAGGGCCCATACCGGCCAAAACTGGTAGCAGAGCGTACCTATTTCTGCGTGCCGCCGGAGGGTGATGGCAAGTGCTGGGCGTCATCGCCCGCATCTTCACGATTGCGGGCCAACGCGCGTGCATATACCGACGGCGCGCCCGCCGCATGCGCCGTCACATAGCCAGTGATGCACGCCAGCATGAGCGGCAACACCACCTGATACGACAGCGTCATCTCGAAAATCATCAGGATCGACATAAGCGGCGCGTGCGTGGTGGCTGCCAGCAGCGCGCCCATGCCAACCACGGCGTAGCTGACGGGCACCGGCGCCGCATCCGGCAGCAGCGCGTGCATGCCCGTGCCGTACAACAACCCTAGCGCCGCGCCGCAGAACAGCGTGGGCGTAAACACACCACCCACCGCGCCCGATCCCGCGCTCGATGCAGTTGCCACCACCTTGCAGATCAGCACCAGCGCCACGGTCTGCCACAGCCACGGCGCGTGCAGAAAGCTATTGACGACGCTGTAGCCGTTGCCCCAGACCTCGGGCGCGCCCGTCGACAGCGCACCGACAATCAACCCGCCGGCGGCCAATTGCAACGTGAGCGGCAACCGGGTACGCGCAAACGCATCGCGCGCGCGGTCAATCAAGCCGAGCAGCAGCGGCCCCACCATGCCGGCGGCCAAACCAAGGCCCAGATACGTCAGCACCTCCCAGCCGGACACGAAATCGAAGTGCGGCATCTCGTAGACGGCGCCGTATCCGAAAAACTGGCGCACCACGATGTCAGCCGTGACGGCGGCCACCAGCAGGGGCCCCAGCGTCGCCGTGGTGATCACACCAAACACGATTTCGCAGACGAACACGGCGCCCGCGATGGGCGCGTTGTAGGCAGACGTAATACCGGCCGCCGCACCGCACGCCACCAGCAGGCGTAGTTGCTCGACCGGCATGGGCGTCCAATGCCGCAGCGCGCGGCCCACCAGCGAACCGCACATCGCCGCCAGTTGCACCATCGGCCCTTCGCGCCCGATCGACGCACCGCTGGCCACCGAGCACAGCGACGACGCACTGCGTACCAAGCTCTGCCGCGCGCTGAGCACGCCATCGCCCACGGCAATCGCTTCCATATAGTCTTCGGAGCCCTTGCGCGGGATCCACTTCAGACCGACCTGCAACGTAATGCCCGCCAGCAGCCCACCCAACGTCGGCACCAGCAGGCGTGCCCACCAGGGCAGCGCACGTGCCGTGGCCACCAGGCCCTGATCCGTCCCCGAGAGCCACCATTGGAGGTGGCGCAAGCACTCGCGAAACAGGATCGTCGACAAGGCCCCCGCGCAGCCGATCACGCCGGCAATCACAAACACCAAGTGCTCGCGTCCAAACGGCAACCGGGCAATCGCGCGCCGCCACCATCGCAGGCGCGGCGTATCAGGTTGGGGCGGCGTGTCGGTCATGTCGATTCGCGCAAGAACAGATCGACATGATAGCGGCGCCACCGCACCGGCCTTAAGTCGAAGCGACGACCGGCGCGTCGGGCAACCACGCCTGCGGCACATCGGCGCTGCGGCGGTTCGGGCCCCAGGCAATCACGTGCGCCTGTACCAGGTTCTCAATCACAAAGGGGTCGCGTGCGACGATGGCGTCGACTTCCTCGCGAGATTGGGCGCGCGCCAGGATGCCGCCGCCTTCACGCGGAAAGAACGGCCCCGACATCAGAAAGTGCCCGCTCGCATAGTGGGCATCCAGATGCGCGCGGTGCGCAGGCAGCACGCGGTCGAGTGCTTCGCGTGGCGCGGTGTAGTCGAAAAGAATCAGGTACAGCATGCGATGACGCCTTGCGGGATGCGGTGAAACCTTCAAAACGCGAGACCCAATAGCGTGAAACAACGCCGCTGAGTGTCTCGCAGAAACGGGTACGCTTTGTGCGGAAACCCTTTGCAGCGCATGGTTCTCAAGGGCGCAAGAGCAACGCGCCCGAAGTCTGACCCGCCTCCAGTGCGGTGTGCGCAGCGGCCGCATCTTCCAGTGCATAGATGCCGCCCAGCGGCACGCGCGCGCCATCGAGCATGCGCTGCAGGGCCGCCTGCGCCCCTGCCCGGTAGCGCGACAGATCAGCCATGTAACGGAACACGCCTGGCCGCGCCAGCGCAATGGAACGCGACGGCCCCAGCGTGGCGAGATCGATCACGTTCGTTTGCGTGTTGCCGACGTCGCCCGCCTGACCGATGCTCGCCACCATGCCAAACGGCCGCGTCACCGCCAACGAGGTTTGCAGCATCGCACCGCCAATGCCGTCGATCACGTAGTCGACGCCCTCCCCTCCTGTGAGTTGCAGCACCGCGTCTCGCACGTCCTGCTGGCGATACAGCACGATGTGGTCTGCGCCGTGGCCGAGCGCGATGGCGGCCTTGGCCTCGCTGCCCACCGTGCCGATCACGCGCGCGCCCTGGCGCTTGGCCCACTGCACCAGCAGCAGGCCCAAGCCCCCAGCCGCCGCGTGCACAAGCACCGTATCGCCGGCGCTGACCTGCCGCACCCGCGTCAGCAGCATGTGGGCAGTGATGCCACGAACCAACGTCGCCGCGACGGTTTCGTCGTCCAGCGCATCGGGCAGGGCAATCGCGCGCTCAGCCGGGATGTTGCGGTGGCTGGTGTAGCCGCCGGGCGCGCCGTCCACCAGGCCGGCCCAGGCCACGCGCTGGCCGACCACAAAGCCGTGCACATTCGTACCCATCGCTTCCACGACGCCGACGGCCTCCACACCGAGTACCGCCGGAAATGCCGTGGATGACGGAAGCGAATACAGCCCGACACGGTGATACACGTCAACAAAGTTCACGCCGACAGCGGTGTGCCGCACGGTCAACGCGTTGGGCGCGGGTGGCGGCAACATCAGGCTGGCGGGCTGCAGACCCGATGCCGGACCGGGTTCGCGGAGCTGGATCACCTTGGCGTGCATGGCAGAAGTCCTCGCAGAAATGGGTACGCTTTTCGGTTTTCGTGATGACGGGTACTGCGTTCATCACGTTGTGAAACAAGCGTAATCCGTTCAGAATCACTCGGGAATTCATAAAAATTGATCAGCTTCTGTGCAAAAAAGCCCAGGTCGGCCAAAAAACGTGCGCACGCTGGCGCGGGCGGCAGCGGCCAAACCTTCTTCTTCCTTGCAGTGGGACGACGTGCGCTACTTCCTCGTGCTGGCGCGCGAGGGCAGCCTGTCGGCTGCGGCGCGGCGACTGGCGGTGGAACACACCACGGTAGCGCGGCGCGCCGAAGCGTTGGAGCAATCGTTGGGCGTGCGGCTGTTCGACCGCCTGCCGCGCGGCTGGCGCCTGACCGCCGAAGGCAACGCGCTGGCCGAACGCGCTGAACGCATGGAGCAGGAAGCCGCCGGCTTTGCACGCGCAGCAGCAGGTGCGGGCAGCTTGCGCGGGACGGTGCGCATCTCGGCGCCGCCCACCATCGCGAGCCACTTCATCGCCCAACACCTGGCGACGCTGCACCGGCAGTGGCCCGGCATCAACCTCGTTCTCCTGGGCGAGACGCGCAACGCCAACCTGGTGGCACACGAGGCTGATCTGGCCATCCGGCTCTCGCGCCCGACCGCATCCACGCTGGCCACCCGACAGCTCGGCGATCTCGGCTACGGCCTGTATGCAACACCCGAGGTGCTGACGCAACCCGAAGCGCAATGGGAGTTCATCGGTTACGACGAGCGCCTTCGCCACGTGCCGCAGCAACGCTGGCTGGACGACTATGCGGGCGAGCGCCGCGTCGTTCTACGCTGCAGCGATCTGGCTGCGATCCATCAGGCCGCGCTCGCCGGAGTGGGCGTTGCAGCGCTTCCGCACTTCCTTGGCGCGCCCGCAGAAACGGGTACGCTTTTGCGCCGGCTGCCCGTCGACGACCCCGCGCTGCATCGAGAAATCTGGTTGGTGATTCACCCCGACGTGCGGCGTTCACCGCGCGTGCGGGCCGTGGCCGATGCGCTGATCGCCTTGTTTGATGCGCAACGACACGTTTTGGCGGGTGTTTGAACGTACGCAGAAACGGGTACGCTTTTGGATGAAAATGAACCGCAAACCCAATGGATATGCGGCTCCCGCACCCCGGCAATGTTGCATGCCGAGGCGCGCTCAGAACACTCAACCGCCGAGGTAGGCTTCAAGCACGCGCGGATTGCCGAGCAGGTTTTTGCCGCTGTCATCCAGCACGATTTGGCCGGTCTCCAGCACATAACCGTGCTGCGCAATCTTCAGTGCCTGCCGCACGTTCTGCTCGACCAGGAAGATCGTCAGCCCTTCAGCATTGATGGTGCGCAGGATGCGGAAGATCTCCTGCACGATGATCGGCGCCAAGCCCATCGACGGCTCATCGAGCAGCAGCACACGCGGGCGGGCCATCAGTGCGCGGCCGATGGCAAGCATCTGCTGCTCGCCGCCCGACAGGTTGCCGGCCAGACCGTCGATGCGCTCCTTCAAACGGGGGAAGAGGTGGAACACGCGCTCCAGATCCGAAGCGATCGGGCCTTTATCCTTGCGCGTGTTTCGTGTGTAGGCGCCCAGCTCCAGGTTCTCGCGCACCGTCATGGTGGTGAGCGTGGCACGCCCTTCGGCCACTTGCACGATGCCACGTTCGACGCGCTTGTGGGCCGACCACTGCGTGACGTCTTCGCCTTCAAACAGGATCTGGCCACGCACCTCGCCCTGCGACTTCGGGATCAGCCCCGAGAGCGCCAGCAGCGTGGTCGATTTGCCCGCACCGTTAGCGCCCACCAGCGAGGTGATCTCACCAGCCTTCAGCGCAAAGTCGATACCCTTGACGGCCGCGATGTGCCCGTACGACACATCCAGCCCTTTGACTTCCAGCAGCGTGGTCATGCCGTCTCCTTCTGCGCGGCATTGCCGTTCGCTTCATCGTCATCATCGCGGCCCAGATAGGCCTCGATGACCTGCGGGTCATTGCGGATCGCCTCGGGCGGCCCTTCGGCGATGATGCGGCCAAAGTTCAGCACGGCAATGCGCTCGCACAGGCCCATCACAAAGCGCATGTCGTGCTCGATCATGAAGATCGTGTAGCCGCGTGCCTTGATGTTCTCGATCTCGGCCATCAGGTCGACCTTCTCGCCGGTGTTCATGCCCGCGACAGGTTCGTCGAGCAGCAGCAGCTTGGGTTCGGTGGCCAAGGCGCGTGCAAGTTCGAGCTTGCGCTGGTCGCCGTACGAGAGGTTGTCGGCAATATCGTGCGCCTTGTGGTCGAGCTTGACCCATGAGAGCAGCTCCTGGGCGCGATCGCGCGCGCGGCGCTCGGCGGCGCGGTACTTGGGCAGCGAGAACAGCAGCCCCGGCGCGCCGTAATCGAGATGCCGATGCATGCCCACCACCACGTTCTCCAGCAGCGTCATCTCCTTGAAGATGCGGATGTTCTGGAACGTGCGGGCGATGCCCATCTGCGTGATCTGATGCGGCTTTTTGCCGACGAGGTTCTCGCCGTTGAACGTGAGCGAGCCGCCGGTGGGTGCGAGCAACCCGGTGATCAGGTTGAACACCGTTGTCTTGCCGGCGCCGTTCGGGCCGATCAGACCGAAGATGCTGCCTTGCGGCACTTCAATGTTGACGTCCTGCAAGACTGACAAGCCGCCAAAGCGCTTGGAAATGGATGTGAGTTTCAGCATGGCGGCCTCAGTGCGATTCATTGGAAGCAGCCCGAGTGTCACCCGTACTAGGCATGGTGCCGCCGCGCTTGATGCCGAGCCAGCGTGCAAAACGCGCCGGATCCCAGATGCCCTTGGGCAGGAACAGCACGATCACCATCAGGATCACGCCATTGACGACCAGGCGGAAATCCTTGAACGCGCGCAGCAGTTCGGGCAACAGCGAGAGAATCAGGCTGCCGAGCACCGGGCCAGTCAGGCCATTGGTGCCGCCCAGGATCGTCATCGTGAGGATCTCCACGCCGCGGTCGAAGCCGAATTCATTCGGGCCGATGAAGAAGGTCAGGTGCGCATTAAGCGCACCGGCCAATCCGGCGATGGCCGCACCTAGCGTGAACGCCAGCAACTTGGTGCCGGCCACGTTGATGCCCATCAGGCCGGCAGCGGTTTCGTCTTCCTTGATGGCCTCAAACGCGCGGCCCACCTTGGAGCGGCGCATACGTGCCAGCACGAACAGCGTCGCCAACACAGCCAGCGCCACGTGCCACCACTCTGTCAGTTGCGGGATGCCGTTCAGGCCCAGCGCACCGCCCGTCCAGTTCTCGGTGTTGAGAATCAGCACGCGCACGACCTCACCAAAACCCAGCGTAGCCATGGCGAGGTACACGCCAGACAGCCGCAGCGTCGGACGGCCGATGACCACCGCCACCACGGCCGGCGCCACCATACCGCCCAGCAGCCCCACCGAGAACGGCATCTCGGCGTTCATCGTCAGCAGGGCCGCCGTGTATGCGCCGATGCCCATGAAGGCCGCATTCGCCATCGCCAACAAGCCGCACGACAGCGTGAGATAAATGGACAGCGCCAACAGCGCGTTGATGCCGAGCGTGAGCACCAGGTTGCTGTAGACCGACCAGAAATTGTCGAACCATTCCATGTCGTTGGTCTCTTGTTGTTAGAGATTCATGCCTTGCGTTCCGGCACCTTGCCGAACAGCCCTTGCGGGCGCACCAGCAGGATCAGGAACAGCAGACCGAACGCCACCGCATCGCGCATGGTCGAGCCGATGTAGGCCACCGACAGCACCTCGGCAAACCCGAGGAACAGCCCGCCCAGCATCGCGCCGCGAATATCGCCCAGGCCGCCCAGAATGATGACCGCGATGCCCTTGTGCAGCATCGGCTGGCCCATCAGCGGAAACACCGCGTTGGAGTACAGGCCGATCAGCACGCCAGACAACCCGCCCAGCGCAGCCGCCGCAAACGAGGTCAGCAGAAACAGCCCTTCGACATTGATGCCCAGCAGCGCCGCCGCCTTGGGCGACTCCGCAATCGCGCGCAGCGCGCGACCGAGTTGCGTGCGCTTGAGCAGCAGCATGAGCGCGGCCATCAGCACGAATGACAACACGATGATGCCCAGCTCCAGCGGCGTGAGGTGGATGCCGCCCAGGTCCAGCGAGGCATCCGACACCAGCCCGGCCGGAAAGCGCAGGTTCTGCGCGCCAAACGCACCCTGCATGGCGTTGTTGATGGCGATGCCCGCACCGATGGTGCCGATCATCGGGATCAGGTGCGGTGCATTGCGGCGGCGCAAGGGGCGCAGCAGCAGCACATCGATGATGAGCCCAGCCACGCCGCTCACGACAAAGCCGACGGCCAGCGCCGCCCACAGCGGCAGTTCGAAGTGGAGGACCAACTGCAGCGCCGCATAGGCACCCAGCATGAAGACCGCGCCGTGCGACAGGTTGATCACGCCCAGGATGCCGAAAACCAGCGTGAACCCCAGGGCAAACAACGCATACACGCAGCCGAGCGACAGCGCGTTGACGAGTTGCTGTTCCAGCATGATGAATCAGAGTGAGGTGCGGCCGAATGTCACCAAAGCGGCCACAAAAAAAGCGATGGGGCGTAGGTTTAGCTACGCCCCGCGGTTCGGTTCAAAGCCAACCGAAGATTACTTCTCGATCGTGTACTTGCCCGACTTGGTCACGCTCACGATCGGCGTCTGCACAGCGTCATAGCCGGCCGGCTTGCCGCGCGCCGTCACCTGGCGGAACGCAAACGCACCAGTGGCGCCCGTGTGCTTGACCGCCGGCAGCGCATCGCGGATGGCCTTGCGGTCGGCTTCCAGGTTGCCGCTGAACTTGACCGTCTTCAGTGCTGCAGCCGCGATGTACATGGCGTCATACGCCTGCGCCGCGAACTGGTCCGGCGCGGCCTTGTACTTGGCGGTGTAGGCGGTGATGAACTTGGTGTTCTCGGCCGTGTGGTTCTCGATCGACCACGGGCTGCCCACCCACAGGCCATCGGACTTGTCGCGGGCCAGGTCGAACACCTTGACCGAGTTCATGCCGTTGCCGCCGATGACCGGCACGTTCAAGCCGAGCTGGCGTGCCTGCACCATGATCGGACCACCCTCGGCAATCAGCGCCGACAGCACGATCGCATCCGGGTTCGTCGCCTTGATCTTGGTGAGCTGGGCCTTGAAATCCACGTCGCCCTTGGCGAAGGTTTCGGTGGTCGTCACCGGAATCTTCAGGTCTTCGAGCGCCTTCTTGAAGTTGTCGTAGCCGCTCTTGGTGAAGACGTCGTCGTTGCCGTACAGCACGGCAACCTTCTTCACGCCCGCCTTTTTCACCACGGTCTGGATGGTGGCCGGCAGCACGTCGGCTTCAGTCACGGAATTGCGGAAGACGAAGTCGCCAATGCTGGTGATGCCGTCTGCCGTGTTGGAGGTGCCGAACGCCACCGTCTTGGCAGCCTGCGCGATCGGGTCAGCCGCCTGGGCCGAGTTGGACAGCGTGGGGCCGAACACCATCGCCACCTTGTCCTGGAAGATCAGCTTCTTGAAGACGTTGATGGCCTCTTCCTTCTTGCCCTGCTCGTCTTCGATCACCAGTGCGATCTTGCTGCCGTTGACGCCGCCAGCAGCGTTGATCTCGTCAGCCGCCAACTGGAAGCCGTTGCGGATGGCCACGCCGTACTGGGCGGCGCCGCCCGACAGCGCTTCGGCCACGCCGATCTTGATGTCCTGGGCCGCGAACGACGTGCCCGTTGCGATTGCCGCCCCCGCAGCCGCCGCCGTCACCAGCAGCCGTTTGATCGTCTTTTGCATGCGAACCTGCTCCTTTTTGTCCGTCGCTTGTTGCCGAATGCGATTTTGGTCTTGAAGAGTGCGCTGGCCCAACACCGTCGCTCCCCCGCATGCGCCCTGCATCGCGTCCAGCCGCGTGCCTGCCCAGGTTTCGCGCCACAAAAAACATTGGCGAAACGGCGGAAGGTCTGCCGGGCGAGCGATGCCGGATCAGGCATGCATGCACCGGGAGTGCGTCGGAGTGTGAAGCGAAGGCGCCATGGGTACAGCGCGCTTGTGCGACGTGCCGGGATGGCCGGCACGTGCAGTCAGTCGCGGGACTTTACCGGAAAGCGCACGACCGTGCGATAGGGGATTGTCCGTCGCCCAGCCTTGGGGGCCGATATTGCGACGCAACATTGACCACGCAACACTGTCAGATCGAGGCCGAGCGTACCCGTTTCTGCGTCCCCTCAACCGATTGTGTTGCATCGCGAAATCAGCCCGTCGACAACTCGTCCGCGCTGACGAACAAGCCCTTGCCGCGCGATTTGGCCTCGTACAGCGCCTCGTCCGCAGCCTCAAAGACGACGCTCTGCGCCAGCGTGCGCGAGTCGAAAGTCGCGATGCCAATGCTCGCCCCCACTTGCACCACCGCCTCGCGCAGGCGAAACGGCCTGCCGCACGCACTGAGGATATGGGCTGCAACCGTCTTCGCGTCGTCCGGGCGCGACAGGTGTTCAAGGATCACGGCGAACTCGTCGCCGCCAAAGCGCGCGACGCCGTCATACGGGCGCACGGCGTGCGCCAGACGCTGCGCGAATGTCCGGAGCAGCGCGTCGCCCAGGGCATGCCCATGCGTATCGTTGACGACCTTGAAGCCGTCGAGATCAAGCAGCAGCAACGCGCCGGTCGAGCCGCTCACGCGCGCTTGGTCCAACGCGGCCGCCAGACGTTCTTCAAAGCCCGCGCGATTGAGCAGGCCGGTCAGATGGTCGGTGGTCGTCAGTGCACGCAGACGCAACTCCTGCTTCTTGCGCTCGGTGATATCAAGCGTGACCGAGTGCACGCCACTGACGCGGCCCTGCACATCGAACTGCGGGAGGTAGCTGATCTCCTCGCAGCGGTACAGATCGCGGCCTCGGTGCTCGCGTTCAAAGACAACGGTCTCGCCGGCCAGGGCGCGCTGCAGTACTTCGCGCATGAAACCGTAGGCATCGTCGCCCACAACATCGCGCACGGTCTGGCCGAGCATGCTGGCCGTCGGCCGTCCATAGGCCTTCTCGCAGGCGGCGTTCAGGAAGCGGAAGCGCTCGTCGGTGTCAATGAAGGACACCAGCGCGGGCAGCGCGTCTGTCACGGTTTGCAGCGTTTCGCGGCTGCGCTGCAGCGCTTCTTTGGCGGCCTGGTCCTGCGTGATGTCTCGCATGACCGACGAGAAGTACTCTATTCGCCCGGCCGGATCGCGGTGCGCAATGATCATGTGGTTGATCGGCACGACCTGGTCTTCAGTGCCTCGCACGGTGGTTTCGCCAATCCACACGCCATCACGCGTGGCCGCAGGTACGGCTACCTCGCTCAGCCAGCCCATCGTCTCGGGCGGGTAGAAATCTGCGACGGTCATGCCCTGGAGATCCACATCCAGCGCGATGCCGGCAAAGCGGCGGCCAGCCGGGTTCATGTAGGTGACGTTGCCCTGTACATCGCTCTGGGCGACAAAGTCGGTGGTGGAATCGAGGATCTTGGTCAGCACACGCGACGCCTGTTGCGCCCGCGCCCGTACGGTGATGTCTTCCATGACGCCAACGTGGCCGACCACCTGGTCGTCCACGCGCACGGGGGCAGTCGTGACAATCAGCAATCGCTCACCGACCTGCGGCACGATCACGCGCTGCTCGGCGCTGTAGCCCGCACCGCGCGCGATCGCCTCGCGCCAACCAGCCATGGTGGCATCGCGATCTTTCGGATGCAGGCGCGTGAGCCACACGTCGGCCAGTGCCTCTTCGTGCGTGGCACCGAGCAACCGACGATACGCCTCGTTGGTATAGACGGTCCGGCCGTCCGCATCCGAGCGGAACAAGCCCAGCGGCGAGGCGTCGTTCACGGCTTCCAGCTCGGCGCGCTGGCGCACCACCTCACCCATCAGCTTGTGAAACGCTGTCGATACCGCGTCGATTTCCGCCGAAGCATCGGGCAGCTCAAGCGGCGGCACATTGCGCAAGTCCGTGGTCGAGAGCTGCGTCATGGCGGCATGCAGCCGGGCCAGCGGGCGCAGCAGCCACAGCATCGCCGCCCACACCGACACACCGATCAGCGCCGCCAGCACCACAAGCGACCAGCGAAAACGCTGGCGCATGAGGAAGAGCTGGCGGTTGGCTTCGGCGCCGGGCAAGACAGCAGCGAGCGTCCAGCCGGCCGCGATGATGTCTTGCGTGGCCACCACATCGCCGCCGCGCTCGGGCAGCGCATCCGGGTCCGCGCGAAAGGCGGCCGCCACGGCCGGATCAGCATCGAGCGGCGCGAGCGTCTTGTCAGCGTCGGGGTGCACGATATAAACGGGGGCATCGCCACGCGTAATCAGGTAGACATGCCCCGTCTGGCCAACGCGCATATCGCGCAGGTCACCCAGAAAGTTCGACTTGAGCAGATAGAGCGACGCGCCGATCAGCCCAACGAGATTGCCGTCCTGATCATGCACAGGTGCGACCAGGATGACGATCGGCTCGCCGCCCACGCGGTTGCGCAGCGGCGCGGAGATGGTCGGCTGATCGACCGCCATGACTTGCCTGAAGTAATCCCGATCCGAAATATCGATGCCGACCACGCCTTCACGGTGCGGCGAGGTTGCCGTCACCTTGCCCTCGGCCGAGGCCAGGAACACGCCGTTGAACAGGCCGCTGGCCGGCCGAATGGACTGGTAGAACGCCGCTTCCTGCGCGGGCGTACTAAACCGCACGCTGCGCATCTGCTGCGCGGTGCGTTCAAGCACGCCCAGGTAGGTGTTCAACCGCTGCGTGAGGTGCTCTGCCGATTTCTTGACCAGGGCCGTCTGCTGGACCTTGATCTGCGCCATCATTTCGCGGCGGATCGGCTCGCGTTGCGACCAGCCGAACAGGCTCACCACCGTCACGCTGATGACGGTTGCCATGATGGCCGCCTGCGACTTCAGGGTCAGGTTCATCGGACGGTCGGCTGGCACCGGTGCCCCTCGCGGCCGGTGTCTTGTAAATGGAGGGCAGACACCATAGTGCTATGCCCGCCGGTCATTGTCGAGCCACCGCAGCGTCTAGCGGCGGCCGCAGACGTAGGCGGCAGAACGCGCCGCCAGTGTGCCGGAACGGATGCGCATCCAGTGCGCGCCGGCGGCGGTATCGGTATCGAGCGTGGCGCCATCGGGGCCGCGCACCACGTAGTCGACCAACCGGATGCGCTGGCGGCGGCAGTCGATCTCCTGGCGCGAGAGGATCACCGTGCCGGGCCGGTAACGGGCCCCATGGGCACGGCGTTCGCTGCGCTTGAGCACGGTGCGCGCCAAAAAGATCTTGTGACCGGTGTGGTTCGAGCGCAGCGACGTGCGATCGATGGAAGCCACAACGGAGGTCGTCGTCAGGTATTCGTGCCAGCGCGCCGCCTGGGCAGGCACCGCCATGCCGAACGCGCCCATGCCGACACCGCACATCCAGATCCACCGCCACATCATGCGTTTCACGACCGTCTGCCCTGCCATATCAAGACGCGGCACCTGCTGCCGCATTCACACATTGTAACAATCAGCCCGCCAGACCCCCTCGCAAAACGCGCGCCCATGGGCCTCAGGTAGCATGCGCTCCACCGACAGCCTATCTGCATCTTCTGCCATGCCCACCGTTGCCCTGCCCGCCCTGGCTGCCCACGCCATCGCAGCCCTGCTGATCGCCTGCGCGCCCATCGTGGCGTGGTTCTGGCTGCGCCGGCGCTTTGACCTGGCGTGGCGCGACATCGGCGTGGGCGCGGCGGTGTTTGTCGTGTTTGCGCTCTTGCTCGAACGCACGCTGCATCTGTATCTGCTGCAACTGAACCCGGTGACGGCCCACTGGTTGCGCATGCCCGCTCTATTCGTCATCTATGGCGCACTGATGGCCGGATTGTTTGAAGAGAGCGGCCGCTGGCTCGGCCTGCGCTTTCTTGTGCGCAAGCCCTGGAGCGCCGCCACGCCCGTGGCGTATGCGCTGGGGCACGCCGGCATCGAGGCCTGGCTGGTCGGCACGGCATCGCAGGCGCAGATGGTGATGTTCGGCATTGCCGCCAACCGGGGCGAGCTGGAATCGCGCCTCGCGGCAAGCGGCGCCGATGCAATGGCCGGGGCAATCCATGCAATGCTCGCGCAGCTCTCGCCGTGGCTGGCACTCGGTGCGCTCAGTGAGCGCATTGCGGCGATGCTGATTCAGTTCACGCTCACGCTGGTGGTGTGGCACGCGGTGCGGCAGCGGCGTTTTGTGATCGTCGTGCTGGCGGTGCTGCTGCACGCGCTGGCGGACCTGCCCGCTGCGCTGTACCAGGTACATGTGCTGCCGCTGGCGGTAACCGAAGCGATCTACGCCGTAGTGGCCATGTTGCTTGCTGCAACGTGCTGGCCGCCGCAGGGCGGTCGCCAGATCGGCGAATCTTCGCTGCGCTAACTAACTACCGCGGACTAACTACTGCGGAATCGGTCCGGCTCGATGCCGTGCCGGTTGAGTTTGTCGTACAGCGTCTTGCGCGGCACGGCGAGCAAATCCGCCGCACGGGCGACGTTGCCCTCCGTGGCCCGCAGCGCTTCCTCAATGGTGGCGCGTTCCACCGCCATCATGCGGCCTGCCAGGGAGTGCTGGCTCGCTTCCGAAGCAACGAGCCCATCGTCCAGTCCAAGACAAAAACGCTCGGCCACGTTTTTCAGCTCGCGCACGTTGCCGGGCCAGTCGTGATGCTGCCAGCGCATCATGTCGGGCGCAGACCAATCCGGCGCAGCCCGCTCATAGCGCACCGCGGCCTGCTGCAGAAAGTGGGCCATCAGCAGCGGAATATCTTCGGCACGCTGGCGCAGCGCCGGCAGCGCAATCGACACGACATTCAGGCGGTAATACAAATCCGCGCGGAATTGGCCATGATCGGATGCGTCTTTCAAGTCCACCTTGGCGGCGGCCACCACACGGCAATTGACGGGCACGCTTGCGTTGCTGCCCAGCCTTTCGATGCTGCGCTCCTGCAGCGCGCGCAGGAGCTTGGCTTGCAGCGCCAATGGCATCGATTCGATCTCGTCCAGGAACAGGGTGCCGCCGTCTGCGTATTCCATCTTGCCGATGCGGCGGCGGTTGGCACCCGTGAAGGCGCCAGCTTCATGGCCGAACATCTCGCTCTCAAACACAGACTCCGGCAACGCCGCGCAATTGAGCGCAACGAACGGCCCGCGCCGCCGGCTGCCCTCGTGGATGGCGCGCGCCAGCACTTCCTTGCCCGAGCCGGTTTCGCCGGTGACAAGGATGTCGGCATCGGTGGGCGCCAGTGCGGTGACAAGCCGGCGCACGTTCTGCATGACTGCGCTCTGACCGATCAACGGATACGCCTGCCGGCCCTGCAGCGCTTCACGCAGGCGCAGGTTTTCGGAAGTGAGCCTGCGCTTTTCCAGCGCACGCCGCACCACGTCGACCAGGCGTTCGGAATGGAACGGCTTTTCCATGAAGTCGTACGCGCCGGCACGCATGGCGGCCACGGCCATCGTCACGTCGCCATGACCGGTGATGAGAATGACCGGCAACTGGCGATCGTGCTGCAGCATCTCGCGCAGCACAGCCAGGCCATCGCGGCCGGGCAAGCGCACATCGGTGACGACCACGGCCGGCGTTTGCGCGGCGAGTGCGGCCAGCGCACTTTCCGCATCGGCAAAGGACTGCACCGGCAGGTCCGCCAGCGTGAGCGCTTGCTCGCAGCCCAGGCGCACCACGTCGTCGTCTTCGATCAGGAAGACGGGTGCGTGATCGATGGAAGACAGATCGGGAGTGGGGTGTTCAGGCATGCGATTTTACGACGCGTTCCAACTCGATGATGAATTCTGCGCCGCCAGCGCCGTCCGGTGCGTTACGACCGATAAGCCGGCCGCCGAAGTCTTCAATGATCGCCAGCGAAATCGCCAGCCCAAGCCCAAGGCCCAGGCCGTCGTCCTTGGTGGTGAAGAACGGCTCGAACAGGCGCGGCAGCACATCGGCGGGAATGCCGGCGCCACAGTCGCGCACGGTAATGCGTACCCAATTCTCGATGGGCTCTACGCGCACGTATGCAGCGGCGGAATCGGACTTCGGCACCTCGGCAGTGGCGTCGATGGCGTTGCGGATCAGGTTGACGAGCACTTGCTCCAAGCGCACAGCGTTGGCCCAGACAGCAAGGTCAGCAGGTACCGCCTCGACCATCACCGTCACACCCGCCTGACGGCGGCGCGTTTCCACCAGCATCAGCGCCTGGCGGATGGCTTCGTCCACCGATACGGCCGCACGCGCCGCATCGCCCTTGCGCGAGAACGCCTTGATGTGCGAGACGATGCGGCCCATGCGTTCGGCCAGTTGGCTGATGTGCCTGAGATTGCCGCGTACCTCGTCGATGCGGCCGCGCTCGGCAAGCTGGTTAGCGTTGTCGGACAGCGTGGTCAGCGCAGTGAGCGGCTGGTTGAGTTCGTGGGTGATGCCAGCGGCCATCTGGCCCAGCACAGCGAGCTTGCCGGCCTGCACGGCGGCATCGCGCGTTTCACGCAGAATGCGTTGCGCAGCATCGAGCGCTTCCACCTTGCCGGCGAGCGCGGTGTTGGCGGAGGTCAGCTCGGCAGTGCGCTGCGCAATGCGCGCCTCCAGGTCGCGCTGGACTTCGCGCAGCGCGGCGCGCGCGCGGTGTTGCTCTTCACGCCGGCGCGCACGCAGACGCAAGGCAACGAGTACGGCGAAGATCAGCGCCATGGCAAACGCAGCACTCGCACCGGCAACCAACGCCGTGCGCTGCTCGTCGCGCGGATCAATCAGCACGGCGACTTGCCAGCCGAGCAAGCCCACCGGGCGGTACTGCACACGCAGTGTCGAGGCCGATTTTCCGGGCAATGCCACACGCACAGTCTGCGGCGGTTGGTCCGCAGAAAAGGGTACGCCCCCGGCTTGCCCATCGTTCAATCCGAGCGGCGTGAGTGTGTGGGGTGCGTATTGGCGCGTCGCATCGAGTGCCGCGCGCTGGTCTGCATTCAAGGTGCCGAGCGTGCGGTATTTCCACTCGGGTACGGACGACAGGAAAATCACGCCATGGCGATCGACCAGTAACACCGTATCGCCGCTGCGCGACAGCGTGGCTTCGAACGCATCGAGGTTGACCTTCACAACCACTACGCCGATCGGCTTGTTGTCTTCGCGCACGGGGGCGGCAACAAAATAGCCCGTCTCGCCGGTGGTGTTGCCTACGCCGTAAAAGCGGCCGAGCCCTTCGCGCATGGCCTCGACAAAGTACGGGCGGAACGCATAGTTCTGGCCGACAAACGAGGTCGGCAGATCCCAGTTGCTGGCCGCAATCGTAAGGCCCGTCGTATTGATCAGGTGAGCGGCAGCCAGATCGGTGGCCGCCTGGACTTCTTTCAGATAGGCATTGGCCGCGCGGCGCATGACGGCATCGCCGGCCCGGGGATGCTCCTGCAGCGCGAGGTGAAGCACGTGTTCCAACGCCGCCAGCCGCGGCAAAGATTCATAGCGCGCCAGCGTGCTGCGCAGGTTCTGCGCATAAAAGGTGGTGCGCTGGCCGGCTTCTTCGGCGCGCGTGGCAACGTAGCGCTGCAGGGCGATGGCGTAAGCGCCCCACCCTGCTGCCGCACAGCACGCCGCCATGGCCAGCGCGACGGCCAGCCGCCAGCCGCGCCCGCGTGCGGGGTGGGCAAGGTCGGCGTGGCCGTCGGTTGGTGACATGGGATCAATGTTCGATGCGGGAATGCTCGCGAGTATCGCGCATGAACACGTACACCAACAGCGACAGGAAAATGGCGCCCGTCACGTACCAGTAGAACAGCGACTCATGGCCGGACTGCTTGAGCCACAGCGCGATGTACTCGGCCGTGCCACCAAAGATCGACACCGTCAGCGCGTACGGCAGGCCCACGCCCAGCGCGCGCACTTCTGCGGGGAACAGCTCCGCCTTCACCACCGCGTTGATCGACGTGTAGCCCGAGACGATCACCAGCGCGGCCATGATCAGGAAGAAGGCCGTCCACACGTTGGTGGTCTGGCTGATGGCGGTCATGATGGGCACGGTAAACAGCGTACCCAGCACGCCGAAGGCGATCAGGATCGGGCGACGCCCAATGCGGTCGGACAGCCCGCCCACGATCGGCTGCAGCATGGCGAACAGCAGCAGCGTGGCGCCTGACACCAGCGTCGCCTTGTCTTTGGACAGACCGACCGTGTTGGCCAGGAACTTCTGCATGTAGATCGAGTACGTGTAGAACGCGACCGTACCGCCCATCGTCAGGCCCACGACCGTCGCAACAGCACGCGGATGCTTGGCCAGTTCCGCCAGGGTGCCGCGCTTCTTGTTTGTCTTTGCGGCCGTAAACGACTGCGTTTCTTCCATGTGCGAGCGCATGCCCATCGCCACCAGCGCACACAGCGCGCCGATGAAGAACGGAATGCGCCAGCCCCACGCCTCAAGCTGCGCCGGCGACAGCACAAACTGCTGCAGCACGATCAGCAGTGCCAGCGCCGTCAGTTGGCCGGCGATGAGCGTGACGTACTGGAAGCTCGAATAGAAGCCGCGGTTTTCCTTGTCGGCGACCTCGCTCAGGTACGTGGCCGAGGTACCGTATTCCCCGCCGACCGACAGCCCCTGCAGCAGGCGCGCCAGCACCAGCAGCACCGGTGCCGCAACGCCGATGGTCGCGTAGCTGGGCGTGAGCGCAATGATGAGCGAGCCCGCGCACATGAGCACCACCGAGAAGAACAGCGCGCGCTTGCGGCCGTAGCGATCGGCATAGATGCCCATCAGCCAGCCGCCCACGGGGCGCGCCAGGAAGCCGACCGCAAACACCGCAGCGGTATTCAGCAACTGCGCGGTCTGATCGCCCTTGGGGAAAAACGCCTTGGCAAAGTACAGGGCAAACGCCGAATACACATACCAGTCGTACCACTCGACCAGGTTGCCGATCGAACCGGAGAAGATCGAGCGCAGACGGCGGCGAACATCTGCGGGGGTGTCTTTGGCGGGGGCTTGGGTGGGCGTGTGCGAGGGCGAAAACTCGCCCGTGACCGCGCCAGCCTGGGGCTGCGTCATGGTGTCTCCTTGGAGCGTTGGCGGCGGCCTTTGCTCGTGTCATGTCGGCACACCTGTCTGCGTGTGCGACGTGCGAGCGGCCCGCCGGTTTATGGGTGGTCGCTCTTACTCAAGAAGCATTCCATGCGAAAAACAGACGCGTCGATTTGCCGCAAATACCCATGGCACAAGGCTTTGCGGAAAATCGGCGGAACGGCGGCGGATAGCGGAAGTGTGCGGTTTCTCAGAATTGGCCGACGGCGCTGTGCGGAAACCCGCACGACCGATTCAGAAGACAGATAACGCTCAGGCCGCCACCCCCAGCGCAATGGGGTCACGCACCAGCGGATTGATCTCGACAGATGTTTCCTCATGCGCCTGGGGCAAACCGAGACGCTCGTACAGGTACGCCTCAAAGTCAGCGCGCACTTCCGGATGGCGCAGCGCAAACTCAACGGTCGCCTGCAGGTAACCGAACTTGCTGCCGCAATCAAAGCGTTGACCGCGGTAGCGATATGCCAGGATCTGCTCTTCCGCCAGCAAGCTTTGGATGGCGTCCGTCAGTTGCAGCTCGCCACCGGCACCCGGCTTCAGGCTGTGCAAATGATCAAAGATGCGCGGCGTCAAAATGTAGCGGCCGACCACGCCGAGGTTGGACGGCGCGTCTTTCGGTGCCGGCTTTTCGACGATGCCATCGAGCTTGATCAGGCGATCATCCCATTCACGACCGGCCACCACGCCATACGAACGTGAGGCTTCCGGCGCAATTGTCTCGACACCAACGATGGAACAACGGTAGTGATCGTAAAGCTCCGTCATCTGTTGCATGACGGGCGGCTGGTTGTCTAACAAGTCATCGGCCAGAATCACAGCAAAGGGCTCGTCGCGTACCAGTTTCTGCGCACACAAGACAGCGTGGCCCAGGCCCAGCGTCTCGGGTTGACGCACATAGAAACACTCGACGCCGGGCGGCTTGATCGACTGCACCATATCCAGCAGTGCCTGTTTATTCTTGGCAGCCAGTTCGGTTTCAAGCTCATAGGCCTTGTCGAAATGATCTTCGATAGCGCGCTTGGCTCGGCCCGTGATGAAGATCATCTCCGTGATGCCCGCAGCGGCTGCCTCTTCCACCGCATATTGGATCAGCGGCTTATCAACGATCGGCAACATCTCTTTCGGGCTAGCCTTGGTGGCGGGTAGAAACCGCGTACCGAGCCCCGCCACGGGAAACACGGCCTTGGTGATCTTCTCGTTCATGACGACTCCATTGGTAAGACGTAGCGTCATGAGCAAGTCATATGCCCGCGTGGCAGCTTTTGAATAGCGCACCACCGGGCAAGCGCCATGCATTGGCACGCGCACCGCACGGGCACGCTTTCCTACAAGGGGTTGCAACTCTGTCGTACCAACTTTCAGCGCCGAAAGTCGCAAGCGTACCCAATTCTGCGTACTGATTGGCGTCGCGTTGCAGGTAGCCAGACCAGTAAGTGCACGCTAACGGCACGTCAAAAAATCAGGAAGACGGCTTGACCCAGCCGCGCGAAACCGGCGCGGTACGCTCGGGTGTGCGCCGATAGGCGTCGATCTGAGCGTTCAATTGCGTGACTTCGGCCTCCAGGGCGCGAATGCGTTGGCGGAGTTGATCGGCTTCATTTTGCGTCTGCTGGCGCACTGCGTCGTTCTGCAAGCGCAGAAAGCGTTCCGTACCCGCCAGCGCACTCGCCGCCCCTTCCAGGCGGGTGACGGTTTCCATGGTTTGCTCCAGGCGCTCGAGCGTCGCGTCCGTCAGCTTGGGCGGCACGGCGGGCGCAGTGGCGAGCGCCTCGCCGAGACGCCGCTCCAGGTCGGCCATGGCGGCCTGCAGTTGCCGGTTGCGCGCGGCCTCGTGTTCCAACGCCCGCTCCGCCACTTCGGCACGGATGCGCGCTTCCATCCATTCAGCGCCCGCACCCGGCGCGCCAATGGCGCGCGAGGCGATCCGATTGCGCTCGTCTCGCGCCGAATGGCTCGGAACCTCAGAAAGCGTACCTATTTCTGCGTGCGCCAACGGGATCGGCCAGGGCTCAATGGCATCCGCCGCGATACCACCGGCGGTCGGCCCGCGACCTTGGGCGCGATCCACCGCCTTCTGCAGCGTCGTATTGCTCGGCCGCCGACGTACGCCCGCCTGCGCCAACCATTGCACGTATCGCCGAGCGCCATAGACGCGCCGTGTAACCGCCTGAACGGCCTCGATGACTTCATCCAGGAACACCGCGTTGTCATGCGGGAAAGCGATATCCAGCCGCCGAATCGCTTCTACGATCCGCTGCTGTTGCTCTACCGAGAAATGAAGACCGGGGCGTGCCATGAGGGCGATCAGATGTTTGTGTAGTGTACAACAAGGGTTAAAAACATCAAACAAGCCAATGTGTAAATCATTATGTAAATATGGATGCAATATAGTTGCAGCCCGATTCTGAGCAGAAGGAGTGTCCTTGCTTTCCAGAATCTGGCCAGTTCGGCACCCGAATAGCGCTGGGGCGAAACCTGCGGAGAAGGTTTTAGTCGGCGGCTCGCCCGTCGCAGAAACGGGTACGCTCAACACGCTGAAAGGCTGCCCCATGGGAAGCCGGGTCAAAAAAAAGCGCCCTATTGGGCGCCTTGCAGCGGATAAATTGGGAGCGAAACTACAGTAGCGCGACGTCCAGGCCGAATCGGCTTTTCAGCGCCTCCACCAAGGATTCTCGCGCGCCCCGGTCTTCCAGCTTCACATCGAGCATGACGCGCCCCGAATCCCATTCCTTAATTGTGCCCAGAAGATCACCTTCAGCGCTTCGGATCTTGTACTGGCGACTGACTTCCTTAACCTTGCGAGTACGCCCTTCCTGGGCCACCTTGCGGATTTGCTCCACGTCGCGGCTGGAGAGTCCCTCTTCCAACACACGATGCACCAGTTCGCGCGTGCGGTCTTCGCCAGCACTCTTGAAGTAAAGCGTCAGTTCATATCCGGTTGCGATACCGATACCAGCCGGCCGCTCCTTCATCACTTCAAGCACCGACTCCGGCAGTTTCAGCAGCGCCAGCGTCTTGTTAACCGTGCCTGCGGACACGCCGGTAATTTCACAAATATCTTCTTCTTTTTTTACTTTTCCTTCATCCAGCAGTTGGCGCCAAGCGAGCGCGTTGTCCAGCACAGACTGCCCTGAGCGTTGCTCATTCAGGACAAAGGACAACCGATAGAAATCAATGTCCGACAGGCCATCTTCGACGAAGCAATCCATCTCGGCCTTGCCGGCCGCGGCCAACGCCCGCTTACGGTAATGGCCGTCGATCAGAACATACCAGCCTGGCCGGGCTGGATCAGGCGCCGCCAAGCCAGGCGTTTGCTGACCATGCGTGGCAATGGATGCCGCCCGTTCTTGAACGATCTGCGGATCGTAGATACGGCGGGCGTTGAGCGGATTCTCCTGCAGCCGCTCAAGCGGAACCTTGATAACGCGGCGCTCAGAAGTATTGGCGGGAGCAGGACTTTCAGCGCTGAAAGCGGGACCGGTCTGACCCAGCAAGCCGCGCGGATGCGACGTAATCGCCTTGTCCGCCAAAGCAAAGCGGTCAACCGGTGTCGCTTTGGTTTTCTCTGCGGCAATACCGGCGAGCATGCCGTCCTTGAGCGATTTCAACTTCGCGCTCATACGCGTTCCTCCTGCAGCAACTGCAACACCTCGTCGATCAGGATGTCGACTTCACTCACGGCTTCGCGTGCCCCAGAGACACCGTGCACGGTTGCACCAATCGCTTGGCATTCTCGAAATGCGGAGCGCGAACCGATCATGGAATCCATCAAAGGAATATCGCCATCATCACCAAGAATTTCAATTGCTTGTTTAGCGAGTGACACACGCCGCTGGACCATGTTCGCCAGTACTCGAATACGCAACGTCTCATTGGTCACCTGGGCCTGCTGGGCCAATGCTTTTGCGGCCACCGCAGCCCACAAATCGGGCGGAGACGGCACAACAGGGATGAGCGCAATGTCGGAAATTAACAACGCGCTCGATGACGAGGGCGAATGAACTGCGGGAGGGCAATCGACCACGATGTAGTCGTAGTCCGCCACAAACTTGCGAACCTCTCGATGCATGGCGCCGCCGGAAGGCGCCAAGCCGATCACAGACGCCGGGAAAGGTTTCTCTTCGGGAGCCTGAGCAGCCCAACGGGTGGCCGTTCCTTGCTCGTCCATGTCGACCAATAGCGTCTTGCTACCCCGCAAACCCAAGGTGCCGGCGATGTGCATGCTGACAGTCGTCTTGCCGCAGCCGCCCTTCTGATTGAATACCGTTACGATTTTGGCGCTCACTCGTCCTCCACTTTCAGCGCTGAAAGTCAGTAGCGCTCATCTTAGGGAAGACCGCAAGGAAACACAAGATCGGTAAAATTCAATTCATATAAATTTCATTGGGAAGGCGCTGCGGAAGGCGGTGTGAGCAGGTGGTTTTCATCCGCCTAAACTGAGATGTAAATGCGGTCTTTGGCGCATAACTTCATGCGTTCAACCCTGCATTTACGTGCTTCCTAGGTGTTTACCAGTGAGATGCATAAAAGCGACATTTGGAAAAAATGCCGCCCATCGACACTCTGCTCCAAACTGGTTATGATGTTCGGACAGTCGTCTGAAGACTTTGTCTACGCAAGATTCGGAATCAGCCGGTTCTTCGTGCGATGTCCGGATCGGCTGGACGACGTGTTTTTTGTTTTTTAAAGGAATTTTTGCATGGCCACGGGTACTGTCAAATGGTTTAACGAAACCAAAGGCTTCGGCTTCATCACTCCGGACGGCGGCGGCGCGGATCTGTTCGCGCACTTCTCCGAAATTCAGGGTTCGGGCTTCAAGACCCTGAAAGACGGCCAGAAGGTCACCTTCGAGGTGAAGCAAGGCCCGAAGGGTCTGCAAGCCTCGGCGATCAAGCCGGAATAAGTTTCGGGCTGATCGCCTGAGATGAGAAAAGGGGAGCTTCGGCTCCCCTTTCTTTTTGCCTGGCGCTGTCGCTTTTGCTTCAGGCCAGCTTCCGCACACTGGTACGCGAAGGCTGCAGAATCAGCGCTTTCGACGAATCGGCATCCACTTTGGCATCCGGATAGACGACCAGCACGTCCTTCAGCGCCTTCCGGAACAAAGCACGGAATTTCCGTTCGCTTTCAGTCTCGGTGCCGAATTGCATCTGCAACGCTTCCCAAGGAATCTCCGTACGCTTCTGGATCGTAAAGAAGCGGTAGGTGAGCCACGAATACACATCCAACGCAAACGGCGACTGCTTGAGCGCTTTCAGCGCGCGCATATCCACTGGCACCGGCCGATTCACCAGCTCGTTGAAGAACGGTTCAGACAGCACCACGAAGCTCTCAAACATTGAGCCTTGGCCAGGCTGCATCGGATCCCACCACGTAGACAACTGATCGGCCAGCAAATAGCCGATGCGGTCAATCGACAATGGTTCCTGGTTCTGATTTTGATTCTGGCTGAGGGGCGCTGATTTGTTCTGCACGATGGCAATCGTGGCGGAGAACAGCCGAATCATCTGCTGGCGCACCAGCGTCATGGTCCCGCGCTTGCCGCCCGTGGCCATCGGGATACCCAGGTTGTACATGAACTCGGACAACGAGTTGCCCAACGAGATACGCCGATCCTCCACGGTGCCCTGGAACTCGCCGCGCTTCTTCTTGGCCATGATTTCCTTGCCGATCCAGGCCAGCATTAGCCGCGGATACGAGCCATAGGGATAGCCAAACGAGACGGTCTCAGAAACGATGCGCTGCCGCCCATTGCTGGCGCGTTCGGAGCGCTGCTGCGTGAAATACCCCGGTTGGATCATCAGCGAGATGTTGCCGCTCGAACGCGTCCAGACTGGCGGGGCGCCTTTGGGAGCCCGATAGGGGAGAGTGACTTGCACGCTGGCACGGCTGAGGAAGCCGACCTCGCCGCTTTGCCAGGCGTCTTCGCGTTCCATCGCCTGCGCTTCGTCGAACAGGCGCTGGAATTTCTCCGGCGCGGCAATGACTTGCCCTCCCGAAGGGACGATGATGCGGCCGGGCGAGTCGTCGTCCGGTTTCCCATTGGGAGCGAGGCGTTTGGTGACCATGGTGCGCAGGAATTGTTCAGAGCCTTTGTACTAAAACGTCTTCGCCTTGTCACGCAGAATCGGGTACGTTTTCTTATTTTTGCTCGTTGTCGCGGGAAGGGCGTCGGTGGGCAACCTGAAGGGTTGTCCACGGAAGACCTTTCCTCACTACAAGCTATATATACCTTCTACGTTTACTACAGGTAAACCGTATACGCGGCCCGCAAAGCCTTGTCAGCATTGGGTTCAGGGGGGTAAACCGAACCAGATTCTGCGAACGTGCGAACCAGATTCTGCGTGACGGCGTACCCGCTTCTGCGCGAAACCGTACCCGCTTCTGCGCATTGGGCGTACCGGAATCTGCGGGGACAACATCAGGTTGTCCACAGTGTTATCCACAGAAAAAGGGTAAGGGCGCAACGCAATTCGGCGCCACTTTGCCTGCGCGTACCCGTTTCTGCGGCCAATTAGGCCGCTTTCTGGGCAGGATCAGTTGGATCGCAGCAATAGCGTACCCGTTTCTGCGTGAACAAGGGGGAGCGAGTGTGCGCCTGGCGTACCCAAATCTGCGAGTGTGCTGACTTTCGTGATGTTGTTGCTCGCGCGGTTAAGGCATCTGCCAGAAAGCAAGCGCCCGCTTTCGTAGGTTTGCGTGTGGCCAGTGCGTACTCGTTTCTGCGGAGCCGTTCCCGCTGGCACTTCGTCGAGCCTTCCGTTCGGGCAAGCGAATTTTGAACTTTCATCGCTGAAACTTGGACGAGGGTGTGCATTTTGGCGATGGGCGGAGGCTTGGCGTCAGCCCCGCCGTACCTGTTTCTGCGGGTAAAAACCCTTATTAGCCAAGGGCTTGGCGTGGCAGCTTGCAAATAAGGCGTACCTGTTTCTGCGAACGATGGCGCAGAAATGGGTACGGCGGATCAGGGGCTTCCTCGCAGAAACGGGTTCACGTTGCATGAGGCGACGGGGTCCGATCGCGCGCAGAAACGGGTACGGTTTGCCTGTCACAGCGCGCAGAAACAGGTACGCCAGTGTTCTTGCCGCTTCCGCTGCTCGATTCGCCAACATTCGTACCCGTTTCTGCGACAGCGCACGCAGAAACGGGTACGCGAATCGCTACGCAGGCCGCGTGGCATCAAGTTCTCGCAGAAACGGGTACGGTCTGCCCGCGCAATTTAGCCGCCTCTGAGCGGCGGAGCACTGCCCGCCTGGCGCGTGCATACGCCGGGCGTTTCGGGCATCATGCGCATCCCGCGCGCCGGCCAAACGCCAGGTCGGCGCGTTTTCCGTCATTCGATTCGCATGGACCGTATTTCGACCGCGCGGCCTTTGGGCGCCAGAATCTTGCTAAGAGCAGCCTCGCTCCATGGTGGATGGTCATCGGGGAGCCGGATGCCGGTCAGCGCCGGCCAGCGATGACACTTCACAACAAGAGGAGACCGCCTGAATGACCTGGCTCGCGCGCACCTTCAAGCTTGAGGAACACCAGACCGACGTTCGCACCGAAGTGCTCGCTGGGCTGACGACGTTCCTCACGATGGCGTACATCGTCTTTGTCAACCCGAACATCCTGGCCGATGCGGGCATGCCGCACGACGCGGTGTTTGTCGCTACCTGCATTGCGGCAGCGATCGGCACGATCATCATGGGGATGTACGCGAACTACCCGATCGCCATGGCGCCGGGCATGGGCCTGAACGCCTACTTTGCGTATGCGGTGGTCAAGGGCATGGGCTTTACGTGGCAGGCGGCGCTGGGCGCGGTGTTCATCTCCGGCTGCCTGTTCCTGCTGGTGAGCGTGTTTCGCATCCGCGAGATGATCGTCAATGGGATTCCGCATTCGATTCGCGTGGCGATCACGGCTGGTATCGGGTTGTTCCTGGGCATTGTGTCGCTGCGTGGCGCGGGGTTGATCGTCGGGAATCCGGCGACGCTCGTGACGCTGGGCGACGTGCATCAGCCTTCGGTCATCCTGGCGGTGATCGGCTTCTTCCTGATCGTGGCGCTGGACCACCTGCGCGTGAAGGGCGCCATCCTGATCGGCATTCTGGCGGTGACGGCGGCGAGCTTTTTCTTTGCCGGCAATACCTTTCACGGCGTGGTGTCGATGCCGCCGTCGCTGGCGCCCACGCTGATGCAACTCGACATCATGGGTGCGCTGTCGGTGGGCATCCTGAACGTGGTGCTGGTGTTCTTCCTGGTGGAGCTGTTTGACGCGACCGGCACGCTGATGGGCGTGGCCAACCGCGCGGGGCTGCTCAAGCAAGGCAAGATGGACCGTCTGAACAAGGCGCTGCTGGCCGACAGCACGGCCATCATGGCAGGCTCGCTGCTGGGCACGTCATCAACCACCGCCTACATTGAAAGCGCCTCGGGCGTGCAGGCCGGGGGCCGTACCGGGCTGACTGCGCTGACGGTGGCGGTGTTATTCCTGCTGTGCCTGTTCTTCTCGCCGCTGGCTGGCGTGGTGCCCGCCTATGCGACCGCACCCGCGCTGCTATACGTGTCATGCCTGATGCTGCGTGAGCTGGTGGACCTGAACTGGGAAGACACCACCGAAGCCGTGCCTGCGGTGCTGACAGCGCTGATGATGCCGTTCACGTATTCGATCGCCAACGGCGTGGCGTTCGGCTTCATCACGTACTCGGGCCTGAAGCTGTTGACGGGCCGCATGCGTGAGGTGCCGATCATCGTATGGATCATCTCGGCGGTGTTCCTGTTCCGCTTCTTCTATCTATCGGGTGGGCACTGAACACCAAGGTCGTTACTGTTCAACGAAGAACGCGGACTTTCAGGGTCCGCGTTTTTTTTGGGGGGAGCATTTGCGCCAAAGCGTACCCGTTTCTGCGTGCAATGCAGAGGCGAGCGTACCCGTTTCTGCGCACCATCGTCGCCGATCCGGCAACCAAAGCGTACCCAATTCTGCGGGCGACGTAAGTAACAACTGTCGCGCAAATCGCGCTGATAATCGGTTTCGACAATGCGCTAACGCACCACGCGTGCAAGCGATGCGTACCCGTTTCTGCGTAAGCTGTGGCGGAATGTCAGGCCGACGGCGGGGCCAGTTTGCGTGCCGCGTCGGTAATGCTGGCGGCGAGATCGGCATCGCGTGCACGCACGGCAACGCTTGGCAGGGCGGCAAGCCCAAGCGCATGGGCGACATCAGCCGCGGCTTCACCGGCGGCAAGCCGCTCGCGCAAGTGGGCGCCACGTACGCCGCGCAGTGAGGCATTCTCGAGGCGCATGGCCGCGCCGGCGTGGCCGATTGCGCGGGCGTACTCAGCAGCTTCGCCCAGCATGGCCTTGACGATGAGCAGCAGTTGCGAGCGTGAAGCAATGCCCTTGCGTTCGCCGAAGTCGCGGCGCAGGGCGGGGGAATCGATGACGGTGCCGTCTGCGCGCCGTGGCGAGCGCTTGCGCACAGACAGCAGCAACGGCGTGGCTTCATTGGGCAGCGGCAGCGGCGACAGGCCGAAGGCCGTGCGGTACTCGCGCAATGCAGACATCAGCGCATCGCACGGCAGCCAGCGCTGCGTGCGGCCAGTGCCGATTGCCAGCAGCCAGACCGACGTCGGCAGTAACGCGTCGGATGTTGCGTGCGTGGCCGGCACAGCGTGCAGCGCTATGTTGCCCATGCGCGCACTCACCAGTTCCGACACACGCATGCCCGCCTGCGCGAGCAGCACGGCGAGAAAGTGGTCGCGCGCCTGACGCAAGCGCGCTTCACGGCCAAGAGCGACCCGGGCGCGCACGGCATCGATCATCAATGTCATATCCGATGCGCCAAGTGCGGTGTCCGGCTTGGCCGTTGCGATGGGCGGCGCAGGCGAGGGCGCGCTTGGCGCCGGCACGGTAATGACGATCGCATCGTCGTCAAGAAATGGGTTCGCATGCAGATGGCCGGCGCGCAGCAGCCAGCCGCAGAGATTCGCCGCGATGATGCTGCTCTGCCGCGTGGAGCGCGCCGAGAGCGGGCCGCGTAACGGCGTCCAGTTGGCATCGTCGCGTTCGATGCCGCGCGCACTGATCGCCCAGGCGGGCGGTTCTTGCAAAAAGCGCAGATAGGCCCACGCGTCGTCGCGCTGCCAGCTTGCGATCGGCTTACCGAATGTGCGCGCGTACCAGCACACGCGTTCGGCTTCCACGCGGTACTGCGACAGCGTGGAAGCACTGACCGCACGCGTGCCAGAGGCCCGTGCGGCGAGCCATGCCTGCACGCGTTCGCGCTCTTGGGCGAATGCCTGCAGATCGGCCTGGGAGCAGGCGTTATCCGGAACGGGCGCGGGAACGGGCGCGGGAAGGGGCGCGGCATCAGCCGGGCGCGGTTCGAGCATGCGAAGCGTGTGTGGCGCACGAAGACAAAACGGATTGCGCAAGTATAGCGATCCGCATTCAGGCCCAGCTGCAGGCGCCGGTTTGGAAGGGTCATTCAACCATGATGGGCACGCGCCGTGCTCAATATCCAAACGTCGCTTCGTGTGTCGGACGCCTCCGACAGAACGATCGGAACCGGCTCGATAGGCGCGCTGCATATGCGCGGCTATCGTCGGCTCCACAAGTCGACAACGACGTACATGGGCGTGCGATGCAAGCGGATGCAAGCGGCCCGGTTCATGACAGGACTCTCCCTCCGAGGTGGAAGATGAAAATACAGATCAGGAAGATCGTCGCCGTGCTGGCGTTGGGTTCGTTGGGTGTGGTGGCCGGGTGCGGTGGCGGCAGCGACGACATTGGGCAGATCATCGGCACCAGTTCGCCGCAGTACCGTACGGTGCATGCCAACCCGTTCATCGGCAACGTCGACTTTGGTGTGAACGGCGCCACGAAGATCACCAACGTCGGGTTCAAGAACGTCAGCAACTACTTTGGCATTGACGCCACGGCCAGCACGGCCACGGTGTCGAACCCGGGTAGCACTACGCCGCTGGCTTCAGCCGGCTTTACCCCGGCCAATGGTCACCGCTATACGGCGCTGGCCGTGGTGGGGGCCAACGGTTCGGCCACGAGCCTGTCGCTCATCGATGATCCGTACAACAAGTCGATCCTCTCGGACAAGGCGCGCGTGCGCAGCTTCAACGCTTCGTACAACGCTCCCAACGTCGACGTCTATGTGACGGCGCCGAATGTGGATCTTTCGGCGATTGCGCCGACCATGAGCGGTGCCGCGTATGGTGCGGCGTCGCCGGCCAGCACGCAGGATTCAATCTACGTCGATGGCGGTACGTACCAGGTGCGTGTGGCGACGGCCGGTACGAAGAACATCATCTTCACCTCGCAGCCGTTCAGCCTGGCCAACAATGCCGACTGGCTGATCACCACGTTGCCGGCCGGTGGCGCGGGCGCAGTTACGCCGAATGCGATTCGCGTGCTGGTGGCGCAGGCCAACGGGGCTTCGCAGACGGCTTCTGAATTGCCCACCCAGTAACCCGCCTTCACGTCCTATGATGCGGTGCAGCGGCACCGCATTTTTTTCGATGGCGGTGCCTGGAATGAAAACTGCTAACGAAGGGCGCAATGAGTGAATCCGTAACCGGCTGGCCGGCACCCGTGCGCGCAGCGCGAAGGACGTGTACCGCACCGGCCAGCACCAGGCAGGTTGATGTGTTCTGGGTAGACGATCCGTTGACGGGAACGCGTCTGCACGTAAGCGCCGCAGCGCAGACGTGGGGCGTGCAGGCCGATTCTTTGTGCGGTGTTCGTGAGCGCTGGCTTCTCCATGTGCATCCGGACGACCATGCCGCGCTGCGTGCCGCCTGGGACGGCTTGGCGCGCGGGCAGGAGTTCGTCCTCGAATACCGCTGGCTCGGCGCCGATCACGGCGAAGACCGCGAGTATCGCGTCCGCGAACGCGGCTATCTCATGCCAAACCTCGATGGCGCATCTGCCCATGCAGTGGGCGTGGTTGAAGACGTGACGCACGGCCAGCAGACCCTGGCCGCCCTCACGGAGTCGGAATTCCAGTTGCAATGGCTGACCGAAAGCGTGCCGTTTCCGCTCGTGCAGATCGATTCCGGGCACCATGTGCGCTTTGCCAATCGTGCTTACGCGCAGCGCTTTGGCCTTCGTCCCGACGATGTGCTTGGGCGCCATCTGCGCGAGCTGATGGGCGACGCTGCGTATCTGCGCATCCTGTCGCACCTGAACGAAGCGTTCGCGGGGCAGCGTGTCGATTTTGAAATGGAGTTGCCGTATCCGGCCCACATTGGCCGCCGTTTCGTGCACGCCGCGTTTTCGCCGCAGCATGGGCCCGACGGCAGCGTGCAGGCGCTCGTTTGCGTGGTTGAAGACATCACCGAGCGCAAGGAGGCCGAGCACGAGCGCTTTCGCCATCAGCGCGAATTTGTCACGCTGGTTGAGAACGCGCCCGACGTGATTGCGCGGCTCGATCGTGAACTGCGCTGCGTGTATGTCAACCGCGCAGTAACCGAAGCCTTTGGCGTGACGCCTGCCGTGATGATTGGCAAGACGTTGACCGCATCGCCGCTGGCCTGCGCAGTCACGCGCCCACTGGAGGATGCCGCGCGCCGCGCCTTCGCCTCGGCCGCCGAGCAGACGCTTGCGCTGCATCTGGAGCTCGAGGATGGGCGCCCGCGCATTGCGCACTACAACGCGCGCGTTATTCCAGAGGCCGATCGGAACGGCGTGATGGAATCGGCGCTGCTCATCATCTACGACGTGACCGAGCGCACCGAGGCCGGGCGCGAGCGCGATGCGCTGTTGTTGCGCGAACAAGCCGCGCGCGCCCAGGCGGAGGCCGCAGCGCTGGCGCGCGATCAGTTTTTGGCGGTGGTGTCGCATGAGCTGCGCTCGCCGCTCAATGGCATTCAGAACTGGGCGTACGTATTGGAGAACCAGCTTGCGGGCGGCGCGCCGCTCATGCAGCGCGCGCTGGCGGGTATCAAGACCGGCGTCGAGCAGCAGGTACGCCTGATCGAAGACCTGCTTGATGCCACGCGCGTGATGAGCGGCAAGCTGCGCCTGACGCGCGAGCCTTTCGTGTTGCGAGGTGCACTGGAGCGTGCGCTCAACAGTGTGCACACGCTGGCCGCCGAACGCCACGTCACGCTGCATACCACCATTGCCCTGAACGAACATGAGATTGACGGCGATGCCGATCGTGTTGAGCAGATCGTGTGGAACCTGCTGACCAACGCTATCAAGTTCACGCAAGACGGTGGCGATGTCTGGCTGTCGGCCGATCTGTCGGGCGAGGTGGCGCGCATCGTCGTGCGCGACAACGGGCGGGGCATTGCGCCGGCGTTTTTGCCATATCTGTTTGATCCATTCCGCCAGGCCGATGGCGCGCACACGCGGCGTACAGGTGGGCTCGGGCTGGGGCTGGCACTGGTCAAGCGCCTGACCGAGTTGCACGGCGGGCGGGTGTATGCGCGCAGCGACGGCGACCAGCATGGCGCCACGTTCACGGTGTATCTGCCGCTGCATGCCGGCGCCGATCTGATTACGCCACTGGCCGAAGACCCTGAGCGCAGCGGGCCGTTGCCCTCGCTGGCAGGCTTGCGTGTGCTGCTGGTCGACGATCAACAGGACGCGCGTGACGCGCTGGCCACACTGCTGACGCAGGTCGGTGCGCAAGTCGGCAGCGTGGGCTCCGGCTACGAGACCATGGCGCTGCTGGACGCCTGGGGCGCCTGCGGCGAGGTAGGCCATCCGCAGGCGGTGGTGTGCGATATCGCACTGCCCGATGAAGACGGCTACGCGATCCTGCAGAAGATCCGTGCGTGGGAACAGGCACATCTGCCCGCCGGTGCCGCGCCGATGGCCGCCATTGCGCTGACCGCGTTTGCCCAGCCCCATGATCGTGCCCGAGCGCTGGCTACCGGCTTTCAGGAGCACCTGATCAAACCTGTGTCGCCGTACGATCTGGTGCGTACGTTGCGCATGCTCGCCATGCGAGTCGCCCCGCTGTCGTAGGCTGCGGAGGCACAACTCTTGCGCAGAGAAGGGTGCACCACATTCTCTGCCATGTCAGCCGAACCCACTCCACCCCCTACGCCGCCAGAACCTTTGCATGGCAGCCTGCTCGACGGATTGCGGCAGCCGGCGTGGCGCGTGGCGATGGTGCTGGTGGCCATTGGTGGCACCTTGGTGTTTCTACAATGGGCGCGGGCGTTTCTGGTGCCCTTCACCATTGGTGTGGTGCTTGCGTTTGCGTTGAACCCCGTGGTGGTGTGGTTGCGGCGCTGCTATGTGCCGCGCCCCATTGCAGCGGGCATTGTGGTGCTCGGTTTGTGGATCGGCGGTGCGGTGCTGGTCTTCGGCATGCAAGACGGGGTGTCGGCCATGGCGGCGCGTCTGCCGCTGGCGGCGGAACGCATGGCGGGGTCGGTCGACCGTATGCGCGGGCATATGGGCGGCGCGTTCGACAAGATGCGCGAGGTGACCGTCGCGCTGGAGCATGCCGCCGAAGGTGTGCAGGGCAAGCCAGCGCCTGCGCCTGCAAAGCGCTCGCCCGCCGCTGCAACCTCCGCCGAGCAGCCTGCGGCGCAGCCGGTGTTGCCGCTGCGCGAGTTTCTGTGGACGGGCTCCGCCAACCTGTTCGCGCTGGCAGGTCAACTCGTCGTGGTTTCGTTTCTCGTCTACTTCCTGCTCGCTTCGGGCCAGGCGCTCAAGCGCAAGTGGGTACGCGCGGTGGGCAACACGTTGAGCGAGAAGAAGCGGGCGGTGCGCATGATGGCCGTCATCGGCACGCAGATCCAGTATTCGCTGCTGGTGCTGTTTGTGACCAACATCGTGCTGGGCGTACTCACCACGGTGGCCTTTGTGCTGCTGGGCATGGAAGACGCAGCGGTCTGGGGCCTGGCGACCGCCGTGCTGCACTTCGTGCCTTATCTGGGTTCGGTGGTGATTGCGGTGGCCAGCGGCATTGGCGCGTACCTGCAGATGGGTACGTGGTCGGACGCCCTCGTGGTGGCGGGCGTCACGCTGGTGCTGGCCACCCTGGTCGGCACGCTGCTCGTGACGTGGCTGCAGAGCCGGGCGTCCAAGCTCGACCCGTGCGTGGTCTACATCGGCCTGCTGCTGTGGGGCTGGCTGTGGGGCGTATGGGGTTTGCTGCTCGGGACGTCGGTCACGGCGATGATCAAAGTGGTGTGCGATCACGTCGATCGGCTGCGCCCATTGGGTACGCTGCTCGGCACCACCGACGCGCCGGCCGGCGTGTCGCAGCGCTTGCTGGACCGACTGCGTGGTCGCCCGACCCGGCGCCCTGAACGTATGCGCCGGCTGCGCTGATTCCTTCTGCCTCACCTTGCGCAGCAAGCGTTACAAGCACGCATGTAACCCTTACGCAACGATCACGCCACGACCCCGGCAAGTGCATTGGCACGCGGCATCGCCCCGTTAGCGCGCTCGCGCAGGTGTGGTGCAGGTCTTGTCGATTGCAGCGTCTGTGCGTACGCGCCGGGCACGTCGGTTGCGGTGCGCAAGGCATCCAGATCACGTCCGCAGGAGGGCGCCATGAACCGACTACGCCCCACCTTACGCGGCCCTCATCAGCGCGACGATCTGCCGGGGGGCACCACGCCCCCGCGGGCGCCTGGTGCGGGCCGAAGCGCTGAAAACATCGACAAGGTGCTCGGCAAGCCCGAGCACGGCAAGCCGGCGTCGGGCTCGGCAGACCGGCTGCCGCACGAGCGCGACCAGCATCTTGAAGAGCAACGTTCCGAGCCGCGCAGCGATGTCGAGCAGGCCGCGCGCGACATCGAAAGCGGCCTGCTCGATACCGATCTGCACAACACCCCGGGCGTAGAGCGCGTCGTGCGCGAGCGCCATGCGGCCAACCGTGAGGACAGCGACCGCCAAGTCGCCAACCGCAGCGCAGACGACCTTGCCGACAAGCGAGGCCAGACCGGCCGCCCCTCGCACAGCCGTGACGAGCGCAAAGGTTGATCGGTCCATGCGCATTGCTTACATGACCGAAACCTGGCCGCCGGAACTCAATGGCGTGTCCCTTACTGCCGCGCGCACCGTGGCGTTTTTGCAAGCGCGCGGGCATGACGTGATGCTCGTGCGCCCACGCCAACGCGCCATCGATGCCGGCAAGCCTGCACTGGCCGACGACACACTGCGTGTGCCCGGCGTGCCGATTCCGCTGTATCCGGATTTGCGCATGGGCTTGCCCGCACGCCGGCGCTTGCTGCGTGCGTGGCAGATGCATCGGCCCGATCTGGTGCATGTCGCCACGGAGGGGCCGCTTGGCTGGTCAGCCGTGCGCGCTGCACGGCAACTGGGCATACCCGTTACGTCGGATTTCCGGACGCGCTTTGACGAATACGGCCGCCACTACACCTGGGACGGTGCAGTGCCGCTGGTGCGTGCCTATTTGCGCGCGTTTCACAACCGCACCGATCGCACCTTTGTCCCCACGCGCGAATTGCAGCGGCAGTTAAGCGAACTGGATTTCGAGCGCTTGACGGTCAGTACGCGGGGCGTAGACGCGCACCGGTTCACGCCCCAGAACCGCAGTGAGGCATTGCGCGCGCAGTGGGGCGCCAATGCCGATACACCGGTCGTGCTCACCGTGGGCCGTCTGGCCTTGGAGAAGAACCTCGGCGTCGCGCTCGATGCGTTTGGCGCAGTGCGTGAGCGCGTGCCTGAGGCGCGCCTCGTCATGGTGGGCGATGGCCCACAACACAACGCGCTGCGCCGGCGCTGTCCCGATGCCATCTTTGCCGGAATGCAGCAAGGTGAGGCATTGGCCGCGCACTATGCGTCGGCGGATATGTTTCTCTTTCCCAGCTTGACGGAGACCTTCGGCAACGTGGTGGTGGAGGCCATGGCCAGCGGTTTGCCCGTAGTGGCATTCGATACCGCAGCGGCAGGCATGCACGTACGCAGCTACCAAAGCGGCTATCTCGTGCCGCTTGGCGTTACCGACGCATTCATGCAGGCCGCCATCACACTCGCCACCGATGCCGGTTTGCGCCAGCGCTTGGGCTGCGCGGCGCGGCTGACCGCGCAGCGTCTGGATTGGCCGCATGTGCTCGAACGCTTTGAAGCCGCACTCATCGCCATTCACGATGCGGCCACCAACCGGGAGGCCTACCATGGCGACCCACGCCTGGCCTGATTGGAAGCGCTGGCGCGAGCGCGATCGGCAGCTTGCCGTGGCGCTCAATCATGTGGCGGGCGATGCGTCGGCCATGCGCTTTTATCGCGGTGTCAGTCGCTTGGGCGACGGCATGCTCTGGTATGCATTGATGGCGGCACTGCCCGTAGTGGGCGGCGATGCCGGCTGGGAATGCGCCAAGCAGATGGGACTCACGGGGCTGCTCTCGCTCGTCATCTACATCCTGCTCAAGCGCGGCGTGTGTCGGCCCCGGCCTTACCTCTCTTGCGAAGAGATCCACCTGTGCGGGCGCGTGCTCGATCAGTTCAGCTTCCCGTCGGGTCACACGCTGCATGCAGTGTCGTTCAGCATCGTGATGGCGGCGTACTACCCGCGCATGGCGCTGGCTCTGGTGCCGTTCACGTTGATGGTGGCGGTCTCCCGCGTCGTGCTTGGCTTGCACTATCCGAGCGACGTGCTGGCGGGTGCCGGACTCGGGATGCTGATCGGCGGATTGTCGGTGTGGTTGTTCTAGCGCCGGCGCTCAGTACGACGCCTGCGCATGGCCGGCGACAGTGGTTTCGGGGCCGCCCATCCACGCTTGGGCCAGCACCTGCGCAAAGCCGTTTTTAGTGACGGGCTTGCGTGTCTCCAGGCACGCTGCGAGAAGTTCTTGCCAATGGCGGATCACGTCCGGATGCGCCGCGTCGGCCGGATGCAGGCCCAGACGCAGCAGCGGTGTCTGGGCATGCCGCTGCGCCAGCCAGCGCAAGTAGTAGCGTGACACCAGCCGGCGCGCGGGCGAGCGCACGCTGTAGGTCAGGCAGGGTGCCTTGAGCGCGCGCCTCGGGTGCAGCAGATAGAAGCGCTGCAGCGTAGTCGTATAGCGCAGGGGCAGGGCGTCGAGCGCCTCCCAGGTGGCCGGGTTCATCAGCCAGGCGGGGGCGACAAAACCGTGCAGCGGCCAGCCGTTGGCAGCAAACCAGGCGGCGCCGGCTTCAATGCGCGCGCGCGCGGCCGCCAGCGGAATCGCAGAGAACTCGCCTTCACCGGCGGTATAGCGCGTGCGGATCAGTTGGTCGATAACGCCGCCGGGGGGCTGGTCGTCCAGGTGTGCGTAGCCGTGCAGGACAAGTTCATCGCCTTCGGCCAGGCATTCGCTCATGACGCGGCAGAAGCGCTCGCTGCTGCGCGCGGTCGGGCCGCGATAAAAATTGGGAATGACCAGTAGCGACTTTGGCACGCGCGCCACCTCGTCCAACGCAGAGAGCAATACCTTGCACGCAGGCCAGGTGGCGGGCGTGACATCGTGCATGGCAAGAATGAGATAGCGCGACATGATGAGCAGGGTATCTGGGCTACCGGCCGCGCGACGCACGCAGGCGCTCGCGAGCCGGTTGTGGTGTTTCTGCGGCCGTGCCGGCTTGCCTGCCGAGCAACGCCAGATAGCGTTGCAGGAGCTGCGGCAGCACGGCACGCCAGTCGTACTGCATGGCATGGCGGCGTGCGGCGTGTGCCAGCGCCACGGGATCACGTTGGCGCATTGCCTGCAGTGCTTGTGCGAAATCGTCAGCGCGGCAACGGGGCACGGCATAGCCGACGCGCTCGTTCACCAACTCGCTCAAGCCCCCGGCCGCACAGGTGACGACCGGCACGCCACTGGCCATGGCTTCCAGCGCGACCAGGCCGAAGGTTTCCTGATCACCCGCGTGCACGAACACGTCGGCGCTGGCCATGGCGGCAGCCAAGTGGTGTGCATCGCCTTCATAGGCAAGCGCACGCACGTGCTTGCCACGCGGCGCGCTTGGTGGGACTGGCCCCGAACCAATGGTGACGAGCACGCTGCCATCGTTGAGCTTGTCCACCGCGTCGCACAGCACGTGCAGATTCTTTTCCGGCGCGTAACGACCGACGTAGAGCAACACGCGGGCATCGCGCGGCAGGTCGAGCTGTTCGCGCCAGCGCAGCGAGCGCCGCGCGGGATGGAACAGGCGCGTATCCACGCCCAACGGCTGCAGTTCGATGCGCTGCACGCCCAGTTCGGCCACCTTCTGCGCGATATAGCGGCTGGGGACGAACACCGTGTCGAAGTGCGGATACAGCTTGCGGGCGTACGCGGCCGCGGCCAGTTCGGCAGGAGGGCCGCCCAGGCGGCGGAAAAATGCCGGCAGATCGGAGTGATAGAACGCCGCCACCGGCACCTGCAGCCGCGCGCCGGCATGCACGGCAGCCCACGACAGCCGATAGGGGTCGCCCGCTTCAATCAGGTCCGGTGACAGCGCGCACAGCGCCCGCACGGCCGGCCCGGCGCGCAGCGGAATGCGATAGCCGTGCGACAGCGGCAGCGGCACGCCAGGCACCACCGCGATCTCGTTGGTGGCGTCGTCCGCGGTGCCCGGCACGACCAACGTATGCCGCCACTGCGTGGAGCGCAGAAAGTCGTGCTTGGCACGCAGGTAGCGCTTGACGCCTCCGCTTTCCGCCGCCCAGAACATCGTCACGTCCGCCAGATGCAATGCGGCGGTCGAGGCATCGGCGTCGCGGCGCAGCGGGTCGTGATCGGTTGGCAGCTTGCGCACAGGGGCTCCTGTCGGTGGCAGGCGTGTCAAACCTGGCGCCGCATTTCTGCCGGCGCAATGCGCATCAGCCCGCGGTACTTGGCGACTGTGCGGCGTGCAACGATCACGCCCTGCTCGGCCAGCATCTTGGCCAGCGACACGTCGGAGAGCGGCGCGTCAGAGTCTTCGGCTTCGATCATCTCCTTGAGCAGCGCCCGCACCGAGGCAGCCGAGCATGCGCCACCCGTATCCGTGGCGAGCTGGCGCGAGAAGAAGTACTTGAACTCGAAGATGCCGCGCGGCGTGGCCATGTATTTGTTGCCCGTGGCGCGCGAAATGGTGGATTCGTGCAGGCCGAGTTCTTCAGCCACATCACGCAGCACCAGCGGCTTCATGGCCACCTCGCCGTATTCCAGGAAGTGCTTCTGGTGCGCAACGATCGCCTCGGCCACGCGCTGGATGGTGGCAAAGCGCTGCTGTGCATTGCGGATCAGCCAGCGCGCTTCCTGTAGTTGATGCGCCAGCGGCGTGCGATGGTGGCCGCGCGTTTGCGCAAACAACTCTGCGTAGACCTTGTTGATGCGCGCACACGGCGCCACCGACGGGTTCGTCACGGCAATCCATTTGCCCTTGATCTTGGCGACGATCACGTCCGGCACGATGTAGCCCGCATGCGCCTGCGAGAAGCGCTGGCCTGGGCGCGGGTCCAGCATGCGGATCAGTGCGCACGCATCGCGCAGTTCATCTTCGGTACAGCCGAGCGCGCGGCGCATCTGCATGAGTTCGCGCTTGGCCAGGCGCGGCAGGTGGCTGCGCACGATGTCCTGTGCGATCTCCTGGATGCGTTCTTCGGCTTCCGTGTCAGCGGGGCGGGCTTCGATCTGCAGGCGCAGGCATTCCGACAGATCACGCGCGGCCACGCCCGGCGGGTCCAGGCTTTGCACCAGCGCCAGTGCAATCTGCATCTCCTTCTCGGTGGGCGGCGGCTCGACCGGCGCCAGCGGAATCAGCTCGGAGAGCAATTGGCGCAGATAGCCGTCGTCATCCAGCGCTTCAATCAGCGTTTGGGCGAGCAGGCAGTCGCGCTCCGACAGGCGATAGCTGCGCAGCTCCTGATGCAGATGCTCGCGCAGGCTCGGGGTGGAGTGCACCCATTCACCGATGTCGCTGTCTTCACCATCGCCGTGGTGGGCGCCGCCATGGCTGTAGTAGGTGCTGAAGTCGGTGGGAAAATCTTCCGATGCGGCCAGCGCCGGGTCGGTTTCGATGGCGCTGGTGGTGGTCTCCAGCGAGGCCTCGTCAACAGGCGTGTGGTCGGCCGCGGTGCCGTCCAGATCGGCAGAAGCGGCCATGTCGGCCGAGCGCACAGCCTCGGGCTGCGCGCCAGCTTCTTGCTCGACTTCTTCCAGGAACGGATTGCTTGCGAGCGCTTCTTGCATTTCCTGCGCAAATTCGGTTGCAGACAACTGCAGCAACTTGACGGATTGCTGCAGTCGCGGCGTTAGCGCGAGATGCTGCTTCGCACGCATTTCCAGAGCGGCCTTGACCATTCGCCTTGCCTCCTTTGGTGAGTGGGCGTCGACATTTCCGTCGACCAGTCACCGCTTCGATGCAAAGGGTATGCCATGTCAGCAAACCCAGTCGCCACAAGGCTTTATGGGCGGCTGGCACGCCGTTTCTACATGGTCATGTCGTTTTTATATGCGCATTGTTGCCGGCACATGACAGCGCCGGCGATGGGTGCATGCCACAACGGCGGAGACAGAGGGGGTGGCACCGCAGGTACATGCGTTGCTGCGTTGGAGGGTGGGAGACGCGCCTGCGTGCGCTTCCATTGCCTTCTTACCGAACATCCCAGGAGAAACCACATGCGAACACGTTTCCTGAGCGCTGCGCTAGCCAGCGCGATCTTCAGCCTTGGCGTGGGCACGGCCATGGCCCAGACGACGGCCGCACCGGTCGACAACCAGGAATCCAGCAACCCCACCAAGGCGCCGGGCAAGCGCACTGACCCGCCGTCTTCGACTGCCGATCGCACCGCCAATACCCCGATGGCTGGCGCCGAGGCGACACCTGCCGCTGGCGGCAACGACACCAGCAAGCCCATGCACAAGAAGCATCGCCACCACAAGCAGTCGAAGTCTGAGTCGACCGTGCCGGGCGGCGCCAATAGCGCGGGCGATATGTCGCACTCTGGCGTGCAGTCCGGCGGCAACGATGCCGCGACGACGACCGGCAATTCGTACCCCGGTAGCTCGAAGCCAGGTCAGTAACGTTGAAGAAAGGGAAAGGGCTCGCTATGCCGATGACACTCACCACTGCCGTCCGCACGGGCCCGCGCGCCCGCGCGGAGACCGAACCCGCACCGCGCCGGCCGACACCCGAACCGCACGAGCGCCGCCGCCACGAGCATCCGGGCGAGCGCGCGCATGCGCATCCGCGCTAGGGCGTCAGCGCGGATGCAGCCGGTACGACAGTGTCGGAAGGGTTTGAGCTTTGAGAAGGCGCCGCCGTCAGGCCCCTCAGCCCCTCAGCCCCTCAGTTCGCCCTTAGTCCGTCAGGCCGCCATGGCGGCGGCCGCGCTGCTTTGGTACAGGTCGAGGCGGTTGTACAGCGTCTTCAGGCTCACGCCGAGTGTCTTGGCGGCTTGGCGCTTGTCACCATGAAAGTGCTCCAACGTGGCGAGGATCATCGCTCGCTGCGCATCGGCCAGCGTCACGCCCACCGACAGGCTCAGCACGCCTTCCTTCACGGTCGGGCGCGTGGGGCCGCGTGGCGGCGCCAGCGGCGCAGTCAGTTCAACCGTTTTCTCGCCGAGGATATAGCCGCGCTGCACGGCGTTGCGCAACTCGCGCACATTGCCGGGCCACGATTGGTTACGCAGCGCAGTCAGCGCCGAACGCGAGAACATCTTGTCGGTCTGGTGCGCCGCGTTGAACTGGGCGAGGAAGTGCAGGGCCAGTTCTTCGATATCGTCATCGCGCTCACGCAACGGCGGCACATGCAGTGGCACCACGGCCAGGCGGTACATCAGATCTTCACGAAAGGCACCTTCGCTTACCGCTTCCAGCAAGTTGCGGTTGGTGGCCGCGATGATGCGCACGCGCGTCTGGATCGGCTCAGTGCCGCCCACGCGCATGAATACGCCGGTCTCCAGCACGCGCAGCAGCTTGACCTGCATCTCCACCGGCATCTCGGTAATCTCGTCAAGGAAGATCGTGCCGCCGCAGGCATGTTCGAAATAGCCGACATGGCGCTGACCAGCGCCCGTGAAACTGCCCTTTTCGTGGCCGAACAGTTCCGACTCGATGAGATTGGGTGAGATGGCGCCGCAGTTCACGGCGATGAAGGCTTGGTCTGCGCGCGGGCTCATGTCGTGCACCGTGCGCGCAATCAGCTCCTTGCCGGTGCCCGATTCGCCCATGATGAGCACGGTGGCCAGCGTGCCGGACACCTTGCCGATCTGATCGTATAGCGCACGCATGACGGGCGAGCGGCCATAGAGGTGGCCGAAATCCGGCTCGGCAATCGGTTGGGCGGCAGACGTTTCGGTATCCGACGGCACGCGCTCGGTGTCGTCAAAGTCGGTCAGGGAAGGGGGGTAGCGCAGGCGCCCGACGGTCACTGCACGATCTTCGGCGAAGGCTTCGCTCAAGGACATGGCTCCCTCGTGGTTGGTTGCGACGGGGGACGTCCTGGCGAGCGGCCGCATCTTCAGCGATGCAGTCTCCGAAAGGCTGGGTACGTCGTCATTCCGTCACATTGTGTTGAAAAGTTGAGCCATTATCAGCGCCGCCCGAGTGCGTTGTATGTCAGGCATGCGCTGACGTTTCTTCCATCCTGTCGGCCAAACGCTGACAAGAAACGGGCCTGAAACGCAGATGCCGCGTGGGTTTCACATTGCTATGCGGCGTAAGGTCTCCATTTCAGCCTGCGGGTGGCGAAGCGCTGAGCTTCTCAACTATGCTGATTGCTCCGCCATCCCCCGCGGGCTGACGGCCGGAGTGACGCATTCGATCCATTTGTTGCACACGTTCTTGTAAAAATTACCTGCGCCCACGTTACCGGTGCAGGTTTGACCGTGCAATTGCCACGCTTGTATTGGATGGAATACTTTTTGCACCTGCCGCCGGTTCTGTAGTCGAGTGCACCATTGCGCCACGCATGACCGCCGGCCCATGCCGGCTCAATCAACCGAATCGAGATGCCACATATCCTGATTGTCGAAGACGATGCCAACGCGCGCGCCGCTCTGTGTGAGCTGGTGGGTGCCGAGGGCTTCACCACCGCACAGGCCGGTTCCCTGCGCGATGCGCGCATTCAGATGTCGCGTCACAGCCCAGACGCCGTGCTGATCGACCTGCAACTGCCTGACGGCAACGGCATGGATCTGATGGAAGACATCGCGCCGCATTCCGGCACCGAGATCATTGTCATGACCGGCCACGCCAGTGTGGAAACCGCCGTCGAGGCGCTGCGCATGGGCGCGGCCGACTACCTGGTCAAGCCCGTTAATTTCCAACGTTTGAAATCCGTACTTGCGCGCATTCCGCGCCCAGGTGATCTGAAGGCCGAGATCGGCAACCTGCGCGGCGAGTTGCGGCGCCTGGGCCTCTTCGGCCAGATGCTGGGCAACTCGACGGTGATGCAGACGCTGTATGACCAAGTCAGCCGTGTGGCGCCCACCGAAGCAACCGTGCTGCTCATCGGTGAATCCGGCACCGGCAAGGAGCTGGCCGCCCAGACCATCCACGACCTCAGCCTGCGTCGCAAACAGCCCTTTCTGCCCGTCAACTGTGGCGCCATTTCGCCCAACCTGATCGAGTCGGAAATGTTCGGCCACGAGCGCGGCAGCTTTACCGGCGCTGATCGCCAGCACAAGGGCTACTTCGAGCGCGCCAACGGCGGCACGCTGTTCCTTGATGAAATTACCGAGATGCCGATCGAGCTGCAGGTCAAACTGCTGCGCGTGCTGGAAACCGGCGTGTTCATGCGCGTGGGCACCAACCGCGAGATCGACTCTGACGTGCGCGTGATTGCCGCCACCAACCGCGACCCCGAAGAGGCCGTGGCCGACGGCAAGCTGCGCGCCGACCTGTATCACCGCCTGAACGTGTTCCCGCTGCAATTGCCGCCGCTGCGCGAGCGCGGCAAAGACGTCGAACTGCTGGCCCAGCATTTCCTGGATCAGCTCAACGCACAAAGCAACACCAAGAAAGCGTTCTTGCCACCGGCCATGGACACGCTGCGCGGGTATCACTGGCCAGGCAATGTGCGCGAACTGCGCAACTACGTGCAACGTGCATACATCCTGTCGGACGACACCGGCATCGATACGGCCAACGTGCCGCTGCAGGTGTCGAGCACGCAGGTGTCGTCGGGTTCCACGCTCACGATTTCGGTCGGCACGTCGCTGGCGAGCGCCGACAAGAAAATCATCCTGGCTACGCTGGAACAATGCGGTGGTGTGAAGAAGCGTGCGGCCGAACTGCTCGGTATCAGCCTCAAGACGCTTTACAACCGGCTGGAGGAATACGGCAACAGCAACGCCGACGGCGGTGACGACAACAGCGCCGGCTCCGGCCGCGCGCATGCCACCGAGGCATAACCCGGCATCCTGGCGCGGTACGCGGCTTGCTGACCCTGTGGGGTATCCGCCCTGCGGCGGGCAAGCCCATCCAACTGCACAGGAGGTCACCATGCTGCGTTATGCAGTCGTTTTTTTCATCATCGCCCTGATTGCGGCCGTGCTCGGGTTTGGCGGCATTGCTGCCGGCGCTGCGAGCATCGCCAAGATCCTGTTCATGATTTTCGTGGTGCTGTTTGTGGTCAGCCTCATCTGGGGTCTGGTCGCGGGCAGAGGATGACGCCGGGATGACGCTCGCAGCTTTCACCCCGGCTCTGACGATGCCACGCAACCCCAGGAGCGCTGACTGATGGAACCGTCTCAAACCAACCCATTTCCCAAATCCGATGCCAACGGCAACCTGATCCGCGACGACGTGGCGCACGCCGCCGAGCGTGTGAAGGCCACCACCGCACAGGCTATCGACCGCACTGCCGACGCAGCGGCCACCGCACTCGACGAGGCCACTGCCAAGCGCGACCAATGGCGCGCATCGCAGCAGCGCCTGATGCGGGATGCGGCAGACTGCATGCGGTCGTATCCGCTCGCAACGATCGGCTTGGCATTCGGCGCCGGCTTTCTTATCAGCCGGCTGCTGGGCGGCAATGACGGCTGACGGCTGAGGCCCAACCATCCCACAGCCACGGTCGCGCTTGCGTGTGTGCCGTGTGCTGACTACGCTCAAGGTCGAGGTCGGCACCGGGCTGGCCGCGTCGCTTTGCAAGGAATCCCATGCGCCTGGCTGCCTGCTTCGACCGCGACCTGCTCAAGCGTTCTGCCCAGGTACTGATGGGATCGGTGCGGCAGTGGTCGGCACACCGTGCCGCGAGCAAAGGCGCGGCACTGTCGTTCTACACGTTGTTCTCGATGGCGCCGGTGTTGGTGCTGGTTATTTCCATTGCCGGTTTGTTCTTTGGCGAACAGGCCGCGCGCGGCGAAATCTTCGGGCAGATCCAAGGGCTGGTGGGAGCACAGGGTGCCTCTGCGGTGGAAGCTGTGCTTGCCGCCACCAAGCGCTCGGGCAACGGCGCAGTCGCTGCGGCAACGGCCGTCGCGCTGTTGCTGGCGGGGGCGACCACCGCCTTCTCTGAACTCAAGGACAGCCTGGACGAACTCTGGGAGGTCCCCCCGCGCCAGCAGCCGGGGCTGTGGGGTTTGTTGCGATCGCGGCTGCTGTCATTCAGCCTGATCCTGGTGCTGGCGTTTCTGTTGCTGGTGTCGCTCACCATCAACGCGGCGCTGGCGGTGGTGGAGCGCTTTTGGGGCGCGCTGTGGTCAGGCTCGACCTCCGGCATTGCGCTGACGGTGGCCGAGGTGCTGTCGTCGGCGTTCTCATTTGCAGTCGTGGCGCTGCTGTTTGGCACCATCTTCAAGATGCTGCCCGAAACGCGCGTGGCGTGGCGCGACGTTGCCCTGGGCGCCATCGTAACGGCGCTGCTGTTTACGCTGGGCAAACATCTGATCGGCTTGTATCTGGGCAACAGTGCCGTGGCGTCGTCATATGGTGCGGCGGGCTCTGTGGTGGCGCTGATGCTGTGGATTTACTACTCGGCGCAGATTTTCTTTTTTGGCGCGCTGGTTACGCGGCAATATGCGCTGCAATTCGGCAGCCGCCAGTACGAGGCGGCCGGCCAAGCCGATCCGGCCACGCAGGCGGCCTTGCTCAACCCGGCGCTGGCCGCAAACCGTGCGAATGGCGCGGCCAGCGGCAGCGCCCACGCCGCGCGCCACAACCGCTAAAACAAACGCCGCGCCGGATCAATCCCGCGTCAGTTGTTCCAGCAGCATCCCTGCCACAAACGCCAGGCCGATCGTAATGACCGGGTGCTGACGCACGGAGCCACTCGCCTGCTCCGACACATTCGCGTGGAGATTCTTCAACTGTTCGGTGCGCTTGTCGAACTGCGTAAGCGTTGTAGAGAGGACGCTCGCCAGCCGGTCGATGCCCTCGGCGGTGGCATCCTTGACGCGCTGCGCGGTGTGATCGATCTGCGGATGCAGCGTGGTGACGGTGGCACCGTTGGTGCCATTAGTGGCGTTTTTGCCGTTTGTGCCATGGGTGCTGGCGGGCGGCTTGGGGGTCAGTTCGGTCATGAGGCCTCCTGAGCTTGGTCACGTTCAGCCAACCACAAGCAACCGCCATGCCCCAGAAACGTCGAGCGCTGCGCTCAAAAGAAAAGGGCCACGACTGTGGCCCTCGACACGGTGAGGAACTGCGTTGCTAGCCGACCGTCACCACGGTCTTGCGCGCGGCCCAGATTTCAGCTTGCAGGGCGAGTGCGGCGAGTGCCTGCAGGCTGTCCTGCGGCAAAGCCTTGATCCGTTTGCGGCGAGCTGCGGCACGCTGTTGACGCGCCGCGCGCACGCTTTGCTCGTCGAGTTGCCACGCCTTGCGGGTGGTCTCGATGATGCGTTGCACTGCCGGATCGACAGAGGTTCGACTACGCACGATGTTGGACTCCTTGCTTCTTTGCTTCTTTCAATATCGCGGCGTACCCAAACGCGGGTTTCGCGACGGGCTCCACAATACGGGAGCTTCATGACAACTTCGATAACACCGACTCCGAAAGGGTTGTCAGTGCATTCCCACAACGGGTTGGTCTCGCCCATCCGGTTGACGGTTCCTAGGGAGTTTCCCGCCCTTGTCGGCTAGATCAGTCGATCTTAAGCAAGGGCGCCGATCGCGTACAATCTCGGCTGCCCTGATTGACAACGCCGATCAGGCAGTCCACCGGCCGCCGGGAAGCCCCCCGCCAGCCAGCGCCCGCGCCAAGGGCGTATCCATCACTTCTCCCTTTCGGTTTTTGCCTGTGAGTACGCTGCAGCAGGAGATCCGGCGCCGCCGGACGTTCGCCATCATTGCCCACCCGGATGCGGGTAAAACCACGCTCACCGAGAAGCTGCTGTGGTTCGGCGGCGCCATTCAGATGGCCGGCGCCGTGCGCGCGCGCAAGGCCAACCGCCACGCCACCTCCGACTGGATGGAGATGGAAAAGCAGCGCGGCATCTCGGTCACGTCTTCGGTAATGCAGTTTCCGTATCAGAACGACGGTGGCGACTACATCGTTAACCTGCTCGACACCCCAGGCCACGAAGACTTCTCGGAAGACACGTACCGCACGCTCACGGCCGTCGACTCCGCCGTGATGGTGATCGACTCCGTCAACGGCGTGGAAGCGCAGACCATCAAGCTGCTCAACGTCTGCCGCCTGCGCAGCACGCCCATCCTCACGTTCATCAACAAGCTCGACCGAGAAGGCCGCGCGCCCATCGAATTGCTCGATGAAATCGAAAGCGTGCTGCAGATCCAGTGCGCGCCAATGACGTGGCCGATCGGCATGGGCAAATCGTTCAAGGGCGTGTATCACCTGGTGAACGACACGGTGCAACTGTTCGACCCCAACGCCGACAGCGAGAAGGGTGCAACCGCGGGCCTGATCCAGGGTCTGGACAATCCCGAACTGGATCGTGTGCTGGGCTCGCAGGCAGAAGAGCTGCGCATCGACATCGAACTCGTGCGCGGCGCATCGCACACCTTCGATAAAGACGCCTTTCTGGCCGGCAAGCAGTGCCCGGTGTACTTCGGTTCGGCGGTCAACAACTTCGGCGTGCAGTCGCTGCTGGACGCGTTGGTGGGCCAGTCGCCCGAGCCGCTCGCGCGCCCGACCGAAACGCGCGAAGTCAAGCCGCTGGAAGACAAGTTCACCGGTTTCGTCTTCAAGATTCAGGCCAACATGGACCCGAAGCACCGTGACCGCATCGCCTTTGTGCGCGTGTGCTCGGGCCGCTTCGAGCGCGGCATGAAGCTGCTGCAGGTGTCCACCGGCAAGACGGTGGCCATCAACAACGCCATCACCTTCATGGCGCAGGACCGTAACACCACGGAAGAGGCGTTTGCCGGCGACATCATCGGCGTGCCCAACCACGGCACGATCCGCCTGGGCGATGCCTTTACCGAAGGCGAGACGCTCAAGTTCACGGGCATCCCGTCGTTTGCGCCGGAGTTCTTCCGCCGCGCGCGCCTGAACAACCCACTGCGGCTCAAGCAACTGCAGAAGGGTTTGCAGCAACTGGCCGAAGAAGGCGCCACGCAGATGTTCCGCCCGCTGTCGTCGAACGACCTGGTGCTGGGCGCGGTCGGTATCCTGCAGTTCGACGTGGTGGCGCATCGCCTGGAGCACGAGTACGGTGTCGATGCCATCTTCGAACCGCACGAATGCTCCACGGCCCGCTGGCTGCGCGGCAAGCAGGAAGATATCGACAAGCTGATCGACAAGGCCGGCCACAACGTGGCGCTGGATGGCGCTGGCGATTACGTGTACCTGGCGCCGAGCCAGGTGAACCTGCGGCTTACGCAGGAGCGGTTTCCGGACATCCAGTTTATGGAAACGCGGGAAATCGTTTAAGCGACGATGGGTGCAAAGAAACGGGGCCATGTGCCCCGTTTTTCATTGGAGGGGCCGATTTGCGTTCGACTTTGCCGGCCTTGCCCGTAGCTGCTGCCGCCGTGTTTCGCGCTCTTGCAGCCAATGCGGGTGGCGGCGTTGCGGAAGTGCCCAAAGCCATCGGCATGCAGCATGCCGAGCATCGCGCGCAGCTTTGAGAGCTTGTCGAACAAATCAGCGTGCGCTTGATGGCGGCAGTGATCGGGATTGGCTCGGGGTCTGTCATGGCGAGGTCTCCATCGAATTGAGGAAACTCGCCAGCCGGGGGGTGTGGGCGAGCATTGACAAGGTTGGAACCCGAGGCAGAACGCTCGATCGGCGCGAAGCGACGATCAAGAAGCGCTTCAATACGGATACCTATGCGCGACGTCAGGCGCCGTTGCTGTGTCGCTGGCGCTGTATCCGCACCCGCACCGCATCCAGCCCGCCGCTCGCATCCAGCACCACATCTGCGGCAAACACGCCTTGTGCGAGACGCGCAAGCGCGCCGCCGCCCGGCACCTCGACTGCCATGCGCGCACCGCGCTCCAACGCGTGCCGCAACGTGTCGTGCCACAGCACCGGCCGCGCCATGTTCCAGGCCAAGTCTTCAATGATGAGATTTGCGCGAAACAGCGCACGCGCACGGCTGCTGCTGACGTAGGTGACTTGCGGCGCGTGGGCTGGCACCTTGGCGGCGGCAGCGGCCAGCTCGGCGGCTTGTGCATCGAGCAACGGGCAGTGCGACGGCACCGCCATGCACAAGCGCGCTGCGGTGGATGCCCCTTCTGCCCGCGCGCGGGCCATGACTTGCGCGAGCGCGGCATCGCTGCCGGCCACGACAATCTGCCGCTCCGCATTCAGATTGGCGACATAGGCCGGTGTTTGCGCCGAGTGGATCTGCGCGACGATGGCAGCCACTTCCGGCTCGGTCAGGCCGGCGGTGACGGCCATGCCGTAGCCGCGGGGGTAGGCGTCTTCCATGAGCTGGCCGCGCAGACGGACGAGGCGCAGCGCATCGCTGAAACCCAGCACGCCAGCCGCAACGGCGGCGGGCCATGCGCCGATCGACAGCCCCGCCACCATGTCGGGTGCTGCGTCTTGCCGAACCAGCGTGCGCGTGACGGCCACGCTGGCAATCAGCAGGCAGAGCTGCACGGCCACGGTCGAGCGCAACGCCTCTGCGGTATCCAGCGCGTGCGGATCAACGCCCAACACATCGGCTGCCTCAGCCAAGGTTTGCGCGACGGCCGGATCGTTGGGCAACGTGTGAAGCATGTCCACACGTTGGCTGCCTTGGCCGGGGAACATGAAGAGGATGCTCATGCCACATCGCTCCATGAGTCTGCAACGAGGCGGGGGCCGTGGTCGGTCTTGAGCAACGTTTGATGCGGCGATGCCAGCCAGTCTTGTAGCGCGAAGCCACCGTGGCCGGTGTCGATCTGACAATCGACGCGGCATTCGGTATCGCGCAGCAGATGTACGAGCTGATCGCGCTGCGCGGCCGATGGTGCTTGCGGCATGCGCACGACGAGGTCGAGATCGCTGTCTGCATGCAGCACGGGCAAGCCGCTGGCCAGCGCAAAGCCCGTGCCGCCAGTCGGCCCCCACGCCCAGCCGAGTGCGTTGAGCCGGGGCGCCAGCGCGCGCAAGGTACGCAGCGCCGCGAATGGCGGGTCGTGGGCGAGGGTCATGATGGTGGCCGCCAGCGTTTCGGGCGAGACCACGCGCGTGATGGTGGCAACGGCCACGGTGGCCGCACAACGTTCGCTCCGCGCGTTGCCGCGCAGCCCGACCGGGATCGACCCATCCGCACCGCGCGGTGCCCGGCGCACGACAACTGGCGCCCCCAGCCGGCATGCCGTGATGGCCCAGTCCGGCAAGGGTGCGCCGTTCGTCGCCATGGGTGTTTCAGACACCCACAGCAGATCGTGCGCGCGCGGTGGCGTGCGTGTCATCGCAACAGGGCTTGCGTTGCCAGAAACAGCACCGACGGCCCGAGCAAGCAACCGATGCCCGTATGGAACGTGGCCACGAGGGAGCCGTAGGGCACCAGGCGCCGGTCCGTGGCCGCAAGGCCCGCCGACACGCCGCTGACCGTGCCCGCCAACCCGCCGAACACCATGGCCGCGCGCGGGTTGTTCAGGCCCAACGCCTTCGCTGCGAAGGGTGTGCCGACCATCACCAGAATCGCCTTGACGAGCCCGGTGGCAATCGACAACGCCATCACATCTGAGGTGGCGCCCAGCGCCGCGCCCGTCACCGGCCCGACGATGTACGTGACCGCACCCGCGCCGATGGTGGTGACGCTCACCGCATCGGTGTACCCAAAGGCGTAGGCAACGCACGCCCCGACGATGAACGGCAGCACCGTCCCCAGCAGTAGCGAGATCGCGCCGATCATGCCCGCCTTGCGTGCCTCCGTTACCTGCACCTCAAACGCTGTGGCGACGATGGCGAAATCGCGCAGCATCGCACCGCCCATCAGGCCGATGCCGCCGAACAGCTTCAGGTCAGCCAGACCCCGTTCGCCACCGGTCTGCATGCCGCCCCAATAGGCCAGCACCAGCCCGATCATGATGGCGATGGCCGAGCCGTGTACGCGGCCGAAGGTGAGCTTTTTTGACGCCCACATCGACAGACCCATGACGATGCCGACCAGCGCGAACGCCGCCACCAGCCCGTTGTGTTGCAGAACTTTTTCTAGCATTGCCAGCATGGCGGGGCTCCTTATGCGCGGGCTTGTTCGGATTCAGGCATCGGCGGCAGGGGTTGCCGGTCTTCCGCGTTGCCCGTGCGGTTGATGAGCGCGATGCACACGCCGCACACCAGCACCGCGCCGATGGCGCCGAGCAGTGCAACCGGGCCACCGCGCAGTGCCGTCACCACGTTTTGCGTGGCGGCCATTGCCACCACCACCGGGATGTACATTGCGCCCCAGAACGAGACGCCTGCCTCGGTGGCGGCTGGCATCAGCCCGCGCTTGTGCAGGTAGAGCCGCGCGAAGATCAGCAGCAGCATGGCGATGCCCACGCCGCCCACATTGGCTTTTACGCCGATGGCCTGGCCGAGCAAGTCGCCCAGGAAGAGGCCGGCGATATGACAGAGCGCCAGCAGGGTCGTACCGTAAATGATCACGTCTTTGTCTCCTGAAGGAACGGCGATGGATCGCCTGTTGTGGGTTTTTGGGTGATCGAGGGGTGAGGACTGTTTCTTTTTACGTTAGTGGCGCATTCCTAGTTTCACCCCCTGCCGGGGGCGACTCACTTTCTTTGTCTTGCCAAAGAAAGTCAGCAAAGAAAGGCGCGCCCGAGATGGCGAAAGACTCCTTGAATTTCCGTCACCGGGATTCAAGCCGCCATCAAGGGCAGGTACGGCCAAACCGTCTGGGTGCTTAGGTTGGCGCCTAGGCGGGTTCTTGCTTCCTGTTGGTGGTAATCAGGCTGCTACGTTCCACTGCGCGCGCAGGCGTTCGCGCACTTCCGATGACGCCTTGCGCAGCGGTGCGCCCAGCCGGCTTTCCAGCCCGCGCGATGGGTCTGCGGCAATGTCGGCTAATGCTGCGGCAAGTGCGGTCTGCACGGTATCAACGTCGCCCGCATCCGGTGCGTTGGCTGATTTGACCTTCAGCAGTTTCCACAGCAGCCCGAGCGACGCGAAGCTGGCGATGTCATACGCCATGGGTGGAATCTCTTGGGCGAGGCGTTCCAGATCGGCCACGGAGCGTAGTGTCACGCGCGCAGCGGCTGCCTTGCCCATGGCGTGCACCATCACCTCGGCATCGTCCAGTGCGAGCAGGCGGTTGGCCTGATAGCCGTGTGCCAGCAGCGCGCCTGACATGGCGCGCCCGACAATCAGGCCGATCACCGGGTGGCCGGCCAATCGTGCAGCGGCGTAGGCATCCGCTGCTGCGGCCAGTGCGAGGTGGATGCCATAGGCTTCCTCGCGGCGCCCGTAGGCTTGGCTTGCCACGTCAATCACGGCGATGATGGCGCGCTTTTTTTCTTGCCCGGCATCTGCAGCCATGGCATCGCGCACGGCACGCGCGAGCTGCCAGCCTTCGAGCAGGCCGACTTCGCCGTTGCGTGCGCGGGGGAAGCGGTTTTCTGCATCGGGCACAACGGCGATGTAGCGCGCGGGTTGGCCCGCCAGCGCGGTATCCACCACTTGCAGCGTGCTGCCGTAGCCGGCAACCGGCGTGCTGTTGGTGAGCGCGCGCATCCAGGTGGCGCCGCGCGTGGAAAGTGAGGTCTGGCTCATGCGCGATCCTTTGCTGAATTGGCCGAGTAGCGCGCGCGCACGTCTTCGGCCGTGGCTTGGCGCGAGGTGTCAACGGCGGCGAGTTGTGCGAGGTAGTGGTCGATCTGCTCGCTGCGCTGGTGTTTTGGCGCGCCCGCCTGCAGCCACGCGATCACCTGCGCGCGAATCGTGACGGAATCATCTTCAATGCAAACGTCGGCCAGGCCGGTGGCGGTGCGTTGCTCGCCGCCGGTCAGGCTCCAGATGAAGGGGCGGTCGCGCGAGTCGTATTCCTCAATGCCGGCTTCCTGCTCGATCACCTGCGGGCCGTTGAGGCCAAGACGTGCTTCGCGCGTCATCAGCAGGTAGCTGCACAGGCCAGCGGCAATGCTCATGCCGCCAAAGCAGCCGACCACGCCCGCGGTGATGCCGATGACGGGGCCGTACTCGCGCAACGCGCGGATGGCCGCGTGGATTTCAGCAATGGCGGCCAGCCCGAGGTTGGCTTCCTGCAGCCGTACGCCGCCCGTCTCGAAGACGATGACGGCGCGGGTGGGAATGCCGTTGCGGTTGTCTTCCGCTGCCAGCTCCAGCGCGCCTGCGATCTTGGCGCCGGACACCTCGCCCATGCTGCCGCCCTGGAAGGCGCCTTCAATGGCGAGCACCACGGCAGGCTGCCCACCAAGCGTGCCACGTGCGACCACCACGCCGTCGTCAGCCTGCGTGACGATGCCCTGGCGCGGCAGCCACGGTGATGTCAATTGCTCGAACGGGTCCAGCAATTCACGGAACGTGCCGGGGTCAAGCAGGGCAATGGCGCGCCGGCGCGCATCGCGTTCGATAAAGCTGTCGCGTTCAATCGGGTTGCGTGACATGGCGCCTCCTTACGCTTGCGCAAGCGCTTCTAGCGCCTGCTCGAGCCGCAACCGCACCACGGCCGGTGTCGCGCCGAAGTCGTTGATGGTGATCCTGGCCGCTGGCCACGCATGCGAGCCGAATACGCGCGCAAGCTGCGCCTGCCACGTCGCGCTCATGCCGTTGACGGACGTGGTGATGGCCACGTCGATCTGGCCGGCGGTGCCGGGGGTGAGCAGCACCTCCAGATCGCCCGAGCCGACCACGCCGGCATAGGCACGGCGCCCGGCGGGTGCGCCGCCGGTGAACTGAAAATCAAGATGCTCCATGTTCGGTTTCCTGATGAGCGGATTCGATGTCGGACGCTGCGTGCGCGCTGGCGGGCAGGCGGTCGAGGAACAGCGTGGCGGCCAGCAGGTCGGCTGCGCCACCGGGGGACACATGCAGTGCCAGCATGTCTTGTTCAAGCCGGCGGAACGCGCGGCGGCCCTGCGGTGTTGCGAGCCCGCCTTCGGCGCGCACAGTGGCCGCGCCGGTTTGCACGGCGCGCAATGCACTGGCGCCACCGCGCGCGAGCACGCAGGTGTCGTCCAGCGTGGCCATGACGGCGAGCAATGCGTCCACGCGTGCGTGGTCTTCGCGGATGCCTGCGGCGCGCGCGTGGCGCAATGCGGGCAGCGCCACCTTGGTCACGTGCGGAAAGCCGGCACAGGCCTGGCCCTTCGCGCCGCCGACGCCGTAGTCGTTGCACGCACGCTCGCCCTTGTGGCCGGTGGAGGCGGGTGCAAAGCGATCGGGAATGGTGGCCAGGCGGGCTGCGCGGCTTGCAACAGCGGCTGCGTTCAACGCGTGCGGCGCTTGCGCGGCGGCCGTCACCAGCAGGCCGAGTGCCCAGATGGCGCCACGGTGCGTGTTGATGCCGCCGGTGGCATCCAGCATGGCTGCTTCGCCTTCACGGCCGAAGCGGCCGATGCGCTCGCGCAGGGCGAGTTGTGTGCCAACCAGCGTTTCGGTCTGTGCGCCAGCCAGCGCCATGGCCTCAAATGCCGGGCGCAGGGTTTGCGCGGAATGCACCATCAACATCCAGTCGAGATCGTGATGCGCGCCGTTGCCACGCACATCCACAAGACCGGGTTTGGGGGAGAGCGTCACCTCGTCGATGAGCGCGGATTCCACCAGCGCGGCCAGCCGCTTGGCACGCGCTTTGGGGCTGGCTGGCAGGGGGCGCTGCAAGGTTTTCTCCATCACCAGCTCCGAAAGCGTGCAGGCGGGTCGTACAGGCCGCCGGACCATTCAACAAGGTCGGCGATGCTCTTGGCGGCAAGCAGCTCGCGGCTGGCATCGCTGCGGCGCACGTCCAGGTCTTCGGGCAGGGCGATCAGGCCGTCGCGGCGCATCTGTTCAGTCTTGGACGGATCATGGCGCAGGCCGATGGAGGTGACGCCTGCCACAGCGGCGATCATCGCGCGCCGTTCCTCCAACGAACGTGCCTTGTACAGATACGCAATGCCGTCTTCGGTCAGCAGGTGCGTGACATCGTCGCCGTAGATCATGATGGGCGCGAGCGGCATGCCGCTTTGCTTGGCCACCGACACTGCATCCAACGTGTCGACAAAGGTCGGTTTGCCGCCTTCCTGAAAGGTCTCGACCATCTGCACGACCAGCTTCTTGCCGCGCTCCAGCATCGTCACGGGCTCGGTCATGTCAAGCCACGCGGGCGTGGCGTGACGGCGGCCGCGCGGGTCGTGGCCCATGTTGGGCGCGCCACCAAAACCCGCCAGGCGCCCGCGCGTCACGGTGGACGAATGCCCGTCGCCATCCACCTGCAGCGTTGCCCCGATGAACAGATCGACGGCGTATTGACCTGCCAACTGACACAGCATGCGGTTCGAGCGCAGCGAGCCATCGTGGCCGGTAAAGAACACATCGGGGCGCGCTGCCACGTAGCGTTCCATGCCCAGTTCGGTGCCGAAGCAATGCACGCTTTCCACCCAGCCCGATTCAATGGCCGGAATGAGCGTTGGGTGCGGATTGAGCGTCCAGTTGCGGCAGATCTTGCCCTTGAGGCCCAGGCGCTCGCCGTACGTTGGCAGGATCAGCTCGATCGCTGCCGTGTTGAAGCCGATGCCGTGGTTGAGCGACTGCACGTTGTGCCGCTGGTAAATGCCGCGAATGGCCATCATTGCCATCAGCACGTGCACGGGTTTGATGAGGCGCGGGTCGCGCGTGAACAGCGGCTCGATGTAGAACGGCTTGTCGGCCTGCACGATGAAGTCGACCCACGAGCCGGGAATATCCACCCGGGGCAGGTCTGCCGGGTCATCAACGATCTCGTTGACCTGCACGATGACGATGCCGTCGGAAAACGCGGCGGGTTCGACCAGTGCAGGCGTGTCTTCAGTGCTGGGGCCGGTGTAGATGTTGCCTTGGCGGTCGGCCTTGAAACCGGCCACCAATGACACATTGGGAATCAGGTCTACCACCAGCCGCGCATACAGCTCGATGTAGGTGTGGATGGCGCCGACTTCCAGCAGGCCATCCGCCAGCAATTGGCTGATGCGCAGGCTCTGCGGCCCGGCAAACGAGAAGTCCAGCTTGTGCGCAATGCCCGCTTCAAACAGATCCAGATGCTCGGCGCGGCTTACGCTCGGCATGATCATGTGCAGATCGTGCAGGCGCTCGGGGTTGACCTTGGCCAGCGAGCGCGACAGAAAGTCAGCCTGCTTCTGGTTGTTGCCCTCCAGCACGACGCGATCGCCGGGAGCGAGCAGCGCTTCAAGCGCGGCGACGATATCGCCAGTGGGGATGACCTTGCCGTTGGCGATCCGGCGCGCCGCAGCCAGGCGGCGTTCTTTCTCGTCGCGCCGCTTGCGCCACTGAGGCGGGATGGCGGCGTTGGCCGGATTGTTGGACATCGCTTGCATGAGTGGACAGCTCCAACCGTGGACTCGATGGGCTGTACCGTATGCCGTAAGAACGTGCACTTCAATCAACCTTGGCACGGTTTCATTAACTTCAGGTTAATGAAACAATGCGCAGATCGCGGCAAAGTGCAGGCCCGGCTCATCACAGACCCAAGCCCCGACCCAAGCCCGGCGGAGACAAACCATGGCAATCGACGAAGACATCACGTTGAAGAAGCTGGAGGTGTTCCAGTCTTTCATGACGCTGGGCAACATGGCGCGCGTGTCTGAGGCGCTGGGCCAGAGCACGGTGAGCGTGCATCGCGCGCTGCATTCATTGGAAGAAGGATTGCGCTGCCCGCTGTTCAAGCGCGACGGGCGCAAGCTGATTCCGCTGTCCACCGCCTACGTGTTTGCCGAGCATGTGGAGCGCATCCTGGCCGAATGTGAAGCTGGCGTGCGTCGCACGCGCGAGGCAGCGGGCTTCTCATCAACCACGCTGAAGATCGGCGGGCTGTATTCGATGACGGTGGGCACGCTGCCGCGCATCTTCGCCGGGCTCAAGACGCGCCGCTCCGCGCTCGACATCGAACTCACGTTGGGCTCGAACCGCAGCCTGCTGGCCAAGCTGGAAGACGGCCAGCTCGATGCCATCGTCATAGCGCTGGGCGAGCCGCTGCGTAATCCCGATCTGCTGACGGTGCCGATGTTTGCCGACGAGATTCTGTTTGCCGCGCCGCTTGCCTCGCCGTACGCATCGTCGGCGGAAATCGATCTGCAAACCGTGCGCAGCGAAAAGTTCGTCGCGCTTGGTGATGACTTTGCGACGTATCACGACTTTATGGCCGCGTTCGACAAGGCCGGTTTTGCGCCGCAGATCGCGCTGCGCGTGGGTGACATCTTCTCGCTCATGAACCTGGTGAGTGGCGGCATCGGCTACGCGCTGCTGCCGCGCCGCGTGGCAGATTTCAGCCCCAGGGTGCAGTTGATTCCGCTGGCCGCGCGCTATGCGATCAGCCAGCACATTGTGCTGGTGATGCAGCGCAACCGGGAGCGGGACCCGAACTTGTTGGCGTTATCGGCGGAGTGTCGGTTGTTGGGTGGGAAGGCGGCCGGGTGAAAAAACGCGTGGCCATCGCACTTTAAGAATCTGCCGATGTTCATGTCCCGAGACGGTCACTAGAATCCACTCGCCTTCGCACTAGCGGAGGCCTGGGTTTAGCGACCTGGTCAGGACAGTGAACATCCGTTCATTGTGTACACTCACGTCCGTTTTCAAAGGCGGGCCGGGTGAGGAGACCGCAAGGTCTACTGGGTCCTGACACCAGTCGCTAACCTCGCCGTCGGGCCCGCCACCCTCGTTTAGCGACGAGGAGCGTGCCCATGATCCGTCGATCGTCAGGAGACGTCATGGCCATCCAGCAAAGCGGGCTTCGCCCCGCATCTTTCCCTTCTCCTCCGCTAACTCGCCGCACGCCGTACCAATCTGGCGCGTTGCGCGCGCAGCGCTTTCTGCGGCTCGCGCAGCGCTCGATGTCTCGGCATCGGGTGTTCCAGCCTGCGCTCCTGCGCGAAACGCTGGACTATGTGCTCGGCGCGCGCTCGCTCGAATATCGCGCGGGGTTTCTCGACACGATTGGCGCGTATGTGCTGCTCGCGCTGGAGGGGTGCCAGTTGAACCCAGGTACATGGGATGCACTGGAAGCCGTTGGGCGTCAATAGGGCCTGCGCCAAATGAACACGCCCTGAGCAGGTCAGGGCGTCTCTGAGCTTTTCCACCTTGGCGTTACGCCACCTCAACTGCCGGTGCAATCTGCAGCGCATTTACTGGAACCGCCATTGCGCAGCCATTGGCAAGGCAAACGAATGCGGCCCGAGCCCTCCGCCGAAATCCGCAATGTAGGCACATCAACGAGAATTAGACTGGCTCAGTAAGGGCCGTCCGATTGGCGGCGGAGGGGGCGACCATGAAGTCAGCCGACAGCAACACACGTGCCGTTGGGGGCGCCTTGGCCGGGGTTTTGGGCCTGCTGCTTTGGACCGGACCCGGCGCGGCGCAGGATAGACCCAGCGCGGCCCAAGCGCATGCGGTGCACCACGATGTCTCGCCTCCGCTGGCGAACATGGTGCCGCTTAAGCCAGCGCTTGGCCAACGGATCAAGCTGCTGGGGCGACTCCCATCGCCGCAGGCACCGGCGAGCCAGTCGGATCCTGTTTTGCAAAGCACCACCACCGGCTTGCTCGTGCCGGTGACGGTGGGCCAGGACTTGCTCGGGCTGGGCCAGCATTATCCCGGGTTCACGGTCAACGGCATTCCGCCTGATCCCAATAGCGCCGTCGGGGCAACCCAGGTTGTACAGTGGGTGAATGAATCGTTCGTGGTGTTCGACAAAAGCACTGGCGTCGCTCTGTACGGTCCGACAGCGGGCAATACCTTGTGGCAAGGCTTTGACCCGACGGGCCTTGGCGCGCTGTGCGGACAAGATAATGATGGCGATCCGATCGTCCAATATGACAAGCTCGCCAACCGCTGGGTCATGACCCAGTTTGCCGTGACCGGCGCTGACGGCAGCGCGGCCCACCCCTATTTGCAGTGCGTTGCGGTTTCTACGACGTCGGATGCGAGGGGCTCCTGGAATCGCCACGCCTTTGCCTACAGCGATTTCCCTGATTACCCCAAACTCGGGGTATGGCCGGACGGCTATTACACGACGTTCAATATGTTCAAGGTATCCAGCTTCGTCGGTGCCCAAGTGTGCGCCTATGACCGGCAAGCCATGCTGTTGGGCAACCCCGCAACCCAGCAGTGTTTCCAACTCGGATCGAGCGTTGCCGGCCTGCTGCCGGCCGATCTTGACGGGCCGACCCAGGCGCCGCCCGCCGGATCCCCGAACTTCCTGCTCAGCCTTGGCGTGAATGCGCTGAACCTCTGGAAGTTTCATGTCGACTGGAGCAACGCTGCCAATTCCACGCTGCGTGGTCCGACCAGCATCCCGGTGGCGCCCTTCAATCAAGCCTGCGGCGGTGGTGCGTGCATTCCTCAACAAAACACCGCTCAGAAGCTCGATTCTCTAGGCGACCGCTTGATGTATCGCCTCGCTTACCGGAACTTCGGGGCGCATGAGTCTTTGGTGGTCAACCACTCCGTGCAAGTGGGATCGACGAGAAAGGGATACACCGGGGTGCGATGGTATGAATTGCGCAATCCGAACGGTACGCCAACGGTCTTTCAACAAGGCACCTACGCGCCTGATTCGAAATTCCGCTGGATGGGAAGCATTGCGATGGACAAGGTCGGCAACATGGCGATGGGGTACAGCGTCTCAAGCGGCAGCATGCCACCCACCCTACGCTATACGGGCCGATTGGCGACCGACGCGCTTAACACCATGCAAGCGGAGGCGATTGCGATTAACGGGAACGTTTATGGCAGCGGCTCACAAACGTCCTATAACCGATGGGGCGATTATTCAAGCATGAGCGTGGACCCGGTGGATGGGTGCACCTTCTGGTACACCAACGAATACTTGGTCGCCACCGGCAACTTCAATTGGGATACGCGGCTGTTTTCGTTCAAGTTTGCCAATTGCAATTGAGGCAGTGCGTCGTTCGGTTACCAAGCAAGCCGCCCACGGAAAGGGCGGCTTGCTTAATTGACAGCGGCAACCGATTCACTCGCTTCACCGCTGCCTCCTCCTCTTGCTCCGTCTTCCTTGAACCGGCTTGAAGCCCCCGCGCGACATTCTGGCAGGGATCGATCGAATTGTTCGCGAGCTTGTACTGCTCGTCTGAGCGGAATAAATTGAGCAGGGTGATTGCGGCGTGCGATGCGCGCGGCGACGGCTTTGAGGAGACGACAATGACCAGGATGGCGTTAGGCATACGTTTAGCGTTGGCAGCGGTGTTAGCGATCGGCCTCATCGGGGCGAAGACGTTGGCCGCCGCTGGGAGCCCCACCACGGACGGCGGATCGGCCGCAATCGTAAAACTTCAGGGCTATAACATCGACCCGGCGAAGGTTTTCGTTGCGGGCATTTCGTCTGGCGGTTTTGCGGCGGTGCAGATGCATGTCGCGCACTCCTCGACCTTCAAGGGGGCCGCTGTCTACGCTGGCGGGGTGTACTGGTGTGCCGGCGCCGGAGGCGCGGCGACAGCATTGGCAAATTGCGGCGGCTTGACGCTTGCGTCGAATCAGGCGTCGTACAACAGCACGCTTGCGGCATCCGAGGCGTATTTGGATGCGCAATCGTCTCTTGGCACCATCGATCCGGCGACGAATCTGCGTGGACAGCCCGTCTATCTTTGGTCCGGCACGCAAGACGTCGTCGTCAATCCGCTTGAGATGGCTGACCTCAACTCGGAATACAAACGTTATGGGGCCAATGTTCACTTCGACAATGCGTATCCCGCCGCGCACGGCTGGGAATCGCCCGACGGCGAACTTGCATGTGGCACGCTCGGGAGCCCCTACATGGTGCGCTGCGCGGCGAACGGCGCGGTCTACGATTCCGTACAAACGTGGCTGACGATGTTCCTCGGCACATTGGAGCCGCGCAACAATGGAAAGCTGTCGGGTACGCTCGCGGCATTTGATCAAACGGAGTTTGGGGCGTCGCCAACCGTTTCGATGAGTTCAACCGGGAGCGTTTTTGTGCCGAAAGCGTGTGCGCGGGGCGACAAGTGCGGATTCGTGCTCGCCCTCCACGGCTGTTTGCAGGAAGCATCGCTGATCGGAAACCGTTGGGTGACCGAGGCCGGCATCAATGCATGGGCCGACACAAACAAACTCGTGGTCGTGTATCCCGACACGATCGCGTCGTCTGCGCCAGGCACGACGAACCCGAATGCATGCTTCGACTGGTGGGGCTACTCCAATCAATACGACCCGAACTACGCGCTCAAGAACGGCTTGCAGATGTCGGTGCTCTACGCAATGGTGCAGCGCGTGACTGGCAGACCGTAGGTCAGTCGATGCGGGAGCGGGATGCGGGATAACGGTGGGGCTGTCGAGGGGCGGATAACGCGTCGTATTGATTCACAGCAGCAAACGATCAACTCGCTCCACCGCTGCGCCTTTCTGCGCCGAGCACCAACACCGCTACGGGCTACGGGCGCATGCCGAACAAGCCATGCCAGAACGATTCAAAGGCGCTGGGATGACGCCGGGTTCGCGCCGCTTCGCGCGGCTCAGGCGCGGCTGCCTCGTCGGGCGGCGGGGCAGTCTCGATGTCTTGCGCGTCTGCGGCGGGTGCGGCGCTTGTGCGTCGCGCTTCCTGCAAGGCCCATACGCTGTTCGCAATGCGCGCTGCCAGTTCGGCCTCGCAGTCCTGGCCGAGCAGTACGCCGAAGAGGACGTCCCGATTGTGGCCGTCGTTGGCAAAGCGCATCGCGATGGCGACCATCTTCTCGTAGTGTTCCTGCGCAATGCGCTCACGCTCGCGTTGCGCGGCACGCTCTTGCGCTTCCTGCGCGTCGCGCTGGGCGTGCCAGCGCTGCATTTCCTGCTCGAAAACCTCGTCGTACACGCGGCGCTGCTCGGTGTCGGAGAGGATGGCGTAAGCCTCGCGGATTTCCTGGAACGCCGCGTATGCCTCAACCTCGCGGCCAGGGTTGCGGTCTGGGTGCCACTTCATGGCGGCGCGGCGGTAGGCGCGTTTGATTTCGTCCAGGGTGGCGTCCGGCTGCACGCCGAGCGTGGCGTAGATGGTCGTCATGGGTGGAGGGGGCGGGCGGGGGCGGGGGGGAGCGGTCATCCTAGCATGGGGTTGCTTGGCTCTTGAGGTCGATTCTCCATTGACGCATGTTGACCCGATGCGCTTACACAGCGCATGCTTTTAGCCAGTCGTCGCCCTGGGGGCGCGTGCCGTGGCAACAAAATCCTCCGACCGATCAAAAGCCGCCGCCAACCGCTGGCGCGCTGTGCAATCTGCGCCTTTTTCGGTGGGTTTGGACGCTCAGGGTGCGAAGGGCAGCGACCAGACCCTGCTGTATTTCGGTTGCCTGACCCTGTGCGTCACGCTGGCAACGCCGGCCGGCTATCTGATCGACATCCAGACGTCGTACCTGCTCAAGAACCAGTTGCATGCAACGGCCACGCAGATCTCGCTGTTCCGGCTGGTGACGGGTATCCCGGTGTACATCGCGTTTGTTTTTGGCCTGGCGCGTGACCAATGGAACCCGCTGGGATTGCGGGATCGCGGCTTCTTCCTGGTCTTCGCGCCGGCAACCGCGCTGGCACTCATCGGGATGGCGCTCTCGGGGTTCTCCTATCGGGCGCTGATGGTCGGGATGCTGCTGGCCATGCTGTCCTCCCGGTTTGTCGCCGCGGCCTATCAGGGGCTGATCGCGCTGGTGGGCCAGGAAAAGCGCATGTCCGGGCGCCTGAGCGCGCTGTTGAACGTGGTCAGCACCGTTCCGGTTGTTGCCGGGGCATTCGCCTCCGGCCTCATCTCCGACCATCTGGCCCCTAAAGAGGCTTTCTTGCTGGCGGCGGCGTTCACGTTATCGATTGCCATGCTGGGGCTCTGGCGGCCCGCGTCCGTCTTTGGCGGTGCATATGAGAAGCCGCAAGCCAGGGCTGCGGATTTTGTCGAGAATGTCCGGCGGCTGGTGAAGCATCGGGCGGTCTATCCGGCGGTGCTCATCTGCTTCCTGTGGAACTTTGCGCCGGGAGCGGCCACGCCACTGCAGTTTTATCTGACTGACACGCTGCACGCGTCGGATTCCGTCTACTCGTACTACAACGGGATCTTTGCTGCCGCATTTATCCCGACCTTTCTGCTGTACGGCTGGCTGTGCAAGAAGGTCGCGCTGAACACGCTGCTGTGGTGGGGAACCATCATTGCCGTGCCGCAGATGATTCCGCTGGCCTTTATTCACTCAGCCGATCTCGCGCTGGTCCTGGCGGCACCGATCGGGCTGATGGGCGGTGTCGCCACGGCCGCGTATCTTGACCTTGCGATGCGCTCCTGTCCGCCGGGCTTGCAAGGCACCCTGATGATGCTGGTGGACGGCGTTCTCGCGCTCTCGGCGCGCGCCGGCGATCTGTTGGGCTCGCGCATCTATAGCAGCAGCCCAACGTACGGATTCACGTACTGTGTGATCGCCACGACCGTGGTGTACGCGCTGATCCTGCCCTTGATTCTGCTGACGCCAAAAGGACTGGTTGCCACCAAGGATGGCGAACCGAATCCGGAGATCGAAGCCGAGCGGTGAATCGCGCACGCTTCAGGTGGCGGTCAACGTCCCATGCATTATTTTGTGCGCTGCGCCGCAGAAGATGTCGCACAGAAAATCGAACGTGCCGCTGCGGTTGAAACCCTGTTGCGCCGAAGCGTTTCTGAACGTATAGTTAGCCAAATGGATAACAATGTAATCGCGCTGGACGCGGTATTTCACGCACTTGCAGACCCAACGCGCAGGGCTGTTATTCAACGGCTCGGTCAAGGGCCCGCGACGGTGAGCGAACTGGCAGAGCCATTCGACATGGCGTTGCCGTCGTTCATGAAACACATGCGGGTGCTGGAAGGGGTGGGGTTGGTCCGCTCGGAGAAGAGCGGCCGAATCCGCACGTGCACGCTTGAGCGCAAGAAGCTGGCCGCTGCCGAGCGCTGGTTTGAGAAACAGCACGCGATCTGGGCGAGCCGGTACCGCAATCTGGACAACCTTTTAGAGAAACTCCAAGGAGAAGACGATGAAGCCTGACCTTCGGTTTGATTTCCTGGTCGACATGCAGAAGAGCAGTATCACCGTGAGGCGAGAGTTCGCGGCAAAGCGCCAGCTTGTGTGGGATTGCCATACGAAGCGCGAATTGCTTGACCAGTGGTTCGCGCCCAAGCCGTTGACCACCAAGACCAAGCATATGGAGTTCAAGGAAGGCGGCTATTGGCACTACGCGATGATCACCCCCGATGGGCAAACCTTCTGGAGCCGCCTGGACTACCAGACGATCAACCCGATCGATGGCTATGCGGCCCTGGATGGCTTCTCTGACGAAGCCGGCGTGGTGAATCCTGATCTGCCCCGTGCACGCTGGGATGTCGCCTTTGCCGATGCGAAGGAGCGGACCCTCGTGACGACCGTTGTGTTGTACAACTCGCCGGAAGATGTGCAGAAGGTGATCGACATGGGGTTGAAGGACGGCATGACCTCCACCCTGGAACGGCTTGATGAACTGCTGTTGACGCTGGGTGCGCCCCAGATGCAGGCATAAGGCATCGCGCAGATGTCTCCAGGCGTGCGTGCCACGCACGGATGTACGCAAATGACAACGCCCCGAACATGTCGGGGCGTTTTGCGTTTTGCGTTCTGCGTTTGGCCTTGCGTGTCACGTCACGGTTAACGTCCCATTCATCGTCTCGTGCCCCGTGCCGCAGAAGATGTCGCACAGGAAATCAAACGTGCCGGTCTTGTCGGGCGTCATCGCGAGCCGCGCGGTCTGGCCCGGCACCACATCGGCGCGCACGTTGAAATCGGGAATCGAAAAGCCCATCAGGATGTCCTGCCCTGTCAGCTCGAACATCACTGGCACTCCGCGCTTGAGTGTGATCTTGTCGGGCGTGAAGGTGAACTTGCGCGCGTGCACGCGAATGACCATCGGGCCTTCGCCGTGCGCAACGCACGCGAGTGCGGCACCGGCCGCGAGCACCGTGAACTGACGCAGCGCCAGGCGCCGCTTGGGGTTGTGTGCAATGACTGAGGTGAGGTTGGGCATGTCAGGTGGTCTCCGGTGTCTTGGTGGCGCTGGCCTCGCTGCTGGCCTGGATCGGCTGTTCGGCCAGTGCCCAGGTGGCGGCGTCCTGTGTGCCGTGCTCGGTGATGCGGCGCCAGCCCAGGCCGCGATACGGTTGTGAGGCATCCCACGGGATCGGCGTGCTCTTGGGCTGCGACCCTGGCGCAGGCAGCGGAAACATCAGCGAGCGCGCCGAGTGGTGGGCAATGTGCCCGGTCATGTGGTGGTGTTCCTGATGGATGTGGCCGTAGAACACGGTCACGTTCGGGCGCGGCATGAGCAGGTCGATCACCTGCTGGCCGTCGCGCGTGGCCCAGTCCCATTGCGGGTACAGATCGAACAGCGGCCGGTGCGTGAATACAACGATGGGCGTGTGCACCGGCACCGAGCGGATATCTGCTGCCAGCCACGCAAGCTGCGCATCGCCCACGCGGGCAGACGGGTCCGACACGTTATCGATGGCGATGAAGTGCACGCCCTTGTGGTCAAACGCGTAATGCGTGCGGCCAAAGAGCTCAATGTAGGCCTCGCCGTTGTCGAGTGATGCGTCGTGCTCGCCCGGCATGTAGTGCACGACCGGCACCTTGATCCTGGCGGCAATGTCACGAAACTCGGTCAGGCGCTTGCGGCGCTCGGCGGGGTCGTCGCTGATGTGCGAAAGATCGCCTGTGAAGATGACGAAGTCCGGCGCGGGCGAGAGCGCATTCACCGCGGCAATCGCCTTGGGCAGCGTACCCTGTGCATCGGGATTGGGTGCGCCCTTGAAGCCCCAGTGGGTGTCCGACAACTGCACGAAATAGAAATCTTCCTGCTTGGCGCCGGCGGCGCGCGTGGTGGCGGCCATCGCTTGCCAGCCGGGCAGGCCGGATGCGTACACCAGACCGCCGACCGTGGCCAGTTGCAGGAACTGGCGTCGTCCGGGTTGTTTGCTCATGGGGTGTCCCCTGCGGTCGTTCGCTGAAGTCGTTCGCTGAACGAGGTTGTCGATCCAGCGCGATGGAAATGGAGGCGGCGCCGGTCCTGCCTGTCATACCGGCTGGGGTGCCCGCGTATTCCACAAGATCTGCGTTTTCAGAAAATTCCCTTGGCGCGGGAATAAACTGCATTGCACCCAGGTATACAGAGGTCAACCGCCTTCAGGCCGCCATGCCCGACCTGTCAGACCCCCCGCGCGATTTGCCCACCGACGCCCAGCGCTTTGCCCAGGCGGTGCTGCCGCATGTTGATGCCGCCTACAACCTGGCGCGCTGGCTCTCGGGCGACGCGCAAGACGCCGACGACATCGTCCAGGAAGCCTGCCTGCGTGCGTTCCGGCTGTTTGCCGGGTTTCGTGGCGCAGACGGCCGCCCGTGGCTGCTGGCCATCGTGCGCAACACGTGGTTCTCAGAATGCGCGCGCCGCAAGCAGGCACCGGCCCAGCCGTGGGATGACGACGCGCCTGCCCGCCTGGCGGGTGACGACAGCGCCAGCTACGGTGTCGACCCGGCCGCGCTGCTCGCCCGCATCGACGATGTGCGCCGCGTGCATGCCGCGCTGGCGCAGTTGCCGGTGCCGTATCGCGAGGTGCTCGTGCTGCGCGAGCTGGAAGATTTGCCGTACCGCGATATTGCCGCCGTGGTCGATGTGCCCATTGGCACGGTGATGTCGCGGCTGGCGCGTGCGCGGCAGCAACTCGCGCGGCTGTTGACTGAAGACAACGCGCCACCGCGTACCAACGTGACGCCCATCCGCGCATCGGGTGGCATGGGAAACAGCACCAAGGAGGCCCGCCATGAACTGTGACGACATCCGCGCGCTGCTGGCTGCCCGCGCCGATGGCGAACTCGGTGCGGCGGACAGCCTGCGCATGGAAACGCATCTGGCCGGCTGTGAGATCTGCTCCGCCATCGCGGCCCGCCACGATGGCGTGGTGCGTGCGCTGCGCCAGGGGCTGCGTGCGCCGGCGCTGTACAGGAAGGCGCCCGCGGGTTTGAGCGAGCGTGTATTGCAGGCCGTACAAACGGAGGCGGGGCTGCGGCCCGAATGGGCTCCGGTGCGCGCGCCGCGCCGGGCAGAATCGCCGTGGCAGCGCTTGACCAACTGGCTGATCACGCCCTCTCGGGGGCTCGGGCTGGGCTTGGGTGCCGGTGCACTGGCGGCCGTGGCGTTGGGTGTGGGCGTGTTGGCCGGCCGGCCCGATACGGCCGCGCTTACCGCGCACGACATCACCGCCAGCCATGTGCGGGCGCTGCTGGGCGCGCGCGAGACGGATGTGCTGTCGTCCGATCGCCACACGGTCAAGCCGTGGTTCAACGGCCGCATTGACTACGCGCCGCCCGTTACCGATCTTGCCGCGCACGGTTTCCCGCTCATCGGCGGGCGGCTGGACTACATCGATGGCCGCCCGGTGGCGGTGCTGGTCTACCGCTCAGCGCAGCATCCCGTTGACCTGTACGTCCGCCCCGAGGCGGGCAGCGATACCGAGCCTGCGCTGCGTACCGAGCGGGGCTACCAGTTGATGGTATGGCGCAGCGCCGGCATGGGCTACTGGGCCATCACGGATGCGTCTGCCGATGTGGTGCGGGCGTTTGCGGGTGCCGTGCGCGGCGGTTAAAACGATCAGGCTTGCGCAACCTGCCTTTTGGCGACAAACGCCTCAAACGCCGCCGGCGGCACCGGCGGGCAGAAGAGGTGACCCTGGCCATAGTCGCAGCCTGCAGCCACCAGGATCGCCTTCTGCTCCTCGGTCTCGATGCCTTCGGCAATGACCTTGATGTGCAGCGCATGCGCCATGCTGACGATGGCGCTGCATAGTGCGATGTCTTTCGGATCATGCGCGAGGCTGCGCACGAACGACTTGTCGATCTTGATGTAATCGATGTCGAAACGCTTGAGGTACGACAGCGATGAATACCCCGTGCCGAAATCGTCGAGCGCAATGTCGATGCCGATGCGCCGGAAGGCACGGAGGTGTTCGACCACGTCTTCGCGTTCGGCCATCAGCGCCCCTTCGGTAATCTCGACGACCAGGCTGTGCGGCGCTATCCTCCGGCGCTCCACCACCTTGGACCAGGAATCGGCGCTCGACTGCTGCGCGCGAAATTCCACCGGTGACTTGTTGACCGACACCTGCAGCGCGTTGTCGAGCGTGGCGTGCCAGTGCGTGAGCTGATCCAGCGCCTCGTTCAGCACCCACCTGCCGATCTCGACGATCAGCCCGCTGTCTTCGGCCACCGGAATGAAGTCGGCGGGGTCGATCTCGCCCCGCATGGGGTGCGTCCAGCGGATCAGCGCCTCCGCCTTGCGGACCTTGCCCGTGCGCAGATCGACGATGGGCTGGTAGTGCACCGCAAGCTCGCCTTGCGTGAGCGCCACGCGCAAGTCGCTGGTTACGCGCAGGCGTTCCTGCTCGGCACGCTGCAATGCCGGGGTGAAGACGGCCCATTGATTGCGGCCCGCGCTCTTGGCCGCAAACATGGCTTGGTCTGCGCGCACGAGCAACGATTCCGCGCTGTCTGCATCGCGCGGATACAGCGCCAACCCAATGCTGGCCGACACTTCAACGTTTTCCTCGCCAAGCCGCAGCGGCGCGCAAATGCGCGCAAGCAGGCTGCTGATGATGGACGAGGCCACCCCGGCATCGGGCAGGTCCGTCAGGATGACGGTGAACTCGTCGCCGGCCAGCCGCGCGACCGTATCCGTGCCGCGCACGATGGCCGAGATGCGGCGCGCGATCTCCTTGAGCAGGATGTCGCCCTGGTCGTGACCCAGCGTGTCGTTCACCTCCTTGAAGCGGTCCAGGTCGATGAACAGCAGTGCCAACTGCGTGGATGACTGCCGCGCCCGCGCGATCTCCTGACGCAGGCGGTTGTAGAACATGTGCCGGTTGGGCAGATCGGTCAGCGCGTCGAAGTTGGCCTGCCGCCAGATGACCTCTTCGGCGCGCTTCTTCTCGGTCATGTCGTGAATGAGCGCCACGCGGCGTGGCTCGCCCAGCGTGCTGTCCGCAAACGTGTCAATGGTGAGCAGCGCGGGGAACTCGCTGCCGTCTTTGCGGCGGATAAGGTATTCGCCGCTCCACGTGCCCTTGGTCGAGACGTCCGCGCGCATCGCGTCGATCACGCTGCTCTCATTGCATTCGGAGCGGATGGCGTCGCTGAATTGGCCCTTGAACTCTTGCGCCGTATAGCCCGTGGTGACGGTGAACGCCGGGTTCACGTCAACCACCTGCCCGTCGAGCGTTGTCACCATCATCGCTTCGCTGCTCGATGCATAGACCAGCGAGGCCAGGCGCATCTCTTCAATGTGCCGTTTGCGCTCCGCCCCCTGGTGGCGCAAGGCGAAGTACAGCAGCGCGAGCAGCAGGGTTGAGGCGGCCGCCTCGACCAGCGCAGTGCGCCGATAGCCCTGGTAAGGCGCCAGCACCGACGCCACCGATTCGCCCACCAGAAAGTAGAGCCCGATCTCCGGCACATGGTGATAGCCGATGATCCGCTCCACGCCGTCGGTGCCTGACACCACGCGGTAGTTTCCCGTTTCCTGTGCGCCCGGCTTGTTGAATTGGCGACGGCGCGGCGGCTTCTCGATGCCTGCGGTCGGATCGGGCACGCGGGCCAGGACCTGGCCGGACTCGCGGATGATGGTGGCGGCGCCATCCTTGCCGACGGCGAGCGTATTCGCAAAGCTGGAGAACTGTTCGGGGCTGACCGACACCACCACCACACCGGCAAACCGCCCAGCTTTGAGAATGGGCCGCGTGAACTGGATCGACCACTTTTTTGAGACCTTGCCCCGCACTGGGTCGCTGATAAACAGCGCGTCGCGTCCGCCCGATTCCTTGTGCACGCGAAAGTGCTCGCGTTGGCTCAGGTCGATGCGTTCTGTTACGGGGCCAATGCTGGAGTAGACGAGCATGCCGTTCTCGTCGATGACGGCCACCTGGAAGGTCAGGTCGCGCACGACCTCTTGCCGTTCGTGGATGACCTGCTCGAACACTTCGCGGCCGGAGAGCCAGCTCGCACGCAGATCGAGCAGGAATTCCGACAAGCGGCGCACGCTGCCGAGCGAGTACTCACCAAACGCCCGTGCTTCGACCTGCGTGCGCGCCTGGGCATCGCTGGTCAGCCGGTCGCGTTCCTGCGTGAGCTGATGAAATGTGAAGGACCAGATGAACAGCAGGCACACCACCGCGCCGACGTTCAGCGGCGACAACAGCCCACGCCGCCGCCATCCTCGTCCTGTCGTGGTGCCAGCCGTGCCACCAGAAGAAGCCTTCCATTGCTCTACGGGCATCCTCACTCCAGCGTTTGCGTGTCCAGTTGTCGTGGGCACGCGTGCGGCGTGCCAAGGTGTCGGCAACTCAATGTGGCTCCTACTTTATATCGGAGCGGATCGCATGTGGCTGAAGCCGAACGGTTAGGCCGGGCGGTGGGCGCGCAATCGTTTGCTTTCGGCGGGCCGGGTTGGGGCTTATCGCTGGTTGGTGTTTGGGCGCAACGCTTGTACAGGATGGGGCGCCGCGCGCGATCTGCGCACGCGGCGCCGCAGGGTCAGCGTGTGTAAAACGCGGTTTGCTTGTCTGCCATGTCACGCAGCAGTGCGGGTGGTGTGAAGCGGCGGCCGTGGTCTGCTGCCAGCCGATCGCACAACGCGACAAACGCGCTCACCCCGATCCGATGGATGTGCGATACCGGCCCGCCCCGGAACGCCGGGAAGCCCCAGCCGAGCAGCGCGCCGACATCGGCATCGCGCGGGTCGGTGACTACACGTTCATCCAGGCAGCGTGCGGTTTCCACAGCTTGCACGGTGACGAGGCGATCAACCAGCGTCTGCACATCGGGCTGCACGGCGGCTTGGGGATATTCAGTGGCCAGCCCCGGCCAGAGCGCCTTTTTGCCACCCTCCGGATAGTCGTAGAAGCCCTGGCCAGCCTTGCGGCCGATGCGGCCCAGCGCCACCATGCGCTCGGCCACGGCTTCGCCTGGGCGCTCGATATAGGCGGCGCCCAAATCGGCGCGGGTCTGCTGGTTGACCTTGTGGATCAATTCGCTCGAGACCTCGTCGATGAGCGCGAGCGGCCCGACCGGCATGCCGGCCAGCAGCCCGGCGTTCTCGATCAGCGCGGGTGCCGTGCCTTCGGCCAGCATCGCCAGGCCTTCGAGCACGTAGGTTGAAAACACGCGGCTTGTATAAAAGCCGCGGCTGTCATTGACGACAATGGGCGTCATGCCGATGGCGCGCACGTAGTCGAGCGCCTGCGCCAGCGTGGCCGGCGTGGTCTGCCGGGCGACGATCACCTCCACCAGCGGCATCTTGTCGACCGGCGAGAAGAAATGCAGCCCGATAAAGTTGCCCGGCCGCTGGCTTGCCTGCGCCAGCCCGGTGATCGGCAGCGTGGACGTGTTGGACGCGAAGATGGCATCCGGCGACAGCACGGCCTCCGCCTGGCGCGTGACATCGGCCTTGATCTCGCGCTGCTCGAACACGGCTTCAACGACGAGCCCGGCGCCATCCAGATCGGCGTACGAGGTGGTGGGCTTGATGCGCGCGAGCAGCGCCTGCGCTTGCTCGGCATGCAGGTGGCCGCGCTGTACCTGTTTCTCGATCAGCTTGCGTGCGTAGTCTTTGCCGCGTTCAGCGGCTTCCTGCGTGCTGTCGAGCAGCACGACCGGCAGACCGGCCTTGGCCGTAACGTACGCAATGCCCGCACCCATCATGCCCGCGCCCAGCACGCCGATCTTTGTGTAGCGGCGCACCGGCACATCGGCGGGGCGCGCAGCCAGCTTGTTGGCGGCGTTCAGGCTGAAGAAGAGGGTGCGGATCATGGCGCGTGCCTCTGGCGACAGCACGGCCTGCACGAAGTAGCGCGCCTCGGTTTTCAGGCCCGTATCGAGATCGGTGATGAGCCCTTCGTACACGCACGACAGGATGCTGGCCGCCGCCGGGTAGTTGCCGCAGGTCTTTTGCCGCAGCATGGCGTTGGCCGCCGTGAATAACTGCTGCATGGCGGGACTGGAGATACCGCCACCAGGCACCTTGTAGCCCTTGCTGTCCCACGGTTGCTGCGTGCGCGTTTGCCCGTCGCCCAACAGCCATTCGCGTGCTGCGTTGACTTCCTCGCCGGCACTGACCACCGCATCGACGATGCCGAGCTTGAGTGCCTCTGCGGCCTTGATGCGCTTGCCTTCGAGCAGCATCGGCAGCGCCTTCTGCACGCCAATCAAGCGCGGCAGGCGTTGCGTGCCGCCGCCGCCCGGCAGCAGGCCGAGCGTGACTTCGGGCAGGCCAAAACGCGCGCGCGCGTTATCTGCGGCGACGCGGTAGTGGCAGGCCAGCGCAATCTCCAGCCCGCCACCGAGCGTGGTGCCCGGCAGCGCAGCCGCCACGGGTTTGCCGCACGCCTCCAGCTTGCGCAGCATGCGGTGCAGTTCGCATGTGCGGTCAAACAATGTGGCTGCGTCGTCGCTGGCCTGCAGCCATTCGAGGTCGCCACCGGCAATGAAGTCCGGCTTGGCAGAGGTGATGAGAATGCCTTTGACGTTCGCATCCGCACACACCTGATCAATGGCGGCGAAGAAGGCGGCGCAGGTCTCGCCGTTCAGTACGTTCTGCGCGCGGCCCGGCTGGTTCCATGTGAGTGTGGCGATGCCGTTGGTGTCGAGGGTGATGTCGATCATGTCGGCGCTCCGTTAAATGCGTTCGATGATGGTGGCGGTGCCCATGCCCGCGCCCACGCAGAGCGTGGCCAGGCCCGTGCTGGCGCCGCGGCGTTCCAGCTCATCGAGCAGCGTGCCGAGGATCATGGCGCCGGTTGCGCCCAGCGGATGGCCCATCGCAATGGCGCCGCCGTTGACGTTGATCCTGTCGTGCGGCACCGCCATGACCTCCATGAAGCGCAGCACGACGGAGGCAAACGCCTCGTTGAGTTCGTACAGGTCGATGTCAGAGGCGCGCATCCCTGCGCGCTTGAGCGCCTTCTCGGCAGCGTACGAGGGGCCGGTCAGCATGATCGACGGCTCCGAGCCGATGCTTGCGAAGCTGCGGATGCGCGCACGCGGTTTGAGCCCCGCGCGCTGGCCGGCCTCGCGGCTGCCGATCAGCACCGCCGCTGCACCATCGACAATGCCCGAGCTGTTGCCTGCGTGATGCACGTGCTCGATGCGCTCCAGCTCCGGGTAGCGCTGGCGGATCACGGCGTCAAAGCCGTATTGCTCGCCGAGTTCTGCAAAGGAGGGTTTGAGTTGCGCGAGCGTGTCAACGGTGGTCTGCGGGCGAATTGTCTCGTCGCGGTCGAGGATGGTCAGGCCGTTCTGGTCGCGCACCGGCACGATGGAGCGCGTGAACCGGCCCGCTGTGCTGGCGGCATGTGCGCGGCGGTGGCTCTCGGCGGCGTAGGCATCGACGTCGTGGCGGCTGTAGCCCCACTTGGTGGCGATCGTGTCGGCCGACACGCCCTGCGGCACGAAGTACAGCGGAATGGCGGCGGCCGGGTCGACTGGCCATGCGCCGCCGCTGGCGCCCATCGGCACACGCGACATGCTCTCTACGCCGCCGCCGATGGCGAAGTCGCTTTGCCCGGCCATCACCTGTGCAGCGGCCATGTTGCACGCCTCCAGACCCGAGGCGCAGAAGCGGTTGATCTGTACGCCGGCCGTCGTTTCTGCATAGCCAGCAGCGAGCACAGCAACGCGGCCGATGCAGGCACCTTGCTCGCCCACGGGTTCGACGCAGCCGAGCACCACGTCGTCCACCAATGCGGTATCGAGCTGATTGCGATCACGGATGGCGCGCAGTGCGGTTGCGGCCAGCCGCAGCGGCGTGACGCCGTGCAGGCTGCCATCTTTCTTGCCTTTGCCGCGCGGTGTGCGCACAGCGTCGTAGATATAGGCTTCCATCGGGTTCGGTCCTTGGGTCAAAGGGTGCGGGCGATCAGCTCTTTCATGATCTCGTTGGTGCCGCCGTAGATCTGCTGCACGCGCGAGTCGGCCCACGCGCGGGCGATGGGGTATTCCCACATGTAGCCGTAGCCGCCGTGCAGTTGCACGCAGCGGTCCATCACCTTGAACTGCAGGTCGGTGGTCCAGTACTTGGCCATCGATGCGGTGGCCGCGTCGAGCTTGCCGGCCAGCTTCAACGCAATGCACTGGTCCACAAACACGCGGCCGATCTGCACCTCGGTTTTCAGCTCGGCCAGCGTGTGGCGCGCGGTCTGAAAATCGAGGATGGCTTTGCCGAAGGCCTGGCGCTCGCGCACATAGCGCAGCGTCCATTCGAGCGCGCCCTCGGCTGAGGCGATGGCGCTGATGGCGATCTGCAGGCGCTCCCAAGGCAGCTCCTGCATCAAGTACGCAAAACCGCGATGCGCTTCGCCGAGCAGGTTGGCGGCGGGCACGCGCACGTTGTCGAAGAACAGTTCTGCTGTGTCCTGCGCTTTCATGCCCACTTTCTTCAGGCGCTTGCCTTTGCTGAAGCCGTGCATGCTGGTGTCGACCACGAACAGGCTCGTGCCCTTGGCGCCGCCTTCGGGCGTGGTGCGCGCCACGACGATCACCACATCGGCGTGCCAGCCATTGGTGATGAAGATTTTGGAGCCGTTGAGCACGTAGTACTCGCCATCGTTGCTGCGGGTTGCGGTGGTGCGCACGCCTTGCAGGTCGGACCCCGCGCCAGGTTCGGTCATGGCAATCGCGCCGATCATCTCTGCGCTGGCGAGCTTGGGCAGGTAGTGCTGCTTCAACGCCTCGCTGCCGTAGTGCAACAGGTAGGGCGCGACGATTTCCGAGTGCAGGCCGAAGCCGAGGCCGGTGGCACCCGCGCGCGCAATCTCCTCGATCAGTACTGTGCTGTAGCGGATGTCGGCACCGGCACCGCCGTAGGCCTCGGGCATGCTGGCGCAGTGGTAGCCCGCGGCGGCGGCTTGCTCCCAGACGGCGCGGTCAACGTAGCCCTGGTCTTCCCAGCGCTCGTGGTGGGGCAGGACTTCCGCTTCGATGAAGCGGCGGACGGATTCTCGAAAGGTGTCGTGCTCTGCGTCGAACAGCGTGCGGGCAATCATGGCGGCTCCGGAATGGGGCGGGCGGGTGTTGCCGTATTTCAGCAAGGCCGCGACAATTCAGGTTGATCTGGATCGCCACGTTATTGATATGAAGCGCCAGCCGAAAGCCCCCTCCAAACGCTCAGGCGCCAGCGCGCGGGCCCGCATCGCCATCCTGTTGCCGCCGCGCCTGTTTGCCGGCTACGTGTTCCTCACACAAGAGATGCTGCTGGTTGCCGGCACCATGCAGGCGCGCAGCGTGGATGTGATGGGCAGCCGGCTCTTCGACATCGATTTGCTGTCCACCGACGGCGCTGCCGTCCTGAGCTTCGGCGGGTTGCCCGTGCCTGCCACCGCCGCCTTGAACGATGCCGCTTACGACGTGGTGATCGTGCCGGCACAGTTCGCCCCGCAGACGGCACTGGATGAGGAAGAGACCTGCATCGCCCGTTGGCTGCGCACGCGCTATGATGCCGGCGCACTGGTGGTGGGCATGAATGCGGCGCCGCTGTTCGCCAAGGCGGGCCTGCTTGATGGCCGCCGCGCGACCGGCTTGGCGAGCGAACGCGCGTGGTTCGCGCGGCATTTTCCCGATGTGCGCTACGCGCCAGACAAGCCGCTGGCCGTGGACGGCCGCATCATCACGGTAAGCGGCATCAACCCCGCTGTAGACGCTTGCGCGTACGTCATCGATCACTGCTGCGGGGTGGGTGCATCGCGCCGGATGCTGCGCACGGCGCTCACGCAGTCGCTGCCGTCATACGAGCACATGGCCGTGTGGACGGCGCAGTTCAAGCGCCATGGCGATGCAGCCATGCTGGCCATCCAGGAGATCGTGGAGCGGGAACTGGCAGCGCCGCCCGCATTGGCGGAACTGGCCGCGCAAGCCGCGATGAGCGAGCGGACCCTCACGCGCCGCTTTGCTGCGGCCACCGGCAGCAACCTGCGGCGTTATGTGGCAGCGCTACGGCTGGAACTGGCGGCGTTTTTGCTGCGCACGGGGCGGCAGCCGCTCAATCACATTGCCGATGAATGCGGCTACGGCAGCGTCAGCGCACTGAGCCGCGCCGTTGCTGCAGGTTACGGATGCAGCCCGTTGCGTTATCGGGCGCAACAGCGCGGCGCCATGTAACTGCGCGGTGGCGTGCATCACGGGCGGAACAGGTCGAAACCGGCGAGCAACACCACACCCGCCAGCGCCGTCAATGCCAGCGAGTGCTGGCCGAAATACAGCAACGCAGCGGCTAGCCAACTGGCAGCGAAGAATGCACCCATGCGGTTCATGATGACCCCTGATGGTTTTTGTGGCTGGTGTATTGCTGCACTCGCAACAAGCGTGCATTGCCGCGTGGTTGTGTGGTGCGGGCCAGCGTTTTCTATAGGTATAGGTCGCTTTACGCGGATTGCCTGGTGTGCGTATGTGCGTTTGTGCGTGTTGGTGGGGCGCCTCTGTTTCGGCCCCCGCCGCGGCAGAAACAAGGGTTGCACCACCAAGGCCAAGGCCCCGGAAAAAATCAGAAATAAACCGTTGCACTGGCCCTGAACGTCCGCGGCGCACCTTGCACCAGAATGAATCCCCAGCTCGGCAACCAATACTTCTCGTTCGTCAGGTTGTCGACATTGAATCGCAGCGTAACGGGCTTGCCGCCCACCTTGGTCGAATACCGGGCCCCCACATCAAACGTGTGATACCCCGGCACGATATTGCTGTTGTTCGCCTCCAGCGCGGAGTTGCCGACGTACTGGCCACCCGCTGACAGTACCAGCCCCGGCACGGGCGGCACGGCATATTCAACATAGGCCGTTGCCTTGAAGCGCGGTGACCCATACGCACGCTTGCCCAGCACGGAGGCGTCGGATTCCGTGTTCTCCGAGTTCATGAACAGAACCCCGCCCAGCAGTGTCCAGTCACGCGCGAGCTTGCCGCGTGCGCTCAACTCGAGCCCGCGATAGCGCGTCATGCCGTCTTGCGTATAGACGTTGTCCGGCCGCAAATACGCCAGCCCGCGCTGCACCTGGAACAGTGCCGCGCCGAATGTCCAATCGTGCAACTCAGCCTTGGCACCCACTTCAACCTGCTTGCTCTTGAGCGGCCCGAATACGGTGCCCGCATTGCTTGCCGTGATGGGTGCGCTGGCACCGGCTTCGAGCGATTCCACATAGCTTGTGTACAGCGTGACCGGCTGCACGGGTTTGAACATGAGCGCCAGCGTGGGCGTGATCGGCTCGCGGTTGTACTTGGCCGAGGTGCTGCCATCGGGGTTGTAGCCGGTCTGGCTGAAGCGCGTGTAGCGCAAGCCACCGAGTACCGACCAGTGCTCGTTGAACTTGACCGTGTCGCTGGCAAAGACGGAGGTCTGGTCGATTTTCGACGTGCGATACATGCCGTCGGAAGTGGGCACCTGCATTGGTGTCGCGCCGGAAGAAATGAACGCCGAGGTGTCATACAGATTGCCCGTGCCGAGCAGCGTGGAAGCGAAGCCGGTGGTGCCCTGCGTGAGGCTTTGCCACGACGTGCCGAACACGAGTTCGTGCTCGATCGCGCCTGTATGCACCTTGCCATTGGCCATCACCTGGGCTTGCTGATACGCATAGCGCTGGTACGAGCCATACTGCAGCTCCGTAAAACGGCCTGTGTTGTCGGTCAGTTGGATCGCGCTGTCGGCGTTGCCACGGTTCTGCTGCGTATAGCGATATGCCGCGCGCACGTTCCAGTCGGGCGTGGCGGCCCAGTTCAGTTCGGTGCCGACGGATTTGATTTCGGTCTCGTAATACGAGCCGCGCGACGACACGCGCTGGCTGCCGTCAATCGCGCGCGGCGTGCGCACGAACTCCGCCACCGGCACGCCAAAATCCTGTCCGGGGATGATGCCGTAGTACGCACCCTGCACGTTGCGCTGCATGTACAGGCCATCGAACGACCATTGCAGGTCGGGCGTGATGCGCGCAGCGAGCGCCAGCGATGCGGAGTCGCGCTTGATGTGGCCGCCGTCGACGAAGGTGTCGCCTTCTTCATGTACGACGCCCAGCCGTGCGCCAAGCGCCTTGGCCGGGCCAAAGCGCCCGCCCAGGTCGATTGATTCCTTGAGCGTGCCGCCGCTGGTGAAGCCAAACGTGGCGCTGCCGCCAAAGGTGTTGGTCGGGCGCTTGGTGACAAAGTTGGCGATGCCGCCCGGCGTGCCAAAGCCATACATGAAACCCGACAAGCCCTTGAGCAGCTCCACGCGCTCGAAGTGTTCAAGCGGCACATCGCTGCCCCAGTTGGGCACGGCCACGCCGTCCACCTTGTAGCCCTCCAGCAGGTCGAGTTGCAGGCCGCGGATGGTGATGTTCGATGCCTCGCCAATGTAGCCGTCGTTGTTGGCGGTGACGGCCGGATCGCCCTTGAACACCTCGCCGATGGTCTGCGCCTGGCGGTTTTGGATCAGCTCTTGCGTGGCCACATTGATGGTGAACGGCGTGTCGAGCAGGGGTTTGTCACCCAGCGCGCCGGTGCTGGCCTGCCTGGCGCCATAGGCTGCGGGTTTGCCGGCAGTGACTTGCGTGGCGGGCAGGTCGACTTGCGTGGTGGTCTCCTGCGCGAGCGCCGATGCGCCAGCACTCATGGCAGCGAGTGCCAGCGCGAGCTGGCGCGCCAGCGGCGTTGAGCGAAGGCGGACGGCGCAACGGCGTGAAGCGGGTGGTAAAGCAGCGGCTCGCATGATCAAGCTCCCCTGGATCAATGTTGTCGATGTTGTGTATAGGCATGCACAGTCCCGCGCGTGCCGGCGGGCGGCATGCGTTTGCTGTGCGGGTGGTTGTGTTGTGGTTTCTTGGGGCCGAACGTGTAGAGCTATCGCTCTCTGGCTACGCTTGGGTGCAGGTCATTGCTGGTGCGTGCGCTCGTACGTGAACTACGCGCCGGCATGGCCCACACAGAATCGGGCGCGCCGTGGCGTGCACGGCGCAGCGTCGCGCGCGCAAGGCCGACAAAGCCGCATGCAAGCGCCAGTGCGCCCAGGTCGAAACCGGCCACCATCCAGTCGTCACGCGCGATCGTGCGCAGCAGGTGGTCGCCAGTGACGACGGCATTCGTAATGGGGGCGAGCACCGCTGCAATGGCGGCAGCGCTCAGCAGTTCAACGGCGCCGCGTGCTGGCGGCCGCAGCATCGCCCAGGCAATCGCCGCGAAGAACACGGTGTAGTACGTCACGCCGGCCGAGCGCTCTGGCCACAGCAGCGCCGCCGGGAACGTCGCCATCACGCCCACGCAGCAACCGATGCACACGCCCACCGTGGCGCGGGCCAGCAGTTGATGCACGCGCGGCTGATCCGCCTTGCGCTGCTTGCGGCGCGATTCGATCCACAGCAGGTTGCCCGAATAGAAGACAAATGCACCGGCCAGGCCCATCACCAGATAGGCAAGGCGCAGGACGATATCGCCGTAGGTGCCGAAGTGCAGGCCGTAGACAAGGCTATAGATGGCGTGATTGGTGTCGCGCGTGTCGGGTGTCTGGTTGCCGACGAGTCTGCCGCTGTCGGGTTGGTTGGCCGCCGCGTGAATTGCCACGGACCCGTAGTCGCCCACGGCGCGCGTGCTGCTGCCGCGCACTTCCGCCACGGCATTCGCATCGCCAATGTGCTGATAGTGGATCGATTTGACGGTGAAGTTCGGGTCGGCCGCTTCGCGTGCGCGGGCCAGCAGTTCGTCGGCTGGCAGCAGGGGCGCGGCGCGCTTGGCGGCTGCCACCGTGCCGGCCGCCGTGGTTACGCGCGGTATGGCGTCAAACAGTCTGCCGTTGAGCGCCACGGTGTTGAACACGGTCATCAGCACGATGCTCAGACACAGCACTGGGGCCGTAATCGCAAAGATCAGGTGGAAAGGCAGGCTGAACAGGCCGAGCACGTTGTGCATGTCCATCCAGAAGCGCTTGAGGTTGCGCCCGGGGCGCACGGCCAGCAGATCCTTTTTCAGGCGCGGCAGATGCAGCAGCACACCCGAGATGAGCGCCACGCCGTAAAGCACCGAGATCACGCCCATGAAGTACATGCCCGGCTCTTCCAGCCCCAGCGAGTAGTGCAGCCGGTTCAGAAAGTTGGCCAGTTCGCCTTTGGATGACTCGATCGACAGGTCTTTGGGCGAGGTTTTGCCGGCGGTGAGCCCACTGCCGGTTGTCATCTGCCAATCGCCCTTGCTGTTCTGCCAGTAGGCGGAGAACTCCGGCTCGCCCTCGTTGGGGAGGATGACGTATGCGCTGGCCGCAGCGGCCGGGTGCGTGCGGACCAGCGTGTTGACGAAATGATCGATGTCGGCCGGCGTGGTGGCAACGGCGGCGTGGTTCGCGCGCAGCGGGTTTTGCCACGCGTGCAGCTCTTCATGGAACACCGTGATCGCACCCGCAAAGAAGGCGATGAACAGCGCCCAACCGGCCATCAGGCCCACCCAGGTATGCAGCGTCTGATACAGACGTAAGGTCGTGGATTTCATAGCGAGGTCAGGCCGCCACCAGACGCGGCAATCAGGCGCGGCAGCCAGAGCACGCCAAACGACAGCGCGTTGGCAGCAGCCAGCAGGGCCCACGCGCGGGCGCTGGTCGAAAACAGCACGCTCACGCTGATGATCACGGCCCACAGCGGCAGGCAGATGAGCAGCGCCCCGATAACGCCGCTTTCCCAGCCGCCCGGCAACCACAGGATCGCCAGCGTGCACAGCGCAATGGATAGCGGCAGCCCCAGCACGGCACCGGCCAGCCATTTGGTGCCCATGCCGGTCATGGCTGCACCTCTGTGCGGGCTTGAATAGCGTGGTGCCGGTGTTGTGTCCATGCGCTCACCATGGGCCACACCGGCAAGGCCCCCGTGACCACCAGCATCACGGCAATGACCGCGCCTGCCCACCCCAGCACGTCGTTCCACAACACGACGGCAATGGCTGACAGCGCTGCGGCAGCGCTACACAACGCGCGCCCGCGCCGGCCCGATGCTGGCGCGAGCAGCACTTGATTGGGCGCGGCCGCATATAGGCAACCCGCCGCCAGCAGCCCGAGCAGGAAGGCAATACCGTGCATGGCAGTCTTCAATGGAATTCAGAACGCAAATGATAATGATTCGCATTGAAAGAAACAAGCCAGGGCAGCATTCCCGCGTGAGCAAGGGGGAGATGGGCGTGCGCCGGCACTTGCCACCGGCACATGCCCGGCCGTCAGGACAGCGCCGCCTCGACGAAGTGCAGACGGTCTTGCCCCCAGAACATCGCATCGCCGACAAAGAACGTGGGCGCCCCAAACACGCCGCGTGCGACGGCTTCTTCGGTTGTCTTGCGCAGCGTCTGCTTGACGTGGTCGTCCTGCACCAGCTCCAGCATCAGCGCCGGGGAGATACCGGCCGCTTCCAGCACCGCGGCCAGTTCCTGCAGATCGCCGAGGTTGCGCGGGTGCTCAAACATCGCGCTGAAGATGGCGGCCAGATAACGATGGAATTCCGCATCGCTGCGCAGTTGCATGCCGACTGCACCGCGCATCAATTGCAGCGTGTTGATCGGAAAGTGCGGGTTCTGCTGGATCGGCACGCCAAAGTGTTTGGCCCAGCGCTGCAGGTCGATGTTGGAGTACTGACCTTTGGCGGGAACGGTGGCCGGGCTGCTGTTGCCGGTCGCCTGAAACACGCCGCCCAGCAACATTGGCCGCCAGACGATTTCCGCGCCCTTGGCTTGCGCGATCTTTGGCAACTGGTGATACGCGAGGTAGCTGTACGGGCTGCCCACATCGAAGAAGAATTCGACCTGCTTCATGCGTGTGTCTCCGGGTGTTGTGGTTGTGGTTGGGCGGGGCTACCAGCGGGGCTACCAGCGCTCGATCCATGGGCGCAGATCCAGCTCGTGCGTCCACGCATCGCGCGGCTGTGTGTGCAGGTACCAATAGTTCTCGGCAATGTGCTCGGGGCTGAGAATGCCGTCCTGGTCCTTCAGGGCGTAGCGCTCAGGAAAGTTCTCGCGAATGAATTCGGTATCGATTGCACCGTCGACCACCACGTGTGCCACGTGGATCCCCTTGGGGCCCAGTTCGCGCGCCATGCTTTGCGCCAGCGCCCGCAACGCGTGCTTGGCACCGGCAAACGCCGCAAAGTTTGCGGATCCGCGCATCCCCGCCGTCGCGCCCGTGAAGAGGATCGTGCCGTGCCCGCGCGCAACCATGCGCTTGGCCACCTCGCGCCCGGCCAGGAAGCCTGAGAAGCACGCCATTTCCCAGATCTTGAAGTACTTGCGCGCCGTCTCTTCCAGGATGCTGCTCGGCACGTTGGCGCCGATGTTGAACACCATCACCTCGATGGGGCCGACGTCGCGCTCGATGTCGTTGACGAGCTTGATGACGTCGTCTTCCTGACGTGCGTCGGATGCGAAGCCCTGCGCCTGGCCGCCCTCCGCGCGGATCGCCTCGACCAGCGGTTGCAGCTTGTCGGCCGAACGGCGCGTGACGCAGGCGATGTAGCCCTCGCGTGCAAAGCGTTTGGCGATGGCGCCGCCGGTGGCGTCTCCCGCTCCAATGACGAGCGCCGCTTTGTTGTTGCTTGTCTCCATGTCCACCTCGTTTATAGAATAACGATCGTTACCGGAAACAAAATTATGCTACTGGTTGCATAGTGTCAAGCCAGAATGTGTAGGGAAAAAGATGCGATACCAGCCGGGTCACAAAGAAGAAAAGCGCAAGGAGTTGCTGAAGGCGACCGCACGCAAGGTCAAGATGAACGGCTTTGCCGCGACCGGTGTGGACGCGCTCGCGCAGGCTGCCGGCATGACCAGCGGTGCGTTTTACAGCCACTTCGGTTCCAAATCGGATTGGCTTAAGGCGCTGATCGAGGCTGAATTGGCCGCCAGCCGCGAGATGTGGGCTGGCAATCCGCACGATACGGCGCAAGACTGGTTGCGCTTCGAGCTGGACCGCTACTTGTGCCTTGCCCACGTAGCGCATCCCGAGGCAGGGTGTGCCGTACCCGGTCTTGCCGCCGAGATCGCGCGCGCCGATGCGTCAGTGCGCGAGCTGTATCAAGAAGAGATGCGCAAGGGCCACGCGGTTCTCGCGCAGCGCCTGGGCGATGACGATGCCGCATGGGCAATGATCGCGCAGTTGGTAGGCGCCATCCATATCGCGCGGGCCATGCCGGACGAGGCCATGCAGCGCACGATTGTCGAGGCGAGCAAGCGGTTCCTGCAGGACGCGGTGACGCGCCTTGCCGCCAAGCCTTAGCCTGCTGTTGCGTTACTGCAGATCGCCCCAGCGCGCCGTGGCCGGCTCCGCTGTCGCCCATTTCCACTGCTTGCCCTCGTTGCAGATCGAGGCGACGAAAAAGTCGACCTTTGCGGCCCCGTTGTCTACGCCAAATCTGCAGCAGAGCGAATTCTAAAAGACGCCACGGGCCGCAAATGGCTAAACGGCGCGGTTTCCCGCAATTGTTTTCAGTTGCCGCAGCGTCGCGTCGTGCATGTTCAGCCCTGGGCGGACGATGCGCGCTTGGTGTCCGGCCACGCGCTGGTGGCGGATGGTGGCGACTCGGTTGCCTGATGCTGGTGATCTATGCGATGGGGCGTTCGGCCTCGCCGCACATCTGCCTGCGGTAGCGCTCGGGTGAGAACCCAACCTGCTTGCGGAACATCGCAATAAACGCCGAGGGCGTTCCATAACCCAGCGCGAGTGCAATGTCCTGCACTGAGCGGTCTTCCTTGAGCCACACCAGCGCGCGCAGCAGGCGCACGCGATTGCGCCATTGCACGAAACTCATGCCGAGTTCGGCCTGAAAGCGGCGTGCGAGCGTGCGCTCGGTGCTGTGCACGCGTTCGGCCCATTGCCCCAACGTGGTGTTCTCAGCCGGGTCCAGACGGATAGCGTGCAGGATGGGCTCGAGCTGACGATCCTGGCTGTCGGGCAGGTAGCTGGCGGTGTGCTCGGCGCGGGTCAGCAGTTCGATCATCAGCTCGAACTGGCGCAAGTCCCACGCGTCTTGCATGACCGATATGCGGCGCGTGGCGAAGTCTTCAAACAGCGCGCGTATCAGCGGCGTTTGCGCGATCAGGCAGGCCGTGGCGGGCAGGCGCTCAGCCATTGATTCCGCGACATACACCGAGATGAAATCCGTCGCCTGCCGGATCGACGCGGAATGCGGCACATTGGCCGGCACCCAGATCAGGTATTCCGCCGGCGCCGTCAGCTTGTGTGTCTCGACGGTCGCCTCCATCAGCCCGAGGCTGATGCGGCAGAGCTGGCCCCACGGATGGGCATGCGGCTCGACGGCGGTTTCGGGCTCGAAGTGGTTGTAGCGAAAGTAGAACGGCGCGCCCTTTGGGACACGCAGATCCGCTTCGCGGTAGGCAGAGGCGGTGTACACGTTGTCGCCTTTGATGGGTTGGATTGTCTGGTTTGCAGTATATGTTTTGAATCAGACATTACTACACTGCCATCTTCGATTGTTCGAGGAGGCCGTCGTGCCTGTGCTGTATCCCTTGCTGGCAGTGCTGATCTGGGCGGCCAACACCATCGTCTCGAAAGCTGCGGCCGGTGTGGTGGACCCGGCGGCTATTTCGATCTACCGCTGGCTGCTGGCGGCCATCGTGCTCACGCCGTTCTGTGCGCGGCCGCTGTGGCGCCAGCGGCAGGCGGTGCTTGCGCAGGGCAAGCGCTTTGCGGTGCTGGCGTTGCTGGGGATGGTGATGTACCAGTGCCTGGCGTATTACGCCGCGCACAGCACAAGCGCGACCAACATGGGCGTGATCGGCGCGCTGATCCCGATGCTCGGGCTGATCCTGAACGTGACGGTGTTCCGCCAGCCGGTGGGCGCGCAGGCGGTGACGGGCGTGGTGGTGTCGCTCTTGGGCGTGCTGTATCTGCTGGGGCGCGGAGCGCCAGCCAACCTGTTCGATGGCGGCATCAACCATGGCGACGTGCTGGTGCTGGCCGGTGCCACCGCGTACGCGCTGTACAACATCCTTTATCGCCGCTGGGCGCTGCCGTTCGGGCAGTGGATCAACCTCTACGTGCAGGTGCTGATGGCGGTGGTGATGCTCGTGCCGGTGGCCATGACGGCGCACAGCCTGGCGGTGCCGGCCAAGGGCATCGGGCTGGTGGTGTTTGCAGGCATTGCCTCGTCGATTGTCGCGTCGTACCTGTGGATGCAAGGGCTCAAGCGCATCGGCAGCGAACGCACGGCAGTGTTGATGAACCTGATGCCCGTCTTCACGGCGGGCATGGCAGCGGTGATGCTGGGTGAGACCGTGCACGGCTATCACTGGATTGGCGGTGGTCTCGTGTTGCTGGGTGTGAGCCTGGCGCAAGGCATCATTCGGCTGCCTTTCGGGCCATCGGGTCGTTCCGGATTGAGCGCCCGTTAGTTTTTTTCGGCCGCGCGGCGCAGGGGTTGGCGGTAAAATCAGCCACATTGGCGGGCGCGTGATTGCGCCCGTTCCGTGTTCTAGAACCACACTCGCCAGACCTTCTCGCCAGACCATGAAGCGCAACGCCCGTACTGGCAACGTTAGCGTCACCGTCGATGATGTTGCCGCGCATGCGGGCGTGTCCATCAAGACCGTCTCGCGTGTGCTGAACCACGAGCCCAACATCAGCGAGAAGACGCGCGCCAAGGTGGTTGAGGCAATGCAGACGCTCGACTACCGGCCGAACCCCGCCGCCCGTCGCCTGGCCAGCAAGCGCGCCGACATCATCGCGCTGGTCTACGACAACCCTTCCGACAACTACATCGTCAACATTCAGCATGGCGCGCTCGAAGCCTGCCAGGCGCTCGAATACAGCCTGCTGCTCACGCCCTGCAACTACCGCGATCCGAACCTCGCCGAGCAGATCATCCAGAGCGCGCGCCAGCGTGCGCTGGCCGGCATTATCCTGACGCCGCCGGTGTCGGATGTGCCGTCGCTGGTGCAGGCACTGGATGAAGCGGGCATCGATTACGTGCGCCTTGCGCCGGCCGATCGCGAGCACAAGGGCCTGTCCGTCAATACCGAAGACCGTGCCGCCGCGCGCGACATGACACTGCACCTGATCGGCCTGGGCCATCGCCGCATTGGCTTCGTGGTCTGCGATCCGGATCACGGCGCCGCGTATCAGCGCGTGTTCGGCTATCGCGATGCCATGTCGCAAGCCGGTATCGAGGTCGACGAACGTCTGGTGGAACAGGGCCAGCAGTCGTTTGAATCCGGCGTGGCCTGCGCGGAAAGGCTGCTGTCTTGCGAGCCGCGTCCGACCGCCATTTTTGCCGGCAACGACGACATGGCTGCCGGTGTGCTGCGTGTGGCGCAGGCGCGTGGCATCAAGGTGCCGGAAGACCTGTCCATCTGCGGCTACGACGACACGCCGCTCTCACGCCAGCTCTGGCCGGCGCTGACCACCGTGCGCCAGCCGATCCAGGCGATGGCGCATGCGGCCGTGGAACAGCTTGTTGCGATTCATCGTCCGCATCTGCCAGGGCTGAAGCTGCATTCGGTGCACGAGAACCTGCAATACGAACTGGTGATCCGCGAGTCGACCTGCCCGCCCGTGCGGTGAACTCAGGACTACGCTGCAAAGCGCCTATGTAATTAGCGGGGCCTTTGATGTGAGGCATGGGCGTCAATACGCTTGTCGCTGTGCCGGTCAATCCCGTCTGCGGGAGGGTGGTCGGGCGAGTGCGAGAGCCATTACGGTATCGCCCCGAGGATATCTGGGTGACAAAGGCGCCTTCGTTCTTGAGGTTCAGCAAAAAATACGGCATCTCAGCACAAGAACCAGCGTTGTAATTCCCTCACGCGTATTTGCTCTTGGTGTCTTCGTCACCAAACTGCAGTGTTCTGCGGGCACGATGACGGAAAGCGCACTTGACATGTCAGCAGGTCGAGCGATCGGGCTTCAGTAGTAAGAGCCATAACCTGACTCGCATGCAGTGGTTTTCTGTTTCTAAATAATCGGCAGTTTTAAGGCGGGCAGGAGTGATGAAGAACGATAGTCCAGTGGCGTATGCGGAAGACGATCTGCTGAGCATCGATGTGAGGGCGCTGCTGTTGCGCTGCTGGGCGCTGCGCCGGAAAGTCGCCGTATTTGCCGCGGTTTTGTCCGTGCTGATCTTTGTCGCCGTCTTCTGGGTTGGATGCAATTATTCCAGCGAAGGTTTTCTGCGCGCACCTCGCAAATTCGCCGAGTTCAATGTCCAGAAGGCCGCATTCTGGGATCGCGAGACGCTGCGCCGCTACCTGGAAGAGAACAAGAAGCTCGACGATGCAAACGGTCGCTATTTGCTCGGCGCCCTGAGCGAGCACTTTATTCAGGCGCATCTGCAGCCCGTCCTGCCGCCGTCGAAAGATGACCTGCGCTACATCACGGACGCAAAGGGTGCGCTGGACGCCGTCGGTATCCTCGGTTTTTCGATCGGGTTCAAGGATCGGTCTCCAGACAACGCGCAGGCGCGTGTCCAGTTGCTGGGCGACTTCGTCAAAGACACGATGCTGAGCGAAGATCTGTTGGACACCATCTACACCAAGGCAGGCGAGACCAAGGCCAAGAAGCAGCAGATCGACAACCAGATCATCCAGAAGAAGGTGGCTCTGGCCCAAGCCGCTAACCGTCTCGAAGCTGCCCGCGCCATTGCCGGCAAGTATCCCGAGGCGTCGAAAATGGAAGCGCGCCAGCTGCTGTCGACCGGTAGCGACAAAGAATCGTCGCGTTACCTGTCGCCCATGGCGCAGTTGGTCGGGATTGAAACCGAAATGGCGGACCTGAAGTCGCAGCTCACGTTGCTGGAGCGCGATGCCGAGCAGAACGGGTTGCGTAACGAGTTCTATGAGCGCCTTGCGCAGCGTGCCGGCCAGACGCTGACCGGCAATATGCTGCTGTCGGAGTTTGTGAAAACGGGGCAAGCCGTCTTTACAGACAAGAACCTGCAGGACGACAAGACGCGCGAGGTCTACAACCAGATCATGCTGGTCGCAGAGCAGATGCGGACCAAGCACATCACCGAGGCGCGGTTTGTTTCGGGCCCGACGCTGCCGGAAAACCGTTCTGGTCCGAGCCCACTGGTCCTGCTGCTGTTGTCGCTCATCGGCGGCAGCTTGCTGGCCGGGATGATCGTGTTGTTCCTCGACAAGATGCGCGGCCCCGCAACTGTCAGCGAGGATGATGCTCGCGACCACGGGACCGACCTGGACGAGGGCCTGAGGCCAGTGCGTGTCGCGTGATCCTTCTGCACGCAGGTACAAAGAGGCCCGGCCATTGCGCCGGGCCTTTTGCTTGATGCGCTACGGCGCAACCTTGATCAACGCGTACAGATCATCCTGCGGGTCATAGCCGAGCAATTTGCGCCCGGTCTCCAGGCCCCAATCCATCCCACGGTTGTTCGATACGCCATTCACGACAATGGCTGGTGCCGGCCAGCGCGCCGGGTCGGCGGTGATGGAGCAGAGGAACAGCCGGCGCAGATCGCCATTCGACAACCACATGTTGCGGAACCAGCGCAGCGCGATGCGGCTGGCTTCATCGGGCAGTTCGGTGGGGACGGGCGTGTCGGCGGTGCCGGAGTAGTTGATGTCGCTGGGGTCGTTTTCGTCGGGCAGCGCCCAGCCGATGCGCAGCGAGACGATCGACAGCTTGCCGCTGTTGGCTGCGGACACCGCACCCACCGCCGTGCACAGCCGTTCGCCCATCGCCTTGGATGTGCCGTAAGCAAGCGAGTAGACGTCTTCGGTGCCGTTGTTCCAGCGTGTGCCGGGGGCGGGCGGCAACTCGGCGGTGAGTTTGCCGGGGCCGATGGTGGCGGCCAGCGGTTGGTCTTTGTATGCGCCCATCGCGTGATTGGACGAGGCAAACACGAAGCGCCTTACGCCGTGCGCGGCAGCGGCCTGCAGCACGTTGAGCGTCATGCCATAGGAGGCCAGCGCTTGCTCCCACGTTGCGTCCGGCGTGGAGTGGATGGCGGCCAAATGGATGACGGCGTCTACGTTGCTCAGCAAGTCAGTCCATGCGCCATCCGCCTGCGTAAGGTCGGCCTTGACCCATTGAAAACGTTGGGCTGCTTGCGGCGAAAACTCGACGTTCTGCGCAACCCAGTCGACGCCGATGATGGATGTGCACCACGGGGCAGAGGCCAGTGCCTCGACAACCTTGCGGCCCAGGTTGCCGGCCACGCCGGTGACGAGAACGCGAGCGGGGGTTTGGTAGTCAGCCACGATGTCGGAGTTTGTTTTGAGGTGTGTCGGGTGGGGGTTTGGCGTTGGTAGTCCATCCCCGGTTTCGTCCCCTGCGGGGGGGCGACTCACTTTCTTTGTCTTGCCAAAGAAAGTGAGCAAACGAAGTCAGCAAAGAAAGTCAGCAACGAAAGGCGCGCCCAAGATGGCGGCTTCCCCTTGAGTTTCTGTCGCAGAGAGGGAAGGGAGGCAAACGTGCTGCGCTCAGACAAGCCTCCCTTCTTTTTCCTCCCTGCAACAAAAACTCAAGGCGCCATCAAGGGCAGATACGGCCAAACCATCTGGGCGTTTGTGTTGGCGCCACGGTGGGTGCTTAACCGCGGTTGGAGCCGGAGAGGACGTCGATCCACACGGCCAGCACGAGCACCACGCCCTTGACGATCATCTGCCATGAGGCGTCGACGTTCATCTGCTGCATGCCGTTGTCCAGGCTGGCCATGACGAGTGCGCCGATCAGCGCGCCGTACACGGTGCCCGAGCCGCCGCGCATCGAGGTGCCGCCGATGAAGCAAGCCGAGATGGCATCGAGCTCGCCGCCCACGCCGGCCGAGGGCGAACCCGCCGCCGAGCGCGCCGTGGTGATGATGCCCGCGAACGCGCACATCAGGCCCATCAGCACGAACACCAGCAGCTTGACACGGCCCACGTTCACGCCGGACAGGCGCGTCGCTTCCATGTTGCCGCCCACCGCATAGACGTGACGGCCGAACACGGTTTGCGTGGCGACGTACGAGAAGATGGCCAGCAGCACCAGAAGGATCAGCACCGGCAGCGGCACGCCGTTGGCGTTGTTGAGCACGGCGACGAAACCGAATGCGGCGGCGGCGATGGCGAGCAGCTTCAGGCCATCGGCCCACATCGGCGTGAGCGAGAGCGACAGACGTGCACGCTCCCGGCGGCGGCGCACCGTGAGCACAACAGAACCGGCGACGATGACGGCGGCAAGCGACCACGCCAGCCACGCGGGCACGAAGCTTTGCGCGAGGTTACCGAGGTCATCGGGCACCGGGGCGATGGTCACGCTATCCGTGCTCCACTGCAGCAGGCCGCGAAACGCCAGCATGCCGCCCAGGCCAACGATGAACGACGGCACGCGCAGCTTGGTCGTGATAAAGCCATTCACCACGCCGATGGCCGCGCCTGCCACGAGCACCGTACCCACCGCCAGCCATGTGTTCCACCCAAGGTTGACCGTGAGGATGGCCACCAGCCCACCGAGAAGCCCGAGCAGTGAGCCGACCGAAAGATCGATCTCCCCGGCGATGATGACGAACACCATGCCGCAGGCCAGCATGCCCGTTACCGACATCTGCAGGAACAGGTTGGAGATGCTGTTGGGCTTGAGGAACGTGCCGCTGGTCTGGAAGTAGAAAAAGATCCAGATGAGCGCCACGGCCAGCAGCAGGGCCAACACCTTGTAGCGCACAAACAGTTGCTGGATGGATCGGCCGTCCAGACGTGGGCTGCCGCCGCTGCTGTTCTGGCGGGCGAGTTGGGATTGCAGAATATTGGACATGGCAATTCAAGCCGCTTGGCGGCCGGGTTCAGCGTTGATTGCAGCGGCCAGGATGCGTTCCTGGGTCAGGCCTTGGTTGACGAAGTCGCCGCGCAACTGGCCTTCGCCCATGACCAGGACACGATCGCTCATGCCCATGATCTCCGGCATCTCGGAAGAGACCATGATGATCGCCACGCCGGCCGCGGCCAGGTCGGCAATCATCTTGTAGATGTCGTACTTGGAGCCGACGTCTACACCGCGCGTGGGCTCGTCCAGGATCAGCACCTTCGGCGCCGCCAGCACCATCTTCGTGACGACAGCCTTCTGCTGATTGCCGCCCGAGAGGCTGGCGATCGACAGCGCGGGGCTGGCAGTCTTGATGCGCAGGCGCTTGATTTCGCGGTTGACCGTGGTGAGTTCAGCGCCCTTGTCGACACGCATGCTGCGCGCGTACTGCGCCAGCGTGGCGAGCGTGATGTTCTCGGCCACGCTCATCAACGGCACGATGCCGTGGCGCTTGCGGTCTTCGGGCACCAGGCAGATGCCGTTGGCAATGGCTTGCGCGGGTGAGCTGATCTTCACCGGCTTGCCCTCGATGATGATCTCGGCGGTGGAGCGGCCGGGATACGCGCCAAACAGTGCGGACACCATCTCCGTACGCCCAGCGCCCACCAGGCCGGCAATGCCGAGAATCTCGCCGCGGCGCACGGCAAAGCTCACGTTGTCTGCGCGCTTGCGGTTGGGGTTGGTGACATCCCAGCAGGTGACGTTGCGCGCTTCCATCACCACGTCGCCCACGGTGTGTTCCACCTTGGGGAAGAGTGCGGTCATTTCACGGCCAACCATCATCGTGATGATGTTGTCGATGGTCATGTCGGCGGCGGGGCGCGTGCCGATGTGCTTGCCGTCGCGGATGACGGTGACGGTGTCGCACGCGCGCTTGACCTCATCGAGCTTGTGCGAGATGTATACGCACGCCACGCCGCTGCGCTTGAGGTCTTCAATGATGGACAGCAGCACCTCGATTTCCTTGGCGGACAGCGATGAGGTTGGCTCGTCCAGGATCAGAAGGCGTGCATTCTTGGCCAGCGCCTTGGCAATCTCAAAGAGCTGCTGGTGGCCGCTGCCGTAGTTCATCACGGGCGCGGCCACGTTCACGTCGGTCAGGCGCAGGCGGGCGAGGAGCTGTTCTGCCTTGGCGTGCATGGCGTCGTAGTCCATGCGGCCCCCTGGCTTGGTGATCTCGTTGCCGAGGAAGATGTTCTCCGTGACGGAGAGCTGCTGCACCAGCATCAGTTCCTGGTGGATGATGACGATGCCTGCTCGCTCGCTGTCGCGCACGGAATGCGCGCGCAGCGGTTCACCTTCCCATTCAATCTCGCCCTCGAAGGTGCCGTAGGGGTAGACCCCCGACAGCACCTTCATGAGGGTGGATTTTCCGGCGCCGTTCTCCCCGCACAAACCGACGCATTCACCTGGCTGCACCGCCAGGCTCACGCCATCGAGTGCGCGCACACCGGAGAAAGACTTCACGATGTTGCGCATCTCGAACAGGGTGCCGTTACTGCTCATGGCTGCCTCCTACTCACTACGGCTGACTGCAATGAATCGACTGCGACTGCGACTGTGACTGCTATCGGCGGCTTACTTGCCGAAGATCTGCTGATGCGTATAAAAGCCATCCTTGACGACAGTGCTGTCCAGGTTGTCCTTGGTCAGCAGCGTCGGGGTCAGCAGAACGGTGTCGACGTCCTTCTTGCCGTTGTTCAGCTTGGTGTTGAACTTCGGCGCGGTGCCCTTCACGAGGGCGACGGCCATTTCAGCGGCGGTGGCGGCAATTTGCTTGATCGGTTTGTACACCGTCATGGCTTGTGTGCCTTCGGCCACGCGCCGCACGCCGGCAAGGTCGGCATCCTGACCCGACACCGGCACCTTGCCCGCCAGCTTCTGGCGCGACAACGCTTGAATTGCACCGCCGGCCGTGCCGTCGTTCGAGGCGACGATGCCCTGGATGTTGTTGTTGTTTGCGGTCAGCACGTTCTCAACAATGTTCTGTGCCTTGGAAGGGTCCCACTCCGGCGTCCATTGCTCGCCGACGATCTTGATGTCGCCCTTGTCCACGTACGGCTTGAGCACCTTCATCTGGCCCTCGCGCAGCAGGCGTGCGTTGTTGTCGGTCGCGGCGCCGCCCAGCAGGAAGTAATTGCCCTTCGGCGCCACCTTGACCACGCCCTGTGCCTGCAGCTCGCCGACCTTCACGTTGTCGAAGGTCACGTAGCCATCCACATCCGCATTCAGGATCAGGCGGTCATACGACACAACCTTGATGCCCTTCTTCTTGGCGCTGGCAATCGCGTTGCCCAGCACCTTGGAGTTGAACGGCACGATCACGAGCACGTCGACGTTCTGTGCGATCAGGTTTTCGATCTGGGCGATCTGCTTGGCTTCGTTGGCATTGGCCGATTGCACGTTGACTGTCGCGCCAAGGTTCTTGGCTGCGTCAACAAAGTAGTCACGGTCGTGCGTCCAGCGCTCGACACGCAGGTCGTCGATCGAGAAGCCGATCACGGGCGCTTCTTTGCTGGCATGGGCCGACGTTGCGGCGAAGGTGAGAACCGCCGCAGCGGCCAGGGTGTTGAGTACGCGGGAAATCATGAAAGGTCTCCTGTAATGCGCAATTGAATGGGTTTCGCGATCAGAACCGGTCAGAACGTGACGCCGGTCTTCAGGCCGACGACGAACGCATTCTTGTTTTGCGAAGTGCCGCCCGGATGCAGGATGTACTGCAGATTAGGCCGGAAGTAGACAGACTTCACCGGCGACCAGCTGTAATACAACTCGCTTACGTATTCGTAACCGTCACCTGCGACGGCGTTCGAGCCGGTACGGGCATTGTTCTGGCGGACGAAATCGGCAAAGCGGCCGTTGTTGTGCGTTGCACCCACGGCAAAGCCGATGGTGTCGGACAGACGATCGAACGGCCCTTTGTATTGCACGCCCACCGAGATCTGGTGATCCGTCTGCGCGGTATTGCGATCGGCTTGCGAGAAATTCAGGAACACCGTTGCACCGCGCCCATCGGGTGCGCCCGTGATCTGTTGCTGCAGGTTCAGGTAGGCCCCGTATTGGCCGTTGTGCTGGCGGGCGTCCAGCCCGGTGATGCCACGCGGGTTGCCGTTCACATCTTCGTACAGGTCGCGTCCGTTGGACGTGTTGTACCAGACGCCTGCACGGTATGTGCCGGGGCGGCCTTCGATGGTGGGCATCCAGCCGAATTCCAGCGGGATCAGCGCGCCGGTGGTGCCACCTGGGTTGTTCAGCTTCCAGCCGTTGCGGCGGGCCCAGCCGTCATCCACGTAGTTGGGGTTGACCTGGTACACGCCGATCTGCGCGTAGGTTTGGGCCGAGGTATGCACCTTGGCGCGCGCGCCCCATTGGCTGGTCGGCCAGTTCACCCAATAGCTGCCCACCAGGTTGCCCGGCTGCGAGCCGCAGAACGTCAGGTTCTGGAAGTCGCACGAAAACGAGAAGAAGTCTTCGCCCACCGTGACGCGGCCCGCCTTGATTTCCAGGCGATCGTCCAGCAGCTTCTGGTTCAGCCAGAACTGCGTCAGGTGCCAGGTCTGGCCGCGGCCATAGACTTCCTGGATCAGCATGTTGTTGCCGATGTTTGCATCGGAGCCGAGATTGCGGCCGTTGCGGTCGGTGATGGTGGCCTGGAATGTGCCGCCTTTCCAGCCCCAGAGTTTTTGCAAGTCCAGCGCCGTACCGATCACCCATTGATCGGTGTAGCGCGTGAGGTGCTCGGTGCCGCCGCTGAAGTTGTGCGCCACTTCGCTGCCGTAGCCGAGGTTGAAAGTCACACCCTGTTCGGCCAGGCGGGTACGCAGCCCGCCCCAGTCGCCCAGCAGATATGGGCTGGTGGTGACGTCATACGCGTGGGCGCTGGCAGCGCCGAGTGCGAGTACGGCCGCAGCGATGGCCGACGCGCCGACGCGTTGACCAAAGCGCTTGCTGCGGGATTGACGACGTGCGGCCGGACGTGCGGCTTCAAGCTCCATGAATTGTCTCCTGATATTGGACCGGCTGTCATGCATGACAGTGGTGTCGGCGTTCTCTTCTGAATAGTGTGGCGAGCCGACGGACGCAAGAATGGCCACAATTGACAGCGCTGTCAATCTCGGGTTTTGCCCTAGTTCAAGCCGTGGTCTGCAATTCGTTGGAGGGTCAAGCAAAGCATGTTGCGGCGCAAGAAAGGAGCTGAACCAGGGCAAGCGCCGCCATGGGCGCGGCGCTTGTGACATGGCATCGACCTTGCTCATGCTGTGCGACCGTGCGACCGTGCGATTCGGGCAGCCGGAGCAGGCGTCTCGTTCATCCAACCATAGGAGTTGGGCCATGCAACGTGAAGGGTGAAGGCGTAACGGTGTTGATTCACACATGCGCAATCCTGTCGCCAGCATGGGACTGGGCGGTTGCGAATGTGAGTACTTCAGAATCGACTGATAGCGGCTAGCGGACCAAGCTGCCAGTTCGTCCCCACGGGCTACTTGGCAACGTGCGTGCCGCCTCTTGCAGGGCTTGGCGCAGCGCGTCAACCGCGCCTTTTGACGGCATGGCGTACAGCAGCCCAATGGCTTTTGGCGCGCTGGCCAGGTGCAACGGCAGCGCACGCAGCGTTTGGGGCTCCGGCGCAAACCGCGCGCTCTGGCTGGCGGCGACGAAAAGGCAATCTGTACTTCGCGCCGCCATCGCGTTGATGGGAAGCGACGAAGACTCCAGCGCCATGGCAGGAATCGGCAGGCCGGCCCGTGCCAGTTCGAGTTCCAGCGCAGTACGCATTGGCGAGCCCGCTGGAGGCAAGATCCAGGGAAAGCAGACGGCGTTTTTCCATGTGACCCGCCGCTGCCGGAGCAATGGGTGATGCGCACCGACAAAAACGCGCACTTCATCCTCGTAGAGCTCTTGAATGGCCAAGCCCGAGTTGCGCGCGGCACTCCCGATGTGGCACAGGATCAGGTCAAGCTCGTGGCGTTGCGCCTGGGGCAATAGCTGGTCCAGTGTTCCTTCGAGCAGACGAACCTGCGGCTGCACGGCCTGCTGCTGGAGCCATCGCATCGCTGCTGGCACCAGTACCGCTCCCATGCCTGGCAGCACCCCCAGAGACACCGGTTGGCCGTGCCCCTGCCTCAGCGCGTCAAGTGACTGCGGCAGGCGAGCCATGTCGGTCAGCACGCGCGCGGCGCACGCCAGCGCGATCTCTCCGGATGGCGTCGGAGCGACGCGGCGTGTGGTCCGTTCGAACAGCACGACGCCAAGTTCGCCCTCCAGATCGCGCAGCCATTTGGAGAGTGCCGGCTGCGTGATGGCATTGGCCTCGGCGGTTTGACCGAAGCTGCACGTGTGCCCCAGTTCCGCAAGCATTTCAAGATCGCGCAGGCGCAGTTTGCGCAGGGCGGGCGCCAGATCCGGCAGTCGTGGACTCTTCCGAAAACTCATGGAAAATGGCCGATTCATACTTGTGAGGTTATGAATTGTCGGTCAAATCTCATGATTCAGGGGCAACCCCTCGGAAATAATGGGTGCCACCTATGCCAAAAGAGGAGACACCATGAAATACAAGAAAACGGCTTCACGCATGCTCGCAGTGCTCGCGGCCGCTGCCATGTTTGCGGGGCTTGGCCAAGCCCGCGCCCAAGCGGAAACGCTATTCACGGTCACGCTGCTGGGCACGGGGTCTCCGACCCCCAGGCCGGAACGCAACGGTCCGAGCACGCTGATCGAGGTCGGCGGCAAGAAGCTGCTGTTTGACATGGGGCGCGGCAACACCGTCTCGCTGTTCCGCGCAAAGATTCCGTTCGGTGAGATCACGGCGCACTTCATTACGCACCTGCATTCAGACCACATCAACGGCCTGCCGGATCTGTATCTGACCGGCTGGCTCGGCACGCCGTACGCCAGTCGCCAGGGCCCTTTTGTCGTCTATGGCCCGAAGGGGACCGAGGCGATGATGGCAAAGCTCTATGACGCATTCTCGGAAGACCGCCGCATCCGCCATGCCGACGAGCATCTGACGCTGGAGGCCGCAGCAGTACAGGCTCACGACATTGGCCCGGGCGTCGTCTACGACGTGGACGGTGTGCGGGTCACCGCCTTTAAGGTTTTCCACGGCGCACTGATCGAGCCGGCATTCGGCTACAAGATCGAATACAAGGGGCACAAGGTGGTGCTATCTGGAGACACCAAGTACGCGCCGGCTGTGGAGAAAGAAGGCACAGGTGCCGATCTGCTGATCCACGAAGTCGCCATCCTCGGCAGCGATGCTGAAAGACTGCTCGCCGAGCGTCCGGTCTATCGGGCCATCATGGATCACCACATCACTCCGGAGCAGGCCGGCATCCTATTCAACAATGCCAAGCCGAAGCTTGCTGTTTTCAGCCATATCGTCATTGCCGGCACAGCCGCCCCGGATACGGTTGACCAAATCGTGGCGCAAACGCGCAAGGCCTACGCGGGGCCGCTCGTGGTCGGCGAAGACATGATGCGGTTCAACGTGGGTGATGACGGCATCGCCGTGAGCACGCGTTAGGCCATTAGTCTTCGGCGTCGTGCTCGTCAAGCAGCGGGCGGCTGCGGCGCGGCATCTCGGAATCCAGCACGAGGCGGCCGTGCACGCGGCCCTTCATGCGCGTGACGTGGTGCGTGCAGTCTTCCATGTGCGCGGCCATGAGTTCGCGCACGCGATCGGCATTGCGTGCGCGTGCTGCCTCGAAGATCTCGCGATGGAACTTGACGGTGGACGCGCCAAATCTGGCGTGGTCCTTGGGTGAGGTTTCGTTGCCGAAGACCACCAACTGCCGCAGCATTTCATTGATCAGCTCGCAGCAGAACCGCAGCATCGGGTTGGGGTTGGCCGCGGCCAGGATGTCGTGAAAGCTCAGGTCTTCCTGGCGCTGGTCCAGCGGCGCGGCGGCCTTGGCTGATGCCGGGTCGCACAGGTCGATGGTGTGCTCGAGCGCGCGGAAATCGTCTTCGGTCAGATGCGGTACCGCACCGGCGGCCAGTTCCGGTTCCAGCAGGCGGCGCACGGTGTAGACGTCTGCGATGCCGATGTCTTTGAAGAACAGGTAGTTCTGCATGAGCTGGAACGTGCGGTCCAGCGGCACCTCGACGATGGTGCCGCCGCCCGCCGGGCCCGTGCTCACGCTCACCAGCCCTTGCACCTCCAATGATTTGAGCGCCTCGCGGATCGTGCCTTTGCTCACGCCAAAGGTCTCCTGCAGCTTGATCTCTTGCGGGAGCTTGTCGCCGGGCTTGAGGTTGCGCTGCGTGATCAGCCGCTTGAGCTCTTCGGCAACGAGGTCGGCGCGCTTTTGCTTGCGGATGCCGATCGACGCTGTCTTGCCTGCTCCGAGTGTAGCCATGGATGTCCGTTCCTGAGTTGCGCGCATTCTAACTGCGGGCCCGTGCCGCTCGGTCTGACCGGCATGGTGCATGCGTGCCCCTCAATCATGCGCACGCACCGCATTTCCGCATCGTCGCCCGGCACCTTGGTCGCGCACAGCTTGGCGTAAACACCGACCTCTTCGCCGTTGACGCGGCGCGGATGCGGCTTCTATGATGATTTCGCCTATTTATCATAACAAATATAAGAAACTGGTCTGGTTCTTGCTCGACTCGACGGTCGGCGAAAACCTCGCCGGAGGCTAGGAGGAAGCCGCCATAGGTGGCTCCAGGCGCTTGTTGTGTCCCAAACACGAACCCCAAGGAGTGCGCTTTGAATCGTCGAGACTTGCTCAAACTGGCGGCGCTGTCCGCCGTGCCCGCGTCGGTGCTGCAGGCCCGTTCCGCGTTTGCTGCCGATGCCATCGAACTGGGCTGCCCGGTGCCGATGTCTGGCCCGTTTGCCGCCAACGGCAAGTTTGCTGATCTGGGCATGAAGCTGGCCGTGGAGCAATACGGCAAGGTGTTGGGCCGGCCGCTGGCGTACAGCGTGCTCGACACCGAAGGCAAGCCCGCCACGGCCGTGCGCAAGGTGCAGGAGCTCGCGCAGCAGAAGAATGCACGCTACTTTGCAGGCGGCATCCTGTCGTCCGAATCGTTGGCGATGGGCAAGGAGGCGGAGAAATTTGGCGGCGTGTTCATCACCACCGCCGGTGCCGATGAAATTACCGGCAAGGATTGCAACCGCGCCACGTTCCGCTGGTCGGTGCCGACCTACGGCGCCATCGAGCGCACCGTGCGCCCGCTGATCGAATCGATGCCGAAGGCCAAGCGCTGGTACACCATCACGCCGCAATACGTGTTTGGCGACGGGCTGCTTTCGGCGGCCAAGAATATCTTCAAGGAAAAAGGCATCGAGCACGTGGGCAACAGCTATCACGCGCTCACCGAGAAGGAGTTCAGCGGCTACCTGACCAACGCCATGGCCGCCAAGCCCGATGTGCTGCTGATCCTGAACTTCGGCTCGCAATCGTCTGACACGCTGCGTCAGGCGGTGAGCTTTGGCATGAAGAAGAACGTGACGATCCTGGTGGCGTGGGCGTCGGGCCTGGAGCAGTTCGAATCGCTCGGCGCAGACTTGTGCGATGGCGTGTACTTTGGCGCGCAGTATTGGCACGACGTGGAGTCGCCCGCCAACCGCGATCTCGTTAAACGTACACAGGCCGCGTTCAAGACGAACCCGAACTACAGCCTGGCGGGCTCGTACACCTGCACCAAAATCCTGCTCGATGCGATGGTCAAGGCGGGCAGCGCTGACCCGAAGGCCGTGATTGCCGCGCTGCAAGGCATGAAGTACGACGGCCTGACCGGCCCGGAAGAGATCCGCGCGGCCGACCACCAGGTGCTCAAGAACTACTACCTGCTCAAAGGCAAGCCCAAGAGCCGCATGAAGAACAAGGACGATTTTGCCGACGTGGTGGCTGTCGGCAAGGCGTTCCTGCCGGTCGAACAGACGCAGTGCAAGCTGACCTGATTCACCGCTCGCCCGCCTTCCGCCAATGAAGCGCGGGCGCCTGTCTTTCTGAATGCGATTTCCGTCAACGCAATGAACGTCTACCTGCTCCAGGTCGTCAACGGCGTGGGGATCGGCATGCTCTACTTCCTGCTGGCGGTAGGGCTGTCGATCATCTTCGGGCTGTTGCGCTTCGTCAATTTCGCCCACGGCGCGTTCTATGCGCTGGGCGCGTATCTCTGCTTTCAGGCCCTGCAGATGGGCATGAATTTCTGGCTGGCGCTGGTGCTCGCGCCCGTCGTCATCGGCGTGCTCGCGTGGGTAACGGAGAAAGTGCTGCTGCGCCACGTGTATGCGCAGGCGCACGAGTTCCACATCCTCATCACCGTGGGGCTGGCGCTGGTGGTGCAGGAACTCATCATCGTGGCGTGGGGGCCGCTGGGCGTGGATGTGCCGCCGCCCGATGCGCTGCAGGGCGTGGTGATGTGGGGCGATTTTGTGTATCCCAAGTACCGGCTGTTTGTGATCGGCTTTACCGCCGTGCTGGCGCTCGCGCTTTGGTGGCTGCTTGAAGGCACGCGGCTGGGCAGCGCGGTGCGTGCAGGCAGTGAATCGACCGAGATGGTGTCGTTGCTTGGCATCAACGTGTTCCGCTTGTTCAGCCTGATGTTTGCGCTCGGTGCGGCCACAGCCGCGGTGGCGGGTGTGCTCGCTGCGCCCATTCGTGGCGCGGAGCCGTTCATGGGCGTGGAGGCACTCGGCATTGCCTTCGTGGTGGTGGTGGTGGGCGGCATGGGCAGCTTTGCGGGGGCGCTGGTCGGCGGCCTGCTGGTGGGCATTGTGCAAAGCCTGATGAGCACGCTGTGGCCCGAGGGCGCGCGGCTGATGATCTACGTGGCGATGGCGGCGGTGCTGCTGCTGCGTCCGCACGGCCTGCTGGGGAGGGGATGATGCAAGGCACATTCCACGGATTCGCGCGCTACCGCTTCTGGTGGCTGGCGCTGGGTGTGACGCTGCTGCTGCCGCTGGGGCTGAGCTCCGGCACGCTGGCCACCGAAGTGCTCGTCTACGCGATGGCGGTGATGGCCTGCAACCTGCTGCTCGGCTACACGGGGTTGCTGTCGTTCGGGCAGGGCATCTTCTTCGGGCTGGGCAGTTATGCGGTGGGCGTTGGTCTCACGCGGCTGGCTTTGCCGGTGCCGGTGGCCATCGGGTTGGCCGTGGCGGTGGGCGCGGTGGTTGCGGCGGCGGTGGGGTGGTTCGCCATCCGCCAGCGCGGCACGTACTTCGTCATGCTCACGCTGGCCTTCGCTCAGATGTTCTACTTTCTGGCCTACACCACGCCGTCGCTCACGGGTGGGGACAACGGCTTGCTCGATATTCCGCGTCCTGCATTTGCAGGGTCGCCGTGGGCGTTTTACGCGTTCGTGGCGGTGCTGTTCCTGATTGTGTTCTTCCTCGTGCAGCGCGTGACGGAATCGGTGTTCGGCCGCACGCTGCTGGCCATTCGCGACAACGAAGAGCGCGCGCTCGCCGTCGGCTACAACGTGCGCGCATTCAAACTGCTGGCCTTCGTGATCTCGGGTGCGGTCACCGGCTTGGCAGGCGGGCTGCATGCCATGCTCACGGGCATCGCGCCGCTGGCCAATATCGACTACCACGTCAGCGAGATGATCCTGGTGATGACTGTCATCGGCGGCACGGGCAATGTGTTTGCTTCGGTGTTGGGGGCGGCGTTTTATGTGCTGCTGTCGGATTGGCTCTCCACGCTGTGGCCGCGCTGGTTGATGCTGCTCGGCTTCCTGCTGATTGCGGTGAGCCTGTTCATGCAGCGCGGGCTGTTCGGGCTCGGGCAGAAGCTGTGGCAACGCGTGCGTACGCCGCGCAACACACCGGTGGTTCAGGAGGAACGCGCATGAGCACCACGCCCATCCTGCAAGCCACCGGCATCGTCAAGCAGTACGGCAAGTTCACCGCACTGGGCGGTGTCGATTTGCGCGTGATGCCCGGCACGGTGCACTCCGTCATCGGCCCCAATGGGGCGGGCAAGACGACGTTGTTCCACATGCTCACCGGCACGCGCATGATCACCAGCGGCACGATCGTCTTCGATGGCCATGACGTGACACGCGAGGCGGACTACCAGCGCGTGCAGCGCGGCATCGCGCGGTCGTTCCAGGTGACGAGCCTGTTCCCGAGCTTGAGCGTGCGCGAGAACCTGCGCTTGGCCGCGCTCGGCACCACGCCGCGCCGCGCCATGCACGGCTGGCGTTTGCCACAGGGCGATCTGGCCTGCACGGATACGGTCGATCGCGTGCTCGAGCGGCTGGAACTGCCGCGCATGGCAGACACACCGGCCGCCGCGCTCTCGCACGGTCAGCAGCGCCGGCTGGAGGTGGGCATGGCGCTGGCTGCCAATCCGCGCGCGATCTTCCTCGACGAACCGACCTCGGGCATGGGCGTGGATGACCTCCCGGCCATGAAGGCGCTCATCCGTGGTCTTGCGCACGACCACACCGTTGTGCTGATCGAGCACAACATGGACATCGTCATGGACATCTCCGACACCATCACCGTGATGCAGCAGGGCAAGGTGTTGATGGAGGGCACGCCCGATGCCGTGCGAGCGGACCCGCGCGTGCGTGCCGCCTACCTCGGCAACATGATCACCGGAGGCAAGAAGTGACGACCACGATGATCCTCGACGTTGAAGACCTTCACGGTTACTACGACAAAAGCCACGTGCTGCAGGGCGTGGCGCTCTCGGTGGGCGAGGGCGAACTGGTGACGCTGCTCGGCCGCAACGGCGCGGGCAAATCGACCACGCTCAAAACGATTGCCGGCGTGGTCACGCCGCGCGGCGGGCACGTGCGCTTTCGGGGCGGGAATATTGCCGGGCAGCCGGCGCATCGCATTGCCGCACAGGGGCTGTGCCTGGTGCCGGAGCATCGCGGCATCTTCAAATTGCTGACGGTGGAAGAGAACCTGAAGCTCGGCGCGCGGCGCGATTCGCCGTGGCAGTTGGCCGACATCTATCGCATCTTCCCGCGCCTGCATGAGCGGCGACGCAACGGCGGCGCCAACCTGTCCGGCGGCGAGCAGCAGATGCTGGCCATTGGCCGCGCGTTGATGAACCACCCGCGCCTGTTGATGCTCGACGAGCCGGTAGAAGGTCTCGCCCCCGTCATCGTGGAAGAGATCGTCGCGCAGTTGAAGGTGATCAAGCAGGCGGGCGTGTCCATCCTGCTGGTCGAGCAGAACCTGGAGGTTTGCACGCAACTGGCAGATCGCCACGTGATCATCGAACAGGGCCGCGTGGTCTACACCGGCACCAATGACGCTTTCCGCGCTGACGACGCCATCAAGGACCGCTACCTTGGCGTCGGCCTTGCCGCCTGAGCAGCACACACGACCATGACGACAACTACCCTCGATATCACCCTGCGCATCAACGGTGCGCGCTTGTGGGACACGCTCATGCAGCAGGCGCGCATTGGCGCCACGCCCAAGGGCGGCGTGCGCCGCTTGGCGCTGACCGATCTCGACCGGCAGGGCCGCGACTTCTTTGTTGCGCAGGCCGAGGCCGCCGGCTGCACCGTGCGTGTAGACGCCATCGGCAACCTGTTCGCACGCCGCCCGGGGCGCAACAACGCGCTGCCGCCCGTGATGACCGGCAGCCATATCGACACGCAGCCCACGGGTGGCAAGTTCGACGGCAACTACGGCGTGTTCGCGGGCATCGAGGTTGTGCGCACGCTCAACGATGCGGGCATCGAAACCGAAGCACCGATCGAGGTGGCCGTGTGGACCAACGAAGAGGGCTCGCGCTTTGTGCCGGTGATGATGGGCTCGGGCGCCTTCATTGGTGAATTCACGCTCGACGCTGTGCTGGCCGCGCAGGACCGCGACGGCGTGGCCGTGGGCGAGGCGCTGCGCAGCATCGGCTACGCGGGCAGCGAGCCGGTGGGCGGCCGCGCCGTGGGTGCGTATTTCGAAGCGCATATCGAGCAAGGGCCGGTGCTCGAAGCGCACGGCAAGACCATCGGCGTGGTAACGGGCGCGCTTGGCCAGCGCTGGTACGACGTGGTTCTCACCGGCATGGAGGCGCACGCCGGGCCCACGCCGATGGAGTTGCGCCGCGACGCACTGTTGCCAGCCGCAGAGCTGGTCGGCATCGCCAACCGTATCGCGCTGGAGCGCCCGCCGCACGCGCGCGCCACGGTGGGTTGCCTGAGCGTGCACCCCGATTCGCGCAACGTGATTCCGGGCGGCGTGTCGATGACGATCGACTTTCGTGCGGCGGACGATGCCGTGCTGTCCGACATGGACGCGGCGCTGCACGCGGCTGTGAGCGAACTACGCGCGCGCAGCGGCATCGACATCGCGCTGCGCCAGGTTGTTTACTTCCCGCCGCAACCCTTTGACGCGACGCTGGTAAACGCCGTACGCAACGGTGCGCGGCAACTGGGTTTCTCGGAGATGGACGTCATCAGCGGCGCAGGCCATGACGCGGTCTACCTCGCGCGCGTGGCGCCCACCGCCATGATTTTCGTGCCATGCAAAGACGGCATCAGCCACAACGAGATCGAAGACGCCCGCCCCGAACACCTGGAAGCTGGCTGCAACGTGCTGCTGCACGCCATGTTGCAAGCCGCTGGCCGCTCATAACCGACACACGCCCATGCGCATCCTGATCGCCCGCTTCAATCACGAGACCAACACGTTCTCGCCAGTGCCGACGCCGCTGGCGTCGTTCCATCCGCACTATGGGGCAGATGCCTACCGCGCCGCCAAAGGCACGCGCACGGCAGCCGGTGCTTTTATTGATTTGGCGGAGGCAGCGGGCGCGGAGATTGTCGTGCCCGTCGTTGCCGGGGCCAACCCGAGCGGGCGCGTGGCGGCTGACGCCTACACCGCACTGTGCGATGCCATCGTTGCCGCCGCGCCGGGGTGCAATGCGCTGATGCTCGACCTGCACGGCGCGATGGTTGCGGAAAACAGCGACGACGGCGAAGGCGACCTGCTCGAACGCCTGCGCGCGGTGGTGCCCGATGTGCCGATTACTGTTGCGCTGGACCTGCACGGCAACCTCACACAGAAGTTCATCGACTTGGCGGACATTGCGGTGAGCTTCAAGACGTATCCGCACGTCGACATGTACGAGACAGGCGAGCACGCAGGCCGCCTGCTGTTCGACAAACTGGCCGGGCGCGCGAATCCGGTGCTCGCATGGCGCCGCTTGCCAATGGTCACGCACACGCTGCGCAGCCGCACGGATGAAGGCGCGATGCATCATGCCGTGGCGCTGGCCAGGCAGGCGGAGAACGCGGGCATGCTGGCCGTGTCGATCCTCGCGGGCTTTGGGCTGGCGGATATTGCCGCGCCATGCCCCTGCGTTGTGGTGGTTGGCAATGGCGACGCGCAAGCCGCTGATGCCGCCGCCCAGCGCATTGCGGACGCCATCTGGGCTGACCGGGAAGGCTTCGTCTATCGTTCCGAGCCGCTGGCAGATTCCATCGCACGCGCCGCCACGTTGGCCGAAGGCCCGGGCAACGCACCCGTGCTGCTGCTCGACCATGGCGACAACTGCATGTCCGGCGGCACCTGCGACGACATGCACGTCTTGCACGAAGCGTTGAAGCAGGGTTTGACCGGTATCGCTGTCGGGCCTGTGTGCGACCCCGAAGCCGTTGCTGCAATGATCGAGGCGGGCGTGGGTGCCACCGTTACGTTGCCCGTGGGCGACAAGGTGCCGCTCGTACAGTTGGGCGTGTACCCGGTTTCACGCGCACTCACGGGCAAGGTCGCTGCCATCAGCGATGGCGAATACATCATCACCGGGCCCACCTACACCGGCCAGCGTATCCGCATGGGGCGCACGGCATTGCTCGACATCGGCGCGGCGCAAGTCGTCGTCACAGAAACGCCGCAGGAGCACTGGGACCTCGGCATCTTCACGCACATTGGTGTGGACCCGCATGCCGCGCGCTTCGTGCTGCTGAAGTCGCGCATGTATTGCCGGCCAGTGTTCGTGCCGATTGCCAAGGCCGTGGTGGAGTGCGACGGCGGGGGCGTGACGAGTTCGGACTACACGCGCTTTCCGTTTGCGAAGTTGCAGCGGCCTGTGTTTCCGCTCGACGCGCAAGCCATGCCGGCTTGAGTACTACGCGCTGTCGCGCTCCACGAGCGTAAAGCCGATGTCGACCGTGCGGCGTTCTTCGTCGCCATGCTCGATGCGGTCAATCAGCAGCGATGCGGCCAGTTTGCCGATGCCCGTGCCGTCAATGCGGATGGTGGTGAGCGGGGGCGTGGTGTCTTTGGCGAAGACCTGATCGCCGTAGCCGACCACGCGTAGCTGTTCGGGCACCGCGATGCCGCGATGCGCGGCTTCCATCAGCACGCCGAGCGCGAGGATGTCGGCGCCACAGAAGATGGCGTCGGTGTTCGGATGCTGCGCTAGCAATGCGCCCAGCGCGCGTCGGCCGTCGCCCAGGTTGGCAGGGGATTCAGCGGCAATCACGGGAACGTCGACGTCCGAGCCGAACGCCTTTACGAAGGCTTGCGCGCGCGCCTGCGCACGGCGGTCGCTCGGTGTAATGACCGCCGGGCGCTTGGCACCGCGCTGTTTCAGATAACGCGCCGCCGCCTGCCCGACTTTCTGGTGCGAAAAGCCGACCAGCATGTCGAGCGGGTTGCGCGTGATGTCCCACGTTTCCACCACCGGCACGCCCGCGGCCTGCAGCTTTTGCCGCACGCTGGCCGCGTGCACCACGCCGGTCAGCACGATGCCCGCCGGCCGCCGCCCGACGATGGCGTCAAGCAGCGCGTCTTCGCGCGATTCGTCATAGCCGCTCTGGCCGATCAGCAATTGGTAGCCCGCCGCCGCCAGCTCGGTGGTCAGTGCTGCCACGGTTTCCTGGAACACGCTGCCCGCAATCGTGGGGATGAGCGCGACGATCAACCGGCTGCGGTTGGATGCCAATGAGCCGGCCACCAGATCCGGCGTGTAGCCGGTCTGCCGCACCGCTTCGCGCACGCGCTCGAGCGTATCGCTCGACACCAGCTCCGGCGTGTTCAATGCGCGCGACACCGTTACCTTGGTCACGCCCACCAGCTTGGCGAGGTCGCTCAAGGTAACGCGCCCCGTGCTTTTGCGCGCGCGGCGTGCGGTGGCGGGCGCAGATTCTGCGAGAGACACGGTGGTGGACTTGGTCACGTGATCGATGGGCCGATGAGGGAAACACAGGGGAAAAAAGGGGCTAGCAATTATCGCAAAAGCCGACTACGATTGCGCCAATGTTACCGGTTACATGAACCGGTAACATCAAAACCACACCATTGACGACGGCTGCACGACAAGACAGCCCGGAGGAGCAAAGGATGTTGCAGGCAAGCCCGGCCCGGGCCGTAACAGGCAGCGGGCCGCTGATTCAATTGAACGCGGCAGACAACGTGCTGATTGCGCGCGAAGCGCTGTCGCTTGGGGCGAGTCTGTCCATTAACGGCGCGACGATCCGCCTGCGCGCGCAGGTGCCCGCCGGCCACAAGATCGCCGCACGCCGCATCGCACAGGGCGAGGCCATCCGCAAGTACGACACCGTCATCGGCTGCGCCGCACGCGCTATCGAAGCCGGCGAGCACGTCCACACGCACAACGTCGAACTGATCAACTACGCACGCGACCCCGGCTTCGGGCTGGATGTGCGCCCCGTTGATTACATCCCCGAAGCCCAGCGCGCCACCTTCCACGGCATCGTGCGGCCCGATGGGCGTGTAGCGACGCGCAATTTCATCGGCATCCTCGCCTCGGTCAATTGCTCGTCCACCGTTATCAAAAACATTGCGGCGTGGTTCACGCCGGAGCGCCTGGCGCCGTTTCCCAACGTGGATGGCGTGGTCGCGTTTGCGCAGACCAGCGGCTGCGGGATGTCGTCGCCATCAGAGCACTTTGACGTGCTGCGCCGCACGCTGGCGGGCTACGCGCGGCATCCGAATCTGGCCGGCGTGCTGGTCGTCGGCCTGGGCTGCGAGCGCAACCAGGTGGCCGACCTGATGGCATCGCAAGGGCTGGAGACCGGCAAGCTGATGCATACGCTGGTGATGCAGGACACGGGCGGCACGCGCGCCACCATTGAAGCGGGGATCACCGCCATCCAGAAGATGCTGCCCGCGGCCAACGACATCGTGCGCCGGCCGGTATCGGCCAGTCACATCAAGATCGGGCTGGAGTGCGGTGGGTCGGATGGCTTCTCAGGCATCACCGCCAACCCCGCGCTGGGCGCCGCGATGGACTTGCTGGTGCGCCACGGCGGCACGGCCATCCTGTCGGAAACGCCAGAGATTCACGGCGTGGAAACCATGCTCACGCGGCGCGCGGTGTCGCCCGAAGTCGGCCAAAAGCTGCTCGACCGCCTGAAATGGTGGGAGAACTACACACGTGGCCACAACGGCCAGTTCAACGGCGTGGTGGGCCCCGGCAACCAGCAGGGCGGCCTCGCCAACATCGTCGAAAAATCCCTCGGCTCGGCCATGAAGGGCGGCACCACGCCGCTGCAGGCCGTGTACGAATACGCAGAGCCTATTGATCGCGCCGGCTTTGTCTTCATGGATTCGCCGGGCTACGACCCGGTTGCCGTGACGGGGCAGATTGCCAGCGGCGCCAACCTCATCTGCTTCACCACGGGGCGCGGCTCGATGTTCGGCTCCAAACCGGCACCCACCATCAAGCTGGCCAGCAACACGCCGATGTTTCGCCGTCTGGAAGAAGACATGGACATCAACTGCGGCCGCATTCTCGATGGTGAACGCTCGGTGCAAGAGATGGGGCAGGACATCTTCGCGCACATCCTGCGCACCGCTTCGGGCGAGCGCACGAAGAGCGAACTGCTCGGTCTGGGCGATCACGAATTTGTCCCCTGGCACATGGGCATCGTGAGTTAGCGTTTCGGCGCGAAGGCCAGCATCACCTATTACAAAACAGGAGACCAACACCATGCAGGACACCTCACAAGGCGGCCAGCGCTCGAAAGTGCGCTGGGTCGTCGCCGGGCTCATGTGGGCGGCGATTGCCATCAACTACATCGATCGCACCGTGCTGTCGGCCGCCGCACCGCACATCCAGAAGGAGTTCCATCTGAGCGCGGTGGAAATGGGCGTCGTCATGTCGGCGTTCTTCTGGTCGTATGCGCTGCTGCAGTTGCCGGCCGGCATTCTGGCGGATCGCTTCGGGCAGAAGAAGGTGCTGGGTTTTGCGGTGTTGTGGTGGTCACTGGCAACGGCCATCACGGGCCTGGCCAACGGCTTCAAGTCGCTGGTGGGCCTGCGTGTGGCGCTGGGCATTGGTGAAGCGGGTGCGTACCCGAGCAGCGCGGGCATTACGGGGCGCTGGTTCCCCAGGCAGGAGCGCGCTACGGTGGCGGCCATTTTCGACAGCGGCTCCAAGCTGGGCAGCGCTGTCGCCCTGCCGCTCATCGCGTGGCTGCTGGTGATGTTCGATTGGAAGGTCACCTTTGCGGCGACGGGCGCGCTGGGCATCGTGTGGAGCGTGGTGTGGTGGGCGGTGTTCAAGGAAACACCGGCCGAGCACAAGGGCGTGAATGCCGCCGAGCTGGCGCATATCGAGCGCGGCCTGCCGCCAAAAAATGGCGCGGGCAGCAAAGACGAACCGAAGATGCCTTGGACGAAGCTGCTCACGCACCGGAACATCTGGGCGATGTGCATTGGCTTCTTCATGATCAACTACAACTCGTACTTCTTCATCACCTGGCTGCCGACGTATCTGGTCAAGGAGCGCGGCATGGGTTTGATGCAGATGGGCCTCATGGCATCATTGCCGCTGTTCGTGTCGATGTTCGTGGAGGTGTTTGCGGGCTGGGCATCTGACCGTGTGTATGCGTCGGGCAAGCTCTCGCTGACGGCCACGCGCAAGCTGTTCCTGGTGGTCGGGCTGGTGATGGCGTCGAGCATCGGGCTGGCGGCGTTCGCGCAGTCGGCGGTGGTGGCAGTCGTTCTGCTGTGCATTGCCAAGTCGGGCACCACCGTGGCCGCATCGCAAGTGTGGGCGCTGCCGGCCGATGTGGCGCCGGGCAACAACGTGTCGATGGTGGCGGGGCTGCAGAACAGCGTGTCGAACATGGGCGGTGTGGTCGGCCCGATCGTCACCGGCGCCATCGCGGGTGCCACCGGTTCGTTCATCCCCGCGCTGGTGTTCTCTGCCGCGCTCATTGGCCTTGCCATCCTCAATTACCTCTTCCTGCTCGGCAAGGTTGAACCGATCACCTTCGAGCCCACCTCCGCAGCACTCAATCCGCATGAACAAAGCAATGCAAACGCCCGAGCCTAACCGTTTCAAGGCCGCGCTGGCCGCCCAACAACGCCAGATCGGCTTCTGGCTGGCGATGAGCGATCCGTACCTAGCCGAGGTAAGCGCCACTGCCGGCTTCGACTGGCTGCTGATCGACAGCGAGCACGCCCCGAACGACGTGCGCACGATCCTCGCGCAACTGCAGGCCGTGGCACCGTACCGCGCCGAGCCTATCGTGCGCCCATACAACGGCGATCCGTCGCTCATCAAACGCCTGCTGGATATTGGCGCGCGCACGCTGCTGGTGCCGATGGTCGACACGGCCGAACAAGCGCGTGAGCTGGTGCGTGCGGTGCGCTATCCGCCGCACGGCATTCGCGGTGTGGGCAGTGCAGTGGGCCGTGCGTCGCGCTGGAGTGCCCGCACCGATTACCTGCAAATTGCCGATGACGAAGCCTGCCTGCTCGTGCAGGCCGAAACTGCCACCGCGCTGCAAAACCTTGAAGCCATCTGCGATGTGGATGGCGTGGACGGCGTGTTCATCGGCCCGGCAGACCTGGCTGCATCGATGGGCCACCGCGGCAATGCGGGCCACCCTGACGTGCAGGCCGCCATTGACAACGCCATGCGCACAATTGTTGCGTCGGGCAAGGCTGCGGGCACCTTGACGTCTGACCCTGCGCTGGCCCGTCATTATCTGGAGCTGGGCTGCACCTTTGTTGCCACCGGCATTGATATCCTCATGTTTGCCAACGGTGCGCGCAAGCTCGCGCGCGAGTTCGGCCTGTGAGCCCATCCTGCCGTAAGCTGCCTGACTCTTCCCCTTTTTTACCGGATCTGACATGACTCGCAAGACTTACCGGATCGCTGTGATCCCCGGCGACGGCATCGGCCGCGAAGTGATGCCCGAAGGCCTGCGCGTGCTCGAAGCCGCCGCACGCCGTTTCGGCATCGATCTCGAAACCCAGCACATCGAATGGGCAAGCTGCGACTACTACCAGCAGCACGGCAAGATGATGCCGGACGATTGGAAGGCCCAGCTCAAGGGCATGGACGCGATTTTCTTCGGCGCGGTGGGGTGGCCGCAGACGGTGCCCGATCACGTCTCGCTGTGGGGCTCGCTGCTCAAGTTCCGCCGCGAGTTTGATCAGTACATCAACCTGCGCCCAGTGCGTTTGTTTGAAGGCGTGCCGTGCCCGCTGGCCAACCGCAAGCCCGGTGATATCGACTACTACGTCGTGCGTGAGAACACCGAAGGCGAGTACACCTCGCTGGGCGGCATCATGTATGAAGGCACCGACCGCGAGATCGTGATTCAGGAGTCGGTCTACTCGCGCCGTGGTGCAGAGCGCCTGCTGAAGTTCGCCTTTGACCTGGCGCAGAGCCGCGCCCGCAAGCACGTGACGCTCGCCACCAAGAGCAACGGCATCGCCATCAGCATGCCGTGGTGGGACGCCCGCGCTGATGAGGTCGCCGCGCAATATCCAGGCGTCACGCTCGACAAGCAGCACATCGACATCCTGACCGCGCGCTTCGTGCTGCAGCCCGGCCGCTTTGATGTGGTGGCCGCCACCAACCTGTTTGGCGACATCCTGTCTGACCTGGGCCCCGCGACTACCGGCACGATTGGCTTGGCACCGTCTGCCAACCTGAACCCCGATCGCACGTTCCCCTCGTTGTTCGAGCCCGTGCATGGCTCCGCGCCGGACATCTATGGCAAGAACATTGCCAACCCGATTGCGATGATCTGGTCAGGTGCGCTGATGCTGGATTTCCTGACTCAAGGCCAGGGCGCAGGCCGCGCCGCGCACGACGCCATCGTCGCCGCGATTGAAGCTGTGCTGAAGGACGGCCCGCGCACGCCGGACCTGGGCGGCACCGCCAACACCACACAGGTGGGCGAGGCGATTGCCGCGCGCCTGGGTTGACGTGCGGCTTGAAGGAATCGACGATGGCTTTCACCTTCGACCAGCTCTGCCAGACCGGGCTGATCCGCACCGACAACCTGATCGACGGCCAGTGGATTGCAGGCGCTGACGGCACCCGCTTTGCCGTGACCGATCCGGCCACCGGCAACCTCATCACCAACGTGCCGGACAGCAGCGCGGCCGACGCGCGTGCCGCCACCAACGCCGCAGCACGCGCCTTCCCGGCATGGCGTGACACGCTGCCCGCCGAGCGCGCTGCCATCCTGCGCCGCTGGCATGCGGCCATCGTGGCCAATGCCGATGCGCTGGGGCGGTTGATTTCGCTGGAGCAGGGCAAGCCGTTTGCCGAAGGGCGCGGCGAGGTGCTGTACGGCGCGTCGTACGTCGCCTGGTTTGCCGACGAGGCCACGCGCATCTACGGCGATCTCATCCCGCAGCAGCAGCGCGGCAAGCGCATGAGCGCGATAAAGGAGCCCGTGGGTATCGTTGCGGCCATCACGCCGTGGAATTTTCCGCTGGCGATGATCGCGCGCAAGATCGCGCCGGCGCTGGCGGCGGGCTGCACCGTGGTCGCCAAGCCGGCCGAAGACACGCCACTCACGGCACTGGCCTTGGCGCAACTCGCACAAGAGGCGGGGCTGCCGCCGGGTGTGCTGAACATGATCTCTGCCTCGCGCGATCGCGGTATTGAAGCCGTGGGCGATTGGCTGCACGATGCCCGCGTGCGCAAGATCACGTTCACGGGCTCAACGCCGGTCGGCAAGTACCTGGCGCGCGAATCGGCCGGCACGCTGAAAAAGCTGTCGCTGGAGCTGGGCGGCAACGCGCCGTTCATCGTGTTTGACGACGCGGATCTTGATGCGGCCATCACCGGCCTGCTGGCGGCCAAGTTCCGCAATGGCGGCCAGACCTGCGTGTGCCCGAACCGCGTCTACGTGCAGGCCGGCTTGTACGAGCGCTTTGGCGCCATGCTGGCCGAGCGGGTTTCCGCGCTGAAAGTCGCACCGGCCACAGACCCCGCCGCGCAGATCGGCCCGATGATCAACGCCCGCGCTGTCGACAAGATCGAGCGCCACGTGCAAGACGCCATTGCCAACGGCGCCCGCGTGCTGGCCGGCGGCAAACGCCTGCCGGAAGTCGGTGAACACTTCTATGCACCCACCGTGCTGGCGGACGCCAACGGCGGCATGGCCCTCTGCGGCGAAGAAACCTTTGGCCCCGTCGCCCCGTTGTTCCGCTTTGTGGATGAGGCCGAGGCCGTGCAGGCCGCCAACGACACACCGTTCGGGCTGGCTTCGTACTTTTACACGCAGGACATCCGCCGTATCGAGCGCGTCTCGCATGCGCTGGAAGCGGGCATCGTCGGCATCAACGAGGGTGCGCTCGCCAGCGAGGCGGCGCCCTTTGGCGGCGTGAAGGAGTCGGGCTACGGGCGCGAGGGCTCCAAGTACGGGCTCGACGATTACCTGTCGATCAAGTACTTGTGCCAGGGCGGCCTTGCTTGAACTAGCGCGCTGAATCCCAGAAGCGCTGGGCACGGAACGGGCGAGCATCTACCGCAGGTGTCTCGCCCGTGATCATTTCTGCAATTAATCGCCCGGTAATCGGCCCCAACGTCAGACCGTGGTGTGCGTGGCCAAATGCGAACCACAGGCTCGGATGGTGCGGCGCCGGCCCGATGATCGGCAGCATGTCTGGCGTACAGGGGCGGGCGCCCATCCAGGGTTCAGCATCCACGCGCTCGGCCAGCGGAAAGAGTTTGCGGGCCACGGGCTCAACGGCTTCCAACTGCACCGGCGTTTTCGGTGCGTCACGGTGCGCGAGTTCAGCGCCGGTGGTCAGGCGGATGCCGCGCGCCATCGGTGCCAGCACATAACCGCCGTCTGCATCGAGCACCGGGTGGTTCAACTGCGTGCCCGGCGCGCTCGCATAGTGCATGTGGTAACCGCGCTTGACGGCCAGCGGCAGGCTGTAGCCCAGGCGCGAGGTGATCACGTCTGCCCACGGGCCCATGGCAATGACGACATTGCCGGCGCGCAGCTCGCCTGACTTGGTTTGCAGCAGCCACGGCGCGTTGGGCGTCAGCGTGTTGGCATCAGCTTCAAACAGGCGGCCGCCGAGTTGCTCGAAATACCTCGCATAGGCGGTAACCAGCGCGTTTGGGTCGCTCACGGAATCGGCTTCCGTATAGCGCAGGCCACCCAGCAGCGATGGGTCCAGATGTGGCTCAACCGCGTGCAGGCGCGCTGGGTCCAGCGCTTCAAAGGCGACGCCGTATTCGCGTTGCCAGCGCTCGACGGCGCGGGTTTCCGCGTCCTGCGTGGCTGCGTTGCGGAAGACCTTGATCCAGCCACCGGGGCGGATCAGGCCCGTGGCACCGGCCGCTTGCGCCAGCGCGCGGTGCTCGCTCACGCTGTGCGCGATGAGCGGCGCATACGCCCGCGCAATGGCTGCATGCCGGGCCGGATGCGAATTGCGCCAGTACTGCCACAGAAACGGCAGCAGCCGGGGCAGATCGCCCGGGTGGTAGTGCACTTCCGCCGACGTGTTGCCCGCATAACGCAGCAGCGTCGGCAAGTCGCGCGGGAACGCATACGGATACACACCCTCACGCTGGATCAGCCCCGCATTGCCGAACGACGTCTCAAGGCCCGGCGCACGTCGGTCCACAAGGGCGACGGTGCGCCCGCGTTTCTGCAGATGCACAGCCACCGAGACGCCGACAATGCCGGCGCCCAGCACAAGGGTGTCGAAGCGCATGAGCTGTCCGCCCTTACTTCGCCAACGCTGTCACAGCGATTTCCACATCAATGCCGGGGCGCATCAGACCCGACTGCACGCAGGCGCGCGTCGGTGCGTTGCCGGCCGGCACCCAGGCTTCCCAGGCGGCGTTCAGCGCGGCAAAGTGCTTGGCGTCGGTCAGCCAGATGTTGGCCGAGATCAGGCGCGTTTTGTCGACCCCGGCTTCAGCCAGCAGCGTATCGATGCGCGCAAGGATGTTGTTGGTCTGCTCGGTAACGGACTTGAAGTCGAACGCGGCGTCAGGCACTTGGCCTGCCAGATGCACGATGCCGTTGGCGATCACGATCTGGCTCATGCGGGCGTTGGTGTGCAAGCGTTGGATGTCGGACATGTTGGAACCGGAAAGTTGAGGAGAAAGATGCGCCGATGGTAGCGCGGCCGCCTTACTTGCGCAGCGCCCGCCCTGCCAGAACATCCGGCACGGCCTTGCCGTCGGCCACCGCCACCGTACCGTTGACGAGCACCCAGCGCACGCCCACGGGTGGCAGCGCTGGTTGCTCATAGCTGGCGCGGTCGGCGTAGGTGGCCGGGTCGAAGACAACCAGATCGGCAAACTTGCCTGCTTGCACGGTGCCGCGGTCTTGCATGCCAAAGATCTCGGCCGTGCGGGCGCTGGCCTGGCGGATGGCGAACGGCAGCGTCATCACGTGCTTGTGCGTGACGTATTTGCCGATGCGCCGTGCGAAGGTGCCGGCTTCACGCGGGTGGCCGGCAATGCCGTCGGAGCCGCCCACCACGAAGTCCTGCTTCATGAACGTCTCCAGATCGGCGTCGCTCATGTTGAACGACACGATGTTCGTGCCGCCATGCTGGATCACGTTGATGGCCGCATCAACGGGGCTCACGCCCAGCTTCTTGCCAAGCGCTTCGAGCGATTGCCCGTTGTATTCGGGATCAGCGGAAATCAGCACCTGCGCGGCGGGGCCATTGCGCTGCTGCATGGCCTTCTCCATGTCAGCCGCGATGCGCGCACGCGTGGCGGGGTCTTCCAGTCGCTTGAGCAGCGCACCGTTACCGCCGTCACGCGCCCAGCCCGGCACCAGCGCCGGAATGATGTGCGTGCTCGACGCCGTGTACGGATACTGGCTTGCCGATACGTTCATGCCGCTGGCCTGCGCCTGGCGTATCAGCCCGACGATCTCGGTGCTCTTGCCCCACGAATCCACGCCCAACGCCTTGATGTGCGAGATGTGAATCGGGATGCCTGACTGCCGGCCGATATCCAGCGCCTCTTTCACCGCGTTGACGAGGCCGGTGCGGAAGTTGCCCTCGTCGCGCAGGTGCGTGTCGTAGATGCCGCCGCGCGCGGCCACTGTCTTGGCCAGCGCCACCACCTCGTCGGTCTTGGCGAACACGCCGGGCGTGTACACGAGGCCCGTCGACATGCCAAATGCACCGTCGCGCATGCCGTCTTCCATCAGGCCCTGCATGGTCTTGAGTTCGTCAGCGGTGGGCGCGCGCGCCACGTCGCCCATCACGCGGTGGCGCACGGCGTTGTGGCCCACCAGCATGGCCACGTTGGTGCCGACGCCGTTGGCATCCAGCGCATTGAGCGCCGGCCCGATCCGGTCAAGGTCTGGCCCGTCGCCTTCGAGCACGATGCCGTCGTTGCCGATCACCACCGTCGTCACGCCTTGCAGCAGGTAGGGCAGGTTCTGGTGGCGGTCTTTTGTGATGAGGTTGTGGTACGCGTGCGTATGCGGATCAATAAAGCCCGGCGCCACCACCAGCCCGCGCGCATCGAGCACCGTCTTGGCCTGCACACCCTTGGCGGATGGCTGCACCAGTACGATGCGGTCGTTGCGGATACCCACGTCGGCCACGAACGGCGCACCGCCGCCGCCATCGACCACGGTGCCGTTGCGGATCAGAATGTCGACCGGTTGAGGTTCCGGTGCGGCATAGGCCGCGCTGGCGAGCGCAAGGCTCAGGGTGAGGGCGGGCAGCAGGCACTGCGGCAAACAATGTGGGCGCATATCGGCTTCCTTGGCGTTTGCAGCGAGTGTAATGAGCTTGGTTTCGTGCGTTGCATGCAAATGGTTGGGGCCGGTATGCGGGGCAGACATGCAGAGTTTCGCGGCCCCGCGCCGCAGTGGACGACACCGAAACAACAGTCAGCAAAATCAACATCAGAATTAAGACCGGCTAATCACTCGCAACCCCTTATCAGCATTACCTTTGGCAACACATTGACGACAATGTGGTCTCGCCCCCACTCTAGAGGGGGGCGCCCGCTTTGCCCCGATGACACAATCGCCGACATTCAAGAATCCATGCTCCGCCCGGCCGCGAAGCATGGCGAACCCGGATGAGGAAGCTTCATGCAAGGAAGTTGGATTGCGATATCTGCGGCGCGTGCGCGGGCGCATCGGCTTTATGGCGTGCGCGGCTGGCTCGTGACGCTGCTGTGGCTGAACACGCTGCCAGCGCTGGTGATTGTGCTGGCGATGGCCATGGTTCTGATGCTGGGCGGGATGGGCGGGATGGGCGGAATGGGTGAGATGGGCGGCCGCGCGGCGCGGCCGGTGCTGGCGTTTGCGGGGCTGGCGTTTCCGCTGGGGCTGGTGGTGGTGGCGTTCCTGCGCGTGCGCTGGTTTGCGTGGGTCTGGCTGGGATATTGCCTGTTGCAGTTGCTGGCCACGCTGGGCATGAGCGGCGGGATCAAGGCATGGGCCGTGCAGGCAACGGGCGGTGCGGCGGCGGGGCTGCCCATGGCGCTGCTGCTGGCGGCGCAAGTGCTGGTGCCCATCGGGACGCTGGCGTACCTCGTGCGTTCGCGCCGCGTGCGCGTGACGTACCGGCATGAGGTGCGCGCGAGCGATCCGGCGGCAGCGCCAGCCGTGTTTGACAGGCTCAACCCGAACGAAACCCCCAGCGACGCCACCGACCACGCCCGCGAACGCGCCGCACTGCGCCGCGTGACGCAGGAGCTGAGTTCCGGCGTGCTCGACACGCAAACCTGGATGCACGTGATGCGCCATCACGCCGAGGGCACCGACAGCGCGCGCACCGCTGCCTATGTGCGCGCGCGCATGGCGGTGCTGTGTCCGCCGGCGCATGTGCATCCGCCGCTTGTGCGCATGCTCGCAGCGGGTCTGGGCGCGCTGCTGGTCAGCCTGGCTGTAGCGGGGGTGCTGATGGCCGCGGTAATTGCGCTGGCGATGAGCGTGCCGGGCGATGCCACCCCGGTGCTCGAATTGCTCGTGGCCGTGGCGCTTACGTTGAGCTGGCTGGCCGGGTTGTTCGTTGGCGCGCGGTTCCTGCGCGCCGTTGCCTGACGCTTACTGCCGGGCTGTGGGTGGTGGCGTGTTGGCGGTGTGGTTCCAGTCGCCGCCCACGGCTTTGACGAGAAACACACTCGTCGTCATTTGCTGGCCAAGAATCTGCACCGCCGTGCGCTGGTTGTTGAGCAACGACTGCTGCGCGGTGATCACGTCCAGCGAGGTCGCCAGCCCGCCTTCATAGCGCACGCTGGCAATGTCGTAGACCTTGCGGGCGCTTTGCACGGCGGCGCGCGCCTGCGTGGCGGCGCGGTCGAGCGATTGCAGCCCGGCCAAGCCATCCTCCACTTCCTGCAACGCGCCCAGCACAGTCTGCCGGTAGTTGGCGATCGCGCCCTGGTAGGCCGCATTGGCAAAGTCCACCCGCGCCCGCGTGCGTCCGGCGTCGAACACTGTCTGCGCGATCTGCGTGCCGAACGACCACAGCAGCGTGGGCGCAGAAAACAACAGCGCAAGATCACGGCTTTCCCAGCCGGCGCCGCCGTTCAACATCACGCTTGGGAAGAACGCGGCACGCGCCACGCCCACTTGCGCGTTGGCAGCCGCGGCGCCGCGCTCGGCGGCGGCCACGTCGGGGCGGCGTTCAATCACGTCAGAAGGCAGGGCCACCGGAATCTGCGGTGCCGTGCCCTTCAACGGAATCGGGTCGATATGGAATGCAGGGGCGGGCGTGCCCACCAGCGTGGCCAGCGCGTGTTCGTACAGCGCGCGTTGCTTGGTCAGCAGCTCGGCCTGCGTGGCGGTGCTGTCGACCAGCGTTTGCTGTTGCGCAAGATCGAGCCCCGACGCCACACCATCCTGATGCCGCGAGGTGACGAAATCGAGCGCCTTGCGCTGCAGCGTCAGGCCTTCCTGCACCACGGCGATTTCGGCATCGGTTTCGCGCAGGTTGTACCAGGTGGTTGCCACCTGCGCGGCGAGCAGCAGGCGGAAGTTCTCGAAATTGGCGCCGGCCTGTTCTTCGCTGGCGGTGGCGTTGGCGACGGTGTTGCGCACACGGCCGAACAGATCGGCTTCGTAGCTTACGTCGGCGCGCAGCACGAAGTCGTTCTGCACGGTCGACATGGTCGGGCTGGTGTACGAAGACAGCGGCCGCTTTCCCGATATGCGCGTGCGTGCGTCGTTGCTGTTGGCCGTGACGGCTGGCAGCAAGCTGGCGCGGGCCACACGCGTCTGCGCCTGTGCCTGCTCCAGGTTCGACAGCGCAACCTTGAGCGATTGGTTTTCCTGCAGCGCCTGGGTGATCAGCTTGTCGAGCTGCGGATCATTGAAGCGCTGCCACCACGTGCCCTTGGGCGCGGCGTCGGCAGGTTGCGCGGCGCGCCACGGCGCTTCGGTCTGCCAGTGCGCAGGCATGTCTATGGCGGGGCGCTCGTACGTCGGCGCGAGCGAGCAGCCTGCCAGCAAGGCAGCCAATGAGACAGGCAGCGAGAAAGGCAGCGCAGCCGCCAGCGCGGTGGTACGCAATCTGGTCATGACGCGTGCGGCGCCGATGCCGCAGGTGCCGACGCCGGGGCAGGCGCGACGATGGTCACGGCTTCACCCTGCTCAATGGAATCGGCCGGGTTGAGGATCAGCGCGTCGCGCGGCTTGAGGCCCGAGACGATCTCTACAGTGCGGCCGTAGTCGCGCCCGATGGCAACGGAGCGCAGGTCGACGCGGCCGTTTTCTGCCACGGCAATGCGCGGGCCTTCCTTGCGGAACAGCAGCGTATTGGTCGGCACGATGAAGGCGGTTGATGCACTGGCGTTGGCGTTGGCATTGGCGTCATCGCCAGACGCCTTGCCCTTGATGGCTACTTGCACATACGCGCCCGGCAACAGGTGGCCGTCTTTGTTGGGCAATTGCACCTCCACCTGCAGGGTGCGCGTCGTGGCGTCGATGGCGCCGGACGCCCGCGCAATGGTGCCGTGGAAGGTCTGGCCCGGCAGTTCGGACAGCGTGACGGCCACGTCCTGCCCAGTCTTCACCTGCTGCGAATACGCCTGCGGCACGTACAGATAAATGCGCAGCGGATCGGTCTGCGCCAGCGTGAACAGCTCGCGGTTGGCGCCCGCATTGCCAGCGTTGACCAGCGCGCCGACATCGACATTGCGCTTGGTCACTACGCCCGCAAACGGCGCCACCACACGGCGAAAGCCTTGCAGCTCCTGCAGGCGGCGCACATTGGCTTCTGCAGCGGCCAGGTCGGCCTGGGCCTGATTGGCGGCGCTGGTGCGTTCGTCCAGCTCTTGTTGCGAGACGGCGTCTTTCTGGCGCAGGCTCTGCCAGCGCGTGAGCGAGGTCTGCGCCAGCGCCCTGCGTGCAGCGGCCTGATTGCGCACGGCCTGCGCCTGGTTCAGTTCCTGGTCGACTTCGGGCGTGTCGAGCAGCGCCAGCACTTCGCCCTTGTCCACGTGGGCGCCGATGTCCTTGAACCAGCGCAGTACATAGCCGCTGGTGCGCGCATAGATGGGCGATTCAACATAGCCCTGCAGCGTGCCCGGCAGCGTCAGCTCGCGGTTGGCGTTGGCCGGTTTGGGCGCGATGGTGTTGACGTAGCGGCTGGTCTGCGCCTTCACCTGGCGCTCCAGTGCATGCGCGTTGTCATAGCGGCTGACCAGCGTGCGCGCGGCGCCCAGCGCCAGCAGCACCGCCACGACAATCACGACCCAGCGCGCGCGGCGCATGGCGGGGCCGCGATCGACCTGTTCGATCGGGTCAACCGTGACGGCGTGGTGCGGCGCGGCGTCCGGCAGGTGACTGGAATGGTGCCCAGGATGGGCGCCGGATGATTGCTCAGACATGTCCTTCGCTTCCCCGCAAGTCAGTACCACGCCGCGCGGCGCGTTGCTGCAATCTGTTGTGCACGCTGGCAAACACCACCGGAACAAAAAAGAGGGTCGAGACGGTCGCAAACAGCAGACCACCGATCACCGCGCGACCCAGCGGCGCGTTCTGCTCGGCGCCTTCGCCCAGGCCCAGCGCCATGGGCACCATGCCGATGATCATCGCCAGCGCCGTCATCAGCACCGGGCGCAGGCGGGTGGCGCCCGCTTCCAGCGCGGCTTGCACAGGTGCAATCCCTTCGGCCAGCCGCTCCCGCGCAAACGAGATCAGCAAGATCGAGTTGGCTGTGGCCACCCCCATCGTCATGATCGCGCCCGTGAGTGAGGGCACCGACAGCGTCGTCCCGGTCACGAACAGCATCCACGCAATGCCCGCCAGCGCTGCCGGCAAGGCGGTCACGATGATGAGCGGGTCGACCCACGACTGGAAGTTCACGACGATCAGCAGATACACCAGCACGATGGCCATCACCAGCCCCAGCCCAAGCCCCACGAACGACGACTCCATCGTCTTCACCTGACCGCGCACCGTCACCTGCGCGCCGCGCGGCAGCCTGGGGCGGATGTCGTCCACCGCCTTTTGCACTTCCTTGGCGACGGCGCCCAGGTCGCGGCCCTGCACAGAGGCGTACACATCCACCACGGGCGTGATGTCGTAGTGCGAAACCACCTGCGGCTGCACGGCGGGGCTCACCTGCACGAGGTTGCCCAGCAGTTGCGGGCCGCCCGCTTGCGCCGCCCCACCGCGCGAGCTGGCCACCGGCGTGCGCAGCAGCGCGTCGAGCGAGTCGATGCGGTACTGCGGGCTTGTTACGGCCACCTGATACACCACGCCGTTGATCGGGTTCAGCCAGAACGTGGGCGAAGTCTGGAAGCTGGAGCTGAGCGACACGAGCATGTTCTGCGCCACGTCGCGCCCTTCCAGGCCGACCTGCTGGATCCGGGTGCGATCCATGTTCAGCGCCAGCGTCGGCTGGTCAAAGCGCTGGTGCACGTGCGTATCCACCGCGCCCGGAATCTGCTTGATGCGGTTGGCCAGAATGCCCGCCAACTGGTGATTGGTTGCCACATCGGCGCCCGAGAACTGCACGTCAATCGCTGAAGGCAAGCCGAAGTTCAGGATCTGGCTGACGATGTCTGCGGGCTGAAAGGCGAATTCCACCCCAGGGAAGCGTTTGGGCAGTGCTTCGCGCAGGCGGCGGATGTATTGCGCGCTGGGTTTGCGCTCGCCTTCGTGCAGGGCGATCAGGATTTCGCCATCCAGCGTGCCGATCGTGCCCGCGTTGCTGTACGACAGGTTGATCCCGGAGTTGGGCACGCCCAGATTGTCGAGGATGGTCGACAGCTCATTGCTGGGAATGATCTCGCGCACGGCCGTTTCCACTTCATCCGCCAGGCGCGCGGTTTCTTCAATGCGCAGGCCAGACGGCGCGCGCATGTGCAGGCGGATCTGGCCGGCATCCACATCGGGGAAGAAGTCGCGGCCAAGCACGAGATACAACGCACATGACGCTACGCAAAAACCCAGGAACGACAGCGCAAACACACGGCGGCGCTCCAGCAGCCCGCCCAGAATGGCGGCGTAGTTGCCGCGCATGTGTTCGAACTGCGCGTTGAAGCCCTCATAGATGCGCCGCATCAGGCCCGCTTTCTTGGCGTCCTCGGTGTGGCCGGTCATCAGCATCATCACCAGCGTCGGCACCAGCGTGCGCGAGAGCACGTACGACGCCAGCATCGCAAAGATCACCGCTTCGGCCATCGGCACGAACAGGTAGCGCGCCACGCCCGTGAGGAAAAACATCGGCACGAACACGATGCAGATACAGAGGGTCGACACGAAGGCTGGCACGGCAATTTCAGCCGCACCGTCCAGGATGGCCGTGATCGGCGCCTTGCCTTCGTGCAGATGGCGCTCGATGTTTTCAATGGTGACGGTGGCATCGTCCACCAGAATCCCGACCGCAAGCGCCAGGCCGCCGAGCGTCATCAGGTTGATCGTTTCGCCCAGCAGGTGCAGCACGATGATCGACGACAGGATCGACAGCGGGATCGACACCGCAATGATGGCCGTGCTGCGCCAGTTGCCGAGGAACAGCAGGATCATCGCGGCGGTCAGGCACGCGGCGATGATCGCCTCGCGGATCACGCCCTCAATGGCCGCCTTCACGAACAGCGATTGATCGAACAGCGGCGTGATCTTCAGGTCTTGTGGCAGTGCCGCGGCTGCAGCGGGCAGCAGCTTGTAGATGTTGTTGACGATATCGAGCGTCGACGCGCCGCCGTTCTTCAGGATGGACAGCAGCACACCGCGCTGGCCGTCCTGGCGCACCACGTTGGTCTGCGGTGAGAAGCCGTCGCGCACGTTGGCCACATCGCCCAGATAGAGCGTGGCGCCGTTGCTGGTCTTGACCGGAATGGCGTTGAGCGCGGCGATGCTGCCCGGCGTGCCGTTGAGCGTGACGCCGTATTCGGTGGCGTCGATCTTCTGCGTGCCAGCCGGCAGGATCAGGTTCTGCGCACCCACCGCGTTGACGATATCCACCGGCGTCAGGCCCTGCGCCAGCAGCTTCTGCGTGTCGAGGTCCACCGTAATCTGCCGGCTCTTGCCGCCGTACGGAAACGGCACGGCGATGCCCGGCACGGTAATCAGGCGCGGGCGCAGGAAGTTCAGCGCCGCGTCATTGAGCTCCTGCTCCGACAGCGTGTTTGAAGACAGGCCCAACTGCAGGATCGGGATGCTCGAGGCCGAGTACTTGATCACCAGCGGCGGCGTGGTGCCAGGCGGCAACTGCCGCACCTGCGCTTGCGTGCTCGCCACGATCTGCGCCAGCGCCGTCTGGATGTTGGCGTTGGGCTGGAAGAAGACCTTGATGATCGAGATGCCGTTCAACGACTGTGATTCGATGTGCTCGATGTCGTTGACGGTGGTGGTCAGGCTGCGCTCCGTCACAGAGACGACGCGGTCGGCCATCTCTTTGGCGGGCAGGCCGTTGTAGTTCCAGATGATGCTGGCGACCGGAATGTCGATTTCCGGAAAGATGTCCGTCGGCGTGCGCATGAGCGCAAACGGCGTCGCCAGCAGAATCAGCAGGGCGAGGACGATGAACGTCAGCGGCCTTCGCAGCGCGAGTTGGACAATCCACATGGAGGCGTTTCAGAACTGCGGTGCGCAATGCGTTGATGGGGCGAGCGCCACTCGAGCGGGCTTGAAAGCGCTTGAAAGGGCTTGAGCGGCGGCGATTGATCATTCTATCGCCAGGGGTCGTCGATCAGAATATTCCTATGATCTGACTTTATTACATTGCATAACGGCGGGGGCTGGAGACTGAAGGGTGCGGAATTCCGCTTTTCGCGGAATCAGAGCAGGTCTGGCTTAGTCTCGCGAAGCCAGTTTTCGATTGCAGCTAGCAGCAAGCGCGCGCTGTGAATGCATTCGTTGACCGCAGTGTCTGGAACGATGTCACCCGAGTCGTCGGATAGATGGCGCTGCTTGCGCAATGCATCGAGGACGATCACGCGAGGCTTCTCCAGGCCAATGGTTTCCGGCAGCGTTTGAATGGCGGTCTGATGATGGCCTGGGCGGCTCGTCAACGTGCGATAGCCATTGGCGTGCAATGCCAGCATCGCCAATTGCATGATGGCCTTGTAGGCAGCATCGAATCGGTTCTCGTTGCTCAACGCCGCGAGTTGCGCGTCCGCCAGATTGCGTTGTGCGGCGGCAAGCAGTTTTGCAACCTGCTCGCGCGCGGGCCGCACCTCATCGAGACTGATCCCCACTAAGTTCTGCAAGGTCATGTTCGTTGCCGATCAGGAAGATCTTGGGCTTGGCCTGGACGTCTAGTAGAAAAGGCTCTCGCGTTGAGATGCCATTTCGCCACTCGGCTGCCGACAAGACCTTTGGGTTGATTTCGCGTCCCAAGGAGGTCTGTGCTTCGTACAACTGCCGTATGACATCGACAAAGCCAACTGTGCCGACAATCATCACGTCAATGTCACTGCTTGCCGTCTCTTGGGCACGCGCAACGGAGCCAAATACGAATGCCACGTCAATGTGCGCCGAGCACGGCTACAACGCTTGAGCCAGCACGTCAGCCAAGCCGGATGTTTTGCGCATGATGCTCGCCAGCTCTTCAAAGATCGGGCAGGTTCGATCAGCCTGATAAATGACCTGGTTGCCGTTGCGCGCTCGGGTGAGGATGCCGACGTTGGCAAGTTTGCTGAGTTCTTTGTGCAAGGTGCCCGGCGGGGTGCCTGTCAGGCGTGCGATTTCACGCACGTGGTAGGCGTTTTCCGGCCGCAGCAAGAGCAGGCCCAGTGCGCGGCGGCGGTACTCGCTGAAGAGGGTTTCGGAGAGGGGGTGTAGCATAATTGGCTACGAATGTAGCTGATTTTGCTTCGTTTTCCAAGTGGGACGCTCTTGTGTCATGCGGCAGTTGCCAAGCATTTCTCGGACAACTACCTAGGCAATTTGCCGTGTGGTGGCTTGGCCGGAAGGTCGCCCCACTCGCGTCTCAACTGTCAACGATCCCTTTTGGATTGCCTCGGCAGATAGTTCGTTTTCTTCCGAGGCTTGGGCGGTTTAGACGATCCATTCTCCCGTACACGCAGGCGGGCGCGCATGCAGCGCCCGCCCGCAAGTTGCATGTCACTCAATGCGCAGCGTGGACTTTGGCAGTCAATTCAACGCCAAGTGCCCGCATGACGGCGAGCAACGTTTTCAAGGTGGGGTTGCCTTGCTCGCTGAACGAGCGATAGAGCTGTTCCCGGGAAAGACCGGTTTCGCTGGCGATTTGTGCCATACCTTTGGCACGGGCGACGATGCCCAACGCGTGCGAAATAAAGCCTGCATCGTTGGTCTCGAATGCACCGGCCATGAAAGCTGCAATGGCTTCATCGGAGGTCAGATCTTCAGCCGGATCATAGGTCGTCAATTTTTCAGTCATGTCATTCGCTCCATTGCTCGGCGAGGTGCTTTGCTGTCTTGATGTCCTTGGCCTGGGTACTCTTGTCGCCGCCGCAGAGCAGGATGATGATCGTGCTGCCTCGCTGCTGAAAATACACGCGGTACCCAGGTCCATAGTGGATACGAAGTTCACTAATGCCTTGTCCCACTGGCTCCGCGTCACCAACATGGCCGTAGCCCAAACGGGCCAGGCGCAAGGCGATGGCGGCACGGGCGCGTTCGTCTTTGAGTTTCGCGCGCCACTTGCGGAACGTTTCGGTCTGCTTGAGTTCGGTCACGGCTTGATTGTGGTTTAAAAACTACTCTTTGGCAAGAGCAAGCCCCGTGTGTGCTTGATCACTATCCGTTGACAATTTCCCCCCCATTCGGGTGCAGCGTCTGCCCCGTCATATAGCGCGCATCGGCCGACGCCAGAAAGATGTAGCACGGTGCAACCTCATCTGGCTGCCCGGCGCGGCCCAAGGGCTCTTTGCTGCCAAACTTGGCCACCGCTTGCGCATCGAAGGTGGACGGAATCAGCGGCGTCCAGATCGGCCCCGGCGCCACGGCGTTCACCAGGATGCCCTTGTCCGCCAGTTGCTGCGCAAGCGAGCGCGTGAACGCCACGATTGCGCCCTTGGTGGCCGCGTAGTCAACCAGATGCCCGCTGCCGCGAAACGCTGTGACCGATGTGGTCGTGATGATGCGCGCGCCTTCGTGCAGATGTGGCAGCGCGGCGCGCACCAGATAGAACATCGCAAAGACGTTGGTGCGGAACGTGCGCTCAAGCTGGGCTGCGTCAATGTCGGCCAGGCTCTGCTGCGGGTGCTGCTCTGCCGCGTTGCTCACCACGATATCGATCTTGCCGAAGGTGGCCACCGCCTGCGTGACTACGGCGCGCGCATGTGCTTCGTCGCCCAGGTCGCCGGCAATGGCTTCGCAGCGGCGGCCGGTGGCGCGCACGAGCCGGCAGGTCTGGTTGGCATCGGCTTCTTCGTTCAGATAGGCGATGAGCACGTCGGCACCTTCCTTGGCAAAGCCGATGGCCACCGCGCGCCCGATGCCGCTGTCGCCGCCGGTGATGATGGCCACCTTGTCTGCCAGCTTGCCGCTGCCGATGTAGTCGTCCATCTCTGCGCGCGGGCGCGGCGTCATGTCGCTCTCGGTGCCGGGCTGGTGGTCCTGATGCTGTGGCGGTTGCTGTTGTGGCTGCTCAGGCATGGCGGGCTCGCTGTGAGAGTGTGGATACCCGCATTCAGCACGCGGCATGCCATCGCGGGCGGGTGTCGGCATGGGTACGGTTGCATGCATGCCGCCCGGCACGCAGCTTGCTGCGGTGCTGGAAAAGGCTCCACATCGACGACAGGGGGGCGCCATGGACACGCTGCTGTTCCTGTTTGGCGAAGGCAAGGATCTCAACCCGCTGCAGACCGCACTGCGCGCGGTGGTGGTGTTCGCCATCGGGCTGGTGCTGGTGCGCCTGTCGGGCCGGCGCTCCTTTGGGCAGCGCGCGCCTTTCGATTTCGTTGTTGCCGTGTTGCTCGGGGCGACGTTGAGCCGCGCGATTGTCGGCGTGTCGCCGTTTGTGGCGACGGTGTCGGCATCGTTTGCGCTGGTGGCGGTGCATCGTCTGCTGGGGTGGGCGTGCGTGCGGCTGCCCAAGCTCGACCGGCTCATTGCCGGCCGCGAACGTGAGGTCTACCGCGAGGGCCGCTTCAACCAAAGCCAGATGGATGCGGCGCTCATCACCATGGGCGACCTGGAAGAAAGCGTGCGGCAGACGCTTGGCACGCGCACGCTGGACGATGTTGAGGCCGCCATTCTGGAGCGCAACGGGCAGGTGAGCCTGATCCGCAAGCGCCAACGAACACCGAGGCCGCTGTGACCGACCGCGACTCCGCTCCGTGGTATCGCCATCTGGGCCCGGGGCTGACGACCGGGGCGGCGGATGACGACCCAAGCGGTATCGCCACCTACGCGCAGGCCGGGGCGCAGTTCGGCACGGGGATGCTGTGGACGTTGCTGCTGACCTTGCCGCTCATGATTGCTATCCAGCTCGTCAGCGCGCGGCTGGGGCGCGTGTCGGGCGGCGGTGTGTTTGCCAACATACGGCGCCACCAATCGCCCTGGCTGGCTGGCGGTTTTGTGTTGCTGGTCACGATGGCCAACGTCATCAACATCGGTGCGGATATTGCCGCCATGGGCGATAGCCTGCACCTGATGCTGGGCGGGCCGAGGGCCTTGTATGCCTGCGGCTTCGCGCTGCTCTCACTCGCGTTGCAGGTCTGGCTGCCATATCGCCGTTATGCGCGGTATCTCAAATGGATGGCGATTTCGCTCTTGGCTTATGTGGGGACCGCCTTTGTGGTGCGGGTCGACTGGCTGCGTGCGCTGCACGACACGGTGCTGCCCCATCCGCTAGCCACGAAGGACTATGCAACGACGCTGATCGCGGTGTTCGGCACCACCATCAGTCCGTACCTGTTCATCTGGCAGGCGGCAGGCGAAGTGGAAGAGACGAGGCTGGACCCGCGCGCCGCGCCATTGACGCACGTGCCGGAGCAGGCCGAACGTCAGCTCAAGCGCATTCGCATCGATACGGTGGTCGGCATGGCGGGCTCGGCGTTTATCGCGTTCTGCATCATGCTGACCGCGGCATACGCACTGCACACGCATGGCATTACGCACATCGAAACCTGCAAGCAGGCGGCGCTGGCGCTGGCGCCCGTGGCGGGGCGCTTTGCCGAGGCGCTGTTTGCATGGGGGGTGATCGGTACCGGCATGCTGGCGGTGCCCGTGCTGGCCGGTTCCTCGGCCTATGCGGCGGCGGAGGCGTTCGGCTGGCGCCGCAGCCTGGAAGACCGGCCCGCGCGCGCGCCTCGCTTCTACGGTTTCCTGGCACTCGTGATGGTGGTGTCCACGCTTGTGGTCTTTCTGCCTGTCGAGCCGTTCAAGCTGCTGTACTGGAGCGCGGTGCTCAACGGTATTGCCGCCACGCCGGTGATGGTCATCCTGCAACTGCTCTCGCGCCGTGCCGCAGTCATGGGGGCATTCGCCAGCCCGCGCTGGCTGAGCGCCGCCGCGTGGGCGGCCACCGCGTGCATGGGTGCTGGCACCGTGGCGTTCCTGGTGCTCGTGGGAACGGGCGCATGATCGGGCGGCGCGGGGCTGCAGGGGCCCCCGGATTCGCGCGATAATGTCCGACTTTCCCGTCTTTCCTTCGCCCTGCCCGCCATGACTGGACTCACCACCGCCCTCCTGCACGCCGACCGCGAAGCCGGCATCGAGCACTACGCCGTCCACAAGCCGCTGCACACGTCCACCACGTACGGCTATGCCGGCACGCGTGAGCTGATCGACGTGTTTCAGGGCAAGCCCGGCTACACCTATGCGCGCCAGGGCAACCCGACCACGGCCGCGCTGGAAGCCAAGATCACGATGATGGAAGCGGGCGTGGCCACCGCGTGCTTCGCCACCGGCATGGCGGCCATCATGGCGGTGTTCTCGACCATGCTGCGCGCGGGGGACCACGTGGTCTCCAGCGGCTTCCTGTTCGGCAACACCAACAGCGTGTTTGAGACGCTGCGCAACCTGGGCGTGGAAGTGACCTTCGTTGATGCGACATCCGCCCAGGCCGTGGCCGATGCGGTGCAGCCCAACACGCGCCTCGTCTTTGTGGAAACCATTGCCAACCCGCGCACGCAGGTGGCGGACTTGAAGGGCATTGGCGATATCTGCAAGGCGCGTGGCTTGATCTACGTGATCGACGGCACGATGACCTCGCCGTGGTTGTTCCGCGGGCGCGACGCGCAGGCGAGCCTGGTGGTGCACTCGCTGTCCAAGTACATCGGCGGGCACGGCAACGCGCTGGGCGGCGCCGTGGTGGATACGGGCCTGTTCGACTGGACCGCGTATCCGAACATCTACCCCGCATATCGCAAGGCCAAGCCGGAAATGCAGGGCATTCAGCAGATCCGCAAGAAGGGCCTGCGCGACCAGGGCGCGACGCTCATTGCCGACGCCGCACACCGCATTGCCGTGGGCGCTGAAACGATGGCCCTGCGCATTGACCGCACCTGCAGCAACGCGCTGGCACTGGCCCGCACGCTGGCCGCGCACCCGAAGGTGGCACGCGTGTACTACCCTGGGCTGCCCGAGCACCCCGAGCACGCCCGCGCAACCGAGCTGTTCCGCCATTACGGCGGGTTGCTGAGCTTCGAACTGGTGGACGGCGCGGATTACGTCGACATGCTCGACCACCTGCGCTACGCCGTGCGCGCCACGCACCTGGGCGACACGCGCACGCTGGTGATTCCGGTGGCCCCCACCATTTACTGGGAAATGGGCGCCGAGCGCCGCGCCTCGATGGGCATTGCAGATTCGCTGGTGCGCGTGTCGGTTGGCATTGAAGACGAAGCCGATCTGGTGGCCGATTTCACGCAGGCGCTGGACGCCATCAGCGTGGCTTAATGTGATTTAAATCACAAATATTGACGCGTATTTAGCGCGCCTATCACGGGAATTTAAACAATCAAATTCTCAGCCCATGTCGGGGCCATTAAGGTGGCGGGTCGTCTCACCTTAGGAGTACCGACATGGCATCCCTTTCCCGACCTCTGCGCTGTTCGCTAGCCGCACTGGCTGCGCTCACCGCCTTCCACGCCGGTGCCGCCACGCTCACGCGCGACAACGGCGCGCCCGTGGGCGACAACCAGAACTCCCAGACCGCGGGCCCCAACGGCCCCGTGCTGCTGCAAGACGTACAGCTCATCCAGAAGCTGCAGCGCTTTGACCGCGAGCGCATTCCCGAGCGTGTGGTGCACGCACGCGGCACCGGCGCTTACGGCGTGTTTGTCGCCAGCAAAGACATCTCGGACCTGACCCGCGCCAAGGTCTTCATGCCGGGTGAAGAGACGCCGGTGTTCGTGCGCTTCTCCAGCGTCGTGCACGGCAACCACTCGCCCGAGACGCTGCGTGACCCGCGCGGTTTTGGGACCAAGTTCTACACGCGCGAAGGCAATTGGGACTTGGTCGGCAACAACCTGCCGGTGTTCTTCATCCGTGATGCGATCAAGTTTCCGGACATGGTGCACGCGTTCAAGCCGGCGCCCGACACCAATGTGCAAGACCCGAACCGCGTTTTCGATTTCTTCTCGCACCAGCCCGAAGCCACGCACACGCTCACCCGTGTGTACAGCGACTACGGCACGCCCACCAGCTACCGCGAGATGGATGGCAACAGCGTGCACGCCTACAAGTTCGTGAACGCCAAGGGCGAAATCCACTACGTGAAGTTTCACTGGAAGAGCCTGCAAGGCCAGAAGACGCTGACCGCCAAACAGGCCGAAGCCGTGCAGGGCAAGAACTTCAACCACATGACGCAGGACCTGATTGCCGCCATCAACAAGGGCGACTATCCGAAGTGGGATCTGTACGTGCAGGTGCTCAAGCCCGAGCAGCTTGCCGGGTTCGACTTTGATCCGCTGGATGCCACCAAGATCTGGCCGGATGTGCCGGAAACAAAAATCGGCACCATGACGCTGAACAAAAACCCGGGCAACGTCTTTCTGGAGACCGAACAGGCCGCGCTGGCGCCGTCCAACCTGGTGCCGGGCATCGAGCCCTCGGAAGACCGCCTGCTGCAAGGCCGCATCTTCTCGTATGCCGACACGCAGCTCCACCGCGTGGGCACAAATGGTCTGCAATTGCCGGTCAACCGCCCGAGCACGGCCGCCGTCAACTACAACCAGGACGGCACGCTGAACCCCGGCATGAAGCAGGGCAACGTGAACTATGAACCCAGCAAACGCACCGATGTGGCTGCCGATACAAACGTCATGTACAGCCGCCTGCCGTTGTCGGGCACCACGCAGCAGCAGCGCATCGCCCGCACGCAGAACTTCAAGCAGGCGGGGGACTTTTACCGGTCGCTATCCGCACAAGAGCAGGCCAATCTGGTGAGTAATCTGGCCGGTGATCTTGGGCAGGTGAAGGACGAGGGCGTGAAGTACACCATGCTGTCGTACTTTCAGAAGGCCGATGCCAACTATGGCCGTGCGCTGGCCAAGGCCGTAAAGGCTGACCCGGCCCGCGTGCAAGCCATGGCCGCAAAGCTGGAGGACTGATCGAGCGGGACCAATCGACCGGTCTACCAGTGCACTGCCTGCGCAGGCGGCGGGCTTTTTCCGTGGCGCTTTCCGATTGGCATCGGCGCAACGTCTACAACCCGTCCGTCTGGGATTTGTTTGAATTGCTGGCAAAAAAGCCAGGACTTGAAACCCCTCGCCAAAAGCTACCCGTTCTACAAAGGTGTTGGTAAACGGGGCCTGATTCACTAGAATCCCCAGCAAGCTCAACGGTTTGCTGGGGATTCCTTTTTGCCGAAGATATTTTCGGGAGAGGACGGCCCCTCTGGTCTCCCTCCCACCAACGAACAGTCAGTTGCCCCACCACAAGGTGCGGTAAGCCGTACTCGCGTCAATCGACCTGCCGCAGGGTCTGCTGCGTCAGGCACTCCCCGTATCCCTCCTGAAGTCGACGGCATCCAGGTCAACTTCTGTAAGGACCCTGTCTGTTGGAACTACGGCGTACCCCCAAAGGCAGTGAGCAAACGGGGACGTGGTTCAGGAAACCACGACACCTATGTCCTATCGGGCGGCAGGCTAAAACGCGGCACGCCGAGGGTTGCACTGCGCTGCAAGCTTTGTGGCGACACACCACCTGTCAAATCCAACCTCGCTATTGCCGAGGAGGTTCAGCGACTCATGGAGTACTTGGCTCCCGAGCCAGAGCCGTCGTGTCCGGATGAGGCGTGCCCGAACCACGGCCAGGGCATTTATGCCTGCCGCAAATCCTATCAACGATACGGCAAGACCGTCCATGGCTCTCCACGCTACCACTGCAAGGCCTGCGGTTGCACTTTCGCCGTGCCAACGCCGACGACTGGCCAGAAGAAGCCATATGAGAACCGAGAGATATTCATGGAGCTGGTTAACAAGGCCCCGTTCCGTCGAATCATGGAGAAGCGGGATATTGCGGCGCCGACGCTGTACGGAAAAATCGACTTTCTGTTTCAACAGTGCAAGCGATTCCTCGCGAGGCGAGAGCGACGATTGGCCGCCGGCCTGCCACTCGAGCATCTCTCGATATCGGTGGACCGGCAGGACTACTACACAAACTGGGTTCGACGGGAGGACAAGCGAAACGTCCCACTCCATGCTGTGATTGCCGCTGACAATCGCTCAGGGTACGTGTTTGGCGCCCATCTGAACTTCGACCCTCGCTTCACGCCCGCCGCAGTCGAGGCTGATGTTCACACAGACGATGACGATTTGCGGCAGCAGGAATATCGCCGGAACGCGCGGTTCTGGCTGAAGAGTGACTATGAGACCTCGGTAACAGCAAGCGCGAACCGGCGCGTCTTCCGTGGCAAAAAGGCATTGGACCACGCGGAGGCAGTCTACAAGACCGCCGAAACACGGGATGACGTTGAAATCTCCGGTGAGTTTAATGAAGCCCTTCGGCTCCCAGAAGCGGGCATGCAGATACATGCGGAGTACACCCTCTACGCACACTTCCAGGTCCTGAAGCGACTTCTGAAGGGAGCCAAAAGCATCACCTTCTATCTTGACCAGGATGCGGGGATACATGCCGCTTGTTTGGCGGCGTTCAAGGACGAAGTGATGGAGGGGCGGGTTCACGCCTTCTTTGTCTCGGTCAACAAGACAATGACGAAGGGGCAGAAGTTAAAGGCCTTCAACGAGGCTAAAAAGCGCTTTGCGGATGCGATGCTGGGGATGCCTAAGCGGAAGGAGCTCAAAGTCAAACTCCAGCTCATCAAAGACCAGTTTCCCCTAATGCGCCAGATTGGCGGCTACGGCGACCGGTGGCTTATGCACCCGCTGCCGACCATGAACGAGCCCGAGAAGGCCTTGTGCCATCTGACGGGCCGTCCTGAACCCGAGCTTGACGCAGACCGATTGGCCGAGATGTTCCTGTATGGCTCCATGTACGGTGCAGACCGGTTTATGGAGCTCATCCGCCGGCGCCTGAGTATTCTTGAGCGAGCCGTCTCGACGTCCAGCGCTGCCGGCCGAGTCTGGTACGGCTATGCACCGTACAACCCCCAAATCATCGAGAAGCTACTTCTTATCCTTCGGGTGTACTGGAATTACTGCTTCGTGCCCAAGGGCAGCGAAGATGGGAAGACTCCCGCCGAACGTCTCGGCCTGGCCAAGGGCCGCGTCCATGTCGAAGATATCGTGTACTTCGACCCTTATGGCGCTCACTGACGCGGCACCTGGTGCAACGGCGAGGCTATTTGAACGCCATCGTGAATGAGCTCGTTCCTACCAGTAATCCCCGGCGGCCATGGCGGAGCATCTCCCGGTGTCTCCCATGCTGTGAGCCACATCTCGGCGCCATCGGTTGAGTCAACTACGATGCAAGCGACGTACATGCCCTGATTGAACATGGCCTCGAGATACCGTTGGGCATCGGTTGCCGTCCCGACCTGCCCCTCGTATTTGAAGGTCTCGTTGTTCCAAATCCAATCGACCGGGCGGCCTTCGCAATCGCAAACTCGAAACCGTTCAACCCGTTCGGCAGCAACAAGCTGTGCGAAGCGGGAGATGAAAGTTTCGCGGATGGCATTGAACTGCTCCCGAAACGCTGCGCTGCCTCGCGGCGCATTCACGTAGTGTGGCATTGATATTCTTCTGGACGGCGAGTCCCGTCGCCTCATCAAATACGCATCAAATAAAAAACCCCTGTAAGTCAATAACTTACAGGGGTATTGTGCCGAATTAGGCTCTTTCAATCAACTGCGACGCCGACGCTTTGGGCCGCTCGTTTACCAACACCTTTGTAGAACGGGTAGCGCCAAAAGCGAGGTTTTTTTTGTTCTGCCAGAACGACAAGCCTGCGCCGCGCGCGCCTTAGCCTCAGCAAATTCTGATTTATAGTTCCGCCCATTGTTTTAACTAAGCCATAGCCCCTAAACTCTGCGCACTGCTTTCGGTGCCATAGAGAAAGTGGTCGAGGTGTGGAAGCCTCGTGACTAGCGGGCAAGTGCTGAGCATAGGCGCTTGTCCTCATTTGCTATGGCTTGGCTTCGTCTTCAAAGGGCGAGCCAGGCTTGAACGGCTTCGGCCGTGCCGATTGCTAGTTATCGGTCTTCCACCTTGCCTGTGCTCGCCCACCCTTCTTAGCTGCATCAGCAGGGTCGGGCACACGGTTCCATTCATCCCATGAACAGGACGCCCAATGACCCAAGCCACCCCCCGAACCCCCGAATCCTCCGAACCCTCCGAACCCTTTGACGCTCGCCGCCTGGAAGCGCACGACGCGCTGTATGACAAGCTCGGCAAGCTGCGCACGATGCTGAGCATGTTGCACGCCAGCGGTTTTGAACACTTCCGCCGCATGGAGGAACACCGACAAGCGGACTACCTGGGGGCGTGCATGGAGCTGGCCGACAGCGCGTATGCGGCCATGCTGACGGCCGATGGATTTGCCGGGTAGGCTGCGCGCCGCGTGTTGATGGCGCCACGCGCGCCGGTGTTCAGTGGAAAAACAACATGCGCATGTCAAAGGTGTGATGCGCTTCGGCCGCCATCAACACCATCAGCACCAGCAACGCGAGCGGCGGCATCAGGATGGCGTACACCAGCGCCAGCCGCTCCCACATCATGTGCATGAACACGGATACGATCAGCCCCGCCTTGGCAATCATCAACACGACAATCAGCACCCAGCGCGTGAGCCCTTCCACGCGAAAGTAGTCCACCAGATACGACAGCGTGCTCAGCACGAACAGCAGGCCCCAGATTTTCAGATAGACGCTGATGCTGTGCTGCTGGCCGTGGGCCTTTGGCGTTTGCGGCGCAGAAGAAAGGTCGCTGTGGTCCATGCCATGCCTCACCACAAATAGAACAACGCAAAGATGAACACCCAGACGAGATCGACAAAGTGCCAGTACAGGCCCGCGATCTCCACAATCTGGAAGTTGCCGTGTTCGGCAAAGCCGGGCTGCACGATCTTGCGCGCAATCAGCAGCAGGTAGATCACGCCGCATGTCACGTGAAAACCGTGGAACCCCGTAATCATGAAAAAGCACGCACCAAACTGCGCTGCGCCCAGCGGGTTGCCCCACGGGCGCACGCCTTCAATCACGATCAGCTTGGTCCATTCAAACGCCTGCAGGCACACAAAGCTGACGCCCAGCAGCGCTGTGGCCAGCATGAGCGCGGCGGCACGTTTGGCGTTGCGCCGGTAGCCAAAGTTGACGGCCATCGCCATGGTGCCGCTGCTGCTGATGAGCACGAACGTCATGATGGCGATCAGCAGTAACGGCACTTCCACGCTGCCGATCTTCATGCCGAACACCTCGGCGGTGTCGGGCCAGGGCGCCGTGGTTGACATGCGCACCGTCATGTAGCCGATGAGGAAGCTGCTGAAGACGAAGGTGTCCGACAGCAGGAAGATCCACATCATGGCCTTGCCCCACGGCACCTTGAAGGTTTCGCGGTCGGCCGACCAGTCATTGACGATGCCGGGCCAGCCCTGCGGCAGTCCGTCTTGCAGGGCGTCGGCCGAATGGGTCGGGAGCGTGGGGTTGCTCATGGCGTGGCTCCATACAGCGGCCCGCAGATGGCGCTGACAAACGCGGGCGTGATCCACCACATGGCCGCCAGCAGCACAAGCCACACGGCCAGCAGGAAGTGCCAGTACGTCGCGCACAGGGCGATGGCACGTTGGGTGCGGTCAGCATTGCTGCGCAGGCGTGCAACCGTGACCGCCCAGACGACGAGGCCGCCAGCCACGTGCGCCGCATGCAGGCCGGTGAACACGTAGAGAAAACTGTTGGACGGGTTGACCGCCACGCCCTGCCCGCTGGCCGACAGTTGCTGCCACGCCGCCCATTGGCCAAAGACGAACAGCGCTGCCAGCACGCCGCCTGCCAGCAACCAGATCGTGCGGCGCGCGTCTGTGCGGCGCGCCAACTCCATCGCCACACTGGCCAGCGCCAGCACGCCTGTGTTCCACCACAGCAGCACCGGGTGCGGCACAGGCATCCAGTCGGGCTCGCGCATGCGCATCGCATAGGCCAGGATCAGCAGCGAGAACAACGCCGTCACCACGGCCATGAAGACGCGCAAGCCAATGCGCGCCGCATACGGTGATGCGGGCGACGCATCGGGAACGAAATGGCGGGGCAGGGTCGTCATGCGCGCACCCCGCTGGCGTGGAGGATGTCCGCTTCGGTTTCCGGTGCTCCGGACGGCGGCTCGTTCTGCGGTACGAAGTCATCTGCGCGGCCGGGCGGGCTGTACTCATATGCCCAGCGGTACACCACGGGCAGCGCCGGCCCCCAGTTGCCGTGCACGGGCGGGGTCTGCGGGGTCTGCCATTCGAGCGTGGTGGCGCGCCACGGGTTGGCGTCGGCCTTCTTGCCGCGCGCAAGGCTCCAGGCCAGGTTGAAGAGGAACAGCAACTGCGCCACCCCCACGACAAACGCAATAACGCTGATGAACGTGTTCAGCGTCTGCGCAGACGGCGGGATGAAGCTATAGCCCTCGTATGCGTAATACCGGCGCGGCATGCCCAGCACGCCCAGGTAGTGCATCGGGAAGTAGATCAGGTACGTGCCGATGAAGGTGATCCAGAAATGCGCGCGGCCCAGCGTGTCGTTCAGCATGCGGCCCGTCACCTTGGGGTACCAGTGGTAAAGGCCGCCAAATACCACCAGGATTGGCGACACGCCCATCACCATGTGAAAGTGCGCCACCACGAAGTACGTGTTGGACAGCGGAATGTCTACGCTCACGTTGCCAAGAAACAGCCCCGTCAACCCGCCAATGACGAACGTGCTGATAAAGCCGATGGCAAACAGCATCGGCACGGTCAGGTGGATGTTGCCGCGCCACAGCGTGAGCACCCAGTTGTAGACCTTGAGCGCGGTCGGGATGGCGATGATGAGCGTGGTGGTGGCAAAGAAGAAGCCGAAGTACGGGTTCATGCCCGATACGAACATGTGGTGCGCCCACACGACAAACGACAGCACACCGATGATGAGAATGGCCCATACCATCATCCGGTAGCCAAAGATGTTCTTGCGCGCGTGCGTGCTGATGAGGTCTGACACGATGCCGAACGCGGGCAGCGCGACGATGTACACCTCCGGGTGCCCAAAGAACCAGAACAGATGCTGGAACAGCAACGGGCTGCCGCCGGCATGCGGCAGATGCTGCCCCATCGACACCACCGCAGGCACAAAGAAGCTCGTGCCCAGCGTTTTGTCGAGCAGCATCATGATGGCCGACACGAACAGCGCCGGAAACGCCAGCAACGCCAGCACCGTCGCTGTAAAAATGCCCCACACCGTGAGCGGCATGCGCATCAGCGTCATGCCGCGTGTGCGCGCTTGCAGCGTGGTGGTCACGTAGTTGAGCCCGCCCATCGTGGCCGCGACGATGAAGATGGCGAGCGACACCAGCATCAGCACGATGCCCCATTCGGTGCCCGGTGTGCCCGGCAGAATCGCCTGCGGTGGATACAGCGTCCACCCCGCGCCGGTCGGCCCGCCCGGCACGAAGAAACTCGCCACCAGCACCAGCACGGCCAGCAGGTACACCCAGTAGCTGAGCATGTTCAGAAACGGAAACACCATGTCGCGCGCGCCCAGCATCAGCGGGATCAGGTAGTTGCCGAAGCCGCCCAGGAACAGCGCCGTGAGCAGGTAGATCACCATGATCATTCCGTGCATGGTGACGAACTGGTAGTAGTGGTTGGCGTCAATAAAGGCAAACTTGCCCGGAAAGCCCAACTGCAGCCGCATCAGGTTTGACAACACGAGCCCCACCAGCCCGATGGCGATGGCCGTGAGCGAATACTGCACCGCAATGACCTTGTGGTCCTGGCTCCAGACGTAGCGCGTCCAGAAGCTCTGGGGGGTGTGGTCGTGATCGGTGTGGGCGTAGGACATTGATCCTCCTCGCTACGGTTTCGCGGTGGTGGCGGCAGCCTCGCCACCTTGCGACTTGATGTACGCCACCAGCGCTGACAGCTCCTGCTCGCTCAGATCGAACGTCGGCATGATCGGCGTGAAGCCTTTGACCACGCGCGCTTTCGGGTCGCGGATGAACGCGCGCAAATACGCCTCGTCGACGTGCGCGGTGCTGCCGTCGGCCATGGTTTCTGTCTTGCCGTAAAGGCCCTTCCAGGTGGGGCCCACACGCGGGCTGCCGTCTACGCTGTGGCAGGCAACGCAGCCCTTGGCCTGAGCAAGTGTCTGGCCTTGTGCGGCCAAAGCCTGTGCACTGCCGCCCGCAGCCGGCGGCGCGGCCTGCACCTTCGCTTTCTGGCTTTGCTCAAACGTGGCCTGCTGCGCGAGCCAGCGCGCGAACGATGCCTCATCTTCCACCACCACCACGCCGCGCATGTTGGAGTGCCCGATGCCGCAAAGCTGTGCGCACAGGATGTCGTAGCGGCCCGCCTTGGTGGGCGTGAACCAGAACGTGGTGATCATGCCCGGCACCATGTTCATCCGCGCGCGGAACGGCGGCACATAAAAGTCGTGCAGCACGTCGCGCGAGCGCGCCAGCACCTGGATCGGCCGGTTGATCGGCAAGTGCAGCTCGGGCGTTTCGATCAGGTAGTTGTCGCGCCCGTTCGGGTCGGCGGGGTTCATGCCGAACGGGTTGTCGTTGCTCATGTAGCGCACGTCGGTGGCGCCGAGCTTGCCGCCGGGGCCGGCAAAGCGGAAGCGCCATTGCCATTGCTGGCCGAGCACTTCCATCTGCAATGCGTTGGGTGGGGGCCGCACGTAGTCGGCATACACGAACAGGCCGGGCGCCAGCAGCGCCGCCACCCCCACGGTGGTGATGCCGATCAGCCACCATTCCAGGCGCTTGTTGTGCGGCTCGTAAGCGGCGCGTTGATTGGGCTGGCCATCGCGATGGCGGTAGCGCAGCAGGGCGGCAACCACAAAGAGATTGATGGCGACAAACAGCACGCCGGTGATGACGATGGTGATCGTCAGCGTGTCGTCCATGCGCACCCAGTTGGAGGCGATCGGGGTGATCCACCACGGGCTGGCAAAGTGAAACCCCACCGCCAGCACGACGATCAGCACGAGCGCAATCGCAAGGGCCATGCGCGCCTCCGCAGAGGGAATCCCTCAACACGCTACAGACAGGCTAGGTCGTGCATATGGATCGTGCAAGGCAACGTAAGGACGAGGCGCACCCCGCGCGCGGATCGCGCCGATGCGCCATCTGTGTGCTGCGCCGCAATGCAAAACGGCCGCCTCCGGCATGTGTTGCAAGAGGCGGCCGTCTTCCGTTGGCGCCGCTCCGCTTGCGGCGCTGCGGGAAAGAAAGACGATCAGCGTGTCAGTGCATCCTCATTGGCCCATCTGCTGCGCACGCCGCTCCAGCATGCCGTAGGTCATGGCGGCAACTACGCCAAACAGCAGGTTTGCCAGCAATGGCCCCGAGCCGCGCTCCGACGCAAACCACGGAAACACCGCTGTCATGCCGTAGAAATTCACCACGTACGCCACGATCCCGAACGCCAGGCCGATGGCCGCCAGCATGCCGGGGCTCGAATCGAAGTGGAAGGGCGCGATGATGGCCCCGAGAATCATTCCCATGATGGCGCCCAGCACGAAGTGCAGCACGAGAGCCACGGCCACGATGCTGTAGCTGAACAATGACATCTCTTCCAGCGCGCCTCGGCCCATCACCATGGCGGCGATCTTGTGGGTCGGGCGCCAGGGGCTTTCATTGAGCACCATGGTTGACCAGAAGAACTCCAGCACGATGACCAGTGCGCCGCCCACGATCCCGGCCACGCTGGCTGCGAGCCAATCCGGCATGCGGCGCTCCCAATGATGCGATTGCATGTGCAGTTCCATACGAACCTCCTGCCGATGTATCTACGTCAGCACTTAGGCATCGGAAGCGCCACTTGCGGTGCTGCAAAGCGCCGCGCGCCACGTGCCCTTGCCAAATCAGTCTGGCAGATACGGGTGCCAACGCAAGGTACAAAATCCATGCGCGTCGCACAGCACTACGGCGTTTTGCTCGAACGTGAGCATCAGCGTGTCGGCAATGGCCGGGTGGTCGATGAACAGGAGCAGGCTTGGCTCCGGTTGCCACGCATGGGTGGGCGCACCTTCTGGCGGGCCGCCTTCGCCCGAGAGCCACGACATTCCGCGGGCGATGGCCCAGGCAAGCAGCTCGGCTTGCCGCGCAGCGTTTTCATCAGCAGACACCGCGTGCGAGAACGGCTGATGCGCCGTCACGAACACCGCCCACGGTGCACTGGCTTGCGCGAGCAATGCAGCCACGCAGGGGTTGACGGCATCGATGCGCAGCAGCACGTCGCCCTGCGGCGCGCTGACGCGATACCGCGCGCTGCGGTAAGCGGCAATCAGCTCGGGCGTGGGGGCGGGTGGATGGCGGTGCATTGTTGCGTCGCATGGTCGCGGCCATCTGATTTGGCGCAACGCAAAAGGGCGGTGGATGTCACAGAATAGCGTGTGGGCCGCCAAGATGCGGCCCCGGCACGGTATTCCGACAACCACTCTCCTGCGAGGCTTGAACCATGTACAAGAAAATCCTGGTCGCCGTTGACGGCAGCGAAACCAGCAAGCTGGCCCTGGCCGAGGCTGTGCGCCTGGCCAAGGCATTTCAGAGCGCCGTACGTGCGGTCTATATCGTTGACAGCCCAGCCATGCTGTTCGACGTTGGCTATTACGACCCGACGGAGCTGCGCAAGTCCTTCATCGAAGCCGGCACCGCGCTGCTGGCCGACACCGCCGCGATGCTCACCTCTGCCGGTCTGGAGCAGGAAACCGTGCTGGTGGAAACCCAGAACGTAGGTGAGGATGTGGCGGCTGCCCTGCAGGCCGAAGCGGTGCGCAGCGGCGCCGATGTGGTAGTGATCGGCACGCATGGCCGCCGTGGCTTGGCGCATGTCATGCTGGGCAGCGTGGCCGAGAAGTTCATCCGCCAGGCGACCACGCCGGTGTTGCTGGTGCGCGGCCCGGCCAAGGGCTGAGCATCGGGTTGTACGTTAGGCAGGCAGGAAGTCTCCTGCCTGCGCCTGCCGGATATCATGCGGGGCTCAAGCGTTGCGAACGCACAGGCGCACGCCCAGATTGCCCCAGACAAACGTATCCGTTGCCATCCCGCCATGAATATCCATCCCGACGCCGCACAGCGTCGCGCCATCCGTACCCTGACCGCACTTGAAGGACGCGTGCTCGGCGTTCTGGTCGAGAAGCAGCACACGGTGCCCGACACCTATCCGCTGACACTCAACGCATTGGCCGCCGGTTGCAATCAGAAAACCGCGCGTGCGCCGGTCATGTCCGTGACCGAGGCGGAAATCCTCACCGCCATCGACGGGCTGAAATCGCAGAGCCTCGTGATGGAAGGCAGCAGCAGCCGCGTCCCGCGCTTCGAGCACAACATGAACCGTGTACTCGGTGTGCCGAGCCAATCCATCGCATTGCTCGCCACGCTGTTGCTGCGTGGCCCGCAGACAGCTGCCGAGTTGCGACTGAACGCCGCGCGGTTCCATGCCTTTGCTGACGTCTCGTCCGTTGAAGCGTTTCTGGATGAGATGGCCGAGAGCGATCCGCCCACTGTCGTGAAGCTGCCGCGCATGCCGGGCGAGCGCGAAAGCCGTTGGATGCACTTGCTGTGCGGTGAAGTCACGCAAGCCATGCAAGCAGACGTGCGGCACAGCGGCGCCATTGACGAGACCATCGCGCCTTCCGAATTTGAAGCGCTGAAGGCGCAGCAGAAGCAATTGGCCGACAAGGTGGCCAGGCTTCAGGCGCTTGTCGAGCAGATGGCAGGTGAGCTGGGTATTTCGATCGACAAGTCGATGCTGTAAAAACGCGGCCGGCCCCGGCGTCGGGCTGGCCGCGTTGCCGTCAGCCTATGCGCCTGCCGAGACAAACAACGTGCAGGCGCCTTCTTCTGCCGCAGACACATTGCGGCGGAAGCCCGAGAACAAGTCCCGCCCAACGCCCGCGTGGTAGTGCGACAGATCCGGCGGCGTCACCTTGCGGGCATTCCATTCCGCCTCTGGCACGCGCACTGACAGCGTGCCCGCTTGCGCATCCAGCACAACGATGTCGCCGTCGCGCACACGCGCCAGCGGCCCGCCGTTAAGCGCTTCTGGCGTGATGTGGATGGCCGCAGGCACCTTGCCCGATGCGCCTGACATGCGCCCGTCCGTTACCAGCGCCACCTTGAAGCCGCGTTCTTGCAGCACCGACAGCGTGGGCGTGAGCTTGTGCAGCTCGGGCATGCCGTTGGCAGCAGGGCCCTGATACGGCAGCACGGCCACAAAGTCGCGCTCCAGTTCACCCGCCTTGAAGGCGTGGATCAGATCGTCCTGCGCAAGGAACACGCGCGCCGGTGCTTCCACAAAACGATGCTCCGGCTTGACGGCCGACACCTTGATGACCGAGCGCCCGATGTTGCCGCCCAGTACGCGCAAGCCGCCGTCGGGTGAGAACGGCTCGGCCACGCCACGCACGATGTCGGTGTCGAGCGAGGCCGCGGCGCCATCGCGCCACACGAGCTTGTCACCGTCCAGGAAGGGCTCCTGCGCATGGCGGCGCAGGCCGCGTCCCATGATCGTCGTCACGTCGTCGTGCAGCAGGCCGGCATCGATCAGCTCGCGGATCACGATCGACAGGCCGCCCGCAGCCTGGAATTCGTTCACATCGGCCTTGCCGTTCGGGTACACGCGCGCCAGCAGCGGAATCACGCCCGACAGATCATTGAAGTCGTCCCATGTGAGCAGGATGCCCGCCGCACGCGCCATGGCAATCAGGTGCAGCGTGTGGTTGGTTGAACCGCCCGTGGCCAGCAGGCCGACGATGCCGTTGACGAAGGCGTGCTCGTCCAGCACGTCGGCAATCGGGGTGTATTGGTCGCCACTGAAGACGAGCCTGAGCGCCTGGCGCGCCGATTCACGCGTGAGCGCTTCGCGCAGCGGTGTGTTCGGGTTGATGAAGGCGGTGCCCGGCAGGTGCAGGCCCATCACCTCCATCAGCATCTGGTTGGAGTTGGCCGTGCCGTAGAACGTGCAGGTGCCGGCGCCGTGGTACGACTTGGACTCGGCTTCCAGCAGATCTGCACGCGAGAGCTTGCCCTGGGCGTAGAGCTGGCGCGTGTGGGCTTTTTCATCGTTGCTGATGCCGGTGGTCATTGGGCCCGCTGGTACGAACACGGCCGGCAGGTGGCCGAACGAGAGCGCGCCGATCACCAGCCCCGGCACAATCTTGTCGCACACACCCAGGTACAGCGCCGCGTCGAACATCTGGTGCGACAGCGCCACAGCGGTGGACAGCGCAATCGTGTCGCGCGAGAACAGCGACAGCTCCATGCCGTCCTGCCCTTGCGTCACGCCATCGCACATGGCCGGCACGCCGCCGGCAAACTGCGCGGTGCCGCCGGCATCGAGCGCCGCCTGCTTGAGCCATGCCGGAAACGCTTCCAGCGGCTGGTGCGCCGAGAGCATGTCGTTATATGCCGAGACGATGCCGATGTTCGGCCGCTCCAGCGCTTTCAGGCGGATCTTCGCTTCGCCCGGCATGGCCGCAAAACCGTGGGCGAGGTTCGTGCACGAGAGCAACGTGCGCTCGACCTTGCGGCCGGCGTTTTTGCGGGTGACGTCCAGATAGGCCTGACGGGGGCCGCGGCTGCGGTCGATGATGCGTTGGGTGACGGCGGCCAATGTGCGGTGCAGGGCCATGCGGGTTCTCCTGGGGGGTAAGTCCGGGCGGGACGGAATGCTGTAATTTTCCTACAAACGAGCCGGAAATGGTGCAGGGTTTTCCACAGGTGTCGAATCGGGTGCAACGCCGATAGCACCGTCGAGCACGCGAATTGCGTGCCAGAAGACGCACCAATGGCCGGACCTGCGACAAAAGGCGCGCCAAACACGCTTGCCTTGGCAGGCTCACGAACACCTTGCCTGCGATGTAGTAATACTACAAAATGAGCTTAAAACACGTGTTGTCCTGCTAGTCAGCTAGGCTAGCCTAATCGATGGCTCACACACAGGAGATGACGATGTCGGTGCCCGCATTCGACATGGTGTTGTTCGGCGGTACGGGCGATCTTGCCCGCCGCAAGCTGATTCCGGCCTTGTTCGATGCGCACCAGGGCGGCGAACTGCACCCGCGCGGGCGGATCTTCGCCATCGGCACGCAGCCGCTGGAGACCGCGGGCTACCTCGCCCTGCTTGAGCGCGAAACGCGTCCGACCATGCGCCTGTACTCCGGCGCGCCTGTCTCTGACGACGCCTGGGCCTCGTTTGCCGAGCGCATCGTCTATCAGCAGGTTGATGCCCGCAAACCTGAGCAGTTCGATGCGCTGGCTACCGCGCTGGGCGAGGATCGCGCCCCCGTAACGGTCTGCTACCTCGCGACCGCCCCCGGCTTCTTCATCGATATCTGCGCGCAGCTTGCCCGCGTTGGCCTGAACACGCCCAACGTGCGGCTGGTGCTGGAAAAGCCGCTGGGCACGGATCTGGCATCAAACGAGCGCATCAACTCTGCCGTGGCCGAGTTCTTTGCCGAAGACCAGATCTATCGCATCGACCACTACCTCGGCAAAGAGTCGGTGCAGAACCTGATGGCAATCCGCTTTGGCAACGCGCTGTTCGAGCCGCTGTGGCGCCGTGAGTGGATCAAAGACGTGCAGATCACCATTGCCGAGCAGCTTGGCGTGGAAAAGCGCGGCGATTTCTACGACGGTGTTGGCGCGCTGCGCGACATGGTGCAGAACCACCTGCTGCAACTGCTGTGCATCGTGGCAATGGAGCCGCCGTCGAGCCTGTCGCAAGACGCCATCCGCGACGAGAAGCTGAAGATTCTCAAGGCGCTCAAGCCGATCCCGCTGCAGGAAGTGCCCGAGAAGACGGTGCGCGGCCAGTATCTGGAAGGCGCCATCGCCGGGCAGCCGGTGCAGGGCTACTTGCATGAGCAGGGCATTCCGCCGGACAGCCGTACTGAAACGTTCGTCGCCATCAAGGCGGAGATCGCCAACTGGCGCTGGGCGGGTGTGCCGTTCTACCTGCGCACCGGCAAGCGCATGCCGCAGCGGCTGGCGGAGATCGTGGTGCGATTCCACGACGTGCCGCACGCGCTGTTTCCCAAGCCGCTCATTCAGTTTCCGGAGAACCGTCTCGTCATTCGCCTGCAGCCGGAAGAAAGCATCCGCCTGCAGTTCCTGACCAAGGCGCCGGGCGCGGCGCTGGGTTTGCAGCCTTCTACGCTGGACCTGGACTTTACCGACCACGGTGGCGTGCGCCACGCGGGTGCGTACGAACGCCTGCTGATGGACGCCGTTAACGGCAAGCTCGGTTTGTTTGTGCGCCGCGATGAGCAGGCCGAAGCCTGGCGCTGGGTCGAGCCCATCATCGAGGCGTGGAACGAGGCGCGCATTCCGCCCAAGGGCTATACGGCGGGCAGTTGGGGCCCGGCGGCATCGAGCGCGCTGCTCTCGCGCGACAACGCCGCCTGGCACGAGGAGATGTAATGGCGATGCGCTGGCACGCAGTTCCAGATGCAACGGCCCAAGTGCAGGCGTTGGCAGAATCAATCGCCAGCACGCTCACGCACGTGATCAACGAGCAGGGCAGCGCATGCCTGGCGGTTTCGGGCGGGCGTTCGCCCATCGCGCTGTTTGCCGCGCTGCGCGTGTTGCCGCTGCGCTGGGCCGATGTGTCGATCACCCTGGTCGACGAGCGGGCCGTGCCGCCCGAACATGCCGACAGCAACGCACGCCTGGTGCGCGAACATCTGCTGCGGGATGCGGCGGCCGTTGCGCGCTTCTTTCCGTTGGTGTTGCCGCCGCACGTGCATGGCGAATCGGTTGACGTGGATGCATGCGTGGCAACTGCCAATGATCCGTTTCAGCAACCTGACGTAGTGATTCTCGGCATGGGCGACGATGGGCATACAGCCTCGTTGTTTCCCGACGCGGTTGAACTGGGTGATGGCGTCGATCGCGCGCATGCGCCGGCCTATCTGCCGGTACGCCCCGGCGCGGCACCGCATCGGCGTATCAGCCTGAACCTGTCTGCGCTGTGTGCGGCGCGGCGGCTGTTCCTGTTCATCACGGGGCCGCTCAAGCGCAGCGTGTTCGAGCAGGCCGCGCACGGCGTGGCACAGCACGCGCTGCCGGTGAGCTACGTCATTCATCAGCGGGAGGTGCCGCTCGATGTCTATTGGACTGCATGAAGTGGGCGCGGGCCCCGTGGCCGATGTGACGGCCTATCCGCGGCTGGTGGCCGACGTGGGCGGCACCAATGCGCGTTTTGCGCTGGAGATGGCGCCGATGCGCCTGGCCCACATCGGCGTGCTGGCGGGCGACGACTACCCATCGCTGGAAGCGGCGATGCGCGCGTATCTGGCATCGCTGCCGCCCGAGATTGCGGCGGCCGGCGTGCGCCACGGTGCAATCGGTATCGCCAACCCGGTGCTGGGCGACCAGATCCGCATGACCAATCGTGACTGGGCATTTTCCATTGAAGCGATGCGGCAATCGCTGGGCTTCGACACGCTTGTCGTGCTCAACGATTTTGCGGCGCTGGCGCATGCGCTGCCATATCTGCCGGCGCAAGAGCTGGAGCAGGTGGGCGGCGGCACCAGCCTGGCCGATGCACCGCGCGCACTGCTTGGCGCTGGCACGGGGTTGGGCGTGGCGTCATTGCTGCCGACGCCGAACGGCCGTTTCATCGCCGTGGCTGGCGAGGGCGGTCATGTTGCCTTTCCGCCAATGAACGACGAGGAAGCCGTCATCTGGCGTTTTGCGCGCGAGCGCTTTGGCCACGTGTCGGCCGAGCGGCTGATTTCGGGCATGGGCCTGGAGTTGATCTACGAGGCGCTGGGCGCATGCTTTGATCTCTGGCAGCAAGGCCCCACGCTGCGCCGCGCGGCTGACATCACCGCCATCGCACTCGGCGAGATGGAAGACGCCGCTGGCGACCACGCGCGCTGCCGCTACGCCGTCGATACGTTCTGCGCGTTTCTGGGCACGATTGCGGCCAATCTGGCGGTCACGCTGGGTGCGCGCGGTGGCGTGTACATCGGTGGCGGCATCGTGCCGCGCCTGGGGCCGGCGTTTGCCAACTCACCGTTCCGGCGGCGCTTTGAAGACAAGGGCCGTTTCTCGGCCTACGTGGCGTCAATGCCGGTGTACGTGATTCGCTCGCCGTACCCGGCGCTGATCGGGTTGTGTGCCGCCATGGACCACGCGGTGGCGCAGGGGCACTGACTCGGCTTTACTCAGGTTGATCGGCGTGCTGGACGGCGCTGCCCTTGCGCAGCGCCACTTCCAGCACCAGCGCATCGAGCAGCGCCAGGTGCAATAGCCGCGCGACCATCGAGCGGTCGGCCACGGCATCGTCCACGCCAGCGGGCAACACGACATCGGCCAGCGCGGCCAGCGGGCTGTCGGGTGCCGTTACGGCAATCACGCGCACACCCAGTTCGCGCACGCGTTCCACGGCCGTCTGCAGTTCGGGCAACGCGCCCGATTTGGAAATGGCGATCACCACGTCGCCCGCCTGCAGCACGTTCAACGACATCGACACGAGATACGGATCGCTATACGCATTCGCGGGAATGCCGTAGCGGAAGAACTTCGTCTGGGCGTCCGCCGCGACCACGCCGGAGCTACCGAAACCGTACAGGTCAATGCGGTGGGCGCTGTCAACCAGCGCGACGGCCGCGTCGAGCGCGCGCGGGTCGAAGCGGTCTTGCAGCGCGGTGAGCGCGTCGATGGCGTTCTGCAACACGCGTGTGCCCGAGGGAGGTGCCGCATGGGCGTGTGCATGGGCGGGTGCCGTATCGCGGGCCACGTTGCCTTGCGCCAGCCGCAGCTTAAAATCTGACAGGCCATGGCAGCCCATTGAGCGGCAGAAGCGGATGACCGTGGGCTGGCTGACCCCGGCTTCACGTGCGATGGCCGCCACCGGCAGACTCAGCACGGTGCCTGGCTGGCGCAGCACCCAGTCGGCCACCTGGCGTTCGGCCGGAGAGAGCGACGGGCGCGCGGCGCGGATGCGCTCGCGCAGGTCGGCCGGTGAATCGGATGCGGCGGAGGAAGTGGCTTGCTGGGCGCTCATCTGGGCGCGGGTGTCGGTGGGTACAATCGCGTCACGATAAAGGCAAGCGGGGCCGGGCGCAACCGCCCGCAGGCCACCCCATCCCCCTCTGCCATAATTGTCACTTTCTCTGGATTGCCTTGGCGACCCAGGCCATTCATCGCTAGACTCTCCGCGTCCCTTTCGTGCCATAGAGAAAGGGGCCGAGGCGTGGAACCCTCGCACGTACCGGGCAAGAGTCGAGCATAGACACTTGCCCTCTGTCTGCTATGGCCTGGTTTGCCTTCATGGGCGAGCCGGGCGAGCGCGGCTTTGGCCGCCCCGATTGGTATGTGTCGGTGTTCCACCTCGTCTGTGCTCGCCCACCCTCATTTTGGGTGGCGCGCATCGTTCCAATTAACGGAGACCGAGCGTGACCCATCCCACCCACGATTCCCGCCCCGAAGCCTATATCGCCGTGCGCCTTGAAGCGCATGCGGAGCTGTTCGACAAGCTGTCAAAGCTGCGCACCTTCCTTGGCATGCTGCATGCCAACGCGCTGGACCACTTCCTCACCATGGACGAGGTCTGCAAAGCTGAATACCTCGGCACCTGTTCTGCGTGGGCCGATGCGGCATTCAACGCGCTCACCGTGTGGGACGGCGCGGATCGGTAGGCCGCCATGGCTGGCAATCGAATCTTGTTGGTTGAAGCCGACGCAGCAGCAGCCCAACAGCTATCGCAAGCGCTATATGGCAGCGGCCATCATGTGCAATGGGTCGATAACCTCGCGCAGGCGCAAGCCGCCGTGCAGGTCGTCTCGCCTGATCACGATAAAGGCAAGCGGGGCCGGGCGGAGCCGCCCGCAGGCCACCCCATCCCCCTCTGCCATAATTGTCACTTTCTCTGGATTGCCTTGGCGACCCAGGCCATTCATCGCTAGACTCTCCGCGTCCCTTTCGTGCCATAGAGAAAGGGGCCGAGGCGTGGAACCCTCGTGAACACCGGGCAAGAGTCGAGCATAGACACTTGCCCTCTGTCTGCTATGGCCTGGTTTGCCTTCATGGGCGAGCCGGGCGAGCGCGGCTTTGGCCGCCCCGACTGGTGTTCATCGGTGTTCCACCTCGTCTGTGCTCGCCCACCCCTCATTTTGGGTGGCGCGCATCGTTCCAATTAACGGAGACCGAGCGTGACCCATCCCACCCACGATTCCCGCCCCGAAGCCTATATCGCCGTGCGCCTTGAAGCGCATGCGGAGCTGTTCGACAAGCTGTCAAAGCTGCGCACCTTCCTTGGCATGCTGCATGCCAACGCGCTGGACCACTTCCTCACCATGGACGAGGTCTGCAAGGCTGAATACCTCGGCACCTGTTCTGCGTGGGCCGATGCGGCATTCAACGCACTCACCGTGTGGGATGGCGCGGATCGGTAGGCCGCCATGGCTGGCAATCGAATCTTGTTGGTTGAAGCCGACGCAGCAGCAGCCCAACAGCTATCGCAAGCGCTATACGACAGCGGCCACCATGTGCAATGGGTCGATAACCTCGCGCAGGCGCAAGCCGCCGTGCAGGTCGTCTCGCCCGATGTGCTGCTCATGGGCCTGCCATGGCCAGAGCGCCGGGTGCTCGACGTGCTGCGGGCCGTGCGAGCGGATGGACGAGCCGGCCGTCTGCCGATCATCGCGCTGTCCTGCTACGGCGATACACGCTCCCTGGTCGCGGCACTGGACGCCGGCGCGGACGACTACATGGTCAAGCCCTGCGACGCGGGTGAGCTACACGCCCGCATCCGCGCAGCGCTGCGCCGCCGCGCACCCCTGCAGGGCGACGAGGTGCTACAGGCCAACGGCTTGCGGCTTGATCCGCTCACGCTGGGCGTGATGGCGCAGACCGAAGCCGGGTTACGGCCGATCTCGCTCAGTCCGCTGGAATTCCGTCTGTTGCACTTTCTGGTAACGCATCCCCAGCGCGTGCATTCGCGCATGGAGTTGCTGGATCGCATTTGGGGCAGCGGCGTTCTCGCAGGTGAACGCATGGTGGATGTGCACGTGCGCAAGCTGCGCGTGGCGTTGGCGGGTACGCCGTGCAATGGCCGGATTCAGACGGTACGCGGTGGTGGCTACCGCTTGGTGGTGGATGGTGCCCCATGGTGAGCGCATGGTGAGCGCATGGTGAGCGCATGAAGCCCGCCAACGCTGGCATGCACGGCTATGCGAGCAAGCTCTGCGAAAGCGATACCGTTGTCGCAAATCTTGGTCGGCTTCTGCGCGCAGTGGGGCCGTCTGCGCGGCGGTTCTACAATGAGCCTTTCTCTGGCTCATTTCTTTTGTCATGCGCGTACTGCTCGTAGAAGACGACGAGATGATTGGCGACAGCGTGCGCAAGGGCTTGCGTCACGACGGTTTTGCCATTGACTGGGTGCGCGATGGTGAGGCCGCCGTGCAGGCTGTCACCGCACCTGGCGCCGCTGGCGCAGACCTTGGCGCTTCCATGTTCGACCTCATGCTGCTCGACCTCGGCTTGCCCAAGCGCGACGGGCTCGACGTGGTGCGCGAGGTGCGCCAGCGCGGCATCGCCATCCCCATCCTGATCCTGACCGCGCGCGATGCGGTGGCCGACCGCGTGGCAGGTCTCAATGCCGGCGCAGACGACTACCTCGTCAAGCCCTTCGACTTGCAGGAACTGGCGGCACGCATGCACGCGCTATTGCGCCGACAAGGGGGCCGCGCGGATCCACTCATGCGCCATGGCGAGGTGCTGCTCAACCCCGTCACGCGCGAGGTGCTGCGCGCCGGCCTGCCCGTCAAGCTGTCGGGGCGCGAGTTTGCAGTGCTGCATGCACTGCTCGCGCGGCCGGGCAAGGTGTGGTCGATCGCGCAGTTGCAGGACAACCTCTACGGCTGGGATGAGGAAGTCGGCAGCAACACGGTGGAGGTCTACATCCACGCACTGCGCAAGAAACTCGGCAGCCATTTCATCCAGAACATCCGCGGCGTGGGGTATGTGATTCCACGTGAGGCGCCCGCGTCGCCTGCGGAACCTGACGGCGGCGAAGCGCACCAATAAACCATGCAATCCATCCGCAAAACCCTGCTGTGGTGGCTGGCCGGCGGCCTGCTGGCAGGCATCGCCATTGCCACCGGCCTGATCTACACGCAGGCACGCCAGGAAGCCAACGCGCTGTTCGATTACCAGATGCAGCAGGTGGCCGCTGCGCTGCCAAGCCAGTGGATCGACCCGCCGCCGCCGGCGCTGGCCGGCATTGCGCGCGACGATGATGTCGTGATCCGTATCTGGGATGGCACCGGCCGCAGCCTGTATCTCTCGCACGCGCGGCCCGATCTGCCGGACCAGGCGGAGCTGGGTTTTTCCGATGCGAATACGCCGGAGGGCCCGTGGCGCATCTACAGCGTCGCGTTCGGGCCTGCCGTGGTGCAGATCGCACAGCCGTATAGCGCGCGGCACGAGGTGGCGGCGCGCATGGCGCTGCGTACGGTGGCGCCGCTGCTGATTCTGCTGCCGCTGCTGGGCTGGATAGTGTGGCTGGCGGTTGGGCGCGGGCTGGCGCCGCTGGGTTCGGTAGCCAAGCAGGTGCAGGCGCGCGATGCAGCGGCGCTGTCGCCGTTGCCCACGCAGGGGTTGCCTGACGAGATTCGCCCGCTGACCAATGCGTTGAACGATCTGCTCGCGCGTCTGGGCACCGCGCTTGCGCACCAGCGCGCGTTCGTGGCCGATGCCGCGCACGCTTTGCGCACGCCGCTGGCCGCGCTCAAGCTCCAGTTGCAGGTGGCTGACCGCGCCGAGGACGAAGACGAACGCCGCGCCGCCCATGCCGATCTGCATCGCGGTGTGGAGCGCATGATCCGCCTCGTCGGCCAGTTGCTGACGCTCGCGCGCCAAGAGCCGGGTGCGGCCGATACGCAGCGTGCATCGGTTGCACTCGATGCCGTGGCCGCCGACGTGGTGGCCGAACTGTCTCCGGCGGCTGTGCACAAAGGCATTGATCTGGGGATCGCGGTGGAATCGCAGCCTGCGGCCGTCATCGGCAATGCCGATGCACTGCGCGTCCTGATGGTCAATCTTGTCGACAACGCGCTCAGCTATTGCCCGCGCGGTGCCCGTGTTGATGTGTCGACGGGGCACACGCCCGGCGGTGGTGCGCAGCTTGTGGTGGAAGACAACGGCCCCGGCATCCCCGCCGAAGAGCGCGAACGTGTGCTCGATCGCTTCTACCGTCCGGCGCAGGCGCCCTCTGGCGGTAGCGGCCTGGGTCTGGCCATCGTCCGGGAGATTGCACAGGCGCATGACGCCACGCTGGCGCTGGAAGCGCGCGAGGGCGGCGGGTTGCGCGTCGTGCTGCGCTTTCCGTTCAAGGCCGACGTCTAACGGGGATTGCGCTTGCGTGACTGCATGGGCGACAACACATGGCGCCCCTTGAACGCTCGGCTGAACGCCGCCTCAGAGGTGTAGCCGACCCGGCCTCGCCTCACCCGCCTGATCTGATCGAATTTCCGGGTCGCAGCCATTGGCTGATCGTTGGACCCGGCTGGGAGGCGGTTGCCGCGAAAGCACGCTTGTGGGCTGAGGCGCACGCCAAAGGTGCCTAAGTGTGCGTTTAAGTTTGGATTAAGTCTGCGCGCCTACGATGCCTCCAACCGATGGGCACGACAGGCGACTCCGCAGGCCGTGGCCCACGTGCTGAGCATGAGAGGACACGACAATGACGCGTCAAACACTGGCACGCAGTGCGGCTGGCCTGGCCGCTGTAGTCGCCGTTGCGGGCGGCTATGCCTATCTGCAGAAAGACATGATTTCACGCGCGGTTGCTGCCCCCGTGGCCACCGCCACGGCAACGACTGCCCCGGCCTCCGGCGCGGCTCCGGTGGCCGTGGCCGCACCGATGGATTTCTCCGGCATCGTCGAGCGCTATGGCCCGGCGGTGGTCAATATCAGCACCACCGCGCATGCGCAGCGCACCAGCATGCAAGGTCTGCCGCCCGGCATGAGCCCGGATGATCCGTTCTCCGAATTCTTCAAGCGGTTCATGCCGCAGATGCCGCAGCAGCGCGGCGACCAGATCGTGCGCGGGCTGGGCTCGGGCTTCATCGTCTCGGCTGATGGTCTGATCCTGACCAACGCCCACGTGGTGGATGGCGCGCAGGAGGTCAACGTCAAGCTGACCGATCGCCGCGAGTTCAAGGCCAAGGTGCTGGGTGTGGACAAGCAGTCCGATGTGGCCGTGCTGCGCATCTCGGCCAAGAACCTGCCGGTGGTGCAGATCGGCAGCCCTGCCAACACTAAGGTGGGTGAGCCCGTGCTGGCCATTGGTTCGCCGTATGGTTTTGAGAACACGGTCACGGCGGGCATCGTGAGTGCCAAGTCGCGTTCGCTGCCCGACGATACGTATGTGCCCTTTATCCAGACCGACGTGGCCGTGAACCCCGGCAACTCGGGCGGCCCGCTGTTCAATCAGCGCGGCGAGGTGATTGGCATCAACTCGCAGATCTACAGCCAGACCGGCGGCTATCAGGGCCTGTCGTTTGCCGTGCCGATTGATGTGGCAATGAAGGTGGAGCAGCAGCTTGTGTCCACCGGCAAGGTCACGCGTGGCCGCCTGGGCATTGCGGTGCAGGAGGTCGATCAGTCGCTGGCCGATTCCTTCAAGCTGCCGCGGCCCGAAGGTGCGCTGGTCAATTCGGTCGAAGACGGTGGCCCCGCTGCCAAGGCTGGCCTGCAGCCGGGCGACGTGATTCTGCAGATTGGCGGTGCACGCATCGACCGTTCGGGCGATCTGCCTGAGCAGGTGGCTGACATCAAGCCGGGGTCTACCGTGCCGCTGCAGATCATCCGCCAGGGCAAGCCGACCACGCTGACTGTGACCGTCGGCGCCGCCAAGGACGCGAAGGTGGCATCCAGTGAGAAAGCTGCGCCCGACCAAGGCCGCCTGGGCCTGGCAGTGCGCCCGCTGCAACCGGAAGAGAGGCGCCAGAACGGTCTGCCCGGCGGCTTGGTGGTGATGGACGTCACCGGCCCGTCGGCCAAGGTCGGCATCCAACCGGGGGATGTGATCCTGTCGCTCAACGGTACGCCGGTGTCATCGGTGCAAGAGCTGCGCACGCTGGTGGATCGCGCCGGCAAGCATGTCGCCCTGCTGGTGCAGCGTGACGATACGAAGATCTTTGTGCCGGTGGATCTGGGTTGACGTAAATCCTGGCGCCGTTGCCGGAAGAAAAGACAGCGCTCATAGCGAAAACAACGTTTTCCGCACCCTGACCGGCTGGCTGTCCGCGTCAGGGTGAGAACTGTTCAAATGCTGCGAGCGCATGTGTCGCGTACATCATCGATGGGCCGCCCCCCATGTACACCGCTGTTCCAAGCACTTCCTCAAGCTCGGCTCGCGTGGTGCCCAGTTTGACAAGCGCCTGGACATGAAAGCCAATGCAGTCATCGCAGCGGCTGGCAATCGCAATACCTAGCGCCACAAACTCCCGCGTCTTCTTGCTCAGTGCACCTTCTTTCGTGCCTGCGGCAGCCAACTGGCTGAAAGCCGTCATCAAATCCGGTTGAGTCTCGCGCATGTGACGCATCTGTGTTGATACGTCTTTGACTATGGTCTTGAACTCCGGGATACCGCTCATGGAAGCTATCTCCGTCCTTTGGGAAATGCCATTCAATGGGGCCCGGCAACTGGTCGGCTGCCGGGCCAGTTGAAGTGAGGTTACTTTGCGTCAGCCTTTGGCGCGGCGCAGGTTTTCACGCCGAGGATGCTGTAGGCAGGGCAAACGCGCACGATGCCGGTCAGGAGTGGCACGATGCCAATCCAGCCCCAAGCACCAATGTGTCCCGTCGCGGCTAGGCCAATCAAGACCAGCCCAACAACGATTCGGAGGATGCGGTCGACTGTTCCAACATTGACTTGCATGGCGGGTTCCTTCTCACAAAATGGATTGCGCGGGTTCATTCACCAAGGCCAAACGGTTCGCGCATTCCGTTCAGCGAATGGGCGCTGCGCTGCGCGCCCTTAGAAAAATTCTTAGCCCTTATCAAAGATGGGGACATGATGTAACGCAACGAATTGCGAAGTCGCGTTGCAGCGTCGCCGCCCGGGGCCTGCCAGCGTGCATCTTTCGGTCTGTCGCCCTGGGGCCGCCAGTCGTTGCCTCGGGGCGCGCAGTCGGACGAGGCAACGATGTTTTCCATGGATTCACCGGGGGCGATTACGCGCGCTGCATGCTGGATTTCGTCCGTTCGATGATCTCGAAGACCACCATGCCGGCCACCATGGCCGCCACGAAGCCGACCGCCTTCGGATAGCCCGCACCAAGGGCGACGAGCGCGGGGCCAGGGCAGAAGCCCGCCAGGCCCCAGCCGATACCGAACGCGGCGCTACCCAGCACCAGCCTCGGCGTCACGGTTGTGCTTGCCGGCAACTGCACGGGCAACCCAAGGAATGAGCGTTTGCGGCGTTTGGCAATGAGGAACGCGAGTGAACCGATAACAATCGCACCGACCATCACAAAGGCCAGAGAGGGGTCCCACCGGCCTGCCAAGTCGAGAAAGCCCTGTACCTTGGCCGGGTTGGCCATCCCGGAAATCATTAGGCCGATGCCGAAAAGCAGGCCCGCGAACAATGCGGTAATGGCGGTCATGTCAGCCTCCAATCAGGTGCCGTTGCACGAAGACGGTCAGGAAGCCCGCCGCCATGAAGGTCAGGGTGGCAACCAGCGAGCGGATGGAGCCGCGCGAGATGCCGCACACCCCGTGGCCGCTGGTGCAGCCGCTGGCGTAGCGCGTGCCCAGGCCCACCAGAAAGCCGGCGACCAGGATTTCGCCCCAGCCGGCCTGGATATCCGCAATGGCCGGCCTGCCGAGCACGCCTGCAATAACAGGGGCACCGACCAGACCGGCAACGAAGGTCAGGCGCCAAGCCCAGTCGTTGCGTGGCAGGCTCAATAGGCCTCCCAGGATGCCGCTGATACCGGCGATACGGCCGTTAAACAGCACCAGCACGGCGGCGGCCGCCCCGATGATGAGCCCCCCGCCCAGTGACAGGCCAGGTGTGAAGTTGGCAACGTCAATCAGCATGTCTTCTCCTCTTCGCCATCGGCGCAGAACTGTTCGTAAAGGACGTTCATGACGGCAAGCGCCGGCCCACTTGCGACCGAATAGAAGATGCTCTTGCCGTCGCGGCGGGTCGCCACCAATCCGTTTTCGCGCAGGATGCCTAGCTGCTGTGAAAGCGTCGGCTGCCGGATACCCAGCCGCTCTTCCAGTTCGCCCACAGACAGTTCCTCTTGCGACAACTGGCACATCAGCAGCAGTCGGGCAGGATTGGCCAGCACCTTGAGCAAGGCGCAGGCGTTCGTCGCGGCGGCCTGCATGCTGGCGAGGTCGATAGTGGCGTGTGTCGTGTCCATGGCTTGCTTTCAATTTCAATAAAGATAGTATATAAAAAAATAAATTATTTTCCAGTAGATTGATGTGCGCCATAGGAGGCTCCATGCAGCCGATTGTTCAGCCGTTCTTCGACCCTGCAACCTGGACGGTGACCTACGTGGTTTATCTGGAAGGGCATATCGAGTGCGCCATCATCGACTCGGTGTTGGACTACGACCCAAAGTCGGGGCGCACGTCGACAGTGAGTGCCGATAAGGTCATCGCATTCGTGCGCGAGCATGGACTGCGCGTCGCGTGGATTCTCGAGACGCACGCGCACGCCGACCACCTCTCGGCTGCGCCCTATCTCAAGCACCATCTGGGCGGCCGTCTCGCTATCGGGCAAGACATCCGGCGCGTGCAGGGTGTGTTCAAGAAACTCTTCAATCTGGAGCCGGAGTTCCGGCAGGACGGATCACAGTTCGACCACCTGTTTGAAGATGGCGAGACGTTCGCCATCGGCGGGCTGACCGGCAAGGCGATTCACGTGCCAGGCCACACGCCTGCCGACATGGCGTATCAGATCGGGGATGCGGTTTTCGTCGGCGATACGCTGTTCATGCCGGACGTTGGCACGGCGCGTTGTGACTTCCCGGGTGGAAACGCGCACGAGCTGTATCGCTCCATCCGCAAGGTGCTGGACATGCCAGGCGAGACGCGGCTTTTCATGTGTCACGACTATCCGCCCGAAGGACGTGGTCCGGCCTGGGAAACGACGGTGCGTGACGAACGGAATCGCAATATCCACGTGCACGACGGTGTGACCGAGGCGCAGTTTGTCGCCATGCGGCAGGCGCGTGACGCGACGCTGGCAATGCCGACGCTGATTCTGCCTTCGGTGCAGGTCAACATCCGGGCAGGGGAGCTGCCTCCGCCTGAAGAGAACGGCGTGCGCTACCTGAAGATCCCGCTTAATGCCGTCTGAGGTCACATCGCAGACGCGAACCCGCGCGGCGTTTTGCCCGCAGTCACTGAGGTCTGAGAGAAGCATGCAATTCGGCATCCGAGCAAATCTGGGTCAGTTCTTGCAGCAGCTTCTGCAAGTGCTGCTGGTCGGCTTGACCATTGGCATGATGCGCAACGTCGTCCCGGCCTTGGCGGAGTCTGAGTTCGGTGTGCCGCGTGGGTCGTTCATGCTCTTGGTGGCGTTTGTTGTTGCCTTCGGTTTTGTGAAGGGCGCGATGAATTTCATCGCGGGGCGCCTGGCCGAACAGATGGGCCGCAAGCGCGTGCTGGTGTTGGGTTGGCTCGTTGCATTGCCCATTCCTCCTCTGGTCTATCTCGCACCCAACTGGTCGTGGGTTGTGTTCGCGACCATCTTGCTGGGCATCAACCAGGGATTGACCTGGTCCATGACCCAGACCGCAAAGCTCGATATCACGCGGGCCGATCAGCGCGGGCTGGTGATTGGTCTGAACGAGTTCTCCGGATACGTGGGCGTGGCCTTTGCGGGCGTCGTCACGGGATACCTTGCCTCAATGTTTGGCCCGCGGCAGGGCCTCCTGTGGTTCGGCAGTATGGTCATCGGATTGGCCACGATTCTTGCGTGGCTGTCCGTCGCTGAAACGCTGCCCTGGGCCCGCGACGAAGTCAGGCGTCATGCGACGTCAGCCGCAGAGGCACTGCGACCAAAATATCCGACGGCGGTCGGGGCGCAACCGACCACCGCAGAGATGTTTGCGCTGATGACGTGGCGGGACCGACGGATGGCTGCACTCAGCCAGGCGGGTATGGTCGAGAAATTCGTCGATGCCCTGGTCTGGGTGTTCTGGCCCGTTTATCTGCATCAGCACGGGGTAGGCTTGCCAGGCATCGGCTGGATTGTGGGCATCTACGGCTTTACGTGGGGCGCCGCGCAGTTCCTTACTGGAAAACTGTCTGACCGACTGGGCCGTCATCTGCTCAACGTCCTTGGGATGTGGATGTGCGGTGGCGGGGTCGTGCTGATGCCGCTGGGTGCGGGCTCAACGTGGTGGAGCGTCTGCGCCGCGATCGCGGGGCTCGGCATGGCCATGCTCTACCCGAACCTGAGTGCAGCGGTTGCTGACATCGCGCATCCGAACTGGCGGGCCTCGGCCATCGGCATCTATCGCTTCTGGCGTGATCTGGGTTATGGCATTGGCGGACTCGGACTGGGCATCAGTGCTGCGCTGGGCGGCAGCCTTCAAAGCGCGTTCTGGTTTGTCGCCGGCGCCATGTTCCTGTCTGGACTCTTGCTCTATGTGTGGGGTGAGGAGACCCATCCGCGTTTGAATCCGGCCGGCTGATAGCGCAGGCCCCGCTTGCGACGCATCCACGGTTAGAGGATTCACGTGAAAAACCTCAAGCGTGCTCTGTCGATGCCGCATATAGCCAAAAAACACTGCACTCGCATGTGCGGTTGACGAACATCAACATCGATACCGCCACAGTGCCTACATTTTTTTGTAGGCGCGTGGTTGAAGACCGCCTGCGTCGAGAGCGTGTTTGTTCAACCCACGGTGAGGTCGGCCATGCATGAGAGAGTTCTCATTTCTCCCGTCGAACTGGCGGAGATGATGAAAACCGGGCCACTGGTACTCATCGATACCAGAGACGCGGCCAGCTATGCCGAAGCGCATTTGCCTGGTGCGGTGAATATCCATGAAATCTTTACTTATTTGGCGACGTCAACGCCGCAAGGCGTGGCAGCTTTGCGGCAGGCATTTACCGAAGCCTTTGGCAAGGCTGGTTTGTCCGGGAAGGAAACAGCAGTCGTCTACGAGCAGTCGATGACGACCGGCTTTGGGCAGTCCTGCCGGGGCTACGTTCTGCTCCGTTACCTCGGCTACCCAAGAGACAAGATCAAGGTGCTCCATGGCGGCTTCAGCGCATGGCGCGCAGCGGCGCTACCCAGCACGACAGACGTACCGCCCCCGAAGCCCGTCCAGTTTCCGCTGGTAACGCAAGGAGGTCGCGTCCTCGTGGATCTGGAAGACATGAAGCAGGCCGTCGCAGACCCGCGTGTCGTGAAGCTCGATGTGCGGGATGTCGATGAGTGGATTGGCGAGAGTTCATCCCCCTACGGCAAGGATTTCTGCCCGCGAAAAGGCCGTATTCCCGGCTCGGTTTGGCTTGAGTGGTATCGCATGATGAAGCCGACCCCCACGGGGCCGATGTTCAAGTCAGCAGCAGAAATACTTGCCGAATGCGCGACGGTCGGGATTCGCCCGGATACCCCCGTCATCGTCTTCTGCTTCAAGGGGGCGCGCGCGTCAAATACGTTCGTCGCGCTTGAGGAAGCCGGCATCAAAGACGTGCGGCTATATCTCGGTTCCTGGAACGAGTGGTCGCGGGACCCTTCGCTTTCCATCGAAGCGGGACTGCCCTACTGATTGCAGTGCGCAGCCATCGCCATCGCACACCGGCGCGGGCATGTTGGCATCCATCTTTCGCCTGAGGAGATACATGATGAGAAAAGCCGTTCTGCTAGCCACGCTGTCTGCCGTGGTCCTTTCCAATGCCTCCGTTCTTGCCCAGCCGACCGCAGGTGCGAACAAGGGCAGTCAAGCTGCACAAGCGCAAACGAACGTGGCCGAGTTCGACAAGAAGACTGCGGTTGTTCGGGAAAACATGAAGAAGATGCAAGAAGAAATGGACAAGATTCGGCAAACCCAAGACCCAAAAGAGCGCCAGCGATTGCTCGATGAGCATTGGGTGACGATGCAGAGCACGATGAGCATGATGCGCGAGCTGTGGGGGCCGGGAATGATGGGCGGCCCTGGAATGCGCGGTGGTCCCATGATGGGCGGCGGCCCAATGATGGGGTGGCGGGGGATGGGAGGCTACTACTCACGGCTCACGCCCGAGCAGATGAAGGAACGCCAGTACATGGCTGACCAGTACATGAACCTCCACTACCAGATGATGGAGCAGATGATGCTGAACCATCAGATGTGGAGGCAGGCGCCACGGTAACGTCGATTCGATGAATGGTGCGACACCATGAAAACGCCAGCCTCCGAGCATGTTGTTCGTCCGTTCTGGCCACCCCTTCTTGCGGGCGTTGCTTTGGGGCTGGTTCTGCTCCTGACATTTCTGTTGACAGGGCACGGACTTGGCGCCTCGGGGTTCGTGACGCGCGTGACCGCATGGTTCGGCGTGGAGGTGGCTCCTTCCGCCACGCAAAGCAATGCGTACCTGGGGCCGCTGGTGGCTGACAGCAATCCGCTGGCCAACTGGATTACGTGGGAAGTGGTTGGGGTCGGGCTGGGCGCCTTCGCGGCAAGTTTGAGCGCTGGGCGGTTTCGGATTCGCCTCGACGGGACTCGACCTTACGGTGCGGCGCTTCGCGCGGTTCTCGCGTTATTCGGCGGCGTGTTGTCTGGCTTCGGGGCCCGCGTTGCTGCGGGCTGCACGAGTGGGATGGGGCTTTCCGGTTCAGCAGTTCTTGGCGTCGCCGGATTCATGTTCCTGGTCGCCTTCTTCGTTGCTGGACTGGTTGTCAGTCGCTTGGTCAAGGGAGGTCCGCAATGAGCTTTCCGGCAAATGATGCTGGCCTGGCTTCCGGGCTGTTGTGCGGTGTCCTGTTTGGGTACGTGCTGGAGAACGCCGGCTTTGGCAGCCCGTGCAAACTGACGGCGCAGTTCAGGCTTTCGGACTGGTCAGTGTTCAAAGTCATGTTTACCGCCATCGTTGTTGCCGCGCTTGGGCTGCAAATCCTCGCGCAGGGCGGCGTCGTCAATTTAGACAACGTATTCGTCCCGCCTGCCTATCTTGGCGCCGTTGCCATCGGTGGCGCCTTGCTTGGTGCTGGCTTCGCCATGGGCGGCTATTGCCCCGGGACATCTGTCGTGGGTTTGTTCTCCGGGCGGCTGGATGCGCTGCTGTTCGGTGCTGGCATGGTCATCGGCACGGGGGCATTTGCCATTGTGTTCCGGCTTGTCGAGCCCTGGACCACCTTGGGAGACACGGGAGGCAAGGATACGTTGCCCGAGGTGCTCGGCGCGCCCGTGTGGGGGGTATTGGCAAGCCTGGTCTTCATTGCATTCGTGTTGTTCGCGGTTGGTGCGTACTTTGAGCGCCGTCTCAAGGGCCCAATGACCGCCGACCAAGTCATGGATATCGACAGCGCTGCCGAAACATCATCGTCTGAAGGGGCCCGTATATGAAATCCGTGTGCAGTTCAAAACAGCGGCTATCACGCGCGTTGCCGGCACTCGCTATTGCGATGAGCTGTGCCGCCGCTGCTCCCACTGCTGCCACTGCCGTCGCAGCGGACGCGGCAGTCCGAGAGGGGCCGGATGTCGCGTCGGCCACGAAGGGGCAGCCGGGCAGCCCGTGTTCGCCTAAGCGTGAGTCGAAGTCAGGGGCTTCAGGAAGTCCATGCGCGCCGTCTCGACGCAACGCCAAAGACAGCCCTTGCGCGCCGGCAAAGGCTCGTGGTTCGCAGGGTTCAGAAAGCCCATGCGCGCCCAGGCGCTGAACAAAGATGCCGCAGCGTGCGACCGTCCGCCGATACCGGGCCGCTGAAAGTCTGGTGCAGGTGCAAGCCGCCTACGCGCGGCAAGGAAAGAGCATCGCTCTGGCCGCGATGGCGGGCAGTCATCGCTTCATGGAATGGAATCACTATCCGGCATTCGATCTCCGCGATGAAGCAGCAGGGACGATTGCCTACTACCACGCCCATGCAGCGTCAGACCGGCCAGTCAACGAGCATGGGCACTTTCATCTCTTTGTTTCCAGCGGCAGCAAACGGCCGGACGCCAGCGGCTATAGCCATCTTGTCGGCATTTCGGTGAATGCGCGGGGCGAGGCGTTCCGATTGTTTACGACGAATCGCTGGGTGACTGACGAGGACTGGCTGCCGGCAACGCACATCGTTCCAAGACTGGCCGGATTCCGATTGGCCACGGCTGGCAGGTTGGCGCCCGTGGCGCGCTGGCTAACCGCAATGACCTGCATTTATGCCGCAGACATCGGCGCTTTGCTTGAACAACGCGACGCTGTTGTCGAGTCACACGCCCGCGCAGAAGGGAAAGAGGCCGTGCTGGCAAGCAAGGAACTCCAGGTTCTGAGTCAGCAGATGATTGATGTTCCGAAACGCCTGCTGCAAATCGAAGAAGCGTTCGATTCTGCAGGGTGCGTTGTTATCTGAACGCGAGGAGACTGGTCATGGACCGAATTCGGTTTCTGTTGCTCGGGTTGACCCTTTCTGGCTCGGCGCTTGCGCTTGAGGTGCCAGGGCCGGTCGTCGACGCGGCCTGGTTGGCGCAGCATAGCAGCGAGGTGCAGATCGTCGATATCCGCAGCGACACACAATCATTCACGACACAGCCCGCCTACGAAACCGACACGAAGGCTGGTGGCAAGGTTCTTGTGGGCGTTGGCGGCCACATCCCGGGAGCCCTGCTGATTGACTTTCAGACCATCCGAACGGACAGGAAGATTGGCAATCTGGTTGTGAAGTACATGAACCCGGAGAAGCCGGAATTCGAGCACCTGATGCAGGCCGCAGGCGTGGTCGCGAACAAGCCGATTGTGCTTGTTGCCATGGGGCAGAGCGCCTCGGATATCGACCAGGCGACGCGGCTGTATTGGCAGTTTAAATACTACGGCGAGAAGAACATGGCCATTCTCGACGGCGGGTTGGCCGGCTGGCTCAACGAAGGGCGCAGCGTCAGCAGTGCAGCCAGTGCCCCCACGAAAGGGGATTGGGTCAGCACGGCTGAGGACAAAGCGCTGGTGGCTGAATCGAAAGATGTAGCGCAAGCGATGAAGAGCCATAAGACGCAGTTGGTGGACGCGCGTGACTTGCTCCAGTACTTCGGGCTAGCCAAGCGCTCCGACGTCAAGGACTACGGACATATTCCGGGGGCTCGCGTCTTTCCTCCCGACGTTCAAGTCAAGATGGAAGGCGGTGTCGCCAAATTTCTGCCATCTGCCGCTTACCAGTCTGTCTTGGAGCAATCCGGAATTCGGACAACTGCACCGGCCATCACGTACTGCAACACTGGGCACCTGGGCTCAGGGGCTTGGTTCGTGATGTCAGAAATCCTCAAGATGCCGAACGTTCGCCTGTACGACGGCTCAACGATGGAATGGACGCAGGAGAATCGGCCTATGGTCAGCGTACCGGTGCGCTGAACTGTGTAACGGGCTGGCCGGCGTCAGCCGCAATTGCAACTTGCGCAACGGCCACCGGGGTTCAAGGTTGCGGTGCGGGCAGGGGGGGCGTCAATCAGGTCTGCCATGACCTTCCTGCTCTTCGGACGATGAAGGCCGCGCCGCTTCTTTCATGGGATCAGCGTGCCGTGCAGAGCCGTGCCATTGCGCGGTCCAATGCGATACGGTGCAGCGTATCGAGCGATTTCTCATGCGCCACACGGCCGATTGCATTCGCCACCTGTGTCGGGCAATCCGTCTGGCTGCGGGCCGGGGCGGCATCGCGCAACGCTTGCAGGATGGATTTCTGCAGCCCGTCCAGCTTGGGCCGGATCACCTCCGGCAGGCTCTGCCGCTGCGCGGTGGGTGCGGCACCGGCCCGGCGCCAGTCGTTCAGCAGCGCGTACTGCACTTCCTTGTTTGCCTCGATCTGGTCTGTGAAGACATTCCCTGCGTCCGCCGCCGCCAAGCCGTAGCCGGGCGCCTCTGCCGAGACATTGGCAATGACCTTGGCCTCGCGCGCCGGGTCGTAGACCGGCTGCCCGCTATCCCATTTGCTCAGCGCCACCTGATCTGCGGTGACGAGGCGATCCGCCAGATGGCGGAGCAGCGGTGCGAAGGTGTTTTCCTGGGCGTGGGCCTGGGCGGCGCAGGCTGCCGCCAACAACAGGGCACAGGCGATTCGGGGTGTCATCAATGTGTTAAAGACGGTCTTCATGCTCGGTACCCGACGATTGCCGCGTGTCTTGCGGATGGGAGCGGCCATCATACCGAAGCCCCGATGACTCGGCGTGGACAACGTTGTTCCGATGCGCGCCAGTGCGCGCCGTTAGGCCGTTTGCACGTGCTGTCTGCCACAAACCCAGGTATCATGCGGGCTACGCGCCGTGTTTGTCTGTAAAGCCTGCGGCGGCGCGGCTAGCTGAGCATACGACGATGGATTTCTACCCCGATCTGGAAGGTTTGCCGCTGTTCGCCAAACCCGCTTTCGGCTGGGAGGAACAGGCGTCGGTATCACCAGCCGAAATTTCCCCCATCAAACCTCGCCGCCTGCGCCGATGGCGCGGCCCGATCACGCATTGGGAACGCGGCTACCGCTCCCACTACTATCGCGACAAGCGCGGCAAGAAACTCGGTGAAATCCACCTGAGCCCGCGCGGTCAGGCGCCGCTGCTCTATCGCTGGCTGGCCGGCACGCTCTCGGGCATCGAAGGGTCGCTCACGCACGCACGTATGCGGGTGGAAGAGGCGATCGGGTTTGGGATGCGGCAGATGGCGCTGTTCTAAGCGCCAGCCAGCCGCGCCGTCAGGCACGGTGGATGCGTCGCCTCTGGGTTCACCACGACCAGGAGAAACCCATGCCGACCATCGTCCGCATTTTCACAGACCACGCCGCCGCTGAAGCCGCCCGGCAGGCCGTGCTGAATACCGGTCTCACGCTGGAGCGTGTGGCGCTGTCGCATCAAGGTGACGAAGCAGGTGCCTTGTGCGGCAACTTCCTTTGCGGCGACTACGAGCCCGGCGGAGAAAACGCCGAGACCTACGAGCGCAAATTCCAGAACGTAGTCATTGGCGGCCGCTTCCTGCTGACCATCGATGCCGAACCGGCTCAGGTGGACGCCACCGAGGCCGCGCTCCAGCCAGCCGGCGGACACGCCGTGGACGACCTTGGCCCTACGCCCGAACGCTGAACGCTGAACGCATGCGCACGTGCGGCGATTCTGGAAGGCAAGGACTGCATTCGCCGAACCGGTCGTTGCCCGTGCGCCACCGGCTGTTAGATCAGGACAGCCTGTCGGCGCTTGTCGCGCTTAGAACTTGTGGCGCATGCCAATGAGTGCGCCCGTCTGACTGCTGCCCGCCAGGGCCGCTCCGCCGCTGCCCAGCGCCATGGATGAACCGTTGCGGTTCAGCGCACGGGCTGCGGTGAAGTACAGATCGGTTCGCTTGGAGAGCGCGTAATCGGCCTGCACGATAAACAGCCACGGGTCCTGATTGTTGGCGCGGTTGTCCAGGTAGTAGGCCGAGCCGGTTACGGACCACGCCGGTGTGAAGTTGTACGTGGCGCCAAGCCAATACATGTTCGAGCGCAGCGCCGTGGTCAACGCGGTGCTGCCGGTCGAACCGCCGTACTGCGAGCGTGCCCATCGATACCCCCCCACCAGCTTGACCGGCCCGAGCGCAGTCGCTGCGCCAAAGGCGAGATTCTTGTTCGACAAGTCTTGCGAGGCCACGCTGGAGCCTTGCGTCTGGTCATACGCCAGCGCAAAGCTGGTCGCGCCCATGGCATACGCAAGCTGTCCGCCGATCTGTCGGCCCGCCTTGCTGGCACCGGCGATTTCTGCGCCCAAGCCGGCGTCCCAGCCTGTGCTGTAGGTGGCTTCGACCGTCAGCCCGCCAAAGATGCCGAGATACTTGATCGCGTTGTCGATGCGCTGGGCGAATACTGCGTCCATTGACGTGATCGAATAGCGCGCTGCAACGCCCAGCAAGTCATACGTCTTGGCGAAGTCGTAGATGGGTGCATCCTGGCGGCCAAGCGTGACGGTGCCAGCGCTGCCCTGCAGCCCGCCATACGCACTGCGGCCGAACAGGCGCGATGTGCTGCCGGTGCCGTTGGCCAGCGTGCCGGTGTCGAGGTTGGTGCCGTTCTCCAGCAGGAACAGCGCCTTCATCCCGCCGCCGAGGTCTTCCACGCCACGCAGGCCGAAGCGCGAGCCTGACTGATTGCCCGGTTGCATGCGCACGACGGATGCGCTGCCGCCGCCGGTCTTCGGCACGTTGTTGATGACTTCGATGCCGATGTCCGCCACGCCATAGACCGTGACGCTCGATTGGGCGTGTGCGAAGCCGGCGGTCATGCCGACGGCCAGTGTGGCCAGTGTGGCCAGTGCGGCCGATTGCAGGTGTTTCATGAAATTCTCCCTGGGGTGTGTTGGTGTAGTGAGCAGGCAGCAGCCCGCCCGCCGGGCGGCGCGATGCCCGGCAGCTGGATGGGAACAATGGGAATGGGTGCTCAGTCGCCTTGCGTCGGCTCGGTAATGGCGGTTTCCGTCACTCGCACAAGCACCGTCATGACAAAAGAGATAGCCAACAGCCCGGCGAGAAACAGCAGCCCCGCCGTGGTGCTATGCGTCTGGCCTTTCAGATACCCGATGGCGAATGGCCCGACAAAGCCGCCGAGGTTGCCCACCGAGTTGATGACGGCAATCGATACGGCCGCAGTGGAACGCGTGAGAAACAGCGTCGGCAACGCCCAGAACGGCGACTTGAACGCATACAGACCGGCTAGGCTCAGGCAGATCATCACCATGGCCATAACGGGGTTGCCAATGAAGCCCGCGCCTACGAAGGTGAGTGCCGCCACGCCCAGCGGAATCGCTGAATGCAGCCTGCGCTCTGCGCGCTTGTCGGAGCGGCGCGACCACCAGATCATCACCACCGTCGCAAACACATACGGCAGCATGGCGATCAGCCCCACCTGCGTGTGCGACAGCGTGGACGAGAAGCCCTTGATGATCTGCGGCATCCAGTAACCGATGCCAAGGCTGCCGCACTGGTAGACGAAGTAGATGAACGACAGGTACAGCACCTTCGGATTTGCCATCACCTTGAGCGTGCCGAGGTGTGCGGCGGCGGGGCGTGCTTTTTTATCGCGCTCCAGCTCCGCCAGCAGCCAGTCGCGCTCGGCTTCGGACAGCCAGCGGGCATCCTTGGGGCGATCGGCGAGGTAGAGGTAGCACAGCACGCCACCGATGACTGCCGGTGCGCCCTCGAGCAGCAGCATCCAGCGCCAGCCGCTCCATTGCAGCCAGTGGACGTTGTCCATGATCCACGTGGAAAGCGGCGCACCGATGATGTACGAAACAGGAATCGCTGCCGTGAATAGCGCCACCGTGGTCGCCAACTCGCGTGCGCGAAACCAGTACGTCAGGTAGACGATGATGCCTGGGAAGAAGCCGGCCTCCGCCACGCCCAGCAAAAAGCGCAGCACATACAACTGCGTTGCGCTCTGCACAAAGGCGGAGACCATCGCCACGATGCCCCAGGTGACCAGGATGCGCGCGATCCAGCGGCGCGCACCGAAGCGGTTGAGCATGACGTTGCTGGGCACCTCGAACAGAAAGTAGCCGATGAAGAAGATGCCCGAGACGAAGCCGAAGGCCTCGCTGCTGAGCGCCAGCTCCTTGTTCATCTGCAGCGCCGCGTAGCCGATGTTGGCGCGGTCGAGATACGAAATGATGTAAAGCACGAACACGAACGGGATGATGCGCCAGGTGATCTTGCGCACGATCGCCTGTTCGTCGGGCGTGGCAAGCGCTTGCATATTCATCGTGTTGGTGGGCACCGAAGCGGGGGAATTGGACACGTCGTTCACCTTCACCTCAAGCCGGATGCGAGAACACCATGCAGACGGGGCTGCCGCTCTGCACGCTCAGGCCGGTGGGGCGCAGGCGCCCGCTGTGCGCATCGATGCCGAAAGCGACGATGGTGTCGCTGTCTTCGTTCAGTGCGTACAGGAAGCGGCCGTCGGGGGCGATGGTGAAGAAGCGCGGTGTGCGCCCGCCGGTCTTGTCCGCGCCAGTGAAGTGCAGCAGGCCCGTGGCGGCGTCGATGCGGAACACGGCGATGCTGTCGTCGCCGCGGTTGGATGCATAGACGAAGCGGCCTGCGGTATCCACTGCGATTTCTGACGCGCGGCTGTTGCCGGTAAAGCTGTCCGGCAGCGATGACAGCACCTGACGCGGTGTGAGCGTGGCGGTGGCAGCGTCATAGCCGTAGGTGGTGACGGTCGAATCCAGCTCGTTGACGACATAGGCAAAGCGGCCGTTCGGGTGGAACGCCACATGGCGCGGGCCCGCGCCTTCGCGCGCTTCCACAAAACTGGGCGCTGCGGGCGTCAGGCGGCCGTCGGCAAAGCGGAAGGCGAAGGTGCGGTCCAGCCCCTTGTCCGGGACGATGACAAAGCGGCCCGCCGGGTCGAACGGGTTGAAGTGCGGCTTGGCCTGTTTCTGCTCAACCCGGTGCGGGCCGACGGGGCCGTCGAGCTTGACCAATTGCGTGACCGCACCGAGCGCGCCGTCGCCGGCAATCGGCAGCACGGCCAGACTTGCGCCGATGTGGTTCGTCACCACGATGAATTTGCCCGACGGGTCGATTGCCAGATGCACGGGGTTCTTGCCCTGCGTGCTCTGCTTGTTAAGGAAAGTGAGCTGACCGCTGGCGCGGTCGACGGCGAAGGCACTGATGTCGCTCAGGTCGCCATGCACGGTGTAGAGCCGGTCGCCTGCGTGGTTCAGCGCCAGGAACGAGGGGTTCACCAGGTTGTTGACGAGCTGCACCGGCTCAAGCGCGGCGGTGTGCGTGTCGACGCGGAACACGCTGATCCCGTCGCCGCGGGCGTTGCGCTCGCGCGTGGTGCGCGAGCCAACGTAGGCATACATAGTCATGGGTTTCGAAGTCGTAGAGGTAAGGTGCGTGGCGGCCGCGGCCATGGTGGGCGTGCCCATGGACGCCAACGCGGCGGCGTGCAGCAGGCGCCGCCGCAGGCGGTTCGGCTCGGAAGAATGGGGCTCGGCGGGGGCCGGTTTCATACGCGTCTCCGTGCGTGTTTTTCGTGATTGGGGTTTCCACTTGATTGCATTTTTTCGTATACACATGCAAAAATACAGTCATGGAAAACACCTACACCCCACCTGAAGCGTCGCTAAGCGTTGGCGGCACCACTTATCGCTATGTCGATCTGCCGGCGATGTTTGGCAGCGTGCTCACGCGACTGCCGGTTGTGCTGCGGCTGTTGCTGGAGAACGTCATCCGCAACACACAAGGCGAAGAACGCCAGCGTGCAGTGAACGGTGTGCTGCGCTGGCTGAACAACGGCACCAGCGAAGAAGAGATCGCCTTCCAGCCGAACCGCGTGCTGATGCACGACACGACGAGCACGCCCGCGCTGGTGGACATCGCTGCCATGCGCGATGCATTGGCTGAAGCCGGGGCCGACCCGACCACGCTCAACCCGGTGCTGCCCGTGGATGTGTCGGTCGACCACTCGCTGGCCGTCGAGGCCTACGCGCAGCCCGATGCCGCCACGCGCAACCTGCAGATCGAGATGCGCCGCAACGCCGAGCGCTATCGCTTCCTGCGCTGGGCATCGAACACGCTGCGCGGCGTACGCATCCACCCGCCGGGCACGGGGATCATGCACACCATCAACCTGGAGCAACTGGCGACGGTCGCCACCGTGCAGACCATCGACGGTGCCCGGTGGCTCGTGCCCGATACCCTGATCGGCACCGATAGCCATACGCCGATGATCAACGGCATCGGCGTGCTCGGCTGGGGCGTGGGCGGCCTGGAGGCGCAGACCGTGATGTTCGGCATGCCGGTCATGCAGCGCATTCCGGATGTGATTGGCGTGCGACTGACCGGCGCGCTGCCGGCAGGCTCATCCGCCACCGATCTGGCATTGACGGCGACGAAGGCGCTGCGCGACATCGGCGTGTCGGGCGAGTTTGTGGAGTTCTTCGGCCCTGGCGTTGCCGCGCTCTCTGCAGGCGAGCGTTCTGTCGTTGCCAACATGGCACCCGAATACGGTGCGACCACGGGCTTCTTCCCCGTGGATACGCAGACGCTGGCCTACCTGCGCACGACCGGCCGTACGGAAGGCGCCATCGCGCGGGTGGAAGCATTGCACCGCCATGCAGGTTTGTGGTTCGACCCAGATAACACGCCGCGCTACACGCGCGTGGTCGAGATCGACCTGAACACCGTGCATCTGCACGTGGCAGGCCCGCGCCGGCCGCAGGATCTGCTGCCCTATGCGCAGACGGGGCGGGCGTTGTCCGCCATCGCGGGCGCCGCACAACCGAGCGCGACGCTGCCCGCGTACCCCGTTGCGATTGCCGCGATCACGAGCTGTACCAACACGTCGGACCCGGCGCAGCTGATCGCGGCGGGGTTGGTTGCGCGCCGTGCACGTGAACGCGGCTTGCGCGTGCCCGCGTGGGTGAAGACGTCACTGGGTCCAGGTTCACCCGCTGCCGCCGAATACCTCCAACGCGCTGGCCTGATGGACGACCTGTCGGCGGTGGGCTTCAACATCGTCGGCTTCGGCTGCACGACGTGCATCGGCAACTCCGGCCCGCTTACGGCGCCGATCCAGCAGGCGGTTGCGAAGGGCGAGACAGCGCCGGTGGCCGTGCTCTCGGGCAACCGTAACTTCCCGGGCCGCGTGCATCCGGACCTGAGCCTCGGCTTCATCATGTCGCCGCCGCTGGTGATTGCGTTTGCACTGGCGGGTGATGCCGCGCTCGATTTGAGCAACCAGCCGCTGCAAACCACCGCAGACGGCACCCCCGTCTATCTGCGCGACCTGTGGCCGATGCACGAAGAGATCGACGCGCTGGTCCGGCAAGGTACATCGCCAATGGACTATCGTCGCGCCTTTGCCGTTGCCACCGCCAACCCAATGTGGGCCGCCATCGATGCCCCCACAGCCGCCCGTTACCCGTGGGATGCGCAATCCACCGCGCTGCGTCGCCCGCCATTTGCATCGCTGGACGCCGGCAGCCAGCTCGGCGAGTTCGACGCCCACCCGCTGCTCGTGCTGGGTGATGACATCACGACTGACCACATCTCACCCGCCAGCGCGATTCCGAAAGACAGCTTCGTCGCCGATTTTCTTGTCGACCGAGGGGATGACCGCAATGACCTCAACGTCTTTGCATCGCGCCGCGGTAACTGGGAAGTGATGGTGCGTGCCGCGTTCTACAACAGGACGTTGGTGAACCTGCTGGTGCCCGGCGCGCCTGTCGCCCACACCGTGCATGTGCCGAGCGGCAAGGTTATGCCGATCCACGAAGCGGCGCAGTGCTATCACGATGAAGGTGCTTCGGTCGTGCTGCTGGCGGGCGCGCGCTATGGCACCGGCTCGTCGCGCGACTGGGCCGCCAAGGGGCAGCGGCTGCTCGGAATCCGGGCGGTCATTGCGGTAAGCTTCGAGCGCATTCACCGTTCCAATCTGATTGGCATGGGCATCTTGCCGCTGCGGTTTCCGGCGGGGGTGAATCCGCAGACGCTGAACATTCGCGCTTGGGACACGATTCACATCTCGGCGTTGCCGGAGCGGATCGAACCGCGTTGCACTGTTCCGGTTCGTATCCGGCGTGCAGATGGCAGCGAGGAGACGTTCGCCGCCGCCGCCGCCGTGGAGACACAGCTCGAAGCGACGTTGCTCCGACGCGGAGGCGTGATCCCCTCGATCCTTGGCGATACGTTGGCCGCAGCGTGATTGCCGCAGATGCCCGTGCCCATGACGCTACGCTATTGAAGGCCATGAAGCACGACCGCCCCATCGCTACGCAAATCGTTGATCTCATCCAGGCCGAGGGCCTGGAGGTCGGCGCGCATCTGCCCGCGCAGATGATTGCCGACCGGCTGCGCGTGTCGCGCTCGCCCGTGAACGAGGCACTGGCGCTGCTGCACGAGAAGGGCATCCTCGCGCGCGAGAAGAACCGCGGTTACTTTGTTGCCAAGCCGGTGACAGCACCTGCTTCGGTCGTCGCCATCGAGCTGGGCCTGGATGAAGACGACGTGGTGAGCCGCGCGTACTTCCAGATCGCGGATGACCGCCTCAAGGGCCTGCTGCCCGACGAATTTGCCGAGCAGACGATCCGCGCGCGCTATGGCCTGACTGCCACGCAACTGGGCGCTGTGCTCGGCCGCATCGCGCAGGAAGGCTGGGCCGAGCGCAAGCCGGGTTACGGCTGGCAGTTTTCGACCATGCTGACCACGCCCGACAGCCTGCTGCAGTCGTACCGCTTGCGGCTGGCGCTGGAGCCTGCGGCCTTGCTGGAGCCCACGTATCGGCTGGATGCCCGTGTCATTGAACGGCTGCGGGCTGCAGAGAATCACCTGCTCAATGGCGGTATCGAAACCGATACGGCAGACCAGCTCCACGACCGCGGCGTGCGCTTCCATGAATCGCTGGTGGAGGCGTCTGGCAACGCGTTCTTTATCGACACCATCCGCCGCGTCAACCGCGTGCGCCGGCTGCTGTCGTATCGCTCGATGCAGCACCGCGAGCGCTATCCAGAACACGCCAGGCAGCACCTTTACATCCTTGAACTGCTCGAACGCGAGCGCAACGAAGAGGCATCGGACATGATGCGCGCACACCTGCGCCACACGCTCGATGCCATCTCTAAGATCTCCCGCATCCTCACCCCTTAACACGCGCACCATGCCTATCGACTCGACCCTGCTTGCTGCACTCGCGCCCACCGGCGTTCTGCGTGCCTCCATCAATACGGGCAACCCGATCCTTGCGAGGCTGGATGCGCAGGGGCAGGCCGCCGGCGTATCCGTTGATCTGGCGCATGCGCTGGCGCAGCGGTTGGACGTGGCGTTGAAACTGGTCGTGGTCGATGCGGCTGGCAAGTCGGTCGATGTGGTGTCGCAAGAGCAGGCCGATATCGGCTTCTTCGCCATCGACCCACGCCGCGCTGCAAGTATCTCTTTCACTGAACCGTATGTGCTCATCGAAGGCTACTACCTCGTGCACAACGATTCGCCCATCCGCACCAATGCCGATGTGGATCACGCGGGCAACCGTGTCGTTGTCGGCAAGGGCAGTGCATATGATCTGTTTCTCACGCGCGAACTGCAGCATGCAGCGATCGTGCGTGCCCCCACGTCGCCGACGGTGGTGCAGACCTTTATCGACACGCATAGCGAGGTCGCCGCGGGCGTCAAACAACAGCTTGAAGCCGATGCCGCCAACGTGCCGGGCCTGCGCCTGCTGGACGAGCGCTTCATGGTGATTCGTCAGGCGATGGGCGTGCCGGCCAGCCGGGGCACGCAAGCCGCGGCATTGGTCGCGGGCTTTGTGGAAGAGATGAAAGCGTCAGGGTTTGTTGCGCAGGCGTTGCTGCGGCATGGGGTGGCAGGGGTGTCAGTGGCGCCGGCAATCAAGAACCCGAGTGCGATTGTTTCGCAGCTTTCCGGGCGCGCTTGATGCACAAGGCGACGGGGCGCGCCAGCAAGTTGCTTGCCAGCGGAGCTTGGTTTGGCGCCATGGCTGGCGCTTGGGCGCGCAACCGTGTTGCGCAAAACCTCTCGATTTGACAACGCTGTCAGTGTCTCCTTTTCTGGACTGGCTTTCCGTCCACCAGGCAGGAGATGACGATGTATCGACAGGTTCACTTTTTGATCCGGCGCCGCGCGGCCAACGTGGTTGCATGGCTGGCATTCGGTTTCGCGGCAGCGCCAGCGCTGGCCGATGTGGGCGTGGGTGCGGCCCTGCCGCCATCGCCCGACAAGCTTTACGGCGATCTGTTTGTGGCTGTGCAGACCGCGCAGGTGTATCCGGATCAGAAGACCTTTGTCGATGCGCTGCCCAAGGCCGCGCCGGCCGTCATCGTGCAGGCGTATCAGGTGCAGAGGAGCGTGCCGGGCTTCTCGCTCAAGGCGTTTGTCGATCAGTACTTCACGCCGCCGGTAGACACGCCGGTGACGCCGCCCACGGGGCAGTCCCTGCGCGCGCATATCAACTGGCTATGGCCAGCGCTCACGCGCACCACCACTACCGCGCCCGACAATAGCTCGCTCATTCCACTGCCGAAACCCTATGTGGTGCCCGGCGGCCGCTTTCGCGAGGGCTATTACTGGGACACCTACTTCACCATGCTCGGCCTGCAGGAAGCCGGCCGCGAAGACCTGGTCGACAACATGCTCGACAACTTCGCCTATGCCATTGATCAGTTTGGCCACATCCCCAACGGCAATCGCACGTATTACCTGAGCCGCTCACAGCCGCCGTTTTTTGCGCTGATGGTAGAGCTGGCCGCGCAGCAGGAAGGCGACGCGGCGCTCAAGCGCTACCTCCCGCAGTTGCGCAAGGAATACGCGTACTGGATGCGCGGTGCCGCCACCACACCGGCTGGGAAGGCGAACAACAATGTCGTTGTCATGCGTGATGGCGCCATGCTCAACCGCTACTGGGATGACCAGGACACCCCGCGCCCAGAGTCTTATCTGCAAGACGTGACCACCGCGCAGCAAACACCCGGACGCCCCGCCAACGAGATCTGGCGAGACTTGCGCGCGGCGGCCGAAAGCGGTTGGGATTTCAGCTCGCGCTGGTTTGGTGACAACGCCACGCTGGGCAGCATCCGCACCACGTCCATCGTGCCGGTGGACTTGAACAGCCTGATGTTCCAGCTGGAGAAGACCATCGCGCGCGGCTGCACTGCGGCGCGCGATTTTGCGTGCACGGTGGAGTATTCCGTGCACGCGGGCAAACGCGCCATCGCCATCGAGCGCTACCTGTGGCATCCCGCCGGCTACTACGCCGATTACGACTGGCAGCTCGGCCGCATCCGTGACAACCGTTCTGCCGCGATGACGTATCCGCTGTTCGTCGGCGCCGCGCGGCCCGATCGCGCATGGGCGACGTTGTGGTGGACGCAGCAAGCGCTGCTGCAGGTGGGCGGGCTGTCGACCACGACATTCAAGACCGGCCAGCAGTGGGACGCCCCGAACGGTTGGGCGCCGCTCCAATGGATTGCACTGCGAGGTGCGCAGCGATACGGCTGGCAACCACTCGCGCAGGCGATTGGTGAGCGCTTTCTCGGCAGTGTCGAGCAGCTATATGCCAGCCAGCAGAAACTCGTCGAGAAATATATCGTCGATGGAACCGGCACGGGTGGCGGCGGGGGTGAATATCCACTGCAGGATGGGTTCGGCTGGACCAACGGCGTCACGCTCAAGCTGCTCGATGTGTACGGTCGCGGGCAGTAAGCTGGCGGGCTCCTGCGCCACCTCCACCTTCACCTTCACCTCCACCGCCGGCGCAGTGCATACCCATCGAACTTGAAGGCGGCGTCCGCGAAGAGGCCGTTCAATCCATCCAGCGTTATTTCACCGCGCACATGGAAGCGCGCATCGGCAACATCCAGGCCGGTGCGCTGCTGAGCTTCTTTCTGGAAGAGATCGGCCCCGTGGCCGACAACCTCGCCGTACAAGAGGTGCAGGAACGCCTGCACGCGCGCGTGGCCGAGCTGGATCACGCGTGCTACCAGGCGCCCTTCGCGTACGGGAATAAATTCGACAAACGCCGATAGTTCCCGGCTACCATGCCCGGATTCCATCGCCCGGTTGTTCTCATGTCTTCCTTGCGTACATTCTTCAGCACGGCCTTGCGCTGGCAGTGCGGCCGGCAGGGCACGGGCTACGACAAGATGCTGCTGGCCACCGCGGTGTGGCCCATACCGTTCGACAGTTATCTGCTCCGCTATCCGGACGGCGCAGAGATTGCGCCGCATACCGATCCGGTCTCCAACGGCCGGCACTATCGCCTGAACATCGTGCTGAAATCGCCGCGTGCGGGCGGCGAGTTTGTCTGCGCCAACCCGATCTTCGAGACACCGCGCATCAAACTGTTCCGGCCCGATGCGTGCGAGCACAGTGTGACGCGTGTGGTGGGTGGCAGCCGATATGTGTTCTCGGTGGGATGGGTGTTGGGACGACGCGGCTGACGGTTGAGGGTGGAATCATGACGAATGCGTTTGCTGCCAACCCCTGGTTCCAAAGTCTGCCGCCCCGCGTTGCTGATGCCTTGCTCGAGGCCGCCACGCCCGTGCCTGTTGCGGCGGGCGCATTCCTGTTCCGTCAGGGCGATCCGATGGACGCCGGTTCGCACGCCTTCTTTGGCGTGGCGAGCGGCGCGCTCAAGTTGTCGATCTTCAATGCCGAGGGCGACGAGGCGATTCTCACCCTGGTTGAGCCGGGCAACTGGGTTGGCGGTGTGTCGACACTTGACCAGCGGCCGCGCGGCCATTGCGCCATCGCGCTGGAAGATTCCGGAGTGCTGGCTGTGAGCGTGGCGTGCTTTGAAGCGTTGATGTGCGATGCGGCATTTGCCGGCGCGATTGCGCGGCTGGTGGCGACGCGTTTGCGGCTTGCTTATGGATCACTGGCGAGTGCGGCACTGCAGGGCACGCGGGCGCGTGTGGCGCGGCGTATTGCTTCGCTGGCGCATGGCGACGTGTCGCTATCGGCGCAAGGGCGCGCAAGCATCTCCACTTCGCAAGACGCGCTGGCCATGATGCTGGGCATCAGTCGGCAGACGCTCAGCAAAGAGCTGCAGGCACTCGTTAAACTCGGTGCGATTCGCCTGCGGTATGGCCACATCGAGATTCAAGACATGGCGCTGTTGCTAGGCGCGAGCGAGGCCGGCGCAGACTAGCCCACCGCACGCAATGCCGCCAGCAGATCGTGGCCCGGCCAGCTCGGGCGTTTGGATGATTCGGTGGCAGATTCGGCGGCATGCACCAGCGCACACAGTTGCGCATTCACCGGGGCGCGTTGGCCCAGACGTTCCGCCAGGCGTACAACCTCGCCGTTGATCCAGTCGACTTCAGTGGGGCGCCCCGCAGCCAGATCGTCGGACATGGACGAGCGCGCCAGCGGATCCATGGCGAGCATCTTGCCGCCCAGTCGTGCAAACACTGCATCGGGCGTGGCCAGCAGGCGCGGAATCCACGTGGGTGGCACGGGCGTCAGCTTGGCGGGTTGGATGCCCGCGCGCGCCAGCAACCGCAGCGCTTCGGTTTGCGCCAGCGCCAGGCAACGCCGATACGCGCGCTGCGACAGCTCTTCTTTCAACGGCCGGTTGGCCAGTGCGTTGATGGCGTTGTTCAGGTTGAGCAGCAGCTTGGCCCATTGCACTGCTGCCATGTTGGCCTGTTCCATGAGTGGCAGACCCGCGCGGCGGAAGTCATCCAGAAATGGCTGCAGCATGGGGGATGCCGCCACCTGCAGCTCACCGCCCGTGCCTTGGTGGAAGGCGCCGGGTTCCGGCTGCATGACGTTGAAAGGCACCATGCCGGCCAGCACGGTGTGATGCGGCAAGGCGGCGCGCAGCACATCGGCATTGCCCAGGCCGTTCTGGAAGCTGATGACGATTGCACCCGTGCGCAGCACAGGGCTCAGCGCATTGCCAACGGATGGCGTGGCGGCGGATTTGACCGTCACCAGCACGAGGTCAGCATCGGCTGCCGCGTTGGGGTCGGTCACGTAGCGCGCGCCGGCAGCCGGCACTTGCCAGCGGCCGTTGCGATAGTCCGTCAGTGTCAGGCCGTGTGCGCGCAGCTCGTCGCCGATGCGCGCGCGGCCGACCAGCGTGACGTCTGCGCCCGCGGCCAGCAGGCGGCCCCCCAGATAGCAGCCGATCGAACCGGCCCCCACGATACAGATCTTCGTCATGCGTCTCCTTGTTGTTGTGCACCCCCTCAAGCCAGGCGCGGCACCTCGTACACGAGAGACGGCTGGAGGGTGTCGATGGCTTCCACCGGCTCTGGCGGGCGCCACATGAACAGCGAGAAGGTCATTTTCTCGGGCGTCACGTCGATGATGGTAAAGCCGTTCTTCTCGGTCGGGCGCAAGGCTTCCTGCATGGCGACGGACAGCGCGGGTGTGGTTTCGATGCTGCGAAACGCCGAGGGAAAGGCGAGGTCGCCGGTGCCCAGCGTGCCAGTCATGACCGTGTGGACCGGGTGTGCAAACGCCAGATCGCCCGAGCGCGACATCGACCCGGCCGCCGACGCGTGGAAGTCGCCCTGCACGATCACGGCCGCACGCTGCTTCTGCCCGGCAAGCGCAGCCACCAGGCGCTGATGCTGCGTGTGCCAGCCGGCCTGCCAGCCGGGCTTCGGTTGGTTGGCGACCAGGCGCCCCGTCTTTCTGTCGAGCAGGTCCGGATACCAGTCGCCCAGCTTGCCCGATGAATATGCAAATGGCAGCGACGGCACGTGGAAGAAGTGCGCCGTATCTTCCGCACGGGTGCGTGCGACCAGCCAGTCTTCTACCCACTGCGGCACCACGCGTGCGTGGATGCCCTTGTTGTCGAGAAAGCGCCGGCAGTCGTACAGAACGGCTTCGAGCAGCGCGCCGTAGCGCAGGGTGCCGAAGGCGCTGTTGGTGTCGGCAGGCATGCCGGCTTTGTCACCGCCGGGCAGCCATACGGGGCGATTGGTGTCGGGCAGGAACTCAGGGTAATAGCGATGCTGCGTAAGCTCCGCGCCCACCAGCCCGTACGGCTCGGGCGGAAGCGTGGCGACCTTGTCGTCAAACTCGTCGTTCTCGAACGTGTCGTGGTCATCGGTCAGGAAATACGCGGGCGTGGAGCGCAGTGTGGTGCCGTACAGCCCGCTGATCTGGTAGTCGCACACGCGGGTGAAGATCGCTTCGTTTTTCGGGTGCGACATCGGCACCGACATGTCGAGTGCGCCGCCAAACCTGGCCCACATCAGCTCGCGCACCTGGCGGGCGAAGGGTTTGTTCTGCGAGGTTTGCAGATCCCAGTAGATGTGGTCGCCGTTGGCGATGACGGTATCGGGCGCGAACGACATGCCGCGTGCCAGCAGACGGCGGCGTGCGGCCATGTCGAGCCACGCAGTCTTGCCGGCCACTGGCGGCCCGTCGTAGCCGCCCGCACATGTGTAAGCGAGGATGCGCAGACGTGCGGGTGTGGCATCGGGGGCAGGGAAAGTACGCAGCGGCCACGCGTCAGCCAGCGGCTTGCCACCCCCATCGACAATGCGCAGTGTGTATTGCGTGGCGGGCTGCAGGCCGCGCACGTCAAAGCGCCAGAAGCGGCCGGTCGCATCCGTTTGCTCGCCGGCGACACGCTTGCCGTTGACCAGCAGCCAGGGCGCATGCGCGAGCGGAGCCTGAAACGATGCCTTGATGAGAAAGCGATCATGGCTGGCAGCCGGAATCAGGTGTGCGAGCTGACCGGCGTGCCATTTGGTGTCGGTTGCATCGGTTGCATCGGTGGCGGCATGTGTGGCTGCCAGCGCGCCTTCGGGCAGGTTCAGGCCCAGCGCGCCAAGGCCAGCGACGGCGGCGCCGAGGGTCAGGAAATTGCGCCGGCTCATGCCGTGCGGTGGGGTGTGGTGCGGTGGTGTACGGGAGGGCATCGTCCATTCTCTGGCGTGGTGCGGAGACGCCATCGTGCCGAGTCGTGCACGGGCTGAATGTTCAGCTTTTGACAATTTAGGGGTAGCCCCCAATGCGACGGGTGCATCGCACCCGTTGTGCAGGCAGCGCCATATATGCCGGGCAGATGAACACCTGAAACCGTATTGCCACGTCGTTCGCCTGCGTGGCGTGCCAATGCCCCAAAAAAAGACAACGCCCCGATGGCCGAAGCCGCCGGGGCGTTGTCATGTCAGGCGACGCTGATGTTTCGGCTTAGTAGCCCCACACCTGCATTTCATCCAGCGAGTAACCCCACTCCGTGGCGCGTTGCGTGCCGTACATGCGTACATAGCGGCCGCTGCCCTTGAGGTTGGAGAGGACTGCGTGACCCCACGCTGCGCCGTTGGTGGTCGAGTAGATGTTCGTCCAGTTCACGCCGTCGTTGGAGGTCTGGATCGAATACACCTTGGCGCCCGCGTCCCAGTACAGGTCGACGCCGTTGATGGTGCGGGTCGAGCCCAGATCCACCATCAGCCACTGCGTGCCGGCGGCGCTACCTTCGATCGAGTCCCAGCGCGTGTTGACGGTGTCGCCGTCAAAGGCGTTGGCGGGGGCGACGGTGTCGTCGTAGCTGGACGATGCGCTGGCCGGTCGGCCTTGCGAGAGCAGCACCGTCTGCTGTGCGACGTTCGACGTGGCGGCGCCGGCATAGTAGTTCGAGCCGAGCTTGGCCTTGGTTGTGTCCGAGTTCACGCCAAACTGCGACAGGCTCCAGCGCTGGCCGGTGGTCGCGTCGCCCAGGAAGAGCTGATAGCCGCCGTTGGTGGTCGACGAGAAGAACACGTAGTTCGTGTTGTTCACGGGCGATGGGTCTGAGTTGTTGCTGTTGCAGTCGTTGAGCGGCAACTGGTTCGGTGCATCGCTCGGGTTGAGCTTGGTGTAAATCTGATCGGCCTGGCTGGCGGCGTCGAGCCAGCGGGCGTAGAACACGGTGCCATCGGCGCGCACGATCGGGTAGTACGTAGCCAGGCCCGCCGGGGTGTCAAAGGCCACCTTGGTGGTGCTGCCCATCGTCTGCTTGTACAGGCCCATGCCTGCGCCCGTGCCCGTGGCGTAGTACATGGCGGTGCCGTCCGGCGTCGGGAACGGCATCGAGTCTTCCACCGTCGGCGCGGTGCGCGTCAAGTTCACGAGCGAGGTGAACACCGGGCCCGAACTGGTGTACGACAGCGCCGCCTGCATCACGTCGCCGTTCTGCTTGAACAGCAGCGACTTGCCGTCGGCGCTGAACTTCGGATCTTCATTGCGCGTCTGGCCGGTGCTGTTGGTCAGGTTGATCGGCATGCTGGTCGAGCCGACTTGCCAGAAGAACACGTTCCACGCGCCGTTGGTGATGCCCATGAAGGCAATCCACTTGCCGTCGGGGCTGAACACCGCGTTCATCGGGTCCTGGATGCCCCAGGCCGCCTTTGATACCTGCGTGAGCGAGCGTGCGGCGAAGTCGTAAATGAAGATCTGGCTGGTGCCGTCGCCGTAGCTGACGTAGCTGTGGTACGCCAGCTTGCCGGTCAGGCTGGCCGGGAATGTGCTGTTGGATTGCGTGGCGGGATTAGCAACGCAGTTGGCCAGGGTGGGCGCAGAAAAGAGCGCAAGCGCTGCGCCGGCAACCAGGCCCAGAGAGAGGAATCGGGTACGCATGAAACGGGACATCCTGTGCAAAGTGAGTTAATGGCGGGAGCCGCCGCGGTAATCACTCATCACTTTTCTGAATTTGGGCAAAGCTTCGCCAATCCCGGAAAGATCCGAGTTGAAAAAGCGCCACAAACCGGGGGAGTGACGAGCGTGAAGGACGCGCCAAAAAACCCTGTTGCTTCGTACCGTCGTGTTTCTTGTCGGGGTCTCGACTACATCGAGAAGGCGAGTCACGGGCGAGACTGTAAGGGTTTCGCTGACTATCTGAAAGCGCAATAAGAAAGGCGTTTTCAGCCTAAATTGCCGCCGTGGGAGCGGCGCGCCACATACATGTGTAAATCTGACACGTCAATTTTTTCAAACGTCGATTAGCCTGCACGTATAACGTCGTTATTGTTATTTTTACTGCGACACTTTGTCGCGTGGCTGGGGCGCAATCCTTGCTGTGTGTCGCACTCTCGCATCATTCGGATGTGGCGCCAGCGCACGCTTTGCGGCGTTTTCGACACCGCGCCTAGACATGTGCACAGGTGGGCACTCAGGCAAAGGTCGCGCGCAAAACGGGAAACCGAGAATACGAATTTCGCTTACCCCGGACGCTGTAGGAGGAATTGTCAGGGGCGGAAAGCTGCAGTGGTAATCACGCCCGAATGTCGCATTACGATCGCATTTAAATAATCGCTCTGTTTCTTGCGCAAGGCATGGCGATTATCTGGATGTTTATCGATGTTTTGCGTTGTTTATATATTCGATAAAACCAAATGCATGCATTAACCACGAATGCTGGGTAATTCGCTCGGATTATTGATGGCTCGAGCACGCCAGCGAGTGCCGCCAGCAAAACGCAAGGCTGATCACGCTTTTCGCCGCGCTGGAAATATGAAAACCACCGACGGGATGGGCGCTCATAATCTGCGCGCAGCTATGCGGCCATCGACCCGGCGTGGCAATGCGGCCAACACGCGCACGCCAGCATCGGCGTGCTGATGGCCAACAAAAATCTTGCCGGATGCCGCCGCGCCCCTGAAAGGCATCAAGCGCCAGACGCTGCACTAGCTGCCCGAAGGCAACGCGGCAGCCAAAGTCGCGGCCATCCCGGAGATGACCGAGCGCAACGTGAACTTCCACATCCGCAATGCCATCACCAGGCTCCACGCCGCCAACAAGACGCCAGTGGTGGTGAAAGCCGCGCTGCCTGGGCCGATTCCGTTAATGCTGTAGCGTTGCCTCAATGTTTCAGGCCGTGGCGCGCACGGGCGGGGCCGGGTGCATGGCTTCCAGATAGAAACCGTCGTCGCTTTGCTTGGCACGCCGTTTGGCCAGCGCCGCAGCGGTGCCGATGTCGTCGCTGTTGCGCGCGGCGCCCGGGTGCACGTGCAGCGCGCCTACGGCCATCGTCACGAAGCGGAAGAACGCCGGCAGGCCCTTGCGATCTTCAGCGTGGATGCCGCCGGCTGCGCGGTCTGTGGGCGTGTACATGGCAAGCGCGTTGGCATTGAACGCCGCCATGGCTTGCGTGATGCGCGCTTGCCAGTCGGCACTCTGAAACAGGATCAGGAAGTCATCCCCGCCCACGTGGCCGAGAAAATCGCGCGTGGGCTCGCACGCGGCGGCCAGCACAGCGGCACCCATCTTGAGCATTTCGTCGCCCTGCCAGTAGCCGTACTGGTCGTTGAAGGGTTTGAAGTGGTTGAGGTCAACATAGCAGGCGTAGAACTCCGCCCGCGCTTCCAGCAACCGTTCAATGTGCAGGTTCAACGGGATGTTGCCCGGCAGGAACGTGAGCGGGTTGGCGTAGCGTGCGGCCTCGATGCGGATTTCGGTTACGGTGCGCACCAACTCTTCACCGGTGCCCAGGCCCAGGTAGCGGCCGTGCTCGGTGATGATGAAACCGTCGGTCAGGTAGCGCTGGTCTTCGTTCATCAGCAGCGCCGACATGTCTTCCAATGAAGCGGATTTCTCCACCAGCACCGGCTGCCGGTTGGCAAACGTCAGGGCGGGTTTCTTGCCGTACAGCTCGCGGTGATACGGCATCGCATAGCGGTCGATAAAGGCGCGGCGCGCGATGAGCGCGAGCGGGCGTTCGTCTTCATCGAGCAGCGCCACCGCGGGCAGATCGGGGTGGCGGTTGAACAGATGCAGCACGTCGTCATTGCTGCAGCGCAGGGGCAGCGTGGGGGCCAGGCGCAACAGCTTGCTGGCCGTAATGGCGCGCCAGCCTACGCGCACCGCCTGCGGAAACACCGCAATCTGTGAAGATTGCAGCACGCGCGCTGCGTGGCTCGACATGTCGATGGCGGGTTTGTCTTGCGGGCGTGCAAGGAAGAAGCCCTGCCCAAAGCGGATGCCCAGATCGCGCACCACGCCCAGCTCGTCTTCGGTCTCCAGCCCTTCGGCAATGATGCTGGTCGCGCCGCCGTTGAGCGTTTGCTGCAGCGTGCGCGCTATGTCCAGCTTGGCCGGGTGCTTGGCGATGTCGCGCACGAAGTATTTGTCCAGCTTGATGAAGTCGGGTGTGAGTTCGATCAGCAGGTTCAGGTTGGCATTGCCGGTGCCGAAGTCGTCCAGTGCGCATTGCAGCCCAAAGTCGCGCGCCATCGACAACGCCTCGGCAAAGCTGGCCAGATCGTCGATGGGTGTCTGCTCGGTCAGCTCGATGACGATGCGCGAGGGGTGCAGGTCGTGGTCGGCAATCGCGTGCAGCAGGCGGGCATGGTCTTGCAGCAGCTGGCGCACGCCTTGTGCGCTGAAATTCAGAAACAGCTTGCCCGGCAGGCGCATCGCCGAGAAGCTGGCGATGGCCAGCCGCGCGGCGGTGGTCTCCAGGGCAATCGTGCCCGCGGTGTCCGACGCTGCGGCAAACAGCGCCGCGGGCGATTCCATGGCCGAGCCGGGCGGCCCGCGCAGCAGTGCCTCGTAGCCAAGCACCTCGGTGGTGGACAAGCGGAAGATCGGTTGAAACACCGTGCGCAACATCTCGGGTGCAAGACCCGCGGGCAGGGGAAGCGGTGAAAAAGTCATGACGTTGGCAGCAGACGCAAGATCGGACATTCCGCCTAAACGGACTCCTGAGGGAGGCCTGAACACAGTATTAAATGAAATTTTTATGACGCTAGGAGCGACGCGGGTTGGCGGGTGACGGCCCCCACCAAAGAGGGGCGTGGTTCAGAATGCGGGGCGCGCCTGCGTCTTCTTCGGGCGCCGCCCAATGTGATCCGTTGATGTTGTGTTTGACCCTCGCATTGTGTGAGGTCCTAGCCTGTGTCCAAGCCAGGTGACAGGAGCAACCATGTTGTTGAAAGTGGGTGATCTCGCCAAACGCTGCGGCCTGACGGTGCGCATGCTGCATCACTACGACGCCATCGGTCTGCTCACGCCTTCGGCCCGCTCCAACAGCGGCTACCGGCTGTACGACAAGGCTGACATTGCTCGTCTGCACCAGATCCAGGCGTTGCGCGCTTCGGCATGTCGCTGGCCGACGTCGGGGCTTTCCTGGCCAATCCGGACATTCCCCTGACCACGATCGTAGAGCGGCGCTGGTGTCGACCGTGCAGGATGCGATGACGCGCCAAGTGGCCTCGCGCAGCAACGAAGCGCAGGCGCTGGCCAAGCAGTGGATGGCACTGCTCGCGCAGGACGCAGCGCCGGCCCCGATCCTCGCGGCCAAGCTGCACACGATGCACATTAACGAGCCCGCATTGCAGGAGCGCACGGGCATCAGCCTGCAGATGCTCGACTTCATCATGGAGGCGGCCAACGAAACCAAGCTGACGATCTATGCGAAGTACCTGTCGCCACGAGAGCTGCAATTCATGCGCGAGAACTTCGGCAAGCGTGCCAATGAATGGCCGGCCCTTATTGCGGAGGTGCGGCAGCATCTGGCCAACGGCACGCCGCCGCACGCATCTGCCATGCAACAGCTTGCCCGGCACTGGGTTGATCTGTTTCGCGCGTATGCAGGCGACGATCCGCAAACGCAGGCCAAGATGCGCGTGGCGATGGAGCGCGAGCCAGAGCTTTCTGACAGCCCGTGGATGGGGCCTGATCTGATCGCCTATGTGCGTGAGGCGATGCAAGGGCTGACGGCGGCGGCGTAAGCGGGCAAGTGTGTTGTGAAAAGGCGCCTGCTGATCAGGCAGGCGCCTTGGGTGCGCGGTGCATTGGCTGTGGGGCTGTGGGGCGGCTATGGGGCTTTGGGCTATTGGCCAGCCAGCGCCGCAACCGCGCGGTTGAATGCGCCAGGGTTGGCGATGTTCATGCCATGAGAGGCACCGGCGATGGTTTGGCGCTCAGCACCCTTGATCCATGTCTGGAGCTTTTCGACGGTGTTCCGGAACATGCGCGGGCTCTTCTGCCCGTCGATCAACAATGTCGGGCACTGGATTTCACTGGCGGCTTCGGGCGTATAGGCGGGCAGCGGATCGCGCAACTGCTTGGGCAGCGTGAGCGCGTTGTCGAGCGCCATCGTGCGGAAGCTCTGCGTGCTCTTGCCCCAGAAGCCGGGCATGGTGACAGAGTCCACAAACAGATTCAGGCCGGCGTCGAATTCGCCTTGCTCGATCAGGTCTGCGGCCTGTGCTCGCAACGCCTGGGTGGCGGGCGGCAATTGGCCGGTAGCGGCCGACGGTGTGGCCTGCAATGGTCCGCCGGGGTCGGCAAGCGTGAGCGTCTTCACCAGGTGTGGGTATTGGCGCGCCAGATGAAACGCCACGCAGCCGCCGCGCGAGTGGCCGACCAGATGCACGGGGCCCAGGCGCAGCGCTTCAATGAACTCCGCCATCTCTGTCACATGCCCCGCCCAGCTGAAATCGCCGTGTCCAAACGCGTGGGTTTCCGGCCAATAGTGGCCCAGGCTCGGCGCAACGCAGCGGAAGTGCTTCGACAACGCGGCGAGTTGCGGATCCCAATAGCGGTAGTCGCACAACGACCCATGCACAAAGACCATCGGCTCGCCGCTCCCGGCCTCCACGTAGGGCACGGAGGTGCCTGAAGCTGTGGAAGCAAAAGCGGGTTGGGGCCATACACCGGCAAGGGCCAGTGTCGTCAGGGGCGTTCGCGCGTTCATTGTTGAAATTCCATTTTTCCCAGACTTTGCTGCACCGCGATAGAAAAGAAAATCGCATAATATTGATGGGATCTTTCAGTTTTTCTGATACCAAAAAACAGGCGACTGCACATGCGTACCGAGATGAAGGCCCTTGACGTCGACGTTCTCACCATGATCGTTGCTGTTGCAGACACGGGCACGATCAGCCGCGCTGCTGAGCTTGTGTACCGTTCGCAGTCAGCGGTGAGCATGCAGATCAAGACGCTGGAATCTGCGCTGGGCAAGGCACTCTTTGTACGCAAGCCGCGTAGCGTGGTGCCTACACAAGACGGAGAGGTGCTGCTGGCCTATGCGCGCCGGATCATTGCGCTGCGCGATGAGGCGTGGGCGGCGGTTGTCCGGCCGGATGTGACGGGCCGTGTGGTGATTGGCGTACCGGACGACTATGCGTCGTCGTTGTTTCCGCCGATTCTCAAGAAATTTTCGGCCAGCTATCCCAAGGTCGAAATCCAGGTGATCGGCCTGCCAAGCGTTGCACTGGCGCCAATGCTGCGCGAGGGTACGGTGGATCTGGTCTGCGCGACGCGGGTCAAAGGGCTGACTGGCGAGTTCTTGCGGCATGAGCCGATGGTGTGGGCAGCCGGCCCTGGGGCAACGGAAATCTGGCGTGAACGTCCCCTGCCCATCGCCGTGTTTTTACCGGGAAGCGTCGCACGCGAGAAGGCGATCCGCAGCCTTGAGCGCGCAAAGATCGCGTACCGCACCTCGTATGAGAGCCCGAGCCTGCTGGGCCTGCTGACAATGGCCCGAGCGGGCCTGGCCATCACGCCGCTGGCACGGTGTGCCGTGCCGTCTGACTTTACGTTGCTCGGGGCCACGCACGGCTTGCCAGAGATCGGCTCGCTCGAGATTGTTCTTGCGCGCAGCGTCACGTCGAACCGGCCGCCCTGCGATTTCCTTGCCGAGCGCATCGTCGCCGAGCTGCACGCGTAAGGGCCCGCCGCGTGAGGGATGGCTTGCCGAGCGCTGGCCGCGTTCGAGCTGGATGCGGGCATCCATGACCGCGCAGTGCCGCGTGGCTTCGTTCACGCAGGCTTTCTGCGGGCAATAAAAAAGGCTATGTCTGAATAAACTGTTGAGGTCGTGCTCTGCCCAGGCTGAGCGCGATACATAACGGC